>NZ_CP040106.1:2012500-3478750 GCF_005281475.1 Echinicola rosea | reverse complement strand
CACACACCATTCGTGGACGGTTTTTTGGCAAAAAACTATCCCGGAAAGGAAACGGAAATGTTTGACAAATTGGCGGCTACACAACCTATCGGAAGAATGGGCAAACCAGAGGAAATTGCCGCGATGGCCGTTTACCTAAGTTCTGATGAGGCGTCTTTCTTAACTGGTGGAAACTACCCCATTGACGGAGGGTTTGTAAACTTGAAAATGTAGCTTCGGATGCGCTCAACTGGAAAGCTTTCGGATACGCGCAGCTAGGAAGTTTTCGGGTACGCTTAACTGGAAAGCTTATGGATGCACTAGGACATTAAATTATCGACCTTGCTTCGCTAGCAAATAGTCTGCTGCCCAAAGCTGCCAAAGGAAGATATCTGCTCAGCCTGATGAAGGGATGCTTTTTGCCCCGTACCATGAAGAGCTGATCGAGTAGGCAATACAGTTGTTTAAAATTTGATAATCCTGAACTGACATAAAAGGGACTGGCAATCTCCGATAAAAAATATAGCAATTACGTAACCTAAAAACTACACATGAAATTATTACGATTTGGAAATCCTGGAAAAGAAAAACCAGGTATTGAAAAAGCCAATGGAACACGAATAGACTGCAGTGCTTTCGAGGAAGATTGGACAGAGGACTTTTTGGACAATGATGGCCTAAACAGACTGGCCACTTGGCTGGAAAACAACGAAGCCAGCTGCCCGGAAATCAGCGGGGATGTCCGCCTTGGCCCTCCTATCAAGCGCCCATCCAAAATCATCTGCATCGGACTGAATTATTCCCTTCATGCCAAGGAGAGCGGCATGGACGTCCCTAAGCAGCCTGTGATCTTTATGAAGGCTACTTCTTCCCTTTGTGGTCCAAATGATGATATCATCATTCCACGCAACTCTGAAAAAACCGACTGGGAAGTAGAACTTGCCGTGATGATCGGAAAGAAAGCCAGTTATGTCGATAAAGACAAAGCTATGGACTATGTGGCAGGCTATTGCTTGCTTAATGATGTTTCGGAGCGTGACTTCCAACTGAACCATGGCGGACAGTGGGTCAAGGGAAAAAGCAATGACCACTTCTCACCGCTCGGGCCATATTTGGTCACAAAAGATGAAATCAAGGATCCGCACAACTTACGGCTGTGGCTGAAGCTAAACGGTAAAATGCTTCAGGACAGCAATACTTCCGACCTGGTTTTTGACATTCCTACTTTGGTGAGCCACCTAAGCAATTACATGACACTGCTTCCGGGCGATATCATCTCTACCGGAACACCTGCCGGGGTAGGCCTCGGCCTCAATCCACCTACTTACTTGAAAGAAGGAGATGTAGTGGAACTGGGGATCGACGGATTGGGAACTTCCAGCCAAAAAGCCGTGAACTATAAAGGATAGTTCACGCTATCACTTTGCCCGTCAGTCGAAAGATTGGCGGGCTTCTTTTACCAACCCAAAACCCTACAAGAACAATATGAAAATCGATTCCCATCAGCACTTTTGGAAATATAATGTAGAAAAACATGCCTGGATAGACGACAGCATGAAGGCCATACAGCGAGACTTTTTGCCTGCAGACCTGAAGCCGCTCTTGGACAAGGAAGAAATTGATGGAACCGTGGTGGTCCAGGCTGACGAATCATTGGAAGAAAACACATTTTTGTTGGACTTGGCAACTGAATATCCTTGGATCAAAAAAGTAGTGGGCTGGGTGGACCTATGCTCAGAAAACATCTTGATGGACCTTGAAAAGTATGCCCAAGAACCTAAATTGACGGGATTCCGGATGATCCTACAAGGCCAGCCACCTGAGCTGATGGCAGCACCTCCCTTCAGAAAGGGGATCGGCCATCTTGAGAAATTCGGCTACACCTATGACATCCTCATTTTTCCCCACCACCTGGAAGAGGCCATTGACCTGGTGGACCAATTTCCCCGACAGCCCTTTGTAATCGACCATATCGCCAAACCGTATATCAAAGATGGCAAAATAGATGAATGGGCATCTAAAATGAAGGTATTGGCAGAAAGAGAGCATGTTTTCTGTAAAGTTTCCGGCATGGTCACAGAAGCAAATTGGAGCCAGTGGACCAAAGAGGACTTGAGACCATACCTGGATGTGGTTTTTGAAGCTTTTGGCACCAAAAGATTGATGTTTGGGAGTGACTGGCCAGTGGCGCAAGTAGCAGCAGAATACCCATTAAACGTCTCCATCATCAAAGATTACATCCAACATCTAAGCCTTAATGAACAAGCCGACATCATGGGGAATACGGCTTCAGCATTTTATAATATTAAATAAATCACCTATAGATGTCAAAGAGATACACCATGGCGCTGGACCTGAAAAACGATCCAACGCTAATCGCAGAATACGAAAAATACCATCAAGCCGTCTGGCCGGAAATCCAAAAGAGTATCAGGCAGGCAGGTATTCACATGATGGAAATCTATCGGTGGGAAAATCGGCTCTTTATGATCATGGAAACAGACGACACTTTTTCCTTTGACCAAAAAGCCAAAATGGATGCAGCCAATCCGAAAGTGCAGGAATGGGAAGACCTCATGTGGACTTACCAACAAGGGCTTCCCGGTGTAGCAGAAGGTGAAAAATGGCAAGTGATGAAGAAGATTTTTGAGCTTTAAAGCATCATCAGGAGGTAAAACGTTTTTTATTTTAAACTAACCGAATAGTTGATTTTTTTGAATTTTATCTCTACATTTATAGAACAACCTCTAAAAACATAGAAATGAAATTATCCGCCAGTGAAGAGCAATTGATGAATTACCTCTGGAAAATGGAAAAGGCATTTATGAAAGACCTGCTCCATGCTTATCCCGACCCAAAGCCTGCAACAACTACCGTGGCAACGCTGTTAAAAAGGATGACAGCCAAAAACTTTGTTGCCTACAAGACCTATGGTAATTCAAGGGAATACTATCCTCTAATAAAAAAAAACACTTATTTCGGCTATCATGTAAAGGGTTTGATCAGGAACTTCTTTGACGGCTCACCTGCTAAGTTTGCCTCCTTCTTTACATCAGAAACAGGTATGACCGAGGATGAATTAGAAGACCTCAAAAAACTCATTGACCAACAACTTAAACACAAATAGCCATGATTGTTTACCTTATCAAGTCGTCCGTTAGTCTATTGATCTTTTATGCGGTGTACCGAATATTTCTTTCAAAGGAAAGGATCTATAAGTTAAACCGATGCTACCTGATCTGCAGCTTGATTATTTCTTTTATGGCTCCGCTTTTTCATTCTCCCTTTGTATCCACTCCCGAACTCAAACAAATCCCTGTCCTAGTGGAACCCAACTCCAATGCCCCTATTCAGGTAAAAATTCCCTATCAGCGTCCCATAACACCAGAACAATCCCCTTCTGCACCTATCATCTCCGCTGAACAATTGTTTATGTTTATTTATGGATGTTGCCTGGTGATTTTCCTATCGCGTTTTGCAATAGGGATATGGAGCTTTTGTAAGCGGATCAAATCCCGTCAAACATTCCACCAAGAAGGAGTCAAGATAGTAATGGATACTGATAAAGATACTCCTTTTACATTTTTTAATTATGTCTTTGTAAATGCCGACGAATTTAAAAATAAGCAATTGGATGAGCGGATATTCCATCATGAGATAACTCATGCTAAACAATGGCACAGCCTTGATATAGTGTTCATTGAGCTATTGAGCGCTGTTTTTTGGTTCAACCCCATCCTACATTTTTACAAAAAAGCCATTCAGTTAAATCACGAGTATTTGGCTGATGAATCCGTAAACCGTCAATTTGGTGACATTAACAGTTACCAGCTCCTTTTACTTTCCTATACCGACCAACAGCATCCATACCGATTTGCAAGTTATTCTAAATATTCACTTACCAAAAACAGATTGAAGATGATGTACAAAACCAAAAATAAAACCAGCATACTTTTAAAAGCCCTTATTGCTATCCCTCTGTCCTTGGGGTTAACGGTACTTTTCAGCATGAAACCGCAAGAATCCAAACCAACTTTTCAACCTAATTTAATTATACAGAAAGATGGTGGACAAGCCGATTATCTGAGAGAATACAAAATGCACTATCAGCGTTTTGAAAATCTTATGGATAAAAATGGCAAGGTAGATAACCGCGAAATAGACATTGACCGCATGAGGCAATTATGGGACTTAATGTCCAATAGACAAAAAGAAAAAGCTCCTAAAATGAGCGGTATTCCTGCACCTCCGATCATGGACAAAAAACATCCCACAAACTTCCAACTGAAAGAATGGAGAACCAACCCAGAATATATGGTTTGGGTGGACAGACAGCGCATTTCAAAAAGCGAATTGAACGAATATAAAAAGGAAGACATTGCCATGTGGTATTACCGAAGAAACTATATGAAAACCAGCGGAGAAAAATATGATTATGAAATCGAGGTCCATCTAATGACCAACAATGAATTTTATTGGGTCTATTTCCTCAACAAAACAGGATATGACGAAGTTTCCGTCTATAAAAAAGCCCTTCAAATCTATCATGAACACCAAAAACATCCCAAAAAATACGATGGACAATTGGGCGGAAAACGCAGTGAACTACAGCAAATCTATGGCAATATCCCCCAATGGAAAAAAGAAAAATACCATGTCAAGCCCCCGTCTATAGCACTCACTGACCAGTAAATTCCGTTTAAAACCCAACCAGAACTACTAAATGGAAAATGTTTTATAAGCCTGCCTTTTTGTCTTCCCGCTCCTTTAGTTTCTTAACGCTCAATAACTAAAAGTGAAGCCGCAATGTTTAATCGGTGCGGCTTCACTTTATACATATTCGTTAGCTTGGTGTTTTTTCCAACCTTACATCCGTTCATTCATAGTCATAGGTAAAGAAAATACCGGCCGGGAAGTTGGTATAATTTTTATAGTTCTTGGCCAATATTGCCTCCTCGCCACTGAAATCAAACACACTGATATCATTGATTAAATAGTTTAACCCATAGCCTTTAAGTGTATTAAAATATACTTCTCCGGTTTTTGGATTAACCGCCAAGTTATTATAAACGATATTAGCATCCTCCACATGATCCTTTACATCGGTCATGAAATCAGTCGTATTGTTTGAAAACACATGTCGGTAAATGGTGGTAGATGCATTGCTGAAATACAAGGTATCACCTTTTGCACTGATGGCCGGAGTGGCTCCCCAACCCGCCCCAAGGTTGATTTCTGATATTTCATTGGTCTTAACTACCGAATAATCAGAAGCATTGATCTTATGGATTTTGGAAGGAGAGCCTGAAGTGGACACCCAAATGTGGTCATCCGAAGATTTGAGCACGCCAGTGACTGTTGCCTCAAAAGTAATGGTATAGCTCACTTGGCTTACTCCCTTTTCGATCACCATTACCGATTTTCCCCCCGGCACAAAAAGCTTTTCCCCCACTACTGCCATTCTATTTTTTATGGCACCTTTAGAACCTTCAACTAAGGCCAAAGCTCCCGTGGAAGGCTTGAATAAATGGATCCCATTATTGTCTCTGATGAATATATCATCTGCTCCTAGCGTGGCTACATGACTAGGCCATGAAAGGCTCGAAAGCTCTTCCTGATAGGCCGTCTGCTTATGCAGGGTCTCCGCATCAGCAACCACCAGAATACCATCGCCACCGTTGGAATTCCCATTTTGGGAAATGATATACATGGATTCATCAGCAATAAACAAGTCTTGGGCCACATTGCCCAGCGCTGTTCCATTAGCCTTTATATAAACACTGTCTGTTATATAGCCCTTTGGAGAAACAAAGACAAGGGTACCATTTTCAGTTGTCATGTTTCCTTCGTTAAGGATAAAGGTACCAAACCTGTATTTCCCATATACTTCCACTTCGCGAGAATCGCTCGCCTCACCATCTGGATTTTCTATGGTGAGCATGATCACATGGGCGCCCATTTCTTCCGTAAAAAACTTAAATGTTTCCTCTTCAGAAACCTTTACTCCATCGACTGACCAGTAAAAGGAACTTTCCAAGTCGCTCTCGACATCTGCATTAAACACTAGTGTATCTCCTTGTGCTATGGCACTCTCATCGGATTCTGCGATGATCGCCGCCTCTGGAAGGGATGGCAAATATTCCTCATCGTCTGCACATGAATACATGGCAAATGTTCCTAGAACCACTGCCCATAACAATCTAAATTGGTCTACATTTTTCATTTTGATTTTTTAATAGATGAATAGTTGATATTTGTACTTCTTTTAAATAGGGTCTTAATTCCCTTCCAGGTTGAGATCTGTAAATCCGGCGATTTCAGTGGAAACCTCTCCTAACCAGCCTCCGGCGGCAAGGTTGCAGTTATAAACTTTCACAAAATCGATTCCCTGAAGTTCTACAGCGTTGCCATCCTGGTCACGGGCCCAACTGATGTCCATTTGGCCTGCTTCCGAATTGTTAGGCCAATTGTCCACATAACCCCACTCATAGGCCGGGTTTACCCAATAGGATCCATTCCCGGATTGGTCAAAAATATTGGACGGGATATAAGTTCCCCTAAAGGTGATTTCATCTCCCGTCCAGCCTGGAAAATAACTCTGGCGGTGAAAGCTGTTTTTAGGCACAAACCCAGTTTGCCCCTGGTTATCCTCCCAAGCGATATAATCCTGCTCATTGGGATCTTCAGGTTCGGAAGAAGGACGGGAATAAGTGACTTCATAGTCCTTGATCACGCCTTCATGGCCATGGGCAGAACCGTATAGCTCAAACCATTCATCATCCGGCAATCCGTTCCCATTGGTATCTTGTGCCACCATAACAATGGCCGGCTCCGACCAATTGTTAAAAGCGTTTCCCAGCACGATGAAATCATTGCCCTCGCGATTGATCACTGTATAGTCAAAGCCCATGGTGGCGAACCCACCAAAACTTCCCAGACTGATCAGCGACCCGTTTTTGAGTGTTGCTTCAGCCTTTTTCAAAACGCTATCCGCAGAAATCCCTTCTTCCCAAGCAGGAAGTTTATTGACAAACTGGCCGGGTGCCGGTAAAAATTCGTATAGCCTTGTGAGGTTATTGGTATAGGTGGTATCCTTGATCGTCAACACCATATCCGAAGAGATAGATCCTATGGTATTGGTGGCCGTAAACTTCAGATGGTACTCTCCTGGTTCGGCGAAAGTGTACATCAGGTCTTTGGATTGGGAAATCAAGCTGCCTTCCAAGATCCACTCATAGGTCACATCTACCTCATTATCCATGTCTGGCTGAATCCTGGCCCAAGACATTTTATTGTAGCTAAATCCATTTTCCGGTTCTTCGATAGTGAACTCAGGTGCTTTGGGCCCGTTGGCTTCATTATCATCCATACATGATGCCAGCAATCCCAGCAGCGCAAACGACAGTATCGTCTTTTTCATTTTATTGGTTTGATTATATTAAAACTTGGTGTTTTTCTTGGATACAAATGCAAAATGGGCCGGAATATCCCCAGTCACCTGCTCAAACAACAAACTGTCTGATGTAGGGTTATATGCGTAGAGTCTGCCTGGTGACACATAATCACCTGCATCTGTGATATAGATGTTTTTGGAAACAGGATCCACAGCAACCCCATAAGGCGTCTTGATCTTTTCGATCAATTCATGGGGGATAAAGGGCTCAGCCAAAACCTCCTTGGTCTGGGTATTGATCATGGAATAGTGGGTAGTCCATTGTCCAGTATAATAGCTGAACTCAGATCCAATCACATAGGCCGTATCTCCTTGTATGTCCAAATTGGCACAGGAAAGATCAAACTCATGGGTTACCGCATCGGTTTCGGCATCGATGATGTACAGGTCTGAAGGAATGTCATAATAGTCCCCTCTGGAACTGACATAGATATTCCCGTGACCATCAGCCCTTACCCGATGGAGATTGATGGCCACATGGATATCCCTGATCTTTTGGAAACTGTCAAGGTCGATTACCGAAATGGTATTTTCATAATGTGGAGGACTATATCCACCCGAATTGGCGATATACAACTTACCATTCGAAATAGCCATTTCCTCAGGTTGCCTACCCACTTCAATTTGGTCCACCAGCTCCAGATGGGTCGTGTCATATTTGGCGATAAAACCATTGGGCTTATCAGGACCAAGGGAAACCTCACCATCATAGGCACTTATATAAGCATAGCCATTAGCAAAGGCCACATAACGGCAGTTTTTGGAATCCAACACCTGTATTCGTTCGGTAGTGGCCACGTCCATTACTTCCACCTTATTGGAGCAATTGATCACGGCATATAACTTATCACCATAGACACCAATATCATTGCCCACATCTCCCAGTCCAAGCGTTGCAAAGGGATTAGCAGCACCGTACACATTCCTACTATAGACACCAGAAGCATAATCATAATAGTCCAAAGAGGCCTTGTTCATATTCATATTGCCTTCATTGAGCAGGTAAAACCCTTCAATGTAGGAAACTTCCTGTTGGGGCAATTCTTCTTTTTCTGGTGGGGCAATGGACTCCTCTTCCCTACATGAGGAAAGGATCAATCCAATTACCAAGGCCAAATAAAGCCACTTGTATTTTTTCATATCAAACATTTACGGACAGCTTTAAGCGGTAATTCCTTCCCGGCATGGGAAAATTCAGTACCACGTCATAATATTGGTTGAAAATGTTATTCACTTCCAACCCCAGATTGCATTTGGTCTTCCCAATTGCCTTGTTCCAGCTCAATCCTAAATCACTGGTGTACCAAGGCTGTACATGATTTACCGGGATATTTGCTTTTTGGCTGTAACGTTCACCGGTATAGATATAGCTGTAATTGAGTTGCCAATTATGATAGGTGGCAGAGGCAGTAAACGAGCCACTGTGGACAGGGGTGTAAGGAATCTGGTCACCATAGACCGTACTTCCTTCAGTGATGTCAATGGCATGCTGAAAAGTATAACTCAGCCCAAAATCGAGCAAAACTCCTTTCGTAAACCCCATTGTCACGTTTGCATTGGTCTCCAAACCTTTGATTTCTACCTTTCCCAAGTTCATCATGGTCCACCTGAACAGATTGGCCGATGGCATAGCCACAATCTTATCGGTCACCTGGTTATAATAGGCATCCACTTGGACATTAAAGGCCTTCCAGAACCCTTCCGCGGGTTCATGGTACCAGGTAGCGCCCAAATTATACTGTTCGGTAAACTCCGGCCTCAGGTAAGTATTGCCTACAAAAGTGTAGTACAGGTCATTAAAAGTGGGCATCCGGAAGGATTCCTTATAAAAGGCCCTGAGCCGTAATGCTTCATATCCGCCAAAGGGCTGATAGGAAACAGAGATCACGGGACAAAATACCTTTTGATCGTCACCCTGCTGGTAATATTCGACCTGTTCATCCACATAGGCTCCCAGCAGATTAGTCTGGATTTCTAGCCTGTCCCACTCCATCGCACTGGAAAGGGCCAAATAATAGGAATAGCGTGTCGGGTACGCAAATCGGTAGAGGTTCGCATCCAACGCATTGTATATTAAGTCACCGGCAAGGGAAACATTCCACCAAGAATTGACCCTGTATTGATTTACCAGAGAGGCATACAGCCCGTTTTGGTAATACCGGTTGTCAAGCGCTCCTTCAATGGTCTGATAATCAGGATCCACATACCGACTGTAATCCCTACTGTATTTCACATTAAAAAGCATATCATGCTTGTCAAAGAGCGACTTTTGCAATTGTGCCTGTATAAAGAAATTTCTGTCCCAAAGTCGCTGATAATGACTGAATATATTGGCCACAATGGCACCAGGAAGCCCCCTTTCGGAATCATAGTAGTAGGCCTTGTATGTGGCCTTCCCCCCTGACTTAAACTCCTGATAAAGGGTCACTTCGCTTCGTATCGAAGTGATATCACCATTTTGCCGAACTGCAGTGGTATCATAGCCTCCTTCCTTTTGGTATCGGTAGTTGTACTTTCCATTGGCCCTGACAAGCTCCACATTTGCTGCCAAGGAAAACTCTTTTCCCAAATGCCTTTCAAAAAGGACAGATGGATTGACCAGTCCAAATGAACCTGTCTCAAAAGAACCCTTGACACGGGATTTATCTTCTTCGGATAGCTTAGGGCTTTTGCTTTGCATATATAGAGCATTGGATGTGAAAAAACCTTTGGCGGGCTGGAAAATAGATGATTTCTGGCCATTATAAAGTTCGATGGCCTCGATATTGTCCAAGGAGAATTTTCCCAAATCCACTTGGCCATTTTGGGCGTTGGCTATAATCACGCCATCATAAAACACACTGGTATGCGCGCTGCCCAGACTTCGTACATTGACAGTTTTTAGTCCTCCGATCCCTCCATAGTCCTTTAACTGAACACCTGAAAAGTAACGAACTGCATCAGCCACAGAAAAACTGTTAAGCTGCTCCAGATCTTTTCCGCGGAGGATTTGAGCGGGCATGGGGGATGTCAGGTCAAATTTAGTGCGGCTTGTCCATACCGTCACTTCATCAATATCATAAACCCGGGCCGTGTCCAGGGGAATAAGCTTCTGCCGGACACTATTATCCTGGGCATTTCCCTTGAGAGAAATGATTAAAGACAGAAAACTGATCATCCAATACCAATTCCTTTCCGGAATAGGGCCAACCTTCATACCACTATTTGTTCAAATCAAATAGCTTCCAACGAAATAAACTGAATTCAAATTGATCAAGGCCCTTAAATGACAAGCTATCTTTTCTATGGGACAGCAACATCACAATACCATCTTCACTTATATGTGGTAAAACACAGTGAAAGTACCATTCTCTGAAATTGAGAAGGGCAATAACCAGTTTTAGCGATGAATAGACCACTCATTTGTTTTCAAGCTTTAATCCCCGAAAGCGTTGAATTATTTAGGATATTGGCAAGTATTCTGACTTACTCGCTATGCTCCGGCCTTCCCTTCTGACGAGACAGAAAGTGACCCTTAAAATTTGGAGCTAGCTTGTTGAGCTTACAGCTGCGGGACAGTTCCGGACTTACACCGGATTCCAGTTTAATTTCCAAAGGGCACGCCCAATGGAAAACCAATAATGCTGCGAAGATAAATCGCTTTTTTAGGATAAAAAAGGTTTATGAAAAGTTTGCTGTTCAGAAAATAAGAATGGGGCACCCATACAGGACGCGTAACTTTTCGTTCTCTGCCCTCTTAAATTCTAGCCTGATAGGTGTAAAGCTCATAGTACCTGCCTTTCTTCTCCATCAAGGCCTCATGCTGACCACGCTCGACGATCTCACCTTTTTCTACCACTAAAATCTGGTCTGCCTGGCGAATCGTACTCAGACGGTGGGCGATCACAAAAGAAGTCCTTCCCCTCATTAGCTTCTTGAGGCTTTCTTGGATCAAAGTCTCACTTTCTGTATCAAGGTTTGAAGTGGCTTCATCCAAGATCAATATGCGCGGATCTGCCAAAATAGCCCTGGCAATCGCGATCCGTTGTTTTTGTCCACCGGACAGTTTTACACCGCGTTCACCAATCATCGTATCCAAGCCGTCCTCAAACCGATCAGTAAATTCATGGACATGTGCTGCAAAGACCGCCTGCATGAGTTGTTCCGTAGTCGCATCAGGACGGGGGAAACGGATATTTTCCCGAATAGTTCCTTCAAACAGGAAATCATCCTGCAGCACCACCCCTAACTGGCTTCTATAACTTGACAAACTGACTTGCTGAAGATCTTGTCCATCTACGGTTACCAAACCGCTGTTAGGGGAAAGAAATGACGCCACCAAGCCTGCCACGGTCGTCTTACCAGATCCTGAAGTCCCCACCAACGCCGTCATGGTACCGGCCGGTGCTTGGAAACTCACTCCCTTGACCACATCTTTACCAGGTTCGTAAGCAAAACGAACGGCTGTAAATTCCACGTTTCCCTTGATTGCAGGAAGCTGGATGTTCCTTTTCCTTTCATCCTCTTCCAATGGGATGTTCATGATTTCTTCCGTACGATCCAGACCAGCAAAAGCCTCGGTGAGCTGACTGCCGATATTACTCATCTGTACGATCGGGGCGATCATAAACCCTAGATAGAGTGTAAAGGCCAAAAAATCCCCAAAGGTAAGCTCACCGTTCATGATCATATAGCCACCGATTCCCATAATTCCAGCTGATGCCAATCCCAATAACAAAGTAGCGGCACTGGTCACCATACTGGTGGTAGTCAAGCTGGATTTGATGTTGAGGTATAATCGTAATACCCCATCTTCAAACGTCTTTACTTCTTGGGCTTCTGCATTAAAACCTTTGATGACACGGATACCTCCCAACGTTTCGGTAAGTCTTCCCGTCACATCAGCATTGATTTTTCCCCTTTCTCTAAAAATAGGCCTAATTTTGCCAAAAGCCTTCAAGGAAATCAATCCGAAAATAATTACCGGTACCAACACGTAAAGGGTCATCATCGGACTGATATAAATCAACAGCCCTAGGCAGATCACAGAAGTCAACACCCCTCCAATCATCTGTGCCAACCCCGTACCCACTAGGTTACGAACACCTTCAACATCTGTCATGATCCTGGAAACCAACTCCCCTGTTTTGGCGTTGTCAAAGAACCGCAGGGGAAGACGGATTATGTGGCGTTGAACCTTTGACCTTAACTTGGCAATGAGGTGCTGGGCTTCCACACTGAGAATCTGTGTGAGCGCAAAGCTCGTAACCGCTTGAATCGCCACCGCGGCTCCTACTGCAATGACCAACCACTTCAATAACTGCATGTTATTGTTTGGAATCACCTCATCCATCAGGTACTTGCTGGCGCCTGGCAAAACCAACCCCGCAAGACGACTGATGATGATCAAAAACAAGCCTATAAACAATTGTTTTCGCCTTGGCCAAATAATGGTTTTGAAGACGTGGCCTATCGTAACTTTTCTTTCTTTCTTTTCCGTTGACATAATAACTCATAAAAATAGGGCAATTCCCAACGAAAATTGCCCCTTTAAAGTTCTTTCTAATGCTATTTAATTCCAGTTTGGACGTTGTCTTATCTTACTCTTGCTTGATATCAATCCAAAAACCAAGGCATTGATCACCAATCCAAGTACCACTAAAATGGCCGTTTCAAAGCGTGTGAGAATGGAGCTGCCAGCCATGATCCGTTTGGAATCGTCATTTACCTGCTTCCCCACTGTCAACTGAATATCCGAAAGGGTCTTCAGATCCGTTGATGCCTTACTTATCAATTCACTGAACCTTCCCTTGGCCAGTTGAAAATCAATGGTCTCTTTATCCCCTTTCTGGATAGCATTTTCTACAGTGTATAAAGCATCAATGTTGTTCCCGAGTGCAGATAGTGCTGTGGCTTCTTCCGGAGTAAGGTAAGTAGCCTCAAAAGCTACCATGATATCATCTATTTCTGCATTGAATCCATCATTTACCACCTCTAAACGCTCGAAATCCGACTGGTCATTACATTTATCGATGAGTCGTTGTTTCTTGTTGAGAAAATCCGATAAATGATAAATATAACTCTCAGGTAACAACCTGTCCTGATAGATAGTCGAACAGGAAGTGGTGAGCTCAGATACATTTTCTTCATCAAGCATATTCTTAATGAAAACCGAAACGAACAATACCATTAATAATACGGCAATAGTCATTCTGCTTTTTATACTATAAATCCATTTCATAACTCATGCGCTATCTTAAGGATACAACGTTCATCCAAGACTTTTTGCTCCATCTTAATTTAAACATTTTTTCCTGATTAACAATTAATTAACAAACATATTATGTTTTACGAAAATCTACTACAAGAGGTGTCATTTTAGACCGTGTTTAATAAGTATTTTGCTATTGAAATAATCATAGAATGACTAAAAACACACCCTAAAATGAGTAATTATCGACCATTTTAGCCCCCCATATTACCCCACACAGATCTCATTAACCAATAAAAAAAATACTTAAGCTACCTAATTTAAAAAGCACACTAACCCACTAATTTTGAAACAATTAAGATTTTTATGTTAATTTTTATTAACCCCAAAAAAAGACATATAAACCAGTTTATTTGATTCGAATTACATTTTACCAGCAACAAAACCCCGAAGCAAACAAATCAATTATAATTTTGAACATAAAACGTATAACTATTCTAACTTTCAAATTTCATATCATACATTTTTTTAGTCATCTTTGTGTCCACATGGTTAAAACTATCGTAACCTATAAGTAACAGAACGACAAAACTATGCAGGCAAAAGATTTTATACAACTACTTCAGCTGACACCCAAAATGCCCGTCAAAGTAGAATATCTTCCTGGGCTATTCACCAACGATGGCTTTGGTATATCTAAAATTGATTTCATCAAAGATCAATCGATTCGAGTATATCTGTCCGAATCCGAAAAGGAGACTTCGAACCCTCCTCTTCATACAGACGACATCCAGGGTCACTTGACCGAGGCAGTTGGGAAAGTAGAAGACATGGGAGACATAGAGATTACTGTAATTTATGGGAATCAAGAAATTGGAACCGCTGAATTGGACATTACAGAAATCGAGATATTCCAAGGTACCTTCACCTTGAAACTATATTCCCTAAATAATCTTACCAAATCCAAAGCCCGTCAGGAAAAACAAAAAAAAGAAGAGATCCCTCAAAAAGGCAAACGTTTTTTCTTTACTGCCATAAGGAATTTTCTCTTCCCCCAACCATTGGTACTTAAGTGGAATATGGCTAAATTATAGTCCAATTCCAACATAACGTAGCATGTCCAATACAGACCTAGTAATACCTGAAAGAAGCCGTGACATTGGCGACTTTTTAGTCGGGCGTCTATTGCCCTTTAGAAAAAAACGGATGGTGGGACCATTTGTGTTTATTGACCATATGGGGCCATCGGAAATCAAGCCGGGGCATTATATGGATATCGGCCAGCATCCCCATATTGGACTATCCACGCTTACTTTTTTGCTCGAGGGAGAAATGATCCATGAAGACAGCTTGGGTACAAAACAACTGATCGCTCCAGGGTCTGTAAACTGGATGACAGCAGGTCGCGGTGTGACCCATACCGAAAGGACTCCTCCGGAAATGCGTGATGGCAACACCTACCCCATCCACGGCTACCAAATTTGGGTAGCACTGCCAAAGGATAAGGAATTCATGGAGCCCCAATTTCACCATATTGACGCCAAAGACCTTCCGCACTGGCAGGACCAAGGAGCCTCCTTTACCTTGGTAGCCGGAAAAGGCTATGATAAATCTTCTCCAGTCCCCGTACATTCTGATCTTTTTATGATCGACATCAAGACCTCCGAAGACTATGAACTGGAGATCGTCGGACACTTGGAGGGAGAGATCGGAATTTGTATCGTCACGGGAGAAGTCAATGCCTGCGACAATGTAGTAGGAAAAGACAACCTGTTGGTTTCCAAGATCGATGACCAATGCGCCCTGCGCATCAAGAAGGATAGCCATATCATCCTGTTTGGGGGGCCAGCATTTCCTGAAGAACGCTTCATCGAATGGAATTATGTAGCCAGTGACAAAGCCACCATCGAAGCAGCCAAAGCAAAATGGAAAAGTAAGGACTGGCCGATGATTAAAGGAGATGACTCCTATATTCCATGGCCCTAGTCTCAAGTCAAACCTAAACCTACGTGTAATCAGGTGCATCTTTTGACCTATCTCTACGATGCGAAGAGACTTCCTTAGCTTCGGACAGGGGTGTTTTTTGTGCCTTGACCTAGCCCAAAATCCCCTACCACCTTACCCGTCATTTAAGCGTGGACTTTTCGTTAGGCTAAAGTCACCATCTTCGGTTTTAAAACTGAATCTAAAGACCAAAGAAATAGCACATAGGAAACATGAATGGTTGATATTAAAATGGACAATTGCAAAAACATACTGCCCCTCAGCTTACTTCTGAGCTTTATATTTTTGTCAACTGGATGCATCAAAAATGAAAGTGATTTAATCAGCCAAGACTGCAGCTCCCATTGTGCGACACTAAATGGTAACATTACCACTGGCAACGGTTTGATCCCTTTCAAAAACAGAGATATAGAAGTAATTTGGAAAAACACCATCTATTTAGGAGGTGGTGTTATCAGGACTAAAGCCAAGACAAAAACTGATGACAGCGGATACTATGAGCTAAATTTTAAGGTAAGAGAAGATGAGATGGAAAGTGGCTACTTTATGATCAAAATCCCCATCGATCAAAACTATTTAATCTGTGGAAGCAATGAATCATATCATCGTTTTGCATTCTTTGAATTGAAAAATGACACCACCATCACTACTAATTATGGGATACCTTATAAGGCGACTTTAAAAGTAAATTCCAATGGTGCCTCAAAGTTGGCAGATCATGACTATTTTTCATTTACCACGATGTCTCCTACTGGAATCAATTTTGACTCACATTGCGGCACCATAATAGACTGGAGCAACAAGAATCCAGACCAAGAATATATTATTGACGTGGCCGCAGAGCAACCAGTGATCGTAAGAATGGGAATTAGAAAAGGCGATCAATATTTTAGTAAATCCGACACACTTCGTTTAGAAATAGGAGAAAAACTCGACTATATAGTTGAATTCGATTAAACGTGAAAGGTATTGACAAATTAATTTATCCTTAATACAGGTAACAAAAGCATTTATTATCCACCCCAAACATTTTATTAATCCGCCCTTATACTGTTTATTTGTGAAAACTTAAAAAATCGAACACTAACTTTTCATGAAGATTATAGCCATAGGGCGAAATTACGCCAAACACATCGAAGAATTAGAAAATGAAAGACCTGATAATCCAGTCGTTTTTCTCAAGCCTGACACGGCGCTCATAAAGAACAACCTTCCTTTTTACCTGCCTGAATTTTCCAACGACGTCCATCATGAGGTCGAGCTGGTACTGAAAATCAACAAAGAAGGGAAGTTCATCAAAAAAGAGTTTGCGCACCGCTATTTTGGGGAGATCGGCATTGGCATTGATTTTACAGCGCGGGACATTCAGCAGCAATGCAAAGAAAAGGGGCTTCCATGGGAAATTTCCAAGGCATTTAATGGCTCAGCACCTATAGGAAATTTCCTGCCTGTAAGTGATTTCAAGGATTTTGCGGACATTAATTTCCACCTTGACATCAATGGTGAACTCAAGCAAAAAGGTAACACCTCTATGATGCTATTTGATTTTGGAGTGATCATTGAATATGTTTCCCAGTTTTTCACGTTGAAAAAAGGAGACCTGATCTTTACCGGCACTCCTGCGGGGGTGGGAAAAGTAAATACAGGTGATCGGCTTGAAGCCTATATAGAAGACCAAAAACTAATGGATTTTGAAATTAAGTAGTTTACTCCTACTGCTGTTTATCTGTACATCAACGGGCAATGCGGTATTGGCCCAAATAGAAAAAGGGTACTACCAGTTTCCCATAAAACCCGGCGAGCGGAATTACCTCTCAGGAAACATGAGCGAAATCCGCCCCAATCATTTCCACAGCGGTATCGATATCAAGACGGACGGACGTCAGGGATTGCCTGTATATGCGGCTGCAGATGGCTATGTCTATCGCATGAAAATCTCCAGCTATGGTTATGGCAATGTGCTCTATCTCAAACATCCAAATGGCCAATACACCCTCTACGGTCACCTTAAAGACTTCAACGCCCGAATCGCTGATTTCATGTGGCATAAAATGGCAGAAGCAGAGGAAAATGACCTACAGATCTATCCCGACGCCATGGCGCTACCGGTCAAAAAAGGAGAGATCATTGCCTATTCCGGCAATACGGGCAGTTCTGGGGGGCCTCACCTTCATTTTGAAATCAGGGATTCATTGGACAGGGCACTTGACCCACTGAAATTTGGATTTAGTGAAGTCAAAGACAGCACCTCCCCCACTGTCAGGGCTGTGGCCATTACCCCCCTGACACTGGAAAGTAGGATCAACGGAAAATTTGAACGGACGGTCCTTCGACTCAATTACCGGGACAATAAATTCGTAGTGGACGGAAACATTTCCATCACCGGAAAAGTGGGCATCGAAGTCAGTGGATACGACAAGCTGGATGGAGCCTATAACCCCAATGGTTTCCCGCATTTTGAAATTTACGAGGAAGACCAAAAGACTTTTGATGTTAACGTTGACAAGATTGACTTTAACTTGGGCAGGTTTCTATTGACACATACCCATGAAAATCGTTACACAAAACTGTACACTACACCTTTCAATCAATTCGATTTCTACAGTCCTGATAGCCTATTCAGCGGTGCCATCGAAGTGACTGCCGATAGCATCAAGGATGTAACCGTCCGGTTGGAAGATGTTTTTGGAAATGAAAGCTTGCTCAAACTCAGTTTCAAAGGGGAAAAGAAAACCCACGAGGTGGGCAGTTACAGTGCAAGCCGTAAAAGGGTCGAGTACATCCGAAACTGGATGATCATTAGAGCGAACAAGACAGATGGGCACAAATTGGCCAAATTTTACGTCAACGGCATGATGATGGACGTTATGATGTCTTATGAAGACCCCAGGTTCAGGACCTATATTTGGGACATGGATTTTGGACTTCCGGATTCTGTAGATGTATGCTCAGAAATGATCGAACCCGAACTACAGGCCAAAATCCCATTTGACAAGGAATATTATTTCAGCGATGGCCATACGGCCATCCATTTTCCAAAGGATGCCCTTCTGGAGACCTTATTTCTCCATACCGAAAGAAGCACCTATTATAATCGCCCAGCTGTAAAAGTCAATAACGACCGGGGCGATTATCTAAGGAATGAAATAGAAGTAAGCATGGACGTCAGTGAATATGATGGCCCCAGAGACCATGTGTACGTGTACCAGTTGTATGCAAATGGCTACAAGCGCTTTCTCGGGGGCAAATGGAATGACGGCCAAGTCACCTTCAAAACGAAATATTTTGGTACTTTTGTATTGGTAAAGGACGAAACACCTCCCAGTATTCGTCCCATCCGTATCAACTCCTCAGCGTTGCGCTTTTCGATAAGAGACAATCTATCAGGTATCAAGCGGTTTGAAGCCAGGATTGAAGGAAAGTGGGTGATCATGCGGTATGAACATAAAAATGGTGTAATTTGGACGCAAAAGCAGGACAAGGCACCTTTCAAAGGCCAATTTGAGCTAAAAGTCACTGATAATGCCGGTAATCAGGCAGTTTTTAGCAGGAAACTTTAGGTTTTTGGAAAATATTTCAGAACTTTAAATGTCAAAAAAACACTTAAACCTATAAAACACTCATTTATGTCACTGGAAGTAGGAAACAAAGCCCCTGATTTTGAGGCAAAAGACCAAGATGGCAACACCATAAAACTGTCCGATTACAAAGGCAAAAAGGTGGTGCTGTATTTTTATCCAAAAGACAACACCCCTGGATGCACCGCGCAGGCCTGCGATCTTCGGGACAATTACAATGCCCTTTTGGATGCAGGATATGTGGTATTGGGCATCAGCACGGATTCTGAAAAATCACATAAGAAATTCATCGAGAAGCACGAGCTTCCCTTTCCGCTGATTGCCGATGAGGACAAATCAGTACACGAACTTTACAATACTTGGCGGGAGAAGAAAAACTACGGCAGGACCTATATGGGTACTGTCCGGACCACTTTTGTCATCGATGAAGAAGGCAATATCGCCGATATCATCGAAAAGGTAAAAACCAAAGAACATTCAAATCAAATACTTAAATAATTCCTTTAAAATGGAAAAACTATCAACCGAACAACTTAAAAAAACCGCCTCACAGGTGAGACGGGACATTGTGCGCATGGTGCATGATGTACAGTCAGGACACCCTGGAGCATCCTTGGGATGTACAGAATTCTTTGTTGCCCTGTATTTTAACCAATTAAACCACAATAAAGACTTCTCAATAGAAGGAAAAGGAGAAGACCTTTTCTTTCTTTCAAACGGACATATTTCTCCAGTTTGGTACAGTGTTTTGGCCAGAAGCGGATATTTCAACATTGATGAGCTCAAGACATTCCGTAAAATCAACAGCCGTCTTCAAGGCCACCCGGCTACTGAAGAGGGATTGCCAGGCATTCGTATTGCTTCTGGTTCTTTGGGCCAAGGGCTATCTGTGGCTATTGGAGCTGCCCAGGCAAAAAAAATAGACGGCGATGACGGTGTCGTGTACGCCCTGATGGGTGACGGCGAGCAGCAAGAGGGACAAATCTGGGAAGCGGCCATGTACGCTCCTCACCATAAAGTGGACAACCTGATCGCTACCATCGACTTCAACGGTCAACAAATAGACGGTCCTACAGATGCTGTCATGAACCTGAAAGATTTAAAAGCAAAATGGGAAGCCTTTGGATGGGAAGTAATCGACACCCTGAAAGGCAATGATATGGAATCGGTAGTTTCCAGCCTTGAGTATGCACGAACCCTTTTGGGTAAGGGTAAGCCGGTATTGAACCTGCTCCACACTGACATGGGCTATGGAGTGGACTTTATGGTGGGCACACACAAGTGGCACGGAGTTGCTCCAAATGACGAGCAATTGAAAGATGCACTTGGTCAGCTGGAAGAAACCCTTGGCGACTATTAAGCATCAGGATATCGATCCTGTTATTTAATATGACCGATTCAACAATTATTCAATTCAACACTTGACCGATCATGGAAAAGACTTTAGATACAAAATTCACCTATACAGAAAAAAGCGACACCCGCTCCGGCTTTGGTGACGGGCTGTTGGAAGCTGGCCGCAAAAACCCTAATGTCGTGGGGCTTTGTGCCGATCTTATTGGATCCTTGAAAATGGGCGCTTTCCAGAAAGAATTCCCCGAACGATTCTTTCAGGTAGGGATCGCAGAAGCCAATATGATGGGCCTTGCCGCCGGGATGAGCATCAATGGTAAAATCCCTTTCACAGGTACTTTTGCCAATTTCTCTACTGGCCGGGTTTATGACCAAATTCGCCAATCCATTGCCTATTCAGAGAAAAACGTAAAAATATGTGCTTCCCACGCCGGATTGACCCTTGGCGAAGATGGTGCCACGCACCAAATCCTGGAAGACCTCGGCATGATGAAGATGTTACCAAACATGACTGTCATCAACCCATGTGATTACAACCAAACCAAAGCAGCAACCATGGCCATCGCTGATTATCATGGCCCTGTTTACCTGAGATTTGGCCGTCCTAAATGGCCTATCTTCACTCCTGCCGACCAGAAATTTGAGATTGGTAAAGCTTGGAAAATGATCGAAGGCAAGGATGTAACTATTTTTGCAACTGGCCACTTGGTATGGGAAGCGGTAGTAGCCGAGGCCATGCTAAGAGAGGAAGGAATCAATGCAGAAGTCATCAACATCCACACGATTAAGCCGCTGGATACTGAGGCTATCTTGGAATCAGTTGCCAAAACTGGCTGCTGCGTGACTGCTGAAGAACACCAGTACAACGGTGGCCTTGGTGATAGCGTCGCCCAGACCTTGGTAAGGAACAATCCTGCCCCACAAGAGTTTATCGGCGTCGATGATTCCTTCGGCGAATCCGGCAAGCCAATGGAGCTCTTGGACAAATATGGATTGGATGCCAATAACATCGTTAAGGCAGCCAAAAAAGCCATCAGCAGGAAATAAATTCCGTTAAATTTTAAATATGTAGCAGCAAATTGGTTTATCCGGTTTGCTGCTTTTATTTTTATAGGCAATTGATTCATCAGCATTTGACCTAATCCATGAAAACCATTTTAAATAGCGCTATTTTATTTTTAGGACTAAACCTACTATTCTCATGTACCCATGCACAAAAGTTCTCCTTTGAAAAATCTGCCGAAGGAATAATGCTTACTGAAAATGGACAGCCGAGGTATTTTTACCAAACAGCCCCCAAATCCCTTGACGGCAATTACCCCAGGGCCAATTACGTCCATCCACTTTATGGACTGGATGGAGAAGTGCTAACGGAAGACTTTCCTGCCGACCATTTACACCACCGCGGCATTTTCTGGACCTGGCATCAGCTCTATGTCAACGGAAAACGAATCGCCGACCCTTGGTTTTGCGAAGGCATTTCGTGGAAGGTCATTAATTCCGAAGAAACCATCCAAGGCCCACAAGCAACGCTCCAGTCCACTGTCCAATGGCTGGCAGATAGCTTGCAAAACACACCTGTCTTGGAAGAGAAAGTTAAGATTACCTTCGAACGACTGGAAGCTGACGCATTTTCACTCACATTTGACGTCACGCTGACATCATTAGTAGAAGGTGTGCAACTCGGTGGATCGGAAGATGCCAAAGGATACGGGGGCTTTTCGCCCAGAATCAAGCTCCCAGATGATGTTACTTTCCACTCAGAAGGAAAGTCAATCTCACCTCAGAACCTCCCTGTCCAAGCTGGTCCTTGGATGAATCTCACCGGCACCTTCGACGGTACAACGTCATCGAATATTACCATTATGGGAGAACCGGATAAGCTTCCTTCCTACCAAGGATGGATACTGCGGAGCGCCAACAGCATGCAGAACAT
Organism: Echinicola rosea; assembly: GCF_005281475.1. Lineage (NCBI taxonomy): Bacteria > Pseudomonadati > Bacteroidota > Cytophagia > Cytophagales > Cyclobacteriaceae > Echinicola > Echinicola rosea. The sequence goes on along the minus strand of NZ_CP040106.1, from coordinate 3,456,257 downwards.
TGCCTTCCCGGGAAAGGAACCTATCGCTTTACCAAAAGGCGCTCCACTTCACTTTAGAAATATGATTTTGGTGCATAGACAATGTAGCACGGAGGAAATAGATGAATATTATCGCCAATTTAGACAAGACTAGAGGTGCCAGGAGTAATGCTCTGAAGAATCAAAAAAGCTATATACAAGGGGAAATTGCTCCTTTTATTTAACTGTAACAGTATAAATCCCGGTTACCATTTATAAAATAATCATTTTCCAATTGAAATTTCCTCGTAATTTTGCGGGCTCATCATCACCCTAATCATGGAAATTGGTTTAAAGAAAAAGCTTGAGGACGAACTCGTACTGAAGGTTTCACGCATGAAACCGATTATCAAACCAACCAAACCACATAAGCACGCTGGGTATCATGAATTGATTTTTCTCTCCAAGGGAGCTGGCCAGCACACCATCGGAGACGAGGCTTTTGATGTCGTTCCGCCAACGGGTTTTTACCTTGGGCCAGGCCAAGTTCACTGTTGGGACTTTTCTAAAATCCCGGAAGGCTATGTCATCCTCTTCAAAGAAGAAATCCTCTCGCTCTATCCAAAAGCACAAAGCTATCTCTTTGATTTCCCAAAGCAATTCAACATTCCGGATGAAAGCGATTTTTTCCACTTATTGGACACGTTTTTCGCGGAGTTTAAGGCAGGTAATGAAATGGATTTTCTCGCGGCTTACCTAAACTTGGTGATTATCAAAAGCAGTTCTATTGCCCAACAAAACAAAAACAACACTCCAAGCGTCACCAAGGAATTTGCCGCATTCAGGCAATTGGTCAATGAACATTTTACGGAAATCAAAAATGTAGAGTCTTATGCCGATATGCTCCATCTTTCGGTCAAGAAACTCAATGAAATCTGCAAAAGTGCTATAAACGCTACCGCAAGAGAAGTGATCAAGGAAAGAATACTTATTGAAGCAAAAAATCTATTGACGCACACCAACCGGAACGTCTCCGAAATTGCTTTTGAACTCAACTTCACAGATTCCTCCAACTTTGTGAAATTCTTTAAAGGGCAAACCACCTTAACTCCCTTGGACTATCGATCTAGGGCAATTGGATAATACTACCATAATCGGACAATTTTTACCGTAAAATCCATCAACCGTTGAGTTGTTTTGCATGAAATGAGCAATTCAATGAATAGGATAGTTTTAACACTTTTAATTTTATGCCTAGTTGGGCAGACAATGGCGCAATCAGGCATAAAAGGCACTGTAGTGGATCAGACCAATGCGAACCCGTTGGAATATGCCAATGTAGCATTGTACTCCCTTCCTGACAGTACCTTGGTCAAGGGCACGGTCACGATCGCCGATGGAAGTTTCGAACTTACCAAGGTGGACAAAGGAACCTATTACCTGTCCATTTCCTTTCTGGGCTATAACGAAAAATCCATTGATGGGATCACGGTGAGAAAGTCGCAGATAACCACACTGCCTCCGGTTAGTCTAGCCCCAAATGAGCAGTTGCTGAATCAAGTGGAAGTAAGTGGCGATCGGTTTACCACGATGCACAAAATCGACCGACAGGTATTCGAAGCGGGCAGTTTCGAAGCCAGCCGGGGCGGTACGGCCACAGACCTGCTCCGCAATCTTCCGGGACTCAGCACAGATGCCAGTGGAAATATCAGTGTGAGGGGTACCACGGGATTTGTGGTAATGGTCAATGATAAACCTATCCAAACGGATCCAAGCATATTGCTAAACCAGATACCGGCCAATAGTATCCAAAACATAGAAGTCGTCACTGCTCCTTCGGCGAAATATGACCCAGAAGGAAAAGCCGGAATCATCAACATCATCACCTCAAGGCCTGTTGAGGACGGTACCTTTGTCCAGGTCAACACCAAATTTGGCCTTCCCAGCATCCAGCCATATGATAACAAGGAAAAACCAACACGGTATGGTGCTGACTTCACCATCAACCACCGTCAGGGGGATTGGGACTTGTCAGCCGGTGGCAGCTACCTCCGAAATGATCTCGCGGGAAGAAGGGAAGGAAACGTATATACGGTCAGTGGTGATACCACCACCTATTTCCCTTCCGATGGTGAACGAAGCTTTAAGGAGGAAATGTACTCCGGGAGGCTCACCCTCGGATATACGCCAAACAAGCAAAATCAAGTGAGCCTGGGGCTCTATGCCGGAAAAAGAAGCAAGGACAGGACGGCTGATATCATCTATTATGATAACCATGCCGAGGTAAATGGTGAGGAAATCTACCAAATGCAATACTACAACGAAAACTTGCGCATCAGACGGAGTGACTTTGTGATCGGCAGTATTGATTTTGAACATACCTTTTCCAATACATCGAAGCTCAGCTCGTCCTTCCTGTATGAATACACCATGCTCGGCGGCCCCACCACTAACCAGAACTTGGGCTATCCTAATACAGACATTGTCTATCAGGATGAGTACAATACCAATGACAACCCCTTGCATGGCATCCGGTTCCAAACGGCCTATACGGCTACTCCCTGGAAGATCGGAACCTTTGAGGCAGGATATCAATTTCGGAACCTTAACCACACGGGCGATTTTGTTTACGAAAGGAGAAACAATGAAACCGGCCAATGGGAACTCGTCCCTGATTTTTCCAGTAATGTGGACCTTACCCGTCAGATCCATTCGGGATATGGCCTTCTTTCCGGTAAAAAAGGGAAGTGGTCTTATTCGGCAGGTTTGAGACTGGAATATATGGACAGGGAGCTCGACCTACGAGATAAGGCCGGCACTGTGGACACGACCTACTATTATGATTTTATCAAGCCCTTCCCTTCGGCCAGCCTCCAATACCAAGTCAATGATGAACTGACCCTAAAAGCAGCCTATACCAAAAGGGTCCAACGAACCACTACTTTCAAAATGAACCCCTTCCCTGAACGAGAACATTCCGAAACACTTGAACAGGGCGACCCAACATTACTTCCGGAATTTATTGATTTGATAGAATTGGGAGTGGTCAAGGATTTTGGTGACAACTCCGTATATGCCACGGCTTATTACAGTGATATCAAGAACCTGGTAAACCGGGTAAACACCATCTATAATGACACCATCCTCAACCGCATTTACTCTAATGTGGGGTCTGGAAAATCCATTGGGCTGGAATCAGGAATTGAGCTGAACCCTACCTCTTGGTGGAAAATATTTGCAGGAGGCAACCTTTACAAGTACCACATTATGGGTGAATTCAATGATCGTCCTATTGATTCTTCCAGCTGGGTGTATTCCATAAATGCAAATACAGATTTTGACATTTCGTCCAGCCTAAGCCTCCAATGGTCAATTAATTACCTTTCAGACCGTGTAACGGCGCAAGGTGAGGACAGCAGATTCTTCTCACCCAATCTTACCATCACCAAGACCTTCCTGGACGGCAGGCTCAGCACATCACTCCAATGGCTGAATATGGACATGGGACTATTGGACACCAATGAACAGCGGATCAGCACCTGGTCCGAAAATGAGTTTTACACCACCACTAATTACGTCTATGAAGTGGACATGTTTATGCTCAATATCAGCTATTCCTTTAACCAGCGTAAAAATAAATCAAGGTTTATCAAAAGTGAATTTGGGGAGAAGGAATTCTAATTTAAAGATTCGCTCTTCGATAAAAAAAGCAACGCCTGTTTATAAGATGCGTTGCTTTTTTCGTCTATAAAGAAAATCGGTAATATATCACACCTTTGGCAATTTCCATCCGTTATGATAATTGGCTGTGACCAGTTTATTGGCATCCTTATCCGTAAATAGTCCCTTATCAGCATCCCAATAGATTTTTTTACCTGTTTTATAGGCGATATTTCCCATATGGGCATTGATAGCCGCCACACTACCTGTCTCGATACCACAGTGGAGTTGGGATGCATCATTTGCCTTGATTGCCTCCACGAAATTTATCGTATGCTTATCCAAGGCATTACCTTCGGGTTTTACCCTGGCCATTCCCTCGATCAACGGCTTCCCGTCTTTCTTTTCAGCGATAATTTCCCATCCGCCACGATTGACTACCAAGGTAGCGTTATTACCGATAAAGGCTATTCCCTCGGTATAGCCATAATTTCCTCCATCAATACCCGTAGCATGTTCCCATAACATATTAAAGCCATCGTATTCATACACGGTCTGTAGGGTATCGGGTGTCTCGGATGCATCGTCAGGATAAGCCAATTTACCACCTGAAGCCATTACTGATTTTGGAGCACTTACCCCCATGGCATACAGTGCTATGTCAATTTCGTGCACGCCCCAGTCGGTCATCAAACCTCCAGCATAATCCCAAAACCAACGGAAATTGAAGTGAAAACGATTTTCGTTGAATGGTCGCTCAGGCGCTGGGCCGAGCCACATTTTATAATCTACACCTTGTGGCGGTGTACTGTTGGGCTTAACGGGTACGGGATTCATCCAGCCTTGGTACGCCCAGCATTTCACCAAACGGATATTCCCCAACTGGCCTGATTTCACAAAGGAAATGGCATCATCATATTGGTTGCCACTTCTCTGCCACTGCCCTACCTGGACGAGTTTTCCGTAGCGATCTGCTGCTTTCACCATCAGGTTACACTCTTCAATAGAATTGGCCAATGGCTTTTCTACATAGGCATGTTTACCTGCTGACAAACTGTCCACCAGGGCCAAGCAGTGCCAATGATCGGGAGTACCGATGATCACCACATCCACGTCCTTGTCTTCAAGTAGTTTCCTGTAATCTTTGTACAATGCGGGTTTCTTACCCCTTTGCTTTTCTACATCGACTGCTCTTCTGTCCAGCACGCTTTGGTCGATATCAGCAATGGCAACACAATTGACCTGGGGCATTTTCAGGAATGAGTTCATATTGGACCAGCCCATTCCGTTTGCTCCTATTAGGCCTACATTCAGTTGATCACTGGGGGAAATACTTCGTGTGAACAGGCCAAAATCCCTGGCCGTCAATACGGATGGCATGGATAATCCCGCTGATGCCAGCAGGGTGTTTTGTAAAAATCTTCTTCTTGATGACATGGTGGTTATTAGGTTATTGAATTACTTGGTGATTAGTCGTCGATCACTAGTACACAGTAAGTACCGACAGGTTTAAGGTTATTATTCAAAAGTCAGCTCAGAGCTTCCTCACCCATATGTTTCTAAAGTTTACCAAATTGCCATGATCTTGAAGTTTGATCGGTAACTCGGCTTCATGGGCTTCATATTTATGCACCCCAATATAAGAGGTAGATCCTTTTACTTCATAGTGATTTTGGACGAGTACCCCGTTATGGATTACGGTTACATAAGCTGGTGAAATCACCATTCCGTCCTTATTGAACCTCGGAGCGGTAAAAAACACATCATAGGTATTCCACTCCTGAGGAGAGCGCATGGCATTGACCAAGGGAATACCTTCTTTATAAAGTGAAGCCGCTTGACCATTGGAATAGGTGCGATTGTCATAGGAATCCAATATCTGGACTTCATATCGCTCGCAAAAAAACAATCCGCTGTTACCTCTTCCCTGTCCTTCACCTTTTACCACATCAGGAGCCTTCCACTCTATGTGGACCTGGACATCTCCAAACTTTTCTTTGGTAGCAATTTCGCCAGTACCTGGCTTGACAGTAAAGAAACCGTTATTTATGGTCCATTCAGCTGCTCCTCCCGTTTTCACACTTTCCCAAGCATCCAAATCACTGCCATCAAAAAGCACGATAGCATCCGAGGGCGGTAAATGATTTTCATCCCCAGGAGTGACGATCGGAGGTTCTGGCTCCCATACTTCAGTGGCTTCTGGTGGTAATTGTACAGAGGAATGTTGGGCAAGTGCTGGAATCGCTAGTAAACTTCCTGCGACAACAGGAAACAATAGGTTCAATTTCATTATAGGTTGGGTTTTATTATAAATTTTAAAAGTGGAAGTTAAGGTTTTTGGGCTAAAATGAAAAGTTTTAATGATGACTGGCTACTTTTGGATGGCAATTGGTCAAGTGAAATTATGGTTCTATGTATTTCCGAAGGTAGCTTATGGTTTGATTGTAAAATTCCAGCATAATACTCACCTCATCACCCAATGCCGTTTAGTTAAGGGGATTTCCTTCTTTTCATATACCTAAAAGTCCTTTTTTTGATTGACTTTGGCTGGGGAAACCTGATCATCCTGGTGGATTTTATCCTTTTCCTTTTTTCCTCCGAAAGCCTTCGGGGCAGGCTATTGATGAAAAAAGAAAGAAAAAAATCCAGGCCGGTGGTATGCCTTTTAAAATGGAACATGGATTTCCCCTGCGACCGAGATCCGTCACCCATTTTAAGAAAATATACCACTACATGGAATAATGATGATAATTTATCCATAAGAAACTTATTAACCTCAGTTCGATTATAAAATCGTCACTGCGAGGCTTAGAGGGAGATATGAGGGGTGGAAGCCGTGGCAGTCTCAGTATTTCGGGATTGCCACACCCTTTTCCAACCCACATCCTCCTTAAAAGGGTTCGCTTTTAATACTAAAATTAAGTCGAGCTCAGGTTATTAATCGGATCCGCCTTGCAGGTATTGGGCGTTAAGAAATTAAAAAGCAGGTAGGCAAAAAGGCAGGCTTGTTTGACGAAATACTAGCCAAAAAGAATGTTGGCGGCTAAAGAAGTACCTGGCTTTAAATAGGCCTTCTTGGCTTTAGACAGGAGGAGTTTGCCTGCATGAGGGAAGGTTTTAATTTTAGGCCAATAGCTACACACCTGTGCGCCGTGGCGTAGCGGCGGTTTTTTTTGGTTACTTTTTTGACCTGAAGCAAAAAAGTAACAAAGGTAAAGGGATGAAAACCATCTAGTGATTTAGCTAGAAAAATAACTGCCCAAGGAAAAAATATAGAACCCATATTTTCCAGATACACACTAACTAAACGGCATTGCCTCATCACTTATTTCACATTTTCCCCATCAGGTAAAACAACTATCGATCTCCATCACTCACACAATGCTATTATACTTTTCCCGAAACACGTTTTGACGTTTTTCCAAATACTTCCTTCTGACAAAGGGCAAACGCATTTACGATGCTGGAGGGGAAAAGCTACAGTTTGGCAGCAGCTATCATCCTTGCCGATGGCACTCCTTCGGAATATGGAAGACACCTTCTCATCCTACGGATCAATCCGCAGGTTACTGAATAGTCCATGACGCAGGCATATTAACGATGAAGTTCATGGGCGCATAATAAAGGGGTTCACTATTGTTTGCAATTGAAAAGCAACCTTCTGATAAAGACATTTGCAATACCTCTCGTCGTACAGTGAAGCTAAAACTAGATCTTGCCAAAATGTGAAGGAGAAGCAGCAGCATAGGATAATCAAGATGCCGGGTGATCCGCTCCTATGGTGGGTGGACCTACTACACCAATTCCCTGACTTTTCTTTTTAAGCTTTTCATGAGGTCCTTTGGATAACTTCTTTCACCTATAAAAACATCCGTCATGGCGGATATAAAATAATCTCCATAACGCTTCATGAGGAAATTCCGAATTTTTCGTTGGCTGTAAAACCACTTGGAAACACTCACTCCTGTATGGATTTCTGGAAGCAATTCCTCTTCCAACTTACTTTCATATAAGGCACCTGCTGTGTCAGGATCCAATTTAGCTCTGACGATGGCTTCTACCACCATCTCCCCACTTAATAATGCATTGGAAATTCCCTCCGCAGTGATGGGGTCTGCAAAACCGGCTGCATCACCGATCAAGAACACTTTGTTACGGTAAAAACCATCGGTCCTTGGAGCCACTGGAATTTGGAAGCCATGGGCTTTTTCGCTGATTACTTCTTGGATGCCCAACTTATCAAGGTATTTGCGATAATGTGCTTTTAGGTCAATCCGCACTTTCCTTGCTGAAGCTACCCCTAAGGAAAGGTGATTTTTCTTAGGAAAACTCCAGGCATAGCCATAAGGAATGGTGTCCACGTCAAACCGTACTTCTTTGGACAATCGCTCAAAATCTTCCGCACCTACTTCTACCTCATATTCCAGTGCAGGGATCAGCGTCCGGGTTTCCTTCCATCCAGCCATTTTTGCTGTTGGACTCAAAGCCCCATCAGCGGCAATGATCATTTTTGCCTTAATGTCTCCTTGGTTGGTATGGAGCACAGGCATATCGCCAAACGTAATACCGGTAAGTTTGTGGCCATCTTTTATCACCACTCCCTTTTCTTTGGCCTTTTTGATAATGAAGCTGTCAAAGTCATCCCGCATCACCATACTGATCACCGGCACCTCTCTCTTGGTGGTGAGCATCATCGACTCATGCTCAAAATAAAGCCTAATCTGCATAAACTCACGCTCCACCACTTCAGAAATATCAAATGGCAACCTTCTTCTGCCACGATAAACAAAGCCCCCTCCACAGGTTTTGTATCGGGGAAGTAGTTCTTTTTCTATTAAAACAGTAGAAACGCCTTGTTCTGCCAGTTGGTATGCTGCCGAAGCACCTGCCGGACCACTACCGATAATGGCTACATCAAAATGACTCATGCTGGGATAGAGAGTTAGTGTGTAATTATTCCCCAAATAAAACACATTATGTAGATAATACCACACATTTCGCTTTATAATCCGTCTATGCATCATTTTTCAATTATGGACACTTGGGAAAATCATGAAGAAACGTCAGCTAAACGTTTTGTCATTCTGCTCCTCCACAGAAGTCCCTTCTTTAGTAATCTACGTCAACAACACACCAAATCACGGATTCCCTGTCATCTTTTGGTCATTTCTGGATAAAAGCCCTTAATTTTGGGTCTGTCATTAACCAAACGATCAGATGAACAACCGTCAGCTCTTTTTATCCAATTTAGCACAGACTACCGATTTTCCATTGCTTATCGAAATTGACAAAGCCGAAGGTATTTATATGTACGGGCCAAACGGCCAAAAGTATATTGACCTCATCTCAGGAATCGGTGTGAGCAATGTAGGTCACCGCCACCCCAGGGTGGTAGCCGCTATACAGGAGCAATTGGACAGGTACATGCACCTGATGGTTTATGGAGAGTATGTCCAATCACCGCAGACACTATTGGCCAAAGCCCTCACCGACACACTTCCTGAAAATCTGGACAATGTTTACTTGGTCAACAGCGGTAGTGAAGCAGTGGAAGGTGCCCTTAAACTCGCCAAGCGATATACCGGGAGAAGAGAAATTATCAGTTGTGTCAATGCCTACCACGGTTCTTCGCACGGTGCACTATCTGTAGGTGGGAATGAAGTTTTCAAAAGGGCCTATCGCCCCTTGCTTCCCGGAATCCGAAATGTTGATTTTAATGCCATTGACCAATTGGACCTGATCACAGAAGAAACTGCCGCCGTTATTGTAGAAACCGTCCAGGGAGAAGCAGGCATTAGAGTCGGGTCAAAAGCCTACTTTCAAGCCTTGCGACAGCGCTGTGATGAAATGGGCACTTTGCTTATCCTCGATGAAATCCAAGCTGGGTTTGGCAGGACGGGTAAATTCTGGGCATTCGAACACTACGATATTGCTCCTGACATCGTGGTCTGCGCAAAAGGCATGGGAGGAGGAATGCCCATCGGTGCGTTCATCGCTTCCCAGTCCATCATGGCCGTATTCAAAAACAACCCGCTTCTTGGGCATATTACTACTTTTGGCGGTCACCCGGTAAGTTGTGCAGCGTCACTGGCCACTATTGAGGTCCTTCACCAAGAGCAACTTGTCCCAAAAGTCGAAACCAAAGCCAACCTGTTCAAAACTTACCTAAAGCATCCCAAGATCAAAGGTATCCGCAACAAAGGATTGATGATGGCCGTGGAATTTGAATCCTTCGAAGTACTCAAACCCGTTATTGACCGGGCGATCGAGCTAGGAATTATTACCGACTGGTTTTTATTCTGTGAGGATAGCATGCGCATCGCTCCACCACTGACCATCACTGAAGAGGAGATCAAAAAGGCTTGTACCATTATTTTACAATCGATTGAGGAAAATTGTGCCTGAAGGAAAGATTTGGGCCTTTTGATTCGTTACGGACATTTGTAAAAATAAAAACGAACAAGTCATCCGATCAACAGGAAGCATGGAAGTACGATGAGATGGTCCACATTCTTTATTCATCCTTGGTCCTTTTACTAATCTTCGGACTTTTTTTAAATTTGTGGGGGTTTCCTAAACTTTATCATGAGAAAACACGTTTTCCTACAAAACCTATAGAGTTTATATTTAACCATAAAAAAATTTTATCACTATGTCATTAAGATTAGGAGACACCGCACCGGATTTTACAGCTGAAAGCACCGCTGGAAAAATCAATTTGTATGATTATTTAGGTGATGGATGGGGCATTTTATTCAGTCATCCAGCAGACTATACCCCTGTATGTACCACTGAACTAGGTACAGCTGCCAAGCTTAAAGGGGAATTTGAAAAAAGAAATGTCAAAATGCTTGCCCTTAGTGTGGATGGCATTGACAGCCACCACGGATGGGTAAAAGACATCAATGAAACACAGCAGACAGAGGTGAATTATCCGATCATCGCCGATGAAGACAGAAAGGTCGCCGAGCTATATGACATGATTCACCCCAACGCCAATGAAAAATTGACGGTAAGGTCTGTTTTCATCATCGGTCCTGATAAAAAAATCAAACTGATCATCACCTATCCAGCCAGCACAGGCCGAAACTTCAACGAACTGCTTAGGGTAATCGACTCCCTTCAGCTTACTGCAAACTATTCCGTAGCCACGCCAGCCAACTGGGTGCATGGTGAAGATGTGGTAATTGCGCCAGCGATCAGCAATGAAGAGATCCCTGCAAAATTCCCTAAAGGACACAAGGAAATAAAGCCTTACTTAAGGACTACTCCTCAGCCTAATATTGACTAAAATAGAAATCATCTTAATACAAAGCCCGGATTTGCTAAACCAATCCGGGCTTTTCTTGTTTATAATAAACGTCAAATCATACCCAATGTAAAAACTCCTGTAATTAATGTCGAGTTAAATTCAACATTCGTGGTTCCTTCGGCATAGCTGTCGGAACCACAAAGCGGGAATTAAAATCTGATTTAAATGAAATTAGAAAAGATTTTTTTGATTTTAAAACTCCCCGTCATCTGGAGACTTGATCAGAAAGTCCCCTTTAGGTAATTTAGGAGGATAGATTTTGACAAATTATCTTCGAAAAAAAATCCATACTCGGACGCCAAAAATAAATGCTCCGCCAAAAATTGACGGAGCATGGTATGTTGCGATGTCTATTTATACTCTTACCTGCCTATGACATACCGGACATTAAGTCCAAAATAGCCGGCATTAAAATCTGTGTTATCAACTATCCAAAAAGTAGGACGCCAATCTAAGCCAACTGCCAATGGAAAGTCAAAATGATATTCAAGCCCTATTTCACCTGCAATCCCAAAGAAAAACGGGTCATGAAAATAGAATGACGGACCAGCACCTACATACCAATCCAATCCATCAGCCTCAGGAAATGGCTTGTACAGAAAGTCATAGAGTAAATCGAGTCCTACTCCATCACCAAAACTAACGTCACCATGGACACGACTAAACTCTCCCACGGAAAAGATCCCATCAATGGCAACATTGTTAGCGCCCTCTCCAAAACGAACACCAACTTCCTGAGCCTGGAGGCCATAGGAAATCAAAAACACGGAAAATACAAGTAATAATTTTTTCATTGTTATTAACTTTAGTTTAAAAATTAGGTTTAGTTTTATTATTTAATTATTTCAAGTTAAAATATAATACTAAGACATACAAATATAAACAATTTAACATCAATTACGATTGAAAATCACTATAAAGCATTGCCAATTTTCGTCAAATTTTAGCAATATTATGCATATTAATGTCAATCAATCAATTTAAACATGGTGCTTACAGTTACAGCCTTATAGTTAACCAAAACATTATAGCCCAACATTTTAAACCTCTAAAAAACCTTCAAAAATCTTAATCGCTTTTCCATAAATGGTAACGCGATCTCCATGCATTTCAAGCCTCATTTCCCCTTCCCTTTTACTGGCTTGATAAGCGTTTAGTTGATCTTTTCCTTCCTTTTTATGCCAGTAATCCATCAAGGCACAATGAGCAAAACCTGTAGCAGGATCTTCATTGATTCCCAAATTCGGCGCAAAATAACGGGAATAGATATCGTAGTCTTCATTTCCTTTGGCAGTAATGATAATCCCTTGCTCACTGTGTAAGGCCAACACCTGAAACTCAGGTTCTACATACTCCAAGGTATGGTAATTTTCCAATTCCAAAATCCAATTATCCTTTAAAGAAGCTGCTCCGATCACTTTTTGCCCAAAAAAATCGTCCATAAAATAAGGATGTTGGCCCGATTGGGTCGGGATCAATGGAAAGTCCATCACGATTTCTTCCCCTTCCATATGCACCCGCAGTTCACCACTCTTGGTGGAAAATTTTATCTCCTGATCTTTTTCTACCACTTCCTCTACATATAGCATATAGGCACTAGCCAGTGTGGCGTGTCCACATAAATCCACTTCCTTTTTTGGTGTAAACCACCTCAGATCAAAAGTAGCCGGTCCCGTTTGTTCTAAAAAGGCTGTTTCGCTAAGGTTCAATTCAGCAGCAATGAGCTGCATACCTTCCTCCGCCAAGGGGCCAGGAAGCAAACAAATGGCAGCAGGATTACCGGAAAATGGCGTATCGGTAAACGCATCAACAGTGACAATGGGAAGTTGCATAGTAAAAATATATTGGATTGAATATGAAAATAGGCATTTAAGCCCACATCTCAAAAAGAGACCGCCGCACTGCTGATCACTTCTGCTCCTGATTTGCTCATTTCCTTTAGTGATCCATCATAGTCATCAGGGGATAGGTTAACCGCTCTGGTGGCATCAGAAATCAAATAAGCATCAAATCCCTCCTTCAATGCATCGAGGACAGTGAACTTTACACAATAATCCGCTGCCAGTCCCGCCACATAAACATCCGAAATATCATGCTCATGGAGATATGCCGTCAGCCCAGTATCTTCCTTTTTCTTATTATCAAAAAAACCACTATAAGAGTCCACCATTGGGTTTAGTCCTTTTTTGAACACCTTGTTCCATTTGTCCCGGTTCAAGTCCTGTGCAAACTGCGCACCTTCACTCTCCTGAACACAATGTACCGGCCAGAGCATTTGGTCTGTTCCTCCCAATTTAATCACCTCGCCGGGTTTTCTTCCCGCGTGATTTGCTGCAAAACTCTTATGATCAGCAGGATGCCAATCTTGGGTAGCCAATATAAAATCAAACTTTTCCTGAAGCTTGTTGATTACTGGAATGATCTTATCACCATCCTTTACTTCTAATGCTCCTCCGGGTAAGAAGTCATTCTGCACATCCACAATCAATAATGCTCTCATGTTTTAGTTACTTGGTCGTTTCGTTATGGTTATTTTTAATCCGCATTATGCATTAGCCTCTCTATTGCGACCTCCATCGGGACAGACTATGGCGATTCCTAATGCATAAAACCGGGTTTAATTTCTCTTCCAGCTGCTCAGCTATCCACCACTATTGCTCACCAGAAGCTAAATTAACTATAGTTTTTGGCTTTCAAAACCAGATCGGTCCTTAGATGGTAGAGGCTTTCCTCTAGTCCCACAGGATAGATGTGTGGATTGATCAAGCGCTTATGGGCTTTGTCAAACCTGCCCAAGTTGGTCAATGTCCGGTTACGGATTTCCTCCAGTTTGGGCCTTGAATATACCTTCTTTCCCTTTTTGAAAATCGGGACTAATAAATCCTTGCTTTCCATGGAATCGGGATTTATTTTTCTCCTTTTTGTAGGATCATAAGGATCAATAATGGTAAGCTCCCCTGCCAATTCACCTCCATTTTCGAGGTATATCATATCCGAGATGGCCTTGTCATTTTTGAAAAAACGCTTCACATTATGATACCCGGGAATATTAATCTTAATCGATTGCTGTGACACCTTCACTTTCGGTACCCAATTTCCCTTTTCATCCTTAAGTGCGGCCATTTTATAAACAGCCCCCAGTGCTGGCTGGTCATAAGCGGTCACAAGCTTGGTGCCTATACCCCAGATATCGATGGAGGCCTCCTGCATCTTCAGTGAAGATAATATATGCTCGTCCAGGTCATTGCTAGCCACTACTTTGGTGTCTGTAAATCCTGCTTCATCCAATAGCTCCCTGGCCATGTTGCTGTAATAGGCCAAATCACCGGAATCAATACGAACTCCCAGTAATTTTTTTCCGTTTGCCTTGAGCGCATTGCCCACTTTGATGGCGTTTTGAACACCCTTAATGGTATCGTAGGTATCCACTAGAAAGATACAATTATCAGGGAAAGCAGCGGCATAAGCCTCAAAAGCAGCTATCTCGCTTTCAAAAGCCATGATCCAACTGTGCGCATGGGTACCGGATACCGGTATGCCAAAAAGCTTCCCAGCCATCACGTTACTAGTGGACGAACACCCACCGATATAACTCGCACGGCTGGCTGCCAGAGCACCATCAATTCCCTGTGCCCTTCGCAGTCCAAATTCCAGTACCGGATCTCCTTTAGCCTCCAAGGTGATTCGGGCAGCTTTCGTCGCCACCAAGGTCTGAAAATTGATGATATTCAACATCGGTGTTTCCAAGAGCTGACATTGTAGCAAAGGTCCTCTTACACGGACCATAGGAGTATTCGGAAATATTACGGATCCTTCTTCCACTGCGTCAATGTCGCAGCTAAAATCCAACTCACGAAGGTATTGGATAAAAGCCGGATCAAATGTAGGCGTGCCGTCTGCCTGTTCCATCGCGCCCAAATAAGACAAATCATTTTCATCAAACTTGAAATTACGGCAGTAATCAATCACGTAATCCAGCCCTGCGGCAATGGTAAAGCCGCTTTGGAACGGATTCTTTCTAAAAAACAAGTTGAAGACCGCTTCCTGTTCCGCTTTGCCGGATTTCCAGTAAGCATACGCCATGGTCAATTGATAAAAATCTGTTAACAGTGCTAACGAGCCCTGATATAAATCCCTTGTAATTTTCATTTATTCGATCTAATATTTAAAATCACTCCAATCAGCACCAATCCCATTCCCAAATAGGTAAGCAAGTTAAAGGTTTCCCCGAAAAAGATAAAACCGAAAACCAATGCGTATAGAATCCCGATATAATTTAAACTGGTAATCTTAGCAAGATTGGCATGCTGATAGGCCATGGTCATAAAATACTGTGCCAACTGCGTGAATAATCCAATTCCCAACAGCAACAACCAATCCCATCCCGTGGGCATTACCCAGTTAAAATAGCTCCATATCCCCACAATCGGTAAAGTCACCAGCGGGAAATAAAACACAATCACCAATGGGTGCTCCGTGCCTTTTAGCTTCCGGATTATATTATAGGCCAATCCTGCAAAAAAGCCTGATGAAACCCCTATCAGCGTGTACTGGATGGATATTCGAGGGTCAAATCCTTCTATAACCAACACTCCACCAAATGCTATGGCAAAATAGAGGAACCTAATGGGGTTCACTTTTTCTCGGACAATAAAGATCCCCAAAATGGTTGTAAAAACCGGAGATAGGTATTGCAGCGTAACCGCACTGGCCAATGGGATATTCTGCAACGTGTAAAAGAAGGTAATCAGTCCAAGCGCTCCTGAAGCACCACGAAGCACCAAGAGTTTTTTATTGTTCCCGAAAAGCGGAATGTTTTGTTTCTTGAGAATAACATAACTTGCCACCAAACTAAATAGCGACCTAAAAAACACCACCTCTACAGCAGGCAAATGGGGAACATACTTTACCATTACTTGCATAATGGCAAAAAAAATTCCCGCCAATAACATATGTTGGACACTTTTTTGACTCAAATCTCTTTGTCTTTTTAGGAAATCCACTGGAAGCGACTCATCCCAAAGCACTTGCCACAAGGCTGCACTCCCAGCGTAATCAATGAATTTTAAATCAAATCAATTGCATGCCCAAATGGTTCCCTGACTCATAAGATTATGTGGATTTTCCATCCCCTGGTGTATGGTCATCGGCCTTATTTTCTACTGGCTTCGCTTCTTCAACTGAAGCCTGACCAGAAGCCCCTTCCAGATCGGTGTCCCCTCCATCACTTCCCTCCTCTTCATCAGCATCATTGGTATTGGTGATCATACCCACCATCATGATCAATACGGTGAGCACAATGACTTGAATGATCAGGGATTTATTGACCAAACCGATCATATTCTCAGGACTGATATACAAAAACAGCAGTATGGTAATCAGCCCCCTTGGTGCTACAAAAATCAGGGGTTTTAAAGGAATCTTACTTAGCCTTAGCTGTATCGCACGAATGCCAAAAGTAAGCACGACAATTCCCACAGCCCATATCAACGTAGATGTATTGAGTATTTCGGAAGTCTCCAGAAGGTAACCAAACAAGAGGAAAAACAGTGATCTGATCAAGAATGTAGCCTCCACTGTCAGCTCCTTGAATTTATTCACCTCCTTGTTCAAAATATCCGTCCTGATGATGTCAAAAAATTTCAGGTTATGCAATTCGTTTAGGTTACCGATAGAAAGCCCGAATATCAAAATGAAAATCAATGCCGGTAGATGATAAACATATGATATCGCATAAATCAAAATAGTAAGCAGGATAATCGGGACGAACTTAATATGGTGTTCCAACTTACTGAGCAAAAAGGACAGTCCAATGGTAGCCACAAAGGAAATGACACAAATCACCACTAACTGGAGACCAAAAATCCCAAAAGAATCCAAGCCCACTGTTTCATTCCGAAGCATAAAATTAAAGAACACAACACCCAAAATATCAGAAAGACTACTTTCATAGATCACAAATTCCCTGTTGGATTTGGTAAGGTTACGGACACTGGGGATGGCTATGGCACTGCTAATTACGCAGAGCGGGATCGCATTGATCAGGCTGTCCCTAAAGGTATAACCGCCGTACTGCTCAAATATGTAGGTTAACAAAAACGACAAAGCCAATAACGGGGCAAGTGCTCCGAAAAAGGACTTTCTGATAAGTTTGATCTTGGACTTGTTCAATTCCAACTCCAAGGCTCCTTCCAACACAATTAAAATCAAACCCGTGGTACCCAAAATCGGCAAAATAGCCGAAAGATCCGGTAATTGAAGCTCGAACAGCACGGTAGCTTGCCGTACCAACCAGCCCAACAACAGCAATAGGATCACTGAAGGAACCTTGGTCTTCTTAAAACTGTAGTCAAAAAGGTATGCTATCAACAAAAGCGAACATAGCGTTATGATAATAGTTGTTGTCATTCGTTGTCTTTTAATTAAATAATTTTATTGACACAATTGCAGCTATGCCAAATAATCATTCTTTCATGCTCAAACCTCACGCTTTGCCCCCATAAAATCACATCCGAAAATTTTCATAAAGTCGTGTCATTCTTTTACTTTATCGAATTATCATTGATAAGTGCAAAGCGATTTTTCGACCTTCTATCCCGGAGGTTCTTCCTAAATATAAGGTCCAATAAGCACAAAATCTTCAAATCTTCCCGTAATAATAAGCCAAAACTTTATATTTCTGAATGCTTCCCCATCAAAAACCTGATGTCTTTCAAACAACTTTTCTGGATTTTTGTTCAATCACCAGATTAGTATTTTATAATAGGTAACTTTAACAATATAACAATCATTTTATATTATGCCTCTTCAAAAAAACACCAAAGCACCTGACTTCTCCCTGCCATCTACTTCTGGGCAAAATTTCCGGTTATCAGAAAATTTTAAGGAAAAAGCGGCCTTGATTTTCTTTTACCCTAAGGACCAGACTAAAGGATGTACCCAAGAAGTATGTAGTTTCCGTGATAATTTCCAAGCATTTAAATCCCTCGAAATCCCCATTGTAGGTATTAGCAGAGACAGTCTTACCAGCCATCAAGAGTTCAAACAAATGCATCGCCTGCCATTTGAATTGCTCTCTGACGAAGATGGGAGTGTCTGCAAACAGTACAAAGCGCTCATGCCGCTGATCAAAATGCCAAAGAGAATCACCTATTTACTTAATCCGTCCCATGAGATCATTGCTGTCCATGAGGGGCTCTTTGACGGCCCAGGGCATGTGAAGGCCATGCTGGAGGAAGTAAAGGGGATGGGAAGCTGAAAAAACCCAGTAACCTATTGGCATATCAGGGAAATCGCTTTTAAGCTATCAATTTAGGGATGTCAGCAGTGACAGGCTGTCTATCCTCCAATAGACCTGGATGAAGCAACAACATTACGCTATAGCCCATTCCCTTGATTGGCAGATTCCTGCTGTTTTCGATTATGGATTTATTGCTGTCCCGAAACAATCACCCCATCCTGCATTGTGAGCATACGATCAGCCATTTGTGCCAATTGCTTGTTATGGGTAACGATGACAAAAGACTGTCCAAATTGGTCCCTTAAGGCAAAAAAAAGCTCGTGAAGTGATTCCGCACTTTGGGTGTCCAGATTTCCGCTGGGCTCATCGGCAAAAATTATCTTTGGGTCATTGATCAATGCCCGGGCGACGGCCACACGCTGCTGTTCTCCCCCGCTCAATTCAGATGGTTTATGTTCCAACCTGTCCACTATCCCTAAGAGCTTCGCCAATTCCTTGGCCTTCACTTTTAATTTTGCCACATCATTTTTACCTATCAATCCGGGGATAATGATGTTTTCTTCTGCCGTAAACTCAGGAAGCAAATTGTGAAACTGGAAAACAAACCCAACTTCCTGATTTCGGTAGGAAGCCAGCTTATCCCCTTTCAAATTGGTCAGTGATTTATCCCCGATCGATACCTGTCCTTTGTCTGCATCATCCAAGGTGCCCAAGATATGCAATAAGGTACTTTTCCCAGCACCAGAAGCACCAACGATGGAGACAATTTCACCTGCAGCAATGGCCACATCCACTCCTTTCAACACATGGAGATCTCCGTAATA
Source organism: Echinicola rosea (assembly GCF_005281475.1). NCBI lineage: Bacteria > Pseudomonadati > Bacteroidota > Cytophagia > Cytophagales > Cyclobacteriaceae > Echinicola > Echinicola rosea. The sequence goes on along the minus strand of NZ_CP040106.1, from coordinate 3,437,263 downwards.
TTTATGAATGCCTTTAGCTCTTAGCATAGTTATAAATTTAAACGATTTCAAAGATAAAACTTCTTGACAGAATCGTCCCATCATCGACAAATTTTAAATATCAAGAGCATAGAAGTGTTATTTGTACACCTACCATCTTCCAGTTTCTGCCATCTCTTCAGGACAGAACCGAAGCCTCCTTTATCCCTACCAATTCCCCCAGCATCAAAGGGTTAAAGCCAAAGGCCATATTTTTGATGGCACCATTAACCCTAAACCTTCAAATCCATTGCCATTGCAACTTCCATATTTTTGGGAAAAAGACCTGTTTAATCCTTGAATTATCGGCCTTTGCTCATTAACTTCGGGCAAAAATTTTCGCTAGGATGAATATACACGAATATCAAGCAAAAGAAGTTCTTAAAGGATACGGAGTGAAAATTCAGGAAGGCATAGTAGCCGAAACTCCTGAAGCAGCACTCGAAGCAGCCAAGCAACTCAACGCAGAAACAGGTACCTCATGGTATGTGATCAAAGCACAGATCCATGCGGGTGGACGTGGTAAAGGTAAAATTCAGCAAACAGGCTCCAATGGTGTGGTACTGGCCAAGAAATTGGACGAAGTGACTGAAAAAGCCAAAAACATCCTAGGAGGGACCTTGGTGACACACCAGACCGGTCCTGAAGGAAAAGCCGTAAGCAAAGTTTTGGTAGCACAGGATGTTTATTACCCTGGAGACTCCGAGCCTAAAGAATATTACCTATCCATTCTACTGGACAGGGCTACTGGAAGCAATGTCATCATGGCCTCTACAGAAGGCGGTATGGACATCGAAGAAGTAGCAGAAAAGACACCTGAAAAAATCATCAAAGAGTGGATTGACCCTAATGTAGGACTTCAAGGTTTCCAAGCCAGAAAAGTGGCCTTCGCCCTTGGCTTATCAGGAAATGCATTGAAGGAGATGGTTAAGTTTATAACGGCCCTATACAAGGCATACGATGCCACGGATTCTTCCCAATTTGAGATCAACCCGGTCTTGAAAACTTCTGACGACCAGATTCTGGCGGTAGATGCCAAAGTGAACCTTGATGACAATGCTCTTTTCAGACATCGTGATCTTGCCGAGCTTCGTGATATTTCTGAAGAGGATCCCCTAGAAGTGGAAGCAGGCAAATCAGACCTAAACTACGTAAAACTGGACGGTAACGTAGGTTGTATGGTAAATGGTGCAGGTCTGGCCATGGCCACTATGGACATGATCAAATTATCCGGCGGTGAACCTGCCAATTTCCTTGACGTAGGAGGTGGAGCCAATGCGACTACAGTTGAAGCTGGTTTCAGAATTATCCTAAAAGATCCGAATGTAAAAGCCATCCTTATCAATGTATTTGGAGGGATCGTACGATGCGACAGAATCGCCAGTGGTGTGGTAGAAGCCTATAAATCAATCGGTGACATCCGCGTACCGATCATCGTAAGACTTCAAGGAACCAATGCTGAGGAAGGTGCTAAAATCATCGACGAATCAGGATTGAAAGTGGCCTCTGCCATTACCTTAAAAGAAGCTGCAGAAAAAGTACAGGAAGTGCTTAAAAACGCATAAAAATAGTTTATATTTGTGACCGATTTGGAGATGACCATCTCTAAATCGGTTTCATGCGCGCGTAGTTCAACTGGATAGAATATCGGATTTCGGCTCCGAGGGTTGAGGGTTCGAATCCTTCCGCGCGTACCGATCAAGCCTGGTGATTTTTTCATCAGGCTTTTTTTTGTATTTCGCCATTTTTCCAGCTTATCGGATCAAATCATTTTTCTGGGGGGGGGGGAATGTTGACATGATCTTATAAAAGAAAATTTCATACCGATAAAACGATGGGCTTCCTCCATCCGAACGAATGGGTTTTAGCGGGAATTTGCGGGGAATAGGAAGGGAAATGCTGCTAAAACGAAAAACCGTGGATGGGCAATTTACCAAGGACATCACCCATCGCTATGAACGTGCCCCCCCTTTGGGGATAGCTTTCGAGTGTAATCTTTCAATGCAGGTCCAACATGCACTTTTCAAACATAATACCTTTGTGGCACTTTTATGTATCGGTGGTTTTTCCATTAAGAAAACTGGCAGCCCTCAACTTTTACGCTTGATCCATGTTTGTCCTCATCACAAATGGCCTAGGGAGATTAAAAACCCTAAACATACAAATCCCGAACTTACAAATTGGCTTTTCACCTTTAAGAAAAATATCAGCACAAATCATAAACATCTGCGTTATCCCCGTTCCATAAGTCCCGAACATTGCCGTTTGATCTTATTTAAGGATATAAAATTTTCATTTCGTTACCAATAATAAAATTAATCTTCATTTCCCTTTCTTTTCAGTCAATTTATACCTTAATTCATAGGTGTTTTGGACTAATCCATCGACACCTCTAAAAGCAAACAGTATAAATGAAAAGACGGAAATCACTAAAAATCATGGCACTGGGGGCTTTGACGCCAGGGGCAGGAATGCTATCACCTCTATCAGAGACAGTTCGTGTATTGGATAAAACCACTAACCTGCACTTTGAAAGTGATTGGCAGAAATGGCCAGACATAGATTGGGCAGGTCCTGAATATTGGGGCAATCGCCTTCAGGACTGGAAAATAGTTGCTGGTAGTGCCGTTTGTCAAATCGCTGCACCCAACCGAACCCTACACTGCCTAACCACCCAAGTCAGACCGGTTCAAGGCAGCTTAAAAACGGCTGTTGATATAAAGTTAAACCAAGATCTTCCGTCATCTGATGACAATTATATTGGTATCAGGCTGGGAATAAAAGGGAAATTTGAGGATTACCGATCGGCTGCTGTACACGGAAAAGGTATGGACATCGCCATTACCACTTCTGGAAAGCTAAAAATTTCAGATCAGTTTTTCCCTATCGATAAAGAACTAATCACCGATGGTGTCACATTGGAAATAGCCATTCAGGACGGTTCCCAAAACAAGGTGATTTTGACTTCTCTCGATGGAAATCTCCAAGAGATCGAATTCACTGATCAAAATACTTCTCCTTCTAGCATTGCCGGAAACGTAGCATTGGTATCATCCATCCAAGAAGCCAGTACTGAGCAAATCACTTCTGCTGCCTTTTCCAACTGGAAGATAACAGGATCCAAAATCACTTCCAGTAGTGAACATGAATACGGCCCCATATGCTTTGCACAATATACACTGCACAAAGGCATCCTAAAACTCACTGGCCAGTTGGCTCCGGTGGAAAAAGTCCCGAGCCATCAGGTAACTTTACAATTAAAGATAGATGGACAATGGAAAAACGTCGGCAATGCTGCTATCGATCCGCTGTCAAGGACAGTTCACTTTCGACACGAGCATTGGAGCCACAAAACAGCCATTCCTTACCGGATAAAACTTACACTTCCACTAAAGGTAGATCTGAAAGAATACCACTACGAAGGTAGCATCCGCCCACTGCCCGAGGACCAGCAACAAGTAAAGGCCGCAGTTTTTAGCTGTAATTGTGATTATGGCTTCCCTGATGCAGAAGTCCCTGAATATGTTCAGTACCATCATCCCGACCTGGCTTTTTTCGTGGGTGACCAATTTTATGAAGGCACAGGCGGTTTTGGTATCCAAAAATCACCGCTTAATAAAGCAGCGCTGGACTACCTTCGCAAGTGGATGATGTTCGGCTGGTCCTATCGTGAAATTTATCGGCATATTCCCTGTGCGATCATTCCTGATGACCATGATGTCTATCATGGCAATATCTGGGGAGAAGCCGGAAAAGCCGCCGATATCTCCAATGGCTGGGGTGCTCCTGCACAAGATTCCGGCGGCTATAAAATGGAACCTAGCTGGGTCAATATGGTACAAAAATGCCAGACCTCACACCTGCCAGACCCTTTTGACCCCACCCCTGTTCAGCATGGAATTGAAGTATATTATACGGATTGGATTTTTGGCGGGATTAGTTTCGCTATTTTGGAAGATAGAAAATGGAAGTCAGCCCCTAAACACGTCCTTCCCGAATCAGCGGACATCTGGAACGGTTGGATTAGAAACCCGGACTTTGACATCAAAAAACACCGTGTAGAAAATGCCAAACTACTTGGTGAAAGACAATTGACCTTTTTGGATCACTGGGCTGGAAACTGGTCCGGAGAAGTAAAGATGAAAGCACTGGTGAGCCAGACAATCTTCAATACCGTTTCTACCCTGCCGGCCGAAGCCATGGACGATTCTGTTGTTCCCAAAATGGAAATTCCCCAACTGGGCAAATATATAACCGGGGATAAAATCAACGGCGATATGGACAGCAATGGCTGGCCACAGGTAGGCAGGGACAAAGCCATCGAAAAGATCAGAAAGTGTTTTGCCTTCCACATAGCAGGAGATCAGCACCTCGCCAGTTTTACGCAGTATGGTGTGGACAAATACGGTGATAGCGGTTTCGCTTTTGCCGGGCCGGCACTCAACAACATCTGGCCAAGGAGATGGTGGCCACCTGTCTCTAATCCCCAGGATTATTCAACAGAAAATCCTCTTTATACGGGAAACTATGAAGACGGTTTTGGGAATAAAATGACCGTAAAAGCCGTCGCCAATCCACGAAAAACAGGAAAAAAACCGGCCATCGTCTATGATCGAGCCACGGGCTATGGCATGGTCACATTCAACAAAAAAGCCCGTACCATCACCACTGAATGCTGGCCAAAACACGTAGATCCATCAAAACACCCTAAAGGACAATATGCTGGATGGCCAATCACCATCCACCAAGAGGACAATTATGGCCGTAAAGCCACCGCTTGGCTTCCAGAGATCAAATTCAACGGTATGCATAACCCTATTTTAGAAGTGATTGAAGAAGAATCTGGAGATAGGGTCTATTGCATTGCCCTAAAGGGAAACACCTTTACTCCAAAGGTATTTGACAAAGGGACATTTACCGTTAGGATAAAGGATGATAAAACCGGAAAAACAAGGGAAAAGAAAGGCATAAAATCTTCTCCATCCTCCAAAGGAACCATAATGCTCAGTTAAGCTAAATGGGATGTGGTCACAATTTTCAGGAATTATATTGCATGGATTTATAATTTTTCACAAGACAGAGCGACCACTATTCCCTCTCCTCTTCCAAATCCACTAACTTTAACTATTGTAGTTTTAATCCTCGAGGGAATCAATTTTTCTGATAACCTGACCCTCGAGGAGAACACTTCATTAACTGTCAGGCTAATCAATTAGGCTACTCCAACCAAAAGAGCTCTTAAACAGCATTCAAATATGAAAAGCGGTTCGTTATTTAACAAGTTATCGATATTGACCATTGGCATAGCCTTCTTGCCATCATTGGTTCATGCGGCTACTTTCGAGGACAAATTAGCTGACATAGTGAGCTGGATTGCCCTTATCGTAGCACCAATAGTAGCCATCGGAGCCTTTCTAATGGTCCATGTCCTTCCCGAAAAAATTGCTGAAAAGCGTCAACATCCACAAGCGCAGGCGATCAAAACCCTTTGCATCTTATCGCTTGTTTTTGGAGGTTTACTTTGGCCATTGGCCTGGCTGTGGGCCTATTCCAAACCTGTTTTCTACAAAATGGCCTATGGTACCGACAAAGGGGATTATCATGAGGAGACACTGAAAGAATTTAACGAAAGTAAAAACAAAGATCAGCGCGATTCCTGAAAATTAACACCTAAATGGTCTCTTAGCACCTTACATTCCACCTTCCTATTATGGAGATATTATTACTACTGATATATGCCGGCATCGTCTGGCTGATATTCTTTAAATTTAAGCTACTGCCTTGGAACACCATTTCCCAGGTTATTGTGATTACCATTCCTGTAGTGGCCATCACTTTACTCATTCTTTTCCTAAATATCGTAGCGCCTTCATCGCATGATGTCAGGGTAATGAACTATAATGTCGAAGTGGTTCCGCGTGTCACCGGGCTGGTCGTGGACGTACCTGTAGAACCTAATGAACATGTAAAAAAAGGGGATACGCTTTTCCGGATAGACCCTACGCCTTTCCAGCTAAAGGTAAACACATTAGAAGCCAAACTTCCGGGATTAGAGGCCAAATTGGTCAGTGCAGAGGCTTTTGATCGGGAACTGGAATCACAACTCACCACAGCCAACAACCACCTTAGAGTCATCAACACCCAGATAGACCTGGCCTTAAAACGACTGGACCAAACCCGTGAATTGGCCCAAAGCGGAGCAGGATCCCGTTTTGATTTTGAAGAAGCAGAAACCAACCTCAAAAATCTGGAAGCCCAGCTTGCCGTAGCCGAATCTGAAAAATCTCAAATTATCCAAAAACTCTCTGCCCAATCCAGTGAAGGTGAACTAGCAGAAATATCCGAAGCCCGTGCGGTCCTAGAGCAAACCAAATCTGACCTTGCACTGGCCAGGTGGGAACTGGATCAGACCGTCTATCGTGCCCCAGCCGACGGAAGGGTGGTCAATCTGCAATTGAGGACAGGTGCTATGGCTGTCCAATTCCCCATCAAGCCTGTGATGACCTTTGTGGAAGATGAGCAGTGGGTGGTGGCCCTTTTTGCCCAAAATGAACTACGGCTGGTGGAAGACGGAAATGAAGCAGAAATCGCCATCAAGACTCATCCTAACAGGATCATCAAATGCACGGTAGATCACATCGTCTGGGCAAATGCACAAGGACAGCTCACCGCTAGCGGCAGAATTCCCGATACCCGTGAAGAGGGCCATCATGAAGGAAGATTTGCCGTCCGACTAAAAATCGACCATAACGAGGACTTGTTCCTGGCACCGGGAGCAGTAGGACAAGGCGCAATTTATACCGAACACGGAAAACTAATCCATTTGATAAGGAAAGTCATAATTCGCGTGGGAACCAAATTGGATTGGCTGATTCTTAAACTACACTGATGCTATGAGGCGATCTTTTCATTTTTGTATTTACATCTTCGCTCTCATTGTCACCAACCTACCAAGTGGCTGCAAAGTGAAGTCCCCTCCTACTTCGGAAGAACTTCAAGAGCAGGCCTTTGCCCATTTCATACTTCCTTCCACTTGGCAAGAAGCCAAAGAAGGGCAATCAGACTCCACGGAATTCACGGAAAATTGGCTTGCAGAATTTTCTGACCCTATCTTGGACACCTTGGTCAAGGAAGCGTTGGTTTACAATTCCAATCTAAATATCAGTGAATCAAGACTTGCCCAAGCCCAAGGGTATGTAAAAATGGCACAAGGAGCCTTACGACCTGCTATCAATATATTGGCCAGGGAAAACAGTAAGCTGGGAGGAAGTTTTGCAGGTGGGCTGAATGGAGCCGTTTTTTCCGCGTCCTGGGAATTAGACATTTGGGGAAAACTCAGAAACACCAAACAGGCACAAATAGAAGAATACCGAGCCATGGGAATGGAGGTCAGTTATGCAAGGCTCTCCTTGGCTGCCGCTGTGGTTAGAAATTACTACTTGGCCACTGAATTATTTCTTGAAAGGAAACTCGCAGAGGAAATGGTCATGTTATCAAAGACCCTTGTTGAGCTAGCTGAAAAGCGATTTGAAGTTGGTATCGGAAACGAAAAAGACATAGCGGTAGCCCAGGCAAATCTTAGTACCGCAGAAGATGGGCGCCAAATGCTGGAATTGGCGCATCATAATCAGTTAAGGGCATTGGAGCTGATTTTGGGCAGGTATCCATATGCTGAAGTAGCCGTATCCGATTCCCTGCTCACCATTAACAGCACCATTCCTGCCGGCATTCCTCTGCAGTTGTTAGAGCGCAGGCCGGATGTATTGGCAGCACAGCATCGCTTCAATGCCAGTTTTCACAGAGTCAGATCTGCCAAAGCCGCAAGACTTCCACAACTGAGCCTGACAGGTAATTTTGGTGCTATTAATAGTGAAGTCATTTCACTGGTGCCGGAATTTGCCAACCCCATCAGAAGCATCGGTGGATCTTTAATAGCGCCCCTTTACCAGGGAGGAATGCTCAAGGAAAATGTAGAAATCAAAACGCTCGAGCAAGAACAGGCTACCACCGTCTATGCCCAAGCGGTCCTCGATGCGATCAATGATGTGGAAACCACCCTGGAAACGGTCCAAAATGTCGATGGACGTGAAAAAATCCTTTCCCAAGAAGTCAAATATAACCAAAGGGCCTTTGAGCTGGAGCAAATTGCCTATAAAGTGGGCAAATCCGATTTGAGGGATGTCACCATTCAGCAAATGAACCTTTTCTCCGCCAAAATCAGTCTCCTTCGGGTACAAACTGAAAAAATCATCCAGCGGGTAAACTTATACCTGGCCTTGGGCGGAGCCATGTAATGATGGATCAAGCATAAAAAAATCTGCATCGCCGGTGAAGTAATCTATTATTGATCAATAGCTATTTCCTTCAGCTTCTTGATATACGCATCTGCATATCGCTGCATGCCCATATCCGTCGGATGGGTCCCATCCACGAAATCATCATTTCCCATACCGATGTCTTCATAGGACAAAAAAAACAGCCCTTCCACTCCAGCCTTCTTCAATTCCAAAAAGCAACTTTCTGTCCATGTGTTCAAATCTGTAAAAGCCCTTTTCCTATCACCATCAATCCATCCATCAGAATATCCCGCATGCGCTACCAAAAGGACCGGAGTAACTGGATGTGCTGCTTTTAATGCTTTGACAGACTGGAGGATTTTTTCCTTTACCATCTCTTCCGTAAATCCTCCCCAAGGGCCAAGATTCGGCAGACAATCCAACACAAACACACGGGCATCGATGGCCTTTACATACTCCAACACCTCTGGTTCCAGCCGACCATTCCCAGAAAATGCCAAATTGACCAAGGGTATCCCAAGCTTCCTTCCTACGATATTGGTCCAAGCCATGCCAGGCCTACTGGCACAAGCTCCCTGGGCAATGGATGTTCCATAGATAACAATTGGTGGCTCCTCACTTTTTGGGATAAATGCAAAATCGTTGGTCCCTTCTACACCAATTTTAAGATCGCTCAAACTGTTATAGAGCGGAAGATAAAGCAGGTATTCTTTGTCTCCAGCAGGATTATCTGGTGTGATGAATGCATAGCTGACACTATCCGTGGCAAAATGATACTTGCCCCTGACCCACATCCATTTTCCAGCTTCGTTTTTGGCATAAAGATCCAGACCAGACACGCCTGTCGAAGGCATATGAGGCATGGATAATCTTGGCCCGGGTGTAAATTCAACCTTGATTTCACTAGCTCCAGTGGTAAACCTTAGCTGTAACCCGGCTGCATTTCGGGAAAGCCCCCATACAGGCGCTCTGACTACTTCTTTTGCGCTATCTGGTAACCGGTTGTAAGCCATATTTTCCCATCCCTGACCTTCTACCACTGTAAAATCCGCCGTTAAGGGGTCATGCCAAACTAACTCTTGGGCTATCGCTCCAGCATGCAGCAGCATCAAGCCAAAAATGGCCACTAAGAACTTCTTCATTATTGCATCACTTGTTTGATTTTCATTGCCTCGAAGTCTTGGTCAAAAGCTGGGTTTCGTTCAGTCGGAACTGGGGCATTGGTCGATTTTCTCCATGTCTTAAGGCGTTCCAATAGATCAGCGGCAACTTCCGGGTATTTATCGGCCACATTGTAATGCTCGCCAAGATCTTCTTCAAGGTTATACAGCTCTAAACTACCATCTTCAAAATACTCATGCAACTTCCACTTCCCATATCTGACTACTGATCCCGGTCGAGTCCTGAACAAAGGATCGCGTGCTTGGTCATCCTTTGGAGAATAGGCCTCCAAATAAATCGGAAAATGCCAGTAAAGTTCGCGCTTCGGAAGGCTTTTCCCTTCAAATAATAAGGGACCAATATCCATTCCATCCAATGTGTTGCCCTGAACCGAAGCCTGAATCACTCCCTGCAGGGTGGGAAACAAATCCATTTGCAACACGGGATCATCCACTTTCTCCATTGCCGGGATTTTTCCTGGATAGCGGATAACCATCGGTACCCTTATCCCTCCTTCGTAATAGCTCCCCTTTCCTGCACGAAGTGGGTCTTGGCGGGAAGTCTTGCGGATACCGCCGTTATCAGAGGTAAAAATCACCATGGTATGCTCTTCCAATTCCAATTGCTCCAACACCTTCAATAGTCTCCCTACATTTTGATCCATCGCCTCTACCATGGCCGCATATACCGGATGCGCTTGTCCATTAGAAGCAGGCTTGGCCTTGTACTTATTTATCAATTCTTGCTTCCCCATAAGTGGGCTATGAACCGTATAAAACGGCAAATACAAGAAAAAAGGACCTCCTTTATGTTCCTTTACAAAATCAATAGCTTCATCGGTCAGCCTATCGGTCAAGTATTCCCCCTCAGGACCACTGGTTAAGTTGGAGACACCATAAGGACTGAAATACCCATTTCTTCCTGGATTGCCGCGATGATTACCTGCCACATTAAGATCAAACCCCATTTTTGTAGGATCATCACTCAAATGCCACTTCCCAATGGTAGCAGTAGCGTAACCGCTATCATGAAACATCTCCCCTAAGGTATAAAGCGAATCGGCCAGTGTATCCTCATTCTTGGTCGGGACAATGCGTCTAGTACGATCATCGCCCCTATCTGAAGGACTCACCGTATATACGCCGTGCCTTGGTCCATACATCCCACTGATCATAGTCGCCCGAGAGGGTGCACAGTTAGAAGCTCCAGCATAGGCATTGGTAAAGACCATTCCCTCTTTGCTGAATTGGTCCAGGTAAGGCGTTTCGTAATAATCACTCCCCATAAACCCCAAATCCTTCCAGCCCAAATCATCCACATTGATCAAAATGACATTGGGCCTTCTCGACTCCTGTCTTCCCTTTATCGAAAAAGATATGGTCATAAAAAGAAAACCACACAGAAAGCATACATAAACGGAGTTTTTTTTCATAGCTGATAATCTATAGAATATTCTTTTAATACGCAGGGATGTCATTTCTTGTACCAATTAAGTCAATGGGTGAATATCATCCCTTCATAACCTTCCATCATAAAGGAAAACGCATAATGGGCATCTATTCTTCGGAAGTCCTGCTTTCTAGTACCTGCTCCATAAAACCCCACTGCTTAAAATTTGGCGTCTTGTGCTCACGTTTCGCAATGGCATCGAGTTGTTTGATGATATCTTCATGGTATCCAGCAATATCATTGGTCTCGTTGACATCTTTTTCCAAGTCATACAACTCCCATTCAGCCCTAGGGGCTTTCTTCAGTCCTGTTTTGACACCTTTCCACTTGCCCATACGAATGCCTAATTGCCCACCCTTTTCCGGGTATTCAAAATAAAGAAATTCATGATGCTTCTGTTTATTTATATTCCCCATTAGCGCTGGAAGAAACGAAATCCCATCGGTGTTTGGAGCATCTGTACCGGTGAGGTCAGCCAAGGTGGCCATCACATCGTACTGAGCCGAGACATGATCAGTTTTACTGTTAGCCGGCACCTTGCCTGGCCACCGTGCAATCATCGGCATGCGGATACCTCCCTCATACACATCCATTTTTAGTCCCCTCAGGCCTGCGGTACTGTTAAAATAGGCCGCATCCACTCCTCCATTAAAGGTGGGGCCGTTATCACTGGTAAAAATCACCAATGTATTTTCATCAAGCCCTTCCGCCTTTAGCAATTGGAGGATTTTCCCAACCTCCTGATCCAAATAGCTGATCATGGCAGCGTATGCAGATTTTGGAAACTCGTGCGGGGCATAGCCCTGCTGGCCCAAATAGGGTTCCTCGTCAAAACTCCCCAAATACGGCTCCAATGCTGCATCTGGTACCTGAAGGGAAACATGTGGAATGGTATATGGCAAGTAAAGAAAGAAAGGTTGATCCTTATGTCCCCTAATAAACTGAGTGGCCTTCTCTGTCATTTTATCCACAGCATATTCTTCTCCTTTGTAAGCTTCAAAAAATCCTTCATCACCATACGCTAAATTACTCTTAGCAAAATGCTCCATGGCCATTGCATTCCCCTTGCTTCCCCGTGAAGTGGGCGCGTGAACGAAAATATAGGGATTGGCCAAGGTATCCCATTGGGCATTTTCCCACAAATGGGTGGGGTAATAATTATGGGCTTGTCGCTGATCAAGGTATCCATAGAAATAGTCAAATCCTTGCTTGTTTGGGGCCCCAGAATTACCTGTCATTCCCAGGCCCCACTTACCTATTGCCCCGGTCACATATCCAGCATCTTGAAGCATTTTGCCAATAGTAACCGTGCCCTCAGGTAGTGGTTGCTGGCCATTTTCGATGTCATCGGTAAAGCTTGCGGGCAAAACAGGTTTATTCCCCCTGATATAAGCATGTCCGGTGTGCAACCCTGTCATCAACCCACATCGTGCGGGTGCACATACGGGAGATGACGTGTAATGCTGTGAAAAAACCATCCCCTCTGCCGCCATTTTATCTAAATTTGGGGTTTTGATTTTTTCCTGCCCATTGGTACCGACTTCTCCAAATCCCATATCATCTGCATAGATATAAATAATATTGGGCTTGTTTTGCTCTTTTGTCGTCTTATTAGCAGTGGACTGGCATCCCATCATAAATAAAGATCCCACAAAACAACCGACAAAAATCTGAATTCGCATAGTAGTTCACTTTTAGTTACAATATTAAAAGTAACGAATCAAAACCAATTTTCTTCGTTTTATTATAAAAACATAAACAGGATATAACTCAAAGAAAGAACCAAACCGGCAAAACAATTGGGAAAATCACGTTATCATGTTGATTGGGTTGTGGGTTATTTGATGAGACGATTCTATGCCTGAAAGGTAATTTAGCTGATTATTTAGGCGAATAATCGACCTTTCTAGGAGCTAAGGAGGATCTGCTTATAAAGTAAAAAAGTGGGTTTTGACGTGTTACTAAGCGGGGTTTTCCAGAGATTAAGATAGACCAAGAGACGTGCACCACGCAGTGAATACGTCAGGCCCAACTGGTTATCGATCAGGAGATTTGAGTCCCATTCCATAATCAACTGGATCCGAACAGGAATAATTCATTTACTGTTCATATTTGAAAGCGGGACGGCGGTTGGCCAGCGGGCGGAAGCATTGCCAGGTCTTGATTTTTTCGATCTTTTTTTTCAAGAAAAAAGAAAAGCAAATTCCAGTGGCATCTGCTCTCATCCGATGAGATGTCTTTCTTTATTTCGGCCACAGATAGAAGCGATAAACACAGATAGGGTTTTGAGAAATTGTAAATCCCTTTCAGTGCAGGTCACATCATGCACTTTGTGCCTTTAGGACTTCGTGGCATTGTTAATTGTCTTGGTTTTTTTCATTAAAAAAACTGGCAGTCCCAGACTTTAGATCAAGCTATATTTCTAGGGAAACGAATGTTGACATCCTCATATGAAAGAAATTTCATGCCGTTAAAACGATGGGCTTCCTCCATCCGTACGAATGGGTTTTAGCGGGAATTCATGGGGAATAGGGAGGGAAATGCGGCTAAAACCGAAAACGTTGGATGGGCAATTTATCATGGGCTTCATCCATGGCTACAAATATATCGCTCCTCTGGGGCTAGCTTTTGAGTGTAATCTTTCAATGTAGATTCAACATGCACTTTGTGCCTTTGGGCCTTCGTGGCATTGTTAATTGTCTTGTCTTTTCATTAAGAAAACTGGCTGTCCCAGACTTTTCCGTTTGATCCCTGAATAGCGCCCATTTTTTTCCATAAAAAAAAGCTATGAAAACAATCCCATAGCTTTAGTCAATTAACAATAAACCCAAAATAACCTGCTGTAGGGGAAGGACTCGAACCTCCACGGGGCAGTTAGGCAAAACACGAGCTCGATATTTGCTTTATCCCAGATCCCCACCCCCGAGACAGGGGGGCATGTCTGCCAATTTCATCACCCTACAGTATTTGAAAGACCTTTTATCCTTTCCTTATGATACAAAGTTAACAACAGCGGCTATAAATTCAAATTATACTAAAAAATATTATCAATATTTACATTATTTTTATTAAAAACATCATTCATCAACACGATTCATAATTAGGATTTCAAAAACGGGTGCACTATTAGCAAATAAGCAACTACAAAACCAAAACAAACAAAAGAGTTCCTAAAGCCAATAGCCTCAGGAACTCTAATCATAATTTCAACCAATTATAGAATTTTACGCTAGTTAACGTCCCAGAAAACAGGCACATCTACCCTATCTTCAGCGGCTACTTCGTTATAATTTTCAGTATTGAGCGTCCTTTCGGTTTCTGGATAGAACAGCCTCATTGGTGGTAAGGAGGATTGATTTGAGCTCGGATCATCCACAAACTCCAGTACAGGATAACCTGTTCTCCTGAGTTCTGCCCAAGCGTGATAGGCATACATCAACCCATGGTTTAGCCATTGCTGTGTACCGATTTTTGCCAGTTTCTCATCCGTGCTCCCTGTATAGGCGATCATTTCACTGCTGAGGAAATTCGCTATTTCAGCATCGGTTGGTTTCTCTTCGGGCATAAAGTTGGTACCGTCGGCATTATCATTCAGTTCGTTGATGTGAAATAGGAACTCAATGGATTGACGTATTCCTGTTTCATAGGCTTCTGCAGCATCTCCTCCTATAGCCCATCTTTCAGCGGCTTCCGCTTTGAACAAGCTGACTTCGGCCGCTGTAATAATGATGCCAGGAAATTTATCATTTCTACTGTATGTAGCAGTATCCAACCGGGAGAAGTACTCCGCTTGCGTGGAATCAGTCACCCTACTTCCAGCCCAATCATTTGGCACGCCCACATAGTCTCCATTCTTATTTTCAGCAAACATTGCCCTTAAGCGAGGATCTTCACTTGGCACCATCAAATCATTCACCATATAACCTGGCGCAGTAAGCCCAATGGTGGCATCCTTGATTCCTCCACCGTGGTGGGTAAGCACTGAATTCAATTGCTCTCCCCTAGCGACAAACTGCACTGTCTCGTCTATATTGGAGACCACAGGGTAAGTTGAGGGATTATTCAATATTTCACCGACTACTGCTTGCGCTTTGGCTTCATCGTAGTAAGAAATCCTCATGGCCAATCTCAACCGTAGGGAATTGGCATAAATCTTCCATTTTTCGATATCCCCCTGGTTCAGGACATCGGCATTGTCAAAAGCTGCCTTGTAAAAACCAATCGGTTCATAGGAATTGAGGAAATCTGCAATACTTTTCAAATCATCTATCATTGTGGTATAGATATCCTCAGCCTTGTCATATTTTGGTCTTACGATATCCCCCCCTGTAGTGATCAGTCCACCTGCTTCACTGAAAGGAATATCGCCCCAGATATCTACCATTTGTGATGTCTGATCGTACAAATGGACCTTACCGGTTTCCATAAAAAGACGGAATTGTTCTTTTTTCTCTGCATCCTCTATCGAATTATAGTGGTTTTCCATTTCTCTGTAGTTAGAAATAAATGCAGAGTAATAATAATCCCACCTGTCCTGGTTATACGCTGTGGCCTGCTCATAGAGCTTTTGACCATTGGTATAGCCATTGGTCTGTGAATAGGTGCCCAGCATCGGAATTTGGAATGTAAAAAGATTCCAATATCTCGGAAAAGTGGTATTTCTATTCTCTAAGTTGTCATTGTACAACAAGCCTGTAAACAGCTTTTCAACACTTGCTGTGACAGATTTCTCAGGATCATAGTAATTGTCCTCAAAATCCGCCTCTGAGCAGCTCATCACTCCTAAAGATGCCAGGAGTGAGAAGCCTATATATCTTAAATTAATTTTCATATTTTTCATCGCGTTTTCGTGAATTAGGGATTAGAAAGAAGCTCTGATGGAAAATCCGTACGAACGAGACGCCGCTCCGCCATTTCCGATACCACCTCTAGTGAGGTAGTTGGTACCTACTGCTGCTTCGGGATCCAAGTGAGGAAGTGACTTGTAGATGTAGAACAAGTTTCTACCGTAGCCCGAAACTGTCAGGTTTTGGATTTTGAATTTGCTCACCGCCACCTTAGGGAAGGTATAAGAAAGAACCAATTCTCGTAGTTTGATGTAATTGTTATCAAACACCGCTGACTCATAAGTACCATTCAGGCCAGAACCTGGATAGGAACCCCAATAGTAAGTGTTCAGATAATAATTTGGTGCATCAACGATAGTGGTATTCGGCTCTCCTTCCGCAGTAACTCCGTCCATGATCATCCCATCGTGATAGATGGACTCACCATTTGGCCCCTGAGACATTCCTTCTGCACTTATGAATTCCCCATCTGCATTTTCATAATAAGGCAATCCACCATATGCTTCACTTCTGCCAAAAAGGGTTTCTTCAAGCATACCGGCACTTCTCATGTATTGTATAGATGGTGAATACACCTGACCTCCCCATTTGTAATCGATAACTGCGTTGAGGTTAAAGTTTTTGTATCCAACATTATTGATAAAACCACCGGCTGCTTTTGGCTGCACATTACCAAGTTTCACCAAATTGTCATAATCCGGTATATAAAACCCATTTTCACCTACTAATAGCTTACCATTTTCATCTCTGGACAAGGTGTACCCTAAGATATCACCTGCTGGTTGACCAATTTGAGAGACAATCTGCAGAGACCCATTATCGGGGCGGCTGTGGATCAATGTCTCCAATCCTGGCATCAAAGTGGTCACTTTGTTTCTATTGAATCCTGTATTGAACTGGATATCCCATACCCAATCTTGCGTCTGCACCGGCGTGGCAGAAAGACCAACTTCCAATCCATAGTTTTTCATGTTTCCTACATTTGACAAGATCGTATTCGCACCTGTGGATGATGGCACTTGCAGCGGCAGGATCATGTCCTTAATGGTATTCTGGTAATAGGTCAGGTTTAGGCCTAGTCTATTATTGACAAATCTATTTTCCCAGCCAATTTCTGCCTCATGTTTCAATTCATTCTGTAGGCCATTGTTTCCATATTGGGCAAGCGGATAAAGTGCAGGCCTTCCATCAATACTGGAAGCATTATAAACCACATTGGCCTGATACGCTGGAGCTGGATTACCCACTACACCATAAGAACTCCTGATCTTACTGTACGTAATAAACTCAGGAAGTGAAGCCACTTGGCTCAATTCAAACGCTGCACTTACTGATGGATACAGGAATTTGTTATTATCAAAGTATAACGTCGAAGTCCTTTCTTGCCTTAATGAAGTTTCGATAAACAAATAGTCCTTTATATCCAATGAAGCCATGGCAAAGAGTCCATCTTTTACCAAATATGACCTGGTAGAATATCCTCGTGGATTTTGTCTGGACGCATTCATGCTAAACCAGTTTTCCTCAGTCAGTCCGCCTTGTGTGTTTTGGGAAGTATAGCGGTAGTTTTCTTCCCTTGCTTGGTAACCTGCCCTAAGGTTAAGGTCATATCCATTGCCCAAAGATGCATTATAACTTACCAACACATCTCCGTAGAAAATGCGGTACTGATCTTGGCTAGTACCATATAGCCCAGAGTTATCCACTGACAATGGAACGGTATTAGGCTCCTTGTTTTCTGTGGCATAACCGGTATAGTCTGTCCCAACACGACCTCTCACGGTAAGGTTATCCAAGATATCATAAGTTACCGTCATCGCTCCCATCAGGCGATTGGTATTTTCGGTAAATTGTCGCGCTCTCTGCGTCCAATAGTAATCCATATAAGGCGTACCGGCAGTAACCAAAGCAAAAGCCTCACTTGGATCATACAAATTTCCGTTAGCCGGAATATACTTATACCCTCTGCTGGTCTGGTATTTTTCTTCAAACCATCGAATGTCTGTAGCTGGATTAAGGAATCCACTATAGTTATTGCTCATTCGATCCACCATCCATGGACGGTTGGTCACTTTCTCACTAATATACGTCGCTACCAGGTCCACATTTACCTTTGGAGCCACTTGGTACTTAGAGTTAAGATTAAAGGTATTCTTATTCTGTTCACCACCTTCCATCACACCTTTGTAGTCATTACGAGTGTAAGAAAGTCTGTAGTTGGACTTTTCGGTACCATTGGAAATGGCCACATTATAGATTCCACTATGACCCGTTCTGTAAAAGTTTCTCATGTTATCTTCATAAGCCACATAAGGCCGGATCTCACCATCCCAGAAATACACATCTCTACCGTCCATTTCAGGGCCAAACTGTCCCCAAGCATTGAATAAAGGAGACTGTACGGTTTGGCCATTCACTTGTCTCTCTACCCATCCATTTTCATCTGCACCCTGTGACATATTGGACGCACGGTCATATCCAGGTCCGAATACATTCTGGACATCCGGTAATACACCTACTTTCTCTACACCATAGGAAACATTAAAGTCCACTCCAAAACCATTGGACTTGCCACCATCCTTAGTGGTAATGACGATCACGCCAGCGGCAGCATCGGATCCGTACAGTGCAGATGCGGCAGCGCCTTTTAGTATATTGATGCTTTCGATGTTTTCAGGGTTTATGTCCAAAATACCGTTACCCTTGATCCTCGGACTACTCCAGTAACCATCGTTATTGGTGTCGCCATTTCGTGAAATCACACCATCTACGACCAATAACGGTTGCTGCTGATAACTAATGGAACTCAGACCACGGATCTGTACGGCCACGGCACTGGTAGCACCACCAGGATTAGTAGAAATGGTCACACCGGGCGCCTTCGCATATAATGCTGAAGCCACATTGGTCGGGGACGACTGAAGAATATCCTTGGAATCCACGGTCGATACGGCATATCCTAGTTTTCTAGGATCCTTTTCGATGCCCATGGCTCCAGTGACCACTACTTCCTGAAGATCACTGACACTTGGAGAAAGCGTCACGTCTATTTTGGTTCTTCCGCTGATCTCTTCCTCTTGGGTTTCAAACCCCACAAAAGAAAAGGTCAGTTTCGTCTTACCAGCTGGGACCTCAATGGTATAAATCCCATCCAAATCGGTAACGGTGCCAAGGTTGGTATCCACCACCCTGATACTGGCTCCAGGAATCGGTTCCCCATTATCATCGGTGATCGTCCCTGTTACGGTTCCCTGCGCCCATGCTGAAAATCCCAGCAATAAACACAGCATTGTTGTAAGTAAAAGTTTGTGCTTCATAAATTAAAGTGATTTGCTTTTAGTTTTTAGTTTCTTACTCCCTTGAGATTTTCTTTGGAGATCCAAATCAGTACCATTAGGACTGATTACCCGTTTGCGTTCAATGTTATCATTACATGTCTTGAAAATCAATAAAATCTATGCGTTAGCTTGATTATTAAAACAATAATTTAAAATAACACACTTGACTTTGTTGATTTTTTTACCTGACCAAAGTAGAAATTATAATGTTCTTTTCAAAAATAATTTTGATAATGTTTCCGCACACACTTTATTTGTTTGCGGAAACACAACCTAACAAGACAAGGTTTTTAATTAGTGAATTCGACCTAAATATTAGTTTTGTTTGAAAAATCCTAAATGAAATTATCCCAACAACGCATAATCAAAATTAGGATCACGGAAACGTTACCGATTTAAAAAATAATAGCTAATTCGAATCTGATTTCTATATTCATCCTTCGATCAGTAAACTACTACTTACAGAACCAATGAAAAGCAGCTAGCAATACCCTAAAACTAATGACCCTATGAATAAAAAAATGATCCGAATAAAGGATATCGCCAAGCTTGCAGGCGTATCCGTGGGAACAGTGGACCGTGTAATTCACAATAGAGGAAAGGTTTCTGAAAAGGCCAGGGAAAAAGTGGAAAAAGTCCTTCAGGAAATCGACTACACACCCAACTTACTCGCCAAGACCCTTGGATCCAACAAGGTGTACACCATAGCACTTTTGGTGCCAGATCCAAGCCAAGACCCGTACTGGAAGCTTTCCATGACTGGTCTGGACACCGCACAGGAAGAATGGAGGCCTTACCATATGGAGCTCCAGCCTTGTTTTTTTGAGTTGGAAAATGCTAAATCATTCACTTCGGCAGCTCAGCGGTTATTGAAAAATGTCCCTGATGCAGTAGTAAGCGCACCGATTTTCCTAAATGAGGCCATTGATTTTTTCAAAAAGCTTGACCAACTTGGCACTCCCTATGTACATTTCAATACCATGATCTCAACAGTATCCCCGCTCTCTTTCATTGGCCAGGATTCCTACCAAAGCGGAAGGCTTGGAGCCTCTTTACTCCACCTCGCTTCCAAACATCAAAAAGGCAAAGTGGCTATTCTCCATATTAGGGAAAGCGTACAACATTCTGTCCATTTTCGAGAAAAAGAACGTGGCTTCAGGGATTTTTACGGGGCTATGCACCCTGCCCAATCAGTCGAAGCAGTCATCATCGAGGGAAATCAAATGGATACTTTTGAAGAAAAACTGATCAGTGCCATTAAAAAAAATGACATGAAAGGTCTGTTTATCCCTACCTCTTCCGGGGCAAAATTAACCGCTGATGTGCTTGAAAAAAATGGCCTTGACCACATCAGCATTGTGGGATATGACCTCCTCAATGAAAATATCAACTTGCTAAAATCGGGCTACATCGACTTCTTGATCCACCAAAACCCCAGCAGACAGGTCTTCCGGGGCATTCATCACCTGGCCAACCACCTCCTATTTAAAAAAACTGCGCCCGAAAAAGAGCTTTTTCCCTTGGAGGTAATTACTGCTGAAAACATTGATTCCTATCTGGAAGCCGTTTTGCATTGAGGTAAACAGGAAAAAGGTTTTTTCGGTTTTCTAAAACCATCCCGTTCTCTGGAGGAATGGTCAGAGATGGAGACATCCGCCATGGATGGTGGTATCGAAAACAGCTGCGAAGCGACTTACTTTCATGAAGTAGTTTCCGAACGCAATGGATTGGCCAATGCATATTCAGGGTTCAATGCCGTTTAGTTAAGGCTATTTCCCAGTTTTCACATGCTAGGAGTTTCTTTTCTATTTGACTTTAACTGTATGGCTTTGGCCATTTTGGTGGATTTTAACCTTTTCCTTTTTTCCATTGATGAAAAAAGAAAGAAAAAAATCCAGGCCGGTGGTATGCCCTTTAAAATGGAACATGGATTTACCCTTCGACCGAGATCCGTCACCCATTTTAATTTCCACCCGATGGCTACGACCTAAAAGTGAGTGGGTCTCGCTGTTCCACGACGCGAGCCAACTCCCTTTCTTAACGGCCTCTAGCTGCACAGCGCCGGTTTTTTTTGGTTACTTTTTTGACCTGAAGCAAAAAAGTAACAAAGGTAAAGAGGTGAAGACCATCTTGGAATTTAGCAGAAAAATAATAGAACCAATATTTCCAAATTCACACTAACTAAACGACATTGATAAAGCGGGTTAAAAATAGCTAGAGGTGCCTGATCGATTATTTGAGTCAAAGACTCAATTCTTCACCGATCAGGAGCAGAGACCCAGCACAACCACAGGAGTCTCAATACTACCATGTCATATCTCAATTCTCATATCTCACTACTCGAAACTTCCTACTAAATCCCCCATTACCATTTCTTACTTTTGTCCTTTAGCTGAAATGACCTGGAAATATTAAAGCCAAAATGGATATCCCCATCCCAGAAATTACCTGTTGTCGTGGGGATAAAGCCCGTTTCAGTCATGGACTGGGCATTGGTCAATTGGAGTTGGAAGACGTGCCCTCCTGTCTCGATATCAAACCCAATGGCCAGTGCATTGTAATAGCCATCATCATTGGGATTGACACGGTAATAATATTCCATGTTTAATGAGGTACGCGGTGTCAGTTTCAGCCTTCCTCCTACCCCAAGGGCAAAGAGGTCATTCCTGTCCATAGCCGTAGGCACTAGGTTTTGATGGACATAACTTGGCATCAGCTGTAGGGACAGTCCTTCGGAAAATTTACGGGCGATCAACAACTGATTCGCATACGCCAATCTTCTTTCAAAGCTCATGGGAAGCTCAGGTCTTTTGAATGTGTTGACGGACATATTGGAATACCAAGTCATCGTTACGGGTATTTGCTTTTTTCCTTGCTGTTGCTTTAGCAGCCTATATTTCACAAACCCATCATACACTTTCTGGAAAGAATTCCTTCCAATCCCCACTGTTAAGTCATCCGTAAAAGCATATTCCAGCCCTAATCTAGTATTGGCATCATCTAGGCCGAAGAAATTATATGCGCCAGAATTGACCCTTCCAAATCGGTGGCTGATGATAAAATCCAAGTTGCCCGCTCCCCGAGTCTCCACGGTCTGGCCGTTGATAAGGCGGGTTCCCTTAAATGTCCCATACGTGAGGTCCTCTATTGGGGAAGCTTCCTCTTCCAGTTGATCCAAAAGACTATCCTGTCCGTAGGCACATCCTGCCATCAAGACCAAGTACCCCAAAACTGCCCCAAAACGAAATAAAAATCCCATGTCTTAATCTTCTTTAAATTCAAAATGTACCGTCACCTCTACCTCTTCGGCAATTTTTTGAAAGAGGATTTTTGGTATGTCTATCTCATAATCTTCCAACTTTATGGGAAATACAGCATCCATGATCAACTTACCTCCACTTGCGGTCAGTTCCCCAACGACATTCATCGGTTGCTCCACTCCGTGAATTTTCATTTTACCACTGGCCGTCACCTGTTGCTCACCGCTTGCAGATAGATCATACCCTTCGATTTTGCCTTCAAATGTCCCCCTTGGGTATTTATCAGACTCCATAAAGTTCTCATTGAAGTGCTCTTGCATCAATGACTTCGCAAATTGAAATCCCTTGATTTGCACCACAAAGGCAAAATCCCCAGAATCAGCATTGAACACACCAATAGCCTCTTTGTTATCCGCCTTGATATCTTCCAGTGGAGCACTTGAAAAGAACTTCACAGCACATTTTTCTGTGCGATAGGATTGGCCCTCTGCAGGCAGACCAACTGTCCATATCAGCATTACGATCAAAAACACTCTCATTGCTACCTCCTGTTTTTTAATTGTCTTGGGCTCCAGCTGATACCCAACAAAATATATCATCTTTTTCTCCTGCTGTCAGACTCTGTCCAGAACCTGATGGTGGCATAAAGCCACTTTGCACATAGGAGTTGATGGTGGATGCATATTGGATGATGTTTTGCTTGTCGGTAAAATCTACCCTTCCTGTCCCTGACACATGACAGCCGGATGTCGCACAGTTACTGGTCATGATCGACTGCACATCGCCCGATAATGTGGATGAAACATCTTCACACCTGTCTCCCGATGGATCTGGTTGGATATCATCTTCGTTTTCGCTGCTACAGGACATCCCTGCAGCCAATAAAACCCCGATAATCATTAATCTTAGCTTGTTCATTGTCTCTTTGGTTTTGGTAAAAGTTCGTTCAATTTTGACCATAGCATTCCACCGAACTTCGTGCTGCTTTTTATTTGCAGCCATGCAAGTTCATTCTGATGCTATTTAAACCCGGAATATGCATTAGCCTATCTGTTACGACCTGAAACTGCTTCAAAATCAGTCGTTTCACGTTAGTTTTCGGCATAACCGTAGCGGTGCTACGCTAATGCCTCCAAACTAACTGATTTTCTTGCACTTTCAGCTCTCACTACGATTCCTAACGCATAATCCGGGATGAAATGTTTGTGGTTTATTTATCAGGAATCCTCACCAGCTGTATTTCAAGCCGATCATCACTCCTGCACTTTTAAGGTTGACATCACCTTCCCCAATCCCGCGCCAAGGTATTTTGTAATAAGGAGCTACCTGAAGCGACAACCTCTCTGACAAGTCTCTCTCATAACCTATGCTGAGGTTGACAACGCTAAAAAGGTGATTGTTTTCACTTTTAATATCCAGCTCTTTATGTGCAGGATAACCATTAGCAGATTCATATTCTATATCATACTTTTCCCTTAGCATAAAATAGGATGATAAACCTGCACCAAGGTACCACCTGTCCAAATCTCGGCTGAATGCATAATACCGAACATCAGTGGACACATCAAACACATAACAGTCTCCTTTTAAGGCTACCTTGCCCGCACCATATGAGCCAAACGCACTGTATTCCTCTTCTCCCCGGTAGGTTTTAAACGCATATAGAAAACCCAAATTGACACTCCATTTTGGATGGATAAAGTACTCGATAGTTAAACCAGCACTTGTTCCTACTCCGTGGACGTCTTTCCATTTTAGCGCACTGATGTCGGGAGATAGCAATCCCGCCACACTCCATCGGCGATCATGCCAAAATTCAGCTGGGGCCATTTTCTTCTCCTTCTGGAGCTCCCTAACATGGTTACTTTCTAATGGAAGAGCATACTTCCCACTATCAAGCATCCACTGTACCCCAAACTCCGGAACCGGAATATCCGCCAAACCTCTAACCGGTGACGAAATAGCCTCCTTCATCAATCGTCCATTTTCATCCTGAATGGTGTTTTTGGGATTTTCCCCTTTCGCTTTAGATGTGCGATCCGCTGAAAATGCCCCATAACCATCTCCGTCACTTACATCTCGACTACTGTTATTTACGGATTTACCGCCCTTTCTAGATTGGTCTCCCTGCAATACTTTATCGGTATCTCGCTGCTTCCTTCCACTTTCACTATTGTTGGCGAAGGGTACTTCAGCACTAATTTCCACTGTGCCAATTGACTCATTTTCAAAACCACCAAGACTCCAAGCCATCCATCCTCCGACCAACAACAGCAGTAGCAAAGGGCCCAGCCACCTTCCTCCGCGCTTATACCAAGGTCTAGCGGCAACGTTAGCTGATGAAGAGGCAAGTTGACGCTTCATTTTGTCCCAATCCTCGGGAACAAAGGGGATGTCGGGCTGTTCAGATTGCTTCCTAAAGAAATCATCCAGCTCCTTATCGCTCATATTTCGCCAGTCCTTTTTCATGATTTCTTGTTAGTAGTTCCCTTAACTTTGCCCTTGCCCTGGAAAGATTGGACTTGGATGCTCCTTCGGAAATCTCCAGCTTTTCCGCGATTTCCTCGTGCCCATAGCCTTCGATTACAAACAGGTTAAAAACTGTCCTATACACAGGTGACAATTGCTGGATCACTTGGATCATTTCTTGGTAATTCAGCTGAGCCACGGCATCCTCTTCATGCCCTTTCACCTGCATGGCGCTACTGAGCGTCTCCGTTTTATTATTATGCTTATTTTCACGTTTGTAATGGTTGATTGCGGTATTGATCAGGATCCGCCTGAACCAATGCTTAAACGCTTGGTTTTCGTCATATTGATGGATTTTGGTGAATACTTTCATAAAACTATCATGCAACACTTCAACAGCCTCTTCCCTATTGGAAGTGTACCGCAGGCATACACTCATACCATAACTGTAAAACTGCCGATAAAGCAGTTCCTGAGACTTTATATCATTTTCACAAAGTCCAGTGATGAGCGATTTGGATAGATCTTGATCCACTTTTTCGAAAAGGGTTGCTCCAGTCTATACAAGGCTACCTTGTTTCTGGTTGCGTGCTTAATTGAAAACTCCCAATAATTTATTGAGAAATGTTATTAATTTACTGAAAAGGGCTATTTATCACCAAAAACATTTCCTTCCAATGGCGCCATAAAGACCTTCCGACCATTACTTACAAATGGTCATGTCCGAGGCTCCAGCTGTCAGGTCAAAACCTCCCAATTCTGGACTTAAAAAATGTATTCCCAATCCCAATCCTCTAAAAATAAAAAGCACCCCTATCAAAACGGCAAAATAGGGCATCATCTTAAAGAGTCGCTGTCTCCACATCGGCGAAAAAACATCACTTCCGACCATCAACAAAAACAGTAACGGAAGTGTCCCGAGACCGAAAGCCATCATATACACGGCTCCTTGCAAAGGATTTGACAAGGCCAACGAGGCCAATAACGCAATATAGACCATACCACAAGGCAAAAAACCGTTCACCAGACCAGTCATAAAAAAGGCCGTAGTACCACCTTTTTTTAGCCAATAGCCCAAAGCTGTCTTAACTTTTGCCATCATCCCATAAAATCCACCACGAGCCAAAACCCGCTCACTTTGCTTGTACAGCAGCGCAAAAACAATGATCAGGGCTCCAATCGACATTGAAAGCCATTGCTGTATTCCGGCCAATTCCAGTCCTTTACCCAAAAATCCCACCAAGATCCCCAGAACGCCATAAGTAACGGTCCTGCCGACATTATACCAAAGTTTTCTCCACCAATACCGCTTGGCATCCGTGGCCGATACCGCCAGTGCGATTGGTCCACACATCCCCAGACAGTGAAATGAACCTAAAAAACCCAATATCAGCGCTGTCCAAATCATTAGAGGGTGATTTTTTTCTCTTCATAATAAGCCTTTCCACCTACCTCCCAAGCCAGTTTCACTTTCCAATAGCCACTTTTGAGCTCACGAAGGCTCACCGTTTGTTGCTTTGGGCTATCAAATTCCAGTGATATCTTTTGGTCCAATCGGGCATCAGAAGGCCTAAAAAGCCAAAGGGTTCCCTTTGCCCCTTTCTCCAAATCGACCAGCAGTTCCTTCTGCCCAACATCAAACACCATGACTTCTTGGTCGAGCATGGCGGCATTGGAAGCCTTTTCAATTTGCTCCTGATACTTGATTTCTTCTTCGTAGTAATTTTGGGTCACCAAGTGGATATCATCTTGCTTCATGCAGATGCCCACCATCGTAAAGACAAACGTCACAAATACCACAAAAAACAATACAATACCTTTTCCCCAGTTCATTTTTTCTTCTTTTAGTTATCAATCCGGCAATGGCGCCATAAAATTGGTCGAAATCTGATCGATTTCCTTTCCATTCTGCAATATTAAAAGGGTTACCTTTTCATTGATCGCTCGGACATCCGCTCCTTCGATGACCAAGAAAAACCTTCCTTCAAGCTTGGACTGTCCTTCCAGTATCCAGTTGCCCTCATCGTTGGCCTCAATACGAAAGCGATCGTCTTCTGCAATTATTTGTACGTGTTGTTCTTCAAAGGTCTTGTTGATAAACGTCACCTCGTACAAGTTACTGACCTGGCCATCGGTACGCTCTTGGTACGTCATCCCCCTAAAGCGGGTGATGGTAGCCGAAAGCTCAGTCCTCATCATCAATAGTCCCACAAATGCCGCAATCAACAGGATCAGTACTGCAGAATACCCCATGACCCTGGGAGTGATCAATTTTTGACGGCCTTCTTTGATACTATTTTCAGAGGCATACCTGATCAGGCCTTTGGGGCGATGGACTTTTTCCATGACCTCGTCACAGGCATCCATACAGGCGGTGCAGTTCACACATTCCATTTGGACACCATTTCGAATATCGATTCCCGTGGGACACACCTGCACACATAATGTACAGTCGATACAATCCCCTTTTGGTGGCGCATCTGTTTTTCTCTTGTTGATCTTACCACGTGGTTCACCCCGCACATAGTCGTAGGTGACATTAATGGAATTGGTGTCCAGCAATACCCCTTGGAGCCTTCCGTATGGACACACCACTGTGCAGACCTGTTCCCTAAACAAGCTAAAGACCAGCATGAATACTCCCGCAAAAAAAAGCAGTCCCATAAAACCCGCCAAGTTTTCACTTGGCGGATGACTGATCGTCTCAAGCGTCTTCTCGATCCCAATCAAATACGCCATTACCGTATGGGCAATAAGCAGCGATACCATCGAAAAGATCACGAATTTCACACCTTTCTTACTTATCTTTTTCCGATTCCACGGCATAGCATTGAGCTTCCGCTGTTGACTCGCATCTCCCTCGATCCAATATTCAATCTTACGGAATACCATCTCCATAAAAAGCGTCTGCGGACATATCCATCCGCAAAACACCCTGCCAAAGACCACAGTAAACAAGATGATGAAGACAAACAATATAAGCAGTAGGAAAAGCAGGATATACGTATCCTGAGGCCAAAAGACCTGACCAAAGATGACAAACTTCCTTTCAAAGACATTGAGCAGAAGGAATGGCTCACCATCAATTTTCAGAAAAGGTCCAGCAAACAGGATGACCAATAACAGCCACGAAACCCAGGTTCTCCAACGATAGAAAAACCCGGTGACTTTTTTGGGAAAGATCCAGTTTCGACCACCATCTGACTTTACCGTGGCCAAGGAATCCCTGAAAGCTTCTTGACTATTTTGCTGCTTTTCACTCATATCGACGAAGTTTTTTAGGTTCCTACCATTGTGGTGTCTGCTTTCACCATGGCTGAATCATCCGCTGCATCACTACCATCATCACTTTCCGGCACATAAAGCTCTCCTTGCGGTTCTTTTGGGTTTGCCGGAGTGGTTCCTCTCATTGACAAAATAAAGTTGGATACCTGCATGATTTCCTCAGGACTGAGCTGATCCTGCCAGGGAATCATCCCCTTATCCGGAATTCCATATTTCACCGTTTTAAACACATCCTTGATGCTGCCACCATGAAGCCAATATTCATCAGTGAAATTAGGCCCCACACCACCACCGCCATCGGCAGCATGACAAGCCACGCAGTTATTTTGATAAATGTCCGCACCTGCCGTGAGGACAAACTCCGATTGGTCCAGTTCCACATTGCTTTCGTCTATGGAAGCCAAAGCCAAAGCCTTCCGTTTTTCGGCTGCTATTTCCTCCGCCTTAAGCTGCGCTTGGTATTCTTCTTCCGGTGTTTTGCCCCAGCCAATGGCGGAATAATTGATCAAATAGAAAATGGCAAAAATCGTGGATCCGTAAAACAGGTAAGTCAGCCATGGCGGCATAAAATTGTCCAGTTCACGAATACCGTCATAATTATGACTGAGCATGATTTCATCTTCCTCCTCCACTGGCTTGAGTTTTCCGAAAACAAAACGTTCTTTAAAGCTTTCCCACCAGCTGGGCTGGTTGGCCAATGCTGGGTTTTCTTGCTTTAGTAGCGTCACGATAAAGGACATCAGGTAAATCATGAGCAATAATAGCATTACCAAAACACCTAACATCACCATGATCATCAGCAAAAGCATCAGCTCACTACTGTCCATGGTCCCTAAGGCAGACCAGAAGCCTTTGTCCTCTGCAGCATCTTGGGCATAAGCTGAAGTACAACCTAATCCCAAAACAATGGTCATCAGTGCAATTTTATTTCTTTTCATGGCTTTCTTCATTTTGGTGATCATCATCTACAGGAAGTGATTTCATGTGGTCGATATATTGCTTGTCCGCGCGTAGGACCCACCATCCCATTCCCACAAAAAAAAGCACAAAAACCAGTAACGAAATGATAGGGTATATTTCTACGTTTTCGATCGAACTTAATATTTCCTTTTGCATAGTTGTCTTGATTTATTTTGCCTCACTTGTTGATTCAGTAGGTGCATCCAGCTTTTTGATATCCGTCCCCAACCGCTGCAAGTAGGCGATCAGCGCCACAATTTCCGTATTGGGCAGCACCTCAATATTAGCCTCTTTCAGCCCAGTTGCAATTTCATTTGCCTGGACATTCAAGTCTTCCATGGCAGCCCCATCCGCATAGCCCTCAGGGTAAGGCACGCCGAGTTTCTGTAGGGTGCGGATTTTGGCAGGCAGGTCTTCATGGTCCATCGTCTCGGTGATCATCCAGTCATAGGCTGGCATGGTGGATCCTGGCGACATCGTTCGCGGATCGAGCATGTGGTGATAATGCCAGCTATCAGGATACTTTCCTCCTACACGGTGCAGGTCGGGTCCCGTTCGTTTGGAGCCCCAAAGGAATGGCCGGTCATAGACAAACTCCCCAGCTTTGGAATACTCACCATATCGCTCGGTCTCAGACCGAAATGGCCTGATCATTTGGGAATGGCATCCCACACAACCATTTTTGATGTAAATGTCCCGACCTTGGAGCTCTAGTGGCGTATAGGGCTCCACACTGGAAATCGTTGGCACATTGGACTTGACCAGAATGGTCGGGATGATCTCAATGGCTCCACCGATCAGAATGGCCACGGTAGCCAAGACCGTAAAGAAAATGGGCTTTCTCTCCCACACATGATGCCAGTATTCACCCTTTTGGGCTTTTGGTTTGGTCAACGCAGGCGCTTCATCGGGTTCTTCAGCTACGAATGTCCCTACTTTTGTGGTCTTCACCAGGTTATAGATCATGATCAGCGTACCACTTAAATAAAGCACACCACCAAACGCCCTGAACATATACATCGGAACGATCTCCAATGTGGTTTCCAGGAAGTTTGGATAAGCCAATCTCCCCATCTCATTGAATTCTTTCCACATGAGGCTTTGGGTCAAGGCGGCCACGTACATCGGCAGTGCATAAAAAAGGATTCCAAGTGTCCCTAGCCAGAAGTGGGTATTGGCCAGCTTGACGGAATACAACTTGGTGTTCCACATTCTGGGCCATAACCAGTAGAGCATACCAAAAGTAAGGAAGCCATTCCAGCCCAATCCTCCAATATGCACGTGCGCTACGATCCAGTCTGTATAGTGGGCGATGGCATTGACGCTCTTGAGTGAAAGCAAGGGACCTTCGAAGGTGGCCATACCGTAAGCTGTCACCGCCACTACCATAAATTTCAGCACAGGATCCACACGTACCTTGTCCCAAGCCCCCCTTAAGGTCAACAGTCCATTTACCATCCCTCCCCAAGAAGGGGCAATCAGCATGATCGAGAACGCTACGCCAAGTACCTGTGCCCAATTCGGTAAAGCTGTATAAAGCAAATGGTGCGGTCCCGCCCAGATATAAATAAAGATCAGCGCCCAAAAGTGTATAATGGATAATTTATACGAATATATAGGCCTGTTTGCCGCCTTGGGCAAATAATAGTACATCAACCCCAGATAGGGAGTCGTCAGGAAAAATGCCACTGCATTATGTCCATACCACCACTGTACCAAGGCGTCCTGAACCCCAGCATAGGCCGAATAGCTCTTAAACAAGGATACGGGCAACTCAAGGGAATTGAAAATGTGCAGCACCGCTACCGTTACAAAAGAGGCCAGGTAAAACCAAATGGCCACGTACATGTGCCGTTCACGTCGCTTGATCAGCGTACCGATCATATTGGCTCCAAAAGCAACCCATACCACCGCAATGGCAATATCTATGGGCCATTCCAATTCGGCATATTCCTTGGAAGTAGTCAGCCCAAGTGGAAGCGTAATGGCAGCCGCCAAAATGATCAACTGCCATCCCCAGAAATTGATCCAGCTAAGGGTATCGCTCCACATCCTTGCCTTCAGCAACCGCGGCATGGAATAATATACCCCTGCAAAAATCGCATTACCCACAAAGGCGAAGATCACCGCATTGGTATGCAGCGGACGGATCCTGCCAAAAGTGGTATAAGGGTTTCCGAGATTGGCCTCAGGAAGAAAAAGCTGGGTGGCGGCCAATATACCCACCAGCATCCCGACTACGCCCCATATGATGGTGGCGGCTCCAAAGTACTTTACGATCTTATTATCGTAACTGAACTTTTCCAGTAGTGATTCTGACATATCTACTTAGATTTAGTTGTTGTTTTACTTGAATCTGACTTTTTGTTTTTATCGAAGAGTATCCTTATGGAAGGAGTATAGGTGTCATCAAATTGGCCAGCCTTCATTGCCCTGATGAAAAGGACAAGAAATGCCAGCGCCAAAATCAAACTGATGCCGATCAATACAAATATCACTTCCATTGCCTATTGGATTTAAGTCCTCTTTTATATGAAAGAAAATTCATCATTACTGTAGTAAAGACCACTACCGAAATACTGCTTAGCGGCATCAAAACAGCACAAACCACTGGACTTAGAAGCCCCTGCACAGCCAATCCAATCCCAACTACATTGTAAATCAAACTGATGACAAAACTGGAGAGGATGACCTTTTTGCTATCACGCGCCAAATGAATGAAAGCGGGAAGCTTCGGTAGCACTTCAGCATCCATTATGGCATCACTGGCAGGCGAAAAATAGGTCGCCTGATCTGTCACAGCGATCCCCACGTCACTTTCCTGCAATGCACCGGCATCGTTCAGTCCATCTCCTATCATTACTGTCGATTTCCCTTTAGCATTGAGGTGACGGAGGTATTCAAGCTTATCGGTGGGACTCTGGTTAAAATTCATCAACACTCCACTTCCCAATAGCTTCTGTAGTTTGGCTCCATCTGTGGCCCTGTCGCCTGAGAGCACATGCACTTCGCCCTTAGACATGAGGTCTTGGATAGTTTGTCTTACTCCTTCTCTCAAGGTACTCATGACATGAAAATAGCCCACTACCATTTCATTGATGGCCAAGTACACCCGATTACCACCCGCTTGGCACTTTACCTTTTCCAATCCCAGCCAATCAGGCGCCCCCAAACGAATAATGTCTCCTTGGTAAATGGCCTCTAATCCATATCCCACATGTTCTTGGATGCCTTCGACATATACCGGTTCGTAATTTGGAAGCCAGCTATTTATCCGATGGCTCAAAGGGTGTGTGGATTCTCCCACCATCATCTTAATGGCCATTTTAAGATCATCCGATAGCACCTCGCCAATAAACTCCACTTGCGCCAAGCCCGGATCCGTTAATGTCCCTGTTTTATCGAAAACATAATCCGTTATTCCTGCTAGCCGCTCTATCACCTGGCCATTTTTCAGAAAAAACTTCTTATTCCCCATGATCCTCAGGGTATTTCCCAAAGTAAAGGGTGTAGAAAGTGCCAATGCACATGGACATGCCACAATAAGCACACTGGAAAAAGCCCTGACCGCTAAGGACAAATCGGTCAGGCTATAAAAAACAAAAGTGGACACCGCAATTGCCAAGACCGCCAGTGTGAATTTTCCGCTGATTTTATTGGCCAGGGTACTGAGGTCTTCACGTGGCTCTTCCTTAAAACTGTCATGGTTCCAAAGACCGGTTAAATATCCCTGGGATGGTTCTTTCTGAACATTCAACAGCAAAGTGCCAGCCTGCTGCCTGCCACCAGCATAGATCAAATGCCCTACCGTCACGGGCACAGGCACCTCTTCCCCTGTTACAAAACTGTAATCAACCTGCGCATCACCTCCGATCAAAAGGCTGTCTGCAGGGATCAATTCACCCTTTCTGATCTTGATCGTATCGCCCACCTTTAGCTTGGGCAAGGAAACCACCTCTTCCCCCTCCTGTTTCATCCTGGTCACCGCCAAGGGGAAATAAGCCGTATAATCCCTGTCAAATGAAAGGGTATCATAGGTCTTTTGTTGATAATATTTTCCTATCAATAAAAAGAAAATCAATCCGCCCAATGAATCCAGATAACCTGCCCCTCCTCCTATCACCTCAAACAAACTATAGAGAAACAAGGCTGCAATTCCCATGACGATTGGCACGTCCATATTTACCCTGCCATTTTTGAGGGCATACCAAGCGGATCGATAATAGTCGGTAGCCGCATACAGCACAACAGGAAGTGAAAGTGCCAAATTTAGGTACCCAAATAGCCCCCTAAACTCCTCTTCCAGCAAGGTCACTTCACTAAAATACTCGGGCAAGCTGAAAAACATCATATTGCCAAAACAAAATCCAGCAACCGCCAACTTATATATCAACCGCTTATCCATTTGGGATGCCCCTTTGCTCCCACTATAGCTCGACAGGTTAATGGTCGGCATATAACCGATCTTAGAAAGAAGCTTTACGACTGTTTTCAAACTGCTCCGCTCGGTATAAAACTTTACTTGGCATTCCTTTTTGACAAAATCAGCCCTAGAATAAAAAATATCCCCGTTCAATTGGTGTAGGTTTTCCAACAGCCAAATACAGGAGGCACAATGGATGGCCGGGATGGTAAAAGTGATATGGGTTTCCTTTTCATTCGAAAAGTCCACCAGTTTTTGGATCACATCAGGTTCATCCAAATAGTCAAATTTATTTTCAGATTGACCTGCTCCCGCCTGACGGGTACCAGGGCGGCTGCCATATTCATAGTAACTGGAAAGGTCATTTTCCTTCAGCACCTCATATACCAGCTTGCATCCGGGACAGCAAAAGCTTCTCTCGTCATGAACCAACGATTCCTCTTGGCATTTTTCCCCACAATGAAAACATAATATAAAACTTGTATTATTTAATTGTTTCATCCTCATCATGGTTATGCTTTAATTTAACTATTAATACTAATATTTATACACTTTACCACATAAAAATTGGCAAAACATACTATACCAAAAAAATGCTTGGATGATTCTTTACACCTTTTGTATTTTC
This sequence comes from Echinicola rosea, assembly GCF_005281475.1. NCBI lineage: Bacteria > Pseudomonadati > Bacteroidota > Cytophagia > Cytophagales > Cyclobacteriaceae > Echinicola > Echinicola rosea. Next base: position 3,403,128 of record NZ_CP040106.1, on the reverse strand, counting down.
TTTGCAAAGCATTAGCGAGAGTTTTATGAATTTTACAAGATTTTTCTTAGAGGTCACTAACAGGGTATATTCTTCCTTAAGGCTGTAATTCCAAAATTCATTGATCTCATTAAAATTGAACTTAATGAAGCTTGTCTCGGTGGACTTTTGTGAAAGCAGGCGAACCAAAGACGCCTCTTCCGCAATTTTAGACTTGGGAATAAAATCCGGAGAAACTACGGTGATATGACTTTGCTTTAATTCCTCCTCAAAAATCGATACAAATCCCTTGATGCCTTTGACAGATTCCTTCTTTCCGTCGTAATGGAGCAAAATTCTCTGAAGGGACATTTGTTTATCAAAAATGACCAAAGGTTGTTCCGGGCCATTTTTTAATTGGTAAATCCTGCGTTTTCTTTTTCTATACCAATCCATTATGGTACAGATTTCCCCCACGATGAACATTGGTGGTGATCGTAGGTCGGTGTTGTCGCTTTGATGATTTTCCCTTTTGGGTTGGAAAGGTAGTTCATCCTTGCTCAATGCCGACCATATACCTCCCATGTGCTTACTGCCGTCTATGTAACCTTCTTTCATATACCTCCGATTTACTATCATAACAAAGATATCCTTTGTAAGAAGGATAAGTAATGACTATCACACACCCCAAAACATGACATATGTCACTTATAGGTATAAAAATATATTTTAAACAAAATTAAAAGCTTTTTAAAATCGACCTAATGTATGCGATCAAGCAATATCCTCCTGTGAAAGATCGACTTATTCTGGGGGGGGCGGATAGGAAAAGCCGTGGTGGTGGCCAACCTACCAAGGACGGTTTTTAAATAGAACTCAAGTCAAAAAGCTATGATTTTTGGATCTATATGGATCATAGTGGGTAAATATAAGCAGCAGGTAATCATATCGTCGATGCATGACCATTATCATTGGGCCTATCGAAGGATACCATCAGGAGCTTCTGAGAGGAAATTTGAATACCATTTATGTCTGATAGAAATCAGAAAGACGGGCCAATGCATTCCTGTCCATCACAATGATCTTCTTGCCTTCAAAACAAATCATTTTGTCCTTTTTGAATTCCGACAGCAACCTGATGACCGTTTCCGTGGCAGTCCCTACAAGGCCAGCTATTTCCTCTCTGGTCAGATTGATATTGATTTTCTGATTCTCTCCACCGTCCACGCCATAGGAGTCGCTCAACTTCAACAGTGTAAAAGCCAAACGCTCTCGGATGGTTTTTTGGGTGGCATCCGTGAGCTTTTCCTCCATGAGCCCCAGGGACTGACAGATAGATCTGGTCAACCGCTTATGAAATTTATTGTCCTTTGCCAGAAGGTTCAAAAAAGTTTCTTTTGGGATAAAGCAAATATTGGCATCCTCCACAATCGAAGCGGAATTGCTATAAACATCCTCTCCAAGCAATGAGGTATATCCCAAAAAATCTCCTTTTTGGGCAAGGCGAATGATTTGATCCTTGCCGTTTGAAGCGGTTTTATACACCTTTACAATTCCCGAACTGATACAGAATATTCCCAACGGCTTCGTTCCCTCGTAAAAAAGCACCTGCCCTTTTTGATGTGTAATCAGATTTTTGCTATCTGACAAACTACACAAATGCTGCTCGTCCAGATCCGAAAACAAGGAAAATTTCCTGCTGACACAAAGTTCGCACGGTGTATTTTTAGTATTCATGATAGTCACTCATTAATAGATGGTAAACATTCCCCCAAAAGTAATCCAAAAACGAAGTTAAAAACATGACTTTTGTCATATTAAACAATTTTAAGTGAAAAATCACTTATTTAAATGAGTTTCTCCAATTTCAACATTCCAATTTTGTCACTTAAAGTGGTCTGTTAAAATTAAAAACAGCTTTTCCACAGCGTCGTTAAACAATGAATATCGACGCCCCTCCGTTAGTTTCTGAAATCCAAGGCATGATTCACCAACTACAGAAACCTTCTTTATCAGTAGCACAATTCTATTTCTTTGAACAAAACCAGATTCTCCTGTAAATTGCAGTAAAACCAATCACATTGCCGCATGGAACAGTACCGTCCGCTGCTTTTCACCTATGCCTATAATATTTTGGGCACGGCCATGGATGCCGAGGATGTAGTTCAGGATGTATTCGAAAAGTTCTTGACGCTCGAAAAAGGACTGGTTCAAAACGAAAAAAGTTACCTCGTCCGCATGGTCGTTAACCGAGCCATTGACCAGAAAAAGAAGCTTAACCAAACCATCGCGTCATATCCTCATGAATGGCTACCCGAACCTATCATAACGGACACTGCTGTTCCAGAACCATCCCAGGAGCATATTCTTCACTATTCCATGATGCTCCTGCTTGAAAGGCTGGAGGTAAGACAAAGGGCGGTTTTTTTGCTGAAAGAAGTCTTTGGATACAGTCACCGGAACATCTCCAAAACACTGGGAATCACCCCAGAGGTCTCTAGACAATCCCTATCCAGAGCAAGAAAAAGGCTCCAGGATGCTCCCCCTATACAGCCGAGCCATTCGGACGAATCTCGTTTGAAGGAGTACCTATCGGCCATTCAAAATGCAGATGCTGAAAGATTGGAGCAGCTTCTTGTGAAAGACATCTCCCTTGCCTCTGATGGTGGCGGGAAAGTACCTGCCGGCACCAAAACACTCTATGGAAAAGAAAGGGTCATGGCCATGCTGCAAGGCTTGTACAAAAAATTCTATCAGGACATCACCATTCAGCAGACTACCATTAACCATACGCCAGCGTTACTTTACATTTCACCTATCGGAAAAGTGATCAATTGCCAAGTATTTGTCTTCGACAATCACCAAATTGCCCGGATATTCTTTATTCGGAATCCTGACAAATTGATTTTTTTACAAAAAAAACCTCCGTTTATGTCACATAATCAGTGATGGATTGTCATTAGAATAAACCAAACATCACTACATTATGAAAGAGCGTATTTCATATCAAGAGCTGCCCAATGGGCTTTATGAATCACTCAAGCATGTCCAACACTTTCTTGACCAAAATGACCTCTCGCCTACCCTTAAAGGACTGATAAAAATGAGGGTTTCCCAGATCAACAGTTGTGCTTATTGCATCGACATGCACTATAAAGAAGCGGTCCATGCCGGGGAGACACCGCTTAGGTTGATTTCACTGACGGCTTGGCGAGAAGCACCGTATTATTCTGCCAAAGAAGAGGCCGTTCTGGAATTTGCGGAAATGCTCACCCATCTGCCTGCTGAACAGCACAGCGATGGCATACATGACAAACTGAAAACTCACTTCAGTCAAGCTGAAATCGCCATGCTCACCCTGGAGGTCATCCAGATCAACTCATGGAACAGGCTGGTAAGGTCCTTTGGATTGATTGCAGGCAAGTATGAAATACACGAGTCAAGCAAGAATTGAGCCGTCCAAGCTTGATAGAAAAGCCTCATTGCCCTATTGGAAGCCATGAGGCTTTTTCACATAAGTGTGAACTTGTCGCTCAGGACCTGCATAAACATGTCCGGTTTGTCCAAGGATGTAAAATCAAATTTCCCATATAATGAATGGGCATCTTTGGTAGCCAGCATGATCCTTCTGAGCTCGCCAAACCACTCTTGTGCAAAAAATTCTTTGAGCATTTGCTGCCCAATTCCTTTTCCCGAATACGCTTCAAGCACATAAACGTCCGAAACCCAGGCAAAAGTAGAATAGTCTGTTACGGCACGGACAAAACCGATTTGCTTGTCAGCGATAAATGCACCTGCACAAAAAGAGTTTTCCAAGGAGGATTTCACCTTTTCCAAGCCAATCCCCTTGGCCCAGTAAGACTCCTCCGATAGATATCGGTGAATGGCCTTTACGTCCATATTTTCTGCTCCAAAACGAACCGTTACATTTTCGATGGTCAATTCTTTCATGTCTAATAATCTAATCCTTCCACATACTTTTCACTGCCACGGGCAGGAGTCCAAGGAATTTGGGGCTCAAAATAATCCCATAGCAATGCCGAGACCTTTCTGGCCAACACCCAGGCGGCATTATCTGGTTCCCACCGGGTATCCTGATTTTTTTTGGTGGCAATGTAAAAAACATAATCTCCATGGGGAGCATTGACCATCACCAGCTCGGAGCGGGATGCATTGACCATTCCCTGCTTGGATGCCGTCTGGATGTAAGGGGGAATCTGCGAAAGGGCGTAATCATCGTAATATACATTGGTCATCAAGCGGTACATACGTTCAGAAGCGGCTTTACTGACCACTTGTCCTTTTCTGATTTTTTTTAGCAAGGTAGCCATCTCACGGGGTGTCGTCTGTCCCCAGCCGTATTTTTCCCAATCCCGCGTCCTTCCAGCTGTACGAGAATTCACCCTGGTAAATTCCATCCCATTCTTTTCCAAAATCGGATTTATTGTTTCCCCTCCTCCAGCAAGAGCCTGGCTCCAAAGGGAGGTGGTATTATCACTATAGGTGATCATAAGGGCCAAAAGGGTGCTGAGGTCTGTCTTGGTGCTGTCTTCAAAAAATTGCATCAGGCCTGAACCTCCATATTTGATAGAATCCCTATAGACCAACTCTTCATGATAGGTCAGTTCGCCCTTTTCGATCTTGTCAAAAATGCCTATCAAAATGGGCACTTTAACGATACTGGCAGTAGGAAAAATGGTATCCGCATTGATGGCGGCATACTTTCCAGAAGGTAAATGCTCCACATAGACTCCAGCTGTCCCTTGGAACTCTTCCATCAAGGCATTCAGACCCGCTGTCAGTTTCTTATCTTCTTTTAATTTTTGGCCAAAAGAGGCTAATGAGCCACCCATCATAAAAACGAGCAGGACCAGACGGTTTATCTTCATTTTGTTATAATTTTGTCACCTAATTTCTCCGTGTCCAATTAACAAAATTAATCAAAAATCTTAGTCCCTGTATTCAGGGATATTTTGACAGATACATAAAAAGCCAAAGCATCAAAAAATGCTTTGGCTTTTTATGTTCATTGACGTCAGACTGAGCAGATCAGTTCTTATAATATTTTAGTGCCTCAGGCATTTGGCTGTTCAGTTCGTCTATCCTCCGATCTGGCCCAGGGTGGGTAGAAAGGAATTCGGGCGGTGCTTCACCGTTGGACTTCGCTTCCATTCGTTGCCAAAATTCAGGAGCCACTCTGGGGTCGTATCCTGCCATGGCCATAAAGATCAGTCCAAGCTGATCAGCTTCCAACTCCTGATCCCTGGAGAATTTCAACATGCCTACTTGGCTGCCCATCCCGACGGCCTGCATAAAAATCGATTCGGTCAAGGTAGGGTTTTGGCCCATGGCCGCCTGTACACCTCCCAATAACCCATTGGCGACCATCCCTTGAGACATTCGCTCCCGGGCATGACTGGCGATCGCATGTGCTACTTCGTGCCCCATCACTACGGCTATGCCCTCATCATTTTGGCAAACGGGCAAAATACCGGTGTAAAAAGCCACCTTGCCTCCCGGCATACACCAAGCATTCACCTGATCATCCTGAATCAGGTTAAATTCCCATTCAAAACCATTCAGGATCTCTCCATGGCCATTGTCATGAAGATAAGTTTCTACAGCAGCTGCTATCCGCTTACCGACCCTCACCACACTTTCACCATCTGCAGTATTGGTTACGACCTTGCTTTCGCTTTTTACGTCATTGTACTGTTGGAAGGACATTGGCAAAACCTCCGAATTGTCCACCAGACTTAGCTGCTTCCTGCCACTAAGCGGAACTGTCGCGCAGCTATAAAAGATTAGGCCTGCAAGTAATAAAATTGATATCCTTTTGAGCATATTAATAAGTATGATTGTTTTGAAACATTAAACCAAAAAAGATGCCAGAGCATAGGAATTTACTATGATACCAGCATAGTGTCAAGTCAAACCTAAACCTACGTATAATCCAGTGCGTCTTTTGGCCGATCTCTGTTTGTAGTCACAAAATTACAGGAAGTTTCCTTTTTCAAACGGCTTATGGCCTTAAAATTATAGGTTAACCTCCTTTTTCCCTAGCTAACCCAGCCACTTTATTTCTTGTTCTTAACGTAAATCAACTTGTGCCTGCCGCGTTGGCCTTCCCGTTGTTCTATTTCAAATTTATTGATGGAGCTGATCATAGGGGTGAGCTTTTGGAAACCATAATTCCTGGAATCAAAGTTCGGCTGCTTCTTTTGGAGCAAATTGCCCACATCACCCAAGTAGGCCCATCCATCGTCATCCTCACAGTCCGAAATGGTATTGGCAATCAGCTTAATAACCTTGTTGGTCACTTGGTCCACTTCCGAATCTTTTTGCCTGGAAACGCCAGCAGTGGGCCTAGACGCTTTCTTTTCTTCCTGTTTTAAGATTTCTAGGTAGATAAACTTATCACAGGCAGCGATAAATGGCGTCGGAGTCTTTTTTTCTCCTATTCCGATGACCTTCATGCTTGCCTCTCTGAGTCTGGTAGCCAATTTGGTAAAGTCACTGTCACTCGACACAATACAAAAGCCATCGACCCTTTCCGAATATAGAATATCCATGGCATCAATGATCATGGCTGAATCAGTAGCGTTTTTGCCAGTAGTATAACTGTATTGCTGCATGGGCGTAATGGCATTTTCCAGAAGTACCACTTTCCATTTGGCCAAGTTAGGCTGTGTCCAATCACCATAAATTCGCTTCACGGTGGGATTTCCATATTTGGCGATTTCTTCCATCATTTCCTTCACATATCCGGAAGGTATATTGTCCGCATCAATCAATACGGCAAGCTTTAAATCGGTTTCCATTGATAAATTTTATTACTTAAAAATCATGCTTATTGTGACGACAATGCTGACGTTAACGTAAATTATAACATTTCAGCGGCAAATCCAGCATTTCTTTTCATTATAGGCATGCAAGTCAACTCCCAATGACCCCGAAGCACCCCTGCTATTGGCCAATCAGTTGCAGGGATCATATCCGTTTCCGCTCAGACAAGTTTTTACTTTCAAATTTTGCTGTTATAATTGCGTATGTCCATTATTCCCTGTCTGTCATGACCCCAGTTTCTCCCCCGACATATCGATTGACCAGAATAGCCCCTACACCAAGTGGATATTTACACCTCGGAAATGTCCTGTCATTTGCCATTACGTATGCACTGGCCAAGAGGCACGGTGCCAAAATCATGCTAAGGATAGACGATTTGGATCAAAAAAGGGTGAAAATGCCTTATGTGGAAGACTTGTTCGAAACCCTTGATTTTCTGGATTTCCCGTGGCACTATGGTCCCAAAAATTTGAAAGAATACCAAGATTCCTTTTCGCAAATCCACCGCATGCCCCTATACCACAAGATGCTTGATCACTTGGTGGCAGATGATCGCGTGTATGCGTGCCAATGCAGCAGGAAGAAAATCGCACTAGCCTCTCCAGATGGCAGCTATCCCGGCACCTGTATTGGCAAAAACATTGACCTAGGTCAGAAAATGGTAAACTGGCGGCTGAAGACAGATCAGCATCCACTGACCATGAAATTGGAAAACAACTACTGCGCATCCCCCCTTCCTGCCTTGATGAAAGATTTTGTCATAAGGAAAAAAGATGGTGCTCCCTCCTATCAATTGGCCTCTGTCGTGGATGATATTCACTATGGCGTGGACCTCATTGTGCGTGGTGATGACCTGTTTGATTCCAGCTGGACACAATTATTTTTAGCAGGCCTTCTACCTAAAAACCAATTTTCCCAAAGCACTTTTTACCACCACCCCCTTATGATGGAAAACGGTGACCACAAACTCTCCAAAAGCGCTGGGAGTACTTCCGTTTACGGGTTGAGGAAATTAGGCGAGACCAAAGCTGCTATTTACCAACAACTGGGTATATTTATGGGATTTGATGAAATGGTTACCAATTTGAAGGAATTTGAACGGGCCTTTAATCAAAAAAGGCTACCGTAAGTCACTGACTTCCGGTAGCCTTTTGTTTTGAAACACCATCTGCATCCAACAATCAGTGGCACATGCTTCCAAGGTGCCATTTTTTATTAATATTTTGCCGGAGTTCCTGCTTTAGGTATAGCGTTCTTGATAAATTCCCTGATATCATCGTTGGCTTTTTCCAGATCCTCCGATCTTAGGTACATCATGTGACCGCTTCGGTATCCCTTCCAAGAGAGCCTGTCCTTAAGCTTTCCACTTGGATCCATCTGCCACATGGAATATTTGGCGTTAAAGTAATCTGTACCGCCATCAAAATACCCCGACTGGATCATCACATGGAGATAGGGGTTTTGGGCCAATGCAGCCCTTAGGTTTTCACCCGTCTTGTCACCACTTCTATCCCAAGGATGAACCGGACCAAAAAGGAAATAGTTTATATCCGTTTTAAAATCAAGTTCATTGATCATATAGTGGTTAAAGGCAGGAGCAAATGCATGGTTCCAGCTGGAAAGTGCCGGATCATAATCATAGCGGCTGCCAGCGTCCTGCCGATCCACCCCACGGTACCTACTGTCCAGTCTTCCCACTGTCAAGCCTTGATCTCTCAGCAATTCCTTCCAAAAAAAACCTGTCGGCACCGCCAAGTTATGCTCCAAAATAACTGCTTCACTTAAGCCTGAGTATTCGGACATTTTGCTGGCCAGCTCCTTTTTCCTTGCCTCAGAAAGAAAGCCTCCTTTCACCATTGCAGGAATCAGTTCATTGACCGTAAAGGCCTCCACTTCAGGCAAGATCTCTTCCAAATCCTTGTTTTGCAAATCAGGGTTAAGGACGCCATGGTACCAGGCAGTAGCCGCATAGTAGGGCAAATAGTTGGCAGCGGCCACAGGGCCCTCCCTGTCAATGCCCAAATCCGTTGGCGACACCAGTACTACCCCGTTAAAATACATCCACTGGCTATTTTGGAGGCGGCTTACGAGACCTGATACGCGGGTAGTTCCATAACTTTCCCCAATCAAAAATTTTGGAGATGCCCATCGGTTTTGGCGGGTAACGAAAGTCCTTACCCATTCGGCGAGGTAATTTACATCTGCATTTACCCCAAAAAACTGGGAGCGATCCGCTTCCTTATCTGTAATTCTGGAATATCCTGTATTCACGGGATCCACATATACAATGTCCGCTACGTCCAAGATAGATTGTTCATTTTCCTGATAACCATATGGCTGAATGGGGTTGCCCTCTTCATCGATATTTAACAAAACAGGTCCCGTGTAGGCAATGTGCATCCAGATTGAGGCAGAACCCGGACCACCATTAAACGAAACTACTAATGGGCGGTTGGTTTTATCCTCTACATCACTTCGCTCATAATAGGTATAAAAGAGATAGGCCACTTCCTTACCCTCCTTGTCCCAAACTGGCTGCGTACCCACCGTCGCGGTATAGTTCACCTTCTCCCCTTTTATGGTCACCTGGTGGTTTGAAACAGCAGAAGAATCTGAATTGAGTAATTGCTGGGCGCTTGCTCCAAAGGAAAAACACCATCCTACAAAGGCAATCAGTACTAATCTTTTCATAAATAATAATTTAAGTGATGGCTGAATATAAAAATTATCCGGTTAGCATTAAACAAGAATCACAGAGAAGGCATTTTTTTGGTTTTAAGGTCTGATGCATTTACACGGCTTTGCCAAAAGCGATAGGTGGTCGGTGACCTCATTTAATCTTACTCCTGTCACAAGCACCGTGGGCACGGCGTATTCCCATGCACATGGCATCCGAATTGTATGGTTGCTGATATAAACTAAACCAAAATCTACCATCAACTATTCAATGAAAATGAAAAATAATTTTACAAGCTGGTCCACCTTTTTTGTTCTAGGAGTTTGTATCCTACTCTCGAGCTGCTTTAATGAGCTTCCGCAAAAGGAAGAAACCATCGCTATAAAACACTATCCTGTAGTAAAGAACAATGAAGCCGGCAATGCTTCGTTATTCCTTAAAGTTCAGTTATCTCATCAGGAAGGAACGAATGAATGGGACGAAATCCCCATCGACGCGATAGATGGATTTAATTACCAAATGGGGTACGATTATGTGATTAACATCCGGAAAGAACAAATGCACAATGAGGCTACAGACGGCTTTTATACTGCGTACACTTACCTCTCGGAAGAGTCTAAAGAGCTGGTAAGTCCCAATGCTACATTTGAGCTTCCGCTTAAATCTCCAAGCTACCAACCGGCTACGTTGGCATTCGGAAATGTGGAAGTTGGCTACAAAATGTTAGGGGAAATCCCCATTGAATGTTCTACACTCTGTGAGGATTTGGACATTACATTGGAAACAGACGGTACAGTGACCGGAGTGTTCAGACACAATGGCAATAATATCATTAAATTAATCCAGCTAAAGTAAAACTACCACAAGTTATACTTTATCCTGTTCAAAGGCTGAAAACATGTTTTCAGCCTTTTTCATTTGTTGTTCCAAATAGGCCTTCAGTTCTTGGCCTTTTTCCACCAGAATTTCTCCCGGAAGCCCCAACACAAACCGGCCAATACCTGGCAATTCAGGAACTTCCCTTTCGAAATAATAGGTATTGTTTGCTACCGAATAGGTATAAGGTTTTGCATCCGGATGTTCCTCTATAAGCAATTGGTAAGCCTTTTTGGAAAGCCTCAGCTTCACCTCAAACTGATCTTTCCCGGTAAATCCAAACAAACCTTGCTCCAAGGGTTCGTGCAGTGTTTCATAAAGGTGGCGCTTGGTCGTGACCTTTAGCTCACTGATGCGTTCCAGCTTGAACATTTTCATTTCTTTGCTGGCCACTTCCAGCGCATAGACCGACTCGTAATTATTCGAGAAAACCACCGGTTCGACTAAGCGATCACTGACAGAATCACTGCTGAGGGAATAATAGTCCTTTAAAACAACCTGATATTTATTTTTTATGGCGTGGCTGATTTCATCGACAAACCGTCCCAGTTTGGCATTAAAAAGCTGCGAAACACTTTGCTGAAAAGCTGACCTAACCTGTACTTTCTCCAAAATGGATTCTTTAAGTAAGTTCTTCTTTCCGCTTTTATTCATCAAGTCCACCAAATAGGTGGCTTCATCATCCGAAAAAGTCCCGTAAAATGTGGTTTTGTCATATTCCACCCTGTCGGTAATCTTAAACTTGCCATACTCACGCTCCACCTGAAACCCCAACTCCCGCAACAGTTGAAAATAACGATAAACGGTGCGCCGATCCGTCCCCAATATCTCTGCCAGACTATTGGCCGATTTTCCAATATTGGAGCGGAGCAAGTTGATTAATTTAAATACTCTCAGAATCTTTTGTTGCTCAACACTTTTTGTTTTACCCATTGCCTATTGAATTTGGATTAGCAATTTAACGTATTGAAAACAAAAGACCATTTTAGTGACACTAATTGTCACTTTTTTAGCGTTACTTTTTTCAATGTAAATTAGCTATTTTTGGGAATATGCAGAAACTCACTACTCCCAATTATCCTCTTGGCCTGATCGCTGCATGGCTGTTTTTTATAGCTTTTTGGTATTGGGGCTATGATGGCATTACCTTTAGTGACGATGTATCTTACCTGAGACTGGGGTATCAGTTTTGGCATGACATCCCATTTCAGGAGAATGATTTATTCAATTACCGATGGGGAGCGTATCTTCTGCCTGGGCTTATCACCTACCTTTTTGGCTTTAATGACCACCTGGCCGCATTGCCTTCGCTACTTTCCTATTTGATGACAGTGGTGGTGATTTGGAGGATTATACCGGAGTATTTGGCAAAAAATGTCTTTGTAATTTTCTTTTGCACTTCAGTCTATCTTTTGCATTTCTTGCCCAAGGTCTATCCAGACTCAATGTTGGTATTTTGGACTGCACTCATTCCTGCATCTGCCATCTATCGACATAGAAAGCCCTTCATGGCCAGTTTGGTCATGGCCTTGGCCTTCTTTTTCGGACTATGTACAAAAGAAACCATCATCCTGCTGGCCCCCCTTCCTTTTCTCTTGTTCTTTGTAGATTTGAAGTATAAACGCTCGATCATATTTTACCGCTATTTCATCCTATTCGCCGCAGTTTTCTTGCTTGGCTACTTAGGTTATTATTACGCACAATATGGAGATCCCTTTTTTAGGTTAAAAGGAATCCAAACAGGCCACTACATTTCCCCTTATTCCTTTTATGACAAAGGGTGGAAAGCCCTTGCAGAACGGCTTACTTTCAGCCCAATACTTACCTTCATCGAGCGTACTTTTTGGATATGGATTGTCCTTGCCGTACCTGGATTGGTAAGGGCCTTTAAGCATGATAAAGATCTCCACTTGGTATTTGCATTATCAAGTGTATGCTTACTGTTTGGGTTTTGGTTTATGACTACCAGTTTTGCCTTTTATAATCCTATACATCTCAATCCACGCCATTTGATCATTTTACTGCCTCTTTTATCCGTCAACATCGCCCTTGAGGCAAAGAGGTGGACCAATAATTTCTTCTGGAACCGGTTTGGCGCACTTTGGATTGCCTTTGGAGGAATTGTTGCTTTGGGACTGCTCGACTGGAAATTAGCTGCATTCTACTTCTCGTTTGCTGCTGTATTATTGTTAGTTCCTGCCAAATGGAAAACTCCAATCATGGCGGTATTACTATTATTCCCCGTATTAGCTTCCACTGCATACCAGAAAGAATTAAAAAACTATGACCATTTTAAGTCAATCTTTCACAAAACCCTAAGCTCCTGTGAGGCTGATGCTCCGCTTATATCACATGATTTTGTAGTAAGAAGCGGTGAAGTACTCGTAGGGGAATATGACCGCCACCTTCCCTTATATTCGATTCAAGAGTTGACAAAAAAATCAGCCACTGATGGCTTGCCCCAAAAATTCACCATCCTGATCTATTCCTATTACCTTCATGCCTATCCTGAAGAAGGTGCATTCATCAAGGAGGTAACTGCCTACGCGGATCATTTCCATTTTGAAAAAACAGAAATCTATCAGGACAAATGGGTCAACATCATCCAATACAACCTCCAGGAAGACCTATCCACCTTTCAAAACCATGGAGAATATGTCATGGATTATTCATTGGATCCGGCGTACTTCGGAGACCAGAAATCATTTCAGATAGCATGGTAGGATGGACTAGTACTTGGGATGCATTAAAAATATGGGTCTATATGATTTACTATGGGTAACTATTACTTTGCATGTCAAATTCTAGCTTGCCTTTCATCTTGTTGCCTTGTTACTTTTTTCCTTCAGGTGAAAAACGTAACCAAAAAAACCCGCTGCGGTGAGCTATATGACTAAAATCAAAGCCAGCACTCACGCAGGCAAACTCCTCTATTTGTGCAGCATACCAATTTTTTGTACTGATTCACGTCAAACAAGCCTGCGCTTTTTCCAGCCCACTTCTTTGATTTCTTAACGTCAAATACCTCAAGGCAGAATAGAAAATTGCCCACTGAAAAGGAACATGAATCAACATTAATTTAACCGGAATAATATCTTTACCCACTATAATCCATATAGAGCCAAAAATATGTAACTGTCAAAATATACAAACACCAACTTTTTTTGGTTTGATCCCTGAATGGCATTGATAAAACAAGAAAAAAATGGCTGCCCTTGATCAGGACAGCCTCTCTTAAATCCTATAGCGCTTTACGCTCCGAAATCCAACTTTCATTAAAAAAATCAAGTCAAAAAATATCTAAACCTATTCTTTACTAAAAGTATATAAGCCATTTATGGTATTGGTACTAAGGGTACCTTCAATTTCGTCCTCTACGGTAACTTCGTATGAAATCACCAGTTTTGTACTTGAAAACTTTAAAATTTCGGCTTCAATTTCAGGCAAGCCTTCAAAATTAAAATACATCAACCTATCGCTTTCCTTAAGCCAAGTACCACGCTTATGAACATCCATAAAGGGGAAAACTTCCTTAAAAGTCTCTCCCGCCAAGTCCGACGGAATCTCAACAGTATAATATCCCTCTGCCAAAAACGTATTGGTCGGATCATCCGAAATATTCATTTTTAATCCAAAAATCTCCGCCGTGCCTGTGTGGTCAATGGAAAAAACCTCCCCATTTTTTATCGCCTCGGTCCGGACATCATATTCCATGGACTCTAACTCCCAAACCCCTACAACGGATGGAGGTTTTACCAAATCCTCTAAGTCTTCTGTACATGATATCATTAGTACCGCAACGCACGACAAGAGTAGCGTTTTTAAAAATGTAGTTTTCATAGTTCCTTTTTGTTTTAACGTCAGTAATCAAATATACATCATTTTTAAGTATTCAAAAAACATTTTAATATAAATAAAATGAATTTACAGTTTAAATGAACTCCACAACTAAGTTTAAGGTCCTTTACAGGACTATCCATTACAAAACTAAATTTGTCGATACTTGAAGATAAGTGAGCCCAGTTTTCACAGGCTATAGTTTGGTTAAAATGGCTGCATAAATCTTGATTCAGCCTCGCTATCTGAATCGTCCGATTATAGCCAAAAAAGTGTCCGATAATAAAACACCCACCCTAGAAAAATATCGCTGTATGGCCGACAAGGCAAATGGCATACTTTTGGGCAGGTGAAGGGAAATAGAATGTCTGAGCGGTTTGTTTTCCGTTGTGGCTCCCTTGGTTTTTATACATCAACAAACGATAATCATGAAATTATTCCTTAATCTCGTACTTTGGACCATTCTTTTTGTACTATGCTGGCCCGTAGCCTTGCTGCTCCTACTGCTATACCCGATTATTTGGTTACTCATACTACCTTTCCGTTTATTGGGATTTGCAATTGATCTTACTTTTTCAATGATCGCTAAAATTTTCATGCTACCTTTTCAGGCCTTTAGCAAATAAAAACCTCACGGAAAATGAAAATTAGCTTGGTTCAGCTTAGCCCTGCTGCAGGAGACATTGATAAAAACATCATCAAACACATCAAGTGGATTGAAAAAGCCGCATCCGAGCATTCCGAATTGGTGATTTTCCCAGAACTATCACTTACAGGCTATGAACCTACCTTGGCAAAACAACTGGCCGTTACTAAGGATGATCCCCGCCTCCAAATATTCCAAGAAATAAGCGATAAAAAGGCAATCATCATTGCTGTTGGAGCCCCTGTTCAATGCTCCAATGGTACAACTATCAGCTTACTGATTTTTCATCCCAAAAAGGAGATCCAAGTTTACTCCAAACAGTTCTTGCATGACGATGAAGTGCCCTTTTTTATTCCGGGTCAACGTAAGTCTCTACTGGTTAATGGTACTGCCATAGGACTGGGCATTTGCTATGAAATCTCAGTTGCTGAACATATCCAAAATGTAATGGCCACGCACCCTTCTTTTTTTCTTTCCAGTGTGGCAAAGGATCAACGGGGAGTAATCAATGCCTATCAACAGCTACCTGACATCGCTAAGAACAACAAATTGCCAGTGGCCATGGTCAATTGCGTAGGAGTAGCTGACGGAGGCCATTGTGCCGGAAAAAGCGCCTTTTGGGATGACCATGGAAATATCATACGGCAGTTGGACTCCAGTTCTGAAGGAATGCTAACCATGGAGATTTAATCTAGCGTTATGCCTTCCCAACGGATGTCTGGGAGAATCGAAACCACAAGAAAGTCACCCTACTGGAGTTTAAACCCGCATTTTGCATTAGCCTATCTACGCCGTGGCGAACAAGTATTACAAGCTGAAACTACCTCAAAATCAGTCGCTTCGCTGCTTTTTTCGATTCTACCTAGCCGCAGACAGGTTCACCATCAGCCGCGACGGATGATTCAATCTCCAAACAGCCTGATTTTCTTGTAGTTTCAGCTCTTCCCGAATAGCTTTCGGGACAGGCCATAACGATTCCTAAGCCATAAAGCGGGTTATAGTCTAGCATCCCCACGGTGTCCCTTCCAGTTGGGTAGAGCTTTAAAAAAGGCTGTCTTATAAATCCACATTTACCCCATTTCAATGGGGAATGATAGATACATGCTTTTGGTACGATCCATGAAAGTACGTCTAGATGATGCCCATCATCCGTTAGCATAGGCCCCAAAGGAACAACAAGACATATTTCCGATATATGAGACAGCCCTACCTAAAACTGACTGTACATCAATAGGCAGAAGCCTTTTGCAGCTTTTCAGTTTCATCTGAAGTTAGCTTGAGCGTTAGTGCATCCTTGAATGCCTCTAGATGACTGCTCTTGGTTGCACTGGCTATGGGAGCTGTAACAAGCGGACTGTCTATCAGCCATGCCAAAGCTACCGCTGCAGCAGATGTACCATGGACTGCTGCTACTTCATCCAGGGCTCCCAGAATCCTTAGCCCACGTGGATTAAGGTACTTGTCCATCCCTCCCCCTCGCGCACTTTTATCAAAATCCACCCGACTGCGGTATTTGCCTGTTAAAAAACCACTTGCCAAGGAAAAATAACTGATAACCCCCAAACCTTCTTCTTGACAAATCTTAGCAACGCCTTCCTCAAATTCCTGGCGAGCATATAAACTATATTCCGGCTGGAACACCTCGTACCGTGGTAATCCTTCCTTATTGCTGGCCTCTAAACTAGCACTTAGTCGCTCTGGACTCAGATTAGAAGCTCCTATATAGTTTATCTTTCCTGCACAGATAAGCTCTTGGTAAGCTTCTAAGGTCTCTTCTACGGGTGTATGGTCGTCATCCCAGTGTGTCAGATAGAGGTCAATCGTCTCCACCTGTAGTCGTTGGAGGGACGCTTCCACGGCTTTGGTAATATGGGATTTGGAAATATCCTTCTTTCCTTGTCCCATATCCGAACCTACCTTGGTGATGATGTTCATCTGTGCTCTCTTTCCAGACTTTTTAAGCCATTTCCCAATGATGCACTCTGACTCTCCCCCTTCATTACCCTTCACCCAACGTGAATAAACATCAGCGGTATCCAAGGTATTTAAGCCCTTTTCCACCAATTCATCCAACATCTTAAATGACTCCTTTTCATCCAGCGTCCACCCAAATACGTTTCCGCCAAACACAATTGGCGTCGTATATAACTCCGTATTTCCTAATCTTCTTTTTTCCATAACCTATCCGACTTTTATAATCTGACCGGTAATTAATGTTTTTATACTTTTCACGTAAGCGTCCGCGACATGTCCCATTTTGGCGGGTGTATGTCCAGGAAAGTACTTTCCCAATGCTTCATAAGAATCCTCTACCAGAGCAGGACTGACGGCATTGATCCGGATATTACGCTGGATCAATTCCCCATAGCTGCCAATCACAAAACCATTTACGGCATTGTTTACCGTACTGAGTATGGTACCGTTGGGAATAGGATCTTCCGCCAGAATCCCCGTGGTCAAGGTAATACTTCCTCCAGGATTTATCTGATCAAATGCCACCAGTGCTACATTGATCTGCCCCATCATCTTATCCGCAATACCAGCATGAAAATCCTCCGGAGACATCTCTCTCAAAGGCTTTACAGGAGCTGATCCCGCTGTAATAACGACGGCATCTACTTTACCCGTTTTTTCAAAGAGATCTTTTAAGGAATTGATATCTTGTATATCTGCCTGAAAATCTCCTGAATTTCGTCCCACTGTAAGGACTTCATCATCTTTATCAAGTTTGTTGGCAATGTGTTTTCCGATAGTACCCTGACCACCGATCAATAGAACTTTCATAGATTATTATGATTTAAATGATTGAATTGACTACACCTCCATCTACCCTTAGCGAAGCTCCATTCGTCGCCGCGGATAATGGGCTCGCTACATAGGCCACCAAATTTGCCACTTCCCTACTTTCGGCAAACCGTTGGATTAAGGAAGTGGGGCGGCGATTCTCAAAAAATTCCTGAAGGACTTTTTCTGTTGGTTTTCCTTCTTCTTGGGCTTGCTCTTCTAATCCCTTCTTATTGGCCCTGCTCCAGGTGGGGCCAGGAAGCACGGCGTTTACCGTTACATTAGTTCCTTTGCTCAGTCGTGCCAGTCCCCTTGAGATGGCTAATTGAGCCGTTTTGCTCATGCCGTAGTGTACCATTTCTGTCGGTATGTTGAGCGCTGATTCACTAGAGATAAAAATGATCCGCCCCCAGTCTTTCTCAAGCATTTTTGGGAAATAATGCCGTGACAGCCGTACACCGCTCATGACGTTTATGTCAAACATCTCCTGCCATGCTTCATCGGAGATATCCTCAAAATCAACTTGATTAAAGATCCCGACATTATTCACCAATACATCTACTTCCGGAAGTTCTTCAAGCAGTGCCGATATCTCATCCTTCTTGCCAAAATCAGCTGCTATTCCTGTGATGTTTTGATTACCCGTATCTGCTTTGAGCTCGGCCACTTTTTGTCGGACATCTTCCGCTTTCCGACCATTGATAATAACACTGGCTCCTTCTTCTGCCAGCACTTGGGCAATCGAATGGCCTATTCCTGCGGTAGAGCCCGTCACCAATACTTTTTTACCTTTTAATTGAAGATCCATGCTACTTTAGTTTTAGCCTCATTAATGAAACGAGGTTGTGAATTTTTTTACGAATGATATGTATATACAACGCATCTGGACTACATATTTTTATGTATATTTCAATGGTATTTAGGTAAAAATCAATGATGAAGCGATACAAACAATTTGATGATGTCATCGTCCAGGTTTTTGAGGCTGTAAAATGGGAACATCCCATCCACAATCATAACCATTATGAAATCATTTTTATAAAGCATGGCAAAGGATCGCATCACTTAAATGGTCGTACGCTCACTTATGAAATGGGAGATGTATTCATGCTTGGTCCTTCGGACAAGCATGAATTTATCATTGAAGAAAAAACTAAATTCGTTTATTTCAAATTCACCAAAAGGTATATCAATCACCCTCCGGCTATTAATGTACCGGAAACTTGGAATCAGCTTACAAATCACGTGCTAAAACACCCAGAGAGAAAAAGGGCAAGTCTTTTGACCAATGCTGCTGACAAAAATAAAATCTCTTTATTGTTTGAGCTCATTGTTTCAGAAGAAGCCGAAAATGATGATCCCTCCCTTATTTATCAACTGCTGGTGTCCATAATGATCATTTTGGACAGAAACTTAAAATCACTCACCACCGAAAGCGCGCCCATTGACCGGCCTATTGCAGAAGAAATACTGGAATACATCGATCACCATATTCGTGAACCATCAAAATTGACCTTGCAACATTTAGCAGATCGATTTTACTTCAGTCCCAATTATATAGGGCCTTGGTTTAAACATAACATGGGCATTTCACTTAAGGATTATGTTAGCCAATACCGTTTAAAACTTATATTGAAATTGTTGCACAAAGGTCAATTGAGTTATAAACAACTAACGGTTGAATTTGGCTTTGTGGACGAAAGTCACCTCTATAAGTTCATCAAAAACAAAACGGGCAAGCGATTAAGTGATTGGAAATCTTAAATGCCCTTAAATCTGCCTATGATTTTGTTAACATAACTTAATCCTAACATTTTTTAACCCATTCAATTTAAAATGCCTATTCAGTTGTTATAATTTCAACACCATATAATTATGTAAACTATAAACTCTTTAAATTATGAACAGGTATTTTTGTTTTATTTCAATTTTCACAGTAATGATCAGCCTCCTTTCAACTACGACTTCCAATGCTCAATTCAATGAGGACGATCTAGTAATCCGGTCAGGGATAAACTTCCAGTACAGTAAACAAGACTCCCCATACTCCCTACCTGAAAACATGAGTGATGAGCTAACATCATTCAGCTACTATTTCACGCCTGGCATCGGGAAGTTTTTTGGAAATGGTTTTTATGCCGGAATAGAGGGAAGAATCGGCGCAAGGTCACAAAAATACACCACCTTGGCTGACGGTAATACTACCCGTGCCAATAGCACGATATACGGTGGAGGAATTCTATTAAGAAAGTACTTTAAGGTCACCGAAAAATTCATGCCGTTTGTAGGGCTTAGCAATTCGTTTTACAAAGAAAAGGGGGATAAAAATCTTCCAGGTCAACCTTATTCCTATAATCAAAGCAACTTTACCGCTGACATCCAACTCGGTGCACAATATCGCCTCTCCCCTCGGTTTGGCATTGAAGCCTACTATACACCGGGCGGACTATCGGTATCCAAGAATATGAACAGTAATCAGAAAGCCGACATCACGCCAAACTTTGGCGGAAACGGGCAACATTTCTCTTTTGGGATCAATTACTTCCTGGGTAGAAAATAGTCACCAGACACAAGAAAAACGGATGGTTAAATCCTCAATTGTTAACAATCCGACAAATAGCTGCGTCAAATAAAAAAGTGTATGGCGGGTTGATGAAGAAAGTCAAACAACCCGCCATTTTTTTAAACTTTATAGTATCCTTCCCAGCCCTTCCTTGGTGGTGGTCCCACCAAAAGGGCATTGGCGAATTCATTATTTGTAATGGTTTTGGTATCTCGGTCAAACTCCAATTTGGCATTTAGCCGCTGGGCAAGTGTTCCTAAGGTAAACACCTGGCTGAGTGGACCAGCGATGGAGAATGGAGATCGGGTATCTTCCTCTCCTTTACAGGCCAATAAGAAATTTGCAAAATGATTGGAAGGGCTTTCGGGCACTTCGGGTAATTTACCAGCCATGGCTTTAGCCTTTTCTTCCGGAATGATCGACAACGTGCTGCCATGAGAGCCTCCCTTGAAGGTCAGGTCTTTACTGTAAATAATCTTTCCAGGATTTAGCTTTGCCGGTTGGATCTTCCCATTACTGGCCGCTGGGATATCTGCATCCAGTTCGGAAGAACCATATCCTTCCGGTACTTCAGGGATATTGTCCATACCATCGTACCAGCTAACATTTACTTTTGGCATTTTCCCTCTTTTGGGAAACTTAAAGTCCAAGGTAGTAGCCTGTGGATAAAACAGTCCATTATGCCCTTCAATTTTCACGGGATCCACTTCATAGGGCAAACCAAGATCAAGAAATTGATGGAAAGTATCCATAATATGGGCACCCCAATCACCCAGTGCTCCCATTCCAAAATCATACCAACAACGCCACTGGCCATTGATAAAATCATGGTTGTAATCATGGTACTGGGCAGTAGTCAACCACGTATCCCAGTCCAAAGAATCCGGAACAGTTTCGGCGGCCGGAAATTTGTTCATATTGGTATCCCAGCCATGCCATCTCCTGCGGCCATTCATGTGGCAAGTGATGTCCGTAACGTCCTTAATGATTCCAGCATCCACCCAGGCCTTAAACTGAAAATAGTTGGCTTCGGAGTGTCCTTGATTTCCCATTTGCGTCACCACACCGTACTTATCAGCCGCTTTCATTAAGAGTTCTATTTCATTGAAAGTCCTGGCCAATGGCTTTTCCACATATACACCTTTGCCGGCGGCCATCGCAGCCATGGTCACGGGAAAATGAGAAAAATCAGGCGTTGCTACCATGACGGCATCAAATTGGTCGCTGTTCTTGTCCAGCATTTCCCTGAAATCTTGAAAACGTGTTGCTTTGGGAAACTTGTTCATGCTCTCCAAGGTATGCTCTGCTCCCATATCCACATCACACAGCGTAACGATATTGGCATGGCCAGTTTCATCAATCGCATTGATCACTTGCCCTCCCCTGTTTCCAATCCCCACACAGGCCAAATTCACACGGTCACTGGGAACGATGGAAGCTTTTCGGATCAATTTACCTTGTTTATCCCTGATTTCAGGTTTCGAAAAAAGCACGTGACTCGGCACAATACTTACCGCCCCAAGGGCCAGTGCACTCTTCTTTAAAAAATCTCTTCTTTCACCTGCTTTTTGCAGCGTATTATTCTTATTTTTCTTCATCTTAAGCTGGTTAATTTAAACGGGTTTATCTATCCTTCATATAGACTTTTGAACAGTCCATTTGAAAAATTCATATCCTTAAATATAATTATATAATTGAATACTAATCAAAAAAAATCATTCAATGGAGCTTAATTCTTACTGATAGGCAAAAAAATGGTTCAATATGTTCTCCCGTTAATGCTAAATCTATTTATACCTCGGAGTATGGCATTAACTTGCACACGCCGACGCGGACAAAATGAGCTGCTACAACCTGGTTTTCAACAGACTTCTTTCCTCAGGTAAAAAGGACATCCCTGATCTTTTCTTCTTTGCTAAAAACGGATTTTGCAAAAGGGCAAAGTGGAATGACTTTATATTGATTTTTCCTGGCAAAATCCACTAAGTTCATCAGCATCAATTTCCCAACTCCCTGCCCCTTAAAATCAGGATTGACTTCCGTATGGTCAACAATCAACCTGTCCTCTCCTGCAAAAGTAAAGGTCATTTGCCCCGCCTCTTCGTCATCTTCCATTGCTGCAAAAAAGCCTTTTTTACCATCGTTATTGTTTTTGACTATCATGCTAGACATTCGTTAGATTATCATATACTATCATAAATTTCACCTTAAAATAGCAATAAAAAAGGAGGTAAACACCTCCTTTTTTATCCTTTATATTAAAATAATATTTGCACGATCATGCATTAAACATTCTTGAGCTTACTGGCAGCAGCCTCATCCACCAACCATTGCACATCTCCGGCTATTGGTTGAATCATTTGGGAAGGATATTCTGTGGGATTTCGCACTCCCTCCAGCACCTCATATAGCGCATTGGCTTTGTTTTCTCCAAATACAAAAAAGACAATTTTTTTGGCCTTATTGATCAGGGGTGCTGTCAAGGTGATACGGTGGATATCCTTGGATTTGAGGAAATACCCTTCCACCCATTTGTTTTCCTCCTGCAGTACCGCAGTACCTGGAAATAAGGAGGCACAATGTCCATCATCCCCCATTCCCAATAAGATCAGGTCAAAAACTCCTTCTTCGCCAAGTTCCTTTTTGAGGTAGCCGGTATATTCCTGTGCCCTTGCCTCAGGGGTAATGCCGGCTGCCCACATGGGAAAAACATGCTCTTTCAAAACCGGGACATGATCCAGCAGCATTTCATAGGCCATCCCTGCATTGCTTTGATCATCGTCAAGGGACACCCAACGCTCGTCGCCCCAAAAAACAAATACCTTGTCCCATTCTACTTGGGATTTATACTTCTCCTCAGCCAGTAGGCGATAGAGTCCTTTCGGAGAGCTTCCTCCCGTAAGGGCCACATTGAACTTTCCCTTTGATTCGATGGCAGCTTTTGCTGACTTTACAAAAAGTTCTGCAGCTACTTCACCTAATTTGGCTGGGTCTTGTTCTATTTGAATCATCATGAATTAGTCTTTTTGTAAATTTAATGCCCAGACGTGACCATCTTTGGCGATCAGGGCTTCTGCATTTTCAGGCCCCCAGGCTCCTGCAGCATAATTTGGAAAATCAAGTGAAGGCCTGTTTTCCCAAACCTCCAAAATGGAATCAATCACATCCCAAGCTTCTTCTACTTGATCCGATCGCATAAACAAGGTAGGATCCCCTCTCATGGCATCCAAAAGCAGGGTTTCATAGGCCTCCGGAGTCTGGGTGCTACAGGCGTCATAATCATAGATCATATCCGCTTGGTTAAGGTTCATTTCCAGACCATGGCGTTTTACCGTAAAGCGCAATCGAATATCCATTTGTGGCTGGAGGTTGATGGTGAGCCTATTCGGCATCACACTGTCCGCCTGCTCCCTGGAAAAGGTACTGTGGGGCACTGGCCTAAACTGAATGGTTACCGAAGAAGTTTTCACGGGCATCCTTTTACCTGTTCTTAGGTAAAAGGGAACTCCTTGCCATCTCCAGTTGTCCAGGTAAAATTTAATGGCTGCGTAGGTTTCAGTAGCGGAGTTTTTGTCCACCCCACTCTCCTCACGGTACCCCGGTACTTTCTTGCCTTCTACCCATCCAGGACCATATTGACCCCTGACGGCAAATTTATGGACGTCCTCTGGCTTTATCCTTCTTACTGCACGGAGAACATCAGCCTTTCTATTCCTGATCTCTTCCGCATCAAAGGACACCGGTGCCTCCATAGCCACCATGGTCAAGATCTGCAAGAGGTGGTTTTGGATCATGTCTTTGAGTGCTCCTGACTCTTCGTAGTAGCCTCCACGGTCTTCCACTCCCACTTGTTCGGCCACAGTGATCTGGACATAGTCGATATAGTTTCGATTCCACAACGGCTCAAAAAGCGCATTGGCAAACCGGAACGCCAAGATATTTTGGACGGTCTCTTTACCCAAGTAGTGGTCTATGCGATAGATCTGTTCCTCCTGAAATGTCCTTCTCAGCATATTGTTCAGCTCTATGGCCGTCGCTTTATTGGTACCAAAAGGCTTCTCGATAATGATCCGGTCTTTGACCTCACTGCTTGCCAAGCCAGAATCCTTAAGATTTAGTGTTACGGTCTCAATAAATCGCGGTGCCACGGAAAGGTAAAACAGCCTATTTGCCCTTTCGCCCCATTCCTCATCTATTTTATCAAGTTGGGATGATAGGTCTTGATAAGATTTTCCATCATTGATATTGGATTGGAAATACGAAATGGACGGATAAAAAGCATCCCACTTGTCCTTCTTTGGTTTACCGTTCCTAGAAAATTCCGTAAGACCATCAAACAGCCTGTCCCTGTAGGATGCATCATCCAGTTCCGTGCGTCCCAAACCGATAATGGCAAATTTATTGGGCATCCAGCCATCCAAGTACAGGTTATAAAAAGCCGGTACCAGCTTTCGCTTCGCCAAGTCTCCTGTGCCTCCAAAAATAACGATAATGGTAGGGGCTGCTTTTTTGGTTGTTTTTATTTTTTCACTCATAATTGTATCAAAACTTTTTCAGGTCATTTATTCCCACTGGGCATGAAACAACCCTTCTCTATCTATTCGTTCAAATTGATGGGCACCAAAGAAATCACGCTGGGCTTGGATCACATTGGTGGACAATCGCTCACTGCGGTAAGCGTCAAAATAGCTAAGTGCGGCCATAAATCCCGGAACTGGAATGCCTTTTTCTACCGCTACTTTCACCACTGTCCTGATGTCTTTTTGACGCGCCACCAAGTCTGCACCGATGGCTTTGTCCAACAATAAATTGGGCAGATCAGGTGTTTTTGTAAAAGCCTTTCGAAAATCATCCAGGCAGGCCGCACGGATAATACATCCTCCCCGCCATATTTTGGCCACTTCCTCCAGATTGAGTCCGTAGCCATATGCTTCTGAAGCCAGTCGAAGTTGCGCCATTCCCTGAGCATAGGTATTGATCATGGCAAAGTATAGCGCATTTTTAAGCATTTCCGCATTGGTATCCGTTTCCACTTCGCCTGCCCAAGTAAGGGTCTTGGCCGCTTCTAGCCGCTCTTCCTTATATTTCGAAATGTCGCGCATCAAAACCGCCATATCTATTACCGGCACGGGAGCCTGAAGGTCCATCGCATCTTGGCTGGTCCATTTCCCAGTACCTTTGGATCTTGCCTGGTCAGAGATTAGCGTCAGCAGCTGCTTGCCCGTTTCTTCATCTTTCTTGTTCAGGATCAGCGCGGTAATCTCCACTAAAAAAGACTGTAGCTCCGTACGGTTCCATGACTGGAAAATCTCCTGGATCTTATTGTCCGAATATCCAAGCGCCTGCTTCATGACATCATAGGCTTCTGCAATCAGCTGCATGATGCCATATTCAATACCATTGTGCACCATTTTCACGTAGTTTCCCGCTGCACCTTTCCCAAGGTAAGTCACACAAGGCTCCCCATCTACCTTGGCCGCAATGGCTTCAAAAATCGGCCTGAGCCGTTCATAAGCTTGTGCATCGCCTCCTGGCATCATACTAGGTCCAAACCGGGCTCCTTTCTCTCCTCCCGATATCCCCATCCCGAAGAAATGAATATTCCTCTGGGCCAGTTCCGTAAATCGACGTTCTGTATCCGGGAAATAAGAATTACCGCCATCCACCACAATATCATCTTTATCCAATAATGGCATGAGGGAACCTATCGCGGCATCTACCGGCTTTCCTGCCGGCACCAAAAGCATGATCGCCCGCGGACTTTTCAGAGAAGATACGAATTTTTCAGCTGCGGTGAATCCTTTTATATCTTGGGCGCCTTCGGCTTCTTTTTCAAGGGATTTGGCCTTTTCCTGATCCAGGTCCAAACCAGCGACGGAAAAGCCATGATCGGCCATATTGAGCAAGAGGTTTTTCCCCATTACTCCCAGTCCGACAATTCCAAAGTCGAATTGTTTCATTCTATTCTTTTTGTGATTCTACTTCGTTGTTTAGTATGCGTTATTTTCGGAATTCCTTCTCTAGGTCTTCGACTTTTCTCAACCGTCGCTGAAAACGCTCCTCCTCGACATATTCTGCCGTGATAAAAATCTCTACCAACTCCTTAAGCACGACTCCACCCATCACTCGTCCTCCAAGGCACATAAGGTTCATATTGTCATGCTCCACTCCTTGATGGGCACTATATGGCTCTGTAATCAAAGCTGCCCTCACACCGGGCACCTTGTTAGCGGCTACCGTCACCCCTACTCCACTGCCACATATTGCGATGCCCTTCTGAATTTCTCCTTTGGATACGGCGATGGCCAGTGGCTTTACTTTGTCCGGATAATCATCCGATTCGTCAAATTCAAAAGCCCCAAAATCAGTTACATCATGTCCATTGCTATGGAGGTATTCAAACAGCTCCTGTTTTTGATCAAATCCTCCATGATCCGCTGCGATTCCTATTTTCATATTTAATCCTTTTTTGTCGGTACCAAATCAAAATTGATTTTTAACCACGTTGTTTCCCAGTTCCAATGCAATCTCAAAAATAGGTTTTTTTTGATGAAAGTATGCCTTTCTTTGCGGCAAATACAGGGAAATAAGTGAAGCTCAATCCGGATTATGTAAGAGGAGGTACAATCGCCTCTTGGGAGGAATGTCGGGATGGTAAAAAAGCACAAGAAAATCAGCCGGTTCCAAGCCCTGGGCATCCATCCTACCTGGGCAGAAAAGCACTGCAGACTTGTCCCCGGGCTGATCGATGTAAAAAAGCGAAAGCATAGGGAATTACTCCAGTGCGCCACTTAGGGCAGCAAATGGCATCACAAAAACCGGTTAACAACACAATATTAACCGCAGTTCGATTATAAAATCGTCACTGCGAGGCTTAGAGGGAGATTTGAGGGGTGGAAGCCGTGGCAGTTTCGGGATTGCCACACCCTTTTCCAACCCACATCCTCCTTAAAATGGTTCGTATGACGCTTTTTATACTAAAATTAAGTCGAGCTCAGGTTATTGCTTCAATTGACCACCAAAAAACCACGATCAACCATCAGGAAAATCACTCCACCAAAACGCTGGTGGGCACTTGCCGCTTCCACATTTCATGATAAACCCCTTCTGCTTTGATCAGAGAGGTGTGGTTTCCTTTTTCCACGAGTTTCCCTTCTTTCAACACCAAAATCTGATCCGCCTGCATCACGCTACTAAGCCTATGAGCAATCACCACTACCGTCTTTCCTTCTTTCTGGAGCGATTGGAGTACTTCGTTCACAAATGACTCTGAATAACTGTCTAAAGATGAAGTGGCCTCATCGAAAATCAACACCTCCGGTTCTTTGTACAAGGCCCTTGCAATGGCCAATCGTTGCCGCTGGCCACCGGAAAGGGTCACTCCATTTTCGCCGATATAGGTGTCAAATCCTTTTGGCAAGGACTCAATAAAATTTAAAATCCCTAGCCGCTTACAAATCTTGATTACTTTGGTCATATCAGGGTTAAATTCGCCCAGCGCCAAATTATCCATCACTGATCCAGCAAATAAGTGAATGTCCTGTGGTACTACGCCTACAAGTTTTCTTAAGGAATATTGATCGATATATTTCAAGTCATACTCTCCGATGGTTATCCTCCCTCCATCCAGTGGATAAATCTTTTGAAGCAGGGAAAGCAGGGTTGATTTCCCTGATCCTGACTCGCCAACAATAGCCGTGATTTTCCCTAAGGGAATATCTAAATCCAATTGCTTGAAAACGTCTTTTCTGGTACCATAACGAAATTCCACGTCCATAAAACGAATATCGCCAAGTTTATCAGCTGTAAGCTCCATGGACTTCTCATTTTCCTCTACATCTACATCCATGATCTCAAACAACCGGTCCGCAGCAATCAGGGCATCTTGGATCAGCTTGTTCATCCCGATAAAACTGGCCACAGGTTTGGTAAAATATCCCATTATCGCATAAAACGAGAGCAATTCCCCTGCGGTCAGCTCATTGTCCAGCACAAAAGAACTCCCAATCCAAAGCAGTAAGATGGTAAACAAAGAAGTACTAAAAGTGCTGGAACTCCCTATCCAGATACTATTGATACTGGAGGCATAAACGGATTTTAGCAGGCCCACAAATCTGGACTCCGTCCTCATATTGGTAAAATCCTCCAGTCCAAAACGCTTAATCGTACTTATAGCATTGACAGATTCTACCAGCTGCGACTCCAATTCAGCATTATCTTCCATTAACTGCCGCTGTGTTTTGCTGTTGACCTTATTGGAGAAATAATAAATGGTAGCATAAATCGGGATGATCAGCAAAACGAAAAGTGCAAGTTTCCAATAAAAGACAAACATCAACGAAAATGAAAAAACCACGACAAATACATTGATCACAAAACCGATGATGACATCATTGATGAATGTTCGGATCTTGACGGCATCATTTATCCTGGAGATGATTTCCCCAGTCCGCATATTATCAAAAAAAGACTGTGGAAGCTTTAGCAAATGTTTATAATAACCTAGAATAAGGCGAGCATCTATCTTTTGGCCTGTCTGGACGGTCAAAATTGACTTGGTAAAGCTAATAATGATCCGAAAGACCAATATCACCACCATGCAGATCCCCATCAGGTTTAGCAGGTTCTGATTTCCCTCAGGAAGGACATTGTCAATGATCTTTTGGAGATAAAAAGAAGATGCCAATCCGAGAATAGTAGCCACGATCGCGCCGAGTAACACCTGGGTCAATATCCGCTTATGGGGCTTAAGCAAAAACCAAAACCGTTGGAAAATACTCGCTTTAAAATCTCCCCTTTCGAACGTCTCACCAGGCTGCAACAAAAGCATCACACCTGTCCACATCTCCTCAAATATTTGGCGATCTACCTCCTTGACTTTTCCTTCTGCAGGATCCATCAACAGCACCTTGTCCTTTTTTACTTCCAATACCACCACATAGTGATGCAGGACTTTTTTTACGATCACATGGGCAATCACCGGCACCGGTACCAATTCCAGCTGGTCTGCTTCCAGCCTGATTCCCTTGGTATCAAATCCCAGCTTCTTGGCAGCCTCGATCAGCCCCAGGACATTGGTGCCTTTCCGGTCTGTGGAAGCCATTTGCCTGATTTTGGCAATCGGCATTTCTAAATGATGAAAAGAGGCCACTGCCGCCAAACAGGCTGCACCACAATCCGTAAAATCATGCTGCTTTACCTCTGTGCGTTTATAGCTGTTTTTAAACCCAAAAAAATTCTTCATGCTCATGATAGCCCAGTTTATGGTGTGTGAATTGCCAAGTGTATCTGCTTTATTTTTCAACCAAATTTGGGTTCACCCAGTCATCCGCCTGATCAAACAACAGCTGTATCAACCTTCTTTCCGTAAGTACAAACCTTGCCTGAAGGGTCATCCCTTTTTTCAAATATCCCTTATACCCATTTTTCAATTCCAGGTAATCCTGATCCAAAGAACAGATCACCTTAAAATAGGGGGCTCGCCCGTCTCCCATAAAGGCGTCGTTAGAAATGGAAAGCACTTCTCCTTGTAACAATCCCCATTCATTGTAATTGAAAGAATCTACTTGAATACTGACAGGCCCTTCTGGTTTCAGCAATCCAATGTTTTCTGGTGAAACCCGTATTTCGGCTACGGTGCCACCGACTGGAGAAATTTCCCCTAGTTGGAAATTTGGTGTGACCGCAGCTCCTGGCGTAATTCCCTTGATGTCCTGTATATAGCCTGTCAATGGGGCCTTGACACGGTAAAAATCCTTTTCTTCCTGAAGCTGGGAATCCACTGATTGCAGGTGCTTCAACTGCTGCTCAAGGTCACTCAGGACAGATTGCCATATTGCCGCCTGTTGATCCACAGTCACATAAATGTCACTTTTGGCATTATCGTGACTAAGGGTGACCTTATCCATTTCGAGCTCGGATATCGCCCCTACATCGAATAGTGTTCTCGATCGTTCATAGTTCTTCTTGACAATGGCATACTGGGAGCGAATATCGGAAAGCTTCTGATAGAAATAGTTGGCCTCTTGCTGATATTGGGACGAATTCAGATGGGGCACTTTTTCCCATAGATTTTGGCGACATAACCGGATCAATTTTCTTAAATCCCCCATTTTTGCTTCCAAATCTCCTATCTGGCTGTCATAAAGACGGTTTTTTTCGTTAAGTATGGAAGACTGAATCGTGAAAAGCAGCTCTCCCTTGGATACTTTATCATTCTCCTTCACAAACACCTCGTCAATCTGGCCACTGACAAGCGACCTCACGGTGGTCCGTGGTGTTTCGGATTTTAAAATCCCCAATCCCTTTACCGATACATCCACTTTAATAAAAAACAAGGATAACAAGACTACCATCACCAATACCAATATTACCTGATAGATCACGATCGAGCTTTTATGGTAGTAGCGAAAGTGATAATCTGAGGTGTGCTTAACAATATCCGATGGAAAAATCCTGTTGTTCATGGTTTTAGGAATAAAAAAAGACAGCAATTACATGCTGTCTTTTCCTATCGTGATTAACAGATTAGTCTCTGAATATATTTTCAAACGAACCCAAGTCGGAAAGTTCGATTCCAAAGCTGCTTTTCTGCATTTCACCATCATCGTCCATAGACTCAGAGCTGAATTGGATGCTCAGTCCTCCTAAGAGTCCTCCTTTTGATCCACCTTCTTCGCCGCCCAATAGACCGCCTAAAAATCCACCATTTACTTCTTTCAATTCTGATTGATTCAATTCTTGAAATTTCATTGTGTTTAATTTTTGGTTAAAGTTTCCTACTCTTTTGAAGGCTTTTCGGATTCCACCTTTGTGAATCGATTCGGAATTTATGTACGTACCTTTTCCCCTGACTAGATCACCATAACCACCAACGCTCTTCCTAAAAAAACAACTCGCAAAAACCGTGTTTAGCTAACAATCAAAACAATCCACTTAAAAACCATAAAAAATACGACACACAAAGAAACTCCAACAAACATTACTTAAATTCACCAAACATCATTCTACTGAAAAAAAGTAAAAAATTATATAAAAAAAGTAAAAAAAACCTAATCTCAACAGCAGGTCACCAGGGAAATCGCTTTTAAACTATTAGTAAAAAGTTGTCAGCCTGAGCGGAGTCGAAGGCTAGACGTTGGACCTCGACTCCGCTCGGTCTGGCGCTTTTTGCCAGAATTAAATAACTTCATGGGGTAAAAGCGATTTCCCTGAGCAGGTTACTCAAGTTTCAGTAGAAGTTATGATATATTTTTACCTTTGATCTGGTTTATACCACAGAAATCGTTTTGAGTCCAGCAGTGTGTTTGGAGGTGTGAACGAAGTAGCGTTACAATGTACACTGCCTGGCCGCCGGATAAAACCGAAAGTTAATAGTTTAACTACTGATTTTGTCCGCCACGGCGAATCAGTCGCCTATACTTGAACGCCGCAGCGTAGATAGGCTAATGGGTATTCTGGGCAATCTCGTTTAGTTAAGAAGATTTCCCAATACGGATCGTTCATTGAGAAAATTATGGTTTTAATCCATGGCCTTTTTAAACATGTATAAAATGGATCCGCCTTGCAGCTATTGGGGGTTAAGAAATTAAATAGCGGGTGGGCAAAAAGGCAGGCTTGTTTTACGAAATGCTGCCCAAAAAGAACGTTGGCAGCTAGAAAAGGTTTACCTGGCTTTAGATAAGCCTGCTTGGCTTTAGACAGGAGGAGTTTGCCTGCATGAGGGAAGGTTTTAATTTTAGCCCAATAGCTGCACACCTGTGCGCCGTGGCGTAGCGGCGGGGTTTTTTGGTTACTTTTTTGCTTCAGGTCAAAAAAGTAACAAAGGTAAAGAGGTGAAGACCATCTTGGAATTTAGCATAAAAATAATAGAACCAATATTTCCAAATTCACACTAACTAAACGACATTGGTATTCTGGGTTTATATTGAAAAACCATCTTTAGGAGCAAATTCAAACCAATTTCATGAAACACCGCTTTTACAATAAATCAGAAAAAAGCCAGAAGAGGTTTATTATCCTCATCAGTATAGCTGTTTTTATGGTATTTGCCTTCACCCTTGCTGTTGCTTTTCTTACTAAACAATATTGGATCAGCATTCTTGTGGCACCCCTGATCATGATCGTTGCTCCATTTATCGACACCCCCATGGGCAAAAGAAGTGGCAAACTGGTTTACTATTCCCCCATGTTCATTACAGAAAGGCTGGACAATGATAAAACCGTATTTCACGGAGGGACCTTATTTGACTATTTTTATGTGTTGGATTTTAACCTTCCCGGTTACGCACGGACACAATGGATTCTTTTGGGTTACTTGAAGGGCTTGCTCAATTTCATAGAGAAACATCAAGATGCAGTGCATGACCAAATGGTCTTGGAGGGCACTTCGTACATCCTTCAGGACAATGCTGCAAAAAAGCTGGGGTTCCATCCGATTTCCACCGAAGGCATCCAACAACTCATTCTCTTGGCCAATTTCCCGACACTGACCATTGCATACTCCCTTTCCAAAAATAAACTTAGCTTTCCAGATCTCAGAAAGATAAAAACCTACCGCACCTCTCTCAAGCAGCTGCGGGAAAAACAACCTTTCATCAAAAGCCTCCACAATTCACTGGAGAAAAAAATAAAAGCCCCACTAGCGCGAGGCTCCTATAATCCCACAAATT
This sequence comes from Echinicola rosea, assembly GCF_005281475.1. Classification (NCBI taxonomy): domain Bacteria; kingdom Pseudomonadati; phylum Bacteroidota; class Cytophagia; order Cytophagales; family Cyclobacteriaceae; genus Echinicola; species Echinicola rosea. The sequence goes on along the minus strand of NZ_CP040106.1, from coordinate 3,370,270 downwards.
AACAACATTCAACTGTATTTTTGGTTTATGGTTTACTCTGCAGGTTCTTCCTCCGAAAGCTCATAGCGGACGCTTGACTTTTTAATCAACTGAATGACCACGGGAACCGCAGCCAATAGCATTAGGCTGAGTCCGCACAAGAAGATATGGTATGGACTCAGGAAATAACTCCCCGAAGAGAACACACCAAGGATCACCAAGGTACTGAAAGGCAACGATACTGCCAGAATATTGAGCCCAAGTGTCAAATCAAATGTCTCTCCCCCTGCTAATTCTTTTTTCTCCATTGCCGATACGGCAGACATATGGGCAAATGGCCAAAAGCTACAAGCACTCTGAGGAAATACCACTGCCAGTAAAATGGCCGCTTCATTTGGTAAAGGTAAGAACGTCACCAGCAAGCCACTGATGATAAAGGTAATACCAGACCTGAATGCCAATAGCGCCACGATCATCTTAAGCTGATCCCATTTCAGCACTGCTGCTACCCCGATGAATATCAAGATCAGTGGCGTCATCATGGCTTTCATCTGCAAGACAGCATCGCTCAGGAATAGAGGAAGACTATCAATTGTAATCCCGAAGCCCAACAGTACAATGGCCAAAATCATGACCATATTGATGGGTTCATTGAGCATGGACAGCAAAAGCCCTTTCACCTTCTGGTTTCCGCTGTGATTGACGCTGCTATTGGCCCTGTAATACCACTGCATGGCAAGCAAATAGGTCAAGATTAACACAAACACTTTGTTTCCGATATCTGCCAATGCTCCCCAAGCAAGCGCTTCATCTCCCAAATACTCCACCAAAAAAGGAAAGCAAGAGAGCCCTGGCGCCAGGGAGGGCAATAACATCAGCAAGGTCCGCATCGTTGGGGTGTCATTTTCGATACCATAGAGTGGCAGCACGTACTTGCCCACCAACAGCATCAATAAATTGAACACCAATGCCAGAATAGGCAAAAACAATAAATCAGGCTGGATTTGTATTTTAAGTAAGGCCACAAATATAATCGCCGGCAAAGCAATGTTCAGGATGATGATCTTCAATCCCTTTTTGTGTTCTTCCTTGTTTAATTTACTCTTTAGTAAAAACCCTATCACAATTAACAGTAACAGTGAAAGGGTCTTTTGTATAGCTATACTCATGATAGGCTAGTTTTTATTAGGCAGTAACTTTCTTGAAGGCTTCGAGGAAAATCTCCATTTCGGACATTGTCCCCATACTCACACGGCACCAAGGCTTGTCGAGGAAGTTATAAGCCCTTACCCCTACGCCTTCGGCAAACATGGACTTCAAAAACTCCTTACCTTCCATCTGGATTGGGAAAATCATAAAACTGGTGTTGGAGGGGACGACATCATATCCCATAGCGGTCAGCTCACTAAACACATAATCACGGCACTCCTTGTTCATGGCTTTACACTCCGCGAGGAATGTATCTTCTTGGACACTGACAATGGCTCCTTTCAAGGAAGTGACAGAAAGCCCCATGGTACTGCGCACCATATCAGTGATACTTTCGATTCTTTCCGGTTGAGCGACGATATAGCCAATTCGCAATCCCGCCATGCCGTGGATCTTGCTAAATGTCCTGGCCACAATCACATCATGTCCTTCGGCCACTAAGCCTACCATGGTATTGTCCTCTGGCTTATCCATAAACTCCAAATAGGCTTCATCCACAAAAATCGGAGTTTTAGCGGCTACGGATTTACAGAACGATTTCAACTTGCCTGCTTCGGTAATAGATCCTGTCGGATTGTTTGGGTTACAGATATATACCAATTTGGTGTCACTGTCCACGGCCTTGGCCATTCCGTCCAAATCATGGGAAAAATCAGCCGTCAAGGGAATCGGCTTCCAAGTGGCTCCGATCCTTCTGGATGTATTGATCAGTGACATGTAAGAAGGATCTGCCGAAACGATGTTCCCCCCTTCAAGAAATCGTACGATGGCGGTTTTTTCCAGCAAATCAGTAGAACCTGGGCCGAGCATGATATGATCTTTGGTCACTCCTTCCTTTTCGGCGATCATCTCGATCAATGTCGCCGCATCGCTGTGCGCATAGCGATTGCCCAAGGAAACGGCATCAGAAATGGTCGAAACCACTTTCTTTGATGGCCCATACGGGTTTTCATTGGCCAATAAGCGTGCCCTCAGCGCTGGGACACTATCCTTATACATCGGATCATGCTCCCACAATAAACTCTGTGGATTCATGGGAGCCACATGAGAGGATACACTAGAGGTACCTGCTACCAAACTTGGTGCTAAGCCTATTCCGCCTGCGGCCAATAAACTGGATTTTAGCCAAGCTCTTCTATTGATTTTTGTTGTCATGGTTGAAATGGTTTAATATTTTGAAAATTGATGAATTCGATATCTAAACTTCCTACTAGTAAGGGCTTACTGTACTGTCAAAACCAGAAAGGGGCTTCTGGTACTTATGCATCAATTATTTCGGGCTTCTATATATATGTCAACCTCTACAACCAAAACCTCCATATCAAGTGTATTTTTAAACCTATTTTATACAGAAAAACACAAAATGATAAATTAAAGGTTAAAATAGCACCCTATATTAAACAAAAAAATTATCACAAACAGACTCACAACATCATTTACAGAACCATTAAAAACTGCCTAAGAGTCAAATATCCGATCAAGAAAACTCCCCCCACCTTTCCGATTGACCCTAAACATCTTGGATGGCTTTCAGACTAGACGGGCCATTAAGATCTCAGCTGGCTTACCTGTAATCATATCCTGAACCGTGTCCAAGGAGGAAAAAGAAAAGCCAAAGAAGCGGTGTGTGACCATAAGCTGAATCGACTGCCCACATCAAATCCTGATTTTGACTCATTAATACATTACCATAAAAAAAACCTGAACAGCTATACCGTCCAGGTTTCCGACCTATAGAATTACCCATTACTAATCACTAACTAATCTTTAGCAGAACGCTATTCCACTCTTACGGTATGGTATTTTCTGAAAGCAATATTATCATGGGTTCCAGCAAACTCCAGCCGGACCTGATCACCACTTCCAGGAACCTCTAGCCCCAAAGCCGCCCAGCTTACGCTCAAGGCAGCTTCCCCATCTCCATCTGTCACCAAGGTGGAAACTTCTTCTGTCTGGTTGATCCAAACAGTGATCTCCAAATCCCTGACCGGTATCGAATCAATCCCTACAGCATTATCCAGAATACCGGTCTTGTCCAACTCCATAAACTTGGCCGTAACCGCCACATCACTGTCGGACGGGAAAGCGCTACCATCAACCACCACCAATACCGGTGAGGCCACATTGGGAGTGGCCAATTCAACAGCATCTTCGCATGCAAACAGTAAAGGAATGCAAGCGAGTAAAACCCCTATTTTTTTATACATCTTGTTTTTCATAATAATCAGTTTTGAGAATGTTGACAATCAACAATAAGGACACTTAGTCTTCTACCCACCATAAGGGCGTCCGCATGGTATCTTCACCACCCAATAGCCTCAAGCCTTCGTCCAGCGCCGCTTTATTAAGTGAATATTCAGAAGTAGGATACTCCAACCGGGTAGGCAGTACTCCTTCGTTGTAAAATACCGCATCAGGATTTGGTGGTGGAAACACCGGGAACCCAGTCCTTCTATATTCTGTCCAAGCCTCGACACCTTGACCAAACAAGGCCAGCCATTTCTGTGTCATAATGGTCTCTTTATTTACTTCGCCAATCCGGGCCATATAATCTGAAGGCATTTCCAGGTCATGTTGGTCAAAAGATGCAGCAATAGCTTCCTCCAACAATGCAGCAGGATCTCCGTCAATATCTCCATCCAAAGCTGCCTCCGCCTCTATAAAGAGTAATTCCGCATAACTCATCAAGATACTTGGAGCGGTCGGATCAAGAAATTTGGTACCGATAACACTGGCAGCATAATTACCCGCCGCTGCATCTGTGAGGCCATTGGGAAGCCCGGCATAGGACCCATCAGCCAATGGCTGGGCATACACGGTAATGCGCTCATCATCCAGCTCCAGCAGTTCATTGATCAGTGTTTGGCTAATGTTCCAATCTGAACGGGTAGAAAATACGTCAAACATCTTATTTCTACTGCCAATAACATCAACATGCATGAGCTGGGCAAAATCCTCATTGCTAGTGAACACAGGGTAGGTAGATGGATCCTCTAAAATCTCCGCCATTACTGCCTGTGACTCGGCTGGCTTTTGGGCTGCCTGGTGATTGGCAAGCTTTAACCTCAAGGAATTGGCAAATTTCTTCCACCGCATGACATCACCATCAAATAGAATATCTCCCGAGATGGCGGGACCATCCGCATTAAGGCTTTCATTTGCCAAGCGCAAGTCCTCCATCAAACCTGCATATATATCCTCCATGGAATCATATTTAGGGGAGTTTATAGGATTTTCGGCTGTTCCCTTCAGGGCCTCTGAATAAGGAATGGGACCGAAGACATCTGTCATGTAGGAAAAGGTAAAGGCCTTCATCACAAGAGCGACACCGTAATAATTACGATTTTCAAATTCGCCACCTTGCCCCGAAAGCCGCTGAACACTCTCAAAGTTGACCAAGGCGTCGTTATAGAGTGCATCCCAAGTCCCGGAGGAAACGGTCAACGGAATCTCATAGCTATCTCCTTCCACATTGATATAGATGTTTCTCGCCAGATGCTGCATCCAACACATGGCTGCGTCGATATTCAATCGCTGAAATCGTGAACTGTGCCCCCAATAACGGTCTACTGACACCTGAATGGCATTTGGCAACAACAAGGCCGGAGAGATACTGGTCGGGTTGTTGGGATCCACGTTCATTTCTTCAAACTCTCCTGTACATCCGTTTAGTATCAGACCTGCCACGGGAATCATAAGAAGGGTATATATTTTTATTAGACTTTTCTTCATAGCACGTTTGTGTTTAGGTGTTCGACTGGATCAAAAAGTTACGTTTAGGTTAAAACCTATACTTCTGGTAGATGGCTGCTCCCCATAGGAAAATCCTTGGGCATTGCCACCTTTCATATCCACCTGGGGATCCATGTGTGGATGATTTTTGAACAAAATCGCCAAGTTTCTTCCCACTGCAGAAAGCTTCATGGACTGGATAAAGTTATTGCCCAGGAAGTTTTTTGGGAATGAATAGCCCAATGTCAATTCCCTCAACTTCACATAGCTTCCATCAAAGATTCCTGCCTCGTGATATGTTCTGGGATTTTGGGCATTCCAGAAAGTACCGGCATCTACGATGACGTCATTTTGGACGTACACAGGGGTTTCTTCTGTACCGACATTCATCACGCCAGCTCCAATCACACCTTCTTCCCTACCGATGGCAGTTTCGGCATATTGTCCGGTCTTACGTGCTAGACCAGTACCGACATCAAACAGATCACCGCCCATCCGGATATCGATCAGTGCCCCAAGTGACCAATTCTTATAATTGAAATTATTGGAGAATCCACCCATCCAATCAGGCTGGATATTACCTAAGGCAAAAGTCCCGGACTCCAACTGCGGAAGCCCATCGCTGTAAACAATTTCACCCTCTGGTGATCTTAGGTACCTTCTACCATACAGGGTCCCGTATGGCTGCCCTACTCTCGCCTCGGAAGTCAAACTGTTTTGACTGGCCAGCGTGTAATTTTCCAATCCTTCTGCTAGTTCCACTACCAAGTTTCGGTTTCTGGAAAAGTTAAAGGACATGTCCCAGGTCAACCCTGTCTCGGACTTTATAGGCGTGCCATATACCATTAATTCCACACCTTTGTTGGTGATCTCTCCAGCATTAAGCACCTGACTGGCATAGCCTGAGGAACTGGAGATGGCCACGGCCAAGATTTGGTTTGTCGTTGACTGATGATAATAGGTGAAGTCCAAGCCAATCCTACCCTCCAAAAACCGCATGTCCAAGCCTATTTCTTTACCCGTGGTAATTTCCGGCTTTAGGTTTACGTTGGCGATTTCACTGGCATTCGCATAGGTAGGGGTCGTCCCAGCCCAGAGTCCTTCAGAATTATACACTTGACTGAGCATATAAGGACTCGCATCACTTCCCACCTGCGCCCAACTCGCGCGTAGCTTCGCAAATGAAAGCACTCGACTTTGTACATTGAAAATATCCGTCACCACTGCACTTAAGGCAACTGACGGATAAAAGAAGGAATTATTGTCCACTGGCAAGGTACTGGACCAGTCGTTACGGCCGGTTACATCCAAAAAAAGATAGTTGTTGAAGCCAAGTGTAGCCGAACCAAACAAGCTGTTTACTTCCTGCTCGCGAATGGTACTTTCGGGTGTCACGGGACTTGCATAGTTGCTTAAGTTATATAACCCATCAATGGTCAATTCCGTCACATTCACATAATTTCGCTTATAATAATTGGTCCGGTTGATCCCGCCAACCTGGGCTTTAAGGGAAAATGTATTTGAAAACTCCTTATCATAGGTGAAGATAAAGTCGCTGTTGGTTTCTTGGCTTCTGAGTACCGTTTCCGTATAGGAACCTTTGGTGGTCACGAAGTTCTTCGTCCTTTCTACCCCTGTGACATTTAGCCTTGTATCTGTCCAGAAGTCTGTACCAGTCCGAACCATCAAGCTAAGCTCATCCGTAAACTGGTAATTTACTGCTATATTTCCCACCATACGGTCTTTCTCATTGGCATTGGTATAGTACTCCTGCAAAAAATACGGATTGGTAAAATACTCATGCTGCCAGTTGGCGTAAGGATAATCATCCCCGTCCCTGAAAGTTTCACGCTGGATACCGTAATAATCCCTCCAGTTAAACAATTTGGTGAAATCAGTGTGGCGATGCGACCAAATAAAGTCAGAACTGCCGGAATACCTCCTGTTGTCGGAACCGGATTTCACATATTCTGCGCTTATGGTCACGTTTAGCTTGTCGGTAAAGTTATATCCGGTGTTCAGTTTAAAATTGTTTCGGTAGTAATCATTATTCCACATGATACTTTTTTGGTCAAGCCTTCCCACAGATAGCCTAAAGTTACCTTTATCATTACCGCCCGACACGGCGATGTTATTCGAGACTGTTTTCCCCGTTTCCCAAAAATCTTCCCAGTTATTTGGCTGCGGCGTAAGGGGGACTAGCTCGGGTGCTGAATACCAAAGCGGCACCAACCTACCGTCCATGGGCGCACCCCAGCTTTCGTCCACTCCTGCGGTGCCCCGAATGCCTTGTTCATCAAAACCATTTCGGCCATCCACGTAATAAGTCCTGTATCCCGAACCACCACCATAGGTGTTTTGAAAATCAGGCTTGACCAATGGATTGTCAAATGTCATATTGGAATTGATCGCTACGCCAATGCCCTTGGTGCCTTTACCGTCTTTGGTGGTCACCATGATCACGCCATTTGCAGCCCTCGAACCGTAGAGGGCTGCTGCGGTGGCTCCTTTGAGCACGTTCATCTCCTTGATATTATCTGGGTTAATTTCTGAAAGGCCATTGCCATACGTACGGGAAGAAGTCTGGTCCAAGGGAACGCCGTCCACTACTACAAGCGGCTGGTTATTCCCTGCCACGGAAGAAGATCCCCTGATGATCACCTGGGAACCACTTCCTGGCATTGAATTACTGTTGATCTGGACACCCGCTACTCTTCCAGACAAGCTGTTTACTACATTTGGATTCTGGGCTTCTGTAATTTCGTTGCCTTTTACGCTTTGGACAGCGTAGCCCAAGGCTTTTTTGTCCCGCTCGAGGCCAAAGGCCGTTACGACGACTTCGTTGAGCGCCATTGTACTGGATGTCATCACAATGGTCAAGCTGCTTTCTGAGCCAATGGTCACTTCTTTGCTTTCAAAACCAATGAAGGACACCACCAAAACGGCTTCGTCAGGAGCATCTACCTCCAAGGAAAATTTACCATCCAAATCGGTCACACTACCGACCATGGTTCCTTTTACCAGCACACTGGCCCCAGGAATAGGCATGCCTTCCTCATCCACAACGACTCCTGTGATTTCTTCCAAAAAGGCTTCATCCTTCTGGGCTACGGTAGCAGACAATGTTTCCTTAGGCTCGGGGGCCTTTTCATCTTTGACAACGACGTAAAAGCTCCCCACACCTTGCCGATAGTTTAACCCTGAATCCTGAAGTAGCTTCGAAAGGTTTTCGTCAATGGTAAGGTCGCGATTCGGGGTGAATTCCGTTGACCATTTCTGGTCGGCTAGGTCTGAGGGATAAGCAATAGAAACCTTGTAGATGGTTTCCAGCTTTCGAAGGACTTCTGGCAGCGATGGTTCCCTGGAGATCGAGTATCGATCAGGAACCTGTGCAAACTCGGCCAACAATTGCGCTTTGGTCTCTTCTACGGCCATACAGGCAACCAAAAGCACAACGAGGCGCTTTGTAAAGGTGTTTAGCATAGGTATTTGGTTAATGGTTAAAGTGGTTAAACTTTTGCTATTTTGGGCATAAAATTGCTAGTGACAATTTTTTGCTAAACAAGCCGTTCCAAACCCCACACACGTGTATTTCATTTAAAATAAGGCAAACGCTTCCCATGGTAAGTTTTAGCATAACTTTCCACTACTCCCGATTCGTCGGGACATTCCCTTAAGTCCTGTAATTTTGGCCTATTGATCAGGCCTGTTGATGTTGAAGTGCACTTACTCTCTGTTGGTTATTTTGATTTCCACATCAAATAGCTGTTCCAGGTTTTTGATGAGGGATTCCGGATCCCTGGTGAGCGGCAGGGTACCCGATACTTTATGTGCTTTCCAGTTGGTGGTATCCATGGATATCTTAAGTCCATAAGTACCTTTAATTTTGTCAATGATCTCTGGTAAAGTCGAATAATCCAATATCAACTTACCCTCTTTCCAAGCATAGTAACGTTCTATATTGGCTGGGGTATTAATGGCCACCTCCTTGCTTTGATGGTCATATACGGCAAATTCTCCAGGCTTCAGGAAGTGAAACTTCCGCTTTTCTGCTACTTCCTCTGGCAGTGTAATCTTCACACTCCCCGTCTGCAGGGCAACTGCATTGACTCCTTCCCTTACACTATAATTAAAGGCAGTACCAAACACCTCTACCCCCATTCCAGACGCTTCATTTATCGTAAACCGACGATCATCGATCGTATGGACTACATCAAAAAAAGCCTCGCCCTTCAAAAGAACCTTTCTGTCAAACCCTCCAAACCAGCTTGAAGTATAGCTTATTTCTGAATTCCCATTCAAGGTCACCTCGGTGCTGTCTGGCAATTTTAGGATGAGCACCTCCCCGAGATCAGTACGGTACACTACTGGTTGCGTTTGCTGTCGGTAGAACAAAAAGCCCAACGTAACCACCATTATCAATGTCGCGGCCACCATTACCAACTTTCGCAACGTCAAGGTAGATGGCGCTTTTGCATGTTCGATATTATCAAACGCCTCTTGTCGAATACCTCCCAACATCCTACTTCTTAGATCCCACTGTTCTTCCGCTCTCATTCCATCGGTAACATCATCCTCTCCATCAAAATCCTTGTACCAACGATCCAAGGCTTTTTGTTCTTCAGGGCTAATTTCTCCCGACAAAAATTTATCTAGTAGTTTATTGATCTCCTCTCGGTTCATTTTAAGTGCTTTTCTATATTTAAGTCAACTTCCCACTACCTTACCTCTACATATAAACATAAAAAAGCTAAAAAATATTTATAAATCTTTCAATCCCGCTATAATTCTCATTACATAACCGATGTTTTCTTGACAAACACGTAATCCTATCTTGCTGTCGAACACAAAACCGTATTCATTTCCGCTCAGCCCAAGCTATAATTTCTTAAGTTTTCACGGAGTATTTTAAGGGCTTTGATCATGTGCTTTTCCACCGTGCTCACCGAAATACCCATTTCTTGGGAGATTTCTGCATAGCTCATCCCGTCAGTATTTTTGAGCTGATATACCCGCTTTGCTTGTAATGGTAAATTTGAAACTTCATACCGATATGCCTCGTCCAGCTCTTTGTAAAAAATCTTCTCTTCTACTTCACTTCCGAAATTCGCATTTCTAGAGGTTATAAATGCCACATATTTTTCCTTGACCATTTGGGACTTCATCTGATTGATCACCTTGTACTTCATGGCCGTAAAAAGATACGCTCCCAGTGAAGTATGGACCATCAGTGTCTCACGTTTTTGCCACATCTCCACAAACACCTCCTGAACTAACCCTTCCACGATTTCCTTTTTCTGAAGACGTTTATAGCCACTATTGAACAATTGCTTCCAATACTTGTCATAAACCTCCACAAAGGCCATTTCATTCCCTTTTTTGATTTGTGCCAATAATCTTGTTTCGATTTCTTTCATGGTTTGCTGGGGGATTAATGTGTCACTATTTTAAGCGAGATAAACTCGGAAAAACCAAATAAAATCTAACCATCACAAAAACTCAACAAACACCTTATTTGATCAACTTTATGTTAAAGTATAAAAATTAGGTTTAATTTAAAACTGTATTTATTAAATTTTTAAAAAATTATTAAATAATAGGTTTAAAAAACAACCTATAAAACCATTAATTGCAAATTATAACAAAAAAAACGTATTAGAATAAAAATCCAATTAGTAACCATTTTACAAAATAGACTTTGATATATCACAGTTCCAGAAGCAGCATTCCTTCTATCCCTTTTGGCTCCTCATCATAAATGACCACCTTTACCCTCCGGTTAATTTTTGCTTCTGCTTTCTCAATTAAAAAATCGAGATACTCCTTATTGATCTCCCTACCCACAAGCACCAGTTCAATGGTACCACTGTCAATACCTTTTGCATAATCCCCCACCACAATGGCCTTCTCCACATTGCCAAGTTTATTAATGACCACTTCGACCAACCTATCCAAACCTAAATACTTGGCCACCAAACTTTTCATCTCGCCAAAAAGGGGATGTTTTTTATTTGCTGAATACGATTTAGTATTCCCCTCGTGTTCAGAAACCAAGATACCTGCCTCAGACAGCCTGTTCAGCTCTACCCTTACGGAATTGGTGGACTCATTAAATTCTTCTGCCAAGCCACGTAAATACCCTTTATTGGTCTCATGGGTAAAAAATTTGATCAGGAGCTTTACCCTAGTCTTGGATGTAATCAGTATGTCTAGCATGAAAATTTCTCAAATGGATCAATAAAAGTAGCATTTTGCGAGTAACAAATTTACTCGTTAAAATTTAAAAAGCAATCAGGACATCGCACTAACGGACAATGCCAAAGCTACTGGCTGTAGGATTGAAAAATTGGAAGATTTGTATATTGAAAAATTCAATTTCAGTCAAATCCTATATAAAGCATAGAGGAATAAAAAAAAGCAGGCCGAAACCTGCTTTTTTAGAAACATTCATTTTCCCAACACAATACTTGAGTATGCAGGAAGAATTATCTTCGTTCCTTGCACTTTCACACCTTTCAACGCATACACTTTCTGACCAAAACCCTCCGGCAGCGGCACCTCCACCTGTTTATTGCCCAGGTTATGGAAAACGAACAATTCCTGTCCCTCCGCTTTTCGACAATAAGCCATCACTGCCTTGGGATAGGTTGACTTTGGTAGTTCCAGACTTCCTATCGCCAGTGCCGGATGAGAATTCCTCAACTTGATCACCCCTTTATAATGGTTAAAATAGCTATCGGCATCTTTTCGCTGGACAGCCAAAGGTGTCACCGTACGATCAGTCGAAAATTTAGGCGTTATCCAAGTTGGCCTACCTTCATCCACCGAGGCCACATCCCAAAGAAATGGTTCACGGATGTTCGGATCTGGTTTTTTGCCCAGCATTCCGATCTCCTCACCATAATAAATATATGGAGCACCAGGCATGGTCATCAATATCGCAATTGCCTGTTTAAGCTTCTCTTTGCTCTTCCCCAATTCATTGAGCAGACGAGGCTGGTCGTGGTTGGAAGAAATAGTTGCGTCAATAAAATCGTCAGTGATTCCATTATAAAACGCTAAAATATTATACTGCTTTTTGGCCAGGAGCATTCCATCCTGCTTTTTATAAGCCTCCAAAAGGGTATAATGAAAATCAAAATTGAACAATGCCCTAAGCCCAGTGAGATAAGGAGCGACGACCTCTTTCATATCGTAAACCTCTCCTACCAGGTACACGTCGGGTTTGATTTTCTCCATTTCAGCCCTGAATTCCTCCCAAAAAGCATGGTTGTCAGCAGCCCTGTCATCGGGATAAATATGTTTGGCCGCATCTAAACGGAATCCATCCACCCCCACTTCTTCCAACCAATAGCGGCCAATTTCATAGATCTCTTCCCTCACTTTTGGGTTATCAAAATTCAGGTCGGGCATATCTCCTGTAAAAAAACCATAGTAATAATCTTCTCCTTGTCCTAGATCATGCCATTGACGGATATTGTCACTGTCCAGCGTCACCACTTTTTTATCCAGATAATCCTGTATCGTGTCGTATTTTGCCCATACATAATAATCCCTGTAGGGATTGTCCCGCCCTTTTTTTGCTTCCAAAAACCAAGGATGTTCGTCGCTGGTGTGGTTTATGATCATATCGATCACCACTTTGATATCCCGCTTATGAGCCTCATCGAGCATTCTTTTAAAATCCCCTATGGTGCCATAATCGGGATGTATGGCTTTATAATCGGTCACATCATATTTATGGTAGGAAGGAGATGGCATCAGCGGCATAAACCAAATGGCATTGGCTCCTAGCTCTTGGACATAATCGAGCTTTTGGGTCACACCATTGAGATCTCCGATGCCATCTCCATCGGTATCATAAAACGACTGGATGAAAATTTCATACGTCACGCCGGCTTCAGGCCAATAGTTTTTTATTTCCATTTGTTCGTCGGTGACTTGGTTACAGCCAAAGGTCATTCCAATCAGCCCACAATAGGCAAACAATTTCAATAGGTTTTGCATCTTTTTAAATTGGTTATTGAGTTAATAAGTTAATTGTTTTAGAAGGTTACCTCCCTATGACGTATGTATCATGCGCATCCCTGCAGGAAATCCTTTACAAACAGCTGAGCAAACATCCTATTGGTCAAATTTTGGGGCATAAAAAAACCGCCTCAGAAGTTTTTTAACTACTTAGCGTCGGCAGTTTCATTCAGAAACACCTTGGCAAAATATCGTTAAAATCAACTCCTGAGACGGCCTAATAAGCCATAACCGTTTACCATTGTGGCAAACGGCCAATGGAATTTAGTTTCTGTTTACCGCATTGAGCATGTCAAAAGCTACTTCAAGACGTTTTACGAAATTTTCTTCGCCTTTTCTTAGCCATACTCGTGGGTCATAGCTTTTCTTGTTCGGCTTATCAGCGCCCTCAGGATTTCCAAGCTGAGTTTGAAGGTAACCTTCTTTCTCCTTGTAGTATTTCAAAACACCTTCCCAGAATGCCCATTGCATATCGGTATCGATGTTCATTTTGATAGAGCCATATCCAGTGGCCTCTCTGATCTCTTCCACAGAAGATCCAGAACCGCCATGGAACACGAAGCTTACTGGCTTACCGGATAGCCCGAATTTCTCGCAGATATAATCTTGGGAGTTTTTCAGGATTTTTGGCTGCAAGCTTACATTTCCTGGCTTGTACACACCATGCACGTTACCAAATGCTGCTGCTATGGTAAATAGCTCACTCTGCTCTTTTAGTTTTTCATAGGCATAAGCTACTTCTTCTGGCTGCGTATAAAGCTTAGAACTGTCGATATCGGTATTGTCCACACCATCTTCTTCACCACCGGTCACGCCTAGTTCGATCTCAAGGGCCATTTCAAGCTTCTTGAATTCAGCAAGGTATTTCACCGATGTTTCGATGTTCTCTTCGATGGGCTCTTCAGAAAGGTCCAACATGTGAGAACTGAAAAGAGGCTTTTTGAAGGCAGCGTAATGCTCCTTGCCAGCTTCAAGCATACCGTCCACCCAAGGGATCAGCTTTTTGGCAGCGTGGTCCGTATGAAGGATCACAGGCACACCATAGGCTTCTGCCATTTTGTGTACGTGCATGGCACCGGACACTGCTCCAGCGATGGAGGCTTGTTGTTTATCATTCGCCAGCCCTTTTCCAGCAAAGAACTGAGCACCTCCATTGGAGAACTGCACGATTACAGGAGAGTTTACTTTCTTAGCTGTCTCCAACACCGCATTGGCTGTACTGGTGTTGATCACATTGACAGCCGGCAAAGCAAATTCACTTTCCTTGGCATACTCCAATAGGTCTTTCAATTCTTCACCGAACTTTATTCCTGGTTTGAATTTCATAATTGAATGGTTTAATGGTTTGATTACTTTTTGATAAAATGCTTTCGCGTCACTGATTTCTGTCAGTAAGCTCAAAGATATAAAGACCTACTCTAATATCCTTTAATTGAAAGACTAAATGTTATCATTTTGGCAATTTCTCCTTTCAAACCATACCTGATTCCATGAAAGACTCTGTCATTTTCGTGAATTTGGCAATCCAAAGTGCTTCACCATCCATTGCGAGATGGGGCTTGCCCCAATTATACTATGGGAGGGACGCGTGCATAGCTCGGATTTGTATTAGAGGGTTTATTTTATTGTTCCCATATTTTTCTTTGATCTTTCCTCTTTAATCTTTGATCTTCGACCGTATTCATGGCCCAATCATCTAATTCTTTACAAGTGTATAAGACACTTCACCGGGAACTTTAAAATCAAGTGTGATGGTATAATTCCCCGCTTCTTCCACAGGGATATCAGCACCGCCGGGCTCACAGATTCCGTCGAGATCGTCATCACCGTAATTATGATCCCAGGCATCATTTGCACGGAATTTCATCACTCCAGTGCTCAAGTCAGCCGTCACAATAAGCAGGTTTTCGTCGGCATCAAATTCCATCGGCGTGGACGCATCCCATCCTCCGGGCGTCGCATCGCCAATGATGCCCCAGTACAAGGGATTTCCCAGCATATAGGTCTTTGCAGCCAAATCCACTGTCAGCTGAAATGTCCCAACTCCATCGGCTATGATATTTTCACCATTTTCCTCCAGTGTACCATCGGCTCCATCATCGCCATAGTTTACATCCCAGTTGGGGCCTTCATTCACCTTAAACGCTCCAGAACCTCCCAAAACGTGGATAAAACCTTCATATACATTATCAGATTCCACAGCATAAATGACCGTGTTTTCGTTAGCGGGATCCCAGCCTTGGTATTCTCCTGGAAGGTAAACTCGGGGATATTCCAAGGCCACCTCATAAGGAGTCACCTGCATATTGATCACTTCAGAAAACTCATCCGCTACAGCACTGTTTATGGTTGATTTTATACGAAGCGCTATGGCAGATTCTTCGCCTGGCACCAGTCCTTTGGCCAGTAGTTTCTGATTAAATGCCCCATAGGTAAGCATCATCTCAGAAGTAGAGGAAGTGGCTATCTCCACAGGCTCCGCAAATTCATTCCCATCCATGTCCATCTGTGCAGTATAAGTGGCTGCAGCAGAAAAGCCATAATCGGCCTTTTCATAAGCAACAACCAGTTCCTTTTCCGCTTCTTCGGCCGTTAGCACAAGCGAAGAGCCGGAGGCAGGACTCATTAAAACTGGTGCCGTGGGATCACTATTTATCACAGGATCCAACTCTTCTGAACAGGACGCCGCCAAAATCAGCGGCAATGCGCCCAATATATATCTTGTTAATCTCTTCATCTTTAAAGGCTTTTTGGATTAATAACCGTCATTTTGATTGAGTTTGGGATTGGCAGTCAGGTCGGCCACTGGCAAAGGGTAAAGCCTCCTGTAGCCTTCCACAGATGCTCCTTCAAAAACTCCACCTTTCCACTGCCATGTATAATCATCGCCAGTAAACCGGTCAAACCTGATCAGATCGGTTCTTCGGTGTGCTTCCCACTTCAGCTCCCTTGCACGTTCGTCCAGAATAAAGTCCAATGTCAACTCACCTGAGGTGATATTTCCAGAAGCATCGCCATAGGCCCGCTCTCTGAGCATATTGATATAAGCCAATGCTTGTGCCTGACTACCACCGCTACCTCCACGCAGTACCGCCTCAGCATACATCAGGTAAACATCGCCCAGACGGAACATAGGGAAATCAGTATCCACGATATCTGTACCTGGACTGGAGCCTCGCTGTCCGTCCCTGGTAATATTTTTAAATTTTTTTACCGCATAGCCATTCTGGAATATAGCAATATCCTCTATATCCAGACTTTGCTCATCCGTATGGAACAAAGCTCTGGCATCTGTTGACCCATCTGTAACAGGATAAAGTGCTACGATCTCAGGCCGGGTTCTCAACCCTTGCCAGCCACCTGGAATACCAAATTCCTCTCTGTCCATTGTCCCGCCTACTCCGGCATTCACGAGGAAAGTGGTCCCGCCATAAGTAGTGGTATTCACCCCGTCAAATGCTACGGAAAAGATCAGCTCATCACGACACAGGTGATTATCAGCCAAAAACAAATGATTATAATCCTGTTCAAGGGAATAACCACTATCGATGATTTCATTCAAATAGGTCAAGGCTTCATCAAAGTGACCTTCACCAATATACACTTCCGCATTCAGGTAAAGTTTGGAA
This sequence comes from Echinicola rosea, assembly GCF_005281475.1. Taxonomy (NCBI): domain Bacteria; kingdom Pseudomonadati; phylum Bacteroidota; class Cytophagia; order Cytophagales; family Cyclobacteriaceae; genus Echinicola; species Echinicola rosea. The sequence continues at coordinate 3,353,693 of NZ_CP040106.1, read as the reverse complement.
AGCAACATCCAAGCAGCAGCTTTGTCTGCGCGGGCATATTCATTCTGTCTGGCATCTACCAAGGTGGGTAAAATCTCCATCAGTTCACTTTCGATATATGCGAACAAATCTCCCCTGTTGGTTTGCTCAGGGAAAAAGGCTCCTACTGCATCTGCCTCTGTCACGAAAGGCACATTGCCATACATATCCAAGGCGTGGAAATAACTCAGCGCACGTAAAAACCTGGCTTCTGCACGGTAAATCCTGCCTGTTTCCTGATCTGCTTCGGAGATCCCCCTAGCAGCCATTTTCTCATCACTTGTCTCTCTTATAAACTCATTCGCCAAGGATATCTGGTAGAAAATCCGATAGTACATGGCCGCAATAAAGTTATTTTCCGAAGTCCACTCACTGGTATTCAGTTGAGGCAATCCTTGGTCATTCCAAGCGATGATTGCTTCATCTGTCGGCAATTCCTGAAGCTTCCAATACGCCCTAATGTAGGTCGAAGCACCTTCGTCCAAACCGCTGATATCAGGTTTGCCGGAAGGCCCCTGCTGTCCACTGACAGCCAATCCGGCATACAGTTTTGCCAAAACAGATTTATAATTGCTAAAATCTTCATACACCTGAATGGAGGTAACTTCATTATAAGGTTCCAAATCCAAGTCTGTGCACGCCACCACGCTGAAGAGCGCCAGCACCATGCTTATTTTATATATCCTATTAAGTTTCATTGCTATTCAGGGTTTAAAGTTAAAATCCGAAATTTACGCCAAAGGAGAATATGCGTGGCAAGGGATAGAAGTTATTATCAATCCCCCCTCCAGTAGCATCATCTACACCTGGGGCTATTTCAGGACTGACCCCGCTATAATCGGTAATCACAAAAACATTTTGAACCGTTGCACTTGCGCGCAAGCTGACATCAGAGTCAAATAAGTTTCCGAAATTATAGCCCAGTGAGATGTTTTCCATTCTTAGGAAAGAAGCATCCTGAATGTAGTAATCTGACCGTAACTGATAGTTCTGAAAGTTTGTATTGAGCACATCGGAAGGCAGGTTATTGATGTATCCCGGAAACCGTAGTCCTTGGTAAGCGGCGTTGGAAGAAGCCACGTTATTATAAACTTTATTTCCTGCATTGCCACGCAGCACAAACCCAAAATCCCAGTTCTTGTACCTCATGGAACTGTTAAAGCCAAAGTAATGGCGTGCATCAGGGAACCCATTTCTCACAAGGTCTTGTTCGTTGATCATCCCGTCCCCGTTTTGGTCCACATAGACTCCTTCAAGCGGCGCTCCATTCTCATCATACACTTGCTCATAGGCATAGAATGAATTGGGCTGATAACCTACCGTGTGCACTTGGATGGTGTTACCGGTACCGCCATTGATACCCCCCACCAAGATCCCGACAGCATCTTCCTCCACATTGCTGAGGCTGGTGATGGTGCTTTTGTTATGGGTATAGTTTCCTCCTATATCCCAATTGAAATCCGTGGTTTTGATCACATTATACGTCAAGGCTACTTCCAGCCCTTGGTTTTCGATGCTCCCTACATTGGTAAACAGCTGGTTAGTCAAGTTAGTACCTGCCGGAACAGGAATCACCGCCAACAAATCGTCAGTCTTCTTGAAATAGTAGTCCAAGGTACCGTAGAGTTTACCATCCAAGAACTCATAGTCCAAGCCAATATTATAGGTAGTCGTTTCTTCCCATTTGATGTTTTCATCATAGCCCTCTGGCCGCAAGGTGGTGTAATAGGTGTCCCCAAAACTGTACCGTGTGGCATCGTCACTTTGGACATAGCGGGGAAGGTAAGGGAAATAGGAACCAATATCCTGCTGCCCCGTCACACCATATCCAAGCCGTAATTTCAAATCAGTAAGGGTAGTATTCGCTTTAAGGAAATCCTCTTCGCTGATCCGCCAAGCAGCGGCCAGAGACGGGAAAACGCCCCACCTGTTATCCGGACTGAACCGTGAAGAACCATCAGCCCTTACCGTGGCGGTAAAGAGGTATTTATCGTTAATGGTATAATTGGCCCGGGCAAAATAAGAGATCAATCGGTACTGTGGACGACTCACCACACCAGCAGGGGCCAAGGTGTCCCCTTCTGCATTTAACCTGGCAAAGGTGGGGTTTTTGATCAAGAAGTCCTGAGCAGAATAACCTACCAGAAAATTCAGCCTGCTATCACCAAAATCCTTGATATAGTTTAGGTAAAAGTCTGCAAGCAAATTACGCTTACTTTGCTCGTAAGGAGCTATACTACCGCCTTCAAAATATCCTGAAGCAGAATTGGCATCGATGATCGTCCTACCCTCACTGGAACTCACATCGTAGCCCAAGTTAAGGTTGGCCTTAAGCCCCTCGATAAAAGGAAGTTCATAATCCAATTGTAAATTACCAATGCTCCGTTTTACCGTACCACGATCATCTTTGGACATTAGCAATCCCACCGGATTATTGGTAGCCAGGGTCTGGGGAACCCCATCCTCATTGAGCCATTCCCAATATCCTCCTATACCATTGGGATCATGCACCGGATGCGTCGGGTCATAAGCTGCCGCTGCTCCGATCGCATCACGGTTGGCAAAGCGGCTTTTGGTAATTACTCCCTTTACATTAAAATTGACATGGAGCCTATCGTCAAAGAAATTGGGGTTTAAACTGACACTCGCAGATGTCCTTTTCAAGTTACCTGTTTTAAGGATCCCGTCTTGATCCAGGTAACCGACAGAGACACGGTAAGGCAAAGATTTATAAGCACCTGAGATGGAAACATTGTTATCAAAACTCACCGCATCCTTATAAATCTCCTCCTGCCAATCCGTCGCATCTTCTCCTACCAAAGCTGCTTGGGACGGCGAAGCCTGTTCGGCCACCACGCTTCTAAATTGATCTGCATCGAGCATATCGACAGTATTGGTCACTTGGGAAACAGACACCATCGAATTCACATTTACCCGCATCGGTTGGCCTTCCTTCCCCTTCCGGGTCGTGATCAACACCACACCATTGGAGGCCCTCGAACCATAAATCGCCGTGGCCGATGCATCCTTCAGGATATCAAAGGTTTCGATATCGTTCGGGTTCAGGAAATTAAGAGGATTGGCCGTGCCGGAAGTCTTGGAGTTGTCCAGTGGCACACCATCAATCACGATCAAGGGATCATTGGAAGCATTAAGGGAGGCGCCACCCCGGATCCGGATCCTACCTCCAGATCCAGGAGCACCGCCATTTGGTGTAATCTGAACACCCGCCACCTTACCGGTGATCAGTTGTTCAGGGTTGGTTACTTGGCCGACATTGAAGTCGTCACGATCCACAGAGCCCACTGATCCCGTCAAATCAGCTTTCCTCTGCGTACCATAACCGACCACTACTACCTCATCCAGCTGCTTGGTATTACCTTGCAACTGTACATTGATTGTTGATTGATTGCCTACGGTCATTTCCTTGGCCTCAAAACCTATAAAGGAAAAAACCAATACATCTTCTGGAGAATTGATATCAATAGAGTAATAGCCATCAATATCTGTCGTGGTACCTTTTGTGGTCCCCTTCAGCAGAACATTCACGAAGGGCAAAGGCTCGCCGGAATCTGTATCTGTCACAGTTCCTTTCACTGTCTGAGCCTGCGCATAAATTAAGTGTCCGCTTAAAAGTGCCAGACACATTACCGCTACTTTTAAGACGGTAGAGATCTTTCGCATAATGGTTTGTTTTTGGATTAATTGTTAATTTTTAAGAGTAAATAAATTATTTAAATAATACTATTGTACTCTCTAATCTTGAAACTCATCAAAAAATCCGATGTGTTGGATTATTGTGGTATTTTCGAGATCATGATCAAATATTAGGGAATACAAGCCGTACAGGCAAGTTTTTGAATCGAAAAAAACCAGGTATTTTTTATGCAAACGTCGCCGCAAACGTTTTCATAGGGTATAAAAATTTATCTTCCAAAAATTCAATTTCATCCATTTTCGTACATTGTTCGCTTTGGATTGATTGGGAACACCATTTTATTTTACCGGTAAAACAGTATATTAGAATCTTAGAAAAGTCTAAATTAATCATGAAACTAGGACAAGCCACGATCAAGGATATAGCAAAAGCCCTGAACATTTCTTCTTCCACCGTCTCACGTGCCCTGAAAGACTACCCGGGCATCAGTAATGAAACAAAGGAAAAGGTAAAGGCACTAGCGAAAAAACTCAATTACCGCCCCAACGCCGTGGCTTTGAGCCTCAGAAAAAGCAAATCCTCCACCATCGGTGTGATTATTCCTGAGGTGGTCCACTTCTTTTTTAGCACCGTCATCAGTGGAATAGAAGAAGTAGCCTACGCAAACGGCTATAATGTCATCCTCCTACAGACCAATGAAAATGTAACCAGAGAGATCGCAGCAGTGGACACGATCATCAGCAACCAGATCGACGGGCTTTTGGTGAGCTTCTCCAAAGAGACATCCGATTTTGACCATTTCAAAAAACTGATGGATTATCATTACCCCATTGTGTTTTTTGACCGCCTTCCAAACCTGCCAGACACGGTCAATGTCACCGTGGATGATCACACTGGTGCTTATAAAGCCGTCAAACACCTCATCGAACAAGGCTATACCAAAATCATTCATTTGGCTGGCCCGGAAAACCTAAAAATCAGCATCGACCGAAAAGAAGGATATCTCAAAGCACTGCAGGAAGCAGGGATTCCTATTCGCGAAGATTGGATCATCCCCTGTCCCAAAGGCACTCCGGAAGAAAGTGAGACTATTTGTCGAGCATTATTATCCCATCCGTCAGACCGGCCGGATGCGGTGTTTGCCTCGAATGACATCGCTGCAGCCGGTGCCATGCAAGCCGCCAAAGCCATTGGGTTAAAACTTCCTGAAGAGTTTGGCGCTGTAGGCTTTAGCGACTGGCAGTTTTCGTCCATGATAGCCCCTCCCCTCTCCTCAGTCTCCCAACCGGGCTTTAAAATGGGCGAAAAAGCAGCTCAATTACTGCTGGAAATGATCGACTCCGAAAATGAGGAAGCATTTACAGCACGCACAGAGATGCTCGAAACAGGTTTGGTCATTCGAAAATCCTCCTTAAGGAAAGGATAGCACGCTGATGACACGGATCTAGCGGATGATCACTGATTATTATTTGTGGGAAACTTAAGCAACAATCTCTGTAAGCGGCCACATAGAAAAGTATAGTGAAGCCATCACTCCTCCAAAGGACAGATTTGCTTCACTCAACTGTTGCTACGTTCGAATGACGCAAGGTGAATGCTTAAGGCTCTATATAGAAGACAGTGGGTAGATTATTTTATCAAAAATCGTGATGATTAATCATCACCTCGTAAAATAGCCCCAAGCACATTATCTGCCTAGCAGCTATTGGGCGTGAAGAAATTTAACAAGCGGGCGGAAAAAGGGCAGGCTTGTTTGACGAAATGGTGGGAAAAATGGTTGTTGCAAGCTAAACACGAGGAGTTTGCCTGCATGTGAGCGGGGTTTGATTTTAGCCCAATAGATGCAATACAGCGGGGTTTTTTGGTCACTTTTTTGACCTGTAGCAAAAAAGTGACATAGGTAAAACGAGTCATTTCTCTGAAATTTAACAATCTATCCTAATACTTACCCACACTAAATCATATAGAACCATACTCAATCACCCCAACCGCTCCCTTTGGCTACGCTCAGGGAGCGGACAAAGAAAACAGGATGCTCCGTTAGGAGCATAAGCTTGGTAACAGGTGGCGGAAAAGCATTCCAACAGTGCCGTAGGTACTGAACAGGGACCTATACCTAGAGACTGTCCCCAAGCTTTTATACCTACCGGTATGATGCGCTTATGCCTATGGTGAGGGTTTTGGGATGCTCCCTACCGAGCTGCTCATAAAACCTCCCAATAGGTGGTAATGAGTTAAAAACTCAATGTCAATGGTTCCGCAGCATAGCTATCGGAACAACAGGGGGCTAAGCAATCAGGATCATCTGCGTGCCTTCCGTTTTTTTTAGGCTGATTTCACTTTTTTATGCACACGATTGAATAGATCAATAAGGATGGTTTTCAGGCCCAAAACGCCCCAAATATCGCATTGCACAACATAAACCAAATTTTTTCCTTCCGGAATCCTTTCTAAATTAGCAGCATATTACCTGTTATTCTGCAAGCTGCCGTCACCAGCGAACCCCATGAATCAGGTGATACTCGTCTTCCAAATCCTACCTCGGAAGCGCTGAACAATTGCATTTTACAATTTATTAAAGTAACCCAAATGACTACTGTAGCCACCTCAGTAAATCGTGCCCAAAACCAGTCTGCCGGAAAAGTACTGTCTTGGGAGCCAATACCCCATGGAATAATCGGCAGAACGGAAGCTTCATACTTTAAAATCAGCCTATTTACAGACACCACTGTCCGTATCCAACTTAGTCGTTACGAGCAGTTTTCCCCCAACCCTTACAGTGTGGTACAATCCCCCAAAGGAAGCTCAGTAAACGTCTCCGAGACTCCTGAGGCATTAACGTTGGAAACGGCAGAACTTAAAATCGTTCTTGCCAAAAACGAATGGGCACTGAGCTTTTATGATCAGCAGGGGAACCTCCTCAATCAGGATGATCCAGCATTTGGGGTATCTTGGCTGGGCACGGAAGTAACCAATTATAAAAAACTCCAGCCCGACGAAAAATTCATTGGGCTGGGAGAAAAGACGGGAGGCATCGACCGTGCTGGGCAAGCCTTTACCAACTGGAACACGGATTATTTTGCCTATGGCGTGAATGACGACCCGCTTTACATGTCCATCCCATTCTACATCGGTATTCACAACGACCGTGCCTATGGGATTTTCTTTGACAACACCCATAAAACCACCTTTAACTTCGGTGCTTCCAACCGCCGCTTTTCCTATTTCTCTGCAGAAGATGGTGATATGGATTACTATTTCTTCCAAGGAAACACCGTGGCAGAGATTATCAGTGGCTACACATCCCTTACGGGAAAAATGAGCATGCCCCCGCTTTGGGCATTGGGTTTTCAGCAATGCCGCTATTCTTATTATCCCGAATCCGAAGTATTCGCCCTGGCCAATAACTTCAGGGACAGGGATATGCCGGCAGATGTCATTTACTTGGACATCCACCATATGGAAAAGTACAAAGTATTTACCTTTGATGGGGAAAAATTCCCAGACCCCAAGTCGATGATCCAGACCTTGAAAGCAAAGGGCTTCCGTGTGGTGGTCATCATGGATCCGGGCATCAAGGCCGAAAAAGACTATCTTCCATACCAAGAAGGAAAGGACAATGACCTCTTCCTCAAATACCCGGATGGAGAAACCTATGAAGGCCAAGTGTGGCCGGGTTGGTGTGCCTTTCCTGATTTCACCTCCGCCAAAACCCGGCAATGGTGGACAGAAAAAATGGCCTTCTACACTGATGCCGGTGTGGATGGATTCTGGACAGACATGAATGAACCGGCATCTTGGGGCCAGCACACGCCGAACCTGATCAATTTTGATTACGAAGGAGAGCAAGTCAGCCACCGAAAAGCCCGTAATGTGTATGGGATGCAGATGGCCAGAGCCGCACAGGAAGGCGCATTCAAAAATGGACAGGAGCGGCCTTTCACCCTTACCAGGGCTGGTTTTTCTGGCATCCAACGATTTGCTGCTGCCTGGACAGGGGACAATGTCTCCAGTGAGGAACACATGATGGCAGGCATCCGACTGGTCAACAGCCTCGGAATTAGCGGAGTGAGTTTCGCAGGATACGATGTGGGCGGATTTTGTGGAGAAGCCAGCAAATCGCTCTTCGCACGATGGATGAGCATCGCGGCCTTCTCACCACTCTACAGAGCCCACTCCATGATCAATAGCAAGGACGCAGAACCTTGGGCCTTTGGAGAAGAAGTAGAGGAAATTTCCAAAAACTACCTCAAACTTCGCTATCAAATGATGCCCCTGCTGTATGCTGCCTTTTACAAAAGCAGCCAGGATGGTTTGCCCTTGGCCAAAAGCCTGACCATTGATTATCCATTTGATGAAAACATCTATGATGGCCGCTTTCAAAATCAATACTTGTTCTGCGATTCCCTGCTGGTGGCTCCAGTAGAATCCCATAAAGAAATCACCAAAGCGTATCTTCCGGAAGGAAATTGGTATTATTTCTTCAATGATCAATCCTATCAAGGTGACCAAGAAATTTACGTGGACACGCCGATCAATTATTTGCCCGTATTCGTCAAAGGAGGAAGTATTGTGCCACTGCAGTCCCCCGTATCCCATACTGCCGAGAAGCATGACGGCATTCTGCGCCTTCATGTGTACAAAGGAGAAGGAACTACCAGCTACTTCCACTATGAGGATGATGGACGAAGTTTGGATTACAAAAACGGAGGCTATTACAAAAGAAAAATTGTTTTGGACAGTGATCGAAAAACCCTTCGGTTAACAAAGCCCACGGGGGATTTTGCAAGCCATTATAAGCAGCTCAGCATTATTTTTCATGGTTTTGAAATCAACGAAGTAACTTCTGCAGGGGAAAAAGTGCCGGTAACTAGGGAAAACATCGCCTTTCTTCGAAAAATATCGGATTTTGATCCATTGCCAGACAACCGTCTCCCCTATCATGAAATAGCAGGATTGCCGACTGTCACCCTGCCCCACCACGCTGAAGAAATAATCCTTACTTTTGGGACATAAGAGTTGATGAACAATTAATCCCCATTGAGGACAGGTACTACCCTTCAAACTTTACAACCTAAACCCCTTACATAACTGCTAAATGCAACCCGATACACAAAAGAAGAAATTAAGTTTTTGGCAAATCTGGAACATGAGCTTTGGCTTTCTGGGCATCCAGATGGGCTTTGCGCTCCAAAATGCCAATGCCAGCCGCATTCTCCAAACCTTCGGTGCAGACGTAGAGCACTTGTCCCTATTTTGGCTCGTGGCACCTATCACCGGCATGATCATCCAGCCCATCATTGGCCATTACAGCGATCGCACATGGACCAAATTGGGCAGAAGAAGGCCGTACTTTCTGGCCGGTTCTATTCTAGCGGCCATCGGTCTGGTGCTGCTGCCCAATGCCTCACTGTTTGTAGCTTTTTTGCCTGCTCTATGGGTGGGTGCTGGATTCCTGATGATCATGGATGCATCGTTTAATGTTGCCATGGAACCTTTCCGGGCATTGGTGGCTGATAAACTCCCTACCGACCAGCGGACCTTGGGCTTTGCTGTCCAGACCTTGCTCATTGGTCTGGGGGCCGTGATCGGCTCTTGGCTGCCCTACACCCTTACCGAATGGTTTGGCGTGGCCACGACGGCAAATGAGGGCATCGTCCCCCAAAATGTCCTCTGGGCATTTTTTATCGGAGCTACGGTATTGGTGGTATCTATTTTATGGACCGTCATTCGCACCACGGAGTATCCTCCAGAGGTACAGGATAAATGGAATGCTCACGAAGACCACAAACATGCTTCCCACAAAGGTTTATCGAGTATTTTCTCGGATTTTATTAGCATGCCAAAAACGATGAAACAGCTGGGCTTGGTACAGTTTTTTTCTTGGTTTGCGCTGTTTTCGATGTGGGTGTTTACGACTCCGGCTCTGGCTCAGCACGTTTGGGGGCTCCCCAGCATGGACCGTAGTTCCTTGGAATTTAATGAAGCGGGGAATTATGTAGGGGTCATCTTTGGCTTTTACAATTTAGTTTCAGCGATATTTGCCCTAGCCTTACCTTTTTTAGCTGCCAAAATAGGCAGGAAGATGACCCATGCCGCTTGTTTGATTGCAGGCGGATTGGGGTTGATGTCCTTTTTATGGATCACTGATCCAAGTATGAAATGGATGCTAAACTTCTCGATGATCGGTGTGGGAATTGCCTGGGCCAGTATCTTGGCAATGCCTTATTCAATTTTGGCAGGTGCTATTCCTGCAAGAAAAATGGGGGTATATATGGGAATCTTTAATTTCTTCATTACCGCACCGCAGATCCTAAATGGTTTTGTGGGTGGATTGATCGTAAAACATTGGTACGAAGGTCATGCGATTTATGCTATTTTCACCGCCGGCTTACTGTTGATCGTGGCCTCAATGTTGACATATTTTGTAGAGGACAAGGATGATAAGGCACTTGTTTGACAAATGGCCAGGCTCCCTATCAGGAATTGGAGACTTCTTTGGTGACCATCTGGGGAATGGTGAAGTGAAAACTTGCTCCATTTCCCAACTCACTTTCCACCCAAATTTCCCCGCCATTTTTCTCCACGAAATCCTTGCACAGCATCAGTCCGAGCCCTGTTCCCTTTTCATTTTGGGTACCTATGGTAGTGAAAGGCTTGCTTGAAAAGATCTTCTCCATATTTTCTGCCGCAATTCCCACTCCCGTATCCTCCACAATCACCTCTACCAATTCGCCTTGACCAACAATCTTAATGAGTATCTGATCTTCTTTATCACAAAACTTGATGGCATTGCCGATCAGGTTTCGAATCACCAACCTGATCATATTTAGGTCCGCAAAGGCATAGATCGTTTTCTCTGCACAAAATGTGACCTGGCTGCCTTTGGCATCAAGTTGGTTTTTAAAAAGTGAAATAACTTCTTGCACCTCTTGGGTGACATTTATTTTAACGGCCTGAATGGACTCTCCTTTCAATTGGGTCTGTGCCCACTCCAGTAAATTCTCCATAAAACTAGAAACATCCTTTAAGTTTTTGGCAAAACTAGGCAACATGGACCTGAACTCATCTTCCTTAACCCACCCATACTCCACCATCTCTACAAACTGGGTAAGAGAATGGATGGGATTACGTAGGTCATGTGAAATAATGGACAAGAGCCTATCCTTTGTAGTATTGAGATCAGTCAATTTCTTCGCTTGAAACTCAAGCCTCTTTTGATCTTGAACAAACTGGGAGATATCCCTAAATAAAATCAACCTTCCCTGGTATTTCCGCTCGCCTTCCTTTAAAAACTTACTGGACACCTCAAAGTACCTGTCCACACCGTCCCTCGAAATCATCTTTTCGACGACTACTTCATCGTCATTTTCAACTAGGCTTTTCCAAAATTCCTCATCAAATCCCAAATCACCCACATCCTTACCCGTGATATCTTCTACATTTTTCTCTATCAATTTTGTAAAATAAGGATTTACATCCACCACTCGCCTAGCACCATCGATTACCAGCATGCCGTTCTTCATGGAATCCACAATAATATTTCTGGCGATAGGTTTGATGTCAAACAATCCTACTTTAAAGAACCCGATAAAAACAATCATACACGTCACTATAAACGCATGGGGTGTAGGATCTATCCCGTTAAATGGCCCTACTTGAAACACCACCAATATATTGGCTATCCATGGCACCATGGTGCCCGCAAGTATGATCATGGTCTGCTTTTGATACACTCCCTTGGTGCTAAAATACCTCCTGATCAATAGGTAAACACCATAACCAATGGCGAGATAAAAATAGCTTGTATGAATAATGTACCATGGGCCTTTCGCCGTAAGCAAGGCAAACAGTCCGTTCATTTCCACAATCTCGGCTTTTTGGTAATGGAGATGATGATAACCATTGGTCCAGACCATGATCATAGAGATCAAGGGAAAAACAAATTGACAGGCAATCCACCTCGGGCTTAACCAAGCTTCCTTCCCTACAAACTTCAGCACAAAAAGCAACCAAAAAACCGGGACCAAAGTGATGCCGATATATTCAAAATCCACTACCAACAACATCGCTTCCAGATCGTCCATCCCCACCATCACGCCATCACTAGCAGCCCAAATCGACACGGCAATCATCATCGCCCCAAACCACCTCACATCCTTACTCAAGCGAGTAAAAAGAAAAACCGCCAATAACAGCACGACGACTGCAAATACGAGCAAAGAAAGCGAATAGGGACTAAGCGAAAATTCCATTTTTACAGTAAAGGAACAAAGGTAATACCGGTAATAATCGTATAAATCTAGCAATAAATGTTTATTACATTACAATCCAACGCCAATAAACCACAATAAAAGCCAAATAACACCAATAATAATTTCCCGTTTTGGAGAATAATATAAGATTCAATCAGTACTTTGAACAGGGCACACGTTTTGGCTCCTGCCAAGATTTTGGGTGAATTGGAAACGTTAAAAGCCCTTCAAATCAATCAAATAACGTATATTCGGGAAAGGTAATAGCGACTTTATGGACAAACACCTACAAGCTGCAATCGAAGAGGCCAAGAAAGGGCTACAGGAAGGAGGAATTCCCATTGGTGCTGTATTGGTACACGATGATAAGATCATCGGACGTGGCCACAACAGAAGAGTCCAAAAAGGGAGTGCCATCCTTCATGGAGAAATGGATGCCTTGGAAAATGCGGGCAGACAGGCCGCCGCCATTTACCAAAAAAGCATACTTTACACCACATTATCTCCCTGCCCCATGTGTACCGGAGCAATTCTGTTGTATGGAATACCTAAAGTGATCATTGGAGAAAACACCAGCTTTAAGGGTGAAGAATCGCTACTTTCTGATCATGGGGTAGAAGTCATCATTATGGATGACAAGCAGTGCATTGACCTAATGGCAAAATTCATGGAAGATCAACCTGCCTTATGGAACGAAGATATTGGCAAATGATCAAAAAAGCACAGCTGTTCTTCCTCCTTGCACTTGTCCATATCGGGATATCGGCTAGGCAACAGCCTAAAATGGCTTCCCAAAACCCTTCTCCAATGATAGAGCATATCAGGCCCCATGAGCGCGTTCCTGATATATCAAACTCCGGCCTATATGAAGAATGGCCAAATATATTGCCAAAAAGGGTACATTTTTTCCTGCCCGAAAAAATGGTTACAGACTCAATCAATCTTCTCATTCATTTTCATGGAGCACAAAATGTGGTCAATTATACCGTCAGCCATAACCCAGGCTGGATGGCTATCACAGTAAACTTGGGAAGTGGATCATCAGTTTATGCAAGTCCTTTTTCAGAAGCCAACACCTTAGATAAACTTATCCAAGCAGCATCAAAAGCCTCCGCAAAACCCATTCGAGGCATTTACCTTTCGGGATGGAGTGCCGGTTACGGAGCCATCAGAAGCATCCTAAGAAACGAAACCAAACACCGCATAAAAGGCATTATTCTTCTGGACGGTATGCATGCAGGATATGTCCCCAATGGTACTCCATTGGCCGCTGGCGGTAAAATTGACCCAAACGATCTGTCACCATTCCTGGACTTTGCAAAATCATCCATCGAAGGGAAAACCCAGTTTATTTTTACCCACAGTGCAGTTTTTCCCGGCACCTTTGCCAGCACTACCGAATGTGCCGACTACTTGATACAAGCGCTTGGCCTAGACCTAAGGCCATTTCTCACGGAAGGTCCTCTTGGCATGCAGCAACTGGCAAAAGCTTCTAAAGGCAACCTACGCATCATGGCTTTCGCCGGCAATTCAGCACCTGACCATGTGGATCATCTACATGCCATGTATTGGTTTTTGCCTTTGTTAAAATGACTGTTCTTTTTTCCGTCCCAGGGCAAACGTAATTATAAAACACACCACTTGATCCCACAAACCTAGCTAAAGTGCCGTCAGCACGGATGAAAGCAACCTTATTGTGGATTATTTGCGCTTGAAAAAAGTAAATGTGGGTTTCACTCTTCGGTACCGCGAATATCATTTCCCAGGCATTATATTTATAAAATGCTTTTTTATCTTTGGGCAATGAAAACGATCAAGATAACAGGTGTCCCCGAACACTTTAATTTCCCTTGGCTCAAGCTGATTGAAGAACAGCCATTGGCCGATGCTGGCTATACCATGGAATGGAAGGATGAATCCAAAGGATCAGGAGCCATGAACAAGGCCCTCCGCGAAGAGGAAACTGACATTGCCATCGTTTTGACCGAGAGCTTTATCAAGGACAAAACGGAAGGTAACCCTGGAAAAATCATCGGGTACCACGTGCTGTCCCCCCTTAATTGGGGAATCCATGTACCAGCTAAATCGCCCGTAAAAACCATCCATGACCTCCAAAACGCTCCCTTCCTTATTAGCCGGTATGGTTCTGGTTCGCATTTGATGACTTACCTACTGGCCAAGAAAAACAACTGGAGCCCACAGACGCTCCAATTTGACGTAGTAGGCAATATGGACGGTGCCTTAGAAGCATTTGCTGACCACCAGCCAAAAGGTTTCCTTTGGGAGAAATTCACCACCAAACCATTGGTAGATGCCGGACATTTCAGAAGAATAGATGAAATCCCTACACCATGGCCTTGCTTTGTCATTGTGGCCCATGAAAAACTTATAAAAGAGCAGCCCCATATCCTTCCAAAGCTGCTTTCAGCACTATATGCCGAATCCAAAACACTGAAAGCTAACACACAATTACCAACCTTGCTGAGCAAAGCCTACCACCTTCAGGAAACCGATATTATCGAATGGCTAGCCCAAACTACTTGGTCCACTAAACCTGAAGTGGAAAAAGCTACGCTCGAAAAAACAATGGCTATATTGAAAGAACTCGGACTGATAGATACTGAAGTCCCAGTGGAATCATTAGTAGCCACTGAAATGGTCCAGTTGGTATAACTGAGGAAGCTAGTGTCAAATCAAACCTTAACTCAGGTCAGAAAGAAAAAAGGCCTTGGAAAATCAACTTCCAAGGCCTTATCTATTTCATAGCAGACAACAATCAATTGGTCCTTTTGACCAAGTCGCCATCTTTTAATTGTTTACTCACGACAAAGTACGGACCTGCCACTAACTCTTCTCCCTCTTTGATCCCCTCTTTGATTTCGATGTTTTCAAAATCCGAAATGCCCGTTTTTACCCGTGTAAGTTTAGCTTTATTACCATCGGACATAAATATGATTTCCTGAAGATCACTCTCCGCATTGGTCGAATCCACCCGAATATTGTCCCTTGTGGTCACAGCTGCCAAAGGAACGGATAGAACATCCGCCTTTTTTTCGGTAATGATTTCCACACTGGCCGTCATCCCAGGCCTGAAAGGGTACCTATTTTCCTTGGTGATCAATTTTTCATAAGATTCATTGAGTATCCTGATTTCCACCTCAAACTCCGTAACAGCATCTTGTGTGGCCTTTTCATTGGCAGAATTGGCAATGGAGGTGACGACACCGGTAAATTTCTCTCCAGTATGCGAGTAGGCATCTACTTCAATGATCGTCGTGTCGCCCAAGGCTATCCGTACAATATCATTTTCATTGACATCGACCACTACCTCCATGACGCTCAGGTCTGCGATGCGTAGCATTTCAGTACCGGCCATTTGCTGAGTTCCCACGACCCTTTCACCTTTTTCCACCAAGAGTTTAGATACGATTCCATCAGTAGGGGCAAACACATTGGTCAACCTCAAATTTTCATTGGCTTCCTCGACACTTGCCTGAGAGCTTTTCACCACATATTCAGCAGCTTGCACCGATTGCTGTGCTGCTTTCAGGTCATTTTCTGCGGAAACATAATCGGCAGTGGCCTGCTCATATTCGGAATCCGAAATCACATTGGACTCATATAGCGTCTTATTTCGCTCATACTGCAACCTTGCTCTGTCAAACTGCGCCTCAGAACGCTTCAGTGCTGCTTTGGATTGGGCCAAGTTGGCCTTTTGTTGGTTCAGGTTAGCGCGTGTCCTATCCAAGGCTGAAATAAAATTGTCAGGTCTGATCTTTACCAGCAGATCATTCTGCTTCACTGAATCGCCCTCGTTGATTTTCAGTTCAATGATCTCACCCGCCACGTCCGGGCTTAATTTCACTTCCGTTTCTGGCTCGATCACCCCAGAAGCACTTACTTTTTCAACGATCGTTTTCTTGGAAGCCTTGGTAATCTCTACCTCTGTCTCAGCGGCACCCCCTACCCACCCAAGGGCCCTGCCGATAACGATCAAAAGGATTAACACCACTGCGACACCACCCAAAATATAAATTAACTTGTTTGTTTTCTTCTTAGCCATGATTCATCGTGTTATAGTGTAAGGGGATTACCCAAATAAAAGTCCAGGACCTTTACCCTGAAAATATATTCGTATTTTGCTTGAAGCAAATCTGCTTGGGCATTAAAAAGGTTGTTTTGTGCTACCTGAAAGTCCACTGCATTGATCACCCCTACTTCAAAGCGCTTTTGGGCCATTCGGAAGGCTTCCTCCAACGAAGAAACCCGCACAGTCGATGACTCATAGGACTGTTTCGAAGCCACCGCATTGGTATAAGCGGTCTCGATGTCCTGACGCAGTTGGTTGCGTACCTCCTGTACAGAAATTTCACTTAGGTATTTTTGCACCCTCGCACGTTGGAGGTTTGCTTTATTACTGCCGTTATTAAAAATGGGAATATTGAGGCTGAGCCCCAGCCCCTCATTTAAATTGAGGCTGAGCTGATCCTTAAACGGCCTGGGCTCTCCTGTCTGGGGATCTTCAAAATTATCCGTATAGTTGGTCCCCACGCTACCTCCCAATCCTAAGGTCGGAAGCAATCCTCCTTTGGCCACTTTTACGCCATATTCGGCACTTTCCATTCCCAGTTCAGCCGCTTCTATTTCAGGCATCAAGGTAACGGCAATAGAAAAAATCTCGTCCACATCATCATTACTGATCATATAATTTTCTGCTTCCAGTTCAGGTACAGCCACATCAAATTCTTCTTCAAAAGGCAGCTGCATCGCTTGGGAGAGATTCAGTTTTGCCAATCTCAAATTGTTTTTAGCATTGGTAAGCTCCATCTCGCTGGTTGCATTTTGTGCCTCCAGGTCCAGTTGATCCGAAAGTGGCAGCGCTCCTGCTTCCACTAGCTTTTGGGTTCTTTCCAGTTGCTGACTGGTCACTTCCAATTGGGCGTCTGCCACACCTACTTGTTCTTTCGCAAACACCACATTTACGAACAAGTTGACGATATTCAATGTAATATTGTTTCTCGAAGCCTCCACATTTTTTTCACCAGCTTCCAAGTCTTTTTGGGCTTGTTTGATGGAATGATTGATCTGTCCCCCAGCGTAAAGGGTCATATTTGTACTAGCGTTTAGCCCAGCACTCCCAAAATCCACCAATGATGCTACAGAGGTCACGGGGTTAATGGACCTACCCCAGTTGTAGCGATAGGAAGATGAGGCCGATAAGGAAGGATACCTCCTTAGCTTAGCTTCCTTTAGATTGGTTTCGTTGTTAACTTGGTTAAGCAGGCTCCGCTGCAGCTCCAAATTGTTTTCAAGTCCAATTTGGATACATTCTTCCAAGGACATGGAAGTAATATCCTGTGCATGCAGCACACCCAAAAAACCGCAAGTGAAAACAACTGCAGTAAAAAATCCTTTCATCATAATGTATAACTATAAATCAATATCCGGAATATAAATTAATTCATGAATCCAACTAATACTCTCTAAATACTTGACGGTAATGGCGTTGAGGCCAGAATCCATTTCGATCACATGACAAGCCATATCCCGCTTGCCCTTCCTTGACACCGACATCGTCGCAATATTGGCTTGCTCCTGTGCCAAAATACTGGTAATGAATGCAATGGCTCCAGAGACATCATTTGCTTTGATAATCAACGTATGCTCTTGTGCAGAAAACTCAGCATGAAAACCATCAATTGATTTGATATTGATCAGTCCTCCTCCCAAGCTTTCACCAATCACTTCTACTGTTCGCTCGCCTTTTGTGAGGTTTAGCTTGATCGTATTGGGATGGAAAACTGAAGCATTTCCTACTGACTTAAAAATATAAGTCAATCCGCGCGATTCAGCAAGTTCAAAGGCCTGTTTTATACGGGCATCATCGGTTTTCATATCCATAAGGCCTCCTATGATAGCCTTGTCACTGCCATGGCCTTCATACGTCCGGGCAAATGAATTGTAGAAGGTAACCACAGCCTCATCGGGAATTCCGCCCAACACCTTAATCGCTGCCCTTGCAATCCTCACCACACCTGCTGTATGTGAAGATGAAGGGCCTATCATCACAGGCCCTATCATATCAAAGACACTACTTTTTCTTGTCATATTTGGGATTTACATTTTCAAGTACTATGCTAATCTAATACTTAAGATTCAATTATCACTGAATATGGTTTTAAATCCTCAAATCATCATCATTATCCATTGATTTTAACTTAAATTCACTGGACAAATCTTTGAAAAGCAAGCTTACCTGACCGATAATGAACACACAACCGTTCGATAACGACACACTTTTAATCCATCCTTCCACTCACGGAGAGTTTGTTCATGCACCAGCAGCATTGGCAAACAGGGCTGCCTATTTTGGGGATGGGCTGTTTGAAACCATGATTTTTACCAAGGGGAAAATCCGCTTTCGCCAAGCACACCGGGCCAGACTCAAAGAAGGACTGAAGCAATTAAAAATCTGCGATAATAAGCTGACTTCCATCGTGGCATTGGAGAGGTTTCTTCAAGGACAATTTGGGAAAACTTCATTAAGGGTCCGATGGAATGTTTATCGCGGTGGATTGGGAAAGTACACGCCCCAAAACCATGACGCCAGAGAACTTATCCTCATCCAAAAAGCCACTCCTGCCCAAAGAATAAAAAAAACTGCTTATATCAGCACTGAAATCACCCTGCCCAAAAGCCCCTGGTCCCATTGCAAAACCCTCAACGCGCTCCCCTATGTCATGGCCAATATCGAACGCAACGAACGGGGCATGGACGAGGTCATTTTAAAGGACCCATCAGACTGCATTTCCGAATCGGGTATTGCAAACTTGTTTTGGAAGAAAGAAAACATCTTTTACACCCCATCGCTAAGCTGTAGCTGCATCGCTGGTGTGGCCAGAGGAAACTTGCTCAAGCACCTGAGAAAGTATGGCATTTCGGTAATTGAAGGAAAATTCACAGAAGCAGACCTCTTTTCAGCCGATCAGGTGTTTACCACCAACGCATCCGGAATCGCCTATCTCCAACAGATCGAAAACAAGGCGTTTGACACCAGTTCAATTGAAATAGTAGAAAGTCTCTTTGATTAGTACTGTTCCCGATATTCAAATTTTACAATTTCCTAAACCGACACAGCTGCCTTAATATGGGGATGAGGATCATAATTTAACAATTCAAAATCCTCGTACTCAAACGAAAAGATATCCTTCACCGCGGGATTGATCTTCATCGTGGGCAATGGCCTGCAGTCTCTCGATAGCTGCAATTTGGCCTGCTCCATGTGATTGGAATATAAGTGTGCATCACCAAATGTATGGATAAAATCACCCGGTGTTAAACCACATGCTTGGGCGACCATCATGGTAAAAAGTGCATAAGAAGCGATATTGAAAGGGACTCCCAAAAACACATCCGCACTTCGCTGGTAGAGCTGACAGGAAAGTTTTCCTTCCGCCACATAAAACTGGAACATCGTATGGCATGGTGGCAAGGCCATATTGTCCACATCAGCCACATTCCACGCACTTACCAACAGCCTTCTGGAATTAGGATTGTTCTTGATTTGGTGGATCAAATGCTTGATTTGATCTATTTCTCCACCTTTGCCATCCGGCCAATGGCGCCATTGATAACCGTAAACCGGTCCAAGATCACCATCTTCATCTGCCCATTCATCCCAAATCCTGACCTTATGGTCTTTTAGGTACTGGATATTTGTATCTCCCTTCAAAAACCACAGCAATTCATAGATGATAGACTTAAGGTGGCATTTTTTGGTCGTCACCAATGGAAAGCCCTCTTGAAGATCAAACCTCATCTGATATCCAAAAACGCTTTTCGTGCCTGTCCCGGTCCGATCTCCCTTTTGGACTCCTGTGTCCAGAATATGCTGTAGTAATTGATGATATTGTTTCATTTTATATAATATTAAGCGCCTGCTCCTTGATCTTCTCCAGTTCATCTTTCATGATGATCACATGCCGCTGGATCGCTGCATCATTGGCTTTGGACCCGATGGTATTGATCTCTCTACCGATTTCCTGGCTGATAAATCCCAACTTTTTGCCCTGGCTTTGGGAAGAGGACATGGTCTTGTCAAAATATTTGAGGTGTGTAGAAAGCCGAACGATCTCCTCGGTAATATCCAACTTCTCGAAATAGTAGATCAATTCCTGCTCGAATCGGTTCTCGTCAAAGGAATTTTCTTCCATCCAGTCTTTGAAATTATTGGTGATCCGGTTTTTTATGCGCTCTTTTCGCTTAGGCTCCTCCTTTTGGATTTCGTCCAGTCCCTTTGAGATGACGTCCAGGTTTTCCTTAAATTTATGATAGAGCGTATCCCCCTCGTCCTTTCTGAATTCATCACACTTTTGAGTGGCTTCCATTACCACCTTTTTTACTGCCTCCCACTCATCCTGATCATCAGATTTATCCGAAACGGTGGTGACCACATTAGGCGCTTGAATGGCCAATCGGAACAAATCACTGCTGTCATTCACCCCCACTCGCGAAGCCATAGATTTATAGGTATCAAAGTATGTTTCGAAGAGTTCTTGATTGATGCTCACAGGTAGATTGGTACTGGATTTTGCCGTGAACTCAATATTCAGGTTCACCTTTCCCCTTTCCAAAACGCCTGACACCAGTCCCCTTATCTCTATCTCTCGGTCAGAAAACTGCCTGGGACTGCGAAGGTTAAAATCCAAAAACTTGGAGTTTAACGTTTTGATTTCCGCGCTGATAATATAGCGGTCATTTTCAACATTGGCTACACCATAGCCGGTCATGGATTTAATCATTCAGCAAACTTAAACAATTCATGTTAGAAATTATATCCCAAGGTCACATAGAATCTCGGATCACCCACCTCGTAATTACGTATCGGCCAAGCTGTATCGAACTTCACGTAATAATTCAACAAAACCGTTCTTAGCCCTCCACCATAACTCTGTAACCAAGGGTTGTTAAAGTTATTGAGTGTAATATTAAAGGGCGACCCATCTGTATTGATGACTTCTGTATTTTGGTCGTTTACACGTTCCCATGGAGCTGCATCATCCCAGGATGATCCGGCATCATAAAAGCCCACCAACTGGAAATTCTTAATAAAATTAGACGCGATATTTCCTCTGGACAAGTACGAGAACAGGGGAATCCTCAGCTCAGCGGAAAAGGTCACCACATTCCTGCCCCGGATTTCATCGTAGTCATAACCTCTAAGATCCACAAACTCTGCAAATAGAATATTGGAATTCTCAACACCATCCCGGTTTCTCACTGGTGATGGTTCTGGTCGATTGGAAGGTGGCTCGTAAAACTCATTGAACAGCCAGTTTTTCATGCCCCCCACCAAGTAACTCTGCGGATTGTTCCCCATAAAAGAGCCTGCAAAAAGCTTCGTGGCAAAGGTTATGTTCTTATGGATTTTTTGATAGTTTCTTAAATCAAGGTAAAAATTGCTAAACGACCTATCGCCTTCATCAATGCCCTGATAATGCTTAAACCCTATTTTTCCTTTAAACCCTTGCTCCATATGAAGGCCTAGCAGCCTGGTCTTGTCCACCACCAATTCGGCTTTTCCACCAACATAATGCACATCAAAACGATTTTGCGGCCCCTCGCTCCCCAGTACCAATGAATCGGGATTTAGGTTAAAGTATTGCGTTTTGGCATAAAATGGAGCTACTGTAAACCTCGTATGCTCCGTAAAGGGGTAGGAGAAACCAAGCTCCCCTTTGGTAAGTACATAACGCTGATAAGTGACATCTCCTTCTGAAATCACCAATGCCCTCCGATCAAAGCGAGCCCGATAGTCGATACGGTTTTTCAGGTATTCGTACTCAAAATACACATCACTTCCCGATCTGAAATCCAAAGGCGTCATAATCCCTCCTTGGAAGACATGATTATGCAAAAGCTCGGTCATCTTACCTTCGATATTCAAGCCAAAACCTCTCAATGGATCCACTACAAAGGTGGTTCGCAAACTATTGGCCTGTACCTGGGGCATATAATCCCTTGGCCCTCTAACGGTGTTTTTGAGACTCTGCTTCCTGAAAGCTTCCAAAATATCACTTTTTCCGGAGGCCAATCTACCTTCTCTCTTCTCTTGGGGCGTCGGTACGGTATCGAAGCTGTAATTTTCGGTATTGATCCCTGAATGGTGCTCAAACCGCAATCGGTCCACATTGATGGTTCCTGTCTTATTGGATGAAGCCGGGATAGAATCAATGGCCAGCGGATCCTCTGTATCAGCAGTCAATCGCGTAGGAACCGTTTTTTCTTCCTCATCATCCTCTTCTTGCTGCTTTTCCAACCTTCTTTCTGCCAGACGCTCGTTCAATTTCTTCGCTTGATTTAGTTGAATCCGCGGCGTGCCTGGCGTAAATTGATCAATATTGGGATAAGACTCCAGTACCAACTTACTGCCTGTCCCATCCTTATAAGCATATGCCCATTTATTGATCAGTGGTGAAAAATCAAATGACTCCACACTGGTATTGAAGGCAGAAACTTGGCTGGATACCTCGCTGCCCAGCCCATATCGCATCAGGTTATAAATGCCGCTTTGGTCACTGAGGTGAAGCACAAAATTCTGATTCATCGGACGCGGCATAAAGTTCTTTGAATTCATGTTGGTAAGCTTTGTCGTCACGAGGCTATCGCCCAGTTCCAGCTTAAAGAGATTAAAATATTCGGGTAATTTCCGAGCGTCCGGAGCTCTGGTAAGGACACTATCTGGCAAATCGGCTCGATTGGAAGCATAAACGATCGTCGAATCATTGACGAAAACGGGAGTAATGTCATCAAATACGTCATTGGTAAGCCTTCTTCCCCTGCCTCTCAGGTTAAGGGTATAGATATTCGTCTTACCACCGGACTGTGCCGAAAGCACCATATTCCTGCCATTGGGTGAAAAGTCAAGGCTGTTGATTTGCGTGATGTTTCGCAGAAAAATCTTGTCCTGACTACTGCCATCAATGCTCCTCATGCGTAATGTGGTCAATCCTCGCTTAAAGGTGGCAATGGTCAGATTCAGCGTGTCACGCCAAGCTATTACCGGTGAAGTGAAATTAGGTTCTTGATCTTCAACAGAAGAACCTCCTTTAAACACTGTCACCTCATTATTGGAAGAAAGGTTTCTAACGACCACTTTGAATTTACCATTGTTATTGAGGACATACGCCAAGTGCTCTGCATCTGGGCTGAATTTTATATCATTGATCGATCCATTTTCATTTTTCTTGGTAGATGCGATGACATTATCTGTCGATGGCTCTTTAAAGGTTGAAAAGACGGGCTCATTTACCGTGGTATAATAAGCTCGCCATTGCTCGGCAAAGCTCTTATAACCCACTCCCAAGGTATTGGCAATACTGTTTTCTTCGTTTCTATTGATTCGGCTGAGGTTTAGGATACTGGAAACATACCGCTTACCGTACTTCTGCACAATAAAATTCCAGATGGACTGCCCCACCAAAGATGCCTCTCTTTTGTTCAGTTTATAGAGTTTTGGGGACTCGTTACCTTTTAGATAATGACGTACATAGTCATCCATTTCCAAGCTCCATCCTTTGGCAAGGTACAGGGCCGTACCGTCTATAAACCATTCTGGAAAACTATTGATCAAATTGGACTGGAAGGCATCTGCAATCGTGCTTCCATAAAGCATCTCCTCGAGAATGACCCTAATGGTGCGATACAAAAGCTCATCCTTAAAGGAGGCCCAATCCCCTGTATAGGGAACCTCCGCCAGTAGTTTGGAAAAAAACGTTTCGCCATTGACTGTATAACTATCCTCTTCCAGGTTCAAGTTGCTTTCCAACCATTCTTCCCGGCTGTTATAAATATAGATCTTGGGCTTCGTATAGGCGACATAACCTATCATCTGGGTGATCCGCTCAAATTCATTTTCCAAATAGTCGATGGCCATTCGGGCATTGTCTCTCCCTCCACCGTAATAGTACACCTCAAAATTATTGGATGAAAAAAAATACCAATCAAATTCATGGTGCTGTATTCTGTTTTTTCCAAAGCGCTCTTGGTCAAATTGGGCATTCGAGACGGAATAGGAACCTAGCCAGAGTAGTGTAAAATAAATAAAAACTAATTTTACCTTCATTGATCTGTTTTCTTGTCTTTGTTTTTAAATATACTTAAAAAATCGACTTATGTTAACATCTTTTTCAGGTTCGCTACCTTCCAATAATAACCTGAGCATGATCTTGCTGTAATAAGGTACTAAAGAAACCCCTTTCGCACCAAATCCATTGAAGATATAAACGCTTTCAGCAGCAGGATGTTTTCCAAGAAAAGGTTTTCGATCCTTGGTAGCAGGCCGAACGCCCACGCGATGACTCAGCAGCTTACCCGCCTTGCTCGGGACAATCTTCTCCAATCGTTCTAAAATCTCCTCTTTGCCCCGATCAGTGGGGCCTTCGTCCAGATCATGCCAGCTATAGGTAGATCCCACCCTAATCCTATCGTCAGGCATGGTAATCCTGAACACACCCCTATTGATGATTTCTTCAGGAGCAAAATCACTTTCTATCTCGATTATTTCTCCTTTGACCGGTGCAAAAGGCAACCAATCAAAATACGAACTTTTGGCCGCTCCCAGACCACTGCAATAAACTATTGCCGATGCTTTTATATCCTGATAATGCCATTTGCCAGCTTCATGCTTGAGCAGCTCCTCATCGAAGTGCCCATTGCGTAGTCGTCCGTTTTTTGCCAACCAATCGCCATAGGCGTCCATTAACGTATTGATGTCCAAATAACCGGCATTCTTGAGCATAATGCCTCCATAGGGATCAGTGACCTCTTCATACAACGGCTTTGTCCTGACATTCTCCAAATAATCCTGTACTTCCGCATCACAACTTTTCCCCATCCATTCATTTTGCTCCTCAATGCTGAAAAACGGGCGATAGATATTTCTGGCATACATGAGCTGCTTGCCCAGCAAGGCCTCCAGGTCACCATAAAGTGGCTTGATGGCCGGAAACAGAAGATCAGCATTCCAGGTTTTGACCATTTTCCGGCCGGTGATAGGATTGAACAGCCCTGCAGCTACCCTACTGCTGTTATTGGCGTCGGCCTGATCAATCACAAGAACAGACTTCCCTGATTTGATCAACCGATAGGATAAAACCGTACCTGCTATGCCTTGTCCAATGAGTAAAAAATCTACTTCCATACCCAAAATTAATTTCTTTCTTCGTTATTTTGGCATGAATTCAAAAATGTTTCGACGATGCTTAATGTACAAACTTTCACGTTCAACCCCTTTCAGGAAAACTGCTATATCCTGTACGATGACACCAAAGAAGCGGTGATCATCGATCCTGGATGCTATGCTAAGGACGAACAGGAAGCATTAGATAATTTTGTCCAATCAAATGGCCTCACTCCAGTGAGATTACTGAATACCCACTGTCATATTGATCATGTTTTAGGTAATTATTTCGTAAACCAATCCTATGGCCTTCCTTTGGAAATCCATCCCAAAGATGAACCTGTCCTTATGGCCGTCAGTTCTTATGCCTCCAATTACGGATTTCCGGCATATACACCCTGCGAGGCCGAAAAATACTTGGAAGAAGCTGATAAGATAACCTTTGGCGAGACTACGCTGGAAGTTATCTGGGTTCCGGGCCATGCCCCTGGTCATGTGGTATTCTATCATCCCGAGAGCAAAACCTGTATCGGTGGCGACACCTTGTTTCAAGGAAGCATTGGCCGTACTGACCTGCCCGGAGGAGATCATCAGACCTTGCTCGATGCCATTAAATCCAAACTTTTTGTGCTTCCAGATGATGTAAAGGTCTATCCGGGACACGGACCGACCACGCTGATCGGCCATGAAAAAAACCACAATCCTTTCGTAGGTAAAAACGCTCAATTTTGAATATCAAAAAACACATTCCCAATGCAATTACCTGCATGAACCTCGCCAGTGGAATGGCTGGAATATTTTTCGTGCTGGATGGAAATCTCTTTGCAGCGACGTATTTTATCATGGTCGCTGCGGTTTTTGATTTCTTGGATGGTATGGTGGCCCGCTTGCTGAAAGTACACAGTGAGATCGGAAAACAACTTGATTCACTCGCGGACATGGTGACCTTTGGCGTACTACCATCATTTGTGCTTTTTCAGCTGTTAAAAATCCCTTTTCCATCAGGATATGTTCCTTTTATCGCATTTCTGATCGGTATTCAGTCTGCCATGCGTTTGGCGAAATTCAATATTGACACACGGCAATCTGATCGGTTTATCGGTGTACCCACTCCTGCCAATGCACTATTGATCTGTACCTTGCCTTTTCTTGCCGAACGATTTACTTGGGCAGATTCTTTGGTGCAAAACAGTTATTTCCTCTTGGGACTGACGCTGATCATGGCCTTGCTCCTGACCGCGGAGCTGCCCCTGATTGCCTTGAAATTCAAAAACTTTCGATTGACGGATAATGTGTTTCGATATTTGGTCACTGCGATCGGAGCAGTAAGCGTCTTATGGCTGGGATTGGCAGGAATACCCTTAATCATCATCAGCTATATCTTGCTTTCTTTAGTAGAAAGCAGGCTTACCTCCTTATGAACCTGATTCCTGACATACTGAAATACACCCTATTGGTATATTTGGCTCTTTTCAGTACAGGTGATCCATTATTTGCCCAGTCAACTTACTACAAATTTCCGGTCACCCAATCCGGCATCTACCAGCTATCCACAGCAGAGCTACCACAGCTAAAGGATACTCCCTTGGATAAAATTGCCTTTTATGGCTCCAATGGTATCCTACCGCAAAAGTTGGAAGAAGGGGCTTTCCAACTTCATGAACTCCCTTCCCTTCTAAAAGACAATCGTCTGTATGTTTACCTGGAAGGGCCTCATCAATTTTCCATGGAAGGCGATAGTTTACAATACATCCATCACACCTATACTGACACCGCCTATTACCTCATCAAAACCAATGTACCGACTCCCAAGCGCATTAAAACCAGCCAAGAACCACCTCCCCATACTAATTCCCCATCAGGAAATGTGCTACTTTACTCGCTCTATCCTTATAAAAAAGAAGAACTGAACCTCCTTTCTTCCGGTAGAAAATGGTACGGAAATAGGCTTCGGGCTGGTGGAATCGCTTCTTTTAACATCCACGTGGAGGCCTACCATGATGGCCCCATTTTTTACCAAGCCAATCTCATGGCACAATCCACCAGTACTGCTGAACTAAAGCTCAGAAGCCATCAGCATGAATTTTTCACCACCTCTATTTCTCCCATTTCCCAATCCACCTATGGATTAAAAGGACGGGAAAAATCCGTAACAGGATTTACCGGACACACTGACTTGGGCAACCCCACGCAGTTTAATATTGAACTGGAGAGCAGCGATCCAAATGCCGTAGCATTCTTGGATTATTTCCTGTTAGGACTTCCAAATAATGCCGATCAAATCCAAAAAGGCATTTATATAAACCTTCATCCACAGGAACCTGTTGCAATCGGAGTGGAGGAAGACAAACTCTACTGGGATGTTTCGCGCTTCGACCAACCATCCGCCCTACTTCCAAAAAATGGCAAAGCCATGCTGGCACCACTTCACCGTGTCGCCATTGCACAGACCAGTGCATCAGCCGTCATCAAGGATCTCCGCAAGGTAACCCTAAACCTCCGGCAGATCGATCCAGCAGCCTTGGTAATCATTACGGCACCATCACTCATGTTTCAAGCCAATAAATTAGCGGATTTTAAGCGAAGCATCGGGATCAGCACAGTGGTGGTTACGACACAGGAAATATACGACTGTTATAATTATGGCACCAGGGATGTTACCGCCATCCGTAATTTTCTGGCCGACCAATACCACCTGCACAAAACCCTTCAAAACGTACTGCTTTTTGGAAAAGGCACTTTTGACTATAAAAACATCAGCTCGGGTCGCCCTAACCTCGTCCCCACTTACTGCAGCCGAAACAGTCTCCATCCATTGACATCCTTCAGCTCGGATGACTATTTTGGTTTTTTGGAATTTGGGCAAGGGGAATGGCAAGAAACAGCGCAAGGAGACCTTCCGCTTTCCATTGGGGTGGGACGTATCCCGGTAATCAACTTCCAGGAAGCCCGGAATGTCGTAGAAAAAATCATCCAATACGAAACCCCTTCTGCACAGCTTGGTAAATGGAAAAGGCAACTTCTTTTTGTGGCCGATGATGGAGATCAAAACATCCACCTTGGCCACAGCGAGAACCACGCTTCTACTATTTCACATGAAAGCCCGGCATATGAAGTCCAAAAGCTCTACTTGGATGCATTCGAGCAAATCAAAGATAAGGGCTCCCAGTCTTCTCCAAAAGCAAAAGCAGCGCTGTCCAAGCGGCTAGAAGAGGGAGCATTGCTCGTTAATTATATTGGTCACGGCAATGAAAACACGCTTACAGCTGAAAGAATCTTCCAAACAAGTGACCTTCAGGACTGGCCTGAAACCAACCATTTCCCACTGATCGTTACCGCCACCTGTGCCTTTGGCCGACATGACAGCCCCTATTTAAGGTCAGGAGCTGAAGAACTGTTGATGGCCAAAAACAAAGGTGCCATTGCCCTGCTGACCACAGGAAGACCGGTGTTTAGCAGCATCAACTTTGAATTGAACAAAGCATTCATCAGGGCCATTCAGGAAAATGATATGGGAAAAGGACTTCAGCTAGGAGACATCTTTAAGGTTACAAAAAACAATAGCCTCAACGGCCCCTATAACCGGAACTTCTCGCTCCTTGGCGATCCCAGTCTCCGGTTGGCCCGGCCAGAATTGACCGTGGACTTCCAGCTGTCATCCCCTGACGGAATCCCCAGCGACACGCTATTTACCCATCAAAAATCCACCATCAGCGGCAGTATCCTTGATCCTGTCACCAGAATTCCAGTCGATAATTTTGAGGGGACATTTATAGTAGAGATCTTGGGACCACCCTCCATCTCAGAGACCAATGGTGACGAAGGGCCTCCCGCTACCTATCAAGACCCAAACAATATCCTCTACCGAGTAACAGGAAATGTCAAGAATGGCCATTTTATGGCAGAGCTTTTCATCAACCCCAACAGCAGCCTCTCCAATGGAACCATAAGGGCTTTTGCTTCTTCCAGCTCCAATACCTTCGAAGCCATGCAGGCCACTTCCATCCCCTTAGGCCAGGCTCCTCCTGATGGCCAATCCGATCAAGAAGGCCCCATCATTCGCTTATTTGCCAATGATACCATAAAAAACAATGACGTCATTTCTTCTAACCGGGTCACATTCATCGCTGCTTTGGACGATAAAAGCGGCATCCAGACCGTTTCAGGAAAAGGTCAGGACATCAGCCTTCAGGTCAATGGCCACCCCCCCATGATCCTCAATGATTATTATCGTGCCATTCACAGCAAATACACCACTGGCATCATCGAAATGCCCCTTGATGGATTGGAAGAAGGAGTGAATACGCTGGAATTAACCGCTTTTGATAATTTCGGGAACCGCAGCACCCAAATCTTGGAGATAGAAGTCCGGGGAAGTAAAAAAATAAGAATTTTAGAATTTATAAATTATCCAAATCCTACAAATGACATCAGTTATTTTAAAATAAAACATAATCGACCTAATGAAAGTATAATTTTTAAGTTGAACATCTTTAATTTATTGGGACAGGAAATATTTTCAAAGGAAAAACGTTATCCAAAAGCAAGTACAGAAATCACCGATATCGAATGGATTTTTTTAAGAGACATGATAAAAATTCCCGCAAAAGGAACTTATATTTACGAATTACAGCTAACAAGCGAAAGGGACGGAACCTCGGACCAGGCAATTGGAAAAATAAATATTCAATGAAGAAATCAAGTGATTATTTAAAAGCGCTTACTTTTTTAACTGCATTTACCTTTACTGCTCTTTCGGCGGAAGCCCAAAATTCGGTGCGAGTTTCTGGACAAGACCAAGGCCGTAGGGTAATCATTACAGCTGTACCCTTTTTGAATTTTGCCCCTGATAGTAGGCATTCGGCCATGGGAGATGCAGGTGTAGCCACCACTCCTGATGCCAATTCAATCCATTGGAATGCCGCCAAGCTGGCCTTTGCGGAAGATGAAATGGGGTTTGCACTATCCTATTCCCCTTGGTTGGGAAAATTGGTTCCGGACATGTCCCTGAGCTACCTTACCGGCTATATGCGGATCGATGAGATGTCCACACTGGGAGTGGACTTGCGGTATTTTAACATGGGCGATATCCAACTGACCAATGGCCAAGGACAGTCCATCGGTCAGTTCAATCCTAGGGATATTGCCATTGGCACGAATTATTCCAGAAAACTCTCCGAGACGCTTAGCCTGGGTATTTCCGCCCGGTTTATCCATTCGAATATTGCAGGAAACATTTCCTCCAATGGCAGCGGAGACAGCAAACCAGGCGTCAGTGTAGGTGTGGATGTGGGCGTTTACCAACGCAAAGAAGTGCTGTTCAGCAATAAAGAAGCATACTGGTCGTGGGGAGCCAATATCAGCAATATAGGCCCTAAACTCACCTATAATAATCCTGATGATGCCGATTACCTCCCGACCAACCTACGGATAGGAACAGCACTGGAAACTGCCCTGGACGAAAACAATAACCTGACCTTCGCCCTTGACTTCAACAAATTGATGGTCCCTACCCCTCCGATCTATGCGACCAATGAGGATGGTTCGTTAATTATAGATGCCAATGGAAACCCAGAAATAGAACAAGGCAAAGACCCAGATCGCCCACTCCTTAGCGCCATGTTCGGTTCCTTTGCCGATGCTCCTGATGGCTTCAGTGAAGAAATGCAGGAACTGATGATTTCTTTTGGTGTGGAGTACGAATACGCGGAAAAGTTTGCGCTGCGGACAGGTTATTTCTATGAAAACAAGCATAAAGGTGGAAGGCAATATTTCACCATGGGCGTAGGATTTGACCTCAAGCGTTTGGGCTTTGACTTCTCTTACCTGGTGCCCCAAAAACAAAATCACCCGTTGGCCGAAACCTTGAGATTTTCCTTGGCCTATAATATCCCTAAGTAATGACAGTACTGGATCGCTCAAAAGCTCCGGATTTCAACATCCCGGAATCGATAGAATTGACAAGACCTATCAAGCGGACTCTAAAAAATGGAGTCCCTTTGTATTTTATTCCTACGCCAGCGATCGATGCGATCAAGCTGGAGATCATCACCGAATCCAATAAGCAGCTGCTACCAGAAGAAGATGGGCTAGTCCCTTTTTTCACCTTGAACATGCTCTTGGAGGGCACCAAGACCATGAGCTCACCAGGGTTGGATAATTTCTTTGACCATTATGCCTCGGAAGTGGATACGATTTCGACCTTCGAGCAGCAAGGAGTTTCGTTATTGAGCACAAAAAAGCACTTTTTAAGTGTTTTACCAGTGTTCAGGTCATTGCTGACAGAGGCAGTTTTCCCCGAAAAGGAACTATTAAAGCGAAAATCCCAAAAAGCCCTGACCATCGCCATGCAGCAAGAGCAAAATGGTGCCCGGGCAAACCAGCTTTACCGAAAGGCGCTATTTGGCCCTTCGCACCCCTTTGGGTTTATCTCTGAGGAGCGCCATGTAAATGCGGTAACGAAGGAAAAACTGGTCGATTACTACCAGGAGAAATTTCTGATCAGTCCAGAACTGTTCGTTATCGGCAACTTGAATGATTTGGAAATCACACGCATCATGGAGGCTTTTGAAGACCTCACTATCCATGAAAGTCATAAGAAACCTGATGAGTTTATCCTCTGGCCGGAAAAGCGGCTTACCGAGGAAAAGGACAAAGCGGTACAATCCAGTATCCGCCTTGGCCAACACCTTATCCCCAAAACCCATCCAGACTATCATGCGCTGACGGTCTTCAACACCATTTTGGGAGGTTATTTTGGCAGTCGGCTTATCAAAAATATCCGGGAAGACAAAGGCTATACCTATGGCATCTACAGCTCGATCGGAAGCTTGGAAAAATCCGATTATTGGGTGGTCATGGCAGATGTCCAGAAAGGCCATGCCGACGAAGTAATCAGGGAGGTCTATTCTGAAATAGAAAAACTAAAAACCCTCCCTGTCTGCCCAGATGAACTGGAAATCGTGCGAAACTTTATGGCAGGTCATTTCCTGTCCAGTTTCAGTAATGCCTTTGATCTGATCAATAGGTTTAAGGCCATCCACTATGCCGGTCTAGACTATGATTTCTACGAAGCCCAACTCCAGTTTTTTAAGACCTTTACTCCAGAAGAGGTAATGGAATCGGGCAAAAAATATTTTGACACCGACAATATCATTGAAGTGGTGGTGGGGTAATCCTCACCTCCTTAACTTTTCATATAAAATAGAAACATCCAGCTTCATCCCATGCCAAAGCCTAAAAAGCTTTATAGCCAACCCTGAAGCACCAAGGCTTTCGGCTAGATGGAGCAATTCGCCAGCAGCCTCAAAGTTAGCAGATCCCAAGGCATGCTTAGCTTCATGCATACATCTGTAGATCAAGGCCTTTCGCTCAGATGCCGTTCTGTTCATTATGGCTATATTCTTACATACCTCAACGGTAGAGACCAGCATTTCTGAAGACCTGGTCCGGTACTGCTGACGAGAAAAGGAACCTCTATGGATCCGTTTATTCACCCCCAGGTGACCGCTAAAAGCAAACGGATATTTACGGGCAAGTCGCGTCAAAATATCAAAATCTTCATAGACCAACCCTTCGTTATATCCCCCGATCCGCTTCAATTTAAACGCATCAAAAACGACCGTAGGGGTGCAGACACAATACCGCATGATCACTCGCTCATACACGTCTCCTTGAGGCACTTTCCCCAGGATTTCCCCTTGCTGGCTTACGGGAAAAAACGTATCGATTTGCGTTCCATTCTCATTTACCAAATTGGCATTACTGGAGCAAAGGGCCGCTTCAGGATGTTCTCTGAGCGTCTGAACCGATTTACTGATATGCTCCTTCCCCAACACATCATCACCAGACAAGTCAATGACATAATCGCCTTGTGTGGATACCAAGGCCTCATTAAACGCCTCGCAGTAATTAACGGGCTGCTCATAGACAAACGTCTTGACCGCCCGCTCTTGATCATTCATCCATAACCAGGTTTTTATTTTATCTACGCTATCATCTTTGCTGCCATTATCCACAACAATGATCTCCAATACAGGATAATCCTGCCGCAAAACGCTATTGAGCGCATCAAGAATGTAATCACCTTGATTGTGGCATATGACAACTACACTGACTAGAGGAGATACCATTCTATAGCTTTAAATTCCAAATGAGCTTGTTAGCTGTATTATTGGCATTTTTCATTTTGTAGCGAATCAGGCTATGGTTGGGCTGACCATCCAGATCCGAAGACCCCAAATCAATAAAATCCACGCCCAAGGATTCTCCCAGACGGATCACTTCAAATAGCAAGCCCTCACCGGTGTAAGCCTGCTGCAAGGAAGGGTTGATTGCCGGCAGATAATAATATAGGCTATTCGGGGTCAATTTTACACAAAGTGCGTGCGCTGCGGCCTGTTCCCCATGATAGATCGACACCAAAAAATAGCGGTCTGCATAAGCACTGACTTGCTGAATGAGTTTTTCTTCCTGGACATTATATTCATGGCTCCTTTGCGAACGCCATTGCTTGATGTCTTTTAGAAAATTAAAGGTCTTGATATTTCCTGTTGCTACTGTAAAATGGAGCTTCTTGATCTTTTTTTTGTGCTTGGAAATTTTGGCATGGATAAATCCCTTGATAAACTTCTTGTCCTCCAAAAAGTGATGCAATAAAATCCCATCCAGCTGAAACCCCTGACACTTTAAAATATAATGCACCAACGGATTATTATCACCATAGATCCCGGGAGGTTGGACGATTCGGAAACTATTCGCTCCAAGATCCCGTAGCGCCAAGATAAGTTCGGTAACAAGGTATTGCAAACTATCAGAAGAAATCCTTTTCTCTGTCCAAAAACCACCAAATGGTGCATGATTAAGGGATATCGCGGTACCATCAGCCTTCAATACGACATAGATCAATGCCCTCACCTTCTGCTTTTTCAGCAACTTGGCACAAACATAACGCTCCCCTTCTCCTACCAAATAGTCATGCAAAAAATAAGGGTGATCTGTCGGGGGATTTTCCTGTAATACGAAATCATAGTTTTTCGTTATCTCCATCTTTAAGCTTATCAAATTCCTCTTTATTTCTTATATAATCCGCTTCGTCAAAATCGCTTTCTGACAGTACCAAAAGCACGCTATTTGCAGTAAAGGTAAACGTAGACCAAACCAACCGCGGTAAATAAAGTGCTTCCCCGCTATCTTTAAGGATATATTCATATTGGTTGTCTTCCAAATCCTCCAAGGTTACCTTGACACTCCCCTGGAGACAAACTGTAATCTGGTTATCCACCTTGTGGGCATGGACTCCCCGGACTCCTCCCTCAGGAACTTCCGTAATCCAAAAAGCCCTTCTCACTTCAAATGGCAGCTGGCTTCGCTCCCAAAAATTCAATTTTCCGGATGAATTTTTCGTTTCTCCAAGATGAAAAATGTAGGGTTTGGTCATGGGCGGTACGTTACTGATTTGTGGATATCAACTTACTGTATGGGCTAATTTAATCAAAAACCTACTGCACTATGCGGGTTACCTCCAAGAATTAAACAAATAATAGCCTAAACTTAACATTACGTACCAAAATACCTGTTCATTTTTGTCTTTCCATCCTGTAGCTTTTACTTTTGGCAGCACCTAAGGCGTAGCATTAAACCGACAAAGAAAATGGAAGATACCTTTTTGACCTTAAAGTCCGATTCAGAGGGTTTGTATAAAGAAAAAGGAAGTAAATTTTTGGCTTTTGCTTATCCCGTTCAGGATGAAGATGAAATCAAGGAAAGATTAGAGGCCTTGAAAAAAAAGTACTACGATGCCCGTCACCATTGCTATGCCTATATGCTTGGCCGAGACCAATCCCAATTCCGTGCCAATGATGATGGAGAGCCCAATCACTCTGCTGGTGACCCCATTCTAGGACAGATACGCTCACACGAACTCAGTAATGTATTGATTGTGGTAGTGCGCTATTTTGGAGGAACCAAACTTGGTGTAGGTGGACTTATCACGGCCTATAAAACTGCCGCCGCCGAGGCCATCTCAGCAAATGAAATCATCACCGCCGTCGTCACCAAAAAGATCCGTTTTCGATTTGATTACCTGGACATGAACGATGTCATGCGCCTGATAAAAGACTATGATCTTCAAATTATCAAGCAGGATTTTGACAATACCTGTAGCATGACACTTAGCATTAGAGAGAAGCTGTGGGGAGAGGTCACCGCCCAACTTGAGGAGATTTCTTCTTTCAAGAAGTCTGGTTAGAAAACAAGTCGTCCAGATAGCCTTTTTGGTAGAGTGCATTAAAAACCTCCAAGCAGGCCCAAGCATCTGTAGCGGCATACAATTGCTGTTTTGGCGTCAACTCCTCAGCCTCCCAGTTGGACACTTGCTCGGACTTGGATATACGGATATTGAGTACCATTGCGCTCAAGTTCCTGACACCTACATTGTGAAAACCTACTTTCTTCAGCTCTTCATTTAGGTCAAAGAAACTCGCTTGGCTAAAAGAAGGTTCCAATTTTTTAAGTGCCTTGATATCATCGCGAACAGCTGCACCGATTTTCACCCGGTTGGGATCTTCCAAAATACTCCTGACTGAGCTGGGAAAGCCCACGTGGTTTAGCCGAAACAAAAAGGCTTTGTCTGGAGTAGATAGCTGCAATAGCGAAACATCATGGTGCACTCCCTTCCTAAAAGAAGGCCTTGTTTCGGTATCAAATCCGATCTTTGAATACTTCCTTAACTCTTCTACTGCCTCAGGAATCAGATTCTCATCCTCAATCAACACAATCTCTCCTTCAAAATGCCCCAAGGGAAGTTCATTGACTTCGTCTTTACTAATTTTATATGGAATCATACGGCCAGTTCTTTTTGGATTTCTCTCATTTCTTCTTCCGAATAATAATTGATACCAAGCTTAAGGTATCCGTACAAGACAGTCATAAATGGACTGATGATATTAAAAAAACAATAAGGAGCATATGTCAAAGTGGCCACTCCAAGCACAGAAGCTTGTGTGGCTCCACAAGTATTCCATGGCACCAACACGGAAGTTACCGTAGCACTATCTTCCAATGTCCGGCTAAGGTTTTCTCCTTTAAGTCCTCTTTTCTTATAAATATCTGCATACATTCTCCCCGGTACTAATATGGCCAAATATTGATCTGAAGTCGTGAGGTTAAAGAATACACAAGTCGCAGCGGTCGAAGCAATCAATGAGCCCAAGGAATGCACCTTTCTAATGACCGCCTCAGCGATCACTAGCAGCATTCCGCTTTCTTCCATCACCCCGCCAAATATCATGGCCGAGATGATCAGCCAAATGGTGAACAACATCCCAGCCATGCCGCCGGTGGAAAGCAGTTCGTTTACCATCGCATTGGAGGTGGAAATACTTATATCTCCATATAGCGACATCATCACAGCCTTAAACGACTGATAGGTATAGCTGGCTCCAGGTTCCCCAGCAATACCTTCAATGATCTGTGGCTGGAAAACCACCGCAAAAACGCCCCCCAGCAATGCTCCTGCAAGCAAGGCGGGTACTGCTGGCACCTTCTTGATGATCATGCCCAATACCAATGCCGGGACTAAAAACAACCAGCCTGTGATGTTAAACTTATCTGAGATGACTTCGGAAATCCCTTTTACTTGCTCTACTGAACCACTCACATCTATGGTAAAACCTAGTATTCCCAAAATGATCAATGTTATCAAAATGGAAGGAACCGTCGTTTTGGTCATGTGCCGGATATGGGTAAACAGGTCCGTCCCTGCCATTGCTGGCGCGAGATTAGTCGTATCTGAAAGCGGCGACATTTTATCCCCAAAATAAGCTCCTGAGATGATCGCTCCAGCAATCACCCCTTCTTCGAAGCCCAAGGCTCTTCCTATTCCCAACAAGGCTACTCCCACTGTCGCCACTGTGGTCCAACTGCTACCTGTGGCGATGGAAACAATTGCACTTACCACACAAGCTGCCAACAAGAATATCCCTGGGCTAAGGATCTTTAACCCATAATAAATCATCGCTGGAACAATCCCGCTCAGTAACCAAGTCCCCGCCAATGCGCCAATCAACAACAAAATCAGGATCGAAGGCATCGCCGCTCCAATGCTGTTTACAATTCCCTTTTGGAGGGTTTCCCAACTCATCTTTAACCGAAATATTGCGATCAACGATGCCACACTGGAGGAAAGAATCAACACCATCTGATTCGAACCGGACAAGCTATCGGTTCCAAACACCCGGATGTTAATGACCAATAAAATAATAAGAAATAATATGGGAATCATTGCCTCCCCTAGGCTTGCTTTTTGTTGAGGTTTCGTCATTGATGTGAATTTACAATAAAGTTTACGGCTTTATAGAGCCAAATCATAAGGGGATTAATACTCCCATAAATCTCCCACTCAGTTCATTACACTTGATTTTGGACTGCGCTCCTTATGGTAAGCTAGCTAAGCAACCAGGTCGGAACCTGCCAAACTGGAGCTATATGATACTGCCCCAAACTAAACAGAAAGGCGATTTTAAAGAAAACAAGGTTTTCTGTTTAATCCTATCTTTCTATTAGGAACTCTAAAATTAGCAAAAATTATCATTTATTCAGTCACTGAGTAAACTAGCTAACTCTTTTCCGGTTTCCCAACCCAATGCCACTCCCATGCCTCCAAGGCGAACGCCTACCGCCACTCGCGGAGAAATCTGACGAATAATGGGTTTTTTGGAATCCCCAAAAGCCATGGTTCCTGACCACTCCATATCCCACGAAATAATTCTATTGGGCAAAATCGTATTTTCGGTAATTTCCTGAAGGTAGGCTTTGATCTCCTCGTTGATGCCCCTTTCGGTGGTAATTTCATCCTGTTCGGAGATATTCCTGCCTCCCCCTACCAAAAGCCGTCCATCCACATTCCTAAAATAAACATAGCCCTTTTCCATATGAAAAGTTCCTTTTAGGGCCATGTCCTTTATCGGGTCGCTGACCATGATCATCCCCCTTCCAGGACGGATATTCACATCCTCTCCCTCCAGTAGTTGGCCAATGAAAGCATTGGAGCATAGGGCCATGATCCTACTCTGAAAAGCGATTTCCTCGTCGTAAAAAGAATGCACATAGGCCCTGCAATTTTGCTCATCCAACTTTTTCACCTCCGCGCCTGTCAGGATCTGAATGTTCATTTCCCGACATCGCTTCCAGAGACATTGAATATATTTGGCAGGATCCAGCTGCCCCTCAAACTTATTCTTAACCAAATGAAGGATATTATCCGAAAAGCCATAGGCCTTACGATCCGACACTTCTTCAAAGACATTGGTACCAAAAACAGGGCTGAGCAGGGCATTGATGGTATCGACCTTCTCCATATAATGCGCTTCTTGCTCTCTGATCAGGTCAAAGCCACCACATGAGCTATAATCTATGGCTTCATCGCCAAAAACACTCCTGATATTTTTGATCCCCATCCTTCTTTTGGTCACCAACTCAAAAACTTCATCTTCCTGGAAATTTTCTAAATCCTCTGCGATCTCGCTCAAACTGCCAAAACAGGCAAATCCTGCATTTCTGGTGCTGGCACCACTGGGAA
This sequence comes from Echinicola rosea, assembly GCF_005281475.1. Classification (NCBI taxonomy): domain Bacteria; kingdom Pseudomonadati; phylum Bacteroidota; class Cytophagia; order Cytophagales; family Cyclobacteriaceae; genus Echinicola; species Echinicola rosea. Next base: position 3,315,003 of record NZ_CP040106.1, on the reverse strand, counting down.
ACACGCCCCTTTCCAATACCAATACTGATCTTCCCGGGTATTTTTCCTTGTAGTGAATGGCCGTGGACAATCCCACAAAACCAGCCCCCACAATTATCAAATCATATTGAATAAGGTTCTTCTTCTCCCAATAGCTTAACATATTTCTCTAATTTTGTGCCTTTTACATGAAGAATTATTAAATTATTGATCTGGAATACGATTGTTTTATATCCCAATAGACCATGGAGCAAACTAACATAAGAAAAATTGACCAATTATTAGAAGAATATGGGGTAAGCCATCAAAATCAGACCAATAAAATGATTCATTGGTTTTGTGTTCCTGCAATATTCTTTAGCGTGGTAGGACTTATATACAGTATCCCTGCAGGCCCCATCAGCTTTCTACAGGATCATATGGGTTCCTTTGCCAATTGGGCCACGATCGTTTTGATCGTCGTCTTGTTCTATTATTACTCCCTATCCCCGCCCTTGGCCCTGGGAATGTTCCTGTTTTCTGCCCTTTGCTTGTTCCTGGCCAATTTTATTACCATTGTCGTTCCTATTCCGCTGTGGACAGTGTGTTTGATCATATTTTTCTTTTCATGGGTACTACAGTTCTTAGGTCATAAAATAGAAGGGAAAAAACCTTCGTTCTTAAAGGACATCCAATTTCTGTTGATCGGCCCAGCTTGGTTGATGCACTTTATTTACAAACAGTTTGGCTTTTCTTATTGAAAGCAATTTTTAATTTAAGCAGTGGAAATCAATATTGTTATTGTATTTTTAAAAAAGCTTTTTAATTACCTCATCGATTATATATGATTACGACATTACTAGCTTCGGCAGAAATCCCCATGCTACCTGAAATAGTCATCATCTTCGGATTGGCGACTTTGGTAATCATGCTGTTTACACGGCTGAAAATCCCCACCATCATTGGTTTTTTACTGACAGGTACCATTGCCGGCCCATATGGACTATCCTTGGTGAATGCATCCGCAACAGTAGATGTGCTCAGTGAAATAGGCATCATCCTACTGCTCTTTGTCATCGGCATGGAGTTTTCGCTAAAAAGCCTGATGTCTATTAAAAAGGCTGTCTTTATAGGCGGCTCCCTTCAGGTGGCTCTCACCATATTGACCGCTACTATTACGGCCTATTTCTTCGGATTTGATTGGAATGTTGCCGTTTTCTTTGGCTTTTTGCTGGCATTAAGCAGTACGGCCATAGTCCTAAAGCTCCTTCAGGAAACGGGGCAGGTAAACAACCTCTCGGGCAAAACCATTTTAGCCATTTTAATTTTCCAAGACATCATTATTGTACCGATGATGCTGTTTACACCTATGCTGGCCGGCGAATCGGACAATGTGTTGCTTTCACTGTTTTTTATGGCAATTAAAGGTGGATTGGTAATACTTTTCACCATCCTATCTGCCAAATACCTGATTCCGCAATTGCTCTTTTGGGTGGCCAAAACCAGAAACGAAGAGCTTTTTCTCTTGAGCATTATCGTGATTTGTTTCAGCGTAGCCTTTCTCACCTCACTAATGGGACTTTCGCTAGGCTTGGGAGCTTTTTTGGCCGGATTGATCATCAGCGAATCAGAGTACAGCCATCATGCTACTGGAAAGATCCTCCCCTTTAGGGAAATTTTTCTCAGCTTTTTCTTCGTATCGGTGGGCATGTTATTTGACGTTACCTTTCTTTTCTCACATATTGAAATCATCCTGGGCATACTGTTGCTGGTATTGGTTTTTAAATTCACCATGACCGTCATCGCTGTACGCTCTATAGGCATTGATTTTAAGGAAGCCTTTATTGTAGGCTTTTCCATTTTCCAAATCGGTGAATTTTCCCTATTGCTGGCACAAGAAGGGGTAGAAATTGGCCTGATTGACCAAACCCACTACCAATATTTCTTGGCCGTATCTATTTTGACCATGGCCATCACCCCCTTTGTCCTCAAAAACAGGGAAAAACTGGCCTTTAAAATGCTGGATGCTCCGCTCCCGCAAAGATTAAAAACGCACCTCACCACTCCCACTGGCAATATCTCCATGGCCAACATGGAGGGGGAAGAAATGTCCGACCACCTGGTCATCATCGGCTATGGCTTAAATGGCCGAAACCTTTCCAAAGCTGCCAAAAGGGCAAAAATCCCTTATGCCATAATTGAAATGAATCCTGAAACCGTACGGACGGAAGGAGAAAAAGGAGAGCCCATCATTTATGGTGATGCCTCTAATGAAATGGTGCTCAAGCACGTGAATATCCATTTGTCACGCGTAGTGGTGATTGCCATTTCCAATTCAGACGCCACCAAAAGCATCATCACGGCCATCAGGCTCCTCACCCAAAATGCCTCCATCATCGTCCGCACCCGATATGTCAACGAGATTGCCGCAAACCTCTCCATGGGTGCTAATGAAGTAATTCCGGAGGAATTCGAAACCTCCATTGAGATTTTTACGCGGGTGCTGAACAAGTACCTTATCGCCAAAGATGATATCGAAGATTTTACCGAAGAAGTAAGGTCGCACAATTATGAGATGTTTCGTGCTACCCAGAATAGAGGCCGTGACAGGCTGAACATCGATCTTCCCGAAATCAATTTCGTCTCGCTAAAAGTGGACAGGGACAGCGGCTCATACATCAATAAACCTCTCAAGAAAGTTAACCTGCGCGAAACCCTTGGTGTCAACTTGGTGGCGCTAAAACGCGAAGGCCAAACTACCTCCCATATTGATGGAGATACAAAATTGAAATTCGGAGATATCGTATATGTAGTGGGGAAACCTGATGGACTCAGTGAATTCGAAAAAGCCATTGGAGAAAAGGATTGACTTAAGGAAAAACAGGCACTGGTAGCCAATAAATCCATAATTGTCCCCTTTCTGAAAAGATAAATCCCAACTGATTTTATCAATGCTGGGAAAATAGTTGCGAAAGGCGATCAAGGGATCGTTGGTTCTGCAGGCTTCCGATACAATCCAAAATATCGCGCTTTTCCCTTGCTGTCAGCCGCCAGTTGAGGGAGGCGCGCTGAACATCCAGTTCTTTGTTATCTATCTCCCCCGAAGCGTTGGTAGGGCCGTGCCGTTCTAGAAAATCCTTCGTCGAATACTCAAACTCTATTCGGTCCAGCTCAAACCCCACGTTAGATTTCATGTAGTTAAACATCGTTTCATTATTGATGGTCTGCACATTATCCCAGTTTATATAAATATTTTTCAAGGGCGTGATCAGCTTTTGTAAGATCGTAGGCGGGGTCTTATTTTCGATTTCCAGGTTTTTCTCAGAATCCCTTATCGTCACTAGGACTACCCCAGAGGTGTTCGCTTCCATCCAATCTTCAAAAACACTGATAAATCTCAAGGCGTCCTTCACCCCAAAATTATCGGACAATCCAGAATCCATAATTTCCATTTGGGGATCAGAAGGGAGTTGGATATTGGGTGTTATAAAAGGAAAAGTAGCCCCCATCCGCAGTGCACTAATAAACCGCAAGTCATTCCCTCCTTGCTGATCGTAAAACCTCAAAAAATCAATGGCTTGGCTTTTTTCATCTATTGCCAAATTGGGATCTTCGGACACACACATATAGCTCACATGATGAGGAGAAATGTACAGTTTACGTCCGTCATTTACAATCAGCGGCGCCACGGGCATCATCGGGATCTTTGACCGATACTCAGGCTCAGCATAAGCATGAAGCGGCTTGTCGAGCACTTTACCGGTATTGATATTCAACTGGTTTTCAAAAGCATACCCCCTATCCTGTAAATAATACCTCCCATTGTATTTCACATACTGGTTTCGGATCAGCAGGTCATTGACCATCAACGTAAAAATAATGGGGTTAAGGTTATCAGAAGAAATCTGCCTAAGATACTTTTGATCCGCAAGGTGTATAGAAGGATCATCTTGACACCGCAGGTACAATTCCCTAAAGAAAGCTGCCCCCACCGCTCCACCAGAAGCCCCTGTAATCAGCTGAGTATGGGGCATAAACCTTCCCTCACTCCGCAGGTGCATCTGCTGCAGCACATGCAGCGTCCACAAAGCCGCCCGCTGTCCACCTCCACTACAGGCAATGAGCAACATCTTCGGCTTCTCTCCTTTTGGGAACTTTGCACGCCAATTTTCCAATATCTCCAAGGTTTTTTTCTTGTCCTTCTCCAAAGTGTCCGGATGGAGAAGCGACTGCATCCTATGTAAATTATAAGGTGCTTTTTCCACCTTATAATCCATCCCCAATGCCGTATGAGGTCGGTTTAGCCACTCGGTTTTCGAACTGGCATTCAACAGTAAAAAGAACAATACCACTACAAATGTGGACCAGCTCCTCAGCCAAAATGTGAGTGCACCGACCATCAAGGTCAATACAGACAATATAAGCAAAACGCTCATCGCAGCAGGGAATTGTAAAAATTTATAATCTCTAAAAAAACCCAAGAAAAGGATAATAGCGACTAATATCACGCCGATTATCACCAGATTAAGGTGATTTTGGTCAAACACCTTCAGCAGTTTATGCCCCTCAAACCTGGACAAATCTTCCCGTACTTTTTTAAACTTCAGGTCAATATCCAAGTAGGTATCCACTGTATCTTTGGCCTTTTTCATGTCTTTGTACCGTTTGATGACATTGGCCCGGGACACTTTTACTTTCCGTAATTGCTTGTCCAAACTATCGGTGAACATGACAAAAAAATCCTTATTGGTCAAAGCAAAATAACCAAACATCATTATGTACATCAGCAAATTTCCACCGATAAAGCCTAGAAGATACCCAAATATTCCCCAACCATCCTCACTGATATTGTCCACCTGAAAGGTGATCACGTTCACGATATAGATCAGGTAAACCACCAATGGTATAAGGCTATTGTTTACACAAAACCGAATAAATGGTCTGGATAGGGCCGCCAAAAACTGGAACCTGGCAGCATCCATAATATAAGTGGTCATATGAAAAGCCATGGTAAAAACGGCAAACGCAATCCCCATCATAAAAAATCCCATCCATGAAACACTATTTAGGTACTCAGGATCCAAAAACAAATAGGGAATCCCCAGAACTTTACCGAAATTATCCGAAAAAATCAGGACCAAAAGCACCCAAATCCCCACCAATGCCAAGTTTTTTTTCAGGTGTAACTTAAGCAATAGTATCGGAAAACTATGCACAATATTATTCCACATAAATGGTATATTTTAGAAGTTAATATACACTTTTTTAATAGATTGTTGAAAATTTGTCAGGCAGGCTTTCAGGGCGAACGCATTTAAAAAAGTGTTCCAATTTGAATATATCTGCCGTTCCTATGGAATTTAGCTTCATATGCTTTATTGGACTTTCCTACTTTTTCCATTGATGAAAAAGTAGGCAAAAAATCTAGGCCATGGAGCATTCTTCGCATTAAGTGGTTAGGTTTATGAGTACGAATTCGTTTGCCTTAATTTGATTTTGTGCCAGTTGCTATGGGCTAAAAATGAGTGGATCTCGCTTGTCCACTGCCCGAGCTAACTCATTTTCTTAACGCCCCCATCAACTGTCCCAAAACCGAATGCTCCAAAGGCCGAATAATGGACTCACAGTGAATACTTCGTTTCTCCGAGGCTAAGTGTTGCGTTACGAATATACATAAACTTATCTAAACCATTCTCCCCACTTGGGCAGATAGGTGCGGTGGATTATTCGTCCTTTAGACCAACTGATGCTCGTGCTCTTTCAGTATTTGCAGGGAGAGGTTGCTGCTATTCCTAATGTACAAACTGTGGTAAAGTGCCAGCGGCACGATAAATTTAGTAACCTGCGGATTCATCCGCAGGACGTTAAGCACTCATCAGCCTCCAGAAGGAGTGCCAGCGGCACGGATGATAGCTGCCCTACACGAAATTAATCCTAAATGCGTTTGCCCTGGGCAAGCTTTGACAGGATCTTTAATAGGCAGTAAGATTACATGTCCGGGGCAAAAATAGCCGTTTCTGGCATTGGAAAATCCCTATATGGTATGGTTTATTTTTACGGGGATCTAGAAGATTTTCATGCACTTCTGAAAGACTATTAAAATATTAAAATTTTCTATTTGGGCTTTATTGATTAGGTGTTACCTTAGCCCTCCGAATAGCAAAAAGAAGGAAAAAATGAGAACTTGGTTTTTGTGTAAAGTAAAGTACGCGAAAGAAAATGAGCAGGGACTGCTTAAAAATGTAACGGAACAATACCTCATCGATGCGGTATCATTTACAGAAGCAGAAGCCCGGATTTATGATATGCTGGGAAGTGTCATCCGGGGGGATTTCCAAGTGACCAATATCAGCAAAAGTAATATCGTGGATGTGTTCTTTTATGATGACATCGATCTGTGGCACAAGTGTAAGATCACCTATGTCGTGGCCGATGCCGACAGCGGAAAAGAAAAAAAGGTCACCCAATACATGCTGGTTACGGCTCACGATGTGAAAGAGGCTTATGAGCGCATTCACGAAAGCCTGAGCAATATGCTGGTGACCTTCCGTGTTCCAGACATCAACGAAAGTCCTATCGTAGAAATCTTCCCCTATGAAAGTGAGGACGAAGAATTGTTACCGCCACCACCTTCTCACCTTAAGCCTGTCAGTGAAGTGAAGGCTGATCAGCAAAGAAGGGATGAAGCCCGGGCAGAAAATCAACAAAACCACACTCATGAAGAGGAGGAAGAAGAGGCCGTAGAAGACGAAACCACGATCGAAGACGAGCATTCCGAGGAGGATATAGAAATCAAAGAAGAAGTAAGTGAAGAGGAAGATCATACGGAAGACTCCGAAGAGGAGGACAAATAAACAGCTATTTTATTAAATAAAATATTCGAAAGGCCGCTTAGGAAGCGGCCTTTTTATTTGAAATATTAAAGCCTATTGCTCATTTTTTGCATATTTGTTTACTGATTGAAATAACCTCAATTTCATCTTATGAAGATTCAACTTTTACTAGTTTTACTTCTTGTAGCCGTATTCTTTTCCTGTAGCTCAGAAAAAGACCATGCCACCTACAAAATTGGTTTTTCACAGTGTGTAAGCGGCGATGCATGGAGAAGGGCGATGCACCAAGAAATGTATCGTGAACTTAGCTTCTACCCTGAACTCTCACTGGAAATCAAAGATGCCAAAGGAGACAATGCCACGCAAATCAAACAAATCAGGGAATTTTTGGATGAAGGCATTGATTTGCTGATCGTTTCACCTAATGAATCAGAACCCATCACTCCAATTGTGGAAGAAGCTTTCCAAAGTGGTATTCCTGTCATCGTGATAGACAGAAAGATAAGTTCTAACCTCTATACTGCTTATGTCGGTGGTGACAATTATGATGTGGGTCATACGGCTGGACAGTACATCAGAAACCTGCTGAAAGGACAAGGACGGGTATTGGAGATATGGGGACTACAGGGAAGCTCTCCGGCAAAGGAAAGGCATAGAGGTTTACTGAAAGGCTTTCAGGATTCGGATATAGAAATCGTTACCAGCATCAAAGGTGAATGGGAAAAAGATACCGCCAAAAACAGGCTGATGCAGCACCTCGAATCTGCCGAATTCCCTGAGTTTGACTTGATCTTTGGGCATAATGATGTCATGGCCATTGGCGCACATGAAATATGCAAAAACTTAGATATCGTACAAATGAAGTTTATCGGTGTGGATGCTCTTCCTGGTCCTTATGGAGGAATCCAAGCCGTAACTGACGGAATATTGGACGCCACTTTTCTCTATCCAACTGGTGGTGATATTGCGATTGAAATCGCACATAAAATCCTCGCTGATGAGCAAATAGTAAAGGAAAACATCCTCCAAACTGCGGTGGTAGACTCTACCAATATCCGTATCATGAAGCAGCAAACGGATAAAATCATAGACCAGCAAGACAATATCACGAGACAAAAGGAGCGCATTGATGTCCAAATGGAGATCTACAGAAACCAGCGTACTTTTCTTTTTGGATTTGGCTTGACGCTTTTTGTGGCCATCATTTCGCTCGCCTATGTGTTTAAATCCCTTCGTGAAAAACAAGAAATCAACGAAGAGCTGAAAAATAAAAACGATGAAATCCTGCAACAAAAAGACAAAGTGCTCAGCCTTTCTCAAAAAGCGGAAGAAGCCACGCAACAAAAATTTGACTTTTTTACCAATATCTCCCATGAATTCCGTACTCCACTAACCCTCATACAGGCTCCAGTAGAAGATTTATTGGCCAATAAAGAGGCTGCCCCATTTAAGCCTGATCTTTTGCTCATCCGTAAAAACACCATGCGCTTGCTGCGACTGGTAAACCAGCTCATGGACTTGCGAAAAATAGACCATGCCAAAATGAAAGTAAAAGCTGTGGAGCAGGAACTCATTCCATTTCTGCAGGACATTATAAATTCCTTCGATAAAACTGCCCAAAAGCATGACATCACGCTAAGGCTATTGGCTGATAACCGTAACCTAAAGGTATGGTATGATCCCATGATGCTGGACAAAGTCATGTTTAATCTGCTATCAAATGCCTTCAAGTTTACCCCTGATCAAGGTAGTGTGATCGTAAAAGTCACTGAAAAACCGCTTTCCAATAACGTGTGCATCCGTGTAGAGGATACAGGCACTGGCATGTCCCAGCAAGATGCCAGCCATGTTTTTGATCGTTTTTATCAAGGAGGGACCTACTCTGCCACCGGTAGCGGTATTGGCCTGGCACTCTCAAAAGAACTTATCGAACTACATCATGGTGAGATCCACCTGGAAAGCACACCCGGCATAGGCACTTCCTTTGAGGTGACCTTACAAATGGGAAAAGCTCATTTCAACGAAACGGAAGTACTAAAAGGCACCGCTACCCAGTATTTCTCAGAAGAAAGCATTGGCTTTTTGGAAGAGGTCGCTCCCAACATGCCCAGCAGTACAAAGGAAGACAAGGAGCAGACGCTCTTGATCATAGAAGACGATCAGGAGATAAGGCAGTACCTCTGCCAGCAACTATCTACTCATTACAATATCCTGGAGGCGGAGAATTTTGAAGTGGGTATTGCCAAGGCACTTGACAAGCTTCCTGACCTGATCACTTGCGACCTGATGCTTAAGCAAGGAAATGGTTTTGACATCATCAAAAAGCTCAAGGATGACATTCGGACATCCCATATCCCTATAATTGTCATTACCGCAAAAAGTACCCTGGACGAACGGATTGAAGGAATCAAACTTGGTGTGGATGACTATATTTCCAAACCTTTCAGCTTTACATTACTGCTTGAGCGCATCAAAACACTACTCGCCAACAGGCAGAAATTAAGGGAGCATTACCTCCATGAACTCCCCATAGAAAAATCCAAATCCCCGGGAATCGCTACCGATAAAAAATTCATCAATTCCTTCAATGCAATCATAGAACAACACATCAGCAATCCGCAGTTTGGAGTGAATACTATTTGTGAAGAAATGGGGCTTTCTCGCGGACAACTGTACCGGAAAGTAAAAGCGATGCTAGGATATAGTGTAAACGATTATATCAACCGGGTACGCATGAAAAAAGCCAAACGCTTAATGGCTGAAAATGACTCCCCCATTGCAGATATCGCCTTTCAGGTAGGCTTCTCCACATCGGCTTATTTTTCGACTGCTTTTAAAAGTTATTTCGGAACCACTCCTTCCGAGTTTAGAGACCAATGCAAAAAGGGCTAGTGCCATGTCGAGCTTGCCTTTGCCGGCGGGCAGACCTAAACCTACGTGTAATCCGGTGTGTCTTTTGATCTATCTCTATGTTACAAAAAGACTTCCTTAGCGTTTTTTGTGCCTTGATCTAGCCCAAAATCCCCTACCGCCTTATCCGTCATTTAAGCGATGACTTGACACTAGTTCATTCTTTTTCAAAAAATTGGTACAATTTTGAAAATTTGAGACAATATTGAAATAACTTCGTTCCTTTTGATTTTTTAAAAAAATGGGGCTCAAATACACTTCCAGGTAACTTTTTCCTCCGTTTTTGGCCTGTCATCTGAAATTATAAAATTTTGGCACAGGATTAAAAATTATTTCCCCTCATCGCACCTAGATTGAGATCAATAGTTCCTGGCCATCTTCAGTTATTCACTAGGGTTGCCTTGCGCTATTATCAACAGTAAAACCCAAAAAACGTGAAGAATTTGACCACCTATTACGCATTTATTGTATCCCTCACCGGATTTCTATTCGGTTTTGATACCGTCGTAATATCGGGTGCCAATCTACCACTTAAAGCACTTTGGCAAACTTCTGATTGGTTCCATGGCTTTTACATCATGTCCGTGGCCCTTTGGGGCACGGTGATCGGCGCCTTGTTGGGCGGAATCCCATGCCACTTTATAGGTCGGAAAAACACCCTGTTTTGGATCGGAGTACTATTTTTGGTTTCTGCCGTAGGCACAGCACTGGCAACAGATCCCTATGTATTTTCTGTCTACCGCTTTGTTGGAGGAATGGCCATTGGGGCCAGTTCCATTGCAGCCCCCACTTATGTATCGGAGATCTCCCAAGCCTATAAAAGAGGCCGCCAAGTAGGGCTTTACCAAATCAATATTGTCATGGGGATTTTGGTAGCCTACATTTCAAACTATTTGCTTCAAGGAGTAGGAGGCCACAATGACTGGCGCTGGATGCTGGCCGCTGAAATAGTACCGGCAATTATTTACCTGGCCTTTATCCTGGACATTCCTGAAAGCCCACGGTGGTTGATCTTAAAGCGAAAGGATGAACCTGCTGCACAAAAGGTCCTTAAAAAGATCACTACTGGCAATATCGACCCGATATTATGGTCCATTAAGTGCGATTCACTGCGATCAAAAAAAATGAAACTCTTCTCTGCCAAAAACAGACTCCCACTGCTTCTTGCTGGCATCATCGCGGTATTCAACCAGCTCAGCGGCATCAATTTCATCCTTTATTATGCTCCCGAAATCATGGAAAAGGCAGGTTTTGTAACTTCTTCCTCACTATTGGGTGCTGTATTCATTGGATGCACCAATTTAGTATTCACCTTGATCGGGATGTACCTGATCGACAAAACCGGCAGGAAGCAATTGATGCTCATCGGATCCATTGGCTATATCATCAGTTTAGGCCTGATCAGTTACGGTTTTTATGATGGTGCTTCTCCGCTATTCATTCTGACAAGTATCCTGATATTCATTGCAGCGCATGGTATAGGACAAGGGGCGGTGATATGGGTATTTATCTCAGAAATCTTTCCCAACAAGGTCAGAGCGATGGGGCAATCCTTCGGTGCGGGAGTTCACTGGGGAGCTGCTGCCATGATCACACTCTTTGGAGCAGTATTGATCGATAACCTAGCACCTTCCCAAATCTTCCTGATTTTCTTGGGCATGATGACTTTGCAACTGGGATTTGTCTGGTTTATCATGCCGGAGACCAAAGGAGTGGAGTTAGAACATCTCCAAAATCAATTGCACAAACAAAAACAACCTATTCAGCCATGAATTAAGACACAAGTATCAAGACAAAAAACAGAAGGAGAAAGACTGGAATGGGCAGGACAGTATGATTTCATCCTGCTTTGCCCTATCGCATTGCAACTTTCTAACCATTCAAACCAATCACATTAACATGACAAACCCATTTACCTTATGAAAACAAGCGTATTAAATTTCCTAATCATGGTTTTACTGATCTTGCCCAGCTGGGCCCAAAACAGTGAAATCTCAGGCACCGTAACAGACAATGCGAGTGGTGATCCACTTCCGGGCGTCACCGTACAGGTGCAAGGCACAGGAACAGGTACCGTCACGGATCTGGACGGAAAATACAGCATTTCTGCAACATCCGAAGATGTATTGTTATTTTCCTTTATTGGCTATCAGACGGCCAAGGAAACTGTTGGAAATCGAAGCTCTATCGATGTCGTGCTTGGCCAGGACATGTCCAACTTGGATGAAGTGGTCGTGGTGGGGTACAGCTCCCAGAAAAAATCAGATATGACCGGAGCCATCGTCGCAGTGGACCTTACGCCCATAGAAGGGCAGAGCATGAGCAACGGCAACCCCATGCAAGCCTTACAAGGAAGGGTGCCGGGCCTTTATGTAGAAAAATCAGGCGATCCATCAGGAGCCAGCAGCAGGGTGTTGATTCGCGGAGTCTCCACGCTCGGCAATAATGATCCGCTTTATGTGATCGATGGTGTTCCCACCAAACGTCCAGAGGTATTTGCCAGTCTAAGTCCTGATGCCATTGAGTCCATTCAAGTGCTCAAAGATGCCTCCGCCTCTTCTATTTACGGTTCCAGAGCAGCCAATGGTGTCATTCTGGTCACCACTAAAAACAAGACCCTTGGAGGAGATAAGCTGGGCGTAAGCTTTAACTCTACCTTCTCTGTTCTTTCCGAAAAACAACAGCGCTACGACATGCTAAATGCACAGCAACGTGGAGAGGCCATTTGGAGAGCATCTGTCAATGACGGTGCCGATCCAGCCAGTGGCTATGGAGAAATCTATGATTTTGATTGGAATGGGGATTTTGACAATCCCGTGCTGAACAGTGTGACCGTACAGCCCTTTGTGGGCGGCGATGAATCCATACCGGCCGGAGACACTGATTGGCAGGATGAAACGTACGAAACCGGATACGCCTTCAATAATGAGCTGACAGTTACCACCAATTCAGAAAAATCATCCTTAATGGTCAATTTGGGATATTATAAAAACACCGGGATGCTCAAGTACACCGATTTTGAGCGGTATACTGCTCGGCTAAATGCCAATACGTGGTTATTTGACGACAAGGTCCGGTTTGGGATAAACACCCAGTTCTCCTCATCCAATGAATTGCTCGCTGCCATGGACGTGGGAGGTGCTCCTACCCCTGGACTTGCTATCACCTTGGCTCCTACCATCCCGGTATATGATGCCAATGGCAACTTTGCCGGACCACTAGGGTCTGGATACTCTGACAGGAACAACCCTGTCCTGATGCAGTACCTCAACCGATGGGACAACACGCGTAAAAACAACTTTTACGGAAATGTCTTCGCAGAATGGTCCATTTTGGAAAACCTAACCTTTAAGACCAGTCTGGGCCTCGACCTCAGTGATTATCAGCGCAAGGATATCGAACCAAAAGTGAATAATGGATTCGTTAACCGTAATAATAATCGGCTGATTTGGGATACCAATAAATTCACCAGCCTGGTATTTTCCAATACCTTAAACTATAAACTGGTTATGGGTGACCATCGATTTGATGTCTTGTTGGGAGTGGAATCGATCAAAGACGATTTTAACAGCATCCTATCCCAAGCGGATGGTTTTGCGGTAGAATCCGAATCTTACTTTGTCCTCAATGCCGCTTCAGGCGCCCGGACCAACAGTGGCTCCGCTACCGGCAGCAGACTACTATCACAGTTTGGCAAAATCAACTATGCATTTTCCGATAGGTACCTTGCCTCTTTTACCCTAAGACGAGACGGCTCCTCACGATTTGGTAAAAACAACCGATACGGGATATTTCCCGCCGCTACTGTGGGATGGAGGATCAGCAATGAGGCCTTTTTGGAAAACAGCCAAGTTATCTCTGACCTAAAGCTCCGGCTCGGATACGGTGAAGTAGGCAACCAAGAGATTGGTGACTTGGCACGATTTGGACTTTATGAATCGCGCTATGGCCCCAATCAAGCGCAATATGGCGGTGGCTTTTTTGAAACGTACTATAATGTCGGTACGGCCTATGATATCAATGGCAATGATTCGGGAACACTGCCTTCTGGTTTTGTCTCCATCCAAGCCGAAAACCCCGACCTCAAATGGGAAACCACTCAGGAATGGAACGTCGGAGTTGACTTCAGCCTGTTTAATTATGCCATCAACGGTTCATTCGATTATTTTAACCGTAAGACAACAGACATCCTCACCACTCCGCCCATTGCCTCGGTGATCGGAGAAGGGCAGCAAAGGGTCCTCAATGGCGCTTCCACTGCCACCAATGGCTGGGAACTTGCCTTGAACTGGGCAAAAGACTTCAACAGTGATTTTACCTTATCCGTAAACACCAATTTTGGTGCCTTCAAAGATGAAATCACCTATCTGCCCGAAGAGGTACGAACTGCCTTTCCGGGTACCATAAACAACTCCATCCTTGGCCACTCACAGTTTTCAATTTTTGGCTATCAAACCGACGGCCTATTCCAAAGCCAAGAGGATGTCGATAACAGCCCCGATCAGGATGGTGCACGGCCAGGAGGGCTTAAATTTCAGGACATCAATAATGATGGCGTGATCGATTCGGACGACCGGGACTTTATCGGCACTACCCTTCCAGATTTGGAATATGGAGTTGGCATTGACATCAAGTACAAGAATTTTGACTTTTCTATTTTTGGCTCAGGTGTAGCCGGGAGGATAGGTCAAGATCCCTACATCTTCTGGAACAATTTCGTCCAAGGGCGTGAAAATGCAGGCCTTGGTGTGCTGGATGCATGGACTCCCGAGAATTCAGGGTCTTCGATTCCTTCACTTTCCTTGGCATTTAACGACACCAGAACTTCCGATTATCTATTCAGAAAGAATGCCTATTTCAAAATCAGGAACCTTCAGCTTGGCTATTCTTTCCCTGAGGAAATGATCAGCCAATGGGCTGGAATGTCACGGCTCAGGGTGTATTTCCAAGGAGAGAACCTCCTTTGGTTTACCCCGAAAGATTATATCGGATCCGATCCTGAACGTACCGATGTCAACCGTATCCCAGTCCCCACCACCTTCACTCTGGGACTTAATGTAAACTTCTAATAACAGGAACTCATGAAAAACTATAAAATATACATTGCTTCAGCACTATTGGGATTGAGCATCAGTGCATGCTCCGATGAATTTCTCGAATACGAACCAGAAGGGGTACTATCAAGTGAAAATGTTTCCTCACCCGAAAATGCCGAGGGCTTGGTCATTGCCGCCTATGCGGGAATTGGAAATGACGAAATGATCGGTCCCTTGACTTCCATGTGGGTATATGGAAGCGTGCGGTCGGATGATGCCTACAAAGGTGGCGGAGGACGTGGAGACGTAGCCGAAATAGACCGCTATGAACAGTATAACCTGACCATTCCTGATCAGGGAGATGCCATGGCTCCAAGAACCTGGACAGACTTTTACAAAGCCATTTCCAGGGCTAATTTTGCCCTACAGGTCATTGAGGATATTCCTGAGGCAGACTATTCCATGAAGACCACCAGACAAGCTGAATTGCGGTTTCTCAGGGGACATTCACATTTTATCCTGAAAATGCTCTTTGACAAAATCCCCTATATCACAGAAGACCTCACACAGGAGGAAATCGCCTTGGTAAGCAATGATGTCTCTGATGAAGTACTCTGGAACAAGATCGCAGATGACTTTCTATTTGCCTATGAAAACCTCCCACCTTCCCAAGATGAGGTGGGACGGGCCGACAAAAATGCGGCTGCAGCCTATCTGGCAAAAGTAAGACTGTACCAAGCATATGAACAAAACGATCAACATGAGGTTATTAACATCAATCGTGAACGCCTGGAGGAAGTCATCCAATATGCCAATGAGGTGACTGGTACTTTAGAGGATGATTTTGGCAATAACTTTCTGGATGGGTTTGATAATGGACCGGAATCTATCTGGGCGGTACAGTTTTCCATCAATGACGGTACCACTGTGGGTCGCGTAAGCTATGTCACCGGCCTTAACTCTCCCCATGGAAATGTCCTATATGGCTGCTGCGGTTTCCATCTGGCCAGCCAAAACATGGTCAATGCTTTCCAGACCGATGAAAACGGACTCCCGATGTTGGACAGCTTTAATGAAACAGATATCTTCACGACCGTCCTTCCTGATGGCACCACTCCCCCATCTGACGGATTGACGGTCGATCCACGACTCGATCACACGGTGGGGATTCCAGGAAGACCGTTCAAATACCGCAATACCGTCAACAACTCAGGGGATATGGTGTATAATTTTAGTTGGGCACGAGATCCGGGTGTCTATGGCTACTTTGGCAACATGAAAGAACAACAGGCGCCTGATTGTTCTTGCTACAAAAAAGAAGGACCATTCGTCGGTACCTCCAAAAATATTGACTTCATTCGTTATGCCGATGTCTTGCTGTGGAAAGCAGAGGCGCTGATCCAGCTCGACAGATGGGATGAAGCGCTTCCCATCATCAATGAAGTAAGGTCCCGCGCTGCTGCCAGCACCCAAAGACCGCTTGATGCCGGTGCCAGTGATATTTACCACATCGGCCAATACACTTCCTTTCCAAGTAAAACATACGCTTGGAAAGCACTGAAGTTTGAACGAAGGCTGGAATTCGCCATGGAGGGTCACCGCTTCTTTGATTTGGTGAGATGGGGCGAAGCTTCCGAGGTGCTCAGCGCTTACTTGAATGAGGAGAAAACAAAAAGGGACTTTCTCTCCAATGCTGCCTTTACACCTGGCAGGGATGAATATTATCCAATTCCACAACGTGAGATAGATTTTACAGGTGGGGTATATCAGCAAAACCCTGGTTACTAACCCCTATGCAGCGGGGGACTAAACTAGTTCCCTGCTGTATAAAACCCTCATACCGGCATCTGCTAAACCGATAAACCAATTAAATGAACAATGAATTTCAGAATATGGAAAAGTTTTGCAATGTTTGGATGGATCTATATTTCGGAGACCTAAGTAAACCATTAACAATAGCCCATCGCGAGATGAAAAAACACACTCAAAATATCCTATTGGCAGTACCCATACTGCTCATGTGCCACTTTACTGTTTTGGCCAGCGAAATAGAACTAAAAATCACCAAAAGATACCTCAACTTCCCTATTTCACAGCACGAAACACGGCATAAAATGACCTTCCAAAGTGAAGGTCAGCCAGAACTGAATATCGTCATCAGACTTACTGCCGGGAAACCTGACTACTGGGTCTTTAAGGATGTTTCCAATCTAAAAGGCAAAACCCTTACCATCAGCTACGAGGGAGATCAAGCGGGACTTTCCAACATCTACCAAGCCAATGAAATTGCTGGTGCTGACAGCCTTTACCAAGAACACAACAGGCCACAGTTTCACTTCACCACCCGCCGTGGATGGATCAATGACCCCAACGGGCTACTTTATTATGATGGAGAATACCACTTATTTTACCAGCACAATCCCTACGAAAGAGAATGGGAAAACATGCACTGGGGCCATGCTGTCAGCCATGACCTGATCCATTGGAAAGAACTGCCAGATGCCCTCTACCCTGATGAGCTAGGGACCATGTTTTCGGGTTCGGCGGTCATTGACTATCAAAATACCGCAGGCTGGAACGAAGGAGAAATACCTGCCTTGGTGGCCGCCTACACTGCTGCAAGCCCCGAAAGACAAACCCAAGGTATTGCTTACAGCTTGGATAAGGGGCGGACCTTTACCAAATATAAAGGCAATCCGGTCATCGACTCTAAAGAAAAATGGAACAGTGTGGACACCAGGGATCCAAAAGTATTTTGGTATGAGCCTGGTGATCACTGGGTAATGGTACTCAACGAACGGGACGGACATTCGATATACAATTCTCAGGACCTTAAAAAGTGGGAATACCAAAGCCATACTACTGGCTTTTGGGAATGTCCAGAACTCTTCGAATTACCCGTGGACGGAGATCCCAAAAACACCAAATGGATAATGTACGGTGCCTCAGGAACCTATATGCTAGGTGAATTTGACGGAAAGACCTTTACGCCTACTGCCGGAAAATATCGTTACAGCTCAGGCCCCATTTATGCTGCCCAGACCTTTACCAATGTCGATGATGGGCGTAGAATCCAAATGGGATGGGGCCAGATAAGCCATCCCGGAATGCCTTTTAAAGGAATGATGATGCTCCCCACGGAATTTAGTCTCCGCAATACCCACGACGGCCCGAGACTCTTAAACCAACCTGTAAAAGAAACCGAACAACTCTTCACCTCAGTCAACCGATGGAGCAACCTAAGTACCGAAGAAGCCAATGAAGCCTTAGAAGAATATGCGGAAAAAGGGACCTTAAGATTGAAGACCCATATCCAACTCTCCCATGCCACCAGTGCCGGGCTCAACCTCTTTGGTCAGCACCTCATTGATTATGACCTAAACTATAACAAACTGAATGATGCTTTCTATTCTCCCGATGATCCGACCAGCATGGAAATCACCGCTGATATCTACATCGATAAGACCAGCATCGAAGTATTTGTCGATGAAGGAGCCTTTACCTTGGTCATGCCAAGAACTCCAGTGGAAAGCAATGAAGAGGGCTTCCATTTTTGGGGAAATAACATCACCATCAAAAATCTGGAGGTGTTTAAAGCAGCATCCATTTGGGAATAAATTCAAAATACCTTTTTAATAATCTACGATAATGAACAATCTGATCAAACCTATACTTCCTATCCTAGTTTTGGCGAGCATTTTTTCGTGCTCGCCAAACACTAGCGAGCAAGAGCAAAAGGATGAAAAGTCCTTTGATGAACAGTTTCGCCCTCAATATCACTTCTCCCCTCCTCAGCAGTGGATGAATGATCCCAACGGCATGGTGTACCTGGATGGTGAATATCACCTATTCTACCAGCATTATCCTGATAGCAATGTCTGGGGACCGATGCACTGGGGCCACGCTGTTTCGAAAGACCTCCTTCATTGGGAGCATTTGCCCATAGCACTCTATCCAGACAGCCTTGGGTATATTTTCTCAGGAAGTGCCGTCATAGACCATGGTAACACCACAGGGTTGGGAGAAAACGGCAAAGATCCGATGGTGGCCATTTTCACCTATCACCATGACAAAGACGGCCAAAGCCAAGGCATTGCCTTCAGCCATGACAAGGGACGGTCATGGACCAAATACAAAGAAAATCCAGTGCTCAAAAGCCCGGGCATAGCCGATTTCCGTGACCCTAAGGTAAGTTGGTATGACCGTGGAAATGGTTCAGGAAAATGGATCATGACTTTAGCCGTAAAGGACAAAATCAGCTTTTATTCTTCTCCAAACCTGATCGACTGGACACATCAAAGTGATTTTAACCCCGAGTGGGCAGCATACGGGGGTGTTTGGGAATGTCCGGACCTCTTTCCGCTGAAAACTTCCGACGGGGAGGAAAAATGGGTGCTCTTGGTCAGCATCAACCCAGGGGGACCTAACGGAGGATCAGCCACCCAATACTTCACGGGTAATTTTGACGGGCAGCGGTTTACTGCTGAAGGGCAGAAAGTCAAATGGCTCGATTACGGAGCTGATGATTATGCAGGAGTCACTTGGTCAAATATCCCCCAAAAAGATGGTAGAAGACTGTTTATTGGCTGGATGAGCAATTGGCAATATGCCAATGTAGTACCCACCACTGCTTGGAGGTCGGCCATGACCTTGCCGCGTGAATTGGAGTTGGTTGCAGTAGAGGGAGATGATAGGTTGGCTTCGCGCCCAATCCGTGAGACAAAGGATCTCCGCAGTTATTCCGAGTCTATTCAAGGCCCAACACATCAACTGAAAACGCCTTTATTTGAACTGGAACTGACAAAAGCAAATCACGAAAAGGCAAGCCTTACACTTAGCAATGAGCTTGGTGAGAAAATTGTCTTTAGAATCAGTGGTGACCAATTGATTTTTGACCGAAGTAATTCCGGGAAAACGGATTTTGAAGCAGGTTTTGGGAACCTCCACACCGCTCCCACCGCTGGTATGGCCATAAAAAGTCTCCGCGTCTTTGCTGACCGCTCATCTTTAGAGTTTTTTATCAATGACGGAGAGATGGTAATGACCGAAATTATTTTCCCCAACGCCCCATTTTCAGAACTGGACCTAGAAGGTTTTGATGCGGGTGCAAAAGTGCATTATTTAAAATCAATTTGGAACCGTTGAAACAAACCCGTTATAAATTGTTTCAATTCCTCATACTTCTGGCTAGCTTTAGCGATAAACTAAAACCAAGTCAAAGAAGTAAACCTATTAGAACCTATAATGAATAGTAAAAAGTACGTAATCTTTCTTTCCATTGTCGCCGCATTGGGAGGTTTTTTGTTTGGATTTGACACAGCGGTCATCTCCGGTGCAGAGCGATTTATCCAAGAAAAATGGCAATTGAGTGACTGGACGCATGGTATGGCGGTGGCCATAGCCCTATACGGAACCGTCATTGGCGCATTGTTTGGTGGGATTCCAGCTGATAAATTCGGGAGAAAAACATCCCTGCTGTGGATCGGTGTGCTGTACTTCGTATCTGCTCTGGGCTCTGCCCTTGCCCCGGAAGTCTTCAGTTTTATGTTCTTCCGATTTATAGGAGGACTGGGCGTGGGGGCTTCTTCAGTGGTGGCTCCGATGTACATCAGTGAGATCGCGCCGGCCAAAAACCGTGGAGTGCTGGTGGCACTGTATCAATTTAACATTGTTTTTGGGATCCTGATGGCCTATTTTTCAAATTACCTGATCGGGATAGCCGATCTAACCGAAAGCTGGCGCTGGATGATGGGCATGGAAGCTATTCCTGCTTTAGTTTATACGGCACTTTCCATCAAGGTTCCTAAAAGTCCCCGCTGGCTCATCGCACACCAAAACAACGTGGAAGAAGCTACTGCCATCCTCACCAGAACAGACCCTGAAGGGGTGGATGAGGCCATCCGTCTGGCCATAGAAGAACGCAACCGTGAAAAATCAACAGTCGGATTTGCGGTACTCTTCAAGAGCAGTCATCTCAAAACCACCATGCTGGCCGTATTGATTGCCATGTTCAACCAATTGTCGGGAATCAACGCGATCATTTATTTTGCTCCGAGGGTCTTCGAAATGGCAGGGATCGATGAAGAAAGTGCCTTGCTTTCTACCATTGGCATAGGAGCCGTTAATATGGTCGCCACTTTGATTGGCCTATACCTTATTGATAGGATCGGAAGAAAAAAACTGATGCTTATAGGCTCCATAGGGTACATCATTTCCCTGTTGCTCATTGCCTATTCCTTCTCGGGAGGGATCATCAGCACAGCGTTCTTGCCGATTTTTGTCTTTATATTCATCGCCTCCCATGCTGTGGGACAAGGCAGCGTGATATGGGTCTTCATTTCGGAAGTCTTCCCGAATGAAACTCGTGCTTACGGGCAATCCATCGGCTGCTTTACCCACTGGATTTTGGCGGCTGTCATCGCCAATGTCTTCCCCTTCTTTGCCAACGCATTTGGACCGGTAAGTATTTTCGGGTTCTTTGCGGTCATGATGGGCTTACAGCTGATCTGGGTAATGACCAAAATGCCAGAGACCAAAGGTCGTTCACTGGAGGAAATCCAGCAGGACCTCGCATCAGGAAAAAATTAGTCAACAAAGAAGCATAATATTTCGGAAGTACTTCGTACTTGGCGTAGTATTTATTGGGCACCTATTGGTCGCAGTCTCCAGACTGCGGCCGCAACCTCCCCAAGTCTTCAGACTTGTAGGCACCTAGGAAAAGTCATATAACATCTAACAACATGAACAAAAAAGCAGTAATCTTCGGTGAAATGCTTTGGGATTGCTTCCCTAACAAAAACCTGCCCGGCGGTGCTCCCATGAACGTCGCCTTACACATTCAGCACCTGGGAATCGAAACCACTTTTATCTCCAAAACAGGCCATGACCAACTTGGGGCGGATTTGTTGTCATTTGTAACCAAAAATGGGCTTGACGGCACATTTATTCAAAAAGACAATGCTCATGAGACCAGTCGGGTAGTGGTGGACAACTCCGACAAAGAGAACATCAAATATGAAATCGTCCAGCCAGTAGCTTGGGACTTTATGAAGTGGAACACAGCCATTCAGGAAAAAGTGGACGAGGCTGATGTCTTTGTATTTGGTAGCCTTGCCGCTAGAAGTGAACAAAGCCGCAATACACTTTTCAGGCTTCTGGAAACCAACACTCTAAAAGTCCTGGACATCAACATTCGGGCGCCGCATTATACCACAGGCCTCCTCCAGCAGCTTCTCAATAAAGCTGAAGTGCTAAAGATCAATGATGATGAATTGGAAATTCTTACTGAAACCTTTGGCTTACCAAAGGGTGAAAAGGCCAGCATCGAACAACTCACCAAGACATTTGACCTCAAGATGGTATGCATCACCAAAGGAGCATATGGTGCCATGATCTTTGACGGTCATGGAATGCACTATCATGCTGGGTATAAGGTGACAGTAGAAGACACGGTCGGTTCGGGAGATGCCTTTCTCAGTGGCTTCATCTACCAATTCCTCCAAGGAAAACAACCGGCCGAAATCCTTGATTTTGCCTGCGCGCTCGGTGCTTTGGTGGCTACACAGAAGGGCGGAACTCCGCGGTATGAGACTGAACAAATTCAGGCCATACAAAATCGCAATCGATAAAAAGGGAACATTAAAATTATATGGCTCTATATGGATTTCAGTGGGTAGATTATTTTATCAAAAATCGTGATGATTAATCATCACCTCGTAAAATAGCCCCAAGGACATCATCCACCTAGCCGCTATTGGACGTGAAGTAATTAAACCCGTTTTATCAATGTCGTTTAGTTAAAGGGATTTTCCAATACGGATCGTCCATTGAGAAAATTATGGTTTTAGTCCATGGTCTTTTTAAACTTGTATAAAATGGATCCGCCTTGCAGGTATTGGGCGTTAAGAAATTAAAAAGCGGGTAGGCAAGAAGGCAGGCTTGTTTGACGAAATGGTGGAAAAAATGGTTGTTGGAAGCTAAACACGAGGAGTTTGCCTGCATGTGGGCGGGGTTTGATTTTAGCCCAATAGATGCACAGCGGCGGTTTTTTTTGGTTACTTTTTTGACCTGAAGCAAAAAAGTGACAAAGGTAAAGGGATGAAAACCACCTAGGGATTTAGCTAGAAACCTCAGTTCGATTATAAAACCGTCACTGCGAGGCTTAGAAGGAGGCCTGAGCGGGTGGAAGCCGTGGCAGTCTCAGTATTTCGGGATTGCCACACCCTTTTCCAACCCACATCCTCTTAAAAAGGGTATGACGCTTTTAATACTAAAATTAAGTCGAACTCAGGTTAATACTTACCCACACTAAATCATATAGAACCAATTATATCCCTCTATACAGTCTTACCCAATAGGTACCCTCACACCTTCCCTCGCTGACTTAAATGCCGCCTCCACGACCATGACATCTCTAAGTCCTTCCTCGCCAGGCACCATCACAGGCTTGTCCTGCAAAATAGCCAAGGCATCATCGTCCATCTGTACGGCTTGCTGGCTTTTTACCTGATTGGTAAATTGGGTACCGTCACTGGCCGAGCCTTTGATCCCGCTATAGGATTGGAAGGGTTCCAATCTGAAATTCCCGCTGCGACAAGTCACCGTCAGTCTTCCCATGTTCATACCGAAACTCGTGGCACAATTGGCCATCAAACCATCTGGGAATTCGAGCATATAGTTCATGGTTTCGTCCACCTCATCAAACTTCTCTGGACGCATGACGCTCTCATAAGCCATTACGGAGATAGGTTCTTGGCCACTGATGTACCGAACGCCATTGATGGGATAGACACCCATGTCGTACATCGCTCCACCGCCCATCTCCTTGTCCAGCCTCCAGATTCCACTACTGTTCATATAAAACCCGGCCACCGCTTCCAGCATTTTCAGCTCACCATACTTTTGGTTTTTTACAAATTCCCTGAACAGCTGGGTATTGGGTTCATGCTGCATCCTGTAGCCTATCGATAGCTTTGCTTTGTTCTTGTTACAGGCATCGATGATCTTCTGGCACTCCTTGACCGTCTTGGCCATGGGTTTTTCGCACCAGACATGCTTGCCTGCCTCTGCGGCTTTGATCGCAAACTCGGTATGCATGCTATTTGGCAATACCACATAGACCACATCAATATCGGGATTGTCGGCTATGGATTCAAAGTTCTCGTAATTGTAAATGTTCTTATCCGGGATACCGTATTGTTCCTGCCATTTTTCAGCTTTGGACGGGGTACCTGTCACAATACCTGCCAGGTAGCAATGGGACGTCATCTGAAGTGCCGGTGCTAACTGACCCGTGCTATATCCCCCAAGTCCCACCAACGCCACGCCAAGCTTGTCCTTTTTTTGTCCAAAGGAAATGTTAGGAAAACTCAAGGCAGCCGAGGCCAAAGCAGAATGTTGGATAAATTGTCGTCGCTTCATGGTTTCTTTTAGGTTTATATGGTTTGAAAGTTACTTAGTTCATAATAAAATAGCCAAAACCCTAAATGTTTGATGGCTTTCCAAGCGCTCTTTTAGCATGTAAAAAGATATAGCTTTCGAGTCATAATAAATTGATTTCTTCAACTGGGTTAGGGGATTACAAATCCTCTTTATTTGTAGTGCCGGAATGCAAATCCGGAACTCAAATCTCACGTCTCATATCTCAAGACTCATTACTTACTACTCCCGTCTCAATAAGATACAAAAAGAAAAACCCATCCGCTATAACAGATGGGTTATAATATATAAAGTTTGGTATAACCGGTCAGAAACTTTTACCGAGTGATACCTTAAATACACTGTTCTTGGTATCGACATCATTATAATTCATGTCCACGAATCCAAAATCATAACTACCTTGGATGTTAAAGCCCAAAGGTAGGTTTAATCCCACTCCGACGACTCCACCTATATCAAACTTGGTCAATCCATCCAAGGAGGTCATGTCGGTAGTCCCTTTATAGCTCCTCGCCAATAGCACAGAAGCCTGCGGTCCTGCAAATACGTTAAATAGCGGAAGGAAGCCTAGCCGTACCAATACGGGTACATCCAAATAGTGAAGCCTTTCTTTACCGGTGGATCCCATATCGTCCACCTTACAGCCCTTCCTGGTATATTGAAGCCCAGGCTCTACTGCTAACAAGCCTAAATTGATCTTATGGTAAAACCCTGCGTGGAAGCCAGAACTACCATCCGAACCAATTCCATTAATATCAGAATAATTCCACCCGGCCCTGATACCGGTCTGGCCATAAAGCTGGTGAAATCCTCCCATCATTACAATTGCAAAAATGATCAAACGTGCTTTCATGAAAGTGTTGGTTTATGAGAAATACATGGTTAAAATACAGCGCTTTTAAAAGCGAGATAATTAGAACTTTTAGTATTAACGTTAAAAATCACCAAATGATGGTATTTTTTAACTAAAAGTTAGGCCTAATAAGGTAACTTTCCTGAAACTCCTATTTTCCCGGACAATAAAAAAGGATCCCTTGTCATCAAGGAATCCTTTTGGTTGGATTATAATATTCACTAAAAGCTATAGCCTAGCGAAACTTTAAATCCTCTATTGTAAATTTTAGCATCAGACTCTTTGAATACTGGAGTCAGGCCTAAGTCATAACTACCCTGTACATTAAGACCTACGGGCAGGTTATACCCCACACCGAATACCAGACCTGCATCCAGGTCATTGACATCGTCCGTCTCAAATTCAAAGGTGTTACCGAATGCATCTCCCTCATAAGTTGCCTTGGTCAAAATAGACCCTTGTGGACCAGCAAAGATGTTAAACCCATCACTGGCATAAAACCTCAGCAGAATCGGCACATCGATGTATTGCAAAATGGCCCTGGACTCGGCAAAGTTATCCGCCTCGGTTCCTTTTTGAGAATAGTACACCCCTGGCTCAATAGCGAAATTATCGGTCACAAACATGTTACCATAAATCCCGGCGTGAAAGCCAGCCCTGTTGGTATAATCGTTATTGGAGCCGTCATCACCTCCCCAATTGAAGAAGTTCGCACCGCCCCGGATACCAAAACTACTGTTCTGTGCACTGGCAGGTGTTCTCCGCTGCGCATTGGCATCCCAAACAAATAATGAAACCGCGATAAATGCAAAAATTACTTTTTTCATGTTATTGATATAGTTGGTTCATGCATTCATACACTAATACTATGCCAAAAAAACATAAAAAAAGGCAGTCTCGGATTCACTGCCTCTGATAAGTTATAAAATCCTCTGTGGATGAATCAGATAACTCTCTTCTCAATATAATAGGAATTTAAAATGGCCAATGCCCCCATATACTTTAACTTGAAACGGATCAGGTCTCCCACTTTGTAGTTCTTCGGATTTTTCCCTAGATCTAGGATCAACATATCTGAACTTGCGCCCAGCACCTCAAATTCATCTTTGTCATAAATCAAATACTTGGGATCCACATCAAGCAAACCGATATCGAGAATTCCCCTGAAGGAAGATTGGCCATATAGGGATTCATCTATTTCGGTAATATCCCCCTGAGGGTTAGCTGCTAAATTGCCCGTAGGAAGTAATGGCTTTTCCTGCATTTCGATGATCTCCGTACACAGCTCAAACACACTGTCATTCATCCCTGGAATGGTACTTTCATCAAATAGGTTGGCGCCAAAGTACAAGGTCTCTCCCACCCTAAAGTGGTTTACCCCTTTGGGAAGCTGGTGGTTTAGCATAAGCGGAATGGTCACTGATGTACCGGCAGATACCCATGGGATCTCTTTGTTAAACTTCAGTTCGATAATTTGTTTATAAAGGGACAGCTGCACCAGCTTGTCCGTTGAAGGCATTACACCATTGAGGCAGTTAAGGTTGGTTCCCAAACCAATGACGTCCACGTTTGGCAACCGAAAAATTTTGGCATAAAAATCCACCAGATCCTCTCCCATCACCCCTTCGCGAAGATCTCCGGTTTCCACCATAATGATAATTTGGTGCTTCTTATCTTGCCTGACAGCCTCTTCACTGATCCACCGGATGGTCGTCAGCTCGCTGTTAAGGCTCACATCGGCATACGTCACCACATCCGCCAAATTCCTCTTGGACGGAGGCTTGATGTAAACGGTCTTGATATTGGGATTGATGTTCTTGACCTTTGCGAGGTTACTAATCCTGGAATCATGGATTTCATCCACACCCAAGTCAATTAACTCCTTGATGTATATCTCATTGCCGCAAAGCATCTTAGATACAGCCCCCCAAGCGACACCGTATTCATTAAATTTTTCCTTAAGAAATTGGTAATTTTTATTAAGATTATCCTTATGAAGATTTAAAAAAGCCATTTTATTTTTTCAACCTCATTTCCAAGTATTTGTTCGTAAAGCCCAATTTTTCGTACAGGCCTTTCGCAGGATTGTCCGGTTCCACATGCAAGGCAATGTCTCCTGTGGTCATATTGATGGCTGTTTCCATCAATTTCTTACCCAAACCTTTTCCTCGTTGACTGCTACTTACTGCGATATAAACTAGTATATTTTCGGGAATATAACCAGACATACCAGTCTTATTTACCACTACGGCCCCGACAATTTCACCATTTTCACGCCCCATTACCACAAATCCGCCTTTATCCACCGCCTGGTCGAGTGCATAATCCAAACAATTCATAATGTAACCATGAGGGTCTCCATATTCGTCCAAATGTTCAAAAAGGAAATCGGCAATTTCTTTTTTCTGTAAATAGGTAGCATTATCTATTGTAGAAAGCGATTCAATTTTCATAATACGTTTCTTTTTTTTCGTGCAGAATCATAGCATAAAACATCACCCCGACACTTTAACTGATCCTTCACGAAAAGGTTAATTATCACTGAATTTTCTTTGCTCTAATTCGAATAAATTATCCACCAGCAAAAACACTGCTAAAGATGATAAAAGCCCAAATAAATTGGCATCAAGGCCTAAAGGAAGTGCTACCCCACTAAAAGCCAGCCCCGCAGTCACCCCTCCTCCAAGGATCATGGAAGCGATGGCCGCTGTTGGATTTCGCTTATTCCAAAACAAGCCTGCTAATATGGGGACCAATAATCCTGAAACCATAAAAGCATACGAGTACAGCATGAGTTCCAAGACATTAGTCATCTGCATAGCGATCAAAAGCGCTGCCGTACCAATGAGCAATGTAAACAATTGGCTGAAGCGAACGGACTTTTCCTCAGGTTGTTTGCTGAGCCATTTACCAAACAAATCCGTAGTAAGGTTCCCTGAGGCTGCCATCAGGCACGAATCAGCGGTGGAAAGCACCGCAGAGAAATATGCTGACATCATCAAGCCCATGATTCCTGCTGGAAGCACATGGCTCAGCAGAATGGGCAATCCCATTTCAGGATCCAGGTTATCTGTGGCTTCCGCTATGAGTCCTTGCTCGAAGGCCACTTTGGCCAAAACACCTAATGAAACGCCCATAAAGGCCATGATCGGCCATTCAAATATCCCGGCGATGTACCAAGCTCTTTTTGCTGTCTTGACATCTCGACTGGCAAATATCCGCTGGTAAAGTGTCATGCCCACAAACCATATCGGCAATATGGTGATGCCCCAATTGGCCAAATCCTGCCAAGTAAGGTTCGTTAAACTGAAATACTCATCAGGTAAGGTCTTACTGATTTCTTCCCATCCCCCCACGTGAAAATAGGCTATCGGCAATCCGATAAAGATAAAGCCTAGCAATAAAATGATCCACTGGATCGTATCCGTATAAATCACCGCCTTCAATCCTCCCATAACGGTATAGATCACTGCTATAACCCCCATTACGAGCAGTGCCATATTGAGATCAAGCCCCTTGAAGGTACCGGAGGCCAGTTTAGCCCCTGCCAATAACTGGGAGGAAGTAAAGCCCAAATAACCTACAAAACAAATAATCCCCGCGGCAATGCCTACTTTTCGGTTAAACAAGTATTGGAATATCTGGGGGAAAGTATAAAACTTAGCAAAAGCGGGATTGGATTTGACCTTTGGGATCAAAAAGACAGCCGCTAACCAAGCCCCCAAAAGGCCTGTAAAAAGCATCCAGCTACCCGACAATCCCATCGCAAAGCCCAAACCTCCCAATCCAATGGAAAAGCCTCCTCCTACATCGGTAGCCACAACTGAAAGTCCGATATGCCAAGCGCCCATGTTTCTTCCTCCAACATAGTAATCATCATTACCTTCATTCCTACGCATGAAGTAAACGCCTACTCCAAGCATGACAATCATATAAATGACAAAAATCAGGAGGTCTATTATTTCCATTCAGGAATCAGTTCTGCTTACAATGGTTATATTCACTTGGATTATCTAATTTAATGTTTTATTTATTTTTTCCTATTTTAAAGGGTCATTTTATAAAAATATACTATTACAACAACAGAAATCCTAGGAATAATTAAACCCGGAATCAATGCCGTTTAGTTAAGGCTATTTCCCTGTTTTCACCTGCTAGGAGTTTCTTTTCTATTTGACTTTGGCTGTATGGCTTTGGCCATATTGGTGGATTTTATCCTTTTCCTTTTTTCCCCCGAAAGCCTTCGGGGCAGGCTATTGATGAAAAAAGAAAGAAAAAAATCCAGGCCGGTGGTCTGCCCTTTAAAATGGAACATGGATTTACCCTGCGACGTGGATCCGTCACCCATTTTAATTTCCAGCCGATGGCTATGGCCTAAAAGCGAGTGGGGCTCGCTGTTCCACGACGCGAGCCAACTCACTTTCTTAACAGCCTGCACCACCGGATGAAAAACAGGCATATAAAGGGCCGTTATCAGGAAGCCATACCTTTTTGGGCTCAAGAGGACTTGTAGTTCTAGCTCAACCTGGTTACTTAAAAAACGTTATGACACTGCATAGAATAATGATGGTAATTTATCCAAAAGTGACTCTTGATAGCATAAAAAAAGCCGGAAAAACCGGCTTTCATTTACTATAACTATAACTTGATCATCTATACGTTTTCACTGCTGGCTGAAGCAGAGAAATACTCCCTGTTCATCCGAGCGATATTCGTCAGACTGATTCCCTTGGGACATTCTGCTGAGCATGCTCCCGTATTGGTACAGGCACCGAAGCCTTCCTCATCCATTTGGGCCACCATTTTCTCAGCCCTTTCTTTACGCTCCACTTTCCCTTGTGGCAACATCGCCAATTGAGAGATTTTGGCAGAAGTAAAGAGCATGGCAGAGGCATTTTTACAGGCTGCTACACAAGCACCACAGCCAATACATGTAGCCGCATCAAATGCTTCATCAGCAATTTTCTTGGGAATGGGTATCTCATTTGCATCCGGTACTCCTCCCGTATTGACAGATACATAGCCACCTGCCTGGATGATCCGGTCAAATGACCCACGATCCACTACCAAGTCTTTCACGACCGGAAAGGCGGCCGCTCTCCACGGTTCGATCACGATGGTGTCACCATCCTTGAATGACCTCATGTGCAGCTGACAAGTGGTTGTCTGCTGTGGGCCATGGGGCTTGCCATTGATGTAGAGGGAACACATACCACAGATACCTTCGCGACAGTCGTGGTCAAAGTGCACGGGATCCTCTCCTTTTTCAGAAAGTTCTTCGTTTAGCACGTCCAACATCTCCAAAAAAGACATATGTTCCGAAATTCCCGTCAATGTATAATTTTTAAAACTGCCCTTGTCCGAGCTGTTTTGTTGTCTCCAAACTTTAAGTGTTAAGTTCATAAGAGTGATGAATTTTTAGGTTTTGAAATGGTTACTTGTAGCTACGCTGGGTCAACTTCACGTTTTCAAATTTGAGCTCTTCCTTGTTGAGCTCTTCCGCTACGCCATCTCCCATGTGCTTCCAAGCAGCCACATAAGCAAAGTTTTCGTCATCGCGAAGGGCCTCGCCTTCTTCGGTCTGATATTCTTCTCTGAAGTGACCACCACAAGACTCATTTCTGTGCAGTGCATCCCTTACCATTAGCTCTCCCAATTCCAGAAAATCTGCCACCCGGTGTGCCTTTTCCAAGGAAAGATTAAGTTCTTCATTGCCTCCCAGAACTTTCACATCATTCCAGAATTCTTTTCTTAGCTCTTGGATCATGCCAATGGCCTTCTCCAAGCCTTCAGCAGTCCGTGCCATACCGCAATATTCCCACATGATTTTACCCAATCGTTTGTGGAAGTCATCCACCGTCTTGCTACCATCGATGCTAAGTAGCCGTTGGATTTTATCTTGTACTTCTTTTTCTGATTTCTTGAATTCCTCATGATCGGTCGGTACTTTTTCGTAGGGCATTCCGGCCAAGTAATCCCCCACGGTGTAAGGAATCACAAAGTAACCATCCGCCAAGCCCTGCATTAGTGCTGAGGCTCCAAGTCTATTGGCACCATGATCGGAGAAGTTTGCTTCTCCCAAAGCGTACAGACCAGGCACTGAGGTCATCAAATGGTAATCTACCCAAAGCCCGCCCATGGTATAGTGAACGGCAGGATAAATCTTCATCGGCGTCTGGTAGGGATTTTCACCTGTGATCTGCTGATACATGTCAAACAGGTTACCATACTTCGCACTGATGAGGTCTTCACCATCCCTGATAATGGCATCACGGAAGTCAAGGAAAACCGCTTCTCCCGTTTCATTAACCCCTCTGCCTTCATCACATACGTATTTGGCATTTCTGGAAGCCACGTCACGAGGAACGAGGTTACCGAAAGAAGGATACCTTCTCTCCAAATAGTAATCCCTGTCTTCGTCTTTTATATCTTTTGGCATGATTTCCTTCTTGCGAAGCTTTTCTGCCAGTTCTTTTGTCTTAGGTACCCAAACCCTACCGTCGTTACGGAGTGATTCTGACATGAGGGTCAATTTCGACTGGTGGTCTCCCGATACTGGGATACAGGTTGGGTGGATCTGTGTGTAGCAAGGATTGGCAAAGTATGCACCTTTCTTATGTGCTCTCCAAGCGGCGGTCACATTGGACCCCATGGCGTTAGTGGAGAGGAAAAATACGTTGCCATATCCTCCGGTACACAGCAATACAGCATGGCTACTGTGGGACTCTATAGCTCCGGTGATCAGGTTTCGGGTAACGATCCCTCTGGCTTTGCCATCGATGGTCACCACATCCATCAGTTCGGTACGTGGGTAAAGCTTCACCTTCCCATTCGCCACCTGACGGCTTAGTGCTGAGTATGCACCCAAGAGCAACTGCTGCCCAGTTTGACCCCTTGCATAAAACGTCCTGGACACCTGAGCTCCACCAAAGGAGCGGTTGGCCAATAACCCACCATATTCGCGGGCAAAAGGAACACCTTGTGCCACACATTGGTCAATGATATTGACAGATACTTCTGCAAGTCGGTGTACATTGGCTTCTCTGGAGCGGTAATCACCACCTTTGATGGTGTCATAAAACAACCTATATACCGAGTCACCGTCATTTTGATAGTTTTTGGCAGCGTTGATACCACCTTGGGCAGCGATAGAGTGCGCTCTACGTGGGCTGTCCTGAAAGCAAAAGGCCTTCACATTATAGCCTAACTCCGCCAACGATGCTGCCGCAGAGGCTCCGGCCAGACCAGTTCCGACAACGATCACATCATACTTTCTCTTGTTGGCCGGGTTGACCAACTTCATGTTGAATTTATGTTTCGTCCACTTTTCAGCTAATGAACCTGCTGGTATTTTAGAATCAAGTATCATATTGGCTAGTTATTAATTCAAAGTTGAGAAATAGATGTAAATCGGCATGGAAGCAAACAATGCCGGAACAATGATAGAAAATGCAGTTCCTATAAACTTGATCGCAGGCGTATATTTTTTATGATTCAGCCCTAATGTTTGGAATGCACTTGCAAATCCATGATTTAGGTGAAAAGCCAAAAATGCCATTGCTACCACATACAAGGCCACAAGACCGATATTTGCAAAGGCTCCATACACTACTGCGTACAAATCTTTAAATTCGCCAGATTCATAGGTCACTGTAGGAATACCTCCCCAATGCATTTGTGCCCAGAAATTCTGAAGGTGGACAACAATAAAGATCAAAATGATCGTACCCAATATCCCCATATTTCTGGAATTCCAACTGCTATTGGTACTCGCTTTGGTTTCAGCATATCCGATAGGCCTTGCCTTTTTGTTTTTTGCCGACAAAATAATTGCATAAACAACGTGTGCAAAAATGGAAATATAGGTCAGGTAAGATAGCACCTTCACGGCAGGATTGGTGGTCATAAACTTGGCGTATTCATTAAAGGCTTGGCCGCCATCATCCTTGAACAATAACATGTTTCCTGAAACGTGGCCGACTAAAAACAGTATCAGGAATAATCCTGTCAGGGCCATTAGCAACTTTCGTCCCAAAGTGCTAGTAAAGGTTTTGGTTACCCAACTCATAAACGTTTTTCTTTATTTAATGTAGATGGTTTTATTTTGCAATCTCGTTAACAAAGTTAAATGCCGAAAGTTTAGCAAACAATCCACTTCATACGTAATAAGCTTATTTTAAAAGGTTCTAAATAACTTCAAAACGAGGATTTTCAGCACTTTTTCATACTTTTTACTCTCTAATCACTTAATTTTTGGGTTGTATTTAGATAAATAGGGACACTTCATTAACTTTAATCCGTATATAGATACAAATTGAGCAAAAATTTAAGTTAACTACGTATATAAAATTCAAGTAATTTTACGTGAAATTTTTAAGTAATGCGATATGAAAACATTACAAATACGGCGCAATCGGTGTAAAAACTTATGAGATATATGAAATCTAAAGCTTTTCTCTTACTCTCCACTATCCTATTCCTCTTTGGGCTCCAACAAGCCATGGCCACCCACATCAGGGCAGGAGAGATCATTGCAGAAAGAATATCCACCCAATCCCTGACCTACCGCATTACCGTGGTCGGCTACACAGACACCCGGTCCTCCGTAGTATTCGGACCTGGACGGATCGAATT
The DNA here is from genome assembly GCF_005281475.1 of Echinicola rosea. Lineage (NCBI taxonomy): Bacteria > Pseudomonadati > Bacteroidota > Cytophagia > Cytophagales > Cyclobacteriaceae > Echinicola > Echinicola rosea. The sequence continues at coordinate 3,281,341 of NZ_CP040106.1, read as the reverse complement.
CGGTGACGGAAGAGTGGTAGAAAATCTCAATACTGAAAGTGAGTTTAGCACTGTAGAGTCCTTGGGAAACCAAATCGAGAAAAACGTATTTGTCATCACCCACACTTACCAAGGTCCGGGCGAATATACGATCCGTTTTCAGGAATTCAACCGAAATGACCTGACCCTCAACATGGACAATTCGGTCAATACTCCTTTTTATATAGAAACCATGATCACCATTGACCCTTTTGTCGGTGTCAACAACTCTCCGGTACTGACCATTCCACCAGTGGACAACGGCCAGATCAACACCCGATATATCCACAACCCCGGGGCTTATGATCCCGATGGGGACAGTATCGCCTATCGTTTTGACGACGTGGTACCTTTGCAGGATTTTCAACGACCAGTAGGCAACTACCGCAGTCCTGCTTCCAATGAATTCAGCTTTAACCGCGAGGATGGCTCACCAAATCCGTACATTTCCATGGACCCGTTGACAGGAGACCTCATTTGGGATGCGCCAGGTATTGCCGGACAATATAATGTCGCTTTCCATATTGAGGAATGGCGAAAGATCGATGGAGAATACCGGAAAATCGGCTATGTGGTACGGGACATGCAGATCATCATCGAGAACTCCGATAATCAACGTCCACAACTCCAAGTACCGGATGATCTCTGTGTAGTAGCCGGCACAGACATTGAACAAATCATCCAAGGCAGTGATCCGGATGGAGATGACATCAAGATTGAAGTCTTCGGTGACCCCATTGAGATTACTTCCTCCCCCGCTTCCTACAATCCTGAAGAAACTTTCCAATCTTCCCCTGGCATTGTAAACTTTGATTGGCAGACGGTATGCAACCACGTGCGGTCCAGGGAATATCAAGTAAGAATCAGGATCACGGATGATCCCGAATCCGGCCCTGCACTGGTAGATATCCAAACCTGGAACATCCGTGTTGTCGGCCCTCCTCCCGTCATTCAATCGGTGGAGCAGGATGTCGGGAGGTCCGCCGCAATCACCTGGGATCCATATTCATGTGGAAATAGTGCCGAAACCATGCAAATCTGGCGTAGTGTCAACAGCAATCCCTATACCCCGGATTCCTGTGAAACAGGCATCAGAGATGGATATGAGCTTATCGGTACCACGGATATGCAAACCTACGAATTCTTGGATGACAACGACGGTGAAGGCCTGGCACCAGGCAACACCTACTGCTATAGGTTAGTAGCTACCTACCCACAGCCGAGAGGTGGAGAAAGCATTGTATCTGAAGAATTTTGCTTGACTATTGATGTCGATGTCCCCATCATCACCAACGTTAGTATCGAAGAAACTGATGTAGAAAATGGAGAGATCTTTGTCAAATGGACACCACCTTATGATATCGACACCCAGCAGTACCCTGGGCCTTATGAATACCAATTGTTACGGGAAGAAGGATTTAATGACAGTGGCAATCCAGAAGTAGTCGCCACCACCAGTGACACCCTTTATACCGATACAGGACTGAATACGGAATCATTGGTGTACAATTACCAAGTGGTGCTCTTTGACGGTGGGCAAGCGATCGATACTTCCAGTGTAGCATCCTCCGTATGGCTGCAACCGACCATTATTAATGAAGCCATAGAACTCAATTGGGACTTTAACGTCCCCTGGAACAACAGCCTAGGCCAATATACCCATGAAGTGTACAGAAACAGGACAGATCCAGATGCCAGTGATGCGGACAACTTCGAACTGATCGCCGAGGTGGACGTCAGTGCAAACGGTTTCACCTTCTTGGATGACGGCAGCCATAATGGTGTCCCACTTAGTAGGGAAACCGAATACTGCTATTATGTGATCACCAAAGGTGCTTATAATGTGGACATGATCACCTATCCTTTGGAAAACAATTCACAGGTCATCTGCGCACGCCCTGATGACAATAGGCTACCTTGTCCACCAGTCCTAACCTTTGACGGACCGGTATGCGAGGAATTGTTAGCCAATGAAGACTGTAATTTCAACGCTTTCTATCATGACTTAAGTTGGGAGCCGGATTTCTCCGGAGATTGTGATGATGAGTTGGGCAGCTTCAATATTTACTTCTCTCCCAACGGGGATGAGGGAACCTTTGAACTGATCAGCACGGAAAGCTCTCTGAGCCGTGACGCAACCATTTCAGAGTTGGAAGATTATAAAGGATGCTATTATATCACTGCCGTGGACCGTTCTGGTAATGAGAGTGAACCCAGCAACATCGTTTGTGTGGACAATTGTCCCAATTATGAACTGCCGAATGCCTTCACACCAAACGGTGACGGCACCAATGATACGTTCATGGCCTTTGATAACCCATTCCCCCGATGTCCTAGGTTTGTGGAAGCGGTAGAAATCCACATCTACAATAGATGGGGAAGCTTGGTTTTTGAATATAACAGTGCCACTTCAAACGAAAACGACATCTATGTTCGTTGGGATGGTAGAGACCAAAATGGGAACGAACTTCCTGCGGGCACTTATTTCTATTCGGCAACCGTCCTTTATGACACCAATGATGAAAGTGCAGGCCAGGAAGAATTAAAAGGCCACATACAAATCATCAAATGACAAAAATATCCAGCCAATATGATATTGTCCTATTCGATGGAGTCTGCAACCTGTGCAATCAGGCGGTGGACTTCATCATCCAACGGGATTCTAAAAACAATTTTAAACTGGCTTCCTTACAAGACGACATCAGTAAAAAACTGCTGAAAGGGAAAAACCTAAATGAATCTTATTTGGATTCGATCGTCCTTCTTCGTGAGGATAAGGTGTATTATAAAAGCCGGGCAGCACTGGAAATCACCAAGAAGCTAAAGGGATTCTGGCCACTTTTGTATGGTTTTATCATTATCCCAAATTTTTTACGCGACCCACTTTATGACTGGATCGCACGCAACCGCTATAAATGGTTTGGCAAAAGGGAAACCTGCCGGTTTCCTACCGAAGAAGACAAAATGAAGTTTTTGAGCGAAGAGGACCTTTAAAAGCAGATAGTCAATTACAAACCCCAGTTGCCTCAACAGCTGTGAATTGGATCCAAGAGCATTAAGTTTTCAATGCAATAAGCACATGTTGAACTATTCTTTGTGTGATGCTTTGACGCTTACTGCTCTGGACACAAATTGGGCAAAATTCAAAACAAGGAATAAAGGAATTAAGGCGCATCACGAAAACGAAATTGAACTACCCTACCGACTAAGCCTTATTTTTTTGGTATATTTGGCCTCACAAATTTATTTAAATTGGCAGGGCTATGGTCACAGCTCCTAAGCCAATGATTACCAAGAGGAATTTTAAAAAACAATTAACGATATGAAAGCTTATGTTTTCCCCGGTCAGGGAGCACAATTTCCAGGAATGGGCAAAGAATTGTACGAATCAAATGATGAAGCCAAAAAACTGTTTGACCAAGCTGATGAGATTTTAGGCTTTAAGATCAGTGAAATCATGTTTGATGGCACCGCTGAGCAACTCAAAGAAACCAAAGTAACCCAACCGGCGGTATTTCTCCACTCGGTCATCTTGGCCCAGACCACGGCAGATTTCAAGCCGGACATGGCTGCAGGACACTCTTTGGGAGAGCTTTCTGCATTGGTGGCCACCGGAGCATTGTCTTTTGAGGATGGGCTCAAGCTGGTTTACCAAAGGGCTTTAGCCATGCAAGAAGCCTGTGAAATCAACCCTTCTACCATGGCCGCTATCCTCGGTCTCGACGACGATAAGGTAGAAGACATCTGTAAAAGCATAGAACGCGAAATCGTCGTGGCCGCCAACTACAACTGCCCCGGACAATTGGTCATTTCCGGCTCCAATGAAGGCATTAAAATTGCCTGTGAAAAAGCCAAAGAAGCTGGTGCCAAACGTGCACTTCCACTACCGGTTGGTGGAGCTTTCCATTCTCCCTTGATGGAGCCTGCAAGGGAAAAGCTGGAAAAAGCCATCGCTTCTACCGAATTCAAACAGCCTCTCTGCCCTATCTACCAAAATGTCAGCACAAAAGGGGAAACAGACGTGGAAACCATCAAAAAGAACCTGATCGCCCAGCTGACAGCACCTGTAAAGTGGACCCAATCCGTGCAGCACATGGTGGCCGATGGCGCAACAGACTTCATCGAATGTGGCCCAGGAAAAGTACTCCAAGGCCTCGTGAAGAAAATCCATAAAGAAGCTGAAGTTTCCGGACTTTAAGGAATAGACATTAGTATTAGGCGGCTTAGAAGGCAGTCTCTTTAATGTCTTGACTGTTCATTGCTGTTCCTGATTTGCAAATAACCTCAGTTCGATTATAAAACCGTCACTGCGAGGCTTAGAGGTAGGCCTGAGCGGGAGGAAGCCGTGGCAGCTCGCCGCGGCGAGTTGCCACCCCCTTTTCTAACCCACATCCTCCTAAAAAAAGTTTGCAATGACGCTTTTTATACTAAAAATAAGTCGAGCTCAGGTAAATAGGAACTCTTGACAAAGGGGATTTGCAATCCCCTTTGTTCATTACCAGGCGACAGAAAACATCAATAACATCACCATCACGCTTCACGTATGACCCAGGAAGAAATCCTTTCCATCGATCACAAACACATTTGGCACCCCTATACATCCGCATCTAGGCCAGTAGATAACTTGGTGGTGAAAAAGGCCAACGGAGTTTTCTTGGAACTGGAAGATGGCTCCCAGCTGATGGACGGCATGTCCAGCTGGTGGTCCACCATCCATGGATATAATGTCCCCGAGCTGAATGAGGCAATTCAGCAGCAATTGGAAAACATGGCCCATGTGATGTTCGGTGGGATTACCCATCGACCTGCCGCTGAACTGACCAAGAAGTTGCTACAAGTGGTACCGAAAGGTTTAGAGCATGTATTTTACAGCGACTCAGGTTCCGTAGCAGTGGAAGTAGCCTTGAAGATGGCGCTCCAATACTGGCACTCCAAAGGCCAAGGGGACAAAAACCGCTTTGCGACCGTCCGTAATGGCTACCATGGCGACACTTGGCATGATATGTCCGTCTGTGATCCGGTGACAGGCATGCACAGCATTTTCAACAATCGCCTGACTCCGCAGGTATTCTTGCCGGCGCCGCAATCCAAATTTGATGGAGAATTGATCCCCGAAGAATTGGAGCAAGTGGAACAGGTGCTAGCTACCCAGCATCATGAAATCGCTGCTTTTATCCTCGAACCAATCGTCCAAGGGGCAGGGGGCATGCGATTTTATCACCCAGATTATCTCACCTCCCTGCATGCGCTTTGTAAGCAGTATGATGTCCTGCTTATTGCAGATGAAATCGCTACAGGTTTTGGGCGCACGGGAAAATTGTTTGCCTGTGAGCATGCTGGCATCACTCCAGACATCATGTGTATTGGCAAGGCACTGACAGGCGGGTACATGTCCTTTGCAGCCACGCTCTGCAGTACCGACATGGCCAACACCATCTCTTCCGGTGCTCCGGGAGTGTTTATGCACGGTCCGACCTTTATGGGGAACCCCTTAGCTTGTGCCACTGCTATAGCGAGCTTGGACCTCCTGCTCGCCAAAGATTGGCAAAAGGAGATCAGGGTTATTGAAGAACACCTCAAAACCACCTTGACTCCCCTACAAGACTTGGATACCGTCGAGGATGTAAGGGTTTTGGGTGCTATTGGCGTGGTGGAACTGAAAGAAGCCGTGGACATGAAAGCCATCCAAGATGAACTTACCAAAAGAGGCCTTTGGTTACGGCCTTTTGGCAAACTGGTCTATACGATGCCTCCTTTTGTCATCACTCAAAACGAACTGGAGAAACTCACCACCGCCATGTCCGAAAGCATAGATGCCTACAGCAAAAAACGCCTTTGAAACCCAAACCGGGTAGCTAATTTTATCTCCATTTTATCCAACAATCAGACCCTGCGAATCGTTATAGTGATAGAAAACCATTTCTAACCAAAAAACTAAAACGATGCCATTTTTGATCAATGAAACAGGACAAGGACCTGTAGATTTATATTACAAAGATTATGGACAAGGTAAACCCGTAATATTGATTCACGGTTGGCCGCTTAGCCACCAAGCTTGGGAAGGCCAAATGCAAACCCTATTGGATGCAGGATACCGTGTAATTGCCTATGATAGAAGGGGATTCGGACTTTCTTCCCAACCCCTTGATGGTTACGATTATTCAGCGCTTGCCAGTGACCTCCGAGAGATCATTTTGCAACTTGACCTGATGGACGTCACCATCGTGGGCTTCAGTATGGGCGGTGGTGAGGTAGTGCGTTACTTCACGGATTATGAGGGGGACCGGATCAGTAAAGCTGTACTGATCGGTTCTATTATCCCACTGGTAGCCCAAAAACCGGACAATCCTGATGGTGTCCCGGCCGAAATGCTGGATGGCATTTTGGAGGCCTTAAAGAGTAATCGAGTTGGCTTTTTGAAGGACTTTCATAAAAACTTTTACAATTATGAAAACAATACAGACCGGATGTCCAGAGCCAATTTGGATTATGATTTCTCCATTGCGTCACACGCTTCACCGATCGCTACGATAAAGTGCGCTGAAGCTTGGGCAGGAACGGATTTCAGGTCTGAACTGAAAAATGTGTCCAGGACGACACTCATCATCCATGGAGACGAGGACAACATTGTCCCCATCAAGACTTCCAGTGACCAAGCCGCTAAGGGAATTACCGCCAATGAATATCATGTCATTTCCGGAGGCCCGCATGGACTTATCCTCACGCATAGAAAAGAAGTGGATAAGCTCTTATTGAAGTTTCTGGAAAAATAAGGAAGTTTCCTGCACCCTATCAAAAGGCTTTTTGGCAATGATGTCGAAAAGCCTTTTTTTATCCATTGATCCGCAATCTTCCGAAGGCAGTTTTCAGCCCTTCCCATAGCATGCCACTTACCTCTGAAGGAAGGCCCAAAACCATAACTACATTGGCCATGGTCCCGATCAGTAAGGATTTCCAATCAAATTTGTTCATGGCATCAATTTTCCCGGATAATTCTTCAAGTTTTGCTAAAATCACCTGCTTGGCATCTCCATCCATGGGCAATCGATGATGAATATATTGGCTATAAGTATTAAGGGCGTCCTTTGCTTGTTCCTTCTCCTCGGAAGTAAACAAATTATTTAAATCTCGCCTTTTTAACCCAAGGTAATTCTCAGGTTGAAAATGCTCCCAACCTGTGGGGGTAACCAATTCCTTTGACAGTTGGTCCAGCCAAATCTTATAGCGTGCCTTTAGGTATTCCCAATCTCCGTTTTCCTTTACAGGAACGGTAGTATTTACCGGCAAGATAACAATGGAATAACGCTGTAATTCCAACCGATCTAGTGAAAACGAGAAATAGTCATAGCGGTACTTAATTTTAAATTCCTTAGGACTGCCTGAAACTTCAAAATCCACCATATTCAGACCGGCATCTCTCAGCAAGTCCGCAAGCACCTTCTTTTGTAGGTTGGTTATCCTCATGATTCTAAAGACAAATTAAGATGTTTAATATACAAAAAATATAAAACCAACATCTTAGCATTCAGCTTCTATCTTCTTTATACAAATCAATTTACCATAAGTCGATAAAACCCATTATTTTTGGGCAAACTTTACGAACAACAATGAATTTCATAGACAAAATCAGCCAAAACCCAGAGGCCATTTCCTTTCAGGAAACGATCCAATACATTGAAGAAAACTACCGCTTCACCCCCACCCGGTTTACCAATGGGAATGTCGTCAATGATGCTGGTCAAAATAACGGTTCATGTAAGATTTTTAGCCTTGGCAGGCTCCTAAGCCTCAGTGCAGAGCAAACATTGAATTTGTTTGGGGATATTTACCGAAAGGATGTTTTGGGAAATCCCCATGGAGAAGATCACCAAAACATCCGTAATTTCATCATAAACGGTTGGGAAGGGATTATCTTTGAAGGCACAGCACTGGAAAAGAAATAAGTGCCAAGGAGGGATAGTCACCTCTATACCTCCATAAGTTTCCACTTCCCTCGGTTAAAGATCAGCCCACTCACCAGTGCATGGACAGAATGCCCTATTGCAATGGCGATAAAGACTCCAGTAGCCCCCATCCCAAACCAATTGGATAGCACATAGGCCATTGGCAATTGAAAAAGCCAAAGCACTACGATATTGATCATCGTTGGGGTTTTGGTATCACCAGCACCATTGAGGGACTGGCTCATGACCATGCCATATGCAAAGAATACATACCCCAAACAGATTATTCCAAGTCCATCACTGCCTATCTGGATGACGGCCGCGTTATCATTGAACAAGCCTATTATGTATTCTCCAAAAAGAAAAAACAACAAACCAATGCTTCCCAAAAAAACAGCGGTATAATGTGCCGCCTTCCAAGCAGCCTGCTCTGCCCTTTCCGGACGTTTGGCACCCAGATTTTGCCCCACCAACGTAGCCGAAGCATTGGAAAATCCCATGGCGGGAAGCAATGCAAAAATAATCAACCGGATGGCAATGGTAAATCCAGCCAATGCCAAACTTCCTGAATTGGACACAATCCTCATCAGTATAATCCAACTGGCCGATTCGATCAAAAATTGCCCCATTCCGCCAATGGCAATTTTCAGGATATTTTTGACGGTATGCCATTTGAAACGCAGCACTTCCCAGTCAAAACGGATAATCGCTCGCCCCCTCAATAACACCGATAACTGGAATAACACCCCCACTGACCGACCAATGGTCGTGGCCCAAGCCGCACCTTCCAATCCCAGCTCCGGGAAGAAACCAATACCAAAGATCAACATAGGGTCTAAGACGATATTAATCCCATTGGCAAGCCACAATGTTCTCATGGCAATGACTGCATTACCAGCACCCCGGAACACCCCATTGATGAGAAAAAGCAGCATCACACTGATATTTCCTGCAAAAATCACCTGGGTATATCGATAGCCGCTGGCCACCAACTCCGGCTCTCCACCCATCAGGGTCAGGAGGTCTTCTGCAAATAACAACCCCAACAGACCTATCGCCATGGCCAAAACGGCGCAAATGGTAATGGCTTGGAAAGCTGCCTCTGAAGCGGCCTTTTTATTCTTTTCGCCTATCCTTCTGGCCACTACTGCTGTCGCCGCCATACTCAGGCCAATGGCTATTGAATACACAATGGTAAGTACCGATTCCGTCAAGCCAACTGTGGCCACGGCCTGAACTCCCAGTTTCCCTACAAAAAATATGTCCACTACGGCAAATAGCGACTCCATGAGCATTTCCAAAATCATGGGAATGGACAAATAAAAGATCGCTTTCCGAATACTCCCTACGGTATAATCTTCTTCGGTGCCACTCAAGGCTTTCTTAAAATGATGGATTATTTTTTCTAAAGTCATAATTAAGTAATGGTAACAATGAAAAATAGCAGTGTACTACTTTGATGTAACCAACACTGCGAACAAGACCACGGGGGCCTAAAATCTCCGATAACTTCAATTATGACTTCATGATACCCCAAATTTGAAAAATATTGGATTTACATCCAATAAAAAGTTGTCTTTTCACATGATCCAACCTAAAACAACACCTTTTCCACCAAACCCGGATCTTGGCATGACTCCAGCAGCGCTTGATTGGTCTTGTTTAAAACCGGATGGACAAAATCAGGCATAATCTCCGCTAGAGGCGTCAACACAAATCTCCTCTCGGCCATCAAAGGATGGGGCACCTTTAACCGATCCGTATCGATCACCTCCTCACCAAAATAGATGATGTCAATGTCCATGGTACGATCTCCCCATTTTTGCAATCGTTGCCTACCCAGGACATTTTCCACGCTCTGGGTTATATTCAGCACCTCTTCTGCCGATAGCGCTGTCTCCATCACCAAAGCTTGGTTCAGGTACCTACCGGAAGAATGCCCTCCCCATGCCGCTGTTTCATAAACGGATGAAGCTCCCACTACCTTGAACTTACTGCTAAGCCTTTCCACTGCTTCTTGGATCAACTTTTTCCTATCCCCTAAGTTCCCTCCGATTAACAGTACTATTTGATGCATACCTAGATTTAATTTCACCTTTCAAAACTAACAGAAATAAGAAAAAAGACGTATTTTCGAGCCAATCAAATATATCGTAAAGTATGAAATTTTTAAGCAATGTGCTGGCTGTGATTTTGGGGTTGGTGATTTTTTCGGTCATCAGTTTCATTTTCTTTGCTGGCTTGATTACGTTATCCACTGCAGAAGAAAAAGTCACCGTTAGTGACAATTCGGTTCTCCATATCAATTTGGAAAATATCGTGCTGGTAGAGCGGACTTCAGAGGACAATATAGACCTTTCCTCCCTTGGCCCGATTCCGGCAGCCTATAAAATTGGATTGGCCAATGTCAAAAAAGCTATCCGTACGGCTAAGGATAACGACAAAATTAAGGGCATCTACCTTCAAGCTGGAACAGTCATGGCTAATCCTGCTGCCTTGACAGAACTTAGAAATGAGTTAACGGATTTCAAAGCATCAGGAAAATTCATCATTTCCTACTCAGAACTTTACAGTGAAGGAGGGTATTTCCTGTCTTCCGCCGCAAGTGAAATTTACCTGAACCCTATGGGAGGGCTTGAATTCAATGGGCTTTCATCCGAAATATTGTTTTTTAAAGGCTTATTGGAAAAGCTTGAAATAGAACCTGTGATCTTCAGGGTCGGGGAATATAAAAGTGCTGTGGAACCCTTTATACTCGACCAAATGAGTGATGCCAACAGGAAACAAACCGAATCATTTCTTGGTGACATGAACAATTACATGATCCGTCAAGTAGCCGAAAGCAGGGATTTGGATTACGATGACCTCAAAACGGCAAATGACCAAATGCTGGTGCGCAAACCTCAAGATGCAGCTGATTTGGGCCTTGTAGATGGAATTTGGTATGACGACCAAGTGAAGGACCTGCTAAGGGAAAAACTCGGTCTGGAAGCAGATGCGGAAATTTCCACCATCAACATCTCCGGGATCAACAAAACCGCCAAAACCAAGAACCTCACAGCCAGCAACCGCATAGCAGTGATCGTTGCGGAAGGCGAAATTGTCAGTGGTAAAGTAGATGGAACCATCAGTTCTGAGGTATATGCCAAAGAAATCAAAAAAGCCAGGATGGATGATGACATCAAGGCGATTGTCCTTCGGGTCAATTCCCCTGGTGGTTCTGTACTGGCATCAGAAGTAATTTGGCGGGAAATGAATGAAGCCCAAAAGATCAAGCCAGTAATCGCATCCATGTCCTCTTTGGCTGCTTCTGGTGGGTATTACATCTCCGCACCTGCTGACACCATCGTCGCCCAACCCAACACCATTACCGGCTCTATAGGGATTTTTGGCATGTGGTTCAACGCGGAAGGCCTGCTCAACAACAAACTGGGCATCACCACTGACGTGGCCAAGACCGGGGAGTTTTCAGATTTCATGAATCCTACACGCCAGCTCAGCGAAGTGGAAAAAAACATCATCCAAACTCAGATCGAAGAGGGTTATGATACGTTCATCACACGGGTCGCCGATGGAAGGAAAATGAGCAAGGAAGCTGTAAAGGAAGTGGCCTCGGGAAGAGTCTGGAGCGGGCTGCAAGCCAAAGAAAACGGGCTGGTCGATGTCCTCGGTGGACTGGATGATGCAATCCAAATTGCCGCATCCAAAGCTGATGTGGGTGAGGACTACCGTGTCCTTTATTATCCCAAACAAAAATCGATCTTCGAACAAATCATGTCCGAATTAGGCACTGATATCGAAGCGAGATACATGAATTACCGTTTTGGAGAAACCTATCACCTGCTCAAAAAGATGGAGAAAATCCAACACATGAAAGGTATCAAAGCCAGAATGCCCTTTGACATCAACGTCAAATAAATGCAACCCACTAACAAAAAACATGCCAACAATTTACAATAACCTGATTTCTTAAAAAAACTACTCCTAACTCTACCAAATTAGGCACCCTTAAAATGACATAAACAACCTAAAAGACAACAGAAAAACGAACCATCACGGACATCTACCGTTCAAAAAAAAAGATTATGAAAAGAGCGTATCTTAAATAGCTTTGCAGACTAAATTGTGGAAAAAATCCACAACATTTCAAATTTTAGCATAAGTTTTGCTGCCTAGTCAATTATGAAAATTTTGCACACTCCTCACTACTTTACGATTACGCTATTGGTTTTTGCCTGTATTCTTTACAGCAGCTGTTCGACAGAAAGTAAGCCAAGAGAGAAAAAGATAAGAGAAAAATCACTGCCCGTCATGCAGGTAACCTCCATTGACACGGCACTTTACCGGGAATATGTAGCGGATATCAAAGCTATTCAGAACGTGGAGCTGCGATCGCGCGTGCCGGGTTTTTTGGAGGAAATACTCATCGATGAAGGTAAATATGTAAAAAAAGGACAGCTCCTTTTTAAAACCAATGATGAAGAATACAAAGCAGCATTGGCAAAAGCCAGTGCCAACCTCACAAGTGCAATAGCAGAAGCAAAAGCACTGGAATATGAGGTAGATAGGCTTCGGATAATGGTAAATAAAAATGTCATTTCCGAATCGGAATTAAACGTGGCTTTGGCAAAACACAATGCCGTGCTCGCCAAAATTGAAGAGGCCAAATCAGCATATGCCCACGCCGACACCCAACTTGGATATACCGAAATCAAAGCACCTTTTAGTGGAATAATTGATAGAATTCCCCATAGAATAGGCAGCCTTTTGGATCAAGGAAGTTTGCTCACCAAGGTTTCTGACATCAGTGCAGTACATGTTTACTTTAATGTATCCGAGAGGGAATACCTTGAATATGTCAACACACAAGAAGATTCCAACAATGATATAGTCAAGTTAATTCTAGCTGATGGCACCCCTTACCCCTATGAAGGTAAAATCGAAACCATGGAGGGAGAATTCAATGCCAACACAGGCTCTATTGCTTTCCGGGCACGATTTCCTAACCAAAAACAAATCCTAAAACACGGAGCTACAGGTAAAGTAGTCCTTACCAATCAAGTACACGATGTTTTGATGGTTCCGCAGAAAGCAGTTTTTGAAATACAAGACCGTCATTACGTTTTTGTGCTGGACGAAAACAACCAAGTGAAAATGAAATCATTTGTTCCTAAAGTACGGTTTTCCCATTATTATGTCGTGGAATCAGGAATTGAGGAAGGTGATAACATCGTCTATGAAGGGATTCAGGACTTGCAAGAAGGCATGACCATCCAGCCGAAATTTATCGCAGCGGATCACTTAAGAACCCTTCAGGAAACCCCTACCGTCCAATAATTTTCATCAAGACCTTATTTCAACCACATGCTGTCTTTATTTATAAAAAGACCAATACTTTCTTTGGTCATATCCCTTTTCTTTGTCTTACTCGGAGCACTGACATTCTTTTCGCTGCCCGTAGCCCTATTCCCTGACATCGCTCCTCCAGCTGTTTCGATCAGGGCAAAATACCGGGGAGCTAATTCCGAGGTGGTGGCCAAAACAGTGACTACCCCATTGGAAAAAGCCATAAACGGTGTACCGGGGATGATGTACATGTCTTCAGTATCCAGTAACCGGGGAACCTCCAAAATAAAAGTATATTTCGGGGCGGAAACCAGCCCAGATGAAGCGGCCATGGAAGTTCAAAACCGTGTTTCTACAGTCGTAAATGATTTGCCACAGGATGTCATCAAAGCAGGCGTGACCGTAGAAAAGGAAGTAGAAGGACTACTCCTCTATATCAACGTAATGGGCAGCGACCCCTCTATGGATGAGCAGTTTATATATAATTTTTCTGATCTAAATGTCCTTCAGGAACTAAGAAGAGTAGATGGAGTGGGCTTTGCCGAAATCATGAGCACAAAAGATTATTCCATGAGAATATGGCTAAAACCTGACCGCATGACCGCTTATCAAGTTTCTACTGACGAGGTTAAAGCCGCCTTAAACAACCAAAATGTAGAGGCTGCCCCCGGTCAAGTAGGGGTAAGCTCGGGCAAAGGAGCGCAAATGATCCAGTACGGCCTTCGGTATTCCGGTAAATTCAACGAGGCCAAAGAATATGAAAACCTGGTAATCCGTGCCAATAAAGACGGCTCCATCCTACGACTGGGAGATGTAGCAGATGTAGAGTTTGGTTCATTGAACTATGGACGTATCTCTAAAACCGACGGTAAACCTGCTGCGTCAATCATGATCATCCAGCGTCCCGGATCCAATGCCAGGGACGTGATCCAGCGGGTAAAAAAACGCATGGAAGAACTGAAGCAAGGATCGTTTCCTCCGGGAGTAGATTATAAAATCACCTATGATGTTTCGCGCTTTCTTGACGCCTCTATCCATGAAGTATTAAAGACATTGATCGAAGCCTTTATTTTGGTATTCTTGGTCGTTTTTATATTCCTCCAAGACTTCAGGTCTACCTTAATTCCCGCACTTGCCGTACCGGTTGCATTGATCGGCACTTTGTTCTTTATGCAATTATTTGGTTTTTCAATCAATATGCTGACCCTGTTTGCCCTGGTACTGGCTATCGGTATTGTCGTGGACAATGCTATTGTAGTAGTAGAGGCCGTGCACGCCAAAATGGAAGAAGACCATCTCCCTCCCATGGAAGCTACATTGGCAGCAATGAAGGATATCGGAGGTGCCATCGTGTCCATTACGCTAGTCATGTCGGCAGTATTTATACCTGTTGCATTTCTTGATGGTCCCGTAGGAATTTTCTACCGCCAGTTTTCGATCACCCTGGCCATAGCCATTGTTATTTCCGGAATCAATGCATTAACCTTAACACCCGCATTGTGTGCCATAATATTAAAAAACCATTACGGTACAGAGCAGAAAAAGACACTGCTCAACTTTTTTTTTAACGGCTTTAACAAGGCCTACGAGTCCTTTGCAGGCAAATATCGCAACACTTTGGGGGTGCTGGTGGGACGGCGATTGGTGACTGTGATAATGCTTGTCGCCTTTTTTATAGGAACCTGGGGAGTGGCCAAAGTATTGCCTTCGGGATTCATTCCTGTCGAGGATCAGAGTATGGTTTACATCAATGTCGTATCTCCATCGGGTGCTACAGTAGAAAGGACGGAAAAGGTACTTGACCATATTCAGCAAGCTGCTGAAGGGCTGGATGAAGTTGCCGCAGTATCCACCCTTGCAGGATATAGCCTGTCCACAGGACTGTCAGGGGCTTCCTATGGGATGGGCATGATCAACCTAAAAAACTGGGATGAGCGCGAAGCTTCTATTCAGGAAACCATCGATGAGCTCTATGCCCGCACTGCGGATATCTCCGATGCCCAAGTGCAGTTTTTCCTTCCTCCTACGGTTTCCGGATTTGGTAATTCCAGTGGATTCCAAATGAAGGTTCTCGACCAGACAGGCAGTGGCAATCTTCAGAAGCTATCACTAGTGATCGAGGATTTTGTGGAAGCGTTGGACAATGCGCCTGAAATCGGTGAGGTGAAGTCGGATTTTGACCCAAACTTCCCCCAATATATGGTAAACGTAGATCAAGACATGGCAGCCAAAAAAGGCGTTACCATCAGTAATGCCATGAGTACATTACAAATACTGATGGGAGGTGTCTTGGCCTCCGATTTCGTTCGCTTCGAAAACATGTATGATGTGATGATGCAGGCCGGGCCACAATATAGAGCTAATCCAGAAGACGTGCTGAAAGTCCATGTAAAGAATGACGGCGGCGAAATGGTCCCTATCTCCTCTTTCATTAATTTGGAAAAAGTATACGGCCCCGAACAGCTGAGCAAACATAACATGTACACGTCGGCAAAAGTAAAAGGTATCCCTGCGCCGGGGTACAGTAGTGGTGATGCCGTGGCTGCTATACAAAGAATTGCGGCAGAAAAACTGCCTAAGGGATATGGCTATGATTGGTACGGAATGACGCGTCAGGAAGTAAGTTCAGGGAATCAGGCCATTTACATTTTCATCATCTGT
This sequence comes from Echinicola rosea, assembly GCF_005281475.1. Classification (NCBI taxonomy): domain Bacteria; kingdom Pseudomonadati; phylum Bacteroidota; class Cytophagia; order Cytophagales; family Cyclobacteriaceae; genus Echinicola; species Echinicola rosea. The sequence continues at coordinate 3,265,373 of NZ_CP040106.1, read as the reverse complement.
CTTGTCTTCGTTTACCTACTGCTGGCAGCGCAGTACGAAAGCTTTGTATTGCCGCTTCCAGTGATTTTGTTCTTGCCAGCCGGGGTATTTGGTTCTTTTGCAGCCCTCTATTTGCTTGGGCTTCAAAACAACATATATGCCCAAGTTGCGCTCATTATGCTGATTGGCTTGTTGGGCAAAAACGCGATCCTGATTATCGAATTTGCGGTTTTAAAACGAAAAGAAGGTATGGACTTAATCCCGGCAGCAATTACTGGCGCCGTGTCCCGGTTGAGGCCCATCCTGATGACTTCCTTTGCATTTATGGCGGGGCTGGTACCCCTCTGTATGGCCACAGGAGCCGGAGCACTCGGCAACAGGTCAATAGGTACCGCTGCATTGGGAGGAATGTTCAGCGGAACAGTCTTTGGCATGTTCCTTATCCCTGGCCTTTATGTACTGTTTTCCAGTAGAAGGAACAAGAAAAAGAACAAGGTGAAAAATAAAGTGGAAAACATAGCGGTTTCGCTATCTAATAATTAATATAATGATCCGAATTGATCAAAAAGTAATACTGTCAATCATTATAATAGCGGGAATTTTCGGGGGATGCAAATCCATAGACATCCCTGAAAAACCTGATATGCCAAAAATACCCGCAACTTTTATCGGAGAAAAAGACTCTATTAATATTGCGCATATTCCATGGAACAAATTCTTCAACGACCCTAACCTCAACAGTTTGATCGAAGAGGCATTGGAACACAACCTGGATATGCTAGCAGCCGTGGAACGTATCGAGGTAGCCACCGCACAATACCGCATTGAAAAAGGAAGACTATACCCCACTGTAGATGGAATCGCCAGATACAGGTCTGGGAATATCAAACCCAATTTACTCTCCGGTACCGTTAATGGAGACCGCAACGTGGACAATCAGATTGAGCGTAGCTTTTTAGGATTCCAAAGCACTTGGGAAATTGATCTTTGGGGAAAGGTCAAAAACCGAAAGAAGGCTGCCCATCAGCGGATACTGGCTACAGAAAAGGGACGCTTGCTGGTACAGACCACATTAATAGCTGAAGTAGCAAAGTTATATTATGAATTGTTAGGATTTGATAAAGAGCTGGAAACCATTAATAAAAACATCGATTACCAAGAAATTGCCCTAGAGCTGATCAAAATTCAAAAAATGGCCGGAAGGGCTAATGAATTGGCCGTTCAGCAATTTGCTGCCCAGTTATTGGCCACCAAAAGTCTTCGATATGAAAAAGAGCAGGAAATCATTGCTGCTGAAAATTCCCTAAACTATCTCTTGGGCAGGTATCCCGAAGAAGTACCCCGGGCAGAATCACTCTTGGATATAAACTTGCCAGAAGCAATCAATGTTGGTGTCCCCACGGATCTATTGCTTAGAAGGCCGGATGTCCAACAGGCAGAACTTGAATTACTGGCTACTGATGCAGACCTTGCCGCCGCTAGAGCAGAGTTTTTCCCTTCCTTAAGCCTTACGCCATATATCGGTCTAAATGAACAGAACATCCCCTCTGCTTTCAATTTCCCGGGAGCGCTTACTGTAGGTTTTCTTGGTGGCATTACCGCCCCTATATTCCAACAGTTTAAAATCCGATCTGGATTTAATAAATCCATTGCAAATAATAGAATAGCTTATTATCAATATCAGCAAGCCATCATGAATGGCTATAGAGAGGTCTTGACAAATCTCAGGAGGGTGGATAAAATGAAAAAGAAATACGCCCTTAAAGAAGAGGAAACCCAAGTTCTCCTAAATTCTATCCAAATAGCCAATGACCTTTTCAGAGGAGGTTATGCGACCTATTTAGAAGTTATTACTGCCCAAGCAAGAGCTTTGGAAGCAGAGTTAGAAATGACAAACACAAGAAAAGAGGTGTTCCTATCAGTTGTAGACCTGTACCGCTCTTTGGGTGGTGGATGGAATTAAACGCTAAACGGACTGTCATTTATTATAGCTAATCCTATACCGCTGGAACAGATCTTCCGGCGGTATTCTACCTGATATCGGCCAAGATTATCTTTAATGGACTTAACCTGAACTATATCCTCCTTTTATTCTTCGGAATATGTTCATCGTACCTCGTCCAAATCATAATCCTTGCCAATCCCCCATCTCAACAATTCTTCCAATTCATAGATTTCCAACGTATCCAAATCCTTTACCTGGAAATTATCCCTACCTATTCTTTCCAATACCTCAAGCTGCCGATTTTCCCCATAATTGGTCAAATGATAAACCCTTCCTACTCGCAAATTATCCAATGCTATGGCCATATTTATTAAATTTTATCTTGAATCAATACACCTGTTGCCTCAAAGGTATATTCCTCTTTCGGCTTGTTTATTTTCGCTATCTCTTCGGCAGTCCTACCGGCATCCTCAGCATAATGCCGCAAGGTCTCTACATCGGTCACCACCTTAACGGCTTTCCCCTCAAGTATCACAGGATATCCCTGGGCATTTTTGGGTACAAAAAACCCATAATCCTTGAATGTCACCCGCATGGAATCTCCATTAGGTAAATCCATGGTAAGCCAGCATCCTTTTTTGGCACAAACTTCCTTTATTTCCCCACTGATCTTTCCTTCAAACATTTCCTTGGATGCCAAAACCTGCAACATATTCGTAAGGGAAAACATTCCGTCGTCACTGATTTTCGCCCCATACTCCCCCGCTACCACATCCATTGTTGGTGAATCATGTTCGGAATAAACGTTGCTTTTTTTGTCTTTTTCGTTGCTTTCACAAGCCCAAAAAGAGAAAGTTAAAATGGACACCAAAAATAATTGTAGAGTGATTTTCATAGCTATTTCGTTTAATTCAGTGATTTTACAAAAATACACCGTATTCGACTAAAAATCATTTAAAAATTTTGAAAGTATTTTTGACAACAAACATTCGTATAAATTAAGAAAATGCTAAATTTACGCGCAAATCATTAAAAGTTCACCACAAAATGACCACTGATAAAAAGTTTATCATCGATTTTGACAGTACCTTTACACAAGTAGAGGCATTGGATATTTTGGGAGAGATCAGCTTGAGAAATGACCCCAAAAGAGATGAAAAATTGCAAGCCATCAAGGACATCACGGACTTGGGCATGGAAGGGAAATTAAATCTACGCGAAAGCTTAGAAAGAAGAATCGAAATCTTGCAAGCGAATAAATCGCAAATAGCAGAACTTATCGATTCACTCAAGCTAAAGGTGTCCAAATCTTTCCAACGAAACAGGGAGTTTTTTCAGGAGAATGCAGAGAACATCTACATTCTATCCAACGGCTTTAAGGATTTTATCACACCAGTGGTAGCCGCTTATGGCCTGAAGGAAGAAAATGTATTTGCCAACGATTTTATCTATGATGAAGAAGGCAATATCATTGACCTAAACAGGGAAAACCTTCTTTCCAATAACAATGGCAAACCTGCCACCATCAAAAACCTTAAGTTAGAAGGTGATGTCTATGTCATCGGTGATGGCTACACGGACTATGAAATTAAGGCTTCCGGGTTGGCCAATAAATTTTACGCATTTACTGAAAATATCAATAGACCTAAGGTTTCATCAAAAGCGGACCATATTGCTCCCAGTCTGGATGAAATTTTGTATGTTAATAAAATGAACAAAAAATTCAGCTATCCTAAAAGCAGAATAAACGTGCTTCTATTGGAAAATGTCCATCCTATTGGCGTGGAAATCATGAAGCAAGAAGGCTACAATGTAGAAGTGGTGGGTTCTGCGATGTCCGAAGAGGAATTATGTGAAAAGATCAAAAGTGTATCCATCATTGGCATTCGATCAAAAACACAAATCACTAAAAAAGTACTTGAAAATGCCAATAGGCTGATGGCCATAGGAGCCTTCTGTATCGGCACCAACCAAATTGACTTGGAGACGTGCCAGGAAAGGGGTATTGCGGTATTTAACGCACCTTATAGCAACACACGTTCTGTCGTAGAACTCGCGATATCAGAAATCATCTTCCTGATGCGTAACCTGCATGACAAGACCTTAAAAATGCACCAGGGCGTTTGGAACAAATCTGCTTCTGGGAGCTTTGAAGTGAGGGGTAAAAAACTGGGCATTATCGGTTACGGTAATATTGGTGCACAGCTTTCTGTACTTGCCGAAAACATGGGCATGAATGTGCTCTATTATGATATCGTAGAACGACTTGCCTTGGGAAATGCCACAAAAATAGACTCACTTGATGAGCTGCTAGAAACCTGCGATATCATTTCGCTACATGTGGACGGCAGAACTGAAAACAAAAACATCTTGAACAAAGAGAAAATCTTCAAGATGAAAAAAGGTGCCATTCTGGTCAACCTCAGTAGAGGGCATGTGGTGGAAGTGCCTGCCCTTAAGGAAGCGCTGGAAAGCGGTCACTTAGCAGGAGCCGCTGTAGATGTATTCCCTTCAGAACCTAAAAACAATGATGAGCCATTCGAATCGGAGTTGATCGGTTGTCCCAACACCATTTTGACACCCCACATTGGTGGCAGTACCTTGGAAGCACAAGAAAACATTGCGCAATTTGTACCGGGCAAAATTATCGAATACATCAACACGGGAAATACGTTCAACAGCGTAAACTTCCCCAATATTCAGCTCCCATTCCTTAAGGACGCTCACCGATTGATCCACATTCACCAAAATGCACCAGGCGTTATGGCAAAGATCAATCAGGTACTCGCTAGCTACAAAATCAACATCGTCGGCCAATATCTGAAGACCAACGAAAAGATTGGCTACGTGATCACGGATATTGACAAGCGCTATTCAAATGATGTCATCGATGCCCTAAAAGAAATTGAAGGTACTATCCGATTTAGAATTCTTTACTAAGAAAACAGCTAAAGATATTTCATAGACACAATTAACCACAACAATCGAAAAGAGGGAATATGACGTCCATATCCCTCTTTTTTTATTTTCCACGTTTAAACCCGCATTTAATGCCGTTTAGTTAAGGCCATTTCCCTGTTTTCACCTGCTAGGAGTTTCTTTTCTGTTTGACTTTAACTGTATGGCTTTGGCCATTTTGGTGGATTTTATCCTTTTTCTTTTTTCCATTGATGAAAAAAGAAAGAAAAAAATCTAGGCCGGTGGGCTTATAGTTCCGGCTCAACTTGGTTACTTAAGAAAATATACCACTACATGGAATAATGATGATAATTTATCCATAAGAAACTTATTAATCGGATCCGCCTTGCAGGTATTGGGCGTTAAGAAATTAAAAAGCGGGTGGGCAAAAAGGCAGGCTTGTTTGACGAAATACTAGCCAAAAAGAATGTTGGCTGCTAGAGAAAGAGGAGTTTGCCTGCATGAGGGAAGGCTTTAATTTTAGGCCAATAGCTGCACACCTGTGCGCCGTGGCGTAGCGGCGGGGTTTTTTGGTCACTTTTTTGACCTGCAGCAAAAAAGTGACAAAGGTAAAGAGATGAAAACCATCTTGGAATTTAGTAGAAAAACAATAGAACCAATATTTCCAGGTACATACTAACTAAACGGCATTGAACCCGCATTATGCACTAGCCTATCTATTGCGATCTGAAACTACTTCAAAATTAATCGCTTCGCTGCTGTTTTCGATTTCACCATAGCGATGCTATGATTCAATCTCCAAACAGCCTGATTTTCTTGTAGTTTCAGTTCTCATAACGATTCCTAATGCATAAAGCGGTTAAATGGACATTAGGGAACGGAATCAAGGCAAATCAATTTAAAAAATAAAGCCCGGGCCTTGGAGTGTTACAAAACCTCTTTATAGACAAGATTTGAGCTGCCCGAATTTCGCAACCTTCCACTGTTATCCTGCTTCCGAAGAAACGAGGTCCGCCGTGGCGGATGAGGCCTGGTTTTGAAAAAAGGCTTCACTCGGCATTTTTGTTAATTGTGAAGTTTGAACATGTCTGCGGCCCGAGCCTCTGCAAATATACAAATTACATTAGGGAATGGTAAAAATTAGACGAAAATATACCCCTTGCCATCCATTGTCAGCGCTTCCTAAACGAAATTTTATTTTCCGGCCATTTATACTGCAAACTCACACAAAAGGATCATTCAGGTCACCACCATTTATAACCACTGCAACACATTTATACATTTACATAATTTTAAATGTCTTTAATTTAAGGCACAAAAACAGTATTTTATAAAAACAATTAAAGTTTAAACCATATATTTACAGGAAATTAACACGTTGCATCCAAAACAACTCGCTATTTTTTATCGAACAAATAACAAGTAATTTATGAGACCTATTGTAATCGGTTATATTAGATCAATATTCAAAAATCATGAATGAACATATCCGATAACGTTTAATATTCTTGGCCATTATTTCGTAATTGCCAAGAATATGTATAAGATTAGTACTTGCACTGCCATTACTTGGTAAATTTTGAACATTAACCTTATATTCGGAGATAAATTGGCAATGTGCTGAAAAAGCCAATCATTTAATTAAAATAATTTTTAACTGCTTTTACCTTATATTAATTATATCGTATCGCATCAAATTTAGCTGCTTAGGAAATGTACCAAATCAAGAAACTCATCGTTTGCCTGGACCTATCTGAAATGGATGTCACGTTGGTTAAATTCGCGTCGTTTATTGCTAAAATTAACCACACCAAAAAAATCTATTTCACCAATGTCATCCGTAACCTACAGATGCCAAAAGACATTCTACAGGAATTTCCCAACCTGGTGGAGAACATGGTGGATGAAAGAAAAGGACAAATGAAAGCAGTAGTGGAGGAGCATTTCGACAAAAAACTCGACACAGAACTCACCTACGTGGTCAAAGAAGGGCAATTATCGAAAAAGATACTGAAACTTGCACACGAAAAATCCGCCGACATGATACTGGTAGGTAGGAAGACTACGCTGGCCGGCAGTGGAGTTGTTTCACAGAGGTTGGCACGAAGGGCATCCTGCTCACTGACCATCATTCCAGAAACCATCGTTAATCCAAAAGTAAACAAACTCTTGGTCCCCATCGATTTCTCTGATTACTCCAAAGACGCACTGGAAGAAGCCATTATGATCGCAGAAAGAAATGGAGGCAACGTGGACATCATCTGTCAAAACGTATTTTCTGTCCCTTCTGGCTATCACCTCACTGGAAAGAGTTATGAGGAGTTTGCGGATGTCATGAAGAAAAATGCAGAAGTAAACTATAAAAAATTCATTCGTAAAATAGATACCAAAGGTATTAATATCACCCCGGTATATACCGTGGACAGTAATGATGATCCAGTAGAAGATATTATCCTCAAAGCCGAAGAACTTGAAGTGGACAGTATCATAATTGGTGCCAAAGGCAGGACGGCCGCCACGGCCCTGTTCATTGGCAGCATGGCCGAACGACTCATCCAGTTAAATGAAAAATATCCCATGGTGGTTACAAGGCCAAAAGGAAAAAATGCTGGGATTTTGGACTATATCCTAGAGATTTAATCCTCTCCCACCATTAGAATATTTAAAAAGAGCCAAAGGCAGGATTGCTTGTTGGCTCTTTTGCTTTGTCCCCTTTTGGCCACTCCACTTCATTTGTCTTATAAATCAAGCGGAAAAGTTGAGGGATTAAGTTGTTTTTGGGATCAGTATTGGAAAATTTTATTTGATCCTGTTTTATCACCCGCTCATTTAGAACAAAAAAAACAGTAACCCACTCATAACCACCAACCTACAACCCAACTCTGATTTAATCCAGCCCTAACATTAAACTTATCATTACTTTACTAGTCTAATCAGGAAATGAATCCATTGGACGACACCTCATTACTAAAACTGATCAACACCCCACAAACCAGGGAAAAAGGATATCGATTGCTCATAGGCCATTATCAAAAACGCGTCTATGGTATCATTCGTAAAATGGTGATCATCCATGAAGACGCTGATGACATTACCCAAAACACATTTGTCAAAGCCTTTAAAAGCATTGACAAATTTAAAGGCAATGCAAGCCTCTTTACCTGGCTGTACAGGATCGCCGTCAATGAAAGTCTAAGTTTTCTGGAAAAGAAAAAAAAGCGCAATTTCTTCCGTTTAGAAGACCATGAACATAAAATGATCGGATACTTGGACAGCTCATCACACATCGAAGGGGATGACATACAGTTATTGCTACAAAAGCTGCTCCTAAAACTGCCGGAAAAGCAGCGGTTAGTCTTCAATATGAAGTATTTTGAAAACTTAAGCTATGCGCAAATCAGTGAAATCACACAAACTTCCGAAGGTGCCCTGAAGGCAAGTTATCACCATGCGGTAAAAAAGATTGAAAACGAAATCAATGGAGACTAAACCTTTTCCAGTATCCATTGTCTAAAATATAGGTTATGAAAAAGAACATCCCTAAAGGCGATATTTTCCGTGTACCAGAAGGTTATTTCGAAAGCCTTCCTGACAAGATAATGACCAAGAAGACACAAAGTAAACAGCGAGCGTTATGGATCAGCGGTGCGGCCGCAGCGCTAGTGGTCCTGTTTACCAGTTTGTTTATTTATAAGCTCAGCACGGAAAACATGTCAGAAACAAGTAATTCCTTCACTTTGGCCGTGGAAGAAGAAATTGAACTGTTAATCGACCAGGGAGAGTGGAACGCCGAAGATGTATTATCGCTTTCTGATGATCCCAATGCCATCCTGAACGAACTTGTGGAGGAACAATGGCAATCATACCAATTCAGTGAAAGTGAACTGGAAGAGGAACTATGGTATTATTAACCTTGGAAACCAGTAGGAACCGAAAAAAATTAAAAATCATGAAAAAGTTAAGTTTATTGATTTGGATGGCCTTGATTTCCTCCAGCCTTTTGGCACAACATAGGGGAGGTAAACCTGGCTATGATCGCGAAAAATTGGAGGCTGCAAAAATTGCCTTTATTACCCAAAAACTGGACATTACTCCTGATCAGGCAGAGGAATTTTGGCCAATTTACAACGAGTTTGAAGAGAAACGGAGAAACATCCACCACCAAATGCGGAAAACCTCCCAAGTGGAGAAATCATCCCTTACCAACGAAAAGGCTACCGAGCTGATCAATTCCAAAATAGCACTGCAAGAGGAATTGCTTAACCTTGAAAAAAAATCGATTGAAAAGTTCTCTGAAACACTCAGTCCCAAACAGGTTTTCTTGCTTCAGGAAGCGGACAGGGAATTTGTCAAACAGCTTTTTAGAATGAACAGGCAGCGAGGAAACAGGCCTAAAAAAGAAGCCCCAATTCCGTAATCCCTTCTACTTTAGGGTTAAATTATTAAAAGTTGCTTGCCTCACACCATAGAGACTGTTTTGCTAACAGTCTCTACCCCTTACCATTCATGTATTTCTATTAGTTTATCCCCCTATTTTTTTGGATTATTATTTATCCCAAATACCTACTGAGAACATTCTATTATTTCCATTTTTCTGACCATAACCATTTATGAAAAAAGCTTTACTAACCTTCACACTATCCCTCATCCTATTTACCATTGCTGGACACTATGGATTTTCCCAATCCAATCTGTCCCCTACCATTGCCGAATTTGTAGAAGGCATGGAAATAAAGCCAGGTTTTTTCCCTCTTTACTGGGATGACAATACCGGAAAAATATGGCTAGAGATTCCAAAAACCGAAGAAGAAATCCTCTACTACCCTTCCCTCGCCTCCGGTCTAGGATCCAATGACATCGGACTGGACAGAGGCAAGCTCTCTGGTGCCCATGTGGTAAATTTCCGAAAATCAGGAAAAAAACTATTGATGGCAGAAAGTAATTATGATTATCGGGCCATCACTGATAATGCCATGGAACAAAAAGCCGTTGAAGAGTCTTTTGCAGAATCCGTTTTGTGGGGTTTTGAAATTGCAGCACAATCTACTACACACTATTTGGTGGACGCCACTGAATTTGCCTTACAGGATGCAGTAGGGGCTTCATCGGCTATCAGTAGAAGGAACCAAGGCAATTATAAAATAGACCCCAAGCGGTCTGCCATCTATTTGCCACGCACCAAGAGCTTCCCCGAAAACACCGAAATAGAAGCGACCATCACCCTCTCCGGCAGTGGTGCTGGAGGTTATCTGCGAAGTGTCACACCGTCTTCCGATGCGGTCACCGTGAGGATGCACCATTCCTTTGTGAAGCTACCAGATGACCAGTACACACCCCGTCATTTTGACCCTAGGGCGGGTGTCAATGCGGTAAGCTTTTACGATTTTGCTACACCGATAAACGAACCTATCGTCAAAAGATACATTCGAAGACATCGCCTGATCAAGAAAAACCCAGGACCTGATCCCAGTGAAGTTGTGGAGCCTATCGTTTACTACATTGACCCTGGTACTCCCGAGCCTATCCGCTCTGCCCTTATGGAAGGCACCCAATGGTGGACGGAAGCTTTCGAAGCAGCAGGATTTATCAATGCCTTTCAAGTAAAACTACTTCCTGAGGATGCTGACCCCATGGACATACGGTACAATCTCGTCCAATGGGTGCACCGATCCACTCGTGGATGGTCTTACGGCGGTGGAATCACAGATCCCAGAACTGGCGAAATCATCAAAGGTAAAGTAACGCTTGGCTCCCTTCGTGTACGTCAAGATTTTCTCATTGCGCAAGGGCTCATTGCCAATTACCTGGAAACGGGCGAAGTAGAAGATGAAGCGATGCTGGATATGGCCTTGGCCAGAATGCGCCAACTGGCCGCCCATGAGGTAGGACACACCCTTGGATTGCCACATAATTACATCGCCAGTGCACATGACCGCGCTTCCGTCATGGATTACCCCCATCCGCTGGTACAGATGGACGGTGACGGCAACTTGGACCTCTCCGATGCCTATGATGTTGGAATTGGTGAATGGGATAAAGTAGCCATCGAAATGGCCTATCGTGAATTTCCCGAAGGTAACAATGAGCTCCAAGAAATCGACAAACTGGTAAAAACTTACCGCGAAAAAGGCCTCGACTTCCTCTCCGACCAAGATGCCCGACCAGCAGGAAGTGCCCATCCATCCACTCACCTCTGGGACAACGGCTCCAATGCAGTCGATGAACTGAACCGAGTCATGGAGATCAGAAAACATGTCCTAGCTGAATTCAGTGAAAAGAAAATAAAAATGGGACAACCTATGGCCACGATAGAAGAGGTCTTTGTACCGATGTACCTTTTTCATCGGTACCAGGTGGATGCAGCCTCCAAGTTGATCGCTGGGGTCAATTATCAGTATGCGGTAAGAGGCGACGGTAGCAGTCCTCCAACAACCGTCAATGCCAAGTCACAAATCAATGCCTTAGATGCGCTTTTGGCTACCGTAGCCCCAAAAAATCTCGAGGTACCTGCAAAAGTGCTGGAACTTGTTCCGCCCAGACCTTATGGATACAGCGCCAATAGCAGAGAAACTTTCCAAGGTAATACAGGGCTGACATTTGACCCGCTCGCCCCTCCACAAGTAGCGGCAGAGATGACTTTCTCATTTATTTTCCACCCTCATAGGGCAAGTCGGCTAGTCGCGCAGCATGCAGTGAACACAGCGCTTCCCGGACTGATGGAAATCATTGACAAAACCATCCAAACCGTAAATGGATTTTCGGCTTCCTCGGAATATGAAGAAGAGATCTCCCGTACTGTCCAAAAAGCATTATTAGGCCAGCTGATTGATCTTTATCGAAGTGGACAAGCTTCCGCACAAGCAAGAGCATTGGCCTATCAGGGGATTCAAAAGTTAAATGACAGTATTACTTCCAATGGATCTACAGCACAAACCGCCCACCAAAGTTACGTCCACCGTATCGTGGCCAACCTAGACCGTGAGCAGGTGGAACCAGCACAAAAACTTCCTTCATCTCCAGTACCGGATGGCTCTCCCATTGGCTCAGAGAGCTATCAGTGGCTGCAACCAATTTGTAACTTCACGACATATTGAACCTATTGATAGCCCATTGTTTAAAAAATTCGGTTCTATATGGATTGTAGTGGGTAAATTATCCCATTACTATTCTAGAAGGTAATCTTTAATAGTAAAATAGCCGGAAAATTTGATCCGCCTTGCAGCTATTGGGCATAAAGAAATTAAACACGTGCGTGGGCAAAGAGGCAGGCTTGTCTGACGAAGTGATGAGAAAAAAGGTGGCTGGCGGCTAAACGAGAGGAGTTAGCCTGCATGAGGGCGGGGGTTAATTTTAGCCCAAAAGCTGCACAGCGGCGGGGTTTTTTGGTTACTTTGTGTGTCCTGAAGTTCGGGAAACCGGACATGCTATCCAACTGATGTCGAATAGGGCGTTACAACCCTTGGCACGACGGCTGGGACTGGATCAGGCAGACCAGTCAAATTCCCCTGATGGTGCTGCGCTTTCAAGGCTGTGGTACTGAGCGATCAGAAGGAATGCGTTTCGAAAAGCTGAACGAAAGTGAACCGTTCGATGAAGTGTCGTGAAAAATACTTCCTGTCAAAACCGGGGGCTAGAGTAACTTCCGGGACAAAATAGGCAGCGCAGACTGAGAGTTGGCCTATTGGCAGGCGGCATTAAGGCGGCAGGAGTTCGAAACAGGCGGTTGGATGGAACAGGAGAACCATCCCCTTTGATAGGGATGGGGCGGATCAGTCCGTAGTAGTGTTGAAAGCTCTGGAAACGGAGAAAGAGCGAAGGGACTGAGGCAATCGGTTTTGAATGGTTCCACAACCTAAAAACTAGGGAAGATGGAGTTGTTTGAAACAAAATCTGGAACATCAGATTTGATTGCCAAGAGCCGTATGACGGGAGACTGTCACGTACGGTTCTGAGAGAGGCTTGGGCATAGGGCCCAGGCCTACTCGACTTTGACCTGTAGAAAAAAAGTAACAACAGTAAATGATGATAACCAAGCTGAATGGGATCAAGAAGGGTAAATCAGTTATCCACAGTAAATCATATAGAACCAAAAATCCCATCCGATCATTACAGAAAAATCTTTGGAATTAATCTACATGTACGAAAAAGCCCAAGGTGAAAATCGCCTTGGGCTTTATTGAAATAATTTATAAAATTTATCCTGGGTTTAACCCGGATTATGCGTTAGGAATCGTAGTGAGAGCTGAAAGTGCAAGAAAATCAGTTAGTTTGGAGGCATTAGCGTAGCACCGCTACGGTTATGCCGAAAACTAAAGTGAAACGGCTTATTTTGAAGCAGTTTCAGGTCGCAACAGATAGGCTAATGCATATTCCGGGTTTAACCAAAGACTCCTTTACTCTGCATCATAAAGCTGCTCGTGCACTTTTTTGAGGAATTCAGGCGTCAATTTGATCACTTTTCTGTCATAGGTCATCAAGCCATTGGTCTCTACCTCCACGTCTGTGGTCTGGGTGTAAACGGCTGCTGAGAGCCCTCTTGGGATCAACTTGGCCAAAGATTCCATCATTTCTGCATAGCGGTTTTCGAGGTCTTCCACAGACTTAAAACTCTGATAACCCCAGTTGTCCTTTTCTTGCCAAGTGTGTCCCTCTACTGGCAATCCAAGTCCACCAAACTCTCCCAAGGTAATGACCATATCCTTACCAAAGAACTTAGGGTTCGGCATGGCAGGCTCGGGATAATTGTGCAAGTCCATGATTTGTCCTACAGGGAAAAAGTTTCCGCCACTGGCTCCATTTACCAAACGGCTTTCGTCATACTCCATGGTCCATTCTACGATTTCCTCCGTCTTAAACTGCCCCCAAGCTTCATTGAAAGGCACCCATACGATGATGGACGGGAAATTATGGAAATCATCCATGATCTCTTTCCATTCTGTTCTGAATATCGCTTCAGATTCGGGTGTTCTGTCACGCTCAGTACCTACGCCCACGATCCCTGGACGTGGATTCCACTGGTTGCCCATATCACCGCTGGGCATGTCCTGCCATACCAGCATCCCCATCTTGTCACAGTGATAATACCATCTTGCAGGCTCCACTTTTACGTGCTTTCGGATCATATTAAAGCCCATTTCCTTCGTCTTGATGATATCAAATACCAACGCTTCTTCATTAGGAGCAGTATATAAGCCATCAGGCCACCATCCTTGATCCAAGGGACCGTATTGAAAAATAAACTTATCGTTGACAAGCATTCGCTGTACACCATCTTCATCCAGTTCCATGCTCACCTTTCTCATCGCCGCATAGCTTTCTGCAGCATCTACTTCACGATTGCCTTTTACCACGCTTACCTCAAGGTCGTACAAGAAAGGATTTCCAGGCTCCCAAAGGGTAGGATTGGCAATGCTCAACACAGCTGGCTGCCCCACTTCCACTTCTTCTTCAGCGACCACTTTCCCCTCGGCCAGTGCTTTTACGCGCACTTTTTGACCGGGTTGGGCATTTTTCACCTCAGCTTCTACAGTCAACGTACCGGCATCCACATCCGGGGTGTTTTTTGTACTGGCAATATAGCTGGAAGGGACATTTTCAGTCCAGACCGTCTGCCAAATACCTGTAACTGGCGTGTACCAAATGCCATGTGGATTCTTGATTTGCTTTCCTCGTGGCTGAGGGCCATCATTGGACGGATCCCATACCCTTACCACCAGTTCATTGCCTTTTCGGCCTTCCAGTGCATCGGTGATATCAAAAGAAAACGGTGCATAGCCTCCTTTGTGAACGCCCACTGAAGTGCCGTTTACAAATACTTCAGCTTCCCAATCCACTGCACCAAAATGCAACAACACACGCTCTTTACTGGACTTTTTAGCGTCGAAGGTGGTCTTATACCATAGTTCCTTTTCAGCTCCTACGCGCTCTCCCACACCGGAAAGTGCTGACTCAACGGCAAACGGCACCAATATTTCACCAGCAAAGGACGATGGCGCTGTTCCTCCTTTAGGTTGTATGGCATACTTCCAAAGCCCGTTCAGGTTTTGCCAGTTATCTTCCCGAACCAATTGTGGCCGTGGATACTCTTGATGGACATTTTCCGGGTCGATTTCTTCGGCCCACTCTGTCATAATTTTACCTTCGGCAGGTGCCCAGTTGCTATCTTGTGCCCAAGCAAATGACTGGGCAAGGAGCAAACTGGCGCCAAGCAATAGTGACTTTTTCATGTTTTATAGGTTTTTAATAAAATGATAGAAAATTAATTTAATTACTTAACATCGGGAAACGCTGTGATGCGTAACCTGGCTGCCCCCATTGGGATGAGCGTTACGTCTGTCTCCAGTTGATCGGAACTGACTGGTAAATCCTTCAGTTCCCCCACCAATCCGTATTGGTCTAGGGTCCATTGCGGAATTTGCTTTCCTTTCGCTTTGATCAAAACAGGCACCTCGTCAGGAGTAAACGGAAAATCACTCTCCGGCCAAGGCCGTTCTTCCACTTCCAGTGAAGCAGCAGGATTATTCTTATCCAATACCAAGGTATAATTCCAATCAGTAGTGGGACGGATTTCCCAAGATGGCCACTTTTTGGTATCCACGCCTTCTTGCCACTTGGAGTCCCAAATGGCCGTTTCGTCACTTTCTTTTCGGATATAATCTTCCCCGATCTGAAGCGAATAGGTCAATGGGCCACGGCTTACGCTAAAGCTGTTGTTGTTGTTTTCCCAAGTCTTCACCTCAACTTCCATAGACAAGGACAAACTCACCTTGTCACCGGATTTCCATTCCCGAGCCAGTTTAACATAGCCTGCACCTTTCACATTTTCCTTTACCGTCTTGCCATTTACGCTCACAGCGGCATCAGTAGTCCAAGCTGGAATACGTAAATAAAGGGGGAAAGCTGTTGGCTGGACTGTTTCCACGGTAAACTCCAATTGTCCACGGAAAGGATAATGGGTAGTCTCCTGTATGGTCACTTCCTGTCCAGCACCGACTTTGGCTGTCACATTACTTGGGCCATAGATCGCAGCCACCAAACCATTATCAGGGGTAGCCATCCATAGATTTTCCACAAAATACGGCCAGCCCTGCGAATGATTATGCTGACAACAACGCGAACTGAAAGGATTCATCATCAGGAACGGGCCGCTATTGGCAATACCCGGAGCGTGGTTCTCGGCATCAAGCAGTGCCATATTGGGTGAAGTGATGTAATGCAGCGATTTGAAATCCGGCATCACCGCCGCTGGATAAGTATTATAGGCTACCTCCTCAGCATGATCGGCCCAAAATGGATCGCCAGTGATGCGAAGCAAATGCTCATCAGAGTTCATCTGCTCTACCATGCCACAGGTCTCGACTCCCTGACGTGGATCTGCATACCCCGGACGGGCATTTTCATCACTGCCAAACATCCCACCGGGTACTTGTCCAAAATGCGCCCGAATAATGTCGAAATTTTCATACGTAGCTTTCAGGTGGCTGTCATCGTGGCTCAGCAAATAATACTGCGCCGGCTCTCTAAACGCCTGCGCATGATTGACATTGTGCCAGTCAATCTGGTCACGGTACCAGTCGGGTACTTCCCCTCCATCGCGTACTTCATAGTAATTATGGATATCCTCTAGGTCATGGCCTCTCCCAACCCAGTCGGAAGTGTTTCGATGCAGCTTCTCAGCCAATTCAAGCAAGAAAGGCTCTCCCGTGCGGTTATACAGCCAAAAAACACTTCGGAGATTGTCTCCGCCACGTAGTTTTTGCCAATATCCATTGAGGAAATGCTCATCCGGTACAGTCATTTGAAACTTAAAATACTTGGTCATCAAATCCAGCACCCTTTCGTCCTGGGAGTATTCGTAGTAGGACTGAAGGCAGTAGAGCATGATCATATTGGCCCAGAAATCTTGGTTTTCTCCATCAAAGTGCTTCGGACCAAAATTACCATCCGCACGCTGGCTGTTCATTGTTCCTTCAAGCCAGACCTTGGCTTCCTCGATCATCTGCTGGTCTTCCAGTAAATAACCAATATTCGCATAGCCTTTGAGCCAGTAAGGTACTTCTTCCCATCCCCAATCTCCTTCGCCATCCTTACTGAGCCAAGCATTGTCTTCCTTCTGTAGCCAGGCACTGATTTCGCCCAAATGACCGGTCAATCCATTTTTTTGGCGTACCAAGTATTCCTTCAGAAACCCTTCCGGCTTTACTGAGCCTACAGGCAACTTGATCAAGGCACTGGGCTTTAGTGGAGCTCTATTGCTGATATAATGAGCGTTGGTAGCTGCGGTATCAATGCGCTCCACCACCGACACCTCAGTGGCCTGCTCCTTCTTTCCACACGAAAAGAGAAGAACAAGCAGCACTGCACTGATAATGGTTTTTAATATTGGGTATTGAGTCATGGGAATTGGGTATTGAGTCATGGGAATTGGGTATTGAGACCTGAGATATGAGATGTGAGACCTGAGATATGAAATATGAGATATGAGACATGAGATGAGTTTGATTCAGCTTCTGGTCTCCTGTCCTCGCGCTTAAACCGTTAATTGAATACCTATATTTCAATTTTAGAATCTTCTAATTTTTCAATAATTGATCCTTTAGCACCGGCATCCAGTATCCTCCGACTACTGACCTGGCCCTAAACCCTACCGATTCGGCATTGGTCGTTTGGTGCCAATCGCTCACAGGGATCCGGTTTGGCGTCTGGTCGATATAAGTGTACATCGGATCGATCAGTGCTTTTTCATCGGCCTCATCCTCGGCCATGGCAGCTGTCCAGATCACCCAGTCAGACTTTGTGTACATCTTACGGCTATCCAAGGGCAACCCAAAAGCTTCCTGCTTGGTAAGGTAATAGGCAATTTCCTTTTGGGCTACTTCCTCCGGAAAAATATCCAGCCCTAACAGCTTATTCCAAACCATGTTGTACTTCTGGCTCCACGTCCCCTTCTTGTCAAAGGTCAAACTATAATGATCACCATCTTCCGCTTTGTCCATCCATTTTTTGGCGAAATCTTTTGCTAAGGCGGTGTACTTTTCAGCATCAGCAGACTTTCCCAACGTTTCTGCCAACTGACCGTATCCAGCTATTGCCATAATGGCCTTCACAGACAGGTTTGCATTATGTGCAAGGTGCCCTGCAAAATCATCCGTGCAGAGCTGATTGGCCGGATCAAATCCTTCCTTGGCCAGGTATTCCACCCAAGTGGTCATGATATCCCAGTGCTTCTGTGCATAATCAGCATTTCCTTCCACCTTGGCTATGGCGGCGGTCAACAGCAGCATGTTCCCAGCTTCCTCTACAGGCATATCCTCTCCATAGGTTTGGCCATTGGCGAGCGGATAGGTCCCCACATCATGGGCAGGGAAAGGCTTGGCCCATTTGCCACTTTCACTGTAATAGAAGATCGGTTCGATCATTCCTTTGAGCAGGTCTGGATTATAGATCAAAAACAATGGCGCTGAAGGATACGTCACATCCACCGTCCCGATAGATCCGTTACTGAAATTCTCCTTTGAGAAGAAAAACAGTTCACCATTTGGCCCCTCAACGGTTTTATGCGCAGCCACCGCCTGTCGGTAAACCAAGGCACACATCTCGGCATATTCTTTTCCAGCTGCTGCAAAAGCATCTTGGTAAATCTGCTGGTCAAATTGCTCACTTTCAGCTTTCAGTTTAGCATAATCCGTTTGAGCAGCTTGGAGCATTTCTTCGGTGCTCATGCCATATTTCTTCCACCAAGCTTTCAGGTTTTGATTGAAAAACTGCACCGAATACAGATCATCGTAGGCCAGCGTCAAGAAATTCTCCTTGGGCTTCTCTCCTACCTTTCCAAAATCAAAAGAAAAAGCTGAAGTGATCATCTGATCATCCAATGCGATGGGCTTTTGGTCAGCATCCTTATCACTAAGCTTACCATTTTTGGCAAATCCCGCCACACTGTTGGTATTCACATCAATTTGGGAGGTGATGTTTTCCTGGTCTGCAGCCGTCAAGTACAAGTATCCCCAGTCGATTCTCACATTGTCCCCTTTCTTTTCCAGGACCGGCTGGGTACTCGTCCCTACTTTCATGGCTTTCAAACCAGGTATTTGAGGACGCTCCCATGTCACCTGCTGGTTCATGGTATTTACTGCCAAATTACCTGCGGCGCTGAAATACACCTGCACATCATGTTCCTTGCTGTCCGTTGCCGCCACTTCGAACGTAACGTAATTGGCAGGTCGGGTCATCACTTCAAGGTTATCGGGAAGCATCGGTGCCGTAAAGGTCACATCAAGGGCCACTCCACCAGCATCAAAGCTGTAATGGGTTTCTGTGGCGTTCACCTTCGAAAAAGTCTGCCCTGCTTGGGCAATGTCCACACTTGGCGCGATCACTTCTACCAACCCCGCATCCAAAAATGCTCCGCCTGTGGTGTTTTGGCAATGGATGGCCAGTAGATTCTCTCCTTTCTTTAATGCTGCTTTGGCTTTCTCATTGATCGCTACGGTCGCTGGCCTGCTGACCCAGCCTTCTTTTTCATATGCCAGTACTCCGTTCAGATATACTTTCACATTATCATCATGATGGACATTGAGCATTAGGTCATAAAAATCAGTCTTTTCTAGCTCAAACGGCCTTCTGACCCAAATGTCTTCTGTATTCCACTGGTTAGGGGCTGGGCTATCGTCTCCATTGGTAAATGCCCCTTTGGTGGTTTTCCATTGCTTACCTTCTTCATAGCCCAGCTCATTCCATTTTGGTGACGGCTTTTCCAGGGAATAACTCCACGGTTCCTCCAGCCCAGTCAGCGGAAGTACCGTCTCCGTTTCGGTCATTTCTTGTCCCAAAAAATAATAGGACTTTCCATCTACACGGATGATTCCCTGAAGGTCATTGGTCACTCCTGTCCAATGACGCGTAGCGTCACCATTAAGCGCATCACCCATGCTCCAAACGCTTAGGTAAGGATCCACGGTGATCAGCGGATAAGCAGGGGGCCGAAGCGTACTCATGTCTTCTGCTACCGCTCCGTTGGAATGCTGTTGGGCAGCATTTTGACAGCTCACTAGCGAGGCCATTCCTCCCGCTAGCAGTAGCTTTGCCCATTTTTTCATGTTAAAAGTCATTTCAATATGGTTTAATTAAGTTTGATTTCTTTACGCTTACTGATTCCTAAAGGAGGAGACGTTGCTGCTCCGTATTCAACGTCCCATGTCTCCTCTCTCAAGTCTCACTTCTTTCTACTTGCCACTAAATATTAGACACTTCCTTATTCTATCCATACCGGCTGTGTAAAAGCACCATTTACTGCTGCATCCCACATTTCCAGCCTTACCCATGTGCGGCCTTTCAAGTCCACTTCAAAAGTAAATTCATCTTCCCCAAACGCACGGGTTGCTTTCAAGTCAATGGTCTCTCGATACACCTGCTCTCCATCTCCGGAAATGATCTCTGCGTATTGGAGGGGAAATGTCCATTCTGCACTCACCTTGACCGTGGCTTTTCCATTGCCATCCAGCTTTAACACTTCGCCACTTCCTTTTCCATTGATAGTGAAAGTGGGCAAAAGCACCTCTCCAGTAGTGACAAAGAACTTTCCTGACTCCATCGCATCCACCACGGGCTGCCAACCATCTTCAAATTTTGGAAGTTTGTCCAATTGAAGGTAATTGACATTCATATTGCCATAGATTTCATAATCCGGTTCCAATTTAAAGAGATCAGCTTCACCGATGACGTATTTTCGTTCGCCCCAATTGGCCATATCGTCCATCAATTTCAACACCCTTCTTCCCAAATTAGGGTTGGAAAGGTCTGCAGGAAGGGACTTCCAAGCGGCACCGTTAAAGCGGTCCGAATGGAAGAATGCTTCATCTTTATAAGCGTCTGGATAGCCTTTGGAACCCTTGGTACGGGCATGCGCAGTCCAAGCCAAACCCTTCTCTTCCTCCAGCAGCCGCAACATCTCTTCCTTATTTCCCACACGATAAACTTTACCGTATTCGGGGTGATCCTCCACAAAAGGTTCACCTTCCTGTCTGGACATGATCCAATAAACAGGATTTGGAAAAATATTCATCCAGTGTCCTCCGAAATGGCAATTAGGTTCTTCCCCCGGAAGCATCAGAAAATCCGCTGTACTCAGCCGTTCACATTCAGCAAACATCAAATCCAGTTCCGGCAACCTCCTCGGCCCGGGATCGCGTGGATTTCCAGCCAAGTGGTATTCTCCCAGATGCATGATATTCACACCCATGGTACGTAAGGCTTTCACGTGACCGGGAATATCAGGCACCGGCTTATGGGTAAGAATATCATCCATATGTTCGGTATGAAAGTGGCTGGCCATGGTCCTATAACCAGGCAATGGTTTGTACTGATCATTTCTGGTAAATTTCTTTACCTGCTCCATGACCTGCCCATCTTTGGTGGCACTTAGGTAAACAAAGAAATTGAGTCGCTGATCGGTGTGGGGAGGAGCATTGAACCAAGGTACATGCCTGTTGTCACCCATAAGGTCATGCCTGATGCCGATGCCAAAACCATCTACCTCATCCCTGTAATTTTCGCCAGACCAAACATATTGGAGGTTGTACACATTGTCCAATGGGTAAAAAAACTGGTGCGGTGCCGGAAACACCGCCATACTCCCTTGCTCGCTTTCACCAATTATCGTCCTGTACTTTACGGCTAGATTTTCACTTTTCCCTACCTGTTGACTAGCAGCCTTTGACTGCAAATACCCCTCTGTATCCGACCAAAATATCTCATTCCATACTTGATCATTGGTCACCAAGCCGGCATCATAAATGATCGCTTTGGCATCCTCTTCCGTGTGCATGACAGCAGCGATATTGACCAATGGACTGCCGTGGTAAAGCGTCACTTCTAACCAGCCAGAAAAATTCCCTGCGGTCAGATCGCCTACCTTAATAACCGATCGCTGCCCATCGCTCAATACCTCGACGTGGGATTTTTCCAACTGCACCCGGTGGGTTTCATGGGGTTTATAGGCGGTACGGTCAAAAAAGATATTCCAACCACTTTCCTTGCTCAAATCCCGTTCGCCAACCGTTAGTAAAAACATTGGGTCAATGCTTTTCGCAAGTTCTACAGATTCTCCCGCCCGCACCAACTGCCATGATTCAAAAAGCGGCTGATCACTTTTGGTATTAATGGCGAGTTTACCATGTTGGTCTTTTCCAGCAGGCCACGATACGAGCAAACCGCTAGAGGTACGCTCTACCGAAGCCTCCCCTTTCTTGTCAAAATCGGAAAGGACAGGTTCTACTTGGGCATGGAGCACAAGAGGTATTAAAAATAAAAAAACGAAAAATAATTTTTTTAAAGGATGCATAGGTTTTAAGGGTATCATGGACGTTTAATTAAAATTTTGGGCCATCAGTGGCCGTGGTGCTGGGTTCGTGCCTGAAGAGCATCGGCCAACCGTCGTTCCAGAGAATCGGATCAATCAGCAGTGTTCTTCTGTTGGTACCATTATTGGTCCTGGGCTGGCTTTTAAGCATACCATGGTAAATCAGCCAGTCAGTTCCTTCTTTATCGGTGACGACTTCTGCGTTATGCCCTGGCCCTGCAAAACCGTTATCGCCAAGATTCCCCTTGACCACCAGCTCTCCAAAGTGGCCGTCCAAGAGCCTATTTCCTGCTTTGTCCAGATAGGGACCTTCCAGTTTTTCTGATCTTCCCACCCAAACTTGATAACTGCTGTTGGCTCCTTCACAGCAAGAACCATATGATCCAAAAAGGTAATAAAAACCGTTTTTCTTTAAAATATAGCTGGCTTCAAGGTGATCGCCGGCTACTTGGACTTTCTGTCCTTCGGTAGCCTTTCCGTCTTCGGTGAGCTTTATCATAAAAAGCCCTCTAAAACTTCCCCAAAACAAGTATTTATGACCATCTTCTTCATAAAAAAAGGGATCAATGGAATTGCTTACACCAATGCTTTGGGAGTCAAAAATTTTCCCGTAATCCTCAAATGGGCCTTCCGGATTGTCCGCTATGGCCAAGCCAATACCAGGGTTGGCATCTCCCCAGGTGGAAAAGGAATAATACATAAAATACTGATCGCCTACTTTGGTGACATCTGGTGCCCAGATGCCCCCTTCTGGCTTCCATGTGGGTTTGGAGGATAGCGCATCCCCCACCAACTCCCAATGGGTTAAGTCTTTTGATTTGATCACGGGCACGAGGTGATACCCCCCTTCATCGCCCCAATTGTCTTCGGTGCCATAGGCATAGAAAGTTTCTCCCGACTTCACCACTGTGGGATCTGCCAAAACCGGCTCCCAAACGGGATTGGTGTATTGACCTTGGACATCTTCTTCATCCTCCTCCACAGGATCAGGAACAGGCTCCTGGGCATTGCTAGAGCAGGCCAACATGGATATCATTGTGGCTATATAAAAAATCAAAGCTAACAGTGGTTTCATAATTTGGTTTTATTTAGGGTCAATTGGTTATAACAAATCCAGCCCAATACGTCATTGCGAAAGGAGTGAAGCAATCTCATATGCATAAGATGAGATCGCTCCATACCCCATCGCTATGACGGACTGGAAAAGGTCATTGCGAACGCAGCGACAGTGATGTGACGCAATCTATCCATTTAGGTTAGGGATTGCCACGTCGCAAGCTCCTAGCAATGAATTATCCCGGAATATGCACTAGCCTATCTACGCCACGGCGCACAGGTGTTGCGACCTGATCCGCCGCGGCGGACAAAATCAGTCGTTTCACTTTAGTTTTCGGCATAACCGTAGCGGTGCTACGCGAATGCCTCCAAACTAACTGATTTTCTTGCCATTTCAGCTCTCACTACGATTCCCAACGCATAATCCGGGATTATACTGATCATTAGAAATCTATTCTTTCGATGTTAGAAAACAGCATATCCTCCACACCATCGATCCTCAGTCCCACTCTGGCAAAGACATAACCTTGTGTAGGTGTCATGTTAGGCACCTCTGTGGACAATTGGATACTGGACATATCAGCAATATCTCCTCCGCCCAATCTGGCAGAGCTGATACTGGTACGTCCGTCCACGAATGCCGTCTTGCTCAAGTAAAGCACCACTTCGTTTACACCGCGGGCATTGGCATCTGTGATGATTTGTTCCAAGCTAAAATTGGCAGTCACCTCACTGCTGTTGCCGGAAATGTCCACATTTCGGATCATGTAATATGGAAGCACCTCGATGTCCATATTCATGCTCCCCGTGAGGTTCAAGGGAATGGTATCCGAACCTGATTCCGAGTTGGTCAGGTTCATAAATGGCCCCTGATCGGCTGGGATGATCAACTTGTAATCTCCTGCAAACAGCAGGGAACTGAATGAACCATCTTGGTCTATGGCCACACCAATGTTTCCAAAGGTTTGCCATCCCTCTTCCCACAGCTGGAAGTAAACGTCATTATAGCTTACGCCAATGGGTTCACCTTCATACACAATGTTACCATCAAAAAGCAACTTGGGCTCATCGTAGTTGTCATATTCACAAGAACTCATGCCCAAAGCCATCAGGCAAAGTCCCGCAAGATATTTTATGTTCTTTTTCATATTTCTTTAATCCTTAATGGTTAGGGTTTCTGACAATCTTCGGATTGCCGTTCAGTACATCGTCACCGATTCGGGAATAATAGTTGCCCAAACGGAACCTGTGTGGGTTAAATACCGGGGTTGGCAAAAACTCCTCAAATACCCATTTCTCATGGTTCGCGGTGCCAGGTGCGTACACTTTGTAAGGGTTCAGCCCAAATACACGGGTACTGATGGCTTGTGATTCACTAGGGTCATTGGTAAGCGGTACCGCTTCACCATTCCACACTTGGTGGGCTATTCTCCATCGTTTATAGTCCCATAAGATATGGTTCTCGAAAGAAAGCTCCACTCTACGTTCGTGTATGATCCTGTCAAATGTAATTTCCGAAGGCGCCAAATCCACTGGCATACCTGCTCTTCTCCTTACTTGGTTCATGTACTCGGCTGCCTTGGCGTTGTCCCCCAACTCGAATGCCGCCTCCGCAGCGTTCAGCAGCACCTCTGCATAGCGAAAACGAATCCACCATACCGAACTCCTCGTACCACGTTGTCCTGAACCAACCTGGGTATCCACAAACTTTCTGATATAAAAGCCATTCTGTGCAGACCATTCCAGGTTAGGTATGGGACCGTCAAAGCCTACTAGCTGGGCACTTTCGCCGTTAGGCAGCTCGCCTCTCCCGCCTAGTTGGTCGGAAGTAATCAAGCCTCCGTCCGCTGTTCTCCATCCAGCCCAGATATCTACTTCACTTCCTCTAAATGTAGTCCCTGGAAGGATCACAGTTCCTGCCAATCTTGGATCCCTACCTGCAAAGATGTCCTCTGGTTCATCGTAATAGATCGGATCACCGTTTTCATCCGTCGTCGGCAACGGCGCAAAGGTATTGTCCAATAGCTCGAAAGATTGTACCAAATTCAGTGAAGGGTTCAGTTTACCCCCTACCGTATTTTCTTCACGAAGGGATCTCGGAATGGTCTCGATGGTGAAATAATGTGTTCGGGCCTGCACCAAATAGTCCTTGGCAAAAATCACCTCATTATTCGCTGATTTGTTCAGGAAGATATTGGTAAAGTTTTCTGCAGGATCTGGATCATTATTGTACAACTGGTAAGTTCCCATACCCATCAGCTCTTCTGCTGCATCCAATGCAGTAGTATAGTAACCATCTGCCATGCTCGCGGGAATACCTACTTCTTCACCAGGAAGGGACACGTTAGGAGTATTCTGTCCATATTTTGCAATAGAAGCGGCATACAAAGCAGCTCTTGCTTCTAAAGCCAATGCAGCTCCCATTGTAGCCCTAGATACAGTACCTCCATCAGGCAAATCCCCTTTGATGGCCTCCATCTCTTCAATCACAAAATCATAGATTTCATGCTCTTTTGCCCTCGGATACTGCAAGTAGGTAGGATCTCCACTGTAGTCATATTCCAATGATTCTAAAATCAAGGGTACTCCCCCCATTCTTTTGACATGTTCAAAATACGACATGGCACGGATAAATTTGGCCTCGGCAATAAACCTGTCCCTTACATTCGGGTCAAGCTGATCAGCCGCCTCGGCGCTCTCTATGAAGAGGTTAAGGTCACGGATAAATCCGTAGTCCCACATGCCCCAATCACCATAACCATAGTCTTGGTTTTGATGTCTCCAGTAATCACCGGCATTGGAAGCAAAAGCCTCATCAAAATTGGTATAGTTCCACCAGCTCTCTAGCTGTTGGTAATCTGGAATTCTATTATAGAGGTCTGCCAAAACGGACAGCACCAAATCCTCACTTTCCCATACCTGATCTTCCAACAGGATATCCTGTGGCTCGCGGGTAAGGAATTCTTCATCGTTACATGCGGTAAACAAGGCTACGCATGCACAAATACTTAATATGATTTTTTTCATGGTCAGTCTCATTTAGAAGGTCAAATTAAACCCTAGGTTCATGTTCACGTTTTGCGGATACTGCAACCCATTGGGATCCCTAACTTCTGGGTCAATCCCAAACTGGTGAACATTATCGATTGAGAACAGGTTATAGGTTGTAAAATACACCCTTGCCCGCTCAATCTTCAACTTACTCAGCACCTTAGGAGGAAGTGTATAGCCAATGGAAGCCGTTCTCATCCTGATGTACTTCACATTGGTCAGCCACCAAGTAGAATTCTTGTTGTAGTTACTGTGGCCTCCTGCATTATAGCGCAATGGCGGGTTTTCACCTGGGATCCATTCACTGTCCAAGTTGTAGGGATCTTCTCGGTGCCATCTGTCATCGTACATGTAGGCCAAAAGGTTACCGCCGTTTTGGTATGGCCATCTCATTTCCCAGTTTTGGTTATAAGAAGCCAATGACCCACCGGAGAAGTCCATGGTCAAATCAAAATTCTTATAATTGAAATACATGTTCAACCCGTAACTGATCGTGGGCGTTCCATCTAGGCTGTAGCCAATGGGCCTTTCATCATAACCGTCGATTTTACCGTCTTGATTGACATCCTTATAGATCAGGTCACCCGGCAATAGCGTGCCGTTTCCTTGGCCGTCGATATTTACGTCGTAGTTATCGATCTGTTCTTGGGACTGGAACTGACCAATGGTCTCATATCCCCAGAAAATACCATTCCATCTGTTCTCTCCTGAGTTACGGTAATGGTTCCAGCTACTGCTGAAGGCAGGGTTATAGGAATTCAGAAACTTGCCCCGGGCATAGCCAAAAGTACCGCCGATCCTGAAGGTAAGGTCCTGCACTTTTCCGTTATAGTTGATACCAAAATCCCCACCTAGGGTAGCATCACTGCTGAGGTTTTCATCCGTCAAACCATAGCCCAGTTCCA
This sequence comes from Echinicola rosea, assembly GCF_005281475.1. Classification (NCBI taxonomy): domain Bacteria; kingdom Pseudomonadati; phylum Bacteroidota; class Cytophagia; order Cytophagales; family Cyclobacteriaceae; genus Echinicola; species Echinicola rosea. Next base: position 3,238,159 of record NZ_CP040106.1, on the reverse strand, counting down.
ACGGCAGAAACACGTCATCCCTGATATCCCTTAGACCTTCTCTTTTCCTATGGAAGTAATCAATGGTACCCGTGATTTTGCCAGCTCCAAAGGAGAAATCCAATCCCACATCGAACATCTTACTGGTGTACCAGGATAGGTTGTCGATCGCCTGACCGGTATTTCTCGAACCTTGCACATTCTCGCCATCCAAGATTACAGTGGAAACTCCATATTCATATCCTCTTAAGTAATCAAATGGCCCAATACCAATATTATCATCTCCCAACTCACCATAGGAAACCCTCAGTTTCAACTCATCCAGATTGGTCTTGGCAGCAATGTTATCCATAAACACCTCATCGCTCAATCTCCATCCCGCAGAAACGGACGGGAAGAAACCCCATCGTTTGTCCGGGGCAAATTTCCATGATGCATCATACCTTCCGGAAACTTCCAAGAGGTATTTCCCTTTATATTCATAATTGATACGACCTACATAACCGATCCTTGCTTCCTCATAATCGTAATCATCATATTGGTCCATATCTGCAAATTGGACCAGAGAAAGATAATTATTAGTAGGTACGGAATGGATAAAGTTTCTGTAGTCCCTTCTTTGGATACGTTCGTACAATCCAAGGATCGCCAGCTTATGATCTTCGGCAAATACACGGTCATAATTCAGTTGAAGCTGCGTTACCGTTTCTTCGATTTTACGTTGATTCCTGTCCCTGTAAGGATTATCATTTCCACCTGTTCTGATATATTCATCGTCCTCGGGGATATAGTCAAATACATCATAGGTATATTCGAAAGTATTCACATAGTTATCAGCATAATAATAAGAGTACAATCCCTTTGCTTTCAGTCCCTCTACCGGAATGTCATATTCCGCGGTGAAGTTGGTCTGGAGATTTTTCCAATAATTGGTAAAAAATCCAGTCCGGTCATAATTCAGCAATGCCCAGTTGGTTTCAATATTGTTGATATTGGCCGGATAATTGGGATTGTCATTGGCATATGGCCGCTCTGTAGGTCGGTTTCTGAACAATGCAAATCTTGGCTGCCAATAATCATCACCACCCGGTACACCAGGATTTTCACGGTTTTCCAATCTACCGTTCAGCTGTAAGCCGACGGTCAATCGATCGGTCACGTCAGTAGTGATATTGGACTGGAGGTTGGTCCTGTTAAATTCAAACTCGTCACTGAACACTGATTTTTGATCAAATCGTGTAATGGCCAAGTAATAATTGGTCTTTTCAGAGCCACCGGATACACTTGCACTAATGTTACTTTGTGGGGCATTGCCTTGGATAATAAAGTCCCTCCAGTCAAAAGACCGGTAGCCATATTCGGTACCTGCTTGCCATTTGTCAAGTTCCTCACGAGAGATATTGGTACTGCCAAACTGGTTCATGTCTGCATCTGCGCGACCAAGCATCCACTCGTAGCCATTCACCCCTTCAGGGAATCTGGACCAGTTCTGAATGCCATAGTAGCCATTGATGCTGATCTGAGGTTCTTCACCACGGCTACCTCTTTTGGTGGTTACCACTACCACGCCGTTGGCAGCACGAGAACCGTAAACCGCAGCAGAAGCATCTTTCAGGATCGTGATACTTTCGATATCCCCGGGAGCCAGGTTATTGAATTGTCCCTCGTCTTTTTGGATACCGTCTATTACATAAAGGGGATTGCCCAAATTACGGATACGGAGCTGAGCCCCCGCACCGGGACGACCATCAGGCTGGCGAAAAGAGAGGCCCGGAAGTTTACCTGCGAGCGCACCGCCTACTGTCGCGGTAGGCACCTGCTCGATATCACGGCTGGTGACATTGGCCACTGATCCGGTAATCGATTCCTTTTTCTGCTGGCCATAGCCCACAACTACCACTTCTTCCAGGTCGCCAAGCTCACTTTCCAAGTGCAGGTCAAAGTCACTCTTGTTGCCTACTTCAGTTTCCAGTGTCTTATAACCGATAAAGCTGACACGCAGCACCGGATTGTCACCAGTTACTTCCAATCTAAATTCACCGTCAATACCTGTCACGGTACCGTTGGTGGTGCCCTTCTCAAGAATGCTGACCCCGGGTATGGGCTGCCCGGAATCCTTTTCTTTTACGGTACCTTCCACTACCTGACGCGATTGCGCAGCTGCAGAAAACACCAAACCGCATAGCAGGATAACAATCAAACTGCTATTTCTTAGTAATTTTTCTTTCATGTAATTAATAGATTTTGGGTTAAGGTTAATACTCCTATTTTCCAAACAGGCAATTGGCTTTACCTGTTACCACAGTGATACAGCTCGGAATTTCCACACGCGCTGCTGCACACCAGCATACATTTATGCGTTACATCCACTACTCGTAGTGAAAGCAACAACTCGGTATTAAATTCAATAATGAATAGTCAGAGGAGCGTTTTTTGGCGCGATGCCCAGGGTAGTATAAGCAGGCTCCCCAGTGTCAACTTTAACGGCTTGCTACGTAAACTAGCTGCGGAGATGGGCAAACCGAATGGTTTGTTGGCCACAGCTTATCGACAATAGTCTTCCGTAGCCTAAGAAATTGCCGACGTCCGTTGCAGAATGGCTCCTGCTTTAACACCGGCATGACACGTTGGTAGGATGGATATCTCATTATTTTGGGATCTTAAAGGTTACACATCTTCAGTACCTTTAGTACTGTTATTGACTTTTTTTGCCTTATACCACTTACTTAATGGTTTTAGCAGTTTTATCACAATGCTAATCTACGGAAGCCATTACCAAAGCCTTATCACAAATCCTTCATATAATGCCACATTTCCTGCTTTAAGCTTATCTACCTGGCTTAAAGGTCTTTTTTGGGGGAACTCTTAAGCTTCTGATGGCAATACGTCCAAAGACAGATTATAAAATTCATATTAAAATGAGCTCGACTTATTTTTAGTATAAAAAGCGTCATTGCGGCCCCTTTTTAGGAGGATGTGGGTTGGAAAAGGGTGTGGCAACTCGCCGCGGCGAGCTGCCACGGCTTCCACCCGCTCAGGCCTCCCTCTAAGCCTCGCAGTGACGGTTTTATAATCGAACCGAGGTCAGCGCCAAAATATTGCGCCAAATTCAACCCTGAGGTCAAGGCCATGAAATGAAAAAAATCAGTCAGATACCCCAAATTTTCCTTCAAAATGTGCTGCCATAATGTAATATTTCAGTAGGCTTAACTTTTGGTCAAGGGCTTTTTAGTACATTTAATCACAGAATAAACCCAGAAAGGTCAAATATGCGATCATTTATCAAAACTACTTTACTACTTCTAGTTTGTTGTGCAGGGATCATCCTACCAGGCTTTGGCCAAAATCAAGACTATTATTTCGAGCACATCACCATGGAGGACGGCCTTTCGGGAAGTACGGTCTTTTCTATCCTTCAAGATCAGCAGGGCTTTATGTGGTTCGGCACCAAAAATGGGCTCAACCGTTACGATGGGCATAATTTTAAGGTATTCAGTCCAGAAGCCGGCAATGAATCCGGCTTGAAGGATAATTTTATTTACGGTCTGTTTGAGGATAGCCGAAACACCATTTGGGTGGGAACAGCACATGGCATGTACACTTATAATTCCTCCACTGAACGGTTTAGCCATTTTGATAAAATTTCCACCAAAGGAAATCAGATTGACGGGTCAGTAGGGAAAATCACCGAAGATCTAAACGGCAATATCTACTTTGCGGTCAACAGCAGAGGACTTTTTCGGTATAACCTTGAAAGTGATTCCCTTTTCCAATACCAAGAAATCAGCAGAACCAACACCAACCTTCATGACAATAACACCACCGATGTTTTGGTAGATGAAAAAGGAGAAGTATGGGTAGCCAATTCAAGGCTCGGTGTCCATAAATTCCTTCCTGAATCCGAGAAATTCCAGCAGTACCTTTCCCACCCCGAGGTGATCAAAGCCGCGGTGCTACAAATGGAAGACCACGGCACCAATATATTACTGGGAACGAAGGACCTGGGCGTTTGGGAAATGGATAAAAACAGTGGAGAAGTCACTCCCCTGCTTACCAAGGCTCCAAACGGAAAAAACCTTTTCATCAGGGATTTTTGCAAAATCTCTGATAATGAACTCTGGATCGCTACGGAATCAGGGCTTTTCATCTATGACCTCGAAAAAAATAAGTTCAAACATTTTAAGGAAAACCTTAACGACCCCTATTCCATTTCAGACAACGCCGTGTACTGCATCGAACGGGATATAGAAGGAGGAATGTGGATAGGCACTTACTTTGGAGGATTGAATTTTCTCCCCAACCATCCTTCAAAATTTAAAAAACATTACCCCATTCCCAACAGCAACACCATTAGCGGACAGCGCGTCAGGGAGTTTGAAGAAGGTAAAAAAGGCACCATTTGGATAGGTACAGAGGATGCAGGCCTTAACCACTATGATCCAAAATCAGACACATACACCGTATATCTTCCTAACAACACCTCAGAAAGCCTTTCCTATCATAATATCCATGGACTGGTAAGAAAAGATGATGAGTTATGGGTAGGTACGGTGACGTTCGCAATCGGGCTAAACCACATCAACCTCAACACCAAAAAGATAAACAACATCCAAATCCACAGCGAGCTTAATACCCCTGATGACAATGAAATGCAAAGCCTGCTGGTAGATCATAACAAACAAGTCTGGCTGGGAACGGTGGTAGGGCTTTTTAAACTCAATGAAGAGGACAATTCCGTGGATTTTATCAATGAGATCGGGAACCAATTCATTTATGACATGCTAGAAGACCATGAGGGCAATTTATGGCTTGGAACCTACTCCAATGGCCTGATTCGCTATAATCCTGAGACTGGAAACATCAAGACATTCCGTCCAGATCCCAATAATCCCAATTCTTTGCCTCACTATTCCATCATCAATATTTTCGAAGATAGCCAAAACAGGATGTGGATCGCCACAGAAGGTGGTGGGTTTTGTATTTACAATGAAAAAAGTGATGACTTCACGGTTTTTAACACCGATAATGGATTTCCTTCCAATAGTATCTATAAAATTTTGGAAGATATCTCAGGTCACCTCTGGATCACTTGTAACCGGGGCCTTTTGGAATTCAACCCCCAAACCACCGAATACCGGCTGTTTACCAAGGACAATGGCCTGATGCCCTACCCTTTCAACTACAAAAGCGGCTATCGGGCAAAAGACGGCACGCTCTATTTTGGTTGCCTCAATGGCTTTATTTCATTTGACCCGAGGGAATTTGAACCCTATGAGTATGATCCACCAGTAGTCATTACGGGTATTCAGATCTTCAATACACCTGTACCTATTGGTGGTGAAGACCCGATTCTTGATGCATCTATCACCAAAACCTCAGCCATCACGCTTAACCACAGCCAATCTTCTTTGAGTTTTGATTTTGCGGCGCTCAGCTATACCGCATCGGATGCCCTACCCTATGCCTACAAAATGGAGGGCTTCGACAAAAACTGGACATACCTCCCCCAAAATCAACGTATAAACTACTCCTATTTACCGCCAGGTGATTATACCCTTAAAATCAAAACGGCGGATGTTTTTGGAGAGTGGAGCGATCGGGAAACGAGCCTTCAGATCACCATACTTCCCCCTTTCTGGCAGACCAGATGGGCCTATTTGGTCTATGCTTTACTGATCGTCTTAACATTTTACTTGGTGCTAAAGTTTTACAAGAATCGGATCCATCATCGACAAGCCGCTGCATTCAAGCGGTTAGAAGATGAAAAACAACGTGAAATCTACCAATCAAAGATTGAATTCTTCACTAACATTACCCATGAAATCAGAACACCGCTGACCCTGATCAAAGGACCTTTGGAGAGCATTCTAAAAAAAGAAAATTCCATCACCCCTACGGTCAAAGAGAGCCTACAGATTATGAACAAAAACACCAATAGGCTGATCGATCTGAGCAATGAGTTGTTGGATTTTAGAAAAACAGAAAAAAAAGGAATCACCCTGAATTTTACCAGAATAGAAATAAACAAATTACTGGAGGACAACTACATACGATTCAAAGGCAGTGCCGAACAGCAATACATCAACTTCCACTTTCTAAAGAGAGCAGAACCTTTCTTCGCAGACATAGACCGGGAGGCTTTTACCAAAATCATCAGTAACCTGCTCTCCAATGCCATCAAAAATGCAGAAAGCACTGCACAACTGGAAATGGTCATTTCTCCTGACGACACCCATTTCAAAGTGATTGTAAGCAACGACGGCAACCTTATAAGTCCGGAAAACCGAGAGAAAATCTTTGAACCATTTTTCCAAGTCGGTGACGAGTCCAACAAGCACAGCGCATCAGGGACGGGCCTAGGCCTTCCCCTCGCACGGTCTCTTGCCGAGATGCATGGTGGCACACTGCATGTAGATCCCAGCAACCCAAAAGGTCGAAACACCTTTATACTGGACCTTCCTGTCAAACAAAAAAACACCATAAAGATAACAGCGTCTCCCATCAAAGACCTTGATGTGTTCGAACAGAAAAAAACGCAAAAACAACCCAAACCTTCCTCCTCAAGAAGGGCTATTTTAATTGTGGAAGACAATAATGATTTACAAAAATTTATTTATGATCAGCTGAAAGGGGAATACCATATCTATAGGGCTGAAAATGGCCAAGAAGGTATCAAGCAACTAAATGAAAAACCGATCGATCTGGTGATTACCGATGTGATGATGCCTGTTATGGATGGATTTGCATTTTGTGACATCGTCAAATCCGACGTTAACTTCAGCCATATTCCTGTGATTATGCTGACGGCCAAAAACACCTTACAGTCAAAAATAGAGGGTATGGAATTGGGTGCTGATGTTTACCTGGAAAAGCCTTTTAGCATGGATCACCTGAGTTTGCAGATCAAAAACCTCCTCCACTATCGAGACCAGGTACGCCAGGCCTTTGCCAATCAGCCCATGGTCAATGTAGAAACCATCGCCCATACACGAGCAGATGAGGAATTTCTATTCCAAGCCAACGAAGCAATACTCGAAAACCTCGACAATGAAAGCTTTGGTGTCAATGAACTGGCGGACATCCTCTGCATGAGCCAATCAAGCCTCCTTCGCAAAATCAAGGGGGTATCCAAAATGACCCCAAATGGTTACATCAGATTGGTAAGGCTGAAAAAAGCAGCGGAAATGCTACAAAATGGCCAATATACCGTAACTGAAATTAGTGAAAAAGTAGGCTTCAATTCACCATCTTACTTCTCAAAATGCTTCCAAAAGCAATTCGGAGAACTTCCAAAGGACTTTAGCAAAAATTCCGAAACACTTTGATCTGCGTTTATTTATCACTTATATATCAGCGAGGCTGTCCCATAATTAAACCCGGATTTAATGCCGTTTAGTTAAGGCCATTTCCCTGTTTTCACCTGCTAGGAGTTTCTTTTCTATTTGACTTTAATTGTATGGCTTTGGCCATTTTGATGGATTTTATCCTTTTCCTTTTTTCCATTGATGAAAAAAGAAAGAAAAAAATCTAGGCCGGTGGTCTGTCCTTTAAAATGGGACATGGATTTCCCCTGCGACGTGGATCCGTCACCCATTTTAATTTCCACCCGATGGCTACGGCCTAAAAGCGAGTGGGGCTCGCTGTTCCACGACGCGAGCCAACTCCCTTTCTTAACGGCCTCCACCATCGGCTGGAAAACAGGCATACCAAGGGCCGTAATAAGGAAGCGATACCTTTTTGGGACTTATTAACTGAATCCGCCTTGCAGGTATTGGGCGTTAAGAAATTAAAAAGCGGGTAGGCAAGAAGGCAGGCTTGTTTGCCGAAAGGCTGACAAAAAGAATGTTGGCGGCTAAAGAAGGTTTACCTGGCTTTAAATAGGCCTGCTTGGCTTTAGACAGGAGGAGTTTGCCTGCATGGGGGGTAGGCTTTAATTTTAGCCCAATAGATGCACACCTGTGCGCCGTGGCGTAGCCGCGGGGTTTTTTGGTTACTTTTTTGGCCTGAAGTAAAAAAAATACAAAGGTAAAGGGATGAAAACCACCTAGGAATTTAGCTAGAAAAATAACTGCCCAAGGAAAAATATAGAACCCGTATTTTCCAGATACGCACTAACTAAACGGCACTAAACCCGCATTATGCAATAGGATTAGTATTGAGGACGGAAAATGCAAGAAAATCGGTCCCGATCAACCGGGAAGCGAAGCAACTGATTTTAAAGCATTTTCAGGCCGTAATAGATTTTCTATGGTATGTTTCGGGTTAAACACCCCGTCATCACGAGCGGAGCAAAGCTGGTCTTACGGTAGGCCATAGCCGGCAGGATAACGGATGTAAGTGGGTGGAATTCTATATCCTTGATGTTTGTCCACTTCACAAATGGCCGAGGGGGATTACAAATCCCGAACATTCAAATCCCCGACAGCATTTATTACCCCCCCTATTATCTCAGGTCAAACGTTTTTAACCTAAGCTCGACTGAATTTTTTTATTAAAAGCGAACCCTTTTAAGGAGGATGTGGGTTGGAAAAGGGTGTGGCAACTCGCCGCGGCGAGCTGCCACGGCTTCCACCCCTCATATCTCCCTCTAAGCCTCGCAGTGACGATTTTATAATCGAACTGAGGTTTTTTTAGTGTTTTGAAGGGAAAAAATTTTCATGTAGGCATAGCCATCATCCGTGCCGATGGAGTGCCATCAGCACGGATGATGAGCGCTTAAGTTCCTACGGATTCATCCTCTGGTTACAAAATTTATCGTGCCGATAGCATTTTTGCCTCGATTTATACATTAGAAACCGCAGTAGCCTATCTTACCGAATGGTGGGATGGGGTGAAAAAATGCGATCAGGAACATTTTTTTAATGCGTTTGCCCTTGTATTTCCCTGATTAGTGTTGACCGGATAAATATTAGTTTTCATTATTATATTTGGCAAAAAATGAGAGGGTTACAAATCTGGAACAGCACAATTGAGTCAGCGACTCAAAACTTACCAGTGCCGGGGCAAAGACCCAGCACAACCCAGCATTTGTAAAATTTCGCATCTCGACCCCCACTGTACACATATCTCACGTCTCAAGATTCACCACTTTGCACTATTTCTTTAAAGGCACTGGTTGGGGGTTGGTCGTGGGACCATGCACGGCCAAGGTTCCATCGGCCTGGATTTCCATTTTATCCAGGAATACCACCCTCTCTTGGCCAGATTCCTTGGTTCGGCCGTGGTACACGCAATACATCTCTCCATTATCCAAAAAGACGATATTGTTATGGCCTGTTCCGGTAACCTCCCCTCCTTTGGGTGTATTCAATTCTAGAACGGGGTTGTTGGCCGCCTTTGTAAATGGTCCCAAGGGGCTTTTCCCAGTGGCGTAACCGACTGCATAGTTTTGGCCAGCATAGTAATTACTCGAATACATGATGTAATAGGTGTCTTTATGCTTAAAAATCACAGATCCTTCAGTCCACCGTCGGTTGATCTCATGTTTGGTCACCGATCGGCTCTCCCATTCAGCCTGTGTATCATCCATTCTTAAAGGTGGCCGTAAACACAACACTGGGTCACCAATCACTCCTGAAAAATCAGGTTTAAGTTCCACACCATATACCCAACTTTCTTCGATTTCTTCATACCAACCCTTTTCCCTTGCCCAATCGGCCACTTCACTTTCTACCGGATGTTTGTAACAAGCCCTGGAATAATAGAGATAGTATTTACCATCTTCCTGATACACATTGGCATCAATAATGGGATATCCCGGGTCAAAGATAGGACGATCGTACATCTCCTTAAAAGGGCCTGTTGGGCTATCTGCCACGGCCACACCGATCATAAAGTTTTCTTCCTCATTTGTAGGGTTTACCTTCCACTGGGCACTGAAAAACATGTAGTATTTTCCGTCCATCTTATATACTTCAGGCGCCCAAAAGAATTTCAATGCCCACGAATCTTCCGTATTGCCACGATAAACTTGCCCCTCGAATTCCCAGTCCACCAGATTGTCAGATGAATAAGCCGCGAAGCCATCCTCAGCGCCGCCACCTGTACCATACATATAGTACTTGCCGTTTTGATCATTTAAGATAAACGGATCACCAAAAGCGACATCCAAGGGATTGCTATACGTTTTTCCTTCCGTTAGTTGCACTTTTACGGACGCTTTTTCTTCCTTTTCCGCATTACAAGCAAAAAGAAAAATGATAACCACAAGGGAAAGAACCTGTCTGCACAAATGATCAAATGGGTAACGCATCATAATTATTCTAAATAGTTGACAACAGTCAAAAGTAGTTGAATTATTGATTTACTCCACAAAATTATCCACCAACTATTGGTACTTTTCCATCTTATATGAGCAAAATTTTCGCGCAAAGGCAGCTATCATCCGTGTCGCTGGCACTCCTTCTGGAGCATTATAAATGCCGTTCGCCACCGTTCGCATTTCAAATGCAGAACTAGCGGGATTCACAAGCAAAAAAACAACCGAGGCTGACAAAAGTAAAATTTTCAGCGAAAGGTCAAATGGGGAACATTTTATATCAGTGGAATTTCATTAATAATGGCCAAAACTACAGTTTTTACGGCTTCATCCATCAAAAAATCACGCACAATTCGCATATTACCTGCTGATCAAGAATTCATGCAGCCCATTATTAGAATTGTAAGGGTGGGAAGATTGTAAGATTGGAAGATTAGTTGGTAGAAAGAATGGAAGGTTTTAATATGGGCAGATTGAAAGGGTGGCAATACAAATGCCTTGCTCGGAAGTCCGCATTCCAAATGCGGACTAGTGGGGCCAGTGGGGATCGAGTAGAAGCAATCTTCCAATTTTTCAATCCTGTAACTTTTCAACTAGGCCAAAAAAAAAGCTATGAAAACAATCTCATAGCTTTAGTCAATTAACAATAAACCCAAAATAACCTGCTGTAGGGGAAGGACTCGAACCTCCACGGGGCAGTTAGGCAAAACACGAGCTCGATATTTGCTTTATCCCAGATCCCCACCCCCGAGACAGGGGGGCATGTCTGCCAATTTCATCACCCTACAGTATCTGAAAGACCTTTTGTCCATCCCTTATGTTGTAAAGGTAACAACACTTGATTTATTTTACAAATAATTCAATAAATTAATTGAAATATTTTTTAATTCATATCAAATACTTAGTCCTATTGCTTAAATGAAAAAGAGCCTATCTGAATATATAAGTAGTTCATGCCATGTTTAAACGCACTGGGGGATTACAAATCCCCAATATTAGGGTTCGGGATTACAAATCCCCGAACAGCAAAAAATGCGCAGCAAATCCTAAAAGCTACCTCCTTGGCACTTCGTAAATTCATTTCCTCAAGGCCTTTCCGGCCAATTTACCAGTATATTTACCTTTCTCGATCACCAGTTCTCCATTCACCCAAACATAATCTATACCCTCTGCTTCCTCATAGGGAGCCTCAAAGGTGGCCATATCTTTCACTTTCTCTGGATCAAAGACAATCAAATCGGCAAAGTACCCTTCTTCTACAAATCCCCTACCCTTCACACCAAAAGTTGCTGCCGTCAAACCGGACGAACTATGCACCATAAACGCCAGATCGATCACCGCTTCTTCCTGCACATACTTATGCACTTTCCGGGGAAAGGTACCAAATTGTCTGGGGTGTCCTGCTCCACCATCAGACCCTGTCATCACCCACGGCTGCTGCATGAACCGCTCCAAGTCACTTTCTTTCATGTTAAAGGATATCACTTTGATGCCCCCATCGTTTCTGAGGATTTCCATAGTAGCCTGTGGCAAACTCATGCCCAACTCCTTGGCCATTTCACCCAAGCTCTTTCCATTCATATTTTTCTCCACGGCATCGGAAAATATCAGCGATTCGGGTCCGCCCCTTTTGCGAAGGTTTTTGGTGATCCCAGCGATCAACGTATCTCTTAACCCTGGATCATCAAACCGCTTTATCATTTTTTCATATCCACCGTCCTCTGCCCACCGGGGCACCAAAGCAGCTTTGAGGGAAGTTCTGGACGCCAAATAGGGATATTGGTTGGCTGTTACGTGGACACCTTGCTCCCTAGCCTTTTCTATCAGCTCGATTACCTCGGGGCTTTTGTCCCATACATCCGTCCCGAGGCATTTGATATGGGAAATATGCACAGCTACACCTGATTTTTTTCCAATATTAATGGTTTCCCTGACCGCATTCATCAAGCCAATATTGTAAGAGCCCTCATCACGCATATGCGTATCATAAATACCATTATGCTTGGCTACGACTTTGGACAGCGCAATCACCTCGCTCATGTTGGCAAAGCTGCCGGGCGAATAAAACAGCCCTGTAGAAATCCCAAAAGCTCCCTCTTCCATCGACTTATTGACGACCTCTTCCATTTCCGTTAGCTCATTTGGGTTGGCTTCTTTTGCTTCCATTCCCATCACCACTCTTCTTACCGATCCATGGCCGACGAGTAAAGCAGCATTGGTGCCGATGCCATTTCTCTCCCACTCGTCCAGTTTCCGCTTGATGGGCATGGGACTGCTGCCATCATTCCCTGCAAAGACCGTCGTCACCCCCTGTCTCAGATAGCGCAAATTGGCCTTTTGCTCAGGATCTGACAGCTCCCGCTCCACATGCGTATGTGGATCGATAAACCCTGGTGCCAGGTACAAGCCAGCAATATCGATTGTCTGCTGACTGGAGATACTATGCTCTCCGGGAGTCCCCACATAGCTGATCTTATCATCGGTAATACCTACTTCCATACGTTTTGCAGGAGCATCATTACCATCAAACACCATCCCCCCAGTGATCAATACGTCCACTTCTACCGTTGGCTTGCAGGAAGCCATCAGGATAAAAAGCCCCAGCAATAACCAAGGCACACATATTCGGTTATTTTTCATGATGGCTCAATACTTTCTCTTCTGAATTTAGCGCGGGTATTAGCTGAAAAGTCGCTGGGATCGAACCTGAAAGCCGATCAACAGTTTCCGCTGGTATATTGGAAGGCGCAAATGGCACCACTTTTACATATTCTTGGATCTCCCCGGCACTCCTTCCGTATTTATATGCATAGGGAAAGCGACCATTTTCGTCTGTGGATACCTTGGGATTATCTGTATTGGGAACACTGATGAAAAACTGGCTCTTATGCATATCACCTGCGGGATTGAAAAGGTCATTTTCTTGCAGGTAAACATACAGTTCCTGCGCTACCCTGACTGCCGGATCTATAATGGCGATATCCTTATCCATAAAATCCCGATAGATAAATTCACCGTCCTTTTTATAATCGTAAAGTTCTTCCAAGACCGTCTCGATATCAGACGTCAAGTAAGGATAATGTGTACACCCCAACACTATGGCCTTCAGGGGCAGGGATTCCGGATCTTTTCTGATCTTTTCCATCAAAGAAACCAGGTGATAGCGGACGTAATTCTCCGTATCGTTCAATTGCAACACCGTACAATCATCCGTATCCTTGGCATCACAAAGCATTTTGGAATGGTCAAAATCAAAATTATAGATATCCAATAGGGTCTTGTCAATTTCAAATTCCGGATGGTCCAGAGAAGGCCCCCTGTAGTTGTCCCTTGGCTTGCTGGCCTCACGGTTGATGAAATCCGGTTCCTCATCCACAGCCTCTGCGATGCCATGTCCTCCTTGGTTGTATATGTGGATTTCCCCCGTATATCCTTGTTCTTCCTTGATTCTCAAAATGGTATTTTCATACCCTTTGGAAGCTACTGTCCCCACTGTCGCCATCACACCAATGGATCCATCCCCAGATGGGCCAAAAACCTGCAAAACTCCCCTGGCACCAGCATCGATTACACCGATGACATGCACATCAACACCTGCTTTTTCGATAAATTCGTCAATCAGTTCTTTGCCATAGGCTGTCGCAGTATTGCAAGCAATGACAAGCGTCTTGACCGGAGATTTGTCATCACTGTAATTTTTGGCATCGGCTCCTTTATAGTATTTATTGGAAAGCATAAACTGGGTATCCTTGAGAATATGCTCCACCAACAAGTCGGTCTTGCCCTCACTTGAATAATTCCCGTAGGGCATATTGGCCTGATCGGCCAAATAAATAAACGCCTCCTCATCAAAATCCGGCGCTCCATCGGCCCCAGCTGTCCTGTCCCCGTTCTGATGGCCATCATACTGCACGATCGCATCCAAAACGGTAAGTCCTCCGGTCCCGGAATCAAATACACCTATTGGCAAATGTCTGTCCTTTGCTGGATATTGTGCAAAGTCCACATAATAAAAACTCTCCTGTTCCTCCAAAATAGCGTTTTCTATCGGCAGATTATCGGAAGTTTTTTCCACTACTTTTTCCTCCACTTTTCCTTGACCACAGCCGATCAAAAAGGAAATGGCCAAGGCGCAGATTAATGTGTTCCGGTATATCATGCTATATGTGGTTAATGGTTAATGGTATCTTTAATCTCATCTAATTCTTCGTCCGTAAAACGATACGCTTGCAAGTCAATCCCTTCCAGCCAACGCCCAGCATCAAATCCCTGCTGACAGGAAAGCTTGGCAAATTGTTCTTTTAAGGAAGGATATATAGGCGTCAAATCCCGTTCCGTCACAATGGCATCCAAGGCATGTCGTATTTCGGTCATGTAAGGGCTCTGGGTATTGTTCAAAAGGATCACAGTGCTTTCCACCCCTCTAAACCGCTTGATATAGCTCTTGTTACCGGCCCAGCTTCCTGTGTGATAGCTCACTGGCCCCACTTGATCATCTTCATAATTGTGCCAGCCAAAACCATAATCGGTATCCACTCCTTCATATTCCACTGGAGTAAACATGGATTTCTTAGTTTCAGATGAAAGGAAATCATCGCTATAGAGTAACCGGTCCCAGCGCAAAAGGTCTTCCACACTCAATGAAAGCCTCCCCGGCCCCAACCGTTCACTAAGGAATGAATAATAGGCCTTGCCCGGTAGATGCTCCGGTCGGATGTACCCACATGAATCGGCAGACCACCTGAACGATGGTGCATAATCGGACAAGGTATATATCTCAGCCCGCTGATAAAACCCCGCATGCTGAAACCCAAAAGGTTCAAAAAGCTGCGCTTCAAGGTACTCATCCAGTCGCATTCCAGAAGCACTTTCCACAATCTCTGCCAGCAGCACATAGCCGGTATTGCTATAATCATAGGCCTCCCCTGGATTAAACTTCACGGGAGGCTGGTGCTGGATGAAATAAGCAACGATGTCCTTATTGCTTGCCAGCTTATCTTCGGGCCAATGGTCAATAAAATGTGCCGTATAATCAGGCATGCCGGAAGTATGACTCAGAAGATGCTTTATGGTAATGCCTTCATAAGGAAATCCGTCAGGCAGGTACGCCCGGATATCATCTGTTATGGCAAGTTTATCATCTTGGGCCAAATGCATGACGGCTGAGGCGGTAAATTGCTTGGAAACGGAAGCTACCTCCATTGCCGTGATGGTTTCGAAAGCACTGCTATCCTCGAAATTGGCCAGTCCATAGGCTTTCTCGAAAATCAACTCCCCTTCGTCCACTACCGCCACAGCCCCATTAAATAGGCCCTCGGCATTTAAATAACGGAATAAGCTGTCCAGTTTTTCTGCCTTGGGATGATCCTCCAGAAAAACCACTTTGCTTCTTTGGCACGCCAGTGTGACCGTGAGTAATCCCACGATCACCAAGATCATGTATTTCTTATTCATCAATTGGTCTTTTGTTCATTGTTCCATCTGTATTGGGGGCTTTGCAATAACCGGCTCAAACTACTGAAAAGAACCCTCATGTCCTTAATATCCAAAGGAACTGTTAAGCATATTTGGGTCAATATAAAACAAACGAGGGAATACCAGTACTCCCTCGTCCATTTCCTCAGCCGCTTGATTAATAACCATCGTTTTGAGGTGCTATATTCGGGTTTGCATTCAGCTCTGCCAATGGAATGGGCAGGATAAATCGGTCATTCGGGTAGGAAGCTTCGATTACTTCTTCTCCCTGATCGATCGTGACATCCATCTTATTGCGATTGAGGTCAAACAAGCGATGTCCTTCAAAAGCCAGTTCCTTTCTGCGTTCTTCCAAGATGCTCTCAAGCAATTCATCCCCACTGGCAGCTACTGGAGCCGCTTCAGGATCCCTGGTCTGACGGATGGTATTGAGGTCTTCCAGTGCGAGGGAAGGCTGGTTGGTTTTGGCATAAGCCTCCGCTCTGATCAGGTACAACTCCGCCAACCGAAGGACCTTTACATTGTCATCCTGCAAGGCTCCCTGGGGGAATTTCATCACAAATAAGGCATCATCTTCTGCCCCATTTTTAGGTTTTCTGACGATGGCAGTTTTCCGTGCATCGGAATCAGCATATAGTGCAAACAGCTCTTCTGTAGCCAAAGCATCTGCATAACCTTCCTCAGCAAAGAAGTGCCCCAAGCCGTTGGTCCCTGCATTATCGGCCAAGGTATTGACGATTTCAAAGATGATTTCCGAATTATAGTCCGGTGCCCACACCGTACTATAATTGTCCGCAGACAGCAGCTCATAATCCCCACTTTCGATCACCTCAGTGGCATTTTGGGCAGCCAGATCGTATTGTCCTGTATAAAGGTACACCCTAGAAAGCAATGCCTTGGCAGCATTGACAGAAAATGTCCCATTGGCACTTTCACTGCTCATCAGGCTGATGGCTTGGTTCAGGTCGGCAATGATCAGGTCAAAATCCTCTTTCACGGTGTTTCTGGCTGGTGAAATAGGATCATCTCCAATGCTGGCAATTACCGGGACACCAAGATGGCTGGCATCATTTGTAAAATTGTACGGCTGCGCAAAGAACCTGGTCAGGTCAAAATGCCCCAAAGCCCTCAAAGCATAAGCTTCTCCGATTAGCTGATTGGTAGTGGTCTGCTGATCACCGGCCACCTCCAAAGCCTCTCCGCCTTGAATGGCACGGGTGGCATTGATGACTACTTCATAGGAAGTATTCCAGAGATCCTCAGCATATGAATCCTGCTCGCGAACAATGAAATTATGGTAATCCAAGTACCTTCCCGTATTCCTAAGGCTTAGGTAAAGATTATCCGCCATTAATTCCGGGATCACATATACTGACCTGCCGTAATAGCCATCATCCTGCAATTTGCTATACACCCCGTTAAGGGCGGTATGCAGGGTATTCACATCAGTCACCACCTTATCGGTGGACACGCTTTGTTCTGGATCAATCTCTAGGAAGGACTCGCTGCAAGAAGACATACTTCCTACCGTGAGCGCTCCTATAATCATGTATAAATGTAGTTTTTTCATGGTTTCAGTGGTTTAGAATGAGAAGTCAATGCCCAACAGATATTGTCTGGATGTAGGGATTCTCAAGTCCGTCATCCCTGCTATCCCCACTTCTGGGTCAGACTCAAGATTTTTATCCTTTACCCAAGTCCAGACGTTATTGCCTCGAAGATAGATCCTTGCATTGCTTATTTTTAATTTGCTTAGCAATGAATTGGGAAGGTTATAGGAAAGGGTCACATCCCTCAACCGCAGATAGGTACCATCATAGAGAAAGCGGGTGGAGTGCTGACTGGAGCTACCTGACTGGGTATTTCCCCACACCACTTTAGGCACATCTGTCACATCACCAGGCTCTTGCCACCTCCGCTCATAGATCTTTCGGCTCATGTTACCTCGGTCATTGAGCTGGGCGCTTCCATCACTGGCCAGGTACCTGCCCCAATAGTCATAGACTTTGTTGCCATAATTCAGGTAAAAGAGGAAAGACAGGCCAAACCCCTTGTAATTAAAGGTATTGTTCAGACCGGCGAAGAACTTAGGTGAAGCATTTCCATGCTCATATGGATCCGCATTTCCATAGTCATTGGTCGTTTCACTTTCGGATGCATCGGTGTACCAGAGCGCATCACCATTTGCTGGATCCACGCCAGCATAGCCCGGCATGTAAAAAGTATAAAAATCAGCTCCTTCTCTCCGGATGTATTGCCCATCCACAATATCCTCTCCATCCTTTAGCGTTACCACTTCATTTTTATTGGTGGTCAGGTTAAAATCAGTCGTCCACTGTAAACCGTCCGGCTGTTGGATATTCACAGAACTCAGACTAAACTCCAAACCCCTGTTTTGCATCTCGCCGATATTTGCCATGTAACTTGTAATCCCATTGGTTCCGGAAATCGGCACATTCAACAGCAAGTCAGAAGTCATCCTGTTGTAATATTCGACCGTACCACTAAGCCGCTCAAAGATCCTGAAATCCAACCCGATGTTCAGGGGCTTGTTTTTCTCCCACGTCAGGTATGGATTGGACTGCTGGGAATAGGCATAGCCAGGCAAGCCATTATAATCATTGCCTGTATTATACAATCCTCGGGACTCAAAATCACCAATTCCCTGGTTACCGTTCACCCCATAACTACCGCGCAGCTTAAGTTCATCCACAAAGCTGACATTGAAGAATTCTTCCTTGTGGATGTTCCAGCCCAATCCCACGGAGCCAAAATTGGCATAACGCACTGAGGAGCCAAAGCGGGATGAACCATCTCTTCTGCCCGTCACGTTAAAGTAATACTTATCTGAAAACGAATAGTTTGCACTCAGAAAAAAAGAAGTAATGGAAGATGCTGTTTTCTCCGAAGAGGCGTTTCTGTAAACAGAAGCATTAGCAAGTGTGGTGAGCCCAGGAGCGCCGTAATTACTTGCATAAGCATATACCGAATTAGCGGAGATTTTCTGCGCTTCTTGTCCTAGCGTAAAGGCGATGCTGTTATGATCATCCATTACCCAACGGTATTTCAGGAGGTTGGTCACATTCCAGTTCACCACTATATTGGTATAGGCGCGGCCTCGACCCCCATCATTCCTTCCGGCACCAAAATAAGGGTTGTCATACTGGAATTCGTCAGCCAGGTTAAAGTCCAAATTGGCTTTTGTTTCGAAGGAAAAGTTATCCATGATATCATACTTCAAGCCTACATTTCCCAGTGCATTGTACAACCTGGTTTCCCTGATATTTTCATTGACCAATCCTACTGGATTGTAGGTCAATAAAATATCGGTATTATAGCTACCATCTTCATTGTAAACGGGCTCCCAAGGAACCTCCCTGAACATACTTCTCACTGGATTATTGGCACTTCCCGCTTCACTATTGGTATGCATCAGCTGGGTGTTAGCGGCCAACCCAAAGTCCATTGTCAGTTTTTCAGTAGCGGCATGACGCACATTTACTTTTGCATTGAGTTTTTCATAATCAATCCCAATAATAGGTGCTTCCTGATCGTAATAGCCAATGGAAGAGTAAAAATTGGTCTTCTCATTCCCTCCGGAAGCACTGATGTAATATTGCTGGTAGGTTCCATCCCGTGAAATGACATCAAACCAATTGGTATTGATACTTTCATCAATTCGGCTGTAGATATAGTCTTCTGCTTCTTGCGGCGTATCTCCATTGTTTACCCTGGATTCCACTAACAGTTCCGCCAGCTCAGGTGTGGACAATGGCTTGTTGCGATCATCCAGCAGCACTTGACTGGTACCGCGTTGCATGCTCACGTCAAACTTTGTCTTTCCTGATTTCCCTTGTTTGGTAGTGATTAGAATGACGCCATTTGCCCCTCTAGATCCATAGATCGAAGTAGCAGAAGCATCCTTCAGCACCGTCATAGAAGCAATATCATTGGGATTTAGACCTGCAATGGTATTGGAGCTGGTAGCGATCTGGGAAATATTTCCCGCCACCACAGGAATTCCATCGACCACATACAAGGGATCCGAGCTCGCATTGATGGAGCCTACGCCCCGGATCCGGATGTTAGGCGCATAGCCCGGCTGGCCTGAAGCCGCTGCAGACTGTACACCCGCTATATTTCCCTGCAAACTCTCCTGAAATGATGCCCGGGGAGCACCCTGTACTTTGTCCATTTTCACGTCCACCGCTGCACCGGTAAAGGAGGCTTTTGTCTGCTCTCCATAGGCGACCACCACCACTTCATCCAGTGACTGGACATCATTGTCCATGACGACATCCACGGTGGATTCTCCTGCCGGCACGATGACTTCCTTCTTTTTATACCCAACGAAAGAAATCACTAAGGTAACTTGTCCATCCGGTGCACTAATCGTAAAACCACCATCCAGATCGGTAACCGTTCCCTTGGTCGTGCCTTTGATCATAATGCTGACTCCGGGCAAGGTTTCTCCATCACTGGTACTGACTGTACCGGAAATATTCCTGGCAATGGTTCTAGCAGACTTGAACGCTGAATTTTCAGGGTTTCGCTCAGTTGCCGCCGGCAACCCCGCATCAGCCTCCTTCAGCTTAACGGTATAAAAATCAGCTTTTATGCGATCAAATTCCAATCCGGGATTTTTGCTGTTGATCATTTTGAGGGCCTCACCAAAGGACAGGCCTTCCAACAACGCCGCATCACCAAAAATGGCTTCATGGCTGATTTCATCTTTATAGAGAAAGGACACGTTATATTTTTTCTCTACCATCTTAAGAAGGCTTGTCAAACTGACCCTCTTTATGGCTGTAGAACTGGTATTTTCGATTTGGTAGTTATAGGAAAGTGCCTTTTGCTGTTGCACATTGGCCCAACCCATGTTCCCTATCAAAAGACAGCCCATAATCGGTAAAAACTTTACTTTCATAAGTTTATGGGGTAAATGGTTAGTGAATCAATTTTATGATATTTTCATCGCGGATGATTTTGACATCCAACAAACTCCGCAGTCCCTCCAGCAGGGTTTCCACATCCTTAGAAGGCACTACGCCTGTAAATTTCTCATCGAGTATTTTAGAATCGTTGACCACCACGGTAAAGCCATAGTCATCTTTGAGAATCCTGGTAATTTCTTTTAGGGGAGTTTTATCAAAAACCAGTTTGTCGTCTTTTCTACTGGTATAAATTTCCGGTCGTACTTCCTTTTTGATCAGAAGGTCATTGGCTTGGTCCATTTCCACCAAGTCTCCTGGCTCCATCATGATTTGGTCAGCACCGCTGTCATTGGTGACATGTAGTGCAATGGCTCCCGTCTCCAGCACAACGCGTGATGCGGACTTCCGAGCAGTGACGGTAAAGGTGGTGCCCAATACCTGGACGTCGAAGTTTCGTGGAGTCTTCACGGTAAACTTATTGGCGGCTTGCTTCTTTACGATGTCAAAGTACCCTTCTCCTTCAAACCAAATCTCTCGTGGCATATCCGACTCCCACTCTTTGGCAAACTTCAGCTTACTATTTCCGCTCATATGCACCATCGATCCATCAGGCAGCCGGATATCAGCCGACTCCGCAAAAGCCGTCTGGTATTCCTCATAGGTGGTCCATCCAGTCAGGAAATAGATCAGTCCACCTAGCACGGCCACTATGAGAGCGACAGATGCCGCTAACCTGACCATTCCCCATTTAGGGCGTTGCTTGATCATCGCAGGTTGTTTTTGCTGGGATTCGGCCCTTCTCAGAATATCATCTGCTGTCACTTTGGACTTAAGCAATGGCTTCTGTCGCTGGTCCAATGCCTCAAAATCCGCTTCCAGTCGCTGATTTAAATAGGCCTGCCCATCAGACGTAGAAAGCCATTCCAGCACCTTCTTGGCATCCTTCGGACTCAGGTGATTGTTCACATAATCTGATAACTGCTCTTCTGTAGGTCGGTTCATTGACTTGGGGTGTTTGGTAGGAATACACCCAATCCAAGGAAAAGTATTACGCTAGTATTAAAAAAAGTTTAACAATCGGCGAAATAGGTTAGAAAGTTTGGAGGTGGTAAGGTTGAAAAGTTTGGAGGTAAAGGTATCACCTGTTGTTCCAACCGCGCTGTGCTGCGGAACCACATGCATGGAGTTTTTTAACTCAATACCACCTATCTCGTCGGCCACAAAGGCTCGAAGGCTCCAAGTTTCCATAATGCACTATTATCACGCTCACTTCAAGACTACAACCTCTCGGTCGCTGCTACCGCAATGGCCAGGATTATGTAATACTTGGAGACGAATTCGCGGATGGTATGAAGGGCTTTGGTGTATTGGGATTTGACGGTATTGACAGATAGGCCCAGCTCCTCAGCCACTTCTTCATTGCTTTTCCCTTCAGCAGATTTAAGTAAAAAAACCTTTCTTCTCCGTTCAGGAAGGGACTTTATGGCCTCTTGGTACACTTGGTGCGTCTCATTAAAAATCACCTGTTCCTCGGTTTTATTGGAGAACGGACTGGAGATGGCATAGATTTCCAGGTGCTTGAGAATTTTACGCTTTTCATCGCGTATCAAATTAAGAATAATCCGTTTGGCAAAGGTTACGATCAGTGGCTTGATCGGTTTGGTGGTATCAATGTGTGACCTGTAGTTCCAGAGCTTTAGGAAAGTTTCCTGCACCACGTCATTGGCCAAATCTTGTGATTTCAAGTATTTAAGTCCGATATAATACACTTGGGGGGAATATTCCTCGAATAGTGCGGAGAAAGCTTGTTCATTGCCACTGACAAGCTGCTCAACGGTTATGTTTTCACTTTGATTAAGGTTTGAAAAGGACATAAATGCGGTAGAGTGAGGGTGATAATCTCCCTAAAGGTGTGCAAAAATTCAGTTATTCGCAAAATTCGACCTCAATCGACCGGGCATTTACCATTTCCGTTCACTTTTATCTTGTCATATTGGAATCAAGCCTAATTTCTAATTTATGGGTATTTTTTTAGGTGATTTATGAAAGGTAATGGGTTTAGCGTTAATTGTAGAACTGTGGAATCGTAGAGCTGTTGGACAGTAGTCCCACGATTGGGCTTTGACCTACAGTTGTACATCGTAACATGCCCTTAACCTCTCCCCAGCTTTTTCCTTCATAAACGACATTGATGTTCATGGTTATAATGCCAGCGGCATGGCCTATACAGTAACCTGCGGATTCAGCCGCAGGATGGAGAGGTGTTCTCCACCGCTCTGGGAAGTGCCAGCGGCACGAAATATATATACCATCATATATGGTTTCTTTTAAACAGTGATGGTGGTTTAAAACGAGATCAAGTTTTTACTATACGGGTGGCATTACAAATGCCTTACTCGGAAGTCCGCATCCCAAATGAGGACTAGACGAATAGGTGATTTATGATGATAATGGATTTAGCGTTATTTGTAGAACTGTGGAATTGTAGAATTGTTGGACTGTAGTCCCACAATTTGACCTCGGTTTATCATTGCACATAAATGCCCTTCTCATCACTCCACATCCCAAATGAGGACCAGTGAGGTGCGAAGAATTTCTACATGGATTTTTTGAAATTCAATTTTCTCACCATTGCTTAAAAAGGGTTTTGAGTTAATTGTAGAACTGTGGAATCGTAGAGCTGTTGGACAGTAGCCCCACGATTGGGCTTTGACCTACAATTGTACATCGTAACATGCCCTTAACCTCTCCCCAGCTTTTTTCCTTCATAAACGACATTGATATTCATGGTTATAATGCCAGCGGCATGGCCTATACAGTAACCTGCGGATTCAGCCGCAGGATGGAGAGGTGTTCTCCACCGCTCTAGGAAGTGCCAGCGGCACGAAATATATATACCATCATATATGGTTTCTTTTAAACAGTGATGGTGGTTTAAAACGAGATCAAGTTTTTACTATACGGGTGGCATTACAAATGCCTTACTCGGAAGTCCGCATCCCAAATGAGGACTAGACGAAATAAGCCGAAAACAAGTAAAATTGCCTTAAATGAAAAAAAGCTATGAAAACAATCTCATAGCTTTAGTCAATTAACAATAAACCCAAAATAACCTGCTGTAGGAGAAGGACTCGAACCTCCACGGGGCAGTTAGGCAAAACACGAGCTCCATGTTTGCTTTATCCCAAACTCCCCACCCCCGAGACAGGGGGGCATGTCTGCCAATTTCATCACTCTACAGTATCTAAAAGACCTTTTGTCTTTTCCTTATGATGTAAAGGTAATAACACCTTCTTTATTTTGCAAATTATTCAACAAAATAATTAAATTATTTTTTATTCAGTATCAAAACAACAGTTTTATTGAATTATTGAAATCGTTAGAAATCAACCGCAACCTGGTAAGCATAGGCTTCGTGATTGGCAAATAAAATTCATCCCACTGTTTAAAAAACTATTTCATACTCAATTCTCCCATAATCATCCAAACTTCCGTCTGGCCATTACTGCTAAAACCATTAGTGCTAGTTAGCGCAATAATTTTTCCATCAGACAATACCATCAAGCTATTCCAATGACCAATTTTGCCTTTTGCTAAAGGAAAAGGCCATGTTGTATTGGTGAAGTTTTGGACCTGATCATCTCCAATCGCCACTGCCATTTGTGCATTTTCAAGCTTATCACCCCACTGAAAAGATAGCAAGGTCAATCCATTTGATGCTTGGGCCAAGTAGGGAGCCCCTGCATAATCATTCTGGGGCAAACTATCAGCCATGGCGTATAATCGTTTGGGGGAATCTCGGCTTACTCCCTCTTCCCATTCTTTGCCTTCACTATAAAGAATATAGGGTTTGAAAGGACCAAACCCATTGTCCTCTATCGCCAAGGCAATACGCTTCTGCTTTTCCAGCCAAATGGGAACTGGCATTCCATCTCTGGATCCTTCACTAAAACTCACTGTTTTAGGTTCCGTACTCCAAGTAGCACCACCATCCGCGGAGGAAACCATGGCTATTCGCTGCTCATTGGACTGGGTAAAGATGCTTTCGTCGGCAAAGTAAAGCTGAATGTCCCCATCTGGAAGTTGGAGAAACACCGGTTCCCAGCAGCCATCACTGAAGCTAGTCCCAGCTTCATACACCAGCTGGTCGTCTTTCCATGTATTTCCATTGTCCGTGCTTCTTACCGTCCGAATGCCGAAGTGCTTGCCTTGGGTGTTTCTCCTTGGTCGGGGATTATACCCTAACAATATATCTCCATTCTCCAAAACGGTAAAATCCGGCACTGCCAACCCTATACCGGGTGTTTCGGCAGCCACAAGAACTGGCGCTTTCCACCCCTTTTCGGTTCTGATTCTAAACAAAATATTGCCGCTGGCCTCATACGCCAATCCCAGATTACCATCTGCCAATTCCCGGCATCTGGCATAGCCTGCATAGCGATATCCATCCGCTGAAACTTTCTCCAACGAGGATTTATCCCAGCGAATCGTATAGTTATTGGGATCAGGGGGACTTCCTGCCCCAAAGCAAGAAGTTATAAACATGATGATTGCTAAAATCCCCTTGTCCATCCCCTCTATCATCTTTCCGTGAGGGATTTGATCAAGTCTGTTTCTGATTTTTTGTACGGCGTCCCATCTGTATGGAACACTTCATGAAACCAAAGGTCAGGCTCAGCAGTGTAGTCCTTTTCCCAACTGTCCCATGGATACTTGGTCTGGGTTTTTCCATCTACCAATCCCCAGTTGAACATCGCTATATTTTCCTCCTTGGCAATAGGCAAAAAGCCTTCAAAGGTGCTGCCATTTGGACGGGCCATGTATTCGGTACACATCATCGGCCGATCATACCGTTTCAGCCAATTGATGCGCTTTTGGAACTCTTCTGGTGAGTCGTAGTTGTGAAAGGAAATAATATCAGAAAGATGAAGCTGTGCCAATTGGAGTGGCGTCATCACCTCCTCCGAAGACCAATCTCCCAACCATACACCGGAGGTCAATGGCTGCGAAGGATGTTGTGACCTCGCCCACGCAAAGGCATCCTTCATCAACGGCAATACATAATCTACCTTATTGGGGTGTTCCTTGTCACGGTAAGAAACGCCCGTATCATTGTCTGGTTCATTCCATATATCCCATCCCAAAATTCGGTCATCATTGGCAAACCTGCCTACCACCGCTTTCACATATTTTTCCAACCTTGGATATTGAGTACTATCTTCCAAGGCATAAAAGCCGGGACTCTGCACCCAACCGGAATTATGGACATGGGGTTTGGGTGCACGTTGATCTCCGGCTTCTGGAAACGGGTCCCAACAGGAGTCAAATATCACGAACAATGGCTTCATATGGTGCTTTTCCATCAGCACCAGCATCTGGTCCATTCGATCCAAAAAGCCCTCAGGATCTTGCTGATATGCCAGATCATGCAGGTACACTCGCATGGTGTTCATGCCGATATCTTCTGCCCAGCCCAGTTCTTTATCGATCAATTCTGGCGAAAAAGTATCCTCCTGCCACATCTCCAATTGATTAATGGAATTGCTGGGATTAAAATTAGCCCCGACTAGCCAATCTTGGGCTGCATACCAAGCCTTGGCTTTTTCCTTGCTCCATCTTTCTCCTTTGGCCGCTGTAGCAACTGCGGTGCTTTGGGTTTTTTCTTGTGTCTGCTGTTGGCCTCCACAACTCAACAGCATGGCTGCCAAGCTCAACGAAGCGATTAGGTTTATAGGTTTCTTTATCATAATGCTTTTTTAGTGACGTCCGAGCAAAGCCTTTGCTTTGGAAGGAATTTCGTTAAAATTCATCCCTACCCTCCTAAAGGGGACTTTTTGATCACCTCTTCTGCGTACGGGCTAGTTTTAGAAAATCGAAAAAATCTTTCCGATTATCGTTTAAACCTACTTTTTCAGTCTATGTAAAATTTAGTCGGACGATAATAATTGTTTTTAAATCGTAGCGTCCTTACAAATGCAGCTGTCCCACATAGTGAAACCAACATAACTTCGTCATACTTCTCTATCTGGGACAAACTTATTCGTCAGGCTAATGCACGTAAGTCACCGGAGATCTAAAATATCCTTTTTGATGTTTGTGCTACTGACAAATGGTCTAGGGGGATTTCAAATCCCCCTTATCCCAGCTCGGAATTGTAAATCCCGAACAGTAAAGTTGTCATACCTCCTTCCGCTACCTCAGGAAATTACTGTAACGGATCAGCAGCCACACCTTCAAAGGTAATTTTCACTGGTTTGATCTTACCGTTTTTATCAAACTCCATCTTATCGATGCAGGTCACTCGGTGATTATGGTGAGTTTCCGTAAGTGGTCTTCTGTGATAAACGATATAATAGTCTTCCTCTCCCGGAGCATGTATCACAGAGTGGTGTCCAGCGCCTGTGGCTACCTCCGCATCTTGCTGGAGGATGATATCTTCTCTTTCAAAAGGGCCAAAAGGGCTATCTGCAATCGCATAGGCTACCGAATAATCAGGACCTCCCCAGCCACCTTCAGACCACATAAAATAATATTTGCCATCTTTAATAAACATGAATGGCCCTTCCACATAGCCTTCAGGTGTCACCTCCTTGTACAGCTCTCCATCTTCAAATGGCACGATACCGGTAAAGTCCTCATTAAGCTTTACCACATTACAATGTCCCCATCCACCGTAATACATATAGAAGGTACCGTCTTGATCCTTAAAAATATATTGATCGATCGGCTGTGCTCCGTTGACGATTTCATTGATCAATGGCTCACCGAGCAAATCCTTAAACGGTCCCTGCGGCTGATCGGCCACGGCCACGCCAATGCCGCCAACTTCTCCTTCATGTACATCATTGGCTGCAAAAAACAGGTAATACTTATCGTCCTTGCTGATGACACCTGGTGCCCACATGGCTTTTTCTGCCCATTTCACCTCTGCAGTATCAATGATGCGCTCATGCTTGGTCCAGTTCACAAGATCCTTGGAAGAAAAAGCATCCATAAAGACTTGCTTTTCATACTCATCCGAATAAGTAGGGTAAACCCAATAAGTATCCCCATAAATAATTCCTTCCGGATCTGCATACCAACCTTCTACGATCGGGTTTCCAGCACGTTTCGTCTCTTCGACTTTTGCTGAAGTCGCCGTGCTATCTTTTGAGGTTTTTGACTGGCAAGCTACTGTCCCGGCCAGTGCCAGTGCTGTTAATGCTAACGTAGTTCTCATTATAAAGTGGGTTATATGATATTTCTTAATATTGTTCTTCTTAAACCCGGAATATGCATTATCCTATCTGTTGCGACCTTAAACTGCTTCAAAATCAGCCGTTATACTTTAGTTTTCGGCATAACCGTAGCGGTGCTACGCTAATGCCTCCAAACTAACTGATTTTCTTGCAATTTCAGCTCTCACTACGATTCCTAACGCATAATCCGGGTTAAATCGTCATAGCGAACGCTGCGGCAGCGGAGTGAAGCAATCTTTTGCTCGAAAACGAGATGGCTTCATGGTCCATCTGCCCTCCCCTTTCATCACTGCAAACACCGCTTTCAATGACAGCAGGGTAAACTTCAGCCAATCAATTCGCGGAGATATTTACCTGCTTGTAGTTCACTTGTTGGTCAGTTTTGCCTTTGGCAAAAATTCCCAAGCGATAGCCCATGCCCCAAGGCACCAAGTGAGCCGCATCGTACTGGCCTCCTACCGTGCTCCATTCGGCACCGTCCTGAAGGTAGCTAAAGCTCAACAAATGTCCTTCTGTCACCTCCATTTTCAACTTCACCACCGCATGGCCAGCCAATTTCCCTGTAGCTTTTACCTCCAAAGCTTGGTCGCGGTTTTCGATCACCTGGACTTCTCCATCTGTGACCGCTATGCCCATTCCAGCCACGGGTGCACCAAATCCGTTATGGGCACCGCCCACCAAAAGGATCCCTCCCATAGCGTCACTTTCAGCGGGATCAATCGTCACTTCGATGGTGTAATCAGGAGAGGTAGATTTCTGCACCAACAGGGTACCCAGCTGCTCATTTTCCTCAGAGGCATCCAAAATAAGTCCATGATCACCAGTGGTGTACTGGATATGTTGGGTCACTCGCCATTGCCAGATCGGGTTCAGGCTCCCACTAAAATCATCAGTATATGTCAGCGAGGACTTTTCCCGGTCATAAGTTGCTTTATTTTCGAAAACAGGCCAACCATCTTCCGTCCAATTGATTTTTTCCAATACGCCTTCCCTTCCTACATAGACACTTCCAACTGTACTATAGGCATGGTAGAGCAAATAATGATCATCTCCTTTTTTTACCACTGTTCCATGCCCTGCACATTTCCAATCGGCATTGTCCATCAATACGGGATTCTTTTCATACTTTTCCCAGGGGCCTAAGAGGTTTTTTGCCCTGGCTACCCCTGCCCTGTAATTACAGGCGACGTCACAGCAGGCTCCTGCCGAATAGGTCGCGTAGAAGTAATCATTTTTCCGGAAAATGCTGATGCCTTCGATCAGGTGCATTTCCCATTCCTCGTCATTGCGGAAAAGCTCATGGGGTTCTCCAAGTAGTTCGGTCCTTTCCTCATTGATTTCTTGTGCCCAAATGGGAGTCGGTTGTCCTTTGCTATTACCATCCTCCTTCCAAGTCAAAAAGAGCTTACCTTTTTCATCCCGAACTTCATAAGCATCAATGGAACCCAACTCCTGCGCCACCAATGGACCATGGTCCGTAAATGTCCCCTCAGGTGAGTCCGCACTGGCCACCGCCACGCTAAGCCGGTTGCTTTCCTTATCCCTTGCCGTGTAGTAGGCGTAAACCTTCCCTTGCTTTTCATCATAGGCCAATTCTGGGGCCCAGAAATTATTCCTTGCCCAGTCTGGGGCGCCTTCTGGAAAGACATAGTTTACAATTTCCCAATTTACCAAATCGGCTGACTTGAAGATCGGAAAGAGTGGCGCCCATTCATTGGATGTAGCAGAAGCGTAATAAAACTCGCCTACCTTTACCACCGTCGGATCAGGGTGATCGCCAGGCAAAACGGGATTGACAATAGCCACTGGATCGACAGCAAATTCCTCATTTCGTACTTCTTTGCCCGATTGACAAGCAGAACCAGCTACCACCCATAACGCTAAACTGACCAACCAGGCACTTCTCATTTTCTTCATTTCACTATAAATTTCGCTTTCTATTCCTTCAAATAAGGTTTTCCTTTTTTCCATCCGACTTCGACATTGGAAAGCCACCATGTATGGCCTTGGTCATCATTTCCCTGATAAAAAAGGAATGACTTTCCTATGTCTTTATCATCAAAAATATGAGGGTGGCCAGATTCACTGCTGTTCCACTCTCCGGGCTTTCCATTGGCTAAAAATGGCCGGTCAAAAACCCGCTTCCAATTCACACCATCCTTGCTGACTGCAACACCTACCTGCTGGGGAGCATTATTATAACTGCCGGCATAAAACATATACAATTTCCCCTTACGCTCGATAATGGAAGCACCTTCCACACACTTTCCTTCCCACTCCAGTTCTGGCTTGAGGATGGAAGCGTCTTTGGCCAAGGTCCAGTCTTCGCGACTAAAATCCGTATTCGCATCAGCTTTGGCCACACCTTGCATCTGGATTTCTCCCTTGGGATCCCTTGTCGCAAAATACAGAAAATAATGGTCTTTAAAGGAATATACTTCCGCATCAATGGCCCGGCCATTGCTCCAGTCATTGGCATGTGGGGCAAAAATCGGGTTCGTGGCATTTCTGGTAAAATGGATCCCGTCAGTAGAATAGGCATGGCAAATGGCATCCTTGGCACCATTGCCATAGGTTTGGTAAAACAAATGTACTTTTCCATCCTTTACCAAAGCCCCCGGAGCACAGAAGCCATTTTTTTCATACTCCTCTGTAGCTGCTATTTCTCCTATTCGCTCCCAATGGATCAAGTCATCACTTTCTGCTATCGCTATTCCCCATCCGCCTGCTTGGTCAGGAACCGGAGGAACCGAAAAGTACATCAGGTACCGACCTTCAAACTTGACCACATGAGGATCCTTGGAAAAAGGCCTGCCCAACCTGCTGGAATCGGCAAACATCATTTGCTGCGCCCATAATAACCCTATAGATGAACTGTACAGCAGGCAGGCAAGACCAATTTTTAGAATCTTTTTAATACTCATGATCTGAGATTTTTTTTGCCCTACTCCACAAACCGCCATTTTGAGCGGTTCATGAAGAAAGGACACAACAGGTTTATAGGTTTATGTTTTTAGTTTAATGATTTCAAGCTTATAATGTGCATTTCATCTCCTGAGTTGCGATATAATTATTTTTAAAATCTCCCATGGATTTCTCACCAGAGCAGAAGGGTATCCTTGAGCGGAGCCGAAAGGAACCCACGGTTACTAAGCCCCATCCCAAATCCTGATACTTGATACTTTCTTCTCACTCACCATCCTCCAAGTAAAAGTCAAACGGTCTGCTTCTATCATCCTTTAGGGTTTCACCGTCAAAGATCAGTGGAGCCACCTGAATGGTTGTGCGATGATTCTGATGGAAAGAATTACCGGGCTTTGCTTTCAGGTGGCTGGACCTGCCAGGATGTGTGAAATAAAACACATAAGCAGTGTCTCCGAACACCAACACATCCCCATGCGCACCACTGGGCGTATCATCCTTTCTATCTGATGGCTTATCCAATACAAGCCCTTGTTTGGTCCAATTTTTCAAATCATTTGACCGGTACACACGCATCCCCTGCCATTCATCGGTCAACATCCAATAATATCCTTGGAACTGAAAAACCTTCGGGCCTTCATGAGCATCCCCACTGATAGCAGGCATATCCTTGGTTTCCCAACTCACCAAATCATCGGACTCTGAGACCATGGTGATCCCGCCACGGCTATCATCCTTATACCATATTCTAAACTTCCCACTGTCCATTCGAAAGATGGTCGCATCGATGATTTTATCAGAAGAAAGTGTCAAAGGGCCATTATGATCCCAGTCCCAAAGGTTTTCGCTAGTAAAATGATGGATATGACTGGCGCCTCCCCATTCGTTCCGGGCTCCTTGAATATAGGAGACAAACATATGATATTGTCCCTCATGAAATATTACTTCGGGAGCCCAAAAGGTATTCCAACCTCGCTCAAATTCCAAGTCAAGGTAGCCCCTGAACACCCAAGTTTGGCCATGATCTCTGGTCTCGGCAATTCCAATTTTGGTACCATAATAGGCCGAAACACCTGAAGTGGGTATATTGGCACGACGGGCAGTATAAAGCATCCACCAAGCTCCTTCCTGTCTGTTCCAGATCATTACTGAATCGGCTGCTCCATCATAAATCGGGTCTTGGTACAGGGGCGCAGGAGCTTCACGCCATTGTCCAACGTCCTGCTGCGCCAGGGTTTCCTGACCAAAGACCATCAGGCCAATCAGCAAAAAAAGATGGGGGAAAATATTTTTATACAGACATCGCCTTTGGATCGATGCCACAAAACAACTGTCCAACATTGTAATTATTTTGGGCCAATGAAATTTTACCGGGAAAACCATCTTGGGATTTCCAATGATCAAATTTACCTCAAACCACTAAAATTAATTAGTATAAAAACGTCAGTAATTAGTAAAAATCCTTCTTAGCGTTCACTGTCGCTGTTTATTGCTGATAGTTATGAATACTATATATTATTTACCTGACCATAAATTACTATCTTGCACGGTCTTTTTTAATTTTGGATAGCACTACAAAACCATATTTACCAGCACTTACAGGACTACGTGCCATTTCGGCTTGGATGGTATTTCTTCACCATTTCAATCCTCTCTTTGGCACTAATTATCCCTCCATTCTCATCAAGACGATAAATGAACTACACATAGGAGTAACGATTTTCTTTGTTCTTAGTAGGTTTATCATAACTTATAATTATTTATCACCTCCTCAAATCAATTTCCGAACTTATCTGTGGAGACGCTTCACTCGGATATATCCATTATACTTTTTACTTACCCTTGGTACCTATGCCATAATATTTACCTATTATGGAGAGCTCAAAACCTTTCAATGGTGGGCTTTAGGCATGAATATAACAATGCTAAAAGGCCTGTTCAATGACTTTATCTTTACAGGAATTGCTCAATCGTGGACATTGACAGTCGAGGAGTCATTCTACCTTTCCGCCCCTTTTATAGCTCATTTTCTCTTCAAAAAGCCTATCAATTACTCGGTATTTTTGATTATTAGTTCCATAACGTTTACAGGAATACTATTAACGATTTTGTCATACGATTTTCCATTTGAGCCTTTACCGAATGTAAAATTCATGTTCCATTTTACTTTTTTTGGACGCATCACTGAATTTGTCGCAGGTATGTTATTGGCCAAATGCTTTGTAAATAAAACAAGGACTTCATTTATGTATTTCACCCAATTTGGAACTGGGTTTATTCTGCTATCCTTGGTATGCCTAGCGATTTTGTCCAAAGGTGACTCCACAGGTGATAACTCTTGGCTTGGCATAATAACCAACAATATTATGTTACCAATATTTGGTATATGCCCCCTATTATGGGGGCTTATTCAGGAAAAGACATGGCTAAGAGATGCGTTATCTTCCCCTATTTTCATCTTAATGGGCAATAGTAGCTTTGCTTTCTATTTGATTCACATGGGAATATTCAAAAACTATTTGTCCCTACACATACCCAACTTGGGATTGCAGTTTATAATCCTACAACTGTCGGCCATTCTTTTATATAAATGCATTGAGCAACCGTTAAAAATCATCTTACGGTAACGTGTTTAATGGATTATAACAATGGAGACAATTTTGGTGTAGGCATAGTTATCATCCGTGCCGATGGCACTCCTTCGGGAGGTTGAGGAGCGCTTGAGCTCCTGCGGATGAATCCGCAGGTTACTAAATTCATCGTGCCGCTGGCACTTTTTTTCCCGATTTATACATTGGAAACCGCAGTAGCCTATCTTCCCGAATGGCTGGATAGGCTGAAAGAATGATGAGTTGATTTGGCTCGTACACGCCTTCGCAACCATCTGCTCATATAAAGCGTTTGCCGTGGTTGAGGTCAAACCCTGAATATACGTAACCAACTGAGCATCCCGCCTCATCCGCCTTTGGCAGAGGGTCATATAGAAGGTGCAAGTGACCACCTGCTCCAAAAATGACTACACAAAAAAGGGAAGTTCCTGAGGAACGGCAGATATAAATGCAAATAGGAACACTTTTTTAAAATACGTTTGCCCTGTCTTTTCCCTTGACTCTAACCATTCTTCCTCTAATTAATATTAACTTTGGCTTTTTGTGAATAAAGGTTGTAAAAAAACGAAAAGTGATGTCTCATTTTGTCTGACCTTTACGTACTGTTACCACTAGCGGCTTATTTAAGCAGAAAACAATGCCAGAAAAAAGGAGCATTTCGGTCATCATCCCAAACTATAACGGAAAGCATCTGCTGGAAAGATACCTTCCTGCCACACTGGAAGCTATTGAGCAAGCAGGAGTTTCTGCTGAGGTAATCGTAGTGGATGATGCCTCCGATGATGATTCAGTAGCCTTTGTGGACAATCATTTTCCCAGTGTGCAAGTACTGGTCAATCCCAAAAACAGGGGATTCTCCTATACCTGCAATCAAGGCATCAAGGCTGCCCAATATGACCTGGTCATGTTGCTCAATTCTGATGTGGCCTTGGAGAAAGACTACTTTGACCGGTTATGGAGGTATTTTGACCATTCGGACACTTTTGGTGTGATGGGGCAGATCATCAATAGCCAAGGCAAAACAGAAGATGCCGCCAGGATGATGGCCTTCCAGGGAATGAAGTTTAAGGCCACGCATTTCTACCATTCCAAGGATCCGGAAAAGTGGCTGCCCACCGCCTACCTTTCCGGTGCCAATGCCCTGATCGATCGTAAAAAACTGCTCGAACTGGAAGGTTTTGATGAAATCTATTCCCCCTTTTACGTGGAAGACGTGGATCTCAGCTTCAGGGCTTGGCGAATGGGCTGGAAGTGCTATTATGACCACCAATCCATCTGCCATCACGAAGTCTCCTCCACCACCAAAAAACACCATACCAAAAAGAAGCTCTATCCCGTTCTTTATAGAAACAAGTTTATCCTACAAGCCATCCATTTGGATGGAATGGACCTATGGAAGTGGCGTTTTCAGCTGATCCTCGTGGAAATAATGCCACGGGTACTGCTCGGAAAATGGTGGATCATCAAGGCCTATTTGGCCTACAGGAAAAAACAACCTGAGATCGCACACTCCAAAACCAAATTGAAAAAGCTCATGCAAAAACATCAAGGACAAAAAAGCCTGTTTGACATCAAGAAAGAGGTTTTTGATACGGTAAAGAGTTAGTAGGTTGGAATGGGAACCCGTCATACGAACGCAGCGACAGCGGAATGAAGCAATCTCGTCTTCGAAACAGGGGACTGCCACGTCGTTCCTCCTCGCAGTGACGAAATAGGAAAACGTCATTGCGAACGGAGAGCAGCGGAGTGAAGCAATCTCGTCTTCTGGACAGGGGACTGCCGCGTCGTTCCTCCTCGCAGTGACGGGAAGACTCGGGGTTGCGTAGTCATACTCATGACTAGTCTAGAATTAT
Organism: Echinicola rosea; assembly: GCF_005281475.1. Classification (NCBI taxonomy): domain Bacteria; kingdom Pseudomonadati; phylum Bacteroidota; class Cytophagia; order Cytophagales; family Cyclobacteriaceae; genus Echinicola; species Echinicola rosea. Next base: position 3,202,891 of record NZ_CP040106.1, on the reverse strand, counting down.
GTACCTTTGCAGGAAAGTACAGCTGTATGAATCCGGCGAAAAGCCGAAAAAAACGTAGAATAAATACACGTGAAAACCTATTTAAGATTATTGGCGTTTGCCAAACCGATTGAGAAGTTTGCCATTCCCTACTTGATTTTCACCTTGTTGGGAGTCATCTTCAATACGCTGAACCTGGCACTGTTGGCTCCCTTGCTGAGCACGCTCTTCAACACCAACGGTGATGCAGCAGTGGCGAAACCTGAAAGTTGGACCGATGTCTTTGGCTATCTGAACTTCTATGCCAATGAGGTAAAAATAGAATATGGCGCCCTCGGAGCATTGCAGATGGTCTGTGCGGTGATCATCGCATCAGTGATACTGGGCAACCTGTTTCGGTATTTCAGCCAGCTGGTGATGGAAAACCTCCGGATCCACACCTTGCTCAACCTCCGCAAAAAGGTCTTTGACAATGTCATGAACCTGCATGTGGGTTACTTCAGCAACCAACGAAAGGGAGACATCATCTCGAAGATATCCTCTGATGTACAGGTGGTACAGTTTTCGGTGACAGGCACCTTACAGGTGATCTTTAAAGAGCCGCTCCAATTGCTGGCCTATATCTTTATGCTTTTTGCCATATCCTACAAGCTGACCATTTTCTCCCTGTTGGTGATTCCCGTTTCGGCGTTTGTCATTGCACAGATCGTCAAGCGCCTTAAAGCCCAGGCCAGCCAGGCACAGCACTTGTACGGTGTCATGATCAGTTACCTGGACGAGGCCCTTTCCGGGATCAAGATCATCAAGGCCTTTAACGCCACCGAAATGATCAAGGACAAATTCCATGATGAGAATGTCAAGTATTCTTCACTGGGCAAAAAGATGGCCAAAAGGCAGCAGCTTAGTTCGCCCGTCTCCGAAACCCTCGGTGTGGCCATGGTTTCCGGGATCGTGCTTTATGGTGGCTCGTTGATCATCAACAACCAGTCCGAACTCAGCGCCTCGGACTTTATCGCTTACATTGCTTTATTCAGCCAAGTAATGCGCCCAGCCAAAGCCCTGACCAATGCCTTCAGCTCCATCCATTCAGGCCTTGCTGCCGGAGAAAGGGTGCTGGACCTGATCGATGAAAAGCCGGCCATTTCGGACAAAAAGGATGCAACCGAAATAACTAATTTCAACGATAAAATTGACATCCAAGACCTATCCTTTTCCTATCCGGGACGTCCGGTACTGAAGGATATCAACCTTACCATTCCAAAAGGGAAGATGGTGGCTTTGGTAGGCCCTTCTGGAGGCGGAAAATCCACCATGATGGACCTTATCCCCCGCTTTATCGAACCGGACAGTGGTCAGGTGCTGATCGATGGCACGGACATCGCCCATGTCACCATGGATTCCCTGCGCAACATGATGGGCATGGTCAACCAAGAGTCCATCCTCTTTAACGACACCATCTTTAACAACATCGCTTTCGGTACGCCCAAAGCTACCGCCGAGGAAGTGGAAGCCGCTGCCAGAATCGCCAATGCGCACGAATTCATCATGCAAAGTGAGGAAGGCTACCAATCCAACATGGGCGATAGAGGGCTGAAGCTCTCAGGAGGGCAAAAGCAACGCATCTGCATCGCCCGGGCAGTGCTGAAAAATCCACCGATCATGCTCTTGGACGAGGCTACTTCCGCCTTGGACACGGAGTCCGAAAAACTGGTACAGGACGCCCTGAACAAACTGATGAAAAACCGTACGTCCCTGGTGATCGCCCACCGGCTGAGCACCATCCAAAATGCGGACATCATCGTCGTCCTCGAAGAAGGCCGCATCATCGAGCAAGGCAACCACCAGCAGCTGATCGCCCAAGAAGGGCTATACAGCAAATTAGTGAATATGCAACAGTTTAGTGAAGTAGAAGAGTAATTATGGAAAATCCAATGCGGCCATCAAAAGTAATTTCGGAAAAAGCAGAATACCCGTTTCAGTTTTCAATCTGTACCCTTGTCACTGATCACCAAGAATACAGTGAAATGAAAGGTTCATGCATTGAAGCAGGCTTTGGTGAAGATGATTGTGAATACCTTATCATTGATAATTCTACCGGTAATGCTATAGATGCCTATAAAGGGCTCAACTTATTTCTTCAACAGGCGCAAGGAAGGTATATCATCATCTGCCACCAAGACATCATTATGCATGATGATAGGAGACCGGTCTTAGAAGATAAAATAAATGAAATCAACCAAAAGGATCCTAAATGGGGAGTTTTGGGGAATGCTGGTGGTGTAAATCTCAAGTATCAAGTAGTAAACCTTACGAGAGGTAACGGAGAAAAGCTAACGGAGAAACACGCTCCAATACAAGTAATGTCGGTTGACGAAAACTTTATGCTACTCAAAAAAAGTGCGAATTTAGCATTATCCAGAGATTTGTCCGGGTTCCACATGTATGGAGCAGATATTTGTACAATTGCTGATGTGCTAGGATTCACCTGTTATGTTATCCCCTTCAACATAATCCATAAAAGTGATGGAAACATTAACAAAACCTTTTACGACGGGAAAAAAGAATTTATTAAAAAATATAAACGAGCATTCAGGTCACGGTTTCTATCAACGACTGTAACCCGACTTTATTTAAACTCCTCAACATGGAAGACTTATATTTTAAATAAACCATTTTTCATATTCCTTTTCAAGCAATATTATAAACTTATAAAAGTAAAAAAGCCATATTCCATCAAATACAAACAAGCCGAAAAATAACCCCTCTTAATCTTTGAGCTTTATAAAATGAAAAAAGTTTCAATTATAATACCAGTTTACAATTATGGTCATTTGGTAGAAGAAACATTGAAAAATTTAACTGATCAATCATATTATAATTGGGAAGCGATTATTATTGATGATGGATCAATAGATGAAACCCGCCTAATAGTTGAAAAATTCAAACAGCAGGATAAGAGGTTTATATATCTGAATCAAAAAAATAAGGGAGTATCTTCAGCAAGAAACTTAGGTTTAAAACATTCGTCAGGCGACTACATACAATTTTTAGATGGTGATGACCTCTTAAGTAAACACAAGATATCTCTCCAAGTCGAACATTTAGAACTAAATCCAGCGTTGGATATAAGTTATACTAAATCCTTTTATTTCTTGGATAAAAATCCAGGGGAGTTATTCTTAGATAATGGAGGTAAAAATGTAGATTGGATGCATAAATTAAGTGGAAAAGGATTCAATATAGTTCACTCACTAATAACGCAAAACCTTTGCGTTATTAGTAGTCCATTACTTAAGAAAGATATCTTAGATTCAGGAGTGGTATTCACTGAGGGTACTGCTTATTTAGAAGATTGGGAATTCTGGCTGAAATTATCATTTTTCAAAAATTCATTTGAATTTTTCCACCATCCCAAAGCCTTCACTAAAATACGATTACATACAAAAAGTGTGAGCAGTCGTTATAATATTAAAATGAAGGAGTCTCATCTAATACTAAGAAAGAAAATCATTCAACTAATCGCCTATTCAGATTTTGAAGAAAGCCAAAAAGATTTCTTGGTTAAACTAAATATGAAATGTAGAAATTCGGAATTAAAAAGGTTGATTTGTGAAATTGGGCTCTTAAACATAAATGAGCTGGTAAAGCTCCAGAAAAAACATACATCACCACTCACTTTTTTCAAGAACTATATCAAAGCAATTAATCATTATAGGAAGGAATTATTTTAACATGAATCACAGCATTGAAATAGATATTGTCATATTAAGTTATGCTAAGGACGAGTCTTTGCGCAAAACAACAGAAAACGCATTGGAGTCTTTAATGTCATCTGAATCAGATTCTGCAGTAAAATTCAATGTATTTGTAATTGAGTCTGTCAAATCTCAACCGAGATATAATTTTCCAAATACCGTAACAATATATCCCAACAAAAAATTTGGTTATCATAAATTCATGAACATTGGAATTAAAATGGGCACTAGTCCCTATGTTTGTATTTGTAACAACGACCTAATTTTCCATAAAACCTGGGCTTCGGAAATCGTAAGAGCATTTGAAAATGATCCTCATCTAAGCAGTGCCTCTCCCGCATGTTCCATTCATCATCCCGATCATGGAATAAAAATCAATAATGGCTTGCTTTACGGGTATGAGGTGCGAAAAGAATTGATAGGCTGGTGTTTGTTTTTTAAAAGAGAAATGCTAAATATCACAGGTAAGCTTGATCCAAAATTCAAATTTTGGTTTGCAGATAATGACTATAGCATGACCCTTCAAAAGCATGGATTAAAACACGCATTGGTTACCTCATCAGTTGTTGACCATTTAGAAAGCCAGACACTTAATACCAAAAGCGAAAAGGAAAAGAGAAAACTCACTGCAAGGGAGCGGTTTTATTACGAATATAAATGGGAAGGCAGAAGTTTATTTTCCTATCTCAATAGATTAAGAAAATTTAAATAGCATTATGGAATCCGCTAATAAATTAGTATCCATTATTATCCCAACCTACAACTACGGTAGGTTTTTACCCCAAACAATTAGTAATCTAAAAACACAATCCTACCCACATTGGGAAGCTATTATTGTTGACGATGGATCTACAGATAAAACTGAAGAAATAATAAATGAAGCATGCTTGGAGGACAAAAGGTTCAAATATATAAAACAAGAAAACCAAGGCGTTTCTGTTGCAAGGAATACGGGAATTAAGGCTGCAACCGGTCAATTTATTCAATTTTTGGACGCCGATGACTTACTAAGCAAGGACAAACTTTACCTTCAAGTGCAGCATATGCTTTTAAACCCAAATATTGACATCAGCTACGTGAGCAATCAGTATTTTGCAGATAATTATCCGGATAAACTATTTCCTGATAAAGAACTAACTGGAACTGAATGGGTGCTGAAAATTGATGCTAATGGTTTTGAAGCTATTAAATCTCTTGTGGACAGAAATATTGCTGTAATAAGCAGCCCTCTTATGAGAGCTTCCGCATTGTCTCTCTCGAGTGGATTCCCTACGGGAGTTAAGCACCTGGAAGACTGGGAGTTTTGGCTGGAATTAGCTTTAAAAAATGCACATTACCAGTTTTTTCCTAACCCAAAAGCAACAACTTTAATCAGGGTACATTCTAAAAGTGCAAGTTATGAAATCAATGAAATGCAATTGAGAGATATTTCTTTCCGAAAAAAAATTACACAGTATTTGAAAAATGCCACATTGTCCAAATTAGAGTATAATGATATTTTAAAGGTAAACACCAAGAAGAGGAATAATCTGATAAAAGAGTTAATGTATAAAATCCCTTTAGGAAATAAGGACTTGCTTAATAAAATAAAACAAATCACCCCCCGATCAACATTTTACAGATTCTATATAAAGTATTTAAACTATCAAAGAAAATTATTCATCAAGAACATCCAAAAAAAACTATCTCTAAAAGCGTCAAAATGATAACTAATGTTTAAAAATAAATTAATTTCCATTATCATCCCATCCTACAACTACGGTAGATTTTTACCCCAAACAATTAGTAATCTAAAAGAACAATCCTATCCAAACTGGGAAGCGATTATTATAGATGATGGATCAACAGATAATACGGAAGAGGTAGCTTTACGCTCTATTGCCGGCGACGAACGTTTTAAATACGAACGAATAAAGAACAAAGGAAATGCTGGCGCCAGAAATATTGGATTGGACTTGGCCAAAGGAGATTATATTCAATTTTTAGATGCCGACGATTTTCTTAGTCAGCGAAAGTTGGAATTTCAATTAAAAGAGTTGAATCATAAAAAGGAAAACGTGATTTCCTATACCAATAATGTTTACTTCAAGGATGGCAAACCAGATAACCACTATCCGGATTTTAATATGCAGGGATTCGAATGGATTCCCAAAATTTCCGGTCAAGGACATAAAGTATTGAACACCTTAATGAATAATAATTTTGCAGTGATCAGTAGTCCTCTCATCAGTCATGTTTTCTTAAAAGAGAATAAAATAAAGTTTCCAGAAAATCTCGGAAGTAAGGTGGACTGGATATTTTGGATTGAATGTGTCCTGTCAGGGGCTTCCTTGGAATATTTGGATAACCCTGAGGCAATCACCCTCATACGAAGACATGATCAAAGCATCACTGTAAAGAGCAATGTCTCAAAATTTGGAGAAATCCATGCAAGAACTCTTATTCACGAAAAACTGGTTAAAGCAAAATTAGGTAAAGAAGAAAGACAAGCGTTGGTTAATGAAAACAACCTTCGAAAAACACTCCTATTAAAGAACCATTTTTATCATAGTTCCCTCTCCAGTTTCGAAACACTCGCATCGCTTTTCAAGAATACGGATATCATCACTTTTACAAAGTACTTTTTTAAAGGCCTAAATTTTAAGAGAAAGCAGCATTCAAAAAGAATCCCTCTTGACTAATTTTCAGAGGGATTCTTTTCTTTATACTAGTTTTAAATTATCAAGGGTATGCATAAAAAGCTACATGCTCTCTTTTCCATTTTCCACCCCCACCAGCTGTAGAACCAACATCGAAATTATAATAATGGTCCGCTGCATCACTATTATAATATGAATAAACTGGCTGAGTTCCTGGAACTTTAGTATCGAAAGCATAAAATGCTATATATTCTCTTTGCCAAGCACCAATTGAAGGCTGATTATCAAAGGTATAAAGATGATCTTGCCCCGTTCCATTCCAATATTGATAAACAGGTTTTGCATCTTCACGATCTGCAGGAACACCATAAAAGACCCTTCCTTCTACACTCCAATTTCCTCCTCCTGCTGTTGGAGAATAACTTGTTCTATAAAAGTGGTCTTTTGCTCCATCGCTCCAATAACTAAAAACTTCTACTTTACACTCCCTTTCCTCATAATCAGCAGAAATATTAATCGTCCCAGTGTAATGGGTACTTAAATTCCTCAATTTGTAGGAAATAATGGCACCCCTTGAATCATTGGTCATTTCTCCTCCTTGACTAACATAATCCTTTAGCCCCTCGTAGCCATTCACAAAAACATAAGCAGCATCTCCTGAGGATCCGCCATGAATAAGTGTTTTAATTCTGGAAGTATTTAGAATATTCTTCTGGGCAGTACTGACATTTCCGCTTCCATTTGCCAGGAAGTTAAAACTGGCTTCAAGAGCAGCTCCCACAGAATCGGAAGAATGAGTAGATTCAGCAAAAAACAACGCGACCCTTCCATAAGTAAGCTCGGATACGTACATAGGAGAATAGCTACCAAAGATACTTGGGTCGGGATATTCTTCTATATAAACACCATCAGAAGGACGATCAGCAGTTACAGTAAAGTATTCCTGAACAAACTTACCAACGGTTACAGTCTTGGTCCTTTCTTGATCCAGCTTAAAATCCGTTGAAATGTTAGAAAACTTCCAAACGCCAAAATTAGCTCCTACAGCCACTTTTAGATGTTCTTCTGACTTCACCTCTGAAGTTGTGAAATTGACGTAGGCTGGCTGAGAGCCGCTTATGGGTTTAGCTTCCATTTCGCCCAAAGCATTCACATAATTACTGTAAGTAGGCTCAATCCATTTATTCTTAGCACCAGTCATTCCTCTAATATCGAAAACGATATTAAGAGGTCTTTTCGTAACTCCTAAAATTTCCTTGTAATCGCCGGACAGTACACTTTCAGCGGTCAACAATGACCCAGGGTAGATTAGCCCATCAGTTCCCTTCTCAAGTAATGTCAAACTTGAAAAACATTTAGTAACCGTAATGGTTTGCTCAGAACAATTCGTACTGGCATTCTCCCCTTCCATTCCCTTCTTTTCCTTTACCACCAGACCTTCAGCCGTCTGGGAGATGGTAGGCATCGATCTAAAAGGGTTTTCTGAATTGTCAAAGGAACGATCTTGGGTCGTTTGCGGATCCAACTCTTCTTCCTATTGACATGAGTAGAGTGCCATCGCCATAAAGACGATCAATAATAATTTCTTCTTCATAATAATTGATAATTTTATTTAAATTAAAGGCTCTATATGGATTTCAGTGGGTAGATTATTTTATCAAAAATCCTGATGATTAATCATCACCTCGTAAAATAGCCCCAAGGACATCATCCACCTAGCCGCTATTGGACGTGAAGTAATTAAACCCGTTTTATCAATGTCGTTTAGTTAAAGGGATTTTCCAATACGGATCGTCCATTGAGAAAATTATGGTTTTAGTCCATGGTCTTTTTAAACTTGTATAAAATGGATCCGCCTTGCAGGTATTGGGCGTTAAGAAATTAAAAAGCGGGTAGGCAAGAAGGCAGGCTTGTTTGACGAAATGGTGGAAAAAATGGTTGTTGGAAGCTAAACACGAGGAGTTTGCCTGCATGTGGGCGAGGTTTGATTTTAGCCCAATAGATGCACAGCGGCGGGGTTTTTTGGTTACTTTTTTGACCTGAAGCAAAAAAGTGACAAAGGTAAAGGGATGAAAACCACCTAGGGATTTAGCTAGAAACCTCAGTTCGATTATAAAACCGTCACTGCGAGGCTTAGAGGGAGGCCTGAGCGGGTGGAAGCCGTGGCAGTCTCAGTATTTCGGGATTGCCACACCCTTTTCCAACCCACATCCTCTTAAAAAGGGTATGACGCTTTTAATACTAAAATTAAGTCGAGCTCAGGTTAATACTTACCCACACTAAATCATATAGAACCAAATTAAAATGAAATTTAAATAACTAATATTTGTAAAAATATTTTCCACTATACTTGTAATATCCCCAAGTTATAGCAAAACGCTGTTTTTGATTTTCTAGTGAAGAAACTAATTGCGTGGGTTGATATTATTATTTAGAAAACCTTTTATACTTCAGGAAGTGGTCTGTGGTTCCATCTCTTCCAGCAACCCTTCATTCCATAAGAGGCCTTCTGATGAGACACTGGACGTTTTCTTACAGGCACTAGCTAAAAAAGTAAATGATTGGTAATCTCGGATATACACTACTTCAATCTTCCAAAGCAACAGGCTCCTCGTAGGTTACTTCTTTTTCAAAGATTATGGAAGTATGATCTTTCAAGTCTCTTACAGAGAACCCTAAAATTGTTCCATCACCGTCCTCCATATAATCACCTTTTCCTAAATAAAAATCCTCCAAAAAATCAGCATCCCCCATACCTTCATAATATTTTTTTACTCCCGGTTCATTTCGAATAGAATAACATATAATTTTAATTCCGGCTAATACGTTAATTTCTTCATCTGAAAGCTCCTCTCCGGTCATGGCCGTACCCATGATATCATGTATCAAATAATGGGGATATTCTGATTCATACAGTATGATATCTAATCGGCCAAAATCTACCGAGCTAATCACCGCAGCATCCAAACCACTTAATTCATCGCTATGAAGGTCTTCTTCAACGTATATTCCATCTTCCGGGACAGACATAGCGTAATTATAATTATCCCTTTTCGCATAAAGCACTCCTCTCGATTTTAGGTCTTTCTTATCAAAATTGATTGTTTCCAGTGCTTCATCAAAGCGGTCTCCTTTATAATTATCCAAAATGTATTTAAAATGCCCCTTGGAATAAATGGGTATTGCCTGATAATAAAATGTTGAAAAATTATCATCAATTGGCCTCTTTCCTTCCACAAGACCTGTATGAAACTCAAAAAAATTATAATAAGAAGGAATAATCTCAGTGACTGTACTAATGCCCTTTATAAATAAATCACCCACAACGGGAACCTTCACTTTAGAATAATCACTTATTTCGATCGCTTTTCCCTCTCTAATAGCGCTTAATTTTAAAATTGAGCCTGGATAAATTGATGTTTCCGAAAAGTCAAAAGCAATAATATCACTGTATTCCGAAGATAAACCTCGATTTTTGTAAATGATTTTCTGTTCCTTTTCATCATCTTTTTCCTCCCCAACAGGATTCACCTCTTCATCCTCCTGACATGAAAACATCCCCAATACCAGTACACTTAAAACAAAAAACTTGCGCATAAACCTCTGAAATTTTATATTATAAATTGCGAAGCCCAAAAATATGCAATTATCGCCTAACTTTAATTGCCATTCATGGATATTATCCCAATACGCAAACCTGAGAAGAAATTCGACACGCTTTAGAAAAAAATAGTGGCAATCTAAATTTCTAATGCTACAACCGATACCGAAATCACGCCTGAAGTCAATCAGGCCTATCTGGCCATGGAAAATATTTAAATACATTTTTATTTATTTAAATTTCAATTTTTACTATATTTACAACAAGTCAATTAAGACACCCTCCCCAAAAGAACCTTTTGCTAGTAAGTGAACTAACCACAAAATTTTTGTAGTAATGAAAATTGTTGTCATAGCAGGCCTGAAGCCCAGTCAAGTGATTTATAAATTAAAGCCATTGGCCAAGGTGGACATGGTGGATGAGATATTTTTGATCAGAAAGGAAAATGGGCCTCAATTTGATAAGTTAAAGTATATCATCTTACCAAAACTATTGAGGATCAGGCCATTTTACCTGATGCTCTCACCATTTTTTATGTTTTCAAAAATACGGAAGATCAAGCCTGACCTTATCCTTAGCTACAATTTCAAGCCGCACGGTTTCTTTGCTTACATCTTATCAAAAGTCACCTCTACACCATTTATTTTCAGCGAGATCGATAACCTTACACAGGATTATATGAAAATCTGGCCTGTAGGCAACGTCATCTCCAACGCCATGCATGAGGCCAAGCACCTTAATGTGCCTGGCAACAACACCAAAAACTATTGGCTTGATCAGGGTATTCCTGCAGAAAAAATTTCCATTTTGCACAGTACGATCAATACGAAAGAGGACTTTCTCCCCTCACCCCGGACACCCAAGGAATTTGACTTTATCTATATCGGTGTGCTCGAAGAAAGAAAGAACGTCAACTTGATCATTGAGGCACTTGGGATGTTGAAGCAGAAAGGATTAAAACCACGCTTCCTCGTGGTGGGTAAAGGCCCCATGATGGAACCCCTCCAAGCGCAAGTAAAACAACTGGAGCTGGAAGACCAAGTTCACTTTGCGGGACATAGTCCCCATGTTGTGAAGTTTATCCATCAGTCAAGATTCTTTATCCTTACTTCTAAGGTAGAAGGCATCCCTTGTGCCATGATGGAATCCATGGCTTGCGGACTGCCGGCACTCGGCACGGATGTTGCAGATATTGCTGATATAGTAAACCACGAAACAGGTTTCTTGATCGATAAGCCTGATTCTACCCTTATCAGTGAAGCCATCGAAAAGGCGATGACTCTCACTGATGAAGAATACCACAAACTGTCCCAATCTGCTAGGGACCTGATTGTAAACTACCACTCTCATGAATACGCTACTCTCTCCTGGAACAATTTGTTGAAAACGTCCATCAAAGAGCCTATTTATGAAAAAGTTTAACAAAGTCGATATCCTTGGAGTCCAAGTGGCCGACGTTTCATTCGAAGATACCATTGACTACATTGTAGATGCGGTCAAAAACAAAGAAAAAACTTCCATCTTCACGCCAAACATCAACCTGTTGATCGCGGCACACAAAGACAAACAGTACAAAGATGTGCTCAATACCTCAGGTCTGCTTGTACCCGATGGCAAACCTCTGGTCTGGACATCCAAATGGTTGAACCAGCCCCTTACAGAAAAAGTAAGTGGCTCATCCCTTTTCTTCAAGTTGTGTGAAGTGTCCGCACAGAAAAACATGCGGGTATTTCTCCTCGGTGCGGCACCTGGTGTGGGAGATATTGCCAAGCAAAAACTAGAAAAACAATATCCTGGCCTGACCATTAGCGGGACCTATAGTCCACCTTTTGGATTCGAAAATGATCCTGATGAACTGGATAAAATCGTAAAACTATTGCAAAAAAGCGCTTCGGATGTACTCGTCGTTGGACTGGGAGCCCCAAAACAAGAGCGTTTTATCAGCAAGTATCTAAAGGCCTATGACATCCCTGTCAGCCTTGGTTTGGGCTCGTCCATTGATTATGCGGCAGGGGTACAGAAAATGGCTCCTGAGTGGATCAAGAAGACTGGGTTTGGCTGGCTTTACCGCCTCTTGGACCAACCTGCAAGATTGGGAAAAAGATACTTCTCCGAAGGCCCACTGTATTTTATGCTTATCGCAAAGCAAATTGCCGGGAACAAAAAGGCCAAAGCGGTAAGGATGAATTAGTCATTGGTCATTAACCTGACGCGATTATAAAAGCGTCCCTGCAAGGGACAGGATGTGATTTTTGGGAAGGAGCCGCGGCGAATTGCATCGGCCTTTCCCTGCACATCATCCATTCCTACAGGACTCGTACAAAGATAAATCGTGATCGATTTTATGGCCAAAATCAGGTAAACATGTTTCTACAAGCTTTTCAGCGTGATCCGCTATGACTTTATAATTGGCTCAAAAAAGGTATAATCCTTAACGTTTTTGGTTATGCATCTTAAGTAAGGGAAAGGCCTTAAGTGACCAAAATCGGTTTGGCAGAGTATGACTCCAACACTTCTTCATAGATATTCATCAGGTCGTTGGAAATGATCGTTTCATCAAATCGCTTGATATTTTGAAATCCTTTGGAGATAAACTCAGACCTGACATCCTCTTGGGACATTTTTTCGAGGTGATGGACCAATGTATCGGGACAATCGGGATCTCCATAAAGTGCTGCTTCCCCTCCCGCTTCATGAAAACAAGAACCGGTAGAAGTGATCACTGGTGTCCCCATACTCTGCGCCTCGATAATCGGAATGCCAAAACCCTCAAAATAAGACGGATAAATAAAAACATGGGCCATTTTGTACATCGCAGGAAGATCATCAAAAGCCACATGATGAAGAAAATGCACCCTTTTCTGAAGTCCATATTCTGCTACCATCGCTTTCAAATCATTGATATAGGACGTCGCCCTTCCCACTACCACCAGGGGAATGCTCCAGTCTTGCCGGGCTTTCATGGCCTTTAGGATCAACTGTACATTTTTTCTTTTTTCGATGGTGCTCACAAAGAACAAGTACCGGTCCGGAAGATTATACTTTGCTTTGACACGATGAACCTCTTCCGAGGAGACTTCCTTTTTATAATTTTCGTGATACCCTTGGTACACCACTCTGATCTTGTCCTCATCTATCCCTAAAAAATTGATAAGATCTTTTTTGGTCTGCTGGCTAATGGCAATAACCTGATCGGCATCCCTGCATGATCGCTGCATTTTAATTTTATATATCTGTACATCGATGGGATTGAAAAGTTCTGGATACCGACAAAACAACAGATCATGTACCGTCACCACATATTTGGTAGATTTATTTTTGATATAGGGAATTTCATTGCTCAGGCCGTGAAAGATCTCCAATTCACTATCATAATGTTTTACCCCTTGATAAACACTCCTCCAAGCACTTGACATCACGGGAAGCTTCCACATATTCGTAGGCAGTACAATTTCCTGATTAGGGTTTTTGCAGGCTATCGCCACTTCTTCACTTTTATGCCCATTGACGGGGGTAAAGAGGTAGTAATTGTTTGCAGGAAAATTATCACTGAGGGATTTCAGGATAAAACGGCTATAATTTCCCAAGCCTGTAAAGTTTTTAAAAGCCCTCTTCGCATCAAACCCAATTCTCATACAGCAAGTAGTTTAGTTCGTTGGTCCAGTGTATTGTCTCTATATTATAACGACTAGACGTGGTAAAAAATGATTCTGCTACAAAAGTTATTAAAATATTTATAAAAAAATATTTTTGCAGCTTTTTATTTTAGTAAACTGTCCAATATAGGACCGTTTGTAGGCATCACTGTGGAAATGAAGAAGTTTTTTGCTACCCTTCACGGCTTAACAGCAACAGTGAACATGGATTTCATATATCGGACAGCCTTATTGTATGATAAGACACTTGCTAAATTTTTACGGTAGGGTTATTCGCATACGTTTCCCAAAGCTCGTCCAGTGTCAAGCCTGTATATTCCTTCCAAAGGTTTTCCGAATAGGTTTTGCTCCGCATATGCTTGTCCAATTCTTTGACAAAGTGCCTGTCGTACGTTTGGGTGACCCAAAGCAAAAAGCGCGCTGTGATACGATAGCTGTTCTCATAGGAATGTTTCGGATCGAAATCGGGCAATGACCAGCCTGCTCCATCATTGTCCACTCCATAGGCATAGCGCACATAATCTGCGATTCCTTCTGTTAACCAGCCTGGCCCTGATCCACCGGGATATGCCTGCACCAAATGCATCCCTTCATGGGTGATCACATCCAGGTCACCAGGTTTTTTATCGAGCCATTTGGAAGCGATGGTGATCTTGCCATCATGGGCATATGCTACACCATTATAAGCAGTATCGATGGTCACGGTCACATTTTTGGTCGCCTCCTTGTTGAAGGCCTTTGACATCTTTGGGTAAACCCTAAAGAATGTGCTGATCAAGCCCTCTTTTACCTCTTCATCCAGTTCTGGATCTTGATTCACAAAAGTCAAGGTGTATTTGCCTTTGGTAATTACTTCTTCTCCTGTTTTGGCCTGAAGTCCACTTCCTGCTGTCAGGATGAGTAAAAACAGTAGGGTTAATTGCTTCATCATGCGCTTTAGTTATTCGTTATTAGGTATAATACTACATAGAATTTGGAATCCCTATATTTACCACAAGGATTCCAAATTCCCAAAATTCAACGTTAGAAATAATAAATTCCGAACAGCATACTCGCTATCCAATTAATATGCTCCCCTTAAATAGAGCAATTGAATAAAATAGCCGCCCACTACAGACCGTGCACGGAAATTCATCACATGGGCATCTTTAGTTTCATGCCAATCGCTAATGGGTACCCGGTTGGCCGTTTCATTGGCATACTTCCACATCGGGTCGATCAAGGCCTCAAAGTCGGCATGGCTATCAGCCAATGATGCACTCCAAAACACCCAATCGGACTTGGTATATGTTTTTCTGCTATCCAGCGGCAGGCCATATTTTTCTTGCTTGGTCAGGTAATAAGCGACTTCCTTGTCCGCCACTTCTTCAGGAAAGACACCTAAGTCCAGAATCTCATCCCAAACCAAGTTATATTTTTGACTCCAGGTTCCTGGCCGCTCAAAAGCCAATGAATAATGATCTCCATCAGCCGCCAGTTTCATCCATTGCTTAGCCATTCCCCGCGCTTCGGTGATATAATCTTCTTCGACCTCCTTCATACCTTGCATGCCCGCCATTTTCCCATAAGCAGCCAAGGCCAAAATAGCTTTCACCGAGAGGTTGGCATTTCTGGCCAAGTGCCCTGCAAAGTCATCTGTCGATAGCTGATTTGCAGGATCAAAACCACTTTTGCGCAAGTATTCCGCCCAGAGGGTCAATACTTCCCAATGCGCTTTGGCATAAGCAGCATCATTTTCCTGATGGACAATGGCCGCTGTCAGCAGAAGCATGTTACCTGCTTCCTCCACGGGCATATCCTCTCCATAGGTCTGGCCATTGGCTATCGGGTATGTCCCCAAGTCATGGGCCGGGAAAGGCTTCTTCCAACGTCCACTTTCCGAATAGAAAAAGATTCCATTGAGCATTCCTTCCATCAAATCGGGATTATACCGTAAAAACAACGGAGCAGAGGGATAAGTCACGTCCACAGTATTGATGGAACCATTGCTGTTGTTTTCTTTTGACAGGAAGAGCAGTTCCCCGCGAGGTCCCTCCACCAATGTATGCGCGGCAATCGCTTGTCTATAAGCCAATACGCACATATCCGCGTACTTTTGTCCACCTGCCTTTAGCGCTTCACTATGAAGCTGTTGGTCAAAGGCTTCACATCGGCCCATCACTTCTGGGTAATCCTCAGAAGCCAGTACCAGCTGGGATTCAAACTTACCGCCAGCAGCCGTTTTCCACCATGGCAATAGGTTTTCGCCAAAAAGCTGTATCGCGGTCTCTTCATCGTATCCGACCAAAAACACTTGTTCCTGTTTTTCATCGCCTACCATACCAAGGTTTACCAGACTGTTTAGCACCAAGCTTTTGCCTTTCAGTTTTTTGTCTCGAAAAGTCGCGTTGGCAATAGATTCCAAGGCACTTTGCGCAGTACTGATCCATTGTTTGGCTTGGGGATGATCACTTACCGCCACATAGGCATGCCCCCAATCAATGCGGACATCATCTCCTTTTCGACCCAAAACATTCTGCTCGGTAGTGCCTACTTTCATGATATCAAGGCTTCCAAACGAATACTGATCCGCGGCCACTTCCTGGTACGGCTGATGGACGGCAATATCACTGGACACACCTAGGTAAACCTCCACTTCATGGGAGTTGCCATCGGTAGATTTGGTAGCGGTCGTGATATATGAAATAGGCCTGGCCATCAAGTCCAGATCGTCCATTAGCAGTGGGGAAGTGAAGGTCACGTCCAAACCGATCCCTCCACAATCGAAGGAATATTTCGTTTGGGTAGCAGATAGACTTACAGACTTCTGTGGAGCAGTCTGAATATCCTTGACGGCAGGAATTTCTTTCTCCTCTGCCAAGCCTACATCCAACCACCGGCCTCCTGCCGTATTTTTTATGTGTACAGCCAAGACATTATCCTCTTCTTGGAGCCTTTGCTGTACCTCTTTGGGTATCGCCACATATGAAAATCGATGGATCCAGCCTTCCAACTCATAAATCTGCTCTCCATTTAGGTAAACCATAATATTATCATCGTGCCGGATTTTCAGGTTAAGTTTGCTTAATGCCGACACGTCATCCAGATCAAACTCCCTCCTCAGCCAGAGCTCATCGGTGTTCCAAAAGGTACCTCCCTCTTTTCGCTGATCCGTAAAGGGAGCTTTTCCTGACTTCCAGCCTTGATCATCAAAATCCGACAAAAACCAACCATTACCTGGCTGGGTTTCCGTATAGCTCAGTTGATAATCTGCTTCATCACTGGTGGGCAAAATACTGGAATACTGTTTTTTCTCCTTTCCCAAAAAGCGGTAGATTTCCCCATCCACTTTTATAAGGCCCAGCATCCCTTGGTCTGCAGTAGTCCAATGCTTGGGAGAGCTATTGTTCAGCTCATCGCCCATGGACCAGATACTAAAATTAGGATTGTGGGTGATCAACGGGTAGGCAGGAGCCCTGAGCGCATCCTGCGCCAGGGCATCTTGACCGAAGTGTAATCCAAAACCCAAAGTGATCAATGCAAATACTCTTTTTATACTTCTCATGCTGTCGTATTGTAAGGATTAGATTTTATCCCTATTGATATATTATTTGTTAGTCGAGTAGGTAAGAGGAATTTCACTTGCGCTAAAAACGTAGCTTCAAATGAAAATAGATAAGATTTACTCGATTTCGTCAAACTGCCCGTTCTTTGAGCGGATGATAAGAAAGTCCCCTCTAGGGAATTTAAGGGCAGATTTAGACGAATTTTTTTCAATCTTAAAATCTTTAACCGGACGACAATAATTTGTTATTATAGTTCTAAATAATTGCTGTCATTCGTCCATTTCTTCTTCCTCACCATCCGAATCCATTTCCTCCAGGGCTATTTTTCGGATCCGGTGATTCATCTGGTCGCCAATGTAAAATGCCCCATCACTATAGGCAATTCCTGAAGGCCTGTCAAAACGCGCTTCCTCCCTCAGGTCTCCATCTACATAACCGTATGGGTCTGGATTAATACTTGAGCTTCCCCTGCCTGCAAAGGTCGTCACACTGCCTTGAGGTGTAAGCTTTCTAATGGCATGGTTATATTGGTCCGTAAAATAGAAATCATATTCATCAGGTTTACCTTCTGCCGCATATTCCTCATTTTTCACAAATACACCCTGATAGGGATTTCTCATCCGCACATCCGAGCCAACACCATCTTGATAACCCGGACTTCGAAGCTGCCCACACACCAGATAAGGTTGATTAAACTGTTCCTTGTCCCAATTATAATCCACCCGTAGGATATAATGCTGGTTAATCACCAGAATATAAGCATAATTCCCAGATGGATGGATAAAGACCTTATATTCCCACTGTGGATCATGCACGACGAACAAGGTTTCATAATCTTTGTTTCCTAGGCCATCGCTGAAGTATTTATTCAAATCAAAGCGAAAAAACTGTCCTTTTTCATAGCTATTGAAGTACAGCTCACCATTTACCGGATGGACTGATGCGCCGTTACACTGCCTGTAACGGGTCAGGATCTCCCGGTCTTGCCAATCCTTATCGCGTGACAGCCGGTACGTAGCACGGTCATTTTCTCCACCTCGGTCCTCGGCGATGATCATGTATTGGCCATCATTGGTAAAATCAATACTCCTGGGCCGATCAAAATCCGAACGCTTCTTGGTCACTGTGCTGTCCTCCAAATCGATCAGGTAAAGCCCATTGTTAAAATCAAATGTCACCCAAAGGTGCTTGGGATTTAATGGGTCAAATTTCATGAAGGAAGGTTCCCAAAAACCACTCGCCATATCATTTGGGTTATCTGCTTTAAACTTCCCATCCTTCCATGGCTCATCACCTCGGTCATTTTTGTATCCGACCAGCGTGGACACGACCATCTTACGCTGATAGTCGAAATACTTGTCAGCATCAGAAACGACCTGCATTTCGTCCGTCCCCACGCGCACTTGAATATCCCCATCAAATGCCTGCTTGGGCACCAGACAATAAAGTGACTCGCCGTTTACATTGATTACCTTTGCCTCTTTTCCCCCGATCGATACGGAAACAATATCAGGGTCAATGCCGAAGTTCTGGCCGTAAATCACAAGACGCTGGCCCGCGCCCCCGGAGCTCGGTGTAAAACCGGATACCACAACTGGCTGGGATGGATCAAAGGGTGAATATTCCATTTCCTCTTGGTTGTCGATCTGACAACCGTAAAAGAGCACACATGCCATAGCCAATAGCCCATAAAGTATATGCAGCCCCTTGTTATTGATTATTATATTTAAACGCATAATTTTTAGATTTTTAATTCGCCATACTACTGGGGTTATATCCCCCGCATTTTAATTAAATCGTTACGCTCTTTTTCACCATTCTATTGCCTGATCTTCATCAGGAATCTGGGTATTCAATTGGCGTTCTAGAA
The DNA here is from genome assembly GCF_005281475.1 of Echinicola rosea. Taxonomy (NCBI): domain Bacteria; kingdom Pseudomonadati; phylum Bacteroidota; class Cytophagia; order Cytophagales; family Cyclobacteriaceae; genus Echinicola; species Echinicola rosea. The sequence goes on along the minus strand of NZ_CP040106.1, from coordinate 3,183,846 downwards.
TCAGCGAACCTGACACCTTGTAGTTGATATCCACATTGGGTACCATGGTATAATCCGAAAATTGATAATCGATGTTGTTAATGGTGAGGTATCGGTGCAGGAGGTACGGACGTATTTCATCCATTTGTTCATTGATGGTGTAGCTGGCATCCTTGTTTACTTGAAATTTCATATCGGGATTGTCCGAATAAAAGGTGACTGCACCATTCTGGTCAAAATCTGCATAAACCTTGTATTTCCTACGGTCCTGACGGTCCTCATCAATGTTCCCAGCATAGAAAAACACCGTATTTTCATCCACCACATAAGCACGAATTTCCTCTTTCACAATTGGGGTTTCGTCTTCATAACCCTCCATGGTGGTTTTCAAGGCAGTTCCGCTGTAAGTACCGGAATAGTCATTAAACGGATGGATTCGCAGGAGCGCTTTACGGTAGTGCTTTCTGGGGTTGGCGACATAATTGTAAGATGGATCATCTTTGATCGTCAGTGGGAGCACCCACTTATCCACCATATCGATGTCCTTTAACCTAAAATCAATGGTCATTAATGAGGTATTTTCCCCAGCCTTGATGTCCACTGTAGAAGGAATTTCGTAATACTTACTGTCCAATTCCCGGTAATAAAAATCCTGCCGGTTTTGAAAGTGCTCATAATTCAGCACCTCTAGGGTATCGGAATCTACCGCGACATGCACAGTTCTATCTAGTGCGTTGGTTCGGGAGCCACTGACAATCAAGGGTTGCTGGAAGACCGTTTCTTCATCCTCCCTATATCGAATATAGATATCGCAAACCCCTTCGCTCGTCACGGGTGCTTTAAATGAAACGAAATTCTCGAATTGTTCTTCCGTCCACTCATCGTTACACGAGCTGCAAATGATAAGCAACGATAACAGAAGAAACGGTATATATGATTTATTCATGATGATTTCTGTTTAGTCGTTATAAGTCCATCCTGGATTTTGTGTAAGGCGGTTGTTCCTTTTGAGTTCGGTATGGCTAATCGGCCAAAACCACATTTTATCTGCAAAGGTGGTCTCTAGCGCCCATACGGCTACCGGCTGGTGGAAGAGATCTCGCTCCTCTTCATTCATCAGGACATTACAACCATACATCGGTAAGGACTCCTCCTCAGGAGCATCCATCCATCGACGGAGGTCATAGTACCGTTGTCCTTCTGCCAAAAGCTCAATGAAACGCTCCCGCTTCAGCCTTTTCCTCAATTCCTCCTTGTTACTGTACACGGCGTCGGGATAGTCTGGTACACCCGCTCGGATGCGCACAGGATGAACGCCTCTTTGAATCTCATTGATATTTCGCGAAATGGTATAATTACCTCCATCCCAAGATGGAATGGTATGCGAACCGTCAAGTTCGTTCAGCGCTTCAGCATACATAAGCAGAATATCGGCATACCGAATGGCAGGTTCAGGTTTGTACACGATATTTTCGATATCGCCTCCTTCATAAGTGTCATTGGGATGGACATATTTCTTTATGCCAAAACCTGTTCGTAGCCAGTATGCATTGGATGAATTAAAACCATTCCCTCTTGGATTGTCCCTGTAGTAAAAGACCTGTTGGTTACGGTTTCTTTCTTGTGATTCATTTAGCAATGACCAGAAACTGCCATTGAAAGCCACCGAAGCATAAAACCGTGGTTCACGATTGGCATATTGCAGGGACACACCTGGCATGAGCGGTCGATACTTTCCCGCTTCATAGTCCTCTTGGCTTACGTAGCCACTTACACGCTCGGAACCGTCCCCACGGCCGATTTCCATATCCTTGCCTGGTACATCCGTGCCATCGTTCATATAGTAGGCATCCACCACTTTTTGGGTAAGCCCATGGGTGTTCCAACCAGTGGCAGATCGGGGCAATTGATGGGCAACCATCGCCCTGATACTTTCTCCACCCTGGTTGTTGCCGCGGGTAAAAATCAATTCTGGATTTCCTGAAGGTGGCAAGGTACCGTCAAACACCTGAGCGTATGATTTGGCCGGATCGATATTCGCCCAGCCATCTGGCCATGTTTTATCAGAAAAATTGTGATCATCCGGGGGTATTACTGTCGCATTGTCCCCTGTTTCCTGAAGAGGCACCGTGTACAATTCGTAGACCCCAAGTTCGATCACGTCCCTGGCAGCAGCAGCAGCCTTTGCCCATTTTTCTTCTTGATAGTCCGAAGAAAGGAGTCGGTTTCCTTCGTCATCTACCAATCGTGCTGCATAGCTTGACGTATTTCCATTGGCTAATGGACTGGCAGCATAGATTAGCACTTTGGCACGTGCCGCCAGTGCCGCACCGGGTGCAGGACGAGCAGAACTCTCTTGCCCCCTTACCATTCCAAGGGTGGCCATCTCTTGGGCTGCGAGCAGCATTTCATTGCTAATAAACTCAGCGCACTCCTCATAAGTACTTCGCGGAATGGCCAGTTCATCGTAGCTTTTGGTATAATCCAACCCCTCATCTGGCAATAAGGGAATGGGACCATATTTGCGCAGCAATAACCAATACAGGTATGCCCTTGCAAACCGCGCTTGCCCTCTGTAGTCTTCTTTCTCTTTGGCCGACATCTCGGTATTCATGTAAATATTATGAATGAAAGTCGATGCATTCCGGATACCGCGATAACACCTCGTCCAAGTGCCCTGCTTGTCATTTTCGGTATATTCTCCCATCTTGAACATGTTGTAGGATAGTTCATCTTTGGATGGGTCATAATCACTGTCCCTGTCCCCATAGTACATCCCGTCGGCAAAATTATGGGGCGTAATTCCCTTACTGGCCACATCCGCATTGATTCCACCCAGTTCCTCAAACACATTGGCCAACCATTCTTCTGAATAGACCTTGCTCTGAAATACCTTTTCTTCTGTGAGGCGATCCTTGAAGTATTGGCTGGAATCCAAGTAATCGTCGTTACAAGAAGAAATCAGGCCTGTGCCGCACACAAGCAATAGAACAGTATATAATATTTTCTTTTGCATCGCTTTTCAGTTTACAGGTTTATATTAATTCCAAGTGTAATGGATTTGGCAGGAGGATAATCTTCCCCTCTTGGCGTAGCCAACTCTGGATCCCAAAGTTTAAACTTGGACCACGTGAACATATTCGTCCCGATCACGTAAAGCCGGATATTGTCTGCCCGTATCAATCGAGTAATGCTCTTTGGTAAATTATAGCTTATATTTACCGTCTTAAGCCTTAGGTAGCGTCCGTCCCGTAGCCAAAAGGTAGATTCCCTGAAATTATTGGGATTTTCACCATAGCTTAAGCGTGGATAGGACGCATTGGGGTTTTCGGTAGAAGGATCCTCGGATATATCTGCAGAGATCCAGCGGTTGTCCCCCATCACTCCTTTCATGACCTGTCCCCACTCTCCTTCACTAAAGGCATGAACGGTTTTGCCGTAGGTAGAAAAAGTTGACTTTCCGGCACCTTGGAAGTGCACGCCAAGACTGAATCCGCGCCAATTGGCAGAAGCCCCTAATCCATAAATCAAGTTTGGCCTTCTGGTGGCACCGATAGCCACGCGATCACCATCGTTTATGACCCCGTCACCATTGACATCTTTATATTTGATATCGCCAGGTTGGTATTCCCCAAACGTCTGGGTAGGACTATTCCTAATGTCATCGTAGTCCTCAAACAAGCCGAGGGCTATTAAGCCTTTGGACTGGCCGACACGGAAACCTTCCTCATTCTGGTAAGGGTAAACGTTGTTCTCTTCGTCTTTTTCGACGATCTCGTTTTTACTATAAGTGATATTACTTCTAGCCGTCAGTGTCACTTGACCGATTTGCTGTATGTATTTCAGACGGCCATCCAGTCCACGGGACTTTACGATGCCCACATTGGCCCGTGGCGTACTTTCCAAGCCCACCATGTCAGGCAAAAACTCCCGTGCCATGTAAATCCCTGTACGCTCTTCGTCAAAGAAATCGATATTAGCGGTAATGTGATTGGTCTCTATATCAAAACCCAAGTTTTGCTTCGTGGCCACTTCCCAAGTCACATAGGGAGAGGCTACCTGCGAATACATCATCCCTCCAAAATACCTGTCAGAACCATAATCTGCCCATTGATAACCTCCGGTCGGATCGCCATCATCATTGGTAATGGGTGAAATCGTATAGAGATAAGGGAACCGCTCTCCACCCATTAACTGATCATTACCCGCTTTTCCGTAGGAATAGCGAATTTTGAACAAATTCAGCCAGCCAATATTATCTTTCACGAAGTCCTCTTCTGCAAGATTCCAAGCGAATGAGACGGCAGGGAAAAAACCGTATTGCTCTCCCGGGGCAAAGTTTTCCGACCCTGTATAGCCAAAATTAAAGTTGACAAAATAGCGGTATTTCCAGTTATAAATCAAGCGGCCGGCCAAGGCTTGATTTCGCCTGGCAATGCCATTTTTGATATCCCCCCCGAGGTTAACCGTCTGCACGTATGAATCGCGTGTAAATCGGGCTGCTCCTCCAACGTGGTGATCACCTATATCTCGGTTGTAATTGATCATCAAGTCGTAGAATTCAAGCCTATTTCCAGTAGAAGTACTGGACTGAAACATCTCACTGGGATCGGAAATATGCGTAAACACCAAATCTCCGTTTACATCACGTGCACGGGCAGCCCGCCATTGCTCTGGCCATTTTCGGCGTTGGATGTTGTTGGTATTTAGGATATCATAGCCTACGATCCCCCTGACGCGAAGGCCTTCCGTGAGGAAACCCAAATCCTGCTCGACCGTAATATTGGTCTGTACCTTGTTGACCCAATTTTCGTTGAAGCCCGTTTGGGTGGCCATTACCCATGGATTGGTTTGATTGCCTGTTCCAATAGAGGGCACATAGCCATTGGAATAGAGTACTGGCGTGCGGATGGGAGAATAGCCAAATAGCGACCCCCAAAAATCCACATCTCCCAGTCCCGGGCTGTTTCTTTTGCTGAGCGAACCGGCAACGCCAATTTTCACTTCCGTGGTTTCAGTAAGGTTAAAGTCAGCATTTAGACGGTAATTCCAGCGCTTATAATCTGCATTGGTATTATAATCGTCCTTCAGAGATTGATCGATTTCATACATACCTCCTTCATTGATATAGCTTCCCGAAGCATAATACCGGGAAGTAGGCCCCCCACCACTCATGTTGATATTGGCACGGTAGGTCATTGCTCCATCTCTCAGCAGCAGGTTTTTCCAATCTACATTCGGATACAGATCTGGATCCAATCCCAGCCTTAAAATCTCTAGCTCCTCAGGTTGGTAAATCGGCCCTTCGTTTCGGGTGATCCGCGATTCATTCAAAAGCCTCGCATAGGTTACACCATCTTCAAACTCAGGCGTAATGGTGCGGGTATTATAGATAAATTCGTCTTTGAAGTTCACATCTATTTTACCGGCGCTTCCTCTTTTGGTGGTGATCAGGATCACACCATTGGCCCCTCTAGAACCATACATGGCTGTTTCGGCTGCATCCTTCAGCACCGTAATCGACTGGATATCCTCTATGTTAAGTTCATTCAAATCCCGTTCGATATTATCTACCAGCACAAGGGGGTTGGTACCTCCACCAAATGTGGATATCCCACGGATCCAGAATTCAGATATATTCTTTCCTGGCTGTCCAGACTGCATCATTCCCATTACTCCGGGGACATTTCCCGCCAGGGCGTTTGACAGACTAGAAGTAGGATTTGATTTCATATCGTCCACATTCACAGTGGACACTGCACCGGTAAGGGAAATCTTCTTCTGCTCACCAAAACCGACAACGACAACCTCATCGAGTGATTCCGCATTGACCATCAGCACTACATCGATTTTTGACTGCGAACCAACTTTCACCTTATAAGATTCAAAACCGATATAGCTGAATATCAAGGTCGTTCCTTCTGATACATCAATGGAATAGGTTCCATCGATATCGGTTACGGTTCCCCTGTTTGGTTCTCCTTCTATCAGTACGGATGCACCCGGAAGGGGCTCACCTTCTTCGTCGGTAACGACACCGGTAACTTCTTTAAATAGCTCAATAGGTGGACTGGGCAGTACTCCCCCCTTGTCCTTCACTTTCTTGACACTAATGCTATTGTTGACCTGTCTGAATTCCAGTCCCAGGCTCAGCGCCATTTCCTCTAAGTGGGATGCTACTGTCGCCTTTTTATTGGAAATGTTCACCAGCTGTGATTTGTCGAGATTCCTGTCCGTATAAAAGAAATGGAAAGCAGTATTCTTCTCGATATCATCCAATGCCTGCCCCAGTGCCTTTTGGCCACTGGACAGCTGTATATAGACTTCATCGATACCCTTTACCTGGGCGGATGAATTGCTTGCCAGTAAGGAGTTCATGGTCAAGGTCAGGATCATAAAACAATAGCCTGCATATTTTGAGACCATAATTATTTTCTGGGTTAAATTTTGTTTCATATTTTGGGTATATCAATTGAACATAAGTTTTTTGGCAGCGGGAGTTCCAGTCCATTGGCTGCCAGAATCATGATGAGATTGATGTTTGTCCGGGAGTGTATTGCCGTACATTTCCGGACATTTTTTGTCAACTTTATTTTCCCATAGGCAAGCTCAGTTTTGGTGAAAGATCAGGGTTACTTTTTTCTTGTTTATCTGGAAGTCAAACCCGATCGAGTGCCCCAAGATATCGAGGACATTATCGAGGTATTCGTTCTTATCAAAAGTTCCAGAACATTGGAATTTACTGTCGTACTTCCCATCTATCTGAATGGAAACATTGTACCACCGTTCCAAGGTGTTGACTACTTCATCGAATGAAGCCCCATCGAAATGAAGAATCCCCTCTTTCCAGAAAAGGATCTTTTCGATGTTTACATTTTTCTTATCGAATGCGTTATTTTGCACATTGCTTACCGCCGCTTCGCCGGGGATCAGCTCCAGTTGGTCATCATTGCCTGCTTCTACCCGTACCTTTCCATGGGCCAGTGCCACTTCGGTCTCGGCCATATCTCCATAGGCCTTGATGTTAAAGGCAGTCCCCAAGGCTGTGGTCTTAATCCCCCTGCTCTCCACTGAAAAGGGATGCTCCTTATCAGGAAAGACCTCAAAAAATGCCTCGCCCTGTAATTTCACCTGACGGTTGGTAGCAAAATCCACAGGAAATTCCAGTGAACTCGCTGAATTGAGGTACACGATAGTACCATCCGGGAGTTTTATCTTGGATTTTTGTCCAGCGGGATTGGATTTGATGTCCATGGCCAAGGCCTCCTGGTTCAGCTTTGCTCCGGCGTTATGCCAGAAATACTCATACCCAAAAAGGCTTAATGACAAAAACATCACCAGTCCTGCGGCAATTTTAAAAATCAATCCTCTATGGCCTGAGGGCTTTTCAGCCTCACTCCTGGCGGGCAAGGCATGCTTTTCCCGCTTCTTCAATATCTTACTGAAGATCGCTTCTTTGTCAAAGGTTTCTTCCTTATCCTTTTCAGAAATGCCTTCTTTCCAGTGTGTTTCCAACCTCGCTGCTATAAAAACCTCCCCTTCCTTGGAGCAATACCATTGCAAAAACTCCTCAACTTCCTCTTGAGGCAATGTCCCTTTATAAAATGCTTTAAGTTGTTTTTCTCTATCCATTTGTTCGGTGTTACAAAAGGATATACCGCTGAGCAAAGACAAATACTCACACGGAATGAAAAAAAAGTCTGATTATCCGCTTTCTTGTCATTAAATGCTAATCCTCACTGCATCCCCAGAATGAAATCCGGCTTTTCTGAGACTCCAGTGGTTTCAGTGAGGACCTATTTTACACCGATGTGAATTCTGGTATCATGGCGGATATACAAAAAAAAGGAAAGAAACAGCTTCTCTCCCTTTTAAGTATAATAAACCCCTAATTAATAATCAATTCTTATTCAACTACTAGCCTGAATTGCTTAGTAGATTTCCCTTCCAAGGGCAGTGTGATCACCCCATCTGTCGGCACCTGCCCGTCCGCCAATTGGTATCCAGCCGCTTCTATGTGGATGTTGGCTGCTGGGGTAAATTGGTTTCCGATAACACTGACAGTGATCGACTTCGTTTCCTGATCATAACTGACCTTGGTAATTTCCCCTGATTTGGTGGTAACCCAAGCCTTCACAGGAGCGATGAACACCGCATTTCTTGCCCCTGTGGTAAGGTTAAGCGTTATCAATTTACGGTCTTCCTCCACATTCCCCCCAAATCCTAACCAGCCAAATCGCTTGTCATGGTACAGGTAAGCGCTGGTATTTACCGCATAGCCATAAAACCCGCTTCCATAATCACCCGACAATGGATCAATTTTCAAGGTACTGGGAAAAGAATGGAAGGCTGCCGGACCAAATCCATCTTCGGTGATATTGGACAGCGCCCCCATCATGCCGGCATGTCCTACTCGAAGCAGGTAAAGGTCATCGGGGCTGTCACGGTAGGCCTTGAGTACTGGTATCGCATTTAGGGCTGACCCATAGTGGTGGAGCTGCCGTTCGATACGGCTGATTTTTCCACCATATAGAAAGTCCCAATACCTTCTCGCCGAGCCATTGTAACCCCAATGTGGCACGGTTGGCAAATATGCTAAAATTGCATTTAGTGTTACCTTGGCCTTACGATCAAAGCCAAAGTAATCTGACCACATGTACACCTCTTCCTGTCCTGTAGAATCCCAGGGCATCTCACTTCCAAATGGGTAAGCCAAGGATTCCCAGATATCGGCACGTTTTCTCATGGTCTCTTCCAAAGTCGATGCCTTTGCGCTCCAACCTTCCTCTTGAAGATCTCTGAGCAGGTAAACAAACACACTACCTTCCATTTGGCCAAATTGGGCATAATGGGGCGCCTGCTCCACCATGGCCAATGCAGTCTCGAAAGCTTGGTCCAGGTACCAATCCCATTTGGCTTCATCCACCAAGCCTTCGTATTCCTTGGCCAAACGAAACATCACCCAATATGCGGCTGTCACATGAGGGTAATTGTAGGATCGTCCTGTCGTATAGGCATCCTTTTTACTCCAAGCTGCCCACGTATTATAATTGATGTCATCCCGGTAAGTTCCTGCGGGCATACTATCCGGCTCATAATAAAACAAACTTTTCTTTACACCATATTTTCGGTCTCCGGAAGCATATTGGATCCCACCCCACAGGGTCTGATGAACGAATTCCTCCAATTGGGCAATTTCTTGGGGATTGGGTGCAACAAGCTGTTTCATGATGGCTGCCAGCCACGAACCTGCACCACCTTCATCACTCAAGCCCGCTATCCACGCCCTGCTATCCTGCAGGACTTTTTTCTGATCTTCGTAATCATAAGAAATAACCGATGGGCTCCTGTCAAATAAGTCTTCTTTATCGTACCATTGCTGATGGGTCAAAAAACTCCCCATATCATCCAATACTTCTGATTCCGGTTTGATCACTTTATAATGGATGGTCTGGATGGTGCCATCCTTATAAGCTACGGTGAGTCGTGCCCTGCCCCATTTTTTGCCCTTTACCTTAAAAGCATCCCAGCTACCATCTTTGGCCAAGTGCTTTTCCAGACTCATTGCACCTTCTGGAAAAACGTCAATAGAAGCTATTTCATTGGGATACTTCAGAAAGAGCTTCCCTTCAACATCCATAGGCAAAACATAGCCCGGGATGCCCACCGCCACTGGACGCTGTTCTTCGATGAGCTTTTCCTCAATCGTCCTGACCTCATCGGTCAATACAAATTTCAATCCTATATCCATCGATTCACCTGGCCTCAGCATTTTGGAACGGGGCTGGTTCCACTGATCTGCTCCTTGCCAGTCCTCTTCCGCCAATGCCTTCGTAAAGACCTGCCACTCATGAAACCCCTCAAAGGTCACCCCCTTCGGCGTGGGATCATCCAAGAGCGGACTGTATGCCTCGAATGGTGTCTCACCAAATGGCATCACCAAAAGTACCGGACCTTTTCCATCCAGCCGGTTCACTTGCAAATAACCTGCATCCATCCCAATATAGGGGTCAAAAAACACTTTCTGATGGTGAGCTTCTTCCAAGCTTTTTTGGTGCAAGATATTATCGAAGATCATCGGTATGCCCAATCCCCCTACTTCCACTTCGTCAGGGGAGGTGTTTTCAAGTGTAAACCGCAATACCAAAGCCCCGTCCTTACTGTCCCAAAATCTATGAACCTCCAAAGGCATATCCTCGGGAAAAGTAGTGGACATATCCGCCGCTGCCAATACCTCTCCGGACTCTTCCAGTGCTTCTACGGGCTTCCTCTCAGCAGCACTGGCATAACTTAGCCAAGGTTCCTGTCCTGACTTTCTAAGCCTGATATTAAGGTCGCCCAGCTGATAGAAATGGTCCCCTCCCCTTTTCTCTAAATGTTCAAAAGGAGTAAAATCAAAGGTGGAATCTTGTTTCGCTTTAAGGCTGGCCAATGTCTGCGAGTCCTTGACAAGCCCAAGCTTAAACGCAGCTGTCTCATAGTATTCCAAGCCATTGGCAACCCCTAAGGTTTGGGGCTGTTTTTCCATCTGCTCCCAAATGGTCTGGGCATCTAGTGAAAAACTCAAAAATATGGACAGTGCTACAGCGAAATGAATGGATACGTTCTTGGACATAGATCAGCATTGTTTAAATATGGTATATCAAAATTACATAATTTACCGCCATCACTATTTCACATAATTAGCCTGATGTGATACCATTTTCACAGCCTTTGCGATAAAATAACACAGCATCCCATCCCAAATCCGTATGACATGGGTCTTATAAGCGGATCAAGTGGCACTTGGCCACCGCAACATAGAACAACGAATTAATCGGAATCACCATATCAAAAAGTCCTAAAACGGTATAAAATTTGGCTTTAAGAAATTATTTAACCTAAAAACCAGTTATATAAGGTGTTATTTAAGACGAGTTATCGCCATATTTTCATTATTATTGACTACATTTGTCACGAAAGTGTGCGTAATGTTACTTATCATTGACTGGTTTGCCTGTTTGCTTAAAGGCTCATCGGAAATAAAAAAGAAAGCAGTATCCATGAATTACATTCTAAATTTCCATTCGGGAATTCACAATACTACTATTTTCTAAGCCTTTAGTCCTCTATTGTGAGATTCATTCAAGTAGAGGTCATTCTTCCACTTACTTTCAGCCAAAGCAGGTTTACCTCAATCCGATCGAAAAATTGTCCAGGGAATCAATCTTGGAGCCGAACCAATTTTTCTTTACCGCATTTGAGATAAACCCATTATAAAAACAATAGCAGTTTAGGAATGTTAATAAGCAATAAGTAAACATTATTGCGATTTTAAACCATTAAACATGTTTATATCCATGTGTAAATATTTATTTACCATCATCCTCACCTTACATTTAGTCAATCTCCAAGCCCAAGATTTGGAAATCATAACCAAACCGGGAAATCCCTCAACGTTAATCAATGACGGTTATATCGAAGCTGAGGTAAAAGGCGGCACTCCTCCATATACTTATCGTTGGAGCAACCCTTCCACCCCTTTGGATGCCAACAAAGCAGAAGGGCTGGTAGAAGGAATTAACTACACACTTACCGTGGAAGACAGTAATGGAAAAACTGCCACCACAAAGGCCAAAGTAAAATCCCAATCGGTCACAGAGACTTTTAACGGGGCTTTTACTCCGCTCGTGGAAGGGCTGACTGACTTCCTCTTCTGGGATCCCTTTGCTGCCATAGGCATCTATGATCCTGTCGTCTATAATAAAAGCAAAAATGTCGAAATTCCTGGATGGAAAGCAGACGTGAAAGACAAATTCACCCTTCAGGAATGGAAAACCGGAGACAGGCAACATGTCAACAAAGGGGACACGCTCGCCACTGTCCAGTCACAAAACAGGGGCGCTATTGCTGTGGTCGCACCTGAAAACGGCACCATCAAGCATTCCCTAAAAGAAGGGGCGGTTATTTTCGATGCACAAAACCCGGAAGATCTCATAGAGACAAATGCCCATGTTTTTGGACAAATAAAATACGACGAACCCGTCATCCTCACCCATCCCAATGGAGCTCCCCAAACACATCCGATTCCATTTATCGTCATTTGGCTAGTGGTAGGCGCTGCATTCTTTACCTTTAAGATGGGCTTTATCAATATCCGAGGCTTCAAGCATGCCCTGGGATTGGCCAGGGGGAAATTTGATGAAGACGATGCTCCAGGTAAAATCTCCCATTTCCAGGCCTTTGCCACTGCTACCTCTGCCACGGTGGGCTTGGGAAATATCGCCGGGGTAGCCATCGCCATTTCGCTTGGCGGACCGGGTGCTACCTTCTGGATTATCATTGCTGGATTTTTGGGCATGTCCTCTAAGTTTACAGAATGTACCCTAGGACTGAAATACAGACATATCGCAAAAAACGGGAAGATTTTTGGCGGTCCCATGAACTACCTGAAGTATGGACTGGAAAGAAGGAATATGAAGAATTTGGGCAAGGTACTCGCTGCCGTATTTGCCATTTTCTGTGTAGCCTTCTCTTTTGGAGGTGGCAATATGTTCCAAGCCAACCAATCCTATAAGATCCTTGCCACACAATTCCCGGTATTGGAAGGATTTGGTTTTTGGGTAGGTGTCATTCTTGCCATATTGGTCGGTGTAGTGATCATCGGAGGTATTGAAAGTATCGCCAAAGTGACCGAAAAAATCGTTCCGTTCATGGCGGGGCTTTATATTTTCGGAGCATTGGTCGTGATTTTTGTAAACATCGGTAATATCGGCCAAGCCTTCACGGCCATTTGGGACGGTGCTTTCAATGCCACGGCCATGAAAGGCGGATTCATTGGTGTACTGGTGGTAGGATTTCAGCGAGGGGTATTTTCCAATGAGGCAGGTACCGGATCGGCAGCCATTGCCCACAGTGCCGTGAAGACCAACCATCCCCCTTCCGAAGGATTTGTCGGCCTTCTCGAGCCTTTTGTGGACACCATCGTCGTATGTACCTTGACGGCATTGGTCATTATATTTACCGGAAAACATGAAGCACAAGGCATGGGAGGTGTAGAACTGACTTCCGAGGCTTTTGCCAGCGTGATCTCTTGGTTCCCATACCTATTGGCCATTGCGGTCTTGCTCTTTGCTTTCTCATCCATGGTATCTTGGTCTTATTACGGACTGCGTTCTTGGACCTATTTGTTTGGAAAAAGCAAAAGATCCGAACTGGCTTATAAATTGGTATTTGTGGTTTTCGTGGTGATCGGGGCTTCTATCAGCCTTGGTGCCGTGCTGGACTTTTCGGATATGATGATCTTGTCCATGTCGTTTCCTAACATCATCGGTCTTTATATCATGAGCGGTGAAGTCCGCAATGACATGAACAATTACCTCAAAAAACTGAGAAATGGAGAACTTTTCCAGAAAGACAAAGCCTCCAAAGAAGAAGAAGCGCTGCCGTAACCATAAAAATCAAACGGCTAGATCCTTATTGAGCCGCCTTCCTTCGATGGTCACGTTGAAGGAAGGCGGCTTTTTATTTGGAATCCAAATTGAATTTCATAAGTAAAATTAATACTTTTCCTATCGTTCTATTGATTAACCCTAAAATAAGCCAAAATGCTAAAAGTCCCGTTTTTTAGTTACCTTTTGATTTTTCTTGTTTGCGTAATGCCCGCTTCATCATTTGCCCAGCTCACAGTAGCCAATTTACTCTGTGAAAACAGGTCCAACCCCGTAGGGATCGAAAACCTTCATCCCAGGTTCACATGGATCCTGGCTGGGGAAGGCAGAAACCAATCCCAATCCGCTTATGAAATCCAAGTGAGTAAATCGAAGGATTTTTCTGGTGACCACCTTTTGTGGGAAAGTGGGAAAATCGTCTCCCAACAATCCGTCCATATCCCCTATCAAGGCCCAGCCTTACAAACACTGGAAAGATATCACTGGAAAGTTCGTGTTTGGGATGAAAATGGCACCGTATCCCCGTGGAGCCAACCAGCTTTCTGGCAAAATGGAATGCTGGAAGATGATGCCTGGAAAGCCCAATGGATTACCATTGGCTATGAAGAGCCATCATCTCGTCCTGCGGCCAATATGCGCCATACCTTTTCCCTTTCAAAGCCCGTCAAAAAAGCTACTGCCATCATCACTTCCCAAGGGCTTTACCATGCCTTTTTAAATGGTGCCAAGATTGGCAATGATTACCTTACACCAGGATGGACCAGCTATCAAAAACGCTTGCAATACCAAGTGTACGACGTTACCGGGCAGTTACATAAAGGCCCAAACACCTTAGCCGCTACTTTGGGCAATGGCTGGTTTCGTGGTAATTTGGTATGGCAAGGGCGAAATAACTTTTTTGGTAATGAATTGGCCTTGTTGCTACAAGTGGTGGTGGAGTTTGAAGATGGCACCACCGACATCATAGGAACAGATGAAACATGGAAATCAACGAAAAGTGCTATCCTGAGTTCGGAAATCTACCATGGAGAAACCGTGGATGCTAGGAAGCAAAACCCAGATTGGTTAACACCTAATTTTGATGACAGCAACTGGGATGGCGTAGAAACCCGTGACTACGGCTATGATCATCTGGTGGCTACCGATAACGAACCTGTAAGAAAACAGGAAGTGATTCGGCCTGATAACATCATTACTACGCCCGAGGGTGATAAAGTACTGGACTTTGGTCAAAATATGGTGGGTTTTGTCACTGTTGACATCTCAGGGAACAGCGGGGACAGCCTAATTTTGGAGCATTCGGAAGTATTGGACAGGGATGGTAATTTTTACACCACCAACCTACGAGCGGCCAAGCAACGAAACCAATACATTCTTTCGGGAAACCAAGACCATTTTGAACCGCATTTCACCTGGCAAGGTTTTCGGTATGTACGCATTCGTGGCAACGTCACTGGGTATTCATTGGACAACTTTAAAGCCATCGCACTCTATTCTGACATGGGCCAAACGGGGGATTTCTACACTTCGGACACGCTGATAAACCAGCTGCAGCACAATATCCAATGGGGACAAAAAGGCAACTTTCTGGATATCCCAACCGACTGTCCCCAGCGCGATGAGCGATTGGGGTGGACTGGCGATGCACAGGTATTTTTCCGTACAGCCGCATTTAATATGAACGTCAATAGCTTCTTCACAAAATGGATGAAAGACCTCGCCGCAGACCAGTTGGACAATGGTGCTGTACCGCATGTAATTCCAAATGTCCTGGGAGAAAATGCCGCCGGATCAGCAGGATGGGCTGATGCAGCGACCATCATCCCTTGGGATATGTACCTGCTATATGGCGACACCAAAATCCTGGACCAACAATATGAAAGCATGAGAGCCTGGGTGGATTTCATAAAGGCCAAAAGCAAAAACGACCTTTGGAATACCGGTTTTCACTTTGGAGACTGGCTCTTTTACCGACCTGATGATGACACTGATGGCAGGTCAGCCATCACGGACAAGTACCTTATTGCCCAGTGCTTTTACGCCCACTCTACGCAGTTGTTGGTCAATGCCGCGGAAGTTCTGGAAAAACCCGCTGACCAACAGTTGTACAGCAAACTGCTTAGCGATATCAAAGCAGCATTTATCAAGGAATACATGACACCCAATGGCCGTTTGGTTTCTGGATCCCAAACGGCTTACGTACTGGCCTTGCACTTTGACATGTTACCTGAATCGCTGAGGCAGCAAGCTGCTGATCGCTTGGCAGACAATGTTCGCAATTACGATGATCACCTGACCACCGGCTTTCTGGGTACGCCGTACCTGTGCCATGTTCTTTCACGCTATGGCCATAAAGACTTGGCTTTCACCCTGCTCATGCAACAAACCTATCCTTCTTGGCTGTATCCTGTGACACAAGGGGCCACCACGATCTGGGAACGTTGGGATGGCCAGAAACCCGATGGATCCTTCCAAAACCCTGGCATGAATTCCTTTAACCATTATGCTTACGGGGCTATTGGAGATTGGATGTACCGAGAATTGGCCGGCATCAACTCTTCTGAAAAACCAGGACAGGTTGGCTACAAAAAGATAATACTTGAGCCGCATTGGGACCTTGAATATCAATCTGAAAAAGTCAGCAAACAAAATAAGGGGCAACTTATTTCCGAAGTAAAGGCCAGTTTAAAAACCTACTATGGAACGATCGTTTCCCATTGGCAAAAAGATCCCGAGGGTCACTATACCTACACCATCACCATTCCTGTCAACACTTCCGCAGAAATCCATCTTCCTACTGAAAAAGTTAAAGAAAGTGGCCATCCCCTTGAAAAATCAAATGACATCAAAGTATTAAAGACAAATGAAAAAGGTATGGTTGTCACACTTGGCTCAGGCAGTTACACGTTCTCTACTGAATAATGGACAAAAAAGGCTATCCCAAGTCCCATTTCTGTAATTATCATGCAGCAACGAGGCAAACGATAGCCTTTTACTATTCAGCTTAAACACGCTTTATCAATGTCGTTTAGTTAAGAAGATTTCCCAATAGCTGCACACCTGTGCGCCGTGGCGTAGCGGCGGGGTTTTTTGGTTATTTTTTTGCTTCAGGTCAAAAAAGTAACAAAGGTAAAGGGGTGAAGACCATCTTGGAATTTAGCAGAAAATAATAGAATCAATATTTCCAAATTCACACTAACTAAACGAAATTGCCCGCTTTATGCATTAGGAATCGTAATGAGAGCTGAAACTACAAGAAAATCAGGCTGTTTGGAGATTGAATCATCCGCCGCGGCGGATGGTGAACCTGTCTACCGCCAGGTGAAATTGAAAACAGCAGCGAAGCGACTGATTTTGTCCGCCGCGGCGGATCAGGTCGCAATAGATAGGCTAGTGCATAATGCGGGTTAAATTCCTAGTGTCTCTATTTCATTATGCTTTCCAATATTTTGGATGAAAGTGCCTCATTTCCCGTCACTATGGATAGGCCGGCATCGATGTACTGTCCGCCGGTATTCTGCTTACAGTGAATGGCAATCACATTGGTTCCGTTGGCCACCAGGGCTCTTTTAGCCTCATCAGATATGGTGGTCGTGGTGTAACTGGAAGTCCAATTTTCCAATTCCGCTGCTTTGACACCATTGATATATACGACACATTCATCATCATGGTGAATTCGCAGTTGAATGTCATCCATGTTGATTTTTCTGATGTTGCCTAATTCAAAGCTCCTTCTCAGCCAAATGTCATCACTTTGCCAAGTGGTTCCATTGATAGCACCAGGCGTACCTTTGGTACCAAAACCACCTTTGCCTGTCTTCCAGCCAGTAGCCTCAAAATCCATCTCTTCCCAACCGTCCATTGGCTTGGCCAAGGTATATTGCCAATCGGTATTTTGCTCTTTGGCTGTGGGCACAAGGGTATAAACGTGGCTTTTATCTTCGATGATTTTTTGGTTGATACGGGCGATCTTTTGGGGGTCCACCTTCATGACACGATCATAGGTCATGATCCCGTTCAGTTCGATTTCCACATCCGTGATCTCCGTATAGACTGCTGCACTCAATCCTTGATTGGTCTTGAACTGCACCAGCATATCTGCAAAATCTCCATACATGTCCATGTATTCTTCCTCATTATTGATGGAGATATATTCTTTTAAGTCATCAGGATTCCAGATGTGGTCATCCAACTGATATCCGATTCCTCCATACTCTCCGCAAACGGTGGCCTGATATGGGCTGTGGGCATAGGCAGGAGGCGGGTAGCTGTGCACATCCGCCACATCGGCAGCACCGTGATTAGTACCTCCACTTGCTTCATTGACTACCCTGGAGGGATCAAGCCCTTTCACCAAGGCAGCATAATGCTCCGTATCGTGTTGGCCTTGCGATTCGTTAAAAATGACCCACATTACGATACTTGGAGAATTTTTGTGCGTTTCTACCATGCGCATCAGTTCCCGTGTAAAGGCTTCTTTGTTTGGCTTAGGGGTGGCAGCGGTATAACTATTTGGAGAGGGCATGTCCTGCCAAACCATGAGTCCCAGCTTGTCCGCCCAATAATACCAACGCTGTGGCTCCACTTTAATATGCTTACGCGTCATGTTAAAGCCCAATTCTTTGGTCTTTTCCAGGTCATATCGCAAAGCTTCATCAGTAGGTGCAGTGTACAAGCCATCCGGCCAATACCCTTGGTCCAAGGGCCCCATCTGAAACACAAATTCATTATTCAGGTAAAGGCGTTGAAATTCCCCTTCTTTTTCTACAGATATTTTTCGCATGCCAAAATACGTCTCTACCACATCCACCACTTCATCCCCATCCTTCAGGGTAATGGTCATGTCGTAAAGAAACGGGGAATCCGGTGACCATAATTTTGGGTCTTTGATAGGAATAGCTGTTGGATACATCGGCTTGCTGTCCACAGTGGCCACTACCTTTTCTCCATCCTTGATTTCGGCAGTATAGTTTAAAAACCTTCCTCCGGTAGATTCTACGGACAGGTTAAGTTCCCCCCGGTCGATATCCGGCACCATCTCAAAATCCACTATCCGTTTTTTGGGCACTGGCTCCAGCCAAACGGTCTGCCAAATACCTGTAACGGATGTGTACATAATGTCTATACGGTTGAGGGCTTGCTTTCCGCGGGGAAATCCCTCCCGAGCAGTGGGATCCCACACTTTGACGGTAATCGTCTGCCTGCCAGTGGTCAAGTGATCAGTGATATCAAACGTAAAAGGATCGTAACCTCCTTCATGTTTTCCCACGGGCTGGTCATTGATAAATACGACCGCTTCATAGTCCACCGCACCAAAATGAAGCAGGACCTGCTGGTCTTTCCAGTCAGCGGGCACTGTAAATTCTCGTCTGTACCAAATCCGTTCGTGCACTTCCTGAACACCTGACAAAGCAGACTCCACAGCAAAAGGCACCAAAATATTCCTGGAAAGCTTTCCCTTTGGATAGGGTTCATTTTCCCAAGTACCGGGCTGAAACTGCCAGAGACCGTTGAGGTTTTTCCAATCTTTTCTTACCATTTGTGGACGGGGATACTCAGGAAGTACGTTGTCTGGATCCACATCCTTTGCAAATTTGGTCATTAGAGGAGCTTGCTTGGGAGTCCATTGTTGAGCACTGGCTGTTATTACCAGCCAAAACATAGCAACCACTCCTAAAAGTCTTTTTTTAAGCATTTTGTTTACATTATTGAGGTTAGATAGTATTGGGCTTATTTGCCACTTTTGGAGCCACGATTCCTTTGGAAGTTTGGCATCCTTGTGTCAAAGGTAAAAAGCAAATAAGCTTATGAGCTATCACTTATCCTTCAAAAAAGTAAAAGGAATCCTTCTTTTTGGTTAAAAAAATGCCTTTAGATACTGTATAACCCCCAAATAACAATAGAAAACAACTATCAATTTCAGTGAGGCACATTATACACCGGAAATTCTGTTATCCTCAAAGTAGTACAGCCATAGGGCACCAAGGTAATCTCCTCAACCAAGGAGGTATCCTGAATGGATTTGCTCCAAAAACCCGGCATCACAGGCACATCCCGGTGAAGGCTCCATTCCGGCACTTTAGCACCTGACATTTTGAGTTGGACAGGGGCATTTTCAAGGTTCCACGGATAAGCTCCATCCCAATCTGCCTCTTCTACTTTCACATGCTCCTGTATGTCGTCCAGTTCATGTTGCAAGAGGCCATAGTTCCAGTCGGACACAGGATGTACTTCATAAAATTTACCGTATCCATCGTGCCGATCCTTTGGCACTTTTTTATCTTCAATCTTCAAAGCATAAACCAAAGGGCCCCTTTCGATGGCCGTAGAAAACTGGTACCATTGGGATGACTTAATTTCCATTGGCAACTGCAAAGTGACCTGGTCACCGCTTTTCCAGGCTCGGTCGATGATGGCTACTTGATCCCTGATGGTTCCTTTCCAAGAATTTCCATTAATACGAATTTGGGGGTTGTTGGTCCAAGCGGGAATTCTCAGATGAAAAGGAAATGCTGCAGGCTCACTAAGTGTCATCGAGAAATTAACTGTCTCCCGGAAAGGATACCCTGTTTGCTCCTTTACTTTCAAGGTTGCCCCATTCCCTACTTTGAGGGCTACTTCACTGGGAGCATATAACAGCGCTGCCACTCCTCCATCCGCAGTGGCATACCAAAGGTTCTGCACATATTTTGGCCAAGACTGGTGCATATTGGAGGTGCAGCAGGGATAACCGGACAGCGTCCCAAAAACAAAGTCTGTCCCTTTATGGTGGTTGGTCTCAAAAGAAACTTCCATTTTATCGGTCAACTTCACCTGGTTGGCAGCCTGAAAATACTGCCTGGTCATAAAATCATCAGATGCCTGTGTAGGCAAAGCATTATAGGTGATCTTCTCTAACTGGTCTGCAAAGGACATGTCACCGGTTATCTTTAGGATGGTTTCCAGCGAAAACATTCCCTCTGCAACAGAACAAAATTCCACGCCTCGGACAGGGTCATTTCCATGCAATGGCTCATCCCCTCCATACATCCCCTGTGGCTGACCATGGTACTTTCTAATATCGGCAAGCGCTTCTTTGGTGGCGGCAAGATGCTGCTTGTCCTTATCCTGAAGATACCTGACCGCAGGCATTTTTAAGCCTTGTGCCAAATTCACGGTGTGGATCCCTCCTATTTTGGACACCGTCAAGAGGTCTATCTCTTCCTGATCAAAAGGATATCGTTTCATCTGATAAAAATACCACGGGGACTGCGGATCCACGTTATTTTCATCATTCAAAAACACCCTGGTCCACGGGAAGGTTTGTTCGGCAATGAGGTCGCCAAGATCCATCAAAAATTCATCTCCCGTAATATTATATAGCCAATAAACTACTTGTAGGTTATCCCCACCACGACGGTTGGCCCAAAAGGTCCATTTGTCCAATGGCGTGTTGGGCAGCTCCTGCAATTGGTACTTAAAATACTTGGTAAGTACGTCGATGACCCTTTGGTCACCCGTGGCTTCATGGTATTGCTTGAGGACCTTCAGCATCACCATTTTTGGCCACCAGTCCTTTCTCATGCCTTTTTGCAAACCCGCTTCATAGGCAGGTTCCTCGGCAAATGGTACCGGTCCGATATAGCCATTTTCGGCTTGGTTTTCAAGTGTCCACTCCACCCAAGGCTGGACTTTGGTGATCAGCTGCTCGTCTTTCAGGATATATGCAAGGGGCAAAAGCCCATCAATCCAGTAGGGGCCTCTCTCCCAACCGTCTCCATCTCCTCCCAGCCAACCATTCCGCTGCCCCATCACTGATGGATAGATGGAGTCCAGCTTTCCGGTAAGCCCATCTTTCATTCGTACCAGTTGCTCCTTTAGCCACCCCTCCGGAGATATATTCCCCAAGGGAAGGGCTAAATAGGGCGAAGGTGCCAATGGTGCTTTATTCTGAAGATAGAAGCTTTGGTTCGACGTATGTTCCTGCGAAAAAACATGATTTCCGGAAATGATCAATAGAAAAAGGAAACAGCATACGTCCTTTATGGTACAATAGTTCATAGGTCCATGGGAATTATTGTGAAGATAACGTACAATTTACGCATCAAATCAACATCCCCAATATTTTAGCAGAGATTTATTTCAATGCTAAATCAAATTAGCACTGAAATAAATCGACATCTTCACGTTTCTAAAAAAGGTACAAAGTGGGTTTGGGCTTGCAGAAGCCCATGCCAATACCTTCTTGAATTCTGATTCAAGTTGATTTTCTGCACGAAAACTCCTGATGTTGGAAAGATCCTGCTATGGTTTTTTTCCACCTCCTCCCCCTAAATAGGGATGGTTGTCAAATCCATCATAATCCGGATCTGAGGCCCGTGGATCGTTTAACTCAAGTAGTCTTTGCTGTAGCTTTTGCCGGAGACTTTCCAACACCTCAGCATAGTCTGCCTGTGCAGCAACATTGATCAGCTGGTCTGGGTCTTTTTTTAGATCATAAAGCTCCTCTGCAGGTCTTTTTGCAAAGCAGAGTTGATAAGCAAAAATGTGCTCCAGATTCTTGTCCTTATTGGCAATGATATAATCCTTGGTGGGGCCGCCATCGCAATCCGCGTACCATTGATTTGGATAATTGGTCGATCCCAGCAGTCCGGTTCCCGCCGGCCATAAGGCAGGTTGGTAATTTCGGATATAAAGGAAATCGTCATTACGATATCCACGGGAGGGATAGCCTCCCAAGTTGGGCTTTTCTTGGGCAGGCACATGCCGTTCTCTACCAAACACGATGTCGGAACGGTTTTGCGGATCGACCCTTCCTGATCTTTCTGACGTTAAAATATCCAGAAAGCTCTGGCCCGTCATATCAGTGGGTACTGCCACACCAGCCGCTTCCAATAACGTCGGGGCAATATCCGCAAAGGAAATATAATCCTCCACCTGGCGGCCTTTTAACACCTGACTCCCCCAGTACACAGCAAAAGGCACGCGAACACCCGAATCGTATAGATTGCCTTTACCCCGTGGAAAGGGCATACCATGGTCTCCCGTCACGATAATGATGGTGTTGTCCAGCACATCCAAGGCCTTGAGCTGCGCAATGACCGATCCCACCAGGCTGTCCCATCGCTGCACTTCCCAGTAATAATCGGCCACATCACTTCGCACCGTTTCCACGTCTGGATAATGCTTGAACAGGTGGACTTTCGACGGGTCTATGCCGTTCTTCTGGCCCACACCTTTTTGATATGGCCGGTGAGGATCCGCAGAACCAAGCCAAAAAAAGAATGGCCTTTCTTTTGCCGCCGTATTGGTGACAAACTCCTCAAAATCTTTGTAAGCCTTATTGGAGGGATGCGCTCCATGGTGGGAAATCCAGCTTTCAAGATCTCCAGGTCCCCAGGTTTTTGCTTTAGTCCTTCCCGTAACATAGCCTTCATCCGCTAAAAGATGGATAAAACTCTGATGTTCCACAGGAAGTGTGCTCCAAAGATTAGCCCCAGCACCAAGCTCCCAATGATATTTTCCGGTAATAAAGGCATTCCTACTGGGCGTACAAGAAGGGCTGGAAACATAGGCATGATTAAAGAGTGCGCCTTCCTTGGCAAGCCAATCAAAGTTTGGGGTGTTTATCAGGCTGTCTCCATATGCCCCTGCATGCGGCCAGCCCCAATCATCGGCAAGACAAAAAACAATATTTGGACGGTTGTCCTTTACTTCCTGCCCAATGGCATAATGCGTAATTGAGCCAAGAAGAAATAGCAATAAAACATGTGTTTTCATAAGGGGTATGTATAGATTATTTATCCCGAAATAGCATTAGCATTTCTACGCCACGGTATCCAATTAATTCGACACAAAACTACCTTAAAATCAAACGATTCGATTTAGTTTCTGGCTCTAATTGGCAGCATGACAGCATAACTTTAGCAGTGCTACGCTCACCCCTCCAAACAAACTGATTTTCATGCACTTTCAGCTCCCATAACAGTCCTAATGCATTAATCGGGTTTTATCTGGATAAAGGTGAAACTGTTGATCCAAATTTCAACAGTATTTGCCCTGCTATTAAAAAAGATACTTTATCGAATACGGGTATCTTTATTGTTTAAAACTTCATTGAAGCAAGAAAAATGACCAGAATCAGGTAAAACCACCTCCATTAGACCGAAAAGCCCTTGCCTCTTTGCTAAGGTAATCTTTTTTTGAGAAAAGCAAGCCCACATGCTTTTGCGATTCTTTCGATAGATCTGAACTTTTTAATTGCAACATAGTTGCATTTATATAATTTGTTATATATTTGCCCTACCGTTGCAAAAAAACAAAAAAGGCATGAAAACCATATTCAAAGACAGTCCATTGGATTTTTTTGGAATCTCTGCATCTCTTCTTTGCGGTATCCATTGTGCTGCCCTGCCGTTCATTCTCTTCCTGACACCCCTCGCAGGACTCAAGTTTCTTTCTGAACCTTGGATCGAGTATAGTGTACTGGTCATCAGCTTTATCTTTGCGACCCTTTCGCTAGGGCATGGATATCGAAAGCACCACCACCGTCCTTTACCGTTGAGTATTGCAGCATCAGGTTTTATGATTATTGGGATCGGTCATCTTCTACATGACCATCATACCCACAGTCTCAGCCACATTATCATAAGCGTAGGAGCTTGCATCATCGCCTTGTCCCATTTCATCAACTGGAAATACATATACCGTTAAGCATACTATGAATTCAACCCGTCAAAAGCTCCCAGTAACTGTCCTAAGTGGCTTTTTGGGTGCTGGAAAAACCACAATCCTAAACCACGTCCTCCACAATCGCGAAGGCCTGAAAGTGGCCGTAATCGTCAATGACATGAGCGAGATCAACGTCGATGCCCAAATGATAGAAAATCAGGTCAAGCTTTCAAGGACAGAAGAAAAACTCGTAGAGATGAGCAATGGCTGCATCTGTTGCACCCTGAGGGAGGACCTCATAGAGGAAGTCCAAAAGTTGGCAATCCAAGGCAAGTTCGATTACCTTATCATAGAAAGCACGGGGATTTCGGAACCCATTCCTGTTGCTCAGACCTTTACTTTCGAAACGGGAGAGCCACTACTGGATCTGGATAAGCTCACACGGTTGGACACCATGGTTACGGTGGTGGATGCACTAAATTTCTTGCAAGATTATACCTCTGCTGATAAACTGGCAGACCGACAGATGCAAGAAGGACAAGAAGATGACAGATCCATCGTACACCTGCTTACAGACCAGGTAGAGTTTGCAGATGTAATTATCCTGAACAAGATTGACTTGGTAACAATTCCACAGCTGGAAATGGTAAAAGCACTGATCAAAAAGCTCAATCCTGTGGCAAAACTGATCGAAACTACACGTGGTAAGGTATCACCACACCAAATCATCAATACAGGACTGTTTGACTTTGATAAAGCTTCCCAGTCAGCGGGATGGATTCAAGAGCTGAACAACCAACACACACCTGAAACGGAAGAATATGGCATTGGCTCATTTGTATTCAGGGAGAAAAGACCATTTCATCCACAGAGGTTTTGGAAGTTTATCACGAAAAACTGGCCATCGGCTGTTTTGAGAAGCAAAGGGCTGTTTTGGATAGCTTCCAGACCTGACCAGGCACTTCTCTGGAACCAAGCTGGAAAATCTGTCCAAGCAGAGCCTTACGGCAAATGGTGGGCTTCTATCCCACAGGCTGAATGGCAAAACCATCCGTACTATTCCGAAATCAAAAAATCCCTCCATAATAACTGGCATCCAGACTTTGGAGACCGTACAAATGAGTTGGTGATCATCGGCACCGTGCTGGACCAAAACCAAATCGAACACGAACTTCAAACTTGTTTATGCTCTTATGAAGAAGCCCTCCGTCTGGACCCCGCTTCATTTGAGGATCCCTTTCCTTAAACCCGAAGTGAATGCCGTTTATTAGGTAATATTTCAGATTCTACCAAGGAAGAACAGGCTACATCCAATGTTCCCGGCGAAAGGAACACCAGTGTCAAGTCAATGCTTAAATGATGGGTAAGGCGGCAGTGGGATATGGACTAGATCAAGGCACAAAAGCCTTCCCTAGCCGCAGCTAGAGAAGGCTTTTTGAACACAGAGATCGGCCAAAAGACGCACCGTGTTACACGTAGGTTTAGGGTTGACTTGACACTAGCATCGGATCAACTGATGCTATCCACGTTATTGCCGAGGTTTCTATAGTCTATATTTTCATTAGGATCGGTACCGTTTAGGTACTCTTCTACATTGGTATAGCCATCTCCATCGCTGTCCATTGCCCCATCTTTACCATTTTGTGGATCAAGACCATGTTTTTGCTCCCATTCATCCGGCATTCCATCCCCATCGCTGTCCACGGGAACCTCATTTACTTCGAATTGCAAATCGGGGTACCCACCTACTTCTGAAATATCCTTAATTACTCCTGTTGGGGTCGAAGGCTGGCCGGTACGTACCATTTGGGTGACACGTTGGTCCACTGCATCACGCTTGGGCAAGGTCGCCCCTGCTTTCTCCAGAACAGCCTCAAAAGCCTCATTTGCGGTCTGGTGCGGCGCTACCGGCCACCCTACGAAGGGCGTATTGACCTTCGCAAGCGATGTCGGCCCGCGCATCCCTTTCCAATTGTCAAGGCTTATAGATTGGTTTCCGTACATGATATTTCCGGCGACATACCATTTACCTGGCCTGTCATCCGCCTCTGGATACCAACCGCCTGCGGCCCAAGCACTTCCCGGTGAATACATATGACGGGACTCGATTCGCGCAAACACGGCCTTCATGTTCTCATTGGTAGCAGGACCGGGTTTATAGTAATTGTTGATCACATTGATTTGCGAGGTTTCATCCCCACCGTCCATGGTACGGTGTTGCCAGTTGAAGATGACATTGTTACGAAAGTCAAAATCTCCTGACATCCCAATGGATGGGTTTCTTGCCGTATTACATGCAAAAAGATTATGATGAAAAGTAGATGGATTTCCTCCCCAAGTACCACCAAAAGCATGCCCTCTTGTGTCCAAGGCCTCACTGGAAATGGTCCACTGAATCGTGATGTGCTTTGCCGGATCCTTTATTCTAGTTTTTCCATCAAGAGATGACCGCATATGCCTATAGAGTGAAATGTTTTCATCCATGCCCCAACTGGTAGAGCAATGGTCGATAATGATATGATCCTCAGGATTACCACCGATATTATCGTCTCCTTGTCCCCCTTGCGGAACGCCGCGTCGAACCCGCAGATGTCGCATAATAACATTATGCGTATTGATGTTAAGGGTGCCTTGAAGGCAGATACCATCTCCTGGAGCAGACTGACCTGCAATAGTGACATGCGGATGATCTATATTGATGTCATCCGATATCTTAATATTACCAGCTACCCTAAAAACTACAATCCGGGGTCCTTCGGATTCTAAAGCCGCTCTGAGGCTGCCTTCTCCTCGATCGTTCAGGTTGGTCACGGCGATTACTTTTCCGCCACGGCCTCCCGAAGTAAACATGCCTCCACCCCACGCTCCTGGAAAGGCGGGTATCTCCCCTTCTGGTAAGCGAGGAGGATGCGGCGGAATCTGACCGGACGACGAGACTCCCCCAGTAAGATCTGTATCCTGTGCCAAAGCACTCATTGATGTAATTAAGAGAGCAAAAACAACCAGGTTTTGGGCTATTCGGATTACTTTGTTTGTCTTCATGTTTTAATAAGTATCAAAATTTATTCTCTATTATTCCGCAAAGTCAATAATTGTAAAATACTATATTTTAGTCCATTTAAACTGTTAGTTTCCATCGGTGAACGATTCTATAAAAACCAAATTTGCCATCAACAGATTAGCAGGCTTTATGACAAAACAGGGACAAGCCTATTGTTCGTTTCCCGTAGTTATTCATCTGGCCTCAGATGGCATTCTTGACTTGATCCAGGTGAAAAATATCCAAATGCATTGAAATTATTATCGATAAATTCATGTTTACTCAAAAAAGACTAAGCTTATGCGATTTCATACCAGAAAATGGATTAAACCGGAAGACCTTAATGCCAATAATTCACTCTTTGGTGGACGCTTATTGGCGTGGATAGATGAAGAAGCAGCTCTATATGCCATCATTCAATTGGAAAACAAGCATGTGGTGACCAAGTACATGTCCTCCATCAACTTTATGTCTTCCGCCCGTGTCAACGATATAATTGAAATCGGCATCAAGCCTACAAAATTTGGCAAAACCTCCCTTACTTTATCATGCGAGGTAAGGAATAAAATGACCCGGGAAACCATCATCACCATTGATGAAATCATTATGGTCAATCTAGGAGAAGATGGCCTACCAAAGCCCCATGGCAAACATCAAATTGAATATGTAAAGGATCGATTAAAATAAGTATTCGTCCAACTACTTGTTGGTTTTAAAATTTCTGGAAATAAAGGTTTTTGATATTTTATGGTTGATGGTCATAGTATTTTATAGGGTATATTGAACCTAGATCAAGAGGAAAAGTTGGGGCTGCCAGTTTTCTTAATGGAAAAACAACCGATACATAAAAATGCCACAAAGGCACCAAGTGCATGTTGGACCGGAATTGAAAGATTACACGCAAAAGCTAGCCCCAGAGGGGCGATATATGTATAGCCATGGGTGATGCCCTTGGTAAATTGCCCATCCAAGGTTTTCCGTTTTAGCCGCATTTCCCTTCCAATTCCCAAAAAATTCCCGCTACCCCCCTTCATGCGGATGGAGGAAGCCCATCGTTTTAACGGCATGAAATTTTCTTTCATACGACCATGTCAACATTCTTCCCTCCAAGAGATATTGCTTGACCCGAAAGGGTTCACTTCGTAACCTCAGTTCGATTATAAAACCGTCAGTGCGAGGCTTAGAGGTAGGTCTGAGCGTGGAAGCCGTGGCAGCTCGCCGCGGCGAGTTGCCACACCCTTTTCCAACCCTCCCCAAAAAATGCTTTTAAGTTAATGAAATTAAGAGAGGTCAGGCCTGAGCGGAGTCGAGGTCCTACACTACCCTTTGACTCTGCTCAGGGTGACAAGCGTGTTGTACTTCCTCCTAACTTAAGAGCATTGCCCCCCTAAGCCTATCGATGACGGTTCTATAATCGTACCGAGGTTATAACCATAATTTGAGACAGGTAATCCATTTACAAACTCCTTGTACAGCATGATACAGCATACTTTCCTTCCATTTCTTCAATATTTTCACAAAAGCTTTGAATGATGTCCATGGCTAATAAAAAATAGTATAGGGCGGTATTTCAATGTGCAAAATGGTTTGTCTTTATCCAACCATAGGCACAACCGAAACCTATGATCTCCCTGTTACCGGTCAGTTGGGCATGTCAAAAAAGTGCGACTTGATTTAACAACAACCAATTTTACCCATGAAATATAGCCTACTGTTCTTTTTTTGGTGGATCGTTTCCATCCCTTCCTTACAAGCCCAGCGAACGACCTACAATTTCAATGCTGAATGGAAAGTGGAAGTCGGTGATCCCTCATTAGCTGAAAAGCCCACATATGACGATTCCGACTGGAAAGAAGTCACGCTTCCTTACGCCTGGAACGAAGATGAAGCTTTTAAGGTCGATATCCATAGTATGTCCACGGGCATTGCCTGGTACAGAAAGACCTTTGTGCTTCCGGAGAGTGCCAATGACAAAAAAATCTTTTTGGAATTTGAGGGTGTGCGCCAAGGAGGTGAATTCTATGTCAACGGCAACCATATTGGCCGCCATGAAAATGGTGCCATGGCAGTGGGTTTTGACATATCAGACTTGTTACACCCCGCTCCTGCCACTAATGTCATTGCCGTCCGTACCGACAATGACTGGGATTATAGGGAGAAGTCCACCAATACCAAATTCCAATGGAGCGACCGTAATTTTAATGTGAATTACGGAGGAATTCCCAAAAATGTCTATTTACACATTACCTCAAAACTATACCAAACCTTGCCATTGTATTCCAATCTGGGAACCGAAGGAACCTATGTTTATGCCCAGGAAATAGAAGTGGATAGTGGTACGGCATTGGTAACAGCAGAAAGCCAAGTCCGGAACGAGCACGATCAAGCCATAGACGTCCAATACCAAGTGACCATAAAAGAAAAGGACGGTACCTTGGTCAAAGACTTTGAGGGGTTTCAAACTACCCTGTCTCCAGGGCAAACAACCAAACTCAAGGCAACTGCTGAGGTAAACAACCTTCATTTTTGGAGCTGGGGTTACGGGTATTTGTATGATGTCTATACTTCCTTAATCGTAAATGGGAAAACCGTGGACCAAGTAAAGACCACCACAGGCTTTAGAAAAACCGCCTTCAAAGAAGGAATGGTTTACCTTAACGACCGCGTGCTCCAGATGAAGGGGTATGCACAGCGCACCAGTAACGAATGGCCGGGTGTGGGGATGGCTGTCCCTGCATGGATCAGCGATTACAGCAATAGGATGATGGTAGAAGGAAATGCCAATCTCGTGAGGTGGATGCACATCACGCCTTGGAAGCAGGATGTAGCGTCTTGTGACAGGGTTGGCCTGATACAGGCCATGCCCGCCGGTGATGCAGAAAGAGACGTACAAGGCACCAGGTGGGAACAGCGCAAAAACCTGATGAGGGACGCTATTATCTACAACCGCAACAACCCCAGTATTTTATTCTACGAATGTGGAAATGACAATATCAGTGAGCCCCACATGAGTGAAATGAAAAAAATCCGGAACCAATATGACCCCTATGGTGGAAGGGCCATTGGCAGCCGTGAGATGCTGGACAGCAAAGTCGCAGAATATGGTGGAGAAATGCTCTATATCAACAAAAGCGCAGACCAACCCATGTGGGCTACTGAATATTCCAGGGACGAGGGCCTTCGCAAATACTGGGACGAATACACTCCTCCCTATCATAAAGATGGAGACGGCCCACCTTACAAAGGCCAAGATGCAAGCATCTATAACCGAAACCAGGATTCCCATGCCATCGAGGACATTGTCAGGTGGAATGATTATTACCGGGAGCGTCCCGGTACCGGCAAGCGCGTAAGCTCAGGAGGTGTCAACATCATCTTCTCCGATACCCAGACCCATTTTAGAGGTGCGGAAAATTATAGACGAAGTGGCGAAGTGGATCCCATGCGCGTTCCCAAAGATGGCTACTTTGCCCATCAGGTCATGTGGGATGGCTGGGTAGATCCTGAGCATCCAAGAACACATATTATTGGTCATTGGAATTATGAAGAGGGGGTGGAAAAACCGATCTATGTCGTCTCCAATGCAGAAGAAGTAGAACTGTTTGTCAATGACCAATCAATCGGAAAGGGAACGCCATCCCACCGTTTCCTTTTTACATTTCCCGATGTCCAATGGAAGTCTGGAGCGATAAAGGCCGTGAGCTACAATGAGCACGGTGAAAGGGTAAGTGAAGACAGCATCATTACCGCCGGTGAGCCTGCTACACTGAAACTGACCCTTACCCAGCATCCTGATGGCATGGTGGCCGATGGCCATGACCTTGGGCTCATCCAAGTGGAAGTAGTGGACAAGGAAGGAAACCGTTGTCCAACAGCTTTGGACATGGTGAAATTTGACCTTGAAGGAGCTGGAGAATGGCGGGGCGGAATAGCCCAAGGTCCTGAAGACAATTATGTCCTCTCCAAATCTTTACCGGTGGAAGGTGGGGTGAACAGGGTATTCGTCAGATCTTCTGAAACTCCCGGGAATATTACCTTAACAGCCACCGCCAAAGGACTAAAACCCGCAACCATCAGCTGGACATCCCGGCCCTTTGAAGTGAACAATGGCCTTAGTAATTCCCTCCCTGGTGAGGAACTGCACTCCTATTTGGACAGGGGACCAACGCCAAAAGGTCCTTCCTATGAAGTATCTAGGATTCCGATTGGCATCAAATCCGCCAAGGCGCAGGCACATCCGGAAACGGTGAGGAATTCCTACGATGACAATGAGATGACCAGCTGGGAAAATGACGGTGAACTTTCCACTGGATGGATCGAGTATGAACTTGAACGGGAGGCCGCCCTCAGTGAGATCACCATGAAACTGAGCAACTGGAGAAACAGGAGCTATCCCATCTCCATTAGCATTGACGGCAAAGAAGTCTATTCAGGGAACACCCCCAAAAGCCTGGGGTATGTCACCATGGAGTTTCCCCCTACTGAAGGGAAAAAAGTTCTGATCAAACTGATCGGTGCAAACATCGATGGAGATGCCTTTGGTATCGTGGAAATCACCGGTAAGGTGGAGCCTTCTGGAGATGAGAAGAAATCTAAAGGGGAGCTGGATATTGTAGAAATAGAGTTTTATGAATCGGTGGAAAACTAATTGAACACAAGAATAACCCAAAACAGCAAACCAATGCATCATTTAAAAAAAGAGACACAAGTTCGGGCCAAGGTAGTTGCTATGATAGTGGGGCTACTTCTCATCAGCTGCCCTGGTGTTTATGCCCAAAGCTACAATATTAAGAACGACACTTTCTGGGACACTGAGGACGGCAATCCCATTTATAGCCAGGGAGGCGGCATATTTACTTTTACCGACCCCGAAGATGGGGTAGAAAAGTACTTTTGGTACGGAGTACATTATGAAGAAGCAGAACAATACCGGGAAGATCCTTCTGTAAACTATCAACGAACACACTTTAAAGGCGTAACCTGTTATACCTCCACGGATTTGGTCAACTGGAAATCCAAAGGCAACGTACTGGAAAAAGCAGCGGTGGAAGAAGCCTACCAACGGATATTCTGGATGGGGAGATTGGGGGTAGCCTATGTAAAAGAGATGGATAAATATGCCCTGCTTGTCCAGCACAACAGCAATGTGCTCATTGCCCTTTCGGACAGTCCTGCGGGGCCTTTCAAACCCCATAATCGACTGGACATGACCGAAAGGATCGGAACTCCCAACACCGGTGACCAAACGGTATTCACTGATCCAGACACGGGCATTTCCTACTTGGTATATTCTTATGGCAAGGGAAGGCATAAGATTTACATTTCCGAAATCGGCGTAAAGGACGGAAAAGTGGACCTGCTTGACGTCACCCAAATATTCAAGGGAGCAGGCCGTGAAGGAAACTGTATGGTAAAACACAAAGGAAAATACTATGTTTTTGCCTCCAATCTGTACGGTTGGGATTCCAGTCATGCTTTTTATTTGGTGGCCGATGACATCAGAGGCCCCTATTTACCCGAAAACAACATGTTGATCACTCCCGGAAGTTATGATGATTATGCCCACATTACCCAGACGGGCTTTTTTGTCAATGTAAAGGGCAGTAAAAAGGAAACGGTCATTTACTGCGGGGACCGCTGGGCAGACTTTGCAGGAAATGGCTTGGGCTATAACCAATGGTGTCCGCTTTCCTTTGATGGGGAGACGCCTTTCTTTAACTCCCTCAACTCTTGGAACCTGAACGAATCCACCGGGGAATGGAGCGTTGCCGAGGACAATAATTTTGTAAAGAACAGCAGTTTCGAAGCTGACAGGAAAGCCATCCCAAGCTCCGTAAAACCGATCCAAGAGCAGCTTTTGGGCTGGTATTCAGACGTCAAGCAGGGCAATACCATCGTAATTGATTCGGACCAATCCCCCGTACTGAACCATGACAATACCCAAGAGGACCGCATGCATGTCATCGGGGAAAGAAGTCTCAATATCGCTGATAATGTTACTTTTAAGAGGAAGGTTTATCAGATGATCACCTCCACGCCATATGTGCCCCTAGAGGACGGTACCTATACCCTGTCACTGAAAGTTAAACATACGGGCCATTTTGACCAATTGGAAGCATATGCCGAAAGTGGAAGCCATCAAAAAAGCATCACCTTGGAGAAGGATCAAGGGAAATGGAACAGCGTTACACTTAAGGATATATCCGTGACCAATGGAAAAGTCGAAATTGGGTTTGTTGCCCATGGAGAAGCTGGAGCTAGTTGTCAAATAGATGATGTGATGTTCGTTCCGGACAATGTCCCTGGTTATCGTAAGTGATTTTCTTTTAACATGTAGAGTTAAATGATATTTATACACCAGAACGGTGAAATGGGCAATTAAAACTTGAAACCAAAAAAACTACCCCATTGAAAATGGCCATAAGATATCACTTCATCAAATCAAATTTTGACCTATTCACCATCTTCAGACAACCCTTTAATTATCAACTCCTTTAACCTGTCAGCATTGTTGTCTCCCCATTCCCCTATTGCCGCTATTATCGGAATCAAGCTCTTCCCGAAAGCGGTAAGGCTATATTCGACCTTCGGAGGTACCACTGGATAGATGACCTTGCTCACCAGCTCATGATCCTGCAATTCCTTCAACTGGAGGTTCAAAACCCTCCGGGAAGCATCGGGAATTTTGCGCTGCAATTCACTGGGCCGTTTATGTCCTTGATCGATAAACCAAAGTAACCGCATCTTCCATTTTCCATACAGGACCTCTCCTACCAGGTCAAGTCCACAATTTAAGTTGGGCACTATTTTTCTTTTATACATGGTACAAAATTAAGCCTATGTCCCTTAAGACTCAATAGGGGAATAATTTATCCCTACCTGAATCGAAATTCCCTACTTGTTTCAAAGGGCAGTACGCTCCAAATTTGCATAAAAGAAATTAAGATGCAACATAATCAAGAATACCCACAAGAATTAGCGGGAAAAGTCGCGCTCGTGACCGGGGGGACCAAAGGTGCCGGAAAGGCAATCGCCGACCGTTTACTACATGCTGGGGCAAAGACCATTGTCACGGCAAGAAACCAGCCCGAGCCTTCCAATGATGGCGTACATTTCATAGCCGCAGACCTCAGCAAACGGGAAGCAGCCGAAACCGTGGCCTCAAAAGTACTGGAGAAATTTGGCAGGCTGGACATTCTTGTCAACAACCTGGGCGGTGCCGAAACGCACGGAGGTGGGTTTGCCGCACTCTCTAACAAGGATTGGGAAGAAGCACTCCAGATAAATTTACTGGCGCCGGTACGCCTTGACAAGGCATTTTTACCACAAATGCTTGAAAAAAACAGTGGTGTGATCATCCATATCGCCTCGATCCAAGGGAGACTGCCCCTGTACGATTCCACCCTTCCGTATGCCGCTGCTAAAGCGGGGTTGGTCAACTATAGCAAAGGATTATCCAAGGAGGTATCACCAAAGGGAGTACGGGTACTTACGGTCTCTCCAGGCTGGATCTTGACAGATGCCGCTAAAAGGATGACCGAGAGAATCTCTCAAAGCAACAACCTGACAATAGAAGAAGCAACCCAAACCATCATGACGGCTTTGGGAGGAATCCCCTATGGAAGACCTGCCTTTCCAGAAGAGGTTGCTGAACTGGTCGGCTTTCTTGCCTCGCCAAGGGCGGGGTATTTGACAGGTACCGAATACGTGATCGATGGAGGAACCATCCCAACCATATAACCATACCGTTATGCCAGCATACATCATCTTTACCCGAACAAAAACAATCGATAAATCGGAGTTGGAAAAATATTGGGCTTTAGTGGAAGAAACCATGGAAGGATACCCTGTCGAAGTCCTCGTAACCTACGGTAAATTTGAGGTCCTTGAGGGCGAGCCAATCGAGGGAGTCGTCATCGCTAAATTTCCCGACATGGCACTTGCCAAAAAATGGTACAATAGCGAACCTTATAAAAAGGCGGCTATCCATAGACAAAAGGGAGCGGTCTATCACGGCATACTAGTGGAAGGAATTAAATAAAGTGATCAATCAGAAAACCAAATATCATGAACTTACCAAACATTATTTCCGCCCTGATAGCGGCACAAAAGAATTTTGACAGCTATGCTTACGCCAATTGCTTTTCCGAGGACGCGGTCGTTTTTGATGAAGAAAAAACCTTTAAGGGAAGAGGTGAAATTGAAAAATGGATTGCAGCGGCCAATAAAAAATACCATACTGTAGTGGTGCCCCTGAAGTATGAAGAAATGACGGACAAAGTGCTGTTGACAACAGAAAACTCAGGGACTTTTCCAGGAAGTCCCCTTATTCTAAAATACCACTTCACCATCAAGGAAAATCTTATCCAATCGCTAAGGATTACCGGGTAGCATGGATACATTTTAATAGGTGGACAAAAACTCGGCTTCTGTCCTTAAGCTTTCCCCGGCAACAATTGGCATTCCTGCCTTCAACACAAATTCTCCCTCTAGTGCCATTTTACTTAAGGGATATGGGATAACCTGGGCTCGCAGATCGGTAATGGCCATCAAGCCTACTACCCAAATAAAGAGAAAACCAACTGATTTAGCGTATTTCATAATCAATTTAATTCCGAGTAACTCGTCCTATATTTCTGATGAATAAACTAGCCTTCCGCTCTTGATGGTCTTGTAGATCACCATTTTACTGTCGTTGTGCGCAAACAGGACCACATCTGCCTTGCTTCCTTCTTGGAAGGCCCTGATCTTCCTGCCCTTCCCCAAGTAGGACAATGGCTTGACGGATGCCATGTTAATCGCATTGGGCAATGTCGCCAAGTTTGTTTGGACCAAATATTCCAGGCAAGATTTGAGGGAAACTGCTGATCCTGCGAGTAAATCCGGATTGTCCTGCATGCAGAGCCTCCCTGTCGAAGTCAACTGCACCGTCCCACCAATAGGGCTTTGATACGTTCCAGCTGGCAAGCCAGCAAACTTGGTCGAATCGCTCACCAAGAAAGTTTTATCCGGCTTTACGCTCATAAATACTTTCATAGCAGCATCCGGCAAATGAAACCCATCGGATATCATACTTGTCCAAAGGTCATCCATTGCCAGCTGATCCCAGATATAATTAGGATGTCGCGGTAATGATAAATGGGCGGCATTTCCCAAATGGGTAGAAAGACTCGCCCCTGCCTCAACGGCTTTATTTATCTGACCCGCTTGGGCAGCGGTATGCCCAATGGCTACCTGGATATTCTCGGGTACACATTTTTTTATCAGATCGTTTGACCCCTGATATTCTGGAGAAAGGGTGATCAATTTAATTTTACCATTTGCCTCCTTTTGCAAACGGGAGATAAATTCCCAGTTTGGCTCCTGCACAAACTCCAGGGGATGTGCTCCCCGAGGCCCTGCATCCTTGCTGATAAAAGGTCCTTCCAAATGGATCCCGGCTATTGATGCGGCTATCAGCGGATCTTCGCAGGCATGGCTTATTTTCTTGATGGATTCAGACAAGGCCTGTTCACTAGCGGTGATCAATGTCGGCAAAAACGTAGTCACGCCATTTTCCCAAAGTTTCTCAGTACAAAATACCACATCATTTACCGAAAGGTCGGGGGCATTAAAGTCCACTCCTTGAAATCCATTTACCTGTAAGTCCACCAACCCGGGAGCTATTAGCATGGAAGAGGACGTTTCTTCCAATGCTTCCATTCCGCTGATCAAACCGTGATCAAACGTTAGTCGGATAGGACGTTGTGTTTGGTAGTGAATACCATCGACATGCTTTATTTTTTCCATGCTAATCCTTTTTGCTTAATCCATTAATTAATTCATCGACCTTTGGGGCTACTTTTACAGTTCTGAAAAAACCTGTCACGACGAAGGTAAAAAAGGAAACCAACGTTGGTGCTCCTATTTCCAAAGCTAAAGAACTCACAGGAAAAATTTTGAGCAAAATAAAGGTGACAAGTCCAGAAACTATGGCGCACATGGCGGACATGGCATCACTCCTTTTGAATGCAGGAAGTAACCCCAAGATCATAGGAATTGCTATCGGGCCCAATAAGGCTGCAAACCAAGAAATCATCAAACCGAATACACCTCCGAAGTTGGCCGCATTGATGGCTGTGAAAATGGTCAAAATGGTGAAACAGAATGTAGTAACCCGTGCCAAGGTCAATGCTTGGGCCTTGGAAAATTCTTTGACATGTGGAAACAAAACAGGCAAAATGTCCCTACTTATGACCGCTGAAACAGTATTGGAGTCCGAAGCGGTCATGGAAAGGGTGTTGGCAAAAAGCGATGCCAGTACCAGCCCTATAAGCCCATTGGGGAGAAATTCCAATACCATTTTGCCATAGGATAACGTTGGGTCCGCCAGATTTTCGAAAAAAACCGGCGCAGCAAACATGGGATAAAAAAGGATCAAAGGCCAAGTAAAATAAAGTACAGAAGATAGCAATGCTGCTCTTTTGGCCACTTTTCCGGAGGTCGTAGAAATAAAGCGAGTAGCGAGATTCCACGTTCCACCGCTGTAGCTAAAGAAATTGATCACCAGCAAAACGGCTGCAAAACCGATGGTATAGGGATCATGGAAGAATGCGGCATGCTCTTCGGGAAGCCGGTCCCAGAGAGTGAAAACCCCTGAAACACCATCACCCAACTTGTACAGGATCATCACAAACATGGTCACCCCCGCCAGCAATTGGATCAAAAACTGGCCGAAGTCATTCCATACATCAGCCCATAGCCCTCCAATAGTGATATAGATCAAAGAGATAAATCCGACCAGCAGTACACCAAAAGTGATGGAAGTACCGCTGAACACATTCAATAAAATGGCGATCGCGGCCAACTTTCCTCCTGTATCAAAAACTTTGATAATGGTGCCTACCCAAGCAATCACCTGCTGTGTCGGAAGATTATATCGCATCAACAGGTATTCTGTGGGAGACTGGACTCCAAAGTTCACCCGAAGCCTCGCCCATCTGGGTGCGATATAGAAGGCTGCCACAAAAACGGCCACAGCCACCGTAAAAGCCCACCAAACATAAATGGTAAAACCATGCGTATAGGCTATCCCCGCATAGGCCACAAATACGGCCCCACTATATCCAGAAACATGATGGGAAATTCCAGAAAGCCACCAAGGAAGTTTTCCTCCCGCCGTATAGAAATCCTCGGAATTCCTTACCCTCAGATAAGCCCACAGCCCAATGGACAGCAGCATGACAAAATATAGCCCAAGTACGATCCAATCCAGCAGCTCCATGTTACTTTAACTTAGCCAGTCGGTGGTACAAAACTTTTATTGGCAGTACTCTCTGCCTATTGAGTTCTTCTATTTCTGCATCGTATAAAAAACCTGTATTCAATTTGTAAAACGCTTTGTTCAGTTCTTCTGACCTTTCCAGAATGGCTTCCATTTGCTTGGTAAGGTCTGGAAGGAGGAGCTTGGTGAATTCAGGCGAATTATACACTTCATCGACTTGTTTGTAGTCCAAATAAAGCATCCGCAAGTTGGCCATTAGCCTAAAATGATCGAACTCTTCTTCGTGCTGGTTTGGACTAAGCTGAAATAATGGATCGCTGACTTGCCGATAGTTTTCCTTTACCTCGGACACGCTTTTGCTTTTTACGGGTTTAGCGTTGGAGATCAACTCCCGAGGAAACACCAAAAACTCCCACAGCTGATTGGCTTCCTTTTCGTTGAGGCCAAACCTATCAGAAGCATAATTAACCACAAATTCCTGTGGCTGAAACTCCTCTGGATGGGACAAGGCCGCAGCGTAGCTGGCGATCAAAACCCTAAACCCTGACATCGGATAGGTATTTCTGATCTGGACCATATCGGCCACATCGTAGCCAACGTCCCAAGTAAATCCATAAAGCCCGGAAGTGGACCAAGATGTCATGATCATTCCTTCATACTGGCTTGCTCTGGCATAGGGAATAAAGTCCCGTTGATTATTAAAATGCGTGGACCAATTGGTCATGTACCAGTTATCTGGATGACTGCGGATAGAAGGCGCTCCCCAGAATGTAAACCCTAACTCCTGGAGTTTGGATACATCTCCAAAGTGGTTGGTTTTCCAACCGTAATTCCAATCGACAAATACAGTTTCTTTAGGCAGCTCGGCCGCAGCTTCAGGGTACTTTAGGATGATATCCGCCCACATTAGCGGCGTTTTTCCATTTTCAATTACCAAGTTGGCAATCATTTTCATATGGTCCACAAAAAGCTGGGACTTGCCGACCTCTTCGGCCCTAGCACTGCAAAGGTCGCAGTGCCCCAGCAAATACGTCTCATCTCCACCAATATGGATATAATCGGAATTATGGGTTGCTGCCAAGTCCTTAAAAAGGGACTGGAACAAGACTTCACTTTGTGCTATTTTCATCGGGCATAGCTGGGAAATGTCCTTCCTGTCTTCTTTCAGCTCACTATACCTGGGATTTCTTAAAATATACTCCACATGCCCCAAGCTTTGTTGCAAGGGAACGACCTGAATCCCCAAATGATCACAGTAAGCGATAAAATCATCGATTTCCTCACGGCTGTATGAAAACTGGTTGGCGATAGTCAAGTGTTCCTTGAATGGATAGGTCGCCTCCCATTCCATCACGAGCGTATTCAATCCAAAATCTGCCATTTGCCTAGCAAAATGCTTCAACGCTTCGGGCGTCATCACTTGAACGCGGAGATCCAAATGGAAGCCTTTCACCTTAAAGTCACTGTCTCCCGGATCATTCTTGGATTGAGAATAGCCAGCGATGGACTGAAAAAAGAACAGAAGACATATAATCAAGCGAAAGACTCCAAGTGTAGGTAGAGATTGCTTGTGCCAGTTGTTGCTATTGTTGTTTGTTACCAAGAGGATGCTTATTTAATATAATTGTATTTATTCTATTACTGTATAGGATTGGCCATCGATCTTACTCACGGCCGCCTGATTAAAATAAAACTTGCAGTTGGGATGAGTAGTCAGGATGGATGCAGGACAATCTGTGCTGACCGCTTTGGTCAATGTATCGCTGACAGCCTGACTTTTATTTTCACCCAATACGACACATACCATTGCCTTTGCGGCCATTAAGGTAGGGATAGTAAGCGTAACAGCGGTGGTCGGCACGTCTTCCAATTGGTCAAAACACTGGTCATTTACTTGCTGGACCCTACATGCCTCCTCCAATTCAACTAGTTTAATCACCTGTGGATCATCAAATTGCGCAACTGGAGGATCATTGAAAGCGATATGTCCATTCTCGCCGATCCCCAGACATACCAAGTCTATGGGTGCTTTGGCAATCAAGCGCTCATATCGGGCAAGTTCAGCTTGTGAATCTCCTTGGGGCTTGATCAAATTTACTTCTTTAAAAGGCAATTTGGAAAACAATATTTCCTTTAGATAAGATGCGAACAACTCCGGGGCATTTTTCTCCAAACCTATGTATTCATCCATATGGAAGGCTACAACTTTTTCCCATCGTATTTTATTTGATGAAGCCAAATAAGATAGCATTCCTGTTTGGGAGGGTGCTGCTGCAAAAACAATTCTTACTTCATCTTGCGCAGCCTGCAAGTTCACGATGCATTGCTCTACTTCTTTACCTGCAGCTATTCCCGCAAGTTCTCGGTTGGAAAAGACATATATGTCTTTTTGAAGGTCTATCATTTTTTTATAAGAAGTGGGCAGGACATCTCCGTCTGCAACCAGATAAGACCGTCCCTTACCCACTATTAAGTTAGTTATAACGCTATTAATTCAATAAATATCAATTCCTTTTGGGGGCAATTAAATTCAATCAATAATTACCTCCACCTCGAATGGATCTAATTTGGCTCCCGCCCTATCTCTTGCTGAAAGGACAAGATGGTCTTCACTGCCTTCACCATTACTGATATAGACTAGGTTCATGACATTGATGTCATTTTGGGTAAATCGATCACCAGGTTTTAATATGGTCGCACCGCTGATCAACCAGCCATGCTGAGCCACTTCCTCCACGGTGTAGATGATGTCATTGGCGGAGGCTCCAGTTATTTCCAGCATCTCCGAGTCCAAGGCCACGCTACCTCCTGACTCCACGGATATTCCAGTATTGGTCACCAAGTCAAGTACACTGTTTCCAGTGGCGATGATGGCGATGATCATCGGTGCAGGCAGGGTTTCGTGTTCTTTGGAGGCCAAATCATTTGTTTCATCTCCCGTATCCTGTCCATCGATCATCAGCGAAAGTTTCCCTCTTTGCTCCATCCTTCCGAAGAAATCCGTCAAATCAAAATTGAAGGAACTGACTTTGGTCGTGGTAATGGTCGTGATTGGCGGGTCAACAGGCATGGTGGCGTTGTTCCAGTTCAGGCCCATCTCGGTCCACGTGGTATCGGGAACCTGAAAAAGGTTCATGTCCAGATTTTTTGCATGGGTAAAGGATACGCCCACTTCAAGCCGGAGATCCGTGATAACACCCTCCGCAGGCAACTCATTCAAATCAAACATTAAATAGGCCTTTCGGTCATAATCCCCATCCCCTGTCACGTTCTTCACTTTTAACAGATTGTCAGCGCCGAAATTTCTATTGGCTGCTGCTCCCCCATTGATATACGTGTCTGCCAAGGGGAATATGGTATCCGTTTTTACGGAAGGATCCAGCTCATCCAGATCCGTAGATGCTGCCGAAAAATAGACTATTTCATTTACCACATGGATCACCCCATTGGTAGGTTCCAGATTTGAGGTGGAAATTTCCCATTGCTTGCTGGTCCCTTGGTTGACCAGCCCCACGAAGTTGGTATTATGGGAAAGGTACATCACCTGGCCACTTTCTGTAGGATAGGCTATCGGTAAATTGCTTTCGAACAATTCAGGATCAGTAAACAACACCTTATTATCGACGATGTGGTATCTCAGGAGATTCTTCAAGATCGGCACTGGCACATCTTCCAAACTTTCATAGGCATTTGCCTGCAGGTATTCCTCAAAAGCCCTATCAGTAGGCGCGATAAAGGTCCTGATTTGGTCTGTATCGTACGTTTCGGACAATCCGGCTAGGGAAATGGCGGAACCGAGCATGGTAAACGATTCGTGCGATTGGAAATACTCCAATGCTGACACCCCCAGCTTTCCAGTGGTGCCTGCCGGCTGGTAGTCAAAGTCCTCTTGGACCGTGCAGCCGTAAATCACCGCTCCGGCAAGGATGAGCGCAAGTATGGCTCCATTTATTTTTATCGGTAAACTCTTCATTCCTTTTGGTTTTTGCGTTGAAAATTTTGGCAAAAAGCTTTAATCATAAAACCCATTTTGAACCAAGTTCGGATTCCTGTTAATGGCGTCCTGATGTAAAGGCCATACTAAATTTGCCTCTTGGCTCAAGCCGTTGATGGGCCCCATTACCTCCATGGCTTTCCCTGTCCTCACCAGGTCAAACCACCGATGTCCCTCAAAACAAAGTTCGATCGAGCGCTCGTGCAAAATGGCAGTCTCCAGGTTTCCATAAAGAGTCTGGGCAGAGTTCAAGGTAAGACTTTCCAACCCCGCCCTGGCCCGAATGGTATTCAGCAAGGCTAAGGCCTCATCGACCTCTCCCAGTTGGTTATGGGCTTCCGCTTTCAGCAATATGATATCTGCCAGCCTGACCATAACAATATTGTTTGCAGATGGATCGGGACTTTCGTCATTGAAGCCCTCTCCAAAAAACTTCCAGATCTTTCGAGGCTGGGCAGCCGTTACATCATATATGAGGGCTTGCCTTTGGTCACTTTCCTCAAATGAGTTTCGAAAGGATTCACTGGGGAAGAAATTACTGTCCGAACCCAATGCGTACAGTACACGAAGGGAATTGGTCTGCACTTCATTGTAGCCTATTTCAAAAATGCTTTCGTTAGAGTACCCTTGCGTAAAGATTTTTGACCAGTCATTGATGGATACCAACTGGTACAATGAGTTATCCATAACTTTTTCTGCCGCTGCAATGGCACTGGTATATTCTCCTCGCCACATATACAGCTGGACCAACAAGGCATTGGCACCTCCTTGGGTAATCAGATTCCGATCCCTTTCGCCCCCAAAACTAGCCCTACAATGCTCAGCGGCAAATAAAAGGTCTTCCTCCATGCGATCGAGGATGGTTTCGGCATCGGTGCGCGTATTGAACAGGTCCTGCTGGACACTTTCATAAGGCTCCAAAATCAACGGCACGTCG
The DNA here is from genome assembly GCF_005281475.1 of Echinicola rosea. Lineage (NCBI taxonomy): Bacteria > Pseudomonadati > Bacteroidota > Cytophagia > Cytophagales > Cyclobacteriaceae > Echinicola > Echinicola rosea. Next base: position 3,140,553 of record NZ_CP040106.1, on the reverse strand, counting down.
CCCCACACCCGTACGGCATAGAAATAGCACAAAGCCCTCAAGGCCCTGGCTTGCCCCACTAACTGTAAGCCAAACTCTTCTCCTTCCTCAAATACAGGGGGAACATATTTAATGGCATAATTGGCCCTGCTGATGGTCTCATAGAGGTTATCCCATCTGGCCGAGTTCAATGTGGGGTTCAGGTTGTTTTCCTGGAGCAAAAAAGGATCTCCGGACTGGTTGGTACTGACCGCATCCGCCCTCCCCTCTCCCCATAGGGAAAAGTTCAGGGAGAAGGCGGACTGTGCGGCATCGTATATCCCATACACCCCGGACTGTGCATCACTCGAAGTCTTATAAAATCCCTGGGCGGAAAAACTACTGACCGGCTCTTTTTCCAGCAAATTCTCTGCACATGAGAAGAAAACGAGCGTCAACATTGACATAAAGATATTCCTGCTAATTTTCATAAGTTTTTTCATTTACAGTCCAATTGATAAGCCTACGATCACCGTTCTGCTTTGGGGGTATGATCCCTCATCCACTCCTATTCTCAGTCCACTGTACGAACTGACATCAGGATCAAATCCCGTGTAATCTGTCCATGTGACCAGGTTGGTTCCTGTCACATAGGCATCCAGCCGGGACAGCCCAATACGGTTGACCAACTCCAGTGGAAAGGAGTAGCGGAAGTTGACATTCTTCAGTTTAATGTATGAACCATCTTCAACCCATCTGCTCTGTATCCTGCTATCACTCTGCAATGGATCATCCTGTACCGGCTTGGGAAAATCCGTGATGTCTCCCTGCTCTCTCCATCTGTTTAGTGCAGCTGTGGACAGGTTGTTGTACCGTACAATCGAATTGCGCTGGTGGTTGATCTCACTGTAGATCTCCCCACCATAGGAAAATTGAAACATAAAGCTCAGGCTGAAGTTTTTGTAGGAAAGGTCGTTGGTGATCCCCCCGAAAAAATCCGGCGTTGCATCACCAATTATCTGTCTGTCATTTTGATCGATCACATTATCACCGTTAAGGTCATGCCAAATAGGGTCACCTCCTTCAAATACAGGCCCTTGGGTTCCGTTGGTGATGCCGTTGACATTGTCTTCATCCCTGGCATAAACACCATCAAATCGCCATCCGTAAAACGTACCGATCGGAAAACCTTCCTGGAGAATATGGTAATTTCCGTTTTGGATAAACCCATTGGTCAACAGTTCTTCTGGCAATTCCTTGATGACATTGGTATTCTTACTAATATTAAGGCTAGTACTCCAGTTGAAATGCCGGGTGGTCACATTGTGTGTGTTGAGCACCACTTCGATTCCCTTGTTCTGGATCTTTCCGATATTTTGGGTGATGTAACCAAAGCCAGTTTCCCTTGGTATGGGCACGTTATAGAGCAGGTCTTTTGTATCCTTGATGTATGCATCTACGGTCAGACCCAGCCGTCCCTGCCAAAAGGCCAGATCTATTCCCGCATTATACTGTGTGGTGGTTTCCCAGGACAACCCCGAATTGGGCATAACAGTAGGGGCAGCTCCCGAATAATCCAAGTAGTTGGTTCCCACCATGAACTCACCTTGTGAAGTGTAATTTCCAATGGCCTCGTTACCTGTCTGACCGGCACTAAAGCGCAACTTGCCATCATCAAGCACTCCTGCACCACTCAAAAATGGTTCATCGGAAAACCTCCAACCGACAGAAGCCGAAGGAAAGAATCCAAATCGGTTTTCACTTCCAAACCGGGAGGACCCATCTGCCCTTAAATTGGCTTCGAAAAGGTACCTCCGGTCATAGTCATAAGAAACCCTTCCAAAGTAAGACAGCAGGGAATGTGACGTGGCGATGTTCACACCTTGGTTGGAAATGGTCCCCGCCCCGTTTAGGGTTCGGATGTCATCGCTGGGAAAAAACATCCCGTCCAAACCTGTTCGTTCATAGTCCCAATCCTGATAACTGAATCCCAAAAGTCCACCCAAATTGTGTTTTCCATAAATTTGCTTTTGGTAGGTCACTATGTTTTCATTGGACCAGGTCAGGTTATTGGTTGATCTTACCGAGCCGGTATTGTACCCCTCCCGATAATCCAGGGTTGAGGGAATAAACGTGTCCTCTTTCATGGAAAGGAAGTCCACGTTGACAGAAGTCCTAAACTTCAGGCCTTCGGCCAATTTGTACTCAAAGTATTGTCCGGCAATTATCCGGTTGGTTTTATTGAGGTTAGTGGACAGCTCCGCAAGCCCCACCGGGTTCCGTTTTCCAAACTGGTACCCATTGATGGAGCCATCCGGAAGGTACATCGAATAAGATGGAGGCCGAATAAGCAATTCGCGGATGATGCTCAGGTTGCCCGTACCTGCGGCATTGATCCTGTTGTTCACACCGTTTGAGTATGAAATACTTTGGCCCACCGTGAGGCGATCGTTTACATTGAAATCCACATTGAGCCGGGAAGTGATCCTACGGTAATTCGAGTTGAGGACGATACCGTCCTGATCCAAAAACGAGGAGCTCCAAGCGTACTTGACATTTTCAGATCCTCCCTGAACGGACAGGTCCACATTTGTCTGAACGGCTTTTCTCAGCAGTTCACTTTGCCAATCCACATCCCCATTGTTTGTAGCGCTCAATGAATCGACGACTGCAAAAATCGGCTCCCGGCCATCAGCGGAATTGGCATAGGAATCGAGTACGGCACTCCGATATTGGCTGGCATTGAGCACATCCAGCTTTCTGGTGATTTGGCTCACTCCTGAATGTACGTTCAATGTAATTTGCGCCTTGCCATCCTTGCCCCTTTTTGTAGTGATCAACACAACCCCATTGGCCGCCCTGGAACCGTATATGGCCGTTGAGGAAGCATCTTTCAATACTTCAATTGATTCAATATCCGCTGGGTTGATGGCTGCCAATGGGTTGAGGCCGAAATTCTCTGAGCCATTTAAGGAAGACGTTACGTTGGCTTCGATCGGTACTCCATCCACCACATATAAGGGACTGTTCCCGGCATTGAGAGAGGAACTTCCCCTGATATTGATTGTCATGCCTCCCCCAGGTGCCCCGGAATTGGATGTTACTTGAACTCCGGCCGCCCTTCCCTGCAAAAGCGATATGGGATCCTGCATATTTGTTTTGCGCACCTCATCGCTTCCCACAGAGGCAATAGACCCCGTCAGGTTTCTTTTTTCCTGGACACCATACCCGACGATGACCACCTCGTCCAAATCACTTGCGCTTGAAACAAGTGTCACATCAAGTACTGACTGCCCACTAATGGGGATTTCTTTCGTGGAATACCCCAAATAAGAGAAAATCAACACATCTTCCATAGACACGCCCTGAATAGAATAAGCCCCATCCAAATCGGTGACCACGCCTTTGGAAGTACCTTTTACTAACACAGATACCCCGATCAAAGGCTCCCCATTCTCCCCGTCCTTTACCACTCCTGCCACATTTTCCCCTTGCGCAAACAAACTAAAAGACCATACCATATTTAATAGAATAATCATTACTGAAAACCATGGTTTGGCCTGTACAAACCTGTTAAAATGCCCCATAGAATTTGGATTAAAATGTTATCAGAAGAATTATCAAAATCGTATTATCCAAATGTAAACTCAATGCAAAACAATAGCAAACGTTTGCATATATTTTTCATATTTATTTATCCAAATGGTAATACAGCAGGGTTGCCGCGTGGAATGGGAGCATTTATGGCCAGTTTCGGGAAAATCCCTTTTTGGCTCCCCGCCGAAAGATGTGGGCCTGACTCTTCTTGGATCAGTCAGAAGGTTGAGGGGAGCTTAATAATAGGATTGGGAAGTTGTAAGATTGAAAAATCGGAAGATTGCTTCTTCTCAACCGAAGTGATTTCTCCTTTAATGGGCTCATTGCTATGAAGTTAAGGGAAGTTTAGCGCTATAGTCGTCCTGAGCTTCATTCTGGAAAGAGCGATTTCGCCTCAGCAAGTTTATGCAAAAGCCCTTTCTGAAAAAGGTTCTATGCGGATTATAGTGGGTAAATTATTCCTCCATTAGCCTTTTCTCTTATAATGAAATAGCCTGATAGATTTTATCCGCCTTGCAGCTATTGGGCGTAAAGAAATAAAACAAGCGCGTGGAAAAAGAGGTAGGCTTGTTTGACGAAGTGATGAGAATAAAGGTGGCTGGTGGCTAAACAAGAGGAGTTTGCCTGCATGAGGGCGGGGTTTAATTTTAGCTCAATAGCTACACAGCGGCGTTTTTTTTACTTTTTTTACCTGTAGAAAAAAAAGTAACAACAGTAAAAATGAAAACCAGACTGAATCTGAGCAATAAGGTTAAACCAGTTACCCACAGTAAACCACATAGAACCCTGAAAAATAATGCTTATATTGCAAACGTTTGCCGAAAGTTTTCCATGAATAAAAGAAGAATTACCTTAAAGGATTTGTCAAAAGAACTGGGCCTCGCTGTTTCTACGATTTCACGGGCCTTGGACGACCATCCTGGAATAAGCCCAGAAACGAAGGAAAGGGTCAAGCAAAAAGCTGTTGAACTGGGATTTACGCGGAATTCCATTGCCTCGAGTTTCAGAAAAAGCAAAACACTTGCCATCGGAGTAATTGTGCCTCAAATAGACATCCACTTCCATTCCCTTGTCATCAGCGGAATAGAGGAATATGCACACAAGTCGGGTTACAACGTAACGATCTTCCAAAGCAGAAACTCGTTTAAACGGGAAAAACGAATTACAGAAACGTTGCAGAACAATATGTTTGCAGGGGTGATCATATGCCAGGGAGCCGAAACAAGGGGCATAGACCACTTTAAGAAACTAAAAAAAATGAAAATGCCCATGGTGTTTTACGACCGCGTACCCATTGGGTTTGAAGCGAACAAAGTGATCATCAATGATTTCGAATCTTCATTGCGGGCCACCGAGCATTTGATCGAGAAGGGGTGTAAAAACATAGCCCATATTGGTGGTCCCCAAACAACCGGGATTTTCAAATCCAGGTATGAAGGCTTTAGAAAAGCTTTGGAAAACCACCATCTTGAGGTTTCGTCCGAATTCATCCAGTTTACAAAAGGTTTAACCTATGACGAAGGTCTTTCCGCAGCAAGAGCACTCCTATCCCACCCTGTCAAGCCAGATGGTATTTTTTGTTCCAATGACTATACTGCAGTCAGTGCCATTCAGGTATTCCAAAAAAATGGGTTCAAGGTCCCTGACCAAGTGGCTGTTGTTGGCTTCAGTAATTACCCCATTTCCAAGATCATTGAGCCCAACCTATCGTCGGTGAACGACCGGGCATTCGAAATGGGCCAAGCAGCTGCCAAACTTCTTATCAGGCAAATTGAAGAAGATGGAGAGGATTTGATCGAATCGGAAATCGTCACCCTAAAGACTGAATTGATAGTCAGGGAATCAAGTTCAAAGAAATAGCGGTATTTTTTTTGTACGACCAAACCTGTTATCCAGCACTAAAAAACCATGATATATAATCAAATACTTTTAAGCCACCCTGTTAATGAACAGCTTAAAAAGTCATGAAAGAAGTTTGCTTGAGGCATACTCCTTTCATGACCTTAAAGCATTCCCCACTAACCAACAATCTTCCCCATTCACTTTTTTTGGTACACCCTAACATAGTCCACAAGATACTCTTTTGGAAAGTCGGTTTTGGCAGGATCGCCACCATTCGAGCCAATGGCCAGATTCAACAGAATATAATGGGGCTGGTGAAAGGGGTTGCTGCCATCTGGGTTCAATGTGGTGGCCAAGTCTATTTCGTTGAGCAACTCCCCGTCCAGGGAAAGACGGATAGTTTCAGGTGTCCACTCCATTTTCCAGATGTGAAACTTTTCCGGCCAACTGGGATCTTTTTTCAAAAATTCCGAAAAGGGCACCTTTGCTTCATCCCAAGCCGCTCTTTTTTGTTCGTGTGCCCAGGCGGCGTTTGCCAAAATGGTCGATTGTCCATCGACGCGGTAATACTCCATGATATCCACTTCCCCATTGGCTGGCCAGCCCTTTGATTCTCCCAGGGTCCATATGGCAGGCCACATGCCCAGTGCAGTATCCAGCTTGGCTCTTACCTCTACTATTCCATATTGAAAGGTCTTTTTTCCGGCCGTATTGATGCTGGCGGAAGTGTATTCGGAATGGGGCCTGTTTTTCTTCCAGTCCCTGCTATTTTCTTCATAGCCAGTATTGGGTACCTGTTCTCTTTTCCCTTCAATCACTAGGAACCCTCCCTTTACATTGGCATTGTCCCTTTGGTACCATTGCAGTTCCCGGTTCCGGACAAAGCCCTCCTCGTAGGACCAGAACCTGCTGTCAGGCTTTCCATCGATATCAAATTCATCTTGCCATACCAACTCATACCCTTGGTAAGGTGAGTCAGGGGTTTCGGTTGAATTGTTCGAGGCATTTCCGCTGGCACACCCTGTAAGAAGCCAGGCACTACATATTGCTCCTAGCTGGATAGAAAATATTCTTCTCATTGGTCTAATAGGTTTATGATAGTAATTGTTCGTTTATTGATCGAAGAAATCCAAAGACCACTTCTCACGCCATGTCAGCTCTGGCTTCCCATCGTTAAATTCAATGGGCAACCAGACATACCTGCCATCAATGGCATTTTTCGGTTCCCAACGATCGCCCATAAAGATAAAGGCATCTTCCTTGCCCTGGACAGGAAGGATATAGGTACTTTGGGAATCGAAGGTTATGGAGGCCCCTTCCCCTTTTGCGGGGTTCCCCAAGGACTTCCATGGCCCCATGATGTGATCTGCCACAAAGGAACGTGCCGCATTGGGATCCCACCCGGTACAGCCTGAGGTGATCATATAGTATTTCCCGTCCTTTTTGAAGAGTGCAGGTGCTTCGTTATGGCCGGCCGGTTCCATCACTGCCCATTTCCCAGTAAATCCTAGGTAGTCATCAGTCAGCTCTGAAATGTGCAGGGTGAGGTTTTCTTCTGCGGAATGGATATGGTAGGCCTTTCCGTCATCATCGACAAAAAGTCCCATGTCCCTCGACATCTGCCCGGTACCGAAATCCCGTCTGATAAACAAGCCCTCGGCCACTTCCTTTTTCCATGTAGGACTCCAAGCTTCCAGGTCCGCTTCGGTCACTTCTTTAGATTTCCAAGGTTCGGGAAAATTTACCGGCCAGGTCCCGGCATTGGGCCGTAGTGACCTCAGGAAGGTATAGGGACCTTCCGGTCGGTCACTGACGGCCACCCCTGTACGTGCGGCATTATAGCCCTGATCTTTGAGTTCAAGATGGAACCACATCACAAATTTCCCAGTGGAAGCATTATAGATGACCTTTGGCCTTTCAATGACGCTCCCTTTTTCAATGTCCGAACCGCTTCCTTCGGCTGCGACTGGCAGGGCTACCCCCTCATCGGTCCAGTTATAAAGGTCTTGGGATGAATAGCACCTCACGCCCACATTGGCCCTGTTTCCGCCTCTGCCGGCAGTCTTATGTTCTCCAAACCAATAGTAGGTCCCGTTATAGAAAAGCACACCGCCACCATGGGCATTAATATGTGTTCCTTCCGTATCCTCCCATATCTTTCCAGGAGAAAAGTGCTGCTGTTTTGCGTGCTGACCTAACGCTGTGATGCTGATCAAACAGGCCATTGCCAGTATGGTAGTCTTTATCATTATCTTTATGGTTTCAAGGTTATTACGGTTACCATCCAGGTGTCTGGGAAAGGCTTCCTTTAGACTTGTTGATTTCTTCCGCTTGGATGGGATAGAGGTTCATTTGAGGGGCAAAGAAACGGTCATCCACCTCCACGTATTCCAAAGAGAACTCGTTCTCGGAGATTTTTTCCACTTGTACTCCTCGTACAGCGCTGTTGAAGTGGTCCATTCCAGTCATCCACCTTCTCACGTCCCAGTACCGATGCTCCTCAAATGCCAGTTCCACCCTTCGTTCGTTCCTGACCATGGTGCGAAACGCTTCCTTGCTGTCAGCGGTTACAGGGGGCATCCCTACGCCGGGCCGTGCTCTTAACGCGTTCAGTGACTCTCTTGCTGACCAGGGCATCATTTCCGAAGTTCCATCAGGACCATGTACCTCGTTCATGGCTTCGGCATAGTTCAACAATATCTCTCCATACCTGAAATAAATCCAGGCGTGGACACTGGTCCTGTTCTGCAGAAGGTCGAGGTTTTCATCCACATATTTCTTCTGGTAATATCCCGTTTTGGTAGCCCTGGCCCTTCCCGGACCATCCAGTCCCCCTCGCCAAATTTCCAAGGGTCGGCCCTTGTAGCTTGCCCCATGTGTCAGGATGGACATCTGCAAGCGGGGATCCCTATTTTGATAAGGGTGTTGGGGGTCGTAACGTTCATCCTCAGTGATGGAAAGGCCATTAATGGTCTGATAGGCATCCACCAGGTTTTGGGAGGGATTGGTGCCGCCCAATGCTCCGGTAAACCCTACAGGATACATGCTCCGCTCCAGGGAATTCGAGGCCGCATATCGGCGAGAAAGAATGATCTCTGTATTGTCACTGCTCCTGAACAGGTTGCCATAGTTATCAAACAACCCATACCTGCCACTGTTGATCACCTCATATGCCGCTTGGGCCGCACTTTGCCATTTGGACAGGTCATTTTCCGGATTGTGGAGCGGACTGGCTGCATACAGTAGGATCCTTGCCTTAAGTGCCATCGCTGCTCCAGTGGTCGCCCTGCCCAACATCCTGTTTTCGTCATATCCTTCCCAAGTGTCCCTCATTCCTTCCATAGCCAGGTCCAGTTCGGACAGCATATGATCCACACACTCCCCATACGGACGGCGCTCATATCCTGCCACGTCCTCTAGGTCCAACACCTCTTCAATAATGGGCACTTCTCCGTACCTTTTGGTCAGCTCAAAGTAAAAGAAAGCCTTTAGAAAATGTGCCTCTGCCCTTAACCATCCCAGGTCGTTTACCTGTGTCTGATAGGTCTGCTTGCCCTGTTCTGTAATGGTATCGCGCAGGATGGTATTTTCAAAGTCCACGGAATTTTCCAGAAACAGGTTGGCCTTTCTGATCCCATCATATAGGTTTCCCCATTGGTCATCAGGGTTGGAAAAGACGCCCCAATTGCCCTGTGCCAATTGTTGCACTTGGCCATCCTGTCCGGAATGCAGGGCGTCATCGGTTGCCGAGGCCAGTGTGCCCCCACCAAAACGGTCAAAGCCCGCCGGAAGGTGGCTGTAAATGCCTATTCCAAAATTCCTTATAGTGGTATAGGAGGAAAACACCTGTTCCTCGGTATAATTGGTATCCATTCTCCTGTCCAGCACATCTTCCACACATGCACAGGCAAGCAACAGTGCCAACATCGGTATCATTTGTTTTATGTTCATCATCATTGCGGGTTTATCGGTTTAAAACTGGACACTCAATCCTAAATTAAATGACTTTAACGGTGGATATCCCCCGTAACTTTCCGGATCTACCATTTCCATTTTGTCCCAGGTCAACATGTTTACCGCATTGGCAAACACCCTTACCCTATCCACGCTGATTTTTTCTGTCAGGCTTTCGGGGAGGGTATAGCCTAGCTCCACATTCCTCAAGCGCAGGACATTCCCCGATTCCTGCCAAAAATCCGAAGGCCGGTAATTGTGTGGATCGGAAAGTGTGGTCAACCGTGGATATGTGGCCGATCCGGCTGTTTCGGGCGTCCATCTCCCCAAGGCATTCACACCGATATTGGCGTCGTCCTGGAGGGCCCAGAAATAGGTCCCGTTAAGGGCCACATCCCTTCCTGCCAATCCGTAGAACAGCGCTTCCAGATCAAATCCCTTGTAGTTCATCCCCAGGGTAAAGGAATAGTTTACCATGGGTTGCCAAGGGTTACCAATGGACGTCTCATCGTTTTGGTCGACGGTTCCGTCACCGTTCAGGTCCCTATATTTTATATCGCCTGGCCTGACCGGTGCAAAGGCCGACGACACCACCCCGTCCCGAAGACTGCCATCGGCGTTGAAATCATCCTCTTGGTAAAAGCCATCTGACAACCAGCCAAAAGGCTGCCCTATGGGGTGGCCTGTCCGCTGCATATAGGATTCGGGATAGGTCATTTCCTGCATATCCATAATCTTGTTTTTCGCATAGGATACACTACCGCCAAGGTAGTATCCACCATTGCGGAAATTACCTTTATAAAGCAGGTTGACCTCAAAGCCCCTATTATGCACGGTGCCATAATTCAGGTAGGGAGCCGTTACGCCCAGGTAACCTGGGAAGATATTGGAGCCATCAATGGGGATATTATTGCGCCGGTTGTAAAACAGGTCAAGATTGACATCGAGTTTTTTGAACAATTGCCCATCCAAGCCAAAGTTGAACTTAAGGTCCTTTTCCCATCCGATATCGGGGTTTGCCAAGGGCCCCTCCACAATGGTGCCGATGGAATTGTTGTCCGCCCCGAGCCTGTAGTCCCCCGAATAGTAGAAATCCTGGGTATAGGCAAACCGGCTTCCGCCAAATTGGTCATTGCCGACAAGGCCTACCGAGGCACGGGCTTTAAGAAATGTAAGCACATTGTTCCCTTTCATGAAGTCCTCATTGCTGACCAGCCAAGCTGCCGACAGGGCCGGGAAGAACCCAAACCGGCTCCCTTTTTCAAACCGCTCCGAACCGCTATAAGAAAAGGCAAGTTCGGTGAAATAGGTATCCTTCACACCATATGACAACCTTCCCATGAGACGTTGCTGTGCGTAGGGCACATTGTTTCCTCCTACGAAGAGTACGTCCTGATGGTACATGAGCATGGCCGAAAGCTCACTGCTGTCCCAATTTTTGCGATAGTCCAATCCCACCTGTACACTCAACCTGTTCCATTGGTCATTCCCGCTTTCGTCCACGGTAAAACCTGTGTCCAGCCCCCGCTGGATATAGCGGTAATCCTCTGTGCCCTCTCCGGGCAAAAGTTCGTAAAACGCCAGGTTCCTGGTCCGGTTGTAATTCCCGCGATGCCAATTATTGATCCCCAGTGCCTGGGAAAACCGCAGGCCGGGAACAAAATCCCCCAAGTCCTCAGAAAGCCTGAGGTTTGCCATGATGTTTCTGTCATGTGAGGAAGTATATCCCCTGCCCAGTACGGAGGCTACGGGATTATCCGGATAAATGGTGTTCCCTCCCCAAGAACCATCGGGATTCCTTACCGGAAATGCACCTGCCGGATAGCGGGCCATGTTTTCCCATAGGGCTGCACCATTATAGTTTGGAAAATACCGGTCTTCTATTCTTCCTCCAAAATCCAGGGATGCAGCCACTTTTGGAGAAAGGGCTATATCGATATTTGACCTGAAATTCACCCGTTCAAAATGGGCATTGGAATTTTCCTTCCTGTCCCCATCGGTATTAGCGTACAGCCCTTGGTTCTGCAGGTAGCCCAACAGGATAAAATAACGCGTATTTTCACTCCCCCCGGAAAAAGAAAGGTTATAATCGCTTATGGGAGCACTTTGCTGCAACACCTGATCGTACCAGTTGACATCTGGATAAAGGTAGGTATCTGCCCCGTTGCGGTAGCCTTCTAACTGTTCTTCCGAATACCGCAAAGGGAGGCCATCGTTTGAAAGGGCTTCGTTATAAAGGCTGGCATATTGGGAGGCATTGACAAAATCGGGCAACCTGGTGGGTTTTTGGAACCCTGTCCTTGCGGTAAAACGGATCTGTGTATCCCCTGCACTTCCCCTCTTGGTCGTCACCAGCAATACGCCATTGGCTCCCCTCATACCGTACAGTGCTACTGCTGCGGCATCCTTGAGTACGGATACACTTTCGATTTCATAGGCAGAAAGCTGGTCAAATGAAGCCTCAAAACCATCTACCATGACCAAGGGAGTGGCATCGTTCATGGTCCCTAGGCCCCTGACCAATAGATTGGGCTCGTCATAGCCCGGTTCCCCCGAACCGTGCATGACCGTAAGGCCAGGGAGCCGGCCAAAGAGCGTATTGCTCAGGGTGGGCACAAAGGTTTTCTGCAAGGACTCACCGTTTATGGTTGCCATCGATCCCGTAACCCGGAGTGCCCGTTCGGTACCATAAGCAATATGGGTGTTCCTTTCATAGGAAGCGGGGATTGCGGTATTTTCCTTTTTTATCGAATCCCGCTCCATTGCAATGCTTGGAGCCATGGACTGGGACATGGAAGGAAAAGAAAAGGTAACGGATGCTGCCAACAGGCACCCCGCTGCCATCATCCGAGTTCCCGGTTGTTTTATATAGCTGATTAATGAATTTTTCATGGATTTTGGTATTTCAGATTTAACGATTTCCTGGAAATGCCTTAGGTTGCATTTCCCTTACCAACCTGGATTTTGCTGTAGGTAACCTTTATCGATTTCACTCTGCGGGATTGGGTACAGGTACATACGGTCCTCCCATACCCGAGACTCAAATGGCTCCCTACGGTACACCAAGTTCCCGGCTTCCTGTTCATAAAGGTTTAGTCCCCACATCTGGCCGCTCATGACTCCCTCTTGCCCTGCAATCCTACATCTCCTCACGTCAAAAAACCGGTGTTCCTCGAAGGCCAGTTCAATGGCCCTTTCCCGTTTGATTTCTTCCCTAAGCTTATCCTGGGTATTGTAGCGTGGGTCTGCGGCATCTATGGCCGGAATACCTGCCCTTTCCTTGATGGCATTCAGCGCTTCGATGGCCATCGGATCCAAGGGACTGGCTTCGTTTAGGGCCTCTGCATAATTCAGGTAAAACTCCGCCAGACGGAAGACCATCCAATGGAACTGGCCACCGCTCCAGTTGCCCCTTCCCAAGTACTTTTTCATGTAGCCTACTCCATTGACCGGGGCACCGTCCGACCAGGTGCCGTCCGTGCGCCTAAAAAATTCCCTCGTCCCAATCTCATCGTTCCATTTTGACCCGGAATAGAACACAGAATACTGGAAGCGAGGCTCCATGGCCTGCATTTTGGAGGTAAATTCGGCATAGCTGCCCTGGTCTTCCCATACCTGATCCTCCCCTGAAAGGGTATGGTATTGGTTGGCGTGGTTCAGGGTCACTCCGTGTCCATACCATCCTCCGTAGATCCCTCGGGGCATGACAAATTGCTGAAACATGGGGCTCCATGCACCCCACCATCCATTGGACTGGTTGGCTAGCAACATCTCCGGATTGCCCTGTACCTCTACGGCCTCTCGATAATTGGCTGCCGGATCTTCCGAAGCCCGTACCAGGTGGGTCCCGTTCTCAGCTGCCCAATCAAGAACGGCCTTGTTGGCCACTGCCGCTCTTTGCCACCGTTGCGCATCATAATCCCCATAGCCGGTCAGGGTTTCCTCCCCCGGCAGATAGGGTGCGTCGGTATTGTGCAATGGACTGGCCGCGTACAACAGTACCCGTGCCTTGAGTGCCAGGGCCACCCCTCTGGTAATCCGCCCCATGAATTCCGAAGGATAGCTGTCTGGAAGTACCTCGGCGGCAGCTTCACAATTATTGACGATAAATTCGACACATTCTCCATAGGTATTTCTCGGTAGCATGATGTCCCCAGAGGCACTCAGCACTTCGGTCACCAATGGCACTGCCCCATACCGTTTCATGAGTTCATGGTATTGGAGGCCCATCAGAACCATCGCCTCAGCTTTTAGCTGTTGTTTTTCACTATCGGGAATATCGGGTACCATGTCCACATTTTCGATAAAAATCCAAGTGTTCCTTATCCCCTTGTAGTGTGTGCCAAAATCGTCTTCCCTGTTGTCGGCGGTACTCCAGACCCCAGTGTTATGGTCATTTGAGGAAGGCCAAGTGTCGTACACGTCCCCTTCGTCACTTGCGGCCATCAACATGGAAGCATACATACCATTGTGCTTTCCCCAATCAATGGGAAATCCAAGTGGCATACAGCTGTTATAGGTTTCCCAAAGGAAGGATTCGGCCTGCACCCTATTGGAAAAGATGTCCTCTATGGATACATCATTGCTTTCTGGCTTGCCCAAAAATTCATCATCGCAGGAATACGACAGCAAACAGGCTGTGGCCATTCCCATATATAATATCGTTCTTTTTATGGCTTTCATCATCTTAAGGTTTACGGTTAAAAGCGGACGTTCAGTCCCAAGTTGTACACCCGCATCTGAGGGTAAAAACCACCCCTTCCTGCAGGTGCTTCAGGGTCAAAATTCACCATATCGCTCCAGGTCAACAGGTTGTTACCATTGGCAAATACCCGAAGGTTGGTCACTCCGAGCCTGTTCAAAAAACGGCTTTGGAAATTATAAGCGATCTCCGCATTTTTCAAGCGGATATAGCTGGCATCCTCCAACCAAAAATCAGAAGGTCGGTAATTATGCTTCCCTGATGTGGGGGACAGTTCCACCCGCGGATAGGTAATGGGAAGGTTCTGCTCATACCGCTCTTGCGTCCAACGTTCCAAGTGCCGGGAAGTGGCATTCCGCCAATCGGTATCAAATGCCCAGGCACCCATCTGGTCGATGTAAGTGGACACCCTGTCGGCACCTTGGAACAGCACCGAAAAATCAAAGCCCTTGTACTGTCCTCCAAAGGAAAGCCCATAGATGACCTGTGGGAAATTTGAATTCCCGATGGGCACTTCATCGTACTGGTCGATGGTACCGTCATCATTTTGGTCTATATAGCGGATATCCCCTACTTGGAGTTCGGCCGTAAATGCCGATGTCGGGGCCGATGCGAGCTCTTCTTCGGTATTGTAAAAACCATCGCTTTGCAATCCCCAGTATTGACCTACCGGATGCCCGGTACGCTGCAGCCATTCATGGGCCCTATTGGGCTCGTCCATGTACAGGATCTTGTTTTTGGCCAGGGAATAATTAGACTTTACCCAGTATTTGAATTCCCCGATTTGGTCGTTGAAGTTCACTTCCAGTTCAAAACCTTTGTTTTCCACTTTACCTATGTTCACTGGGGGCAGGTCAGCCTGCACCAAATCAGGCACGGTACCCAGGTACCAGAGGATATTGTCCCTTTTTTCGGCAAAGATATCGGCATTGATCCGGAGCTTGTCCTCAAAAAAACCGGTCTCTATCCCAAGGTTGAATTTCTTTGCCCTCTCCCAAGTAACATCAGGATTGCCCACTCGGCCTTCCTGGGATCCGGAATACCACTGGTAATTGTTTCCATATTGGCCAAAATGGTACCCTCCACTGTTGGGATAGAAGACTGATGGCAGGTAAAGGAACCGAGCCCCGCCGATCTTGTCGTTCCCTACTTCACCATACGAACCACGTATCTTGATATAAGACAAGAAATCTCCCGTTGGTATGAAGGACTCTTCGGTCAGCACCCAGCCCAAGGAAAAGGAAGGGAAAAAACCGAACCGCTTGCCTTCTGGAAAGTTTTCCGAACCATTATAGCCCATGTTGAATTCGGAAAGGTACTTTTCCTTATAGTTATAGGTCACCCTTCCGACCAGCCCCTGATAGCCTCTGGGCACGTTGTATTCCTGTCCGGGAGCGGTATAGCGTTCCTGCATATAAAGGGCCATACCAGTGATGTTGTGTTGCCCAAAACTGCGCGTGTAGTCCACAGCCCCTTCAAAATAGGTCTTTCTGTTCCTTCCATAGCTTTCACCAAAGGAAAACGGCGCATCCATCCCCTGGGGCAAAAACACCGGTTGGGTAGGGTCTTCTGGATCCTTTACGATCCGGTATTTCATGCTTTCCTTACTCCTGCTCACATTATGCTGGTAGTAGTTGTCATAGGCCACCATCCCCCGTACGCTCAATCCCTCTGTAATAAAGCCCAACTTGTGCTTTAGGCTCACATTGGTGTTCATGGTACTCCCGAAATTCCGTTGGTAGCCGTTATTGACAATGGCATCCAACGGGCTTCCCGAGCTGGAAGGAAGCCCTTCCACACCGGAGATCAGTTTCCCTTCAATGACCCCGGGATTCATCATGGGATTGGAATTAAGGATCCTGAAAAAGATTTCTCCTGCCCCGTAGCCTGGATAATTGGAATCGGTAAACTGGCCACTGAGCTTTACCGAAGCGGAAAAGTCCTTATTGAAGTCAATATCAAAATTGGAGCGGAAGTTATACCGCTTAAATTTTGGATTGGCCGAATAGGCTGTCTGCACATCTTGGACATCATATGCTCCGTTCTGGTCAAAATATCCAAGGGATACAAAGTACCGGGTGTTGTCCGTTCCCCCGCTGATATTAAAATTATGTTGTTGTTGGGCAGAATAGTCTTTTAGCACAAGGTCAAACCAGTCCACATTTGGATGGAAGTAGGGATCGCCCCCGTTCCGGTACAGTTCCAGCGAAGATTCACTAAAGTAAGGTTCCTGTCCGGAATTGACGCTGGCTTCGTTTCGCAGCATGGCATACTGATAGCTGTCCAGCAAATCTGGCAGTGAATTTGGACTTTGGAGCCCAAAATTGGCCGTGTAGTTGATCTCGGGCTTTCCCTTGCTACCGGTTTTGGTGGTGATAAGGATCACCCCATTGGCTCCCCGCACCCCAAATACCGCAGTGGCAGAGGCATCCTTAAGGATACTCAAAGTTTCGATTTCATGCGGATCGATCTGGTTAAGGTTGGAACGCTGAACGCCGTCCACCAAGATCAGCGGATCTGATTCGGCCCCTGTATTGAGGGTAGCAATTCCCCGGATTTTCAAACTGGATTGGTCATAGCCGGGTTCCCCACTGGACTGCACGGCAATAAGCCCTGGTAGCCGGCCTACAAGGGAGTTACTGATATTGGCCACTGGGCTCTGTACCAGCTCCTTGTCTCCAATGCTGGCCACCGCCCCTGTCATGGTCGCCTTCTTCTGCTCTCCAAATCCCACTACCACTACTTCGTCCAACGCCTGGAGGTCTGGATTCATTTCGACATCCAGCACCGTTCGGTTCCCAATGGCCATTTCCCTGGACTTATAGCCAATAAAGGTAAAGACCAAGGTGCCCGTGGAGGGCACGGTGATGGAGTACTTACCATCGATATCCGAAATGGTACCCTTTCCGGTACCTTTTAAAAGGATATTCACACCAGGCAAGGTGGTTCCATCTTCCCCAGAGGTCACTGTTCCGCTTACGGTAGTTTGCTGCCCGTAAGCAGCAGCACCGTGAAACAGCAACAGTAGCAGTTGGGCAAACAAGAGAATGCCCATGCACTGTAAATGTTTTCTCATTACATCAGTATTTTGGGTAAACAATAAATTCCAAGATCCGGACTACTTCCCCGATCTTTTCAAATTTGGCATGGAAAGCTCAACAATGGGCGGGGTTTTTTCGGCTAATAAGGGGGGTAAAATAACATTTGGGAAACATAAGTACCTGAATGGTAACCTGCAGGCAATATTATGGCTATAATTTTAAAAAGCCTGCATTCAGGATATACTGGCGTTCGGTAACCGCTCCCTTATATTTTTTCTGAAAGGCCGAAGGGGTCATGCCGTATTGCTGGCTGAACTGTTTCCTAAAATATTTAAGGTCGTGCCAGCCGGCGCTTGATACGGCTTCGTTCACCTGGGCATCGGTGGTGATCAGGGTAGTGGCGATCGCCCTTAACCTCACAAAGCGAATTATCTCGTTGACCGTTTTACCGGTGGCCAATTTTACTTTCCTGTACAACATGGAATGGCTCATGCACATGTCAACGGCCAGCACTTGGATGGAAAACTCTTCATTGTCCAGATTTTCTTCGATTACCTTTACCATTTTATCGATAAATTCCTTGTCTTCCTTGGATAGTTTCCTGTCCGTGGGTTTCTTGGAAACCGATGTCAGCAGATGTCGCTGAACCGATTCCTGCTGCCTCAGTATCCCTTTTACCCTGGCCATGAGGTAATTTTTATCAAAGGGTTTGGTAATGTAATCATCGGCTCCTACTTCAATGCCTTTGAGCTTGACGCTGTCTGAGGCACTGGCCGTCAGGAGCACCATTGGAATATAGCGATATTCCTCCCTGGATTTCAGCTCCTTGCACAACTCCACACCATTCATTCCTTTCATGACCACATCGGAAATTATCAGGTCGATCTCTTGTCCTTCCACAATTTCAAGTGCCTGCTCTGCACTCTCTGCCAGCACTACTTGAAACTGTGTTTCAAAAATTTTCTTGATATATTGGCGGAGCTGGGGATTATCATCGACTGCCAGCACCCTTTTTTTGGCCGTCACGACTCCATCGGTGATCGTGACCAGCCCGTCCCCTGTTTCCGTTTTTTGGGGCATGTGGTTATTTTCAAAATCAAGCAGTTCCTCCAGGAATACCATTTGTTCCCCAACGTCCTCATGGACCAGGCCGTCCGGGACATGGGATTTACCGGTAGGCAAGCCAATGGTAAACTTTGCCCCTCCCCATTTGCTGTAGGTAAGGTCAATGGATCCCTTATGCTCTTCAACAAGCTTTTTCACCAAATAGAGTCCAATTCCAAACCCCTTTGCCCCTGATTGGGAATTCCCCTGGTAGAACAGGTCAAATATCCTTTCACGGTCCTGCTCTCCAATTCCCTTTCCGTTGTCCTCCACCGTTACCATAAACCTATTAGAGGCCTGTATGGCACTGACCAAGACCTTTCCCGTATGAGGGGACACAAATTTCAGGGCATTGGATACCAGATTAAACACCGCAATTTCCAATTTCTGCCGGTCTGCTATAAGTTCGAAGGAATCAAGG
Organism: Echinicola rosea; assembly: GCF_005281475.1. NCBI lineage: Bacteria > Pseudomonadati > Bacteroidota > Cytophagia > Cytophagales > Cyclobacteriaceae > Echinicola > Echinicola rosea. The sequence goes on along the minus strand of NZ_CP040106.1, from coordinate 3,121,934 downwards.
TCTGCATGGAATTGATAGGAAATGTCCAACCCCTTGGCATGGTGGATAAAACAGGTAAACACTTCCTTACAAAGACCAATGGCGTCCAGCTTTACCATTTTGACATTCCCCACTTCGGTCTGAACCTTCCTGAAGAGCAGCAGTTGGTCCACCAGGCTTAGAAGTCTTTTCGAGTTCCTATAGACCACCTCAACGGCCCCCGCTTCCAACTGTTTCCGTTCCCCGTACATCACCTCCCTTAACGGGTTGATAATCATAGTCAACGGAGACCTGAACTCATGGGATATATTGGTGAAGAAATTCATTTTTTTTTCGTTGAGTTCCTTTTCCCTGTGGGCCATTTCCCTAGACAGGCTTACCTGGTACTTCAGCTTGTCCTGTTTTCTTTGGTAAAGGACCAATATGCCTGCCAATCCCCCAACAATGACAATATAGAGTCCATAGGCCCACCAGGTCCTGTACCACGGTGGCAGAATGACAATAGGGAGCGAAACCACCTGGGGGCTCCATTCTCCCTGAGCATTAGTTGCCCTAACATGAAAAGTATATTCCCCTTCCCTAAGCTTGGAATAATTGGCCATTCTGGAATTCTTGACAAAGTGCCACTTCTCGTCCCAACCCTCCATGTGGTATGCGTATTCTATCTTTTCGGGATGTGCGTACTCCAATGCCAAAAAATCCAGGGAGACCATGGATTGGTCATATGGTAGTTCAAGCTTGTCAAGGGAAAATATGGTATTGCCGTCAGGGTGCCCTGGTTGGTTATTCACCCTAAGTTGGGTAAGGTGAATGCTGGGAAAACTCCTTTCCCATTCTTGGTGCAAGGGATCTATGAGGTTAAAACCCTTTATGCCACCAAAGACCAATTTCCCATCATAGAGCCTTGTCCCGGCGTTGTAATTGAACTGGTTGCTCTGCAGTCCGTCAGAGGCAAAAAAACTAGTGAATTTTTCCCCTATGGGATCAAATTTTGCCAACCCCCTGTAGGTGCTCATCCAAACCTTTCCGTGTCCGTCACCCACCAATTTCAGAACCGAATTATTGGGCAGCCCCTCTTCCTGAAGATAGGTTTTGACAGTCCCCCTCTCCCTGTCGAGCCTCCAGACCCCACTGCCTTCGGTAGCCACCAAAAGGTCTTCCGGCCCTAGGGACAGGATATCCCTGACAGGATAGCCTATATCGATTACTTCATGGTCCTGCTCCTTGGATAGGTCGAGCTTCACCAAATGGTCAAAAGTCCCTACCCAGTAATTCCCATTATGGTCTTGGGCCATCGAGATGATCCCATATATCCCCACGTCCACAAAGTCAAAACGGTCCTTTCGACTGTTATACCGATAGAGCCCTTCCCCGTTTGAGGTAGCCGCCCACAAATCACCTGACCAGTCCTTGAACAGGACCCAAATGTACCAATGAGCCATACCCTCCGGGTTGCTCAGGGTATAGGGGACGAAGGTATCGGCTCCGCTATCATACCTGCAAACGCCCCCACCGTATGTAGCAAGCCACAGGTTGTTTTCCCCTTCCACGATGGCCGTTACGAAATCATTTGGAAGAGAGCCCGGCTTTCCGCTATGGTGGCGGTAATTGGTGAACCGGTCACGCTTCCGGTCCCATATGCTTACTCCGCCTCCGTCAGTACCGACCCATAGGCTGTCACGACTGGTTTCACAAAAAGAAAGGATAAAATCGCTCGGCAGGCCATTTTCCTGATTATCGGGGTTATCGATGGTAATGAACCGGTTTTGCTTCTTTTCAAGGATATTGATCCCTCCCCTCAGGGTGCCTACCCATTTCCTTCCCTGTCGGTCAAGGGCCAGGCCATATACGGCATTGCTGACCAAATCGGATGCGACAGTACCTTCTTTCAGATAATAGGATTTTTTCGATCCCTTTTCCAAAACCAGCAACCCGTTTCCATCCGTGGCGACCCATATCTGTCCGTCATCTGCGACGTTCATGATATCTGTAATCTTGTTTTTGGTAATTTGTGCTGGATATAAATACCAATCCTTCTTTTGGACATGGAAACGGGCCAAGCCATAGTCCGAGCCAATCCAAATATCCCCCTCGCTGTCCAGCTCGATACAGTTGGCGCTTTTTATATCCTTTAATACCACCTTAAAGCAGTAATCCTCCTTTTTCCTTACGGCCAGTCCATATCCTTGGATAAAGGTCCAGATATTTTGGTCCTTGTCCACTACTGTTCCCTGGGCATGGTAATCATAATGCCGTTCCCCTGCATCCCACAAGGGAACCCTTGATAGTGGACCGCCATCAGTCCGTACCATCACTCCCTGTCCTGCCGTAGCCACTACAATTTTGCCGTGCCTACCGGTGATGTCGTTGATGTTGGCCGTGAGCTTATGCCTTCTCTTGGTTTTGGGATCCAGGTAATACCTTGCTTGGAACTTCCCTGTGTGGTAATCATAAACACTGAGGCCTCTTTTGGTGCCCACCCATACCTCGTTCCGGTGGCCGTAAATGCTCACGATCCGGTTATGGACCAAGGATGAACTGTCCCTAGGCTGATTCCTGAACACCAAAAAGTCATATCCGTCATACCTGTTCAGGCCATCGTAGGTACCGATCCATACGAACCCCTTCTTGTCCTGGTAAATAGCCGTTACCGCATTATTGGACAGGCCGCTTTCTATCCCAATATAATTTCGTTCGTACCCTGTCAGCCTTATCGGAGCATCCTCCTGTCCAAGGACCAATTGGACGGAGAGACAAAATATAAAAAGGAAAGGTATCCGGAGCATCATGTAGTAACTTGTTCTATAAGCAGAATGAAGATATCAAACATCTACAAACATACAAAAGTAAACCTTCCAAATACCGACCACCATTACCCATTCATTGTACAATATCACCCAATACCAATATTAAAATTATGAGATTGGCGTATTTAATAATTCCTGAACACCAATCAAATGTACTATCAGGCTTTTCATCAACTTACCAATGGTACCGCTTCAAAACAGGCTGAGGAAGGGCTATTTAAGTCTCTGGATACTAAGGGGCTGCTGGAATTGTTTGGTTAAAAAGAACTCCTCTATTAATCGTAAGGTCGGCAAGTAAATTTTACTGCCCAACTTTTAATATGATTTCTATGGGTTAAGCATCATTGAGATTCACTTGAATTATCATCAATTTCCCTCCGAAATTTAATTTTCTGATGGACATCAGCGAGGGTAATACTAGTCAAAAAATAGGTAAGTGATGGTCATAAATATTTAACCCTGACATTGTTTTTTCATATCTTGCTGAAAAAGGATGTATAAATAATAGATTACAAAGCATATATCACCATCGATCCCAATATCCGATTTGGAAAACCAGTCATTAAAGGAAGTAGAATAGCGGTATATGATGTTCTAAGCTGGCTGGCCAATGGAATGATTTATGAAGAGATAATGGAAGATTTTCCCGAAATAAGCAAGGAACATATCCAGGCCTGTCTTGCCTATGCTGCTGACAGGGAGCATAAAATCCGGGTAGCTTGATGAAAGTATTGTTTGACCAAAATGTTTCTTTCCGGATAGTTAACCTTTTAAAAGACCATTACGCAGAAGCCAAACAGGTTAAGTTGCTCGGATTGGAAAATGCCAGGGATTTGGAAATCTGGGAATACGCAAAACAAAACAATTATACAATTGTAACTTTTGATGCTGACTTTTATGAATTGGCAAATATCAAGGGGCATCCACCTAAAATCATATGGTTGAGAATGGGTAACACCTCCACCAAAAGTATAGCTGAAATAATGATAAGCATGATAACTGCGATAGCTGATTGTTTTCTTAAAGTGGAAAAGACAAATAGCATTAAAAAGCCCTGAAAGGACGTAATAACCTTAGCCATGGGCAATACCCTTGGTAAACATCAAAAATAACCTCATTGTTTTAGCAGCATAAAAAGATTAAGACTAAAACAGGTAGAACTTTTTTCATCTATTCAATTTTAAAGTGAGCATTTATTTTAGAACTGTTTAGAATAAATTCTTTATCTCCATAGGTGATTTCAAAATTCATTGGCATAGAAATAAAATATTCTCCTTCATACAGCTCCTCTCCACCTCTGCTTTTACAAAATGGATATGTTCTTAGTTACCAACCTCAAGTCAAACTTTCCGAAGTTCCGAAGATAACTTCTTCCAAAGAAGCCTATAACGTACTTTTGGAAAACTGGGACAAATCAAAGCTCCAATTCGTGGAGCAGTTTAAAGTCATTTTACTTAACCGATCCAACAGGGTATTGGGAATAGTCAACATATCGACTGGTGGAACTCCCGGAACAATCGCTGACCCTAAACTTGTCTTTGCTGCAGCTTTAAAGGCCAACTCTTCAGGACTGATCATGGATAAAGCGCAGATTTTTGCAAATAAAAAAGCCACTTACGATTATAAATTGTAAGCGGCTTTTATCCGTGGGAAATACTGGGCTCGAACCAGTGACCCCTACCTTGTCGAGGTAGTGCTCTAAACCAACTGAGCTAATCTCCCGAGAAAATAAAAAACCCCGGCTTCCCGGGGTTCGTGGGCCCACCTGGGCTCGAACCAGGGACCCCTTGATTATGAGTCAAGAAAGTAATATGAATTTTTAAAGTTACAAATATTAATACAATTGATTTTCAGTGCTTTATGAAATATCATTTATTGTCTATTTACCTATTTTTATATGTTTTTGGGCTATTCCTTTTGCAAATTTTTTGCAAATATTATATTTGATATATGACAGACAATAAGAGAGTTAAATCAGAAAGAGAGGTTATTTTATCTCTTGATCTGGACACAAGACGGACAAAGTCCAATGGACTATTCCCTTTGAAGATAAGATTGTACTCTGTAGCTACCAAGAAAAACAAATATTATGGGACTGGTTATGATATGAATACGGAAACCTACAAGAAGGTCTTTGAAACAGTAAGACCTCGTAAAGAGGAAAAAGCTCTTAGGGAGGAAATTCAATCCTTACTGTTAGACTACAAACGAGTTGCCGAATCCATAGAAGATTTTACTTTTGATAAATTTGAGGAAACCCTATTTAAACCCAAAGGTGATGTCTTGGATGTCTTTTACCAATACGAGCTCAAAATCCAGGAATTGGAAGAAAAAAATAAATTGGGTACCAAGGAGAGCTACTTGTTTAGCTTAAAATCAATCCAAAGGTTTTTAAAAGCCACCAAAAACAGGGTTCCTAAACAATTGTATTTTTCTGAAATTACTCCCCGGTTTTTAGAAAAGTACGAAAGCTGGATGATCTCAAATGGAAAATCAAGATCATCTGTAGGGATTTACCTTAGACCCCTTAGGCATATCTTCAATAAAGCCAATCCTTCAAATTATCCTTTTGGGAAAGATGGATACACCATACCCAAAGGAAGAAACAAAAAGAAAGCCATTAACAAAGAAGGATTAAAGAAACTATTTGAATCCAATCCACAAAATGACTTCCAACAGAAAGCCAAAGACTTTTGGTTTTTCTCCTACGTCTGCAAAGGCATGAACATGAAAGATATCATCTACCTCAAATGGAAGCAAGTAAACAGGAATCATTTGGAATTTATAAGAGAAAAGACAAAAGACACCTCAGATTCCCAATTGATTATTCGAGTACCCCTTTCCGATTTCTCTAAAAAAGTAATCAAGAAATATGGAGGTAGACAAAAAGGGCAAGAAGATTATGTTTTCCCTGTGCTCAATCATCAAATGAATGAAGAGGAAAAATTCAAAGCGAAGCAAAACTTCACTAGATTAGTAAACCAACACATGAAGCGTTTTGCAAAACATGCCGGATTTGAAGAGGATATCAGTACCTATTGGGCAAGGCACAGCTTTGCTACCATGGCCATCAGGAAAAATGCATCAATTGAATATGTCGGTGAATCGCTAGGCCATTCTGATATTAAGACCACCAAAGCTTACATTGATAGTATTCTGGATGAGAAAAGTGATCAGAAATTAATTGATGGGATGATGGATTTTGACTAATCTAGATTTCTACCATTTATAGGACTTTAGAGGATTTGGCTGGACTGAATTTGAACCATTTGGCGGAGGATTTGAGGTTGTTAAACTGGTCTTTGTAAGCTAATTTATGAGAAATATTGTGTTCAGTGAAGGAGCCTCTATTGAACAAATGTCGAACCTTTTTCTACGGGATTTACGATTGTTAGAGGGGCTTTATGCTATGCTTAAATCTAAAAATTTGATTTAAGCATAGTTTGCTTTCATAAAATTCTCTAGCCAGAGAGAAGTGCTGGAATATTGTGGTTTTGCCAAAATACCTCAAGCTCAAATAATATCCTTTAATCCTGTTTTAAGGAGCTGACTGGACTGAACTTGAACCATTTGGTGGAGGATTTGAGGTTGCTGAGTTGGTGTTGATTATGAAATCTTTTCAATTGAGCAAATATCGGACTTTCTCTAGGATTTGAGCCTAAAAAAGGACTACATGCAATTTTAAATCTAAGAAGCAGATGTAATAGAATGGTTAACGCAGCAATCCCGTTTTTCTACAGATTTAAATTGTTATTTTGAATGCATGAAGTTGTTAATTGTCGAAGATGAGCCGCAATTGTTAAAAAGCCTGGAAGAGTTTGCTTCCGAAGAAGGGTTTATTTATGATTCTGTAACAGGGCTTCAGTCTGCTATGGAGCGTATTTCCCTTTATGAATATGATTGCATAATACTGGACATTAACCTTCCTGATGGTAGCGGATTTGATCTGCTGGAAACACTTCATAAGAATGGAAAGACGGACGGGGTGATCATCCTCTCAGCACGAAACTCGCTGGATGACAAATTGAAAGGCTTGGGACTTGGGGCTGATGACTACCTCACCAAGCCGTTCTATTTTTCGGAACTCAATGCCCGGATAAAAGCCATCATCCGCAGAAAACAATTCAAAACCAACAAACTTGTCCGCTTTGCAAACCTGGTTATAGAACCGGACCAGTATCTGGTCGGGGTAAACGACCTTGAAAATCTTATTTCATTTACAAAAAAGGAGTATGCTATTCTTACACACCTGATCAATAATCATAAGCGGGTGATCTCCAAAGTATCGCTGGCCGAATATATTTGGGGCGACTATGTGGATGAGGCCCAAAGTTTTGATTTTCTGTTCTCTCAGATCAGGAACCTCAAAAGAAAGCTGAAAGATGCCGGGGCACAGCTAGAAATCAACAACATCTATGGGGTAGGTTATCAAATCCAGGCATTATGAAGCTGCTTACTTACACCTCCCGCATTCAATTGCTTTATTTCCTGATGCTTTTCGGAATTTTTTCCATATTGTTTTACCTGGTGCTAAGCTGGAACGTACTTCAAAATGTAGATGAAGTGTTGTACAACCGTAAAGTCAACCTACTGGCTTACCTTGAACAAAACCCTGAAGCACCGTTTAAAGAGGACAATCCGCTGGACGATTTCACTTTTTATCTTGTTGAAGAAGCTGCTTTTCAGGAAAGATACGAAAGTTATACCGATACCCTCATTTATGAGCCTGTTGATGACGAGTTCGATGAGTACCGCATGCTGAACACTTTTGTGAGACTACATGGCAAACATTACCGGCTGGAAATCATAAAACCTCACCTGGAAGCGGCTGAAATGATCGGAACCATTGCTATCACGCTGGGATCTTTGTTCCTGGCCCTGTTGCTTTCTTTTTATGTATCCCAGCGCGTTATCTCCCGGAAAATATGGGGCCCGTTTTTCGAAATACTCGAAAAACTCCGGCTCTTTCGATTTGATAAACAAGAATTTCCTGCACTGCCATCTACACATATTGATGAGTTCCGGATGCTGAATGAAGCTGTGAATGAGCTGACCCGGAAAAATATGGAAGTGTTTGAAAGCCAGAAGCAATTTATCGAAAATGCTTCCCATGAAATGCAAACACCCCTGTCTGTTATCCAGTCTAGGTTGGAAGGGCTTATCGGACAGGCAGAACTCACACAAGAGCAGGCGGAAATTGTGGAAGGCATTATCGGCTCCACACAGCGCTTAAAAAAATTGAACAAAACCCTGCTGCTCTTATCTAAAATCGAAAACCGGCAGTTTCTCCTTTCAGAACAGGTTGATATAAACACAATAATCAGCCGATCAATGGAATATTATGAAGAACAGAAAGCTGCCCTGAATATATCGGTGAAAACGGAAATACAAAATAATTTGATCGTGCAGGGTAATACGATGCTTGCCGAGATACTGGTACAGAACCTGCTTAAAAATGCATTTCTGCATAACAGGGAAAATGGCACGGTGAACATTCAAACAAAAGAGAGAAAGTTCATGATTGCCAATACAGGGCATGAAAAACAAGAAACAGGGACGGTATTAGAAAAAGACAAATTATTCAGCCGTTTTTACAAACAATCGGGTAATCCCGATACCTGGGGGCTAGGGTTGGCAATTGCCCGCAAGATAGCCGATACAAGTGGGTGGGAGCTTCATTACCGTGAAGAAGAAGGGTTGCACATTTTTGAAGTGGATTTCGGGTAACCAGACGATCTTCCCAAATTTCTACAGATTTGATGATTTACTTTACCTTTATAAATACGTGTATTATCTAAAATAAAATGACCTCAATGATGAACAGAAAGGATTTTCTCAGGAATTCGGCAATATTGGGTGGAGCGAGCATCCTTCCCATCAACAACGTTTTTTCACAGAATGTAACAGAAAATGGCATGGATAAACTGGTGGACAGCAATGGTAATTTCATCCAAAAATCGCTTCCATATAACAAGACATTCTTAGAACCACACATGGATGAAGAAACCCTGCACCTGCATTATGAATTCCATCATGGAGGAGCAGTAAAAGGGGCGAATAAAGACCTGGAAAACATCAAAAAACACCTTCAATCAGGCGAGATGGATCAAGTAGATATGTGGACTCGTAAGCTGGCCTATCATTTTTCAAGTCATGTCCTGCATTCCATATTCTGGTCTAATCTGACCAATAAAAAAACACAGCCCAAAGCGGAATTACTGAAACAGATAGAGAAAGACTTTGGCTCTTTTGATAACCTGAAAGCATACATCTCCAAAATTTCCAAATCTGTAGAAGGGAGTGGCTGGGGAATATTGGGCTATCAGCCCTACTCACAATCCCTCACTTTACTGCAATGCGAAAACCACCAGAAGCTCACGCAGTGGGGTGTGGTTCCCCTGTTGGTCATTGATGTATGGGAACATGCTTATTACCTGAAATACAAAAACAAGAGGGCAGAATTTGTCGACACTGTATTGGAAATTATCAATTGGGACAATGTGGCAGAACGGTTTGTAACAGCTAAAAAATTACACGGATAATTTTTGTTGGAATATAGAACTAAGACCACATGACCTCTCCTCTGTTACCACCAGTATATTCAGCATATATAGATAATATATGATCGATAAACAGGTCTCCTATAAAGAAGCCCTAAAAGTGTGGGTTAAAGTTGCCATCTACAGTTTTGGAGGCCCGGCCGGTCAAATTGCCGTGATGCACAAAATATTGGTAGAAGAAAAAAAATGGATCAGCGAGAACCGTTTCTTACATGCATTGAATTATTGCATGTTGTTGCCGGGCCCTGAAGCACAACAACTGGCCACTTACATCGGTTGGCTATTGCACAAGACCAAAGGAGGACTGGTTGCCGGATTACTGTTTATCCTGCCGGGATTCATCTCCATTCTAATCCTGAGTATTCTTTATGCAGCCTACAGGGACGTAGGAATCGTTGAAGCCATATTTTTTGGTATAAAGCCAGCAGTGCTGGCCATCGTTATTGGTGCGGTCATCAAAATAGGTAAAAGGGCGCTAAAAAATGAAGTGATGATAATAATGGCTGCACTGGCATTTGTGGCCATATTTTTCTTCGAGGTGGATTTTCCTTACATCATTATTGTGGCAGGGCTGACCGGTTTTATTGGTGGCAGAATTTGGGAAGAAAAATTTCATGTAATAAAAGGACATGAGGCCAAATCGGATCAGGAGAATAATTATTTCATTGACAGTTATATTCAGCCCGTTAAGCCTTCAATAAAGAAAACAGTCAAAACAGTTTTGCTGTTCATAACCTTATGGGCACTGCCGTTAGTACTGATCGCCCTGTGGATAGGAACAGAAAATATTTTCTTTTCGGAAGGCCTGTTTTTCAGCAAAACGGCTGTGGTCACCTTTGGTGGTGCCTATGCAGTGTTGGCTTATATAGCCCAGAAAGCTGTGGAGGATTACGGCTGGCTCAAAAGTGGGGAAATGCTTGACGGATTGGGCATGGCAGAATCCACCCCCGGGCCGCTCATTCAGGTTGTGCAATTTGTCGGGTTTATGGGAGCTTATCGTTTATCTGGTACGATGGATCCACTTCTGGCCGGAATCTTAGCTTCCTTACTGGTAACCTGGACTACTTTTGTGCCTTGCTTCCTGTTTATATTTACCGGAGCTCCCTATATTGAGTATTTAAGAGGCAATAAAAACGTCACTACTGCCTTGTCCGGAATTACGGCTGCTGTTGTAGGAGTCGTGCTCAACCTTGGCGTGTGGTTCGCTATCCATACACTTTTTGGAAAAGTAAACGAAAGCCATTCCCTGGGGATAAGGTGGATGATGCCTGAGTGGTCTACAATTAACATCCCTTCACTGGTAATCGGACTTATTGCTGCATTTGTTTATTTCATCCTGAAATGGGACATGCTGAAAACAATCCTGGTCAGTATAATATGCGGCATCCTGTATTATTTTATATTGTAAGGAAGAAGGGAGATTGAAGGGGGAAGTTTTTAACTTAAAACATAAAAGATAACAGGGATATCGCTTATCGGAAAAAACTACAATGATGATGATGAACCGCCCATCTCTCCTTTCTTCCAGCTTCCTTCTCCCAACTTCCATCTTCCCTCTCCATTCCCATATTTCTACAGAATCGCATCATAGGTTTGTGATAATTAATGACAAAATTGAAAAATGGTTCGAATATTCAAGATCCCCCTGCTAGTAGCCATCATTACCTTTGCCTGGACGAATGTACATTCCCAGACCCAGGTTCCTATAAAACAGCTACTGGAAACAGCCACAAAAAACTACCCCGCAATTCTTGCCGCAGAGGCACAAAAGGAGGCATCCGGAGAAAGGGTCAAATCCACCAGGCGTACAATTATACCCGATATTAATGCTTCTGCCCAGGCCAACTATTCGACTTATAACAACCTCACCGGGATGTTCTATCCTGAATACATTTTACCGGTGAGCGGTCCCCCATCTACTGAGAATCTCAACAATATGGTCTGGGGTTCGGCTGCCGGTTTGCTCATGAAATGGGAGCCTTACACCTTCGGACGCAGAGGCAATGAGATAAAAGCAGCCGAAAGCACCTATGAGGCCGGGGTGGCCATGAAAAGCCTTACGCTATTGGAACATAACGTGCAATTATCTAGCACCTACCTGGATTACCTCCTCGCCCTTCAAATCCTGGATGTACTGGAAAGCGATCGGAAAAGAGCCGAAGCAAATTACGAACAAGCCGTAAGCCTGGCTACTTCCGGATTGGTTTCGGGGGTGGATACGGCACGTTTTCATACCGAACTATCCAAGACGAAAATTAAGATCCTGCAACAACAAAATATCCTTCATGAATATAAAGCAACACTGTCGGAATTGGTTGCGGCTGATTTACCTGAAAACCTGGTGGATTCGACCTTTTTTAGAATATTACCACAGTTATTAGGAGATACAGAAATGATCCATCCGAGAGAACAGTTGGCTATAGCCGAGTGGAAAACATCACAATTCCAATATAAAGCGGAGAAACTAAGCTGGCTGCCCACCCTAAGTGTATTGGGTACTGCTTATGGTCGTGGTTCCGGTGTGCAGCTCAGCAACAACGGCACCACCTTTGTCGATAACCCGTCTGACGGATTTAATATCAACCGGTTCAATTATGGCATTGGTGTACAACTTGCCATACCGCTGACCCAGATCAGCCGCTATCAAACCCAGTGGAAAGCAAAGGAACTGGAAGCTGAAGCCGATAAACAGAAACTGGAAGAAGTTCGCCTGGCCCTCAACAAGCAAAAGTCCGTTGCTGATAACACATTAATCACTGCACTGGCCATTGCCGGGGAAACACCTGTACAATTCCAGGATGCCCGTTATGCGTATGAAGCCATACAATCCCAGTACCAGGCAGGGCTGATAACCTTTACGGAGCTGATTGAAGCCCGGAATGAGCTGGTAACAGCAGAAATCGAACTTCGAAGATCCTATTGGGAAGCCTGGAAAGCATTACTGTATGTAGCCGCCATAAATGGTAACCTGGAAATCTTTTTAAACCAATTGTAGAGATGATCAAACTAATAATATCTGCTTTAAGGAAACCTTTAACGGTTATGGTAGCTCTTTTGGCTATCGTGTTTTTTGCTGTGCTGGCTATCCGGAACATGTCGATCGATATATTCCCGAAGCTGGGTACACCCACTATATATGTGGCTCAAACGTATGGAGGTTTGGCTCCCAACCAAATAGAGGGTTTTATGACCTCCTACTACGAATATCATTTCCTTTACATTAATGGGATTAAGGAGGTGGAAAGCAAAACAATCCAGGGTGTATCCCTGATGAAGCTCACCTTTCATGAAGGAACCGATATGTCTCAGGCCCTGGCGGAAGTAGTGGCCCAGGTCAACCGGTCCAGGGCATTTATGCCTCCGGGTACCGTACCCCCTTTTATTACCCGTTTTGACGGAGGAGGCGCACCGGTAGGCCAATTGGTTTTTAGCAGTGAAACCCGGTCCTTGGGTGAAATACAAGATCTGGCGCTTTTTAAAGTACGCCCCAAATTTGCTTCTATCCCGGGCGTGTCAGCTCCTCCTCCCTTTGGCGGAAACCAGCGTACGGTGCTCATCAAGGCAGACCCTTCCAAGCTGCGTAGTTACAACATCAGCCCGGAAGAACTGGTTATGGCCATTGCCAAAGGCAACACCATATCTCCCTCGGGCAACATCCGGACAGCGGACAAACTCTTGATCGCAAATCAGAATACGGTGGTTAGTGATATTCAGGAACTGGCCAATATTCCCTTGAAGAAAGGGTCCGGTCCAGCAGTATATGTAAGGGATGTGGCCGAAGTACAAAATGGATCTGATGTAGCATCAGGCTATGCTCTGATCAATGGCAGCCGTTCGGTGTATATTCCTGTAACCAAACGGGCGAGCGCCTCCACTTGGGATGTCGTCAAGCGCATAAAGGCAAGCCTGCCGGAAATGCAGGCGGCTGTGCCGGATGACATCAAAGTAAGTTATGAATTTGATCAGTCGGGTTACGTGATCAACTCCCTGAAAACCCTGTCCTTTGAAGGGGTATTGGGAGCAGTGCTTACCGGCTTAATGGTATTGCTGTTCCTGGGTGACAGGCGCAGTGCACTCATTGTGGTTCTCACCATACCGCTTGCCATATTATCGGCAGTAGTGTGCCTCTATCTGACCGGACAGACAATCAATATCATGACATTAGGCGGACTGGCACTGGCGATAGGTATTCTCGTAGATGAATCGACTGTGACGATTGAAAATATCCACCGGCATCAGGAAATGGGCAAGACGAAGGCCCGGGCCATTCTGGATGCCTGCAAAGAAATTGCCTTGCCCAAACTCCTCATCCTGATCAGCATCCTTGCCGTATTTGTCCCGTCCTTTTTTATGAGCGGCACGCCCCGGGCCATGTTCTTACCGCTTACGCTGGCGGTAGGTTTTGCCATGATCGCCTCTTTTCTGCTTTCTCAAACCATGGTACCCATTCTTTCCAATTGGTTTTTGAAAGATCATGTTCCTAAAAACGAAGATGGAAAGTTTCAACGGTTTAGAAACCGGGTAACAGGATATACAAAAGGTATCACAAACATGGGCGGATGGGCCATCGGTATTTACCTGGTAGTCATTATTGCTATGCTTGCGTCCGTTTGGCAGTCTACCGGCACAGAGATATTTCCAAAAGTAAACTCCGGACAGTTGCAAGTCCGGTTAAGGATGCCCGATGGCACCCGTATCGAAAACACTGAAGAGAAAACAAAAAAATTCCTGGAGGTAGTAGACGAGGTGGTGGGTAGAGAAAATGTAGAGATCACTTCAGCATTTGTCGGCATCCAGCCTCCGAGCTACCCGGTCAATACTATTTTTCTATGGACAAGTGGTCCGCATGAGGCAGTTGTCAAGATCAAGCTGAAAGAAACAGGACAAGACTTGGACGTCCTCAAAGAAACCCTCAGGAAAAGCATAGCGGAAACCATACCTGAAATGCGCCTCTCTTTCGAACCTGCTGACCTGGTAGACCAGGTGATGAGCCAGGGGGCCAATACATCGGTGGAAATTGCCGTGCAGGGTAAAAACCTTGTTGAATCACGAAAATTTGCTGAAGAAATAAAGAACAGAATAGAAGGGTTATCTTTTATGCGGGATGTACAGTTTGGCATTCCGTTGAACTATCCTTCCATTGACCTGGAGTACGACCGTGTACGTGCCGGCCAGTTGGGCCTTACCATTGAAGACATCAGCCGGTCGGTAACGGCCTCCACTTCTTCCAGCCGTTTCACCCAGCCCAATTACTGGCTGGATGCCGGATCGGGTAATGCTTATCAAGTGCAGGTAGAGTTTCCACAATATATGGTAGATCAACCCGGTGATATCGAAAAGGTGCCGCTTAAATCGGAAAATGGAAAAACCGTCTATGTGGGTGACGTGAGCAAATGGAAACCGGCTACCGTGATTGGGGAATACGACCGCCTTAACCAGCAACGGTTCATCACCATCACAGGAAACCTGCATAACAAAGACCTGGGAAGCGCCATTAAAACCCTACGTAATGAGGTGAATGCAATGGGTGAACCACCTGCCGGGATGAGTGTTAAATTCAGAGGACTCGCAGAACCTCTCACCCAAACCTTTGATGAACTGAGCACCGGCCTTTTGCTGGCAGTAGCTGTAATATTTCTGCTACTGGCAGCCAGCTTTCAGTCGTTCCGGCTTTCCTTCGCAGTGCTATCTACTGTTCCTGCCGTCATAGCCGGATCCTTCCTTCTTATCTGGATAAGTGGGAACACGCTCAATATTCAATCTTTCATGGGCAGTATCATGGCCATAGGGGTGGCGGTGGCCAATGCCATTTTATTTGTCACCATAGCCGAGCAATATCGGAAAGATCAAAGACAAAACCCACACCTGGAAGGAATAAAGGATCGGTTGAGACCCATACTCATGACCAGCATTGCCATGATAGCTGGTATGACTCCTATGGCGCTTGGACTGGGCGAGGGAGGCGAGCAAACCGCCCCACTGGGGATAGCCGTGATTGGCGGGTTGCTGTTTTCCGTGTTTGCCACCGTGTTCATCCTGCCTTCCGTTTACTGGCAACTTACGGGAAGAAAACACTATAAGAGCATATCACTCGATCCGGACGATGAGCAGAGCGCCTATTTTGGACAGTAGTAAAATTTACATGAAACCAGAAAAAACAGTAAAGTTTAAACATAATGAGAAAATACATCCTACCAATTTTATATATGGCCATTGTTTCTGGCTGTTCGAATAAAGCTGAAAACAGCAACATGGAAAGCAAAGGTGGGCCGGCAAAAAAAGCGGAAATAATAACAGTGAGTTACGAAAATGCCCCACAGGCCCTGACACTCCCGGCAGAGTTGCATGCTTTTGAAAAGGCCGGGCTGAATGCCAGGGTGCAGGGATATGTAAGCGAGGTGCTGGTGGATATTGGTGATAAAGTAAAAAAAGGAGCAGTCCTGATAAAAATAGAAGCACCGGAAGTAAAGGCAGCTTATGCTGAAGCCCGTAGCGAGGTAGAGTCTGCCAGAGCAGATTATTTGAGTAGCAAAGATGTCTTTGAGCGGTTGGTGAAAGCCTCCGGAAAGCCTGGTACGGTTTCAGAATCCGACCTGATCAAAGCAAAGAACAAAGCTATGGCTGACAGCACCCGGCTGGTGGCAGCAGATTATACCGCCACGGCAAAGCAACAATTGCTGGATTATCTTACCATCCGGGCACCTTTCAACGGAGTGATCACCCAAAGGAATACCGATCCGGGAAATCTTGTCGGAGGAAATAATGGTGTCCCTTTGTTGGTGATCGAAAACAATCAAAAATTGCGGTTAAAGGTACCGGTGCCGGAAGCCTTGACCGGAAGTTCTGTGGCGGAGAACGCTGTGACATTTAAAGTAGAGCCATTTCCCGCGACATTGTTCAATGCAGATTTTTACCGGAGAGCCAGAAGCATCGATCCGGACACCCGCACAGAGATGTGGGAATTTATCGTGCACAATCAAAAAGGTGAGTTGAATGCAGGGCTTTTTGCAGAAATACAATTACATATTCAGCGAACCGGTGGAAGTATATGGGTACCTCAAAGTGCTGTATTGACCACCCTCCGTAGAAAAGCTGTGGGAAAGGTGGTAGAGGGTAAGCTGAAATGGGTAGAAGTAAAAACAGGCATGAAAAACGAAAGTACGGTTGAGGTGTTTGGCGCGCTTGATGCCGGGGATCACATCCTCTTGCAGCCCAATGAAGAAATGACAGAGGGAATGCCTATCAACTAACTTCCGTTTGTATGGGCCGTTTCTTTATCACGTTTCTGGTTTGGGCCATTTGCTATGCTACTTGCAAAGCCCAAACAAGTAAACCGGATACGATTTACGCAGAGTACGTTCAGGAAGAAATTCAGCTTGATGGCAAGCCGGATGAAGCAGTATGGAAGCGAGCCGTACATATCAAAAATTTCACACAGCGGGAATTGAACATTGGTGAACCGGCTACCGAAAGAACAGAAGTTGCGATTCTATATACTGCCAAAACCCTGTACATCGGGTTTTGGGGATATGACAGGAATCCTCAAAAGATAATAGCCCGCGAGATGAAAAGAGACTTTGACTGGGGAGGAGAAGACAATTTTGAGGTGATCATTGATACCTACAATGACGACCGCAACGGATTCCTGTTTGCTATCAATCCCAATGCGGCAAGAGCGGATGCGCAGGTTCTCAATAACGGTGAATCTTTTAATAAATTCTGGAATGGCGTTTGGGATGCCAAAACCACTATTACCGATGAAGGCTGGTTTGCAGAAATAGCCATCCCTTTTTCCACTTTAAAATTCCCCACTGATGCACAGGAGCAGATATGGGGCATCAACTTCGAGCGGAATATCCGCAGAAAGCGTGAGCAACTGCTTTGGCAGGGCTGGTCAAGGGATTCGGAGCTGGAACTGCTGAACAGGGCGGGGACATTGGCCGGCCTGGACAGCATCCTCAGCAAGGATTTTGTTGAAATAAAGCCTTATACTATTGGCGGTGGGGAATTTACACCCGGCCAGGAAGAGGGGCAATGGAATGCCGGTGGGGATATCAACTACCTTATTACACCCACCTTGCGGATGAACCTGACCTTTAATACCGACTTTGCGCAGGTGGAAGCCGACCGCCAGCAAATCAACCTGACCCGCTTTCCCCTGTTCTTCCCGGAACGCAGGTTGCGGTTTCCACAATATCACAGTCATGGGCATTTATCGCGAAGATTTTTCAGCGAAAAGTTTTAATCGTCCTGAATGGAAAAAACTCATAGCTGCGATCAAGGGGAATAAAGGTAAGAAACCCGAGAACATTTTATTTGTCAAATGGGACCGGTTCAGCCGCAACATAGAATATGCCTATGAGATGATCGGCATCCTGCGAAATCTCAATACACAGGCGGTGGCTATTGACCAACCTATTGATTTTGATATTCCTGAGAGTTCGGTCATGCTTGCGGTTTATTTATCGATTCCCGAAGCTGAAAATAACCGAAGGGCTTTGAATACATCAAATGGTATGCGCCGGGCAAGACAGGCCGGCAGATATCCTGGGAAGGCCCCTTTGGGGTATATCAACCAGATCTCTCCCGATGGAAAAAAATTCATCGCTCCAAAGCACCCCGAAGCAGATCTTATCATATGGTCCTTTCAGCAATTGGCAAAGCGATCTTTTACTATTGAGGAAGTCAGGAGAATGGCCTGTACAAAAGGATTGAAATGTGGAAAATCCAACTTCTGGAAACTTATCCGTAACCCTGCATACTGTGGCATTGTTACTGTTCCTCCAAGAGGAAGTGAAGAAATGGAATTTGTTAAAGCGCTCCATAAGCCTTTGATATCTGAGGAATTATTCAATGAAGTCCAGGCTTCCATCAAACGCAAAACGAGGCCGAAAGGAAAAACAAATGAACTAAAAAAAATATTTCCGTTACGAGGGTACTTGACCTGCCCACTATGCGGTCGGAAATTAACCGGCAGTGTTTCAAAAGGCAGTAGCAACAGTTATCCATACTATCATTGCCTTGGTGGGAAGTGCAAAGCGAGATTCAATGCTGACCGGGTAAACAGCTTATATAACGAAAAGCTGGAAAAACTGGTGCTTAAACAAGGGGCTATGGAGTTGCTCAAACTTATTCTTAAGGATGTAAATGTATCCGAGCAGCAATCTGAGTATTTACGAGAGAGAAGGCTGCTGCTGGATAAAATAGACGAACAGGAGATATTGATGACAAAAGCCAGGAAACTGTACATCAATGACAAAATAGAATTTGAGGATTTCAGTGAACTCAAAAAGGAATACAACCTTGCTTCAAAAGGCCTGAAAGAGGATCTGGACAGGATTAATGTTAGGCTTCATTTGTATGACAAATACAGTTACATGGAAGATGAGTCATATTTAAATATTTTCAGTAGATACAGAGACTTTGACATCGGTGACCAGAGAAAAATCATAAACCTGATAATGCCGGGAAATATAAACACCAAAACCCGCGACCTCGATTCTTTGGTATTAAACAATATTCTTTCAAAGATTTTAACCATCGAAAACAATCAGTTCGCAGCCTTGTCTGCCCAACCCTAATACATGATTAAATTTAAAAAAGATGAACTCAGTATATAAAGACACAAAGAGCTTTGGCGATAAGAAGGTGTCGACAAAGCATGCCATTGCAATCCTGGCTAAAAATAGCATCCAGGTAGATGAAGACGAGGCCACAGTCATTTTAAGCTTTCTTTATCTGGTTGCAAAAGTCCGTGGCCAAACCAGAGAGGAGATAGATACGGAAATCCTTTAGCGGAAATTGAACCGTAAAATATGTGTTAAAATAGTCTTTAAGACAGGTGTTGTATAATAGAAGCAGAAAAAGAGGGTATCATTCGATAATTATCGAACCGCTATTTATTTTAGCACAACACGCTGTATTTTAAAATACTTTGGTGTAGAAAAAAAGGAAACAGACTCATTCGTCCGTTTCCTTAAGTAGCTCTATTGAACAAATGTCGAACCTTTTTCTACGGGATTTGAGGTTGATGGAGGGGCTGTATAATATGTTTAAGTCTAAAAATTTGATCTAAGCATTGCCTGCTTTCGTAAAATTTCCAGGCCGGGGAAAATCGCCGGAATATTGAGGTCCTTCCAAAACACCTCAAGCTCAAATAATATCCTTTAATCCTGTTTTAAGGGGCTGGCTGGACTGAACTCGAATCATTTGGCGGAGGATTTGAGGTTGTTGAGTTGGGCTTTGTGAGTAAAAATTAAAGAATAATTTGGTTTTGGAAAGTGATCCGTTGATCCCTATAATTGCCAGTCTAACGCCGTCGCAATAGACAGACCCATTTTTTCACAATTTTTGTCTGACGTAGATAATCTTTACCAAACTACAAAAATATTTTTCTGTTAAAAACTACTTTCAAGTTTGACTGAGACTATTCTTATTGTTTTAAATTTCCAACAAGATTTAGGTATTGTATTGAGGGAAACTTAATATTTGAAATTATGTTTTTAATCCCAAATGAATGAAATTTGAAAATTTCTACAATATTTTTTATTTTATTATAATTATCTTTTCCTTACCTTTGTTTAAAATTTGAATGACCCTACAAACTAAATGAAGATAAAACTCAGTGATATTGCCCAACTACAATTTGGTTTATATACCAAGCCCTCAGATGAGGGAAATGCTGTCTATTTACAGGCAAAGCATTTTGATGATAGGGGAAATCAGACTGGGCAGATAGACACTTTCATTCAGATCGACCAAAAGAATGAATCTCACCTTCTGAAAGATGGCGACATTATTATGGTTGGAAAAGGAATGAGAAACTTCGCATGGACATATGACAAAGCCTTTGGCCCTGCCATTGCCTCCTCTATCTTCTTTGTCATCAAAACAGACCGATCAAGGGTAATACCAGAGTTCCTTACCACCTTATTTAATATGCCCCAAATGCAAGCATATTTTCAAACCCTGGGTGCTGGCAGCTCCATCCCTTCCATTCGGAAATCCGAATTGGAAGCATTAACGGTTAAGCTGCCTTCATTGGAGCTTCAGCAAAAGGCTATTGCGATTAAGCAGCTACATTACAAAGACATGGAAATATCCAATAAGATCATTTCCGAAAAGCAAAAGGTATATCAGGCAGTCATTAAGAATTTAATTTCAAGAAACTAACTTCATGCAGACATACAGCGAGTTTATAAAAAGATTTCAAAAATTGGCAAGAATTAAAATTTCCTATGCTATTGAAGTAGTGTTCCTTGCAAGTGATTTGGAATTAATTATTGAACATAAAGCGTATCAGAAATTCCAGAAAACTCAGAACAGATATACTTATCATCCTAAAGATAAAAACATCCCTGTAAAAGGACATTATCACATCTACCCCAATAATAGCAAAAAGGAAATCTATGCAGTAAACTTAGATGGCTCAGCCCATCACAAGAGTAATAGAGGTTTTCAGGTTCCCAAAAAGGAAGCTACGGAATTGCGAAAACTTGGTGTTCAAATTCCAGATAATAGGATTCTTGAACACAAGGAAGTATTCATCAATGAAAATTTAGAGTCATATTCCTCAATATTCATAATAATAAACGAATAGCATGAGTAAAAAATCGATTACCCAAGGTGAGATCAACAACATTGTCTGGAAAGCATGCGACACCTTTAGAGGTGTTATTGATCCTTCTCAATACAAGGACTACATCCTCACCACGCTTTTCGTAAAGTATGTTTCGGATGTATGGAAGGACAAAAAGAACTTCTATGCAGAAAAGTACAATGGTGATGAAATACGGGTCCAGCGAGCATTGAGAAACGAACGTTTCCAACTGCCGGATACCTGCACCTTCGACTACCTGTTTGAAAACCGTAATGCGGCAAATGTAGGCGAGCTGATCAACACGGCTCTTGAAAGCATGGAAGATGCTAACCGCAGCAAATTAGAACGTGTATTCCGAAACATAGATTTCAATTCAGAAGCCAATCTTGGTCAAACAAAAGACCGAAACAGAAGGCTTAAAAACCTCTTGGTGGATTTCTCTGCGCTGGATTTACAGCCCTCCCACCTGGAGGATAATGATGTGATAGGTGATGCTTATGAGTACCTGATTGAAAAGTTTGCCAGTGATGCCGGAAAGAAAGCGGGAGAATTTTACACCCCTGCTCAGGTATCAAAGCTATTGGCTAAGCTACTCAACCCACAGCCGGGCGACCGTATCATAGACCCCGCCTGCGGTTCGGGTTCTTTATTGATCAAACTTGCAAAACAGGTAGGCAGCAAAAACTTCTCTCTCTACGGACAGGAAATCAACGGAAGCACCTGGGCACTCGCTCGCATGAATATGTTTCTGCATGAGATAGATGACGCTACCATTGAATGGGGAGATACACTCAATAATCCAAAGCTTCTTGAGGGAGATAGTTTGCTTAAGGGAAACATAGTTGGGGCAAATCCTCCGTTCTCGCTAGATAAATGGGGTGCAGAGAATGCTATTTCTGACCAATTCAACCGATTCCACAGAGGAATTCCGCCCAAAAGTAAAGGTGACTATGCCTTCATCTCTCACATGATTGAGTCCACCTACCACGACAATGGTCGTGTAGGAGTAATACTGCCTCATGGAGCATTATTTAGAGGAAGTAGTGAGGGTAAAATCAGACAACAGTTGATTGAAGAAAATTTATTAGAAGCAGTGATTGGGCTACCTTCTCACCTCTTTTATGGAACTGGGATTCCTGCAATAATCCTAATCTTCAATAGAGCAAAAAATGAAAACACAGATGTGTTATTTATTGATGCCAGCCAAGATTATGATGACTCGAAAAGTCAAAATAAACTAAGAGATGAAGATATTCAGAGAATTGTAGAAACATATGAATCTTTTCAACAGTCAACTTCACTCCCTCTAAATACTGAAGTGGGATTAGAGTTGATTAGGAAATATGCGTACAGAGCAACACTTAAGGAAATAAGGAAAAATGATTACAACCTTAACATACCTAGATATGTGGATACATATGAAGAAGAAGAGCCGGTGAATGTTGCCGAGACTCAAAGGCAAATAGAATACTTAAAAAAAGACCTGACTGAAGTTGAGTCAAAGATGAATAAATATCTAAACGAGCTAGGTTTTTAATTATGAAAATTCCGGACAGCGTAAAACCAGGCATTCCAAAGTTACCTTCGAAAATCCCTTCTGGGTGGAATTTACTTACGATGAATAAGGTCTTCAATGAATTGAACAGAAAAGCTAAAGTTGAAGATGATGTCCTTTATGACTTAGTCACTGTTAAGAGAAGCCGAGGAGGCGTACAAAAAAGAGAAAGGCTAAGGGGTGATCAAATATCAGTTAAAAGTCAATTCTTTATAAAAGAGAATGATTTTTTAATTTCCAGACGACAAATTGTTCATGGTGCATGTGGTGTTGTACCTAAAGAACTAGACGGTTCTATAGTATCTAATGAATATTTAGTCTTAAAGGTCAATCCTGATTTTGATCTAAACTTTATAAAATACTATTCTCATAGTCAATATTTTCAACAAACATGTTTTCACTCAAGTATCGGTGTTCATGTTGAAAAAATGATTTTTAAACCACATTGGTGGTATAAATTCAAGCACATTCTCCCAAACCTGAAAGAGCAGAAAAAAATAGCATTGATTCTTTCAACCTGGGATAGTGTGATTCTTAAGTATGAACAAATAATTGATGTGTTATCCAAAAGGAACAAAGGGCTAGCACAGCAATTATTAACAGGAAAACTTAGACTTGAAGGTTATAATGATTCTTGGATCAATAAACCATTAGGGCATTTTTTTACAGAAAGAAAAGAAACAGGTTTTACTGAACTTCCTTTACTATCGGTTGGTGAATCGGGAGTTTACCCCCAAAACGGATCGAATAAAAAAGACACCTCCAATTCGGATAAAGAAAAATACAAAAGAATTTGTCCTGGAGATATTGGATACAATACTATGAGGATGTGGCAAGGCAGAAGCGCCATATCTGAATTAGAAGGCATAGTAAGTCCGGCCTATACCATAGTAACCCCAAAAAATAATGCGGATGTTCTGTTTTTCTCTTTTTTGTTTAAGCAAAGAAAAATGGTACACAAGTTTTTCAGAAACTCTCAAGGACTTGTTGATGACACTCTTAACTGCAAATTCAAGGACTTCAAGATTATTATGGTAGAAGTTCCAAATTCAATCAATGAGCAGAAAGCAATAGCAGCAGTACTTTCTGAAGCCAAGAAAGAACTAACAATATACCAACAGCAATTGGACATCTTAAAAGAGCAAAAGAAAGGCTTAATTCAAAAGCTATTGACGGGTGAGATAAGGGTAAACATAAAAGAAAACTGACATGAAATACCTTGTTTGGGACTTAAAACAGTTAAACCGTGGACAGAGAGTAAAAGTCACTTTGTCTGGTAATGCAGCAAATGTAAGATTGATGGATAGTTCGAATTACAGTAACTACAAGAATGGTAGGTCTCATCGCTACGCTGGCGGTCTAGTTACTAAATCCCCTGTTGTATTGGGTGTCCCAAGTTCTGGTCATTGGTATGTCACAGTCGATATGCAAGGACTCAAAGGCAGTACTAATGCAAGTGTACAGGTTCTCCCCTCTGCTTTACCCACGTATCAGGACGCTCCTCTTTCGTCAGTACCTTCATTAGTTCAGGGAAGAGGTGAATCACCATTTGACCATCAAGAGCATGATTACAGAGAGCATGATGTTTTCATTTCCCATGCTTCAGAAGACAAAGAAGAGATTGTAAGACCATTAGCTGTTGCTTTAAGAAATGCGGGGCTTTCTGTTTGGTATGACGAGTTTGAATTGAGAATTGGAGACAGTTTGCGACAGAAAATTGATAAAGGATTGGCCAAGAGCAAATTCGGAATAGTGGTTCTATCCAAAAACTTCATTAAGAAAGGTTGGACTAACTATGAATTGGATGGCATCATTACTCGGGTTATTGGTGGAGAACAAGTTTTATTACCAATATGGCATAATATCACCAAGCAGGAAGTAATTGACTACTCGCCCTCCTTGGCTGATAAACTAGCAAGGAACACTGCCAATTTCACTGTCAACGAAATTGCTGAGGAAATAGCGGAAGTAATTAATAATGCATAGCACATATGATTTAAAGCAAATACAGACAACTTAAAATGAACATTACAATCACCATAGACAAATCCACTTTCCAATCTCTCAGCTTTCCGGAGCTGATGAGGCTTAGTAGCTATTACAAGCACAATGTAGCTCCTGTATTGGTGATGGAGATCCTTGGTGATCTGAAAAAGGAAACGCAAGAAGGCAAAACACCATCTGATATTAGGGTTAAAGACTTTGCAACCAAGTTGTTCCCAATGTACAGTGTAGTCAATGCTTACTACAGGACATTGGTAAAGGGGGAATTATCCGGTGAACCGGTGGAAATGGATGGAAGACCCACCCTGGACATAGAAAAGGTTGTACAACCTGACGCCCATAGAAAAGGAATGGTAGTCAGGGAAACGGCAGAAGAAAAAGCTATTTATAAGTGGAAGGATGGGAAGTTCACAGATGCTGATCATGACCTTTCCCAGTTATGGAGAACCTTAACCACACATGAAAACCTTCTCAAAAACCTACAGAAAATTCTCCAGGCCACTGAGCATGAAAGGTTAAAATCATTTGATCAGCTACATGAGAAAGTAAACTCCGTCTTGTCCGACCACAGTTTACAAGACCGCCTCCTTGCCTACATGATTGACAATTATGGAGAAGGAGAAATTGATGGCATGAGCATATTTTCACGATGGATAGCAGCAAATCGTCCACTGATTACGGCCTTTGCACCCTACACAGCTCATTGCCTCAAAGTGGACCTCCTTTTTCACCTTGGGCTACAAAGTGAACTTATAGGTACACGCCCTACTAATCGTGTCGATTTGGAATACCTGTACTACCTGCCTTTTTGCAATGTATTTACCTCCAATGATAAAATACACAAACAGCTAGCTCCTCTTCTTATCAGAGAAGATCAGCAATTCATTATAGGCACAGAGCTAAAAAAGGACTTCAAGCAAATAGTGGAGTATCTGGAAAAAGAAGGTGAAGAAGCCAAAAAGAAGTATGTCAATGAACCTCCAATTATTGAAGATTCCCTGACTTATGGATTATGGAAAGAGTATTTCGATTATCCAAATAGCAGCAATATGAACAGGAACATATCGGAAGAAACACTTTCTAAAATGAAGGCTACTATGGATAAGATATTCAGAGCCTCAGAAGGTGAAGCTGTGGATTTTGATGAAGGTGAGGCCGAAGAGTTTATAGTCAAGAAATCGTATTTGAGCATGACTGACCCATGCTTTTGCGGAAGTGGTAAGCAAGTAATTGATTGCTGTATTCCGAGAGATGAGTTTATTAAGATCAGCCAAAAACATAAAGACAAATAATATGCAGTTAAATTACTTTCCCCTACAATTTGATTTTACAGATTACCAGGTAATCACAGAACCCTATTCTGATGAACGTTTGCAAGAGTTGAGGCAGGTGTATAATGCTTCATATTCGTTTTTTAGGGATGGTAATTTAATTGTTATATCCAATAAGGAAGATGAAGAAAACCAACTTACCGGAAAAGTTGAAAGACGTTCGGTATATGATGATGCCAAGGTTACCGCATCATTGGCAAAACACATCTTTTTCAGAACCTTTAAAGACCGTTTTCAAGGGTTTATTCCGGTAGATTTTTATCCTTTCCGTTTTTACTCTCGACAAGAAAAGGATGATTTAATTTTAAGCTATCTGCCCGAAAAACTTAAACATAAAATTGCTTTCAAAAAGCTTATTGAAGTTCAGCTTCGAGAAACGAATATCAACAATGCCAAAGGATTTGCCTTTGTGGTTAATATCCGAAGAAACTGGGTGTTTAACATTTCATGTCAGGAGCTCAATCAAGAAGGGTTTGACTTAACAGACTTTGAAGTGCTGCATGCCGAAACACTTCCAGGATTAGATAATGTACTGGCTCCCAATGAAGACTTTGTAGGAACGCTGCAATCCATCAATGGAGATACCGCAAGTGTATCTACCAGTGAGGGTGAAAAGAGCTTTCCTTTACAAGAGCTTTTTATACGAAAAACCAAACGTAACATTCAGACTTATTTGAATTTTGCTACCGGTGAGCAAAAGTGCGATCAAATTTTGGCAGCCGTTAGTCAAGAACGTATCAAGAAACAGAACCCGGTCAATCAGTTCAGTGAAATAAGCAATATTGCCAAACATCTATTCTCTGATAAAGGCAATCCGATTCTATTTCAAAATAAGGATGGCTTCTGCTTCAAAGTAGATAGTATACCTATGCAGGTGCAAAAGAGCATGAACTTGCAAACGCCTACGTTTATTTACGATCATGCCGGCACTAAGAAAAATAATATGAATGCTGATATGGGCTTATCCAATTATGGCCCATACGACAGCATTAGTTTTGACATTAAAAACCCTCTCGTATTAAGTATTTGTCATCGAGCAAAAAGAGGGGATTTCACTAAGTTCCTTTCTCATTTAAAAGACGGGTTGCCTGATTCAAGATATTTCCAAAAAGGACTTTTAAAGAAATATGAGTTACAAGAGGTCAATTATATCATTCAGGAAACCTCAGATTATCAACTGGAAGATTACTTGGGAGTGATAAGCAATTATGATGATGAAAAGCCTCATTTGGCTATTATTGAAATTCCTGATAGGTTCAGAAATTTATCAGATCGGGATAATCCTTATTATAAAATAAAAGCAAAATTACTTTCGCTAGAAATACCGGTGCAATTTGTTCGTTCAACAACGCTTTCAAGTTATTCCGAGTACATTCTTAATCCATTGGCATTACAAATTTATGCAAAGCTTGGTGGTACGCCTTGGGTGTTGCCTGCTCAACGCTCAGTTGATAGAGAGATAGTAATTGGCATTGGGCACAGTTGGTTGAGAAGCGGAATGTATAAAGGAGCTGAGAGCAGCCGTGTTGTGGGTATTACAACCTTCATGTCTAGCGATGGTCAATACCTTTTAGGTGATAAGGTGAAAGATGTGCCGTATGAAAGCTATTTTGAAGAATTACTTAAAAGTTTGAAGAGTTCCATTACCCGACTTTCTGACGAATACGCTTGGCAAGAGGGTGATACGGTACGTTTGATTTTTCACATTTTCAAACCCATAAAGAATGTTGAGTTTGATGTTATTAGTCAATTGGTAAAAGACATTAGTCAATTCAACATCAAGTTTGCATTTGTAACAATTAGCAAAAGCCATCCGAGCATATTATTTGATACGAATCAGCAGGGAGAAAAAAAGTATGGTTCTAATCAGTTAATTGGAAAATTCATTCCTCAACGAGGAAGCAACGTATTTATTGATGATGAAACAAGCTTGGTTCAGATGCTTGGTGCAAGAGAGCTGAAAACAGCCAAGCACGGTATGAGCACTCCTATACAAATTAAACTTAGAACACCCCAAGGGAATCATGACGATTCGGAATTAAAGGACTTAATGTTCTATGATTTGAACTATATCACACAGCAGATTTACTCATTCACATACTTGTCCTGGAGAAGCTTTTTGCCAAGAGAAGAACCAGCAACCATGTTGTATTCTAATCTTATTTCCAGGCTCCTGGGAAAAATGAGAAACATACCGGAATGGGATGCTGATAAACTGAACTACACCTTAAAGAGAAAAAAATGGTTTTTATAGAAGAGAAACATAGTTATTTAAGCAGCCTATCGGATCAGCCAAAGCAAAAGGCTCTGTTTGCTTTGGTATCTGATGAAACCTTGACAACTCAGCCCAATGAGGTTTCTGAAACGGATGCTATCTACTACTCTTCTATACAAGCAATAAAAAAGAATGCAAAGGCAGATTTTAATACACAGTACACCAAAATCTCAAAGCGGAAAGTTTCCGAGAACTCTGCTGCACCATTTGTACATGACGACTTCCTGATTTTCACATTGGTAATTGGGGTGTTAAAATTTGATTGTGATAAAGACTGGCTTTTAGGTGTTATCCGTAACAGAGCAAAGGGTAAAACCACTACCACTTTTGAAAATTTATTGACTGGAAATTATCAAAGCAAAGCCAATAATCAGTCCTTGGTTTTGGCATTCCTGTTTTTACTGGATAAATCTAAAATCTCCAATGACCAATTAAATGAAGCGTACAATGCTATGAGTGATACAAAAGAATCATTCAACAACGATTTTATACGCATCGTTTATTACCGAGCATTTGATATTATTATCCAGTTTAAACTACCAAGAGATACAGACGAAGTCTCTCGTTTATTAGAGTTCGAATCTCGCTTTAAGAAGCGAATTAATGTTTTTTCAATAGTGGCCTACAACCTTTTTATTGTTGGTGTTCTTTACGGAGCATATAAAGTTCTTCAACTACTACCTGAAGATAAAAAACTGGTTGTAAACGACCTGAGTCTGATTATAGGGTTAGGAGCGATTATTGGTTTGTCAGGCAACTTTATTCCTAAACTGAAAACCAAGTTTCAAAAATTGATATTAAGAGCCTTTGGCTATCAAAATACAAAGTAATTATGAATATACCCTTATTCAAAGAAGATCATATCTCACAGCTTCCGGCACTAAAGCTACTCATGAATTTGGGATGAAAATACCTCTCCCCTGAGCAGGCATTGGAGGACAGAGGAGTTAGAACATCTAACGTGTTGTTGGAAAAGATCCTCAAGGAGCAGAAAAAGGGCTTAATGCAAAAGCTTTTAACAGGGGTGATTCGAGTTAAAACTTTGAACTGATAAGTTATGAAAGATTTTAAAAACCATATAAAAATACTCTCCGCTTTGTCGGTTGCTGCTTCCGATACCAGAAGGGACACATTTATTTCCGTAGTCATTAGAACTCTTAATGAGATATCTTCCTGTGAACGTAAAGACTTAGCTGGATATATTAATGAGCAATTCAGCTTTGAGCCATACCAACCTGAATTGGATGAAGTAGTCAATTTCCTTCTAAAGGAAGAACGAATCGTTGAAGAGAAGAAGATACTTTCCTTATCAGCAGAAGAGAAAGAGACAATTGATACTCAAGACGTAGAAGCAAGAGATCAGGAGAAAAGTCGATATCAAAATTTCAAGAACTTTATAAAAGATGATCTTGGTCATGATTTAAAAGGTGATCAAGTAAAATTACTATGGGACACCTTTTTAGAGTATCTGTATAACTCTTTTTATGAATATGGAGAGGATGCCATCAAAACGTTACATCCTCATATAAAAAATGGAGATGGGAACAGCTACTACGAAAGCGTTCTTTCAATTACAATGAAGAATATTGATGCCCCAGAACTTCAAACCCTATTCAAATATGTAATTGAAAGATTCCCTGATTTTGCCTCAACGGAAGACCTAAATTTTCTTAACGACTTGGCACAGAAGACCCTTTCATTTTCTTCACTTGGTTTTCAAGCGGATGTAGCTCAAGATACTATCAACCACGAAATTGTAGATTGGACACTCTACCTCGATACGAATGTTTTGTACTCATTGCTAGACCTCCACTCCCACCCGGAAAATGAAGCTTGCAAAGCACTTATCCAGTTGGTAAGAGAAAATAAAGAGCATATTAAGGTCAAACTGCGCTATTCAGATATTACCTATAAAGAACTTGGGAAAAAGAAGGCTGATTTCGATCTCTTAGATGATAAGCTAACCGATAGCTCCATCAAAGCAATGTTGAAAAGCGAAAACCTTGATGGGTTTTCGAAAAAGTTCTACGAAGGTCTTTTGGAAAACAGAGAGGGTACGATTCATCCGTCTGAAGCCATTGGCTTATCCCAAACAACGCTCAAATATAAAACCATCGAAATAGCACGGAATGCCAAAAGAATTGAACATCTCGGTGAGGACTACATCAATGCGAAAGTTCAAGAATTCTACAAATACATTAACCGCAAAAATGAAATCAAAAAAGAATTCTATGATTCAAAAAAAATTCCTTTTCATCCAATAGAAAAAAGCGAGAAGCAGGCACTGCACGATATAACTCTTCGCGAATTACTATTGGAAAGCCGCCTCAAGGAAATGAAAGGTGAAGAAGTGTCACTCAATTCTATCAAATACTTTGGCGTGACCTTAGACGACCTGCTAATCCAGTTTGATAAGTCCCAGATAAAGGATGATAATGATGTCAAAAGTTTCCCCGTCTTTTTCAAACCTTCTTTTCTCCTTAACAAGCTGGTAAGGATTTTACCGATCCAAACCAAAGATTATAAGAAAGCCTTCATAAAGGCGGTTACTTCAAAAGGATTTCATAAGGATTCTTCAAAATCAAGAGATGTCCTAAAAATTGTAAACTACCTTAAATCGCAAGGTATTGACGATGAAAGAGTAGTCTACAATATAATCTCTCAAGATATTTTCCTTGAAAAGTATCATAAAGAGTCTCAGAAAGAAGATTTTAATCAAGGTGAATTTATTGAATCTGAGCTCAACAGGGAATTTAGATTCTTTCAAGAACAACTGGAGAATACCCAGAAGGAATTGGCTTTGACAACAGAAACCGCGAATACGAGGGCAAAGGAAAACCAAAAATTAGAAGCTATAAAATCAATTTTAGAATCTGATGTCCAGCAGTACGAAAAGGCACTTGAAAAGGTGAGTAAGAGGGTGAATAGTCTGGAAAAAACAGTAGATGCAGCAAGCAGTCAAGAGAAAATTAATTTTGAGGCGGGGGAAGCAAATGCAAAAGCCCAAAGGGAAAAAGAGAAAGCAGAGATCCTAAAAAAGAAACTACGAGTTGAAATCGAAGACCAAATTGAAAAAGAAAAGGATGCTGATGTGAGAAAATGGCAAAGGAAGACGTGGTGGCATTTGCTTTGGGTAATTCCATGTGTTTTTGCCGCATTATTCTTTGTGCTTCCATTAGAACAAAACCCAATTACCAATCAAGCAAATCGCTATAATACAGCAAGTGCAATAATGGTTCCTGTTATTCTAATTTTTCTATATCTAATACAAAATAGGTTATGGAATGAGGGCAATATCAAAGCAAGAAAGGAGAACCATAAAGTTTCTGAAGGACTCAGAAATAAACTTAGGGAATTGGAATAGTCAAATAATATTGAAAAAGTTATGAATATACCCTCATTCAAAGAAGATCATATCTCACAGCTTCCGGCACTGAAGCTGCTCATGAATTTGGGATGGAAATACCTCTCCCCTGAGCAGGCATTGGAGGCCAGAGGAGGAAGAACATCTAACGTGTTGTTGGAAACGATCCTCAAAGAGCAGTTGCAATCCATAAATAAAATAGAATACAAACAAAAAGAATTTACCTTCTCAGAAGTCAATGTAAACAGTGCCATACTGGCTTTGCGGGATCTTCCTGTACAAGACGGATTTATGGCAGCCAACAAAACTTTTTATGAACTCACCACGTTGGGTAAAAGCTTTGAGCAATCAGTATTAGGAGATAAGAAGAGTTTTTCCTTCCACTACATTGACTGGAGAAACCCGGAGAATAATACCTACCATATCACCGAAGAATACAGTGTAACACGTTCAGGACGAAATGAAAGTGCAACGGATAGCCATTACCGCCCGGACATTGTACTTTTTATCAATGGCATTCCAGTGGTGGTGATAGAATGTAAAAGTCCGAAAATCAAGGAACCTGTAGATAAGGCCATCGAACAACACCTTCGCAATCAACAGGAAGATGGTATTCGTGTATTATACCAGTATTCCAACCTGGTCATGGGATTGGCCTGCAATGAAGCTCGCTATGCTACTACAGCTACGGGAAAAGAGTTTTGGAGCATCTGGAAAGAATTGTTCCATAAAAAAGCGGAAGAAACAGCCTGGCAGGACAAACTTCAGGAGCTCAAAAACAGACCTTTATCGGAGAATGAGCGAACAGTACTCTTCAAAGAACGATTTAAGAACGTGTGGGACTTCTTTGAGAACCTAGAAAAAGAAAACCAAACCACTACCGAACAAGACAGGTTGCTATACAGCCTTTGCCAGCCTCAAAGGCTGCTGGATATTATGTACAACTTTACGTTGTATGATGATGGCATCAAGAAAGTAACACGCTATCAGCAATACTTTGCTGTAAAAAACACCCTGCAAAAGGTATCTCGAAAAGATACATCAGGACGAAGAGAAGGGGGTGTTATCTGGCATACACAAGGAAGTGGAAAATCCCTCACAATGGTGATGTTAGCTCAGCTTATCGCCACACACCAGGATATTAAGAACCCAAAAATCGTATTGGTAACCGACCGAATCGACCTGGACGATCAAATCACGGAAACTTTCAAAAAATGTCAACTCCCCGTTGATAATGCACAAACCGGAAAACACCTCGTGGAGTTGTTATCCAGTTCAGCCGATTCCGTGATTACTACTCTCATTCACAAGTTTGAGGCAGCCGTTAACCGCAGTAAAGAGTCTTTTGACTCACCAGACATATTTGTATTGGTGGATGAAGGCCACAGAAGCCAATACGGAAACTTCAACATCAAAATGCAAAAGGTATTCCCAAATGCCTGCTTCATTGCATTCACAGGTACTCCACTGATGAAAAAGGAAAAGAGTACAGCCAATAAGTTTGGAGGCTTGATCGATGTATATTCCATTACTGATGCAGTGGAAGACGGTGCAGTGGTCCCACTGTTATATGAAGGTCGTCACAACCTGATTGAAGTCAATGAAAAGCCTTTAGATAACTACTTTGACAGGGTTTCCGAGCCACTAACACCTTATGGTAAAGCAGCCCTGAAACGCAAATTCAGTTCCACCAATCAACTCAACAAAGCAGATCAAATCATCTATGCCCGTGCCTGGGACATATCCGATCACTATGAGCAACATGTCCAGGGCATTTCATTTGGCACACTAAAAGCCAAAGGGCAATTGGTAGCTCCAAATAAAACTACAGCCATTCGCTACAGGGAATACTTAAAGGAAATCGGCAAGGTCAGTTGTGAAGTATTGATCTCCCCTCCTGATGTTCGGGAAAATCATGACGATGCATTTGAGGAAAGTGAAGACGTAGTTTTAAAATTCTGGAAAGCCATGTTGGATAAATATGGTAAGGCAGAAAACTATGAAAAATCACTGATCAATGCTTTTAAAAAACAAAACCATCCTGAAATCATTATCGTGGTAGACAAATTATTAACCGGGTTTGATGCTCCTAATAACTACGTCCTATATCTCACACGCCAATTGAAAGAGCATACCCTTTTACAGGCCATTGCTCGTGTTAATCGCTTGGCTCCCGGAAAAGAACATGGATTGATCGTTGACTATTATGGCAACCTGGCCAACCTCGATGAAGCATTAAAAACCTATTCAGGTGATATGGATTTTGAAAGTGCCGACCTGGAAGGAACATTTACCAACATTAGTGAGGAAATAAAAAAACTTCCACAGGCACATTCAGAAGTATGGGACATCTTTAAGGAAATCAAGAACAAATACGATGAACCGGCTTACGAAGAACTATTGCAGGATGAAGCCATTAGACACCAATTCTATGAAAAGGTTTCTGTCTTTGCCCGCTTATTAAAATTAGCTTTATCGAGTTTTGAGTTTGTTACTCAAACTCCTGAAAAGCAGATCAACAAATACAAGCAAGACGCCAAGTTCTTCCTTGCCTTGAGAATATCTGTTAAGCGAAGGTATTTTGATGACCTGGAATACAAAGAGTACGAACCACAGGTACAGAAATTAATTGACAAGCACATCACTACCGAAGGAGAAGTACTGAAAATTACGGAACTGGTTAATATTTTTGACAAAGAACAACGGGAACAAGAAGTAGAAAAACTTACCAGCAAAGCAGCCAAGGCGGATCATATTGCCAGCCGGACAATTAAGGCGATCAATGTAAAAATGAACGAAGATCCGGTCTACTATAAGAAGCTTTCAAGGTTGATCCGGGATACGATAGAAGACTATCACCAACAGAGGATCTCGGAAGTAGAATATCTCAGAAAAGCTCAGGAATATGAAGAGACATTTCACAATGGACAAAAAACAAATGTACCGGAGAACCTTGTAGGCAAAGACAACGCCATTGCCATTTATAACCTCATCGGTGAAATTTTCAAGGAACATATATCCGATAAAGAGCAAGCTGCACATGTTGCTGAGGGTATCGATGATGTCATAAGAGATAGCGTATTTGAAAATGGGAGGCTAATTATCGACTGGCCCAATAAATCAGATATAGAAGGAAAAATCCGAATTGATATTGATGATTACCTATTTGACCTGAAAGGCAAGGAAGGCTTGAGCCTGCCCCTAGATTTGATTGATCAACTTGTAGAAGAAGGATTAAAAGTAGCAAAACTGAAATATGTCTAAGGATATACTGTACAAAAAACTCTCTTTTGGCTCCAAAGAAATAAGCTATGAGTTGACTTATCAGGAAAGAAAGACCCTGGGCATTCGTGTTTACCCTGATTGCTCAGTGAAAGTAATTGCTCCTGTAGAGACATCTGAAGACAACCTGAAAGAAAAGCTTAAAAAGAAAGCTCCCTGGATACTCAAACAGCAAAATGAGTTTTTATCCTATCATCCCTTAACTCCACCCCGGCAATATGTAAACGGGGAAACACATCTTTACTTAGGCAGACAGTACCGATTGAGAATAGAACCGGCTCAAACCAATGAAGTGAAGCTATACAGAGGGCGTTTAATCGTTTTCAAAAGAGAAAGCCAAAGCCCTGAAAAACTATTAAAGGAGTGGTATAGAGAGAAAGCAACCAGCCATTTCAAGGCCACACTACGATCTTTATTACCCCTTTTCAAAAAGTATAAAATTGAGGAGCCTACCTTGCAAATCCTCCATATGCCGACAAGATGGGGAAGCTGTACTCCCAAAGGCAAAGTGATCTTAAACCCGGAATTAATCAAAGCACCTAAAGGAAGTATTGAATATGTCATTATTCATGAACTCTGCCATATCGTACACCACAACCACACCAAAGCTTTCTACGATTTACAGGAGAAAATAATGCCTGATTGGAAGAAATGGAAAGAGAGGTTAGAGATGTCTTTAACTTAGTCTCTCTATTACAATATTTATTTTATGCTTGTCTCATAGGTCTTGACCATTATTTTTGAACCAAATTCATCGGATATATACCATATAGAAGCTGGTTCCCTAATCAATTCTTGATAGATTCTTTCTGCTGAGCTCATCATGACAAATTAATTTATGATCAAACGTATTCAATATAGTTTTTTTGGAAAATCTAATAAAAAACTCAAGTTCCTCATTCCTTTCACCCGATTTTAGGGACGCGCAGCAAGAATATTCCACTATTTCTCTTAGCTCCATAGCGAAACACTCTTGCTTTTTTACCCACCACATTTAAAGAAAATTTCTAAAAAAAACTCATCCCCCTTCGGGTTTCAGTGTGACTATTCCAACGGTCACTTCCACAATTTTGAGCATCATCAAAATGAAATCCGACATGACACAAGATGCTCACAATTTATCATTTTCAAGACAAGTACCGCCGAAATTAGAAGAAGTAAAATCCTATTTCAACTACCTTCATATCCCTGAGGCCGAAGCCGAGGTATTCTATTTTTATTACCAGGGCATGGACTGGAAAAACGAAACCGGAGCACCGATAAGAGATTGGGTAATGGCCGCAGACGAATGGGTGTGGAACCTGGAAAATTAGCCTTCGCATTCCAACATTATTATCTCCTTTTGGAAAGGCGAAGCACCCGCTTTTCCAAAGGATGGCATTGCGTTTTGGCAATGAGCAAGATGTAGTTTTGTCTACAACAAAACCCAATCACCCCATTTAGCTCCGGAGTCGCAAGGGTGGATGTTCGGAACTCACATTACAGCTATTGCTAGAAAATTAAAAATCTACTTAGCCTCATGAATTCCATATTGATAAACTTGATTTTACGTTCGTATTAAATCCACCATTATTTTTTCAAATAGTGTCGGTTAATGTCATCAGTAAAGAGTGGCAGAAATTCAGGCACTTCAAATTGTGAAGGGTTTACCTTCCCCGCAAATTCATTGGAAATAAAGATTTGGTTTTCTGTCACAAAGCGTACCCGTAGTTTTGTATTGAATTCACCGTCATATCTGTAAATCTTTGAAATCAGATAATATTTAGGGGGGTAGTTTCTCCGACCAAAAACTGTTTCCACAAACGGCTCGGTAATCAATATACTCAATAGGTTTCCACTCACCTTGTTGGTTCATCGCTTCTTGAATCATATAAATCCAACCTTCCAGGGTGTCGATATTCCATGTCGAATCGGAAATGTTTTCTATCAGTACAGGATACCCTTCAACCATGTTAGTTGATCGACTGTAATACTTATCCAAGAAATTTAATTCGGATTCATAAATCTCTCTGACAGATTCATCCCCATGAAGGTCTATTACTGCATTATCTATGTAATAAGGAATAGAAATTATCTGACTGGTGTCTACTCTAATTGAAAGCCCTTTCCCAAATGAATAGGGTCTAATTGCTTCAGCAACAGGCGGGGGCGGTGGAGGCTGTTCGGTTATTGGAATTTCGTCATCGACAACCAAATCTATAGTGATTGAGGTAGTATCGAAAACTTCATCTGGCTCATAAAATATGGGAGGATGATCATGTAAAACATTGTCATTTCGATAATTGACATTGTCAAAATCATTTGGTCTGAAAATTTCAAAGTTGCCCGAAATGCCAATAATCTCAAATCCACCTTGGATCATACTAACAGGTGAGAAGGTCCCGTCGGCCTCGTAGGGGTCAAGAATAACCGGGAACCTCTGTCCGAAAGTGGAAAAACTTATGGTTATAAATATAACTGTCAATGTTCGCATAGGAGACCTAACATCATATATCGGCACCAAGTGTTTGACATTTAACTTGTTTCCCACTAAGATAATCGTTTTAATAAAAAAACCTTGCTAAATCTACCTCTTACGCTGAAATATTTGAAATCCTCTAAAGTTTAAAGGATTCTCATTTGATTCCTTTAAACTAATGACATAACTATTTTCTATCATTCACACACTGCTATAACTGAACACTTTTAAATTTAGGACAATCCACATGGACTATTTTTCGCTACAAAAACACCCCACTTCGGTTCACATGGTGAAAAATTCCCAAATCTATTTCTGACCTTAGAAGGATCAAAAATCAATCAGGCTGAGTTTATGGTGCAACCTAAATCAACTTTTTCTCGAATATTAACTTAAAAAATAATTTATGGGAAGAAAAAAGAAAACCAGTGGGGCTCTACCCTACCGGGTGGAAAGCCGCTTGGGAGAAAGAAAATACCGGGAGCTGGTAAACACCCTGCAACGCTCCGAACACCGTACCATGAGTGCCCTTGTCAGGGAACTGCTCTCCAACAGACCAATAATCTGCAAGACCCATGATGACAGCGTTGAGCGGGTATTGGAGGAGTTCAGCATCCTACAGATGGAGTTTCACGCAATAGGGGTCAACATCAACCAGATCACCCGTTATTTCAACAGCATTGAAGATCCCCTTAGAAAGAAAAAGCTGGTCAGAAAAGTGGAGAAGCAAATGGAACAATTCGGTAAACAAATGGACAGTCTGGAAAAACTCCTTTCCCATAACAAGCAGGGATGGTTGTCAGAATAAGTACCGGAAAGAACATCCATGGCATCCTTCAATACAATAAACAGAAACTAAAGACCGGGGATGCCAAATTGATCATGGCACATGGGTTTGGCACTGACGGAAAAACCAGAACCTTTCAGCAAAAGCTACAGCGGTTTAAAGCGTTGACCGACCAGAACAAAAGGGTAAAGACCAATTCGATCCATATTTCCCTTAACTTCTCCCCTAACGATAAACTGGATGAAAACCAGTTAAAGGAAATTACGATGGATTATATGCAACGGATAGGGTTTGGCCTCCAGCCCTTTCTGGTGTACCAACACTTTGATGCTGGGCACCAGCACGTCCATTTGGTATCCACCAATATACAACATGGAGGAAACCGTATCGAGACCCATAACCTGGGAAAGACCTTATCGGAAAAAGCCAGAAAGGCCATCGAAAAAGAAAGGGGCCTGACACCTGCAAAAGGACAGCGAAACCGAATACCAATTAGGGATTTGGAAAAGGCGGTATATGGAAAATCACCTTCTAAAGAGACCATCGACAGTGTGGTCACTCCAATTCTTACCCACTACAATTTCACTTCCTTTGCCCAGTTCAACACCCTTCTAAAGGAGTTCAATGTTGAAGCCGTTCAGGGAGAACCGGGCACACGCATGTACCAAAACAAAGGGCTTGTTTATTCCATACTTGATGAGAAAGGTAACCGTGTGGGGAATTCCATCAAAGCAAGTAAGCTGTACGACAAGCCAACCATGAAAACTCTCGAACGACAGTTCAAATCTTCAAAATACAGGCGGGACAGGTTGGTTCCTTCTGCACAAAACAGTTTATTGCATGCGTTACAGATTGCCAGACAATCCCCCAACCCCTTACAACAATTCCACCGACAATTAAGAAAAAACCTTCTCAGGGCACGATTCCATACCAATGCTGATGGCAGGGTTTATGGGCTCACTATATTGGATTTTGGCCAGCGAGCAGTATTCAAGGCTACTGAACTTGACCGTTCCTTGAGTGGCCATAAGTTGATGATGAAGTTGGATGCTGATTATGCCCAGAAAATGAATCCTGGCATTAAAATAAGTGATGATCAGGTTTTATCCTGGAAAATGCCCCTGGACAATGATTGGATTATGGACAGAGGCAATAGTCATAGCCCTAATGGTTCCACCTTGAGTGATATCAATGAAATAATAGTTGCCACAATTATAAAAGCTGTGGATATCCTCATTACCCCAGAATTGCGGATCGCTCCCCCAGAACCGTACGAGATAAAAAGAAAGAAAAAAAGAAAGCGTCGATATATTCAGTAAAACGCATAATTATTCTCACGGTACATTTTCATCCATTCAATGGAAACCAAATAGATCAAACACGGATAAAAAATCCCTGTCACAGAATAACCTATTCCGCTTCCGAATAGGATAGAAATCCCTCCATTTCTTCCTTGCTGGTAAAACAGCGGGATTATGGAGAACTACAAAACCTATAAAATCACCAAGGACAATCTTGGTGAAATTCAACAATGTGTAGAGGCAAAAGCACTATTCTGGGTAGATCCTATTCCTTTTGACGGGAAGACATTTCCGCCTTTTCTATTAGTAGCACTTCCCAATGGAGGCACTTTGTCCATCAAAAGGGCAAGGGAAAAAATCATAACTTCCGGACGCTTTCCCCTGAGGCTGGCCAACCTTGCTTTTTGCCATTATCAGGGTTTGAAGGCAGGGATGAAAAGGGATGGCCTGTTCCACCTGCTGCACCTATCGAAAAAAAGACTCGTTTCTCCCGAAATCCCCCTTTCCTTTCAAACAGTTTCCACAAAGTTTTTGGAAAGCAGGTACGATGCTTCCATTTCGCAATTCAACGCATTTGCGCAAAAAGCAGTAGCCTTCCGTCAAGGAGCCTTGGACTATTGGGAAAAGAATGATTATGCCACCGCTGCTTTCATGTTCCACCAGGCCCTAGAGCTTGGTTTTCATGCTGCTGAGGTATTTGCCCTGGGAAAGGCCAAACGGAGCCATTGGCTTTCCAGCCATATCCTCTCTGCTGAATATTATGCCCCTGCCCTTTCAACCATTTTGCTGACTGAAGGCCATAATGCCATTTCTCCTGTTCCCTTACTGGAAAAAGCCTATTTAGGTGCCAGGTACTGCCCCAACTTCACCATTGCAAAAGATGAAATTGCCAGTATGCCCGAGCTAATGGAGAAATTTATAAGTAGGCTGTTTCAGGTTCCCAGTTCCTATAAAGCCGCCATTGATGCCTTCACTCCTACTCCTATAAATTCAACTACCACAAAAACTACTGCTATGAGCAATGAAGACCGAAAAGCCCTGATCAAGCCCGGGCTGAATCAAGAACTCAGAACATTTCTGGAAAACCTGGTCGATAAATTTGATATCGAATATGTCTATTGTTTCGGCATTCAGACCCGAGAAGGCCAAGGGTTCAGTCCGTTCATGTTTTCAAGCTCCTCCATCGAATCAAGGTATGATCTCCTGATTATTACAAATGAACCGGATCCTTCCCCCATCCAGGATTTTTGTCTGGAAGCGCAAGCGTCGGGCACGGGCATATTTGCCATTATCCATCTTAAAAGAGAAGTGGATGATTCCCTGAAGAAACAATCCAGGTTCTTCAATACCATCATCCAAAACGGCCATCTATTTTATGGGAAACAGGATGGGAATGGTTTTAAGGTTTCTCTACCGGATTATCAGTATGTCCAGCAATCCACCATTGCCCATTGGCAGACCAGATATAACAGGGCTTCTTATTATTTCCAGGCAGTAGAGTGTTCCGACAGGGAATGTCCAGAGGTGTCCATGTTCCTTCTTCATCTTGGGGTTGAACAGCTGGCACTGGGCATCATTTACACCTACATGGGCTATATTCCCAAATTCAGATCGCTTTCCTATCTACTTGCCCTATGTGGAAATTTCACCTCAACCTTTTCAGAACTATTTATAAATGAAGAGTATAAAGCAGAAGAACTCCTGAAATCCCTATGTGCCAGTTTTTCCGGAACACGGTTCAATCCGGGTTATAAGGTTGATACCGGACATGTCCCTGTAATTTTTGAACGCATACCCGAACTGGCCAAGAGCCTCCAACAACTGCATGAAGAAAAAATCAAACAACTGCAATCGTTGATGCAGGATTCTGAACAGGACAATAAAACAGCCATTAGTTCCTGAACAGCCTATTCATCTTAATTTTCCAATATTTAATCCACTTTACATGAAACCAGACATTATACGCCCTTCAAATTTTGAACTGCTTTTAAGTTACGATGATCACAGGCTAAACCTTGATGATCTCCAAACCAAGATTACCGGAAAAGTTCTGAAAAGGAAAAAGATGCCACATGTTTGGCCCGACATAAAACTGACATTGGATTCAGTGACGATCAAAGCATGTATTTATTTAGGCTCCGGCAGAAAAGACGTTAACCTCATTGTCTCCACAAAAAGTCTGGTCATCTTAAGGGAGGATAATGCTGATGTCGCTTCACCGGAACATCTGTCCTTTTATGAGTTTCTTGTACTCAAGTACCTGGAAGAAGAGGGCATTTTGAAAAATATTTTCGATTTCTTCACCCACGAACACTACCCATTGGCAAAAAAGTATCCCCATGATTTTACATGGAAGGAAAGCGGCATGTATTTGGATGCCACCATTCGGCCCGAAGACCGCGTCGGCAAGGTTTTTCTCCCCAGTGAAATAAAACCTTTCAAAAAAGTCATATACAAGGAGGACAATTGCTTTGATAATTCTGAATGCCTCTGTTTTTGCATCCCGACGCTCAAACACTTTTCGGGATATCCCATACTAAAACCATTCTTGGGACGGACCACACTGGATGGGGATAATATCAGGTCATTTATCAGTTTTAAATCCGAGCAGATAACACCTATATTACCTAAGCTGTCCGACAATCAAATTGCCCTGCTGAAAATTTCCGAAAGGCTGGAAGAACTATCTGAACCTGTTGACAGGGTGCTGTTTGAAAAAGCTTTTTTGGAGGAACAGGTATTCGAGAAGGATATTTGGAAGCTATGGGAAAAGGCAATCCGTTTGCTGAAACGCGAACGATTTGTTTTCTCCTATTTCTGCTACAGGAAAAAACAGTTTAAGAACCGGCCCCGCAAAACGGATATGGAAAGCATTGAATTTTCAGAGGCCAAATTCCAGCCCTCATTCCAATTCACAGAAATTGATAACCGTTATTGGCTAAAGGCCTTCATGCTCCACAACGGAAAATACCGGGAAGTGGAACAATCCTTCCCAGAGGAATTCCCCGTGTTTTTCAGGTCACATAAACACCATTCCTTTACCCATACGGCTTCCTGTCTCCGGGATGTAAAAATCTGGAAGTGGATTACCGATAAAGAACCATTCACTGTCCATAAAACCTATGGTGATGAATTCCTTAACAATGTCTTACCAGAACTCTGCACCCATTATCCGGTAAAATTTAAATTCAAGGTAGAAAGGGATTTATATATTCAAACGTACCGACTCACCGCTGAGAAAAAATGGCTATGGGTATCCCAAATAAATAACAGCATTACGCTTACCCCGTACATAAAATACCTGGAAAGGAACGAGCCTGTGAACATCCTTACCAAGGGTACACAATGGCTCTTATTTGACGGTAACAAAAGGACAGTGCAG
Organism: Echinicola rosea; assembly: GCF_005281475.1. Taxonomy (NCBI): domain Bacteria; kingdom Pseudomonadati; phylum Bacteroidota; class Cytophagia; order Cytophagales; family Cyclobacteriaceae; genus Echinicola; species Echinicola rosea. The sequence continues at coordinate 3,079,250 of NZ_CP040106.1, read as the reverse complement.
TTAAGGGACGAAAAGGAGGAAAAGACTTTCAAAAAGCTTATTCACAGCCTACACCCTTCCTTTAAAGAGCAAGCTTCCAAAGAGCTCCTAAAGCTTCCTACAGATGAATTCTTAAAGGATTACTGGTTCTTTGAAGCCTTTTCAAAATTGAAAAAAGTAGGAGTTCCCATTGAAGGAGTGGACAGCATCAAAGGGTTCGGTTACCATCCCTACAGTCCGGATATCCATATGGATATCAATACCGAAAAGGGCTGGTTTGACATTGGTCTGCAGGTAAGGTTTGGCGATAATCTTTTGGACTTTGAGCAATTGAGAAACGCGATCATCAAACAGGACGGAAAGGTCAGGTTAAAGGATGGTAAGGAAGGGGTAATCCCTTCGAATTGGCAGGACAGACTGAGGGGCATGTTATCCCTGGGACAGGAAAGGGACGGGAAACTGAGCCTTTCCATGCTCCACTTTCCAATGGTGGAAAAGCTGTATGGGAAAAACGCCCCCAAGGACATCACCGACTGGATCAAAACCAAAAGAAAGCGTTTGGAGAACCCCGTATTAAAGGATGGAGTAAGGTTTCCCAAGGTCAGGGCAACACTAAGACCTTACCAAAAAGCAGGGTTTTACTGGATGAAGGCCCTGCAGGAGGAAGAATGGGGTGGAATACTGGCCGATGACATGGGCTTGGGCAAGACCCTGCAGGTATTGACCTTATTGCTCCATACCAAAGAGATCTGCGGAAAACAGCCCAATTTGATTGTGGCCACCAAATCCCTGCTTTATAATTGGGAGGAACAGGCGGATAGGTTCACCCCTGACTTGACCATTTGCAAGTATTATGGGCATTCAAGGCAACAACTGCAAGAAGGATTACATCTGTTTGATCTGGTCATTACCACCTACGATACGGTCAAATCAGATATCAGTTTCTTAGGCAATATGGAATTCCAATACCTGATCACCGATGAAGCCCAGGCCATCAAGAATACAGGTACTGATCGCTATAAGGCCATAAGCCTGCTAAACGCCCAATATCGGTTGGCCCTTTCGGGAACCCCGGTTGAAAACAGTGTAATGGATTTATATGCCCTGATGAATTTTGTCAATCCCGGCTTCTTCGGTACCGAGGCAAATTTCAGAAGAATCTTTCTGGAAAAGGGAAGGGCGGATAAATCACCAAGAATGGATGCCCTGCAAACGGCCGTCAAGCCCTTTATCCTGAGAAGGACCAAGGAAAAAGTGGCCAAGGACCTGCCTGAAAAAAACGAAATGGTCATGTACTGTGAAATGGAGCCCCAACAGCGTAAGGCCTATGAGACCTTGCGGAACTATTACAGGGGAGAGCTCGAAGACAAAATCTCCACAGAGGGACTAAACAACTCCAAGCTTAAGGTCCTGGAAGGCCTGATGCGGTTAAGGCAGGTTTGTGACCACCCCGTTTTGGTACCGGATCATTATAATTATGAGGGCAATTCTGCCAAGATGGAAGCATTGATGGAGCAGGTTATCGAAAAAACAGCCGATCATAAACTGTTGGTGTTTTCTCAGTTTACGGGCATGTTGAAGCTTATCGGCAAGGCACTGGAAAAAGAAGGCATCTGTTATTCTTACCTGGATGGGCAGACCTCTGAGGCTTCAAGAAAAAAGGCCGTACAGCAATTTCAGGAAGATGATTCGGTGAGAGTGTTCCTTTTAAGCTTAAAAGCAGGTGGTTCCGGGCTGAACCTTACGGCTGGGGATTATGTGTTTCTGGTCGATCCCTGGTGGAACCCTGCCGTGGAATCACAGGCCATCGACCGCTGTTACCGGATTGGTCAGGACAAAAAAGTGATGGCCTACCGCATGATCTGCAAGGACACCGTTGAGGAAAAGATACTTCAGATGCAGCGTGAGAAGAAAGAATTGGCCTCCGGACTGATTCAGAGTGAAGAGGGCTTGTTTAAGTCTTTGGATACTAAGGGGCTGCTGGAATTGTTTGGTTAAAAAGAACAACTCTATTAATGTAAGGTTAGGCAAGTAAATTTTATTGCCAACTTATAATTATGATTTCTATGGGATAAGAATCATTGAGATTAACTTGAATTATCATCAATTTTCTTCCGAACCCAACTACATTTCTTCCGAAATTGAATTTTCGGATGGACTTCAGCGAGGGGTATACTAAACAAAAAATAGGTAAGTGATGGTCAGAAATATTTAACCCTGACATTGTTTTTTCGTATCTTGCTGAAAAAGGATGTATAAATGATAGATTACAAAGCATATATCACCATCGATCCCAATATCCGTTTTGGAAAACCAGTTATTAAAGGAAGTAGAATAGCGGTATATGATGTTCTAAGCTGGCTGGCCAATGGAATGACCTATGAAGAGATAATGGAAGATTTTCCCGAAATAAGCAAGGAACATATTCAGGCCTGTCTTGCCTATGCTGCTGACAGGGAGCATAAAATCCGGGTAGCTTGATGAAAGTATTGTTTGACCAAAATGTTTCTTTCCGCATAGTTAACCTTTTAAAAGACTATTACACAGAAGCCAAACAGGTTAGGTTGCTTGGATTGGAAAATGCCAGGGATTTGGAAATCTGGGAATACGCAAAACAAAAAAATTATACAATTGTAACTTTTGATGCCGACTTTTATGAATTGGCAAATATCAAGGGGCACCCACCTAAAATCATATGGTTGAGAATGGGTAATACCTCCACCAAAAGTATAGCTGAAATAATGATAAGCATGCAACCTGTGATAGCTGATTTCATTTTATCCGATGATCAGGAAGAAATCGCCTGCTTGGAAATTGATTGATCCAAATCTTAAAGTCTTCTCCGAACTCATTTTTCTTTTTCACCGAACTTTAGTTGTTTTTCTCCGAACTGGGATATCCAAGAAAACTGGTAAAAAGCATCCTTATAGCAAAAGAGAGTCGTTTTTCTCCAAACTCCAATACAATTTCTTCCAAACTAGAAATGGTTTTCTCCGAACCTTATTAGGATCATAAAGCTCTAAACCAGAGTCGTAACTTTATATAGATTATGATGCCGGGTCAAGGTCTTTTAAGGGGGATGTATAAACGCTTACTTCTTTCCCTTCAACAACTCATTTTTCTCCTTTTCACTGGCTAAAAGTCGCTCATATAACCGTTTATTCTCTTCATATACTTCGATTAGCTTATCAATAGGATTGAAGTTAGGTTGATAGTTAACGGAACTTGAAATCAATGTTGAGTGATCTCTACTATCATTGTGATAGGTATTGGAGATAATGTTAAATACAGCTTCCTCATTAAAATTCTTAATAGCTTCTTCTGGAACTTTGAGCACAGCAGCTACTTGCTTCAACAGATCATCTTCGATGGTTTCTTTTTGCTCAAGCAAAGAGACTTTCTTTTGCGACCAGTCGTCTCCCAGCTCATGGGCAAGGGCTTCCTGCTTGATACCCATCATTTCCCTAAAGCGCTTTACATTCCTTCCGTGGTGGATTTTTTCCGGCATAACAGTGTCGTTCATGGCGTAAAAGTAAGGTTTAGTCCTGAAATAAGTAAACCCTAAGTTATTCAAAAAATTGGATAAATCAGCGGATACCTGACAATTTGAAAGTGGCTCAATCTCGGAATGGAGCTACATATCTGTGAACAAATTGCTCATGGTGTTAACTCAATAGTGGTAAGTTTATAATCTCTTTTCAAAATCGAATGGTTATCAAAAACATTAGAAAGGACAGATTACACATACAAGAAGTTATTTTCATATTATTCATTAATCTGATACAAAGTTAGCTTTCGGGCTGCTGAAGCAGGCCAAGAGTTTCCGGCATAAACACAGGGCTCCCCGCTGGGCCTTCATTTATTCCGTTGCCACTTGGCCTTGATTGCCCTCAAGCTGGGATGGTATCCAAATTAATTTCTAATCTTAAATTGAAATGTTATGGATATCCAGAAGAAAAACATCATCCCCCACAAAGTAGCTGAAATCGTCCTTAGTTACCAACCTGAAATGAAACTTTCCGAAGTTCCGAAGATTACTTCATCCAAGGAAGCCTATAACGTGCTTTTGGAAAACTGGGACAAATCAAAGCTTCAGTTCGTAGAACAGTTTAAAGTCATGTTACTTAACCGATCCAACAGGGTATTGGGAATAGTCAATATATCGACTGGTGGAACTTCCGGAACAATCGCTGACCCTAAACTGGTCTTTGCAGCTGCTTTAAAATCCAATTCGTCAGGACTGATTATATCGCACTCCCATCCGTCTGGAAATCGATACCCAAGTAAAGTTGATAATGACTTGACAGAAAGACTGGTCCAATTAGGTAAACTAATGGATTTGCCCATACTTGACCATATTATTGTAACTGCTGAAACATACTACTCTTACGCAGATGAAGGGGGCCTTTAGTGCCCTTTTCTTATTCATACCTTATAGGATCTATTTCCTACTTCTGATTTCAGTGTGATCATTCTTGGCACATCATTTTTAATATTAACCGGAAAAAATATCACCGGAGTCCGGCCCTACTGGTGAATATTTCCAAAAGGAACTATTTAAGATTATACTTTCATTTACTCAAAACAAAATAACATCTATGAAGCTTAAATTCGAAGACTTACCAAATGCTATTGGCCAATTGATCGAGCAAAACACTTTAATACTTGAAATCCTAAGGGAATCCGGCATTTCCCATAAACCTAAAGAGCAAATATTAACGCTGGAAGGAATATGTGTCTTACTGAAATTAAAAAGACAAACTATATACAGCTACGTATCAAAGGGAATAATCCCCTATTACAAAAAAGCTGGTAAGTTGTATTTTATCAGAGAAGAGGTCGAAAATTGGATAACGTCAAAACAGAAATCAAGCAGAATAGAAGGCGTTGTTTTTAATCCTATCCGAGACTTTAAGGATCGTGGGTTTAAAAAGAAATAACTTGATTTTATTTTTAGAATTCGTTTGCTCCTCATATTATTCGTATAATAAGTTGGTGCTTAAATAAATCTATATGAGTTCAACCGAAAACTGTAAATTTCTTAAATGAAATCATTATTAATAATATATACCGTATATTTGGATATTTCTTTTATTTATTAGCTTTATTATATTTAAAAACATTGTTGTCCGGTAAACCCGGATATTAGTTAAATTCAATTTTCAACCTCTTGATTACAAAGTGGTTATTTATTTTTCGTCAGGGGCAAGCCCCCCTCATCTCAGGGAACAGTGTGTTTTGATTTTTCAAAATATCTTCTTGTATGATGGCTCTCCAGCTTCCTTCCGGATCCTCCAGGAACCTATACAAGCTGATATAATTCATTAATTGCTGTCTGACCAGGGATACCAAGTTGGAGAAAGCCCATTTCCTTTTGACCTGGCTTTTGATCAAGGTCAAAAGGAGATTGGCCAACATGGCCGACCATATCTGTATTTCTATGGCATTTTCATTGTCGCCCAAGAAGTACTTTAAAGGGAAGTTCTGCTTAAGCTGTTTGAATAATAGCTCTATCTGCCAGCGTCTTTTATAGATGAGTGCTATCTTCTCTGCTGCCATCTCAAAATTATTGGTAATGAACTCAAACGGGCGTTCACTTTTGCTGTCCCAATAGGCTATTCTCCTGGAACGGTGCTCCTGTTGCTTGTTCTTGCCATATCGTAAGATGATTTCTTCATCCTTGAGTACTCCGGAATCTGCCCGATCAGGAATATTAAACTCCTTTCGGGCCTGATAGACAGCATTGTCTTTTAACCTGGTCACATACCATATCCCGCTTTCGGTCAGGACCTCATATTTTCCATAATCCACATATCCCTTATCAAAAGTGATGATAGAGCCCCCGGGCAGGTTGAAAACCTCATTCAGGAAGGTATGGTCATGTCGGACAGCCGCACTGTAACGGACAAGATAAGGAACATGGTCACTCGCCCTGATGATGGTGTGGGCCTTAATACCTCCTTTCTTTTTGCCCGTTTTCGGGTTCCTGCCTACTCCCTTGAGAATATCCTTGAACAGACTAATGGTGGTAGAATCCATAATATAGAGCCTCTTCATATCAGCATCCTTCAACCGGCTGTCCGTTAAACTGTCACCATGCCTTTGGTACACACTCATGTATATATCGGCGAACACATCGCTCACACGTCGTTTGTTGGCTTCTGATAACGTACTCCGCCTTACCACATAGTTCAGACCCAAATGGGCCAATCTATGGGCATTGGCCAACAAACCGACAAGTGTCTCACGAATGGAATGATAGCCCTCAAATGCTACAAACAGCATTACTATCAAGTGGTTATAAGTCGTGAACTTCTTCACATAACGCTCCGCATTATGCCTGCGGGCTATCTCCCTTACCTCCCCCTTGTCAATGAACTTTATTAACTGATTGAATATCGGCTGTCCGCTAAAATTACTACTTTTGCCCATGGCTTAACTTTTTTGTGTCGTAACTCAAAAGTAGCCACAATGGGCTGGTTCAGCAATGGACTGGCCCTCTTTCATTTATTTTTTACCGGACACCAATGATTTAAAAATAAACATTATATATTGTTAAAGAAATCAAAACCAAAATACAACTTTAGCTTGTATTGCTTACGAATACAATTACTTAGGTAGTGACAATTAAACCCACTACACATCATTAATACCTTGAGGTATTTAGATTTAGTAACCGCCTATTTATCTAAATAAATTGCTTACTTATGGGAGATGCATTGGAAAAACAACTTTTTACGGATCAAGAAAAAAATGAAAATGCTGAAGATAAACGAAAAATCAAAGAAAAGATTTCTGACACACATACAGAAGAACTAGTAATTGCTTTATGCGGGCCAATTGGGACTGATATTCATCTTGTCTCAGACCGAATAGGAAAAATTATTGAGGAACAATACGGATATACTGTTGTTCATCTAAGATTAAGTAAATTCATTAAGGATTTAACAAAAAGCACAGACTTTAAAAATATCAAAGATAAAAACGAGAATTATCACAAGTTGATTGAAGCTGGAAATAAATTGAGGGAAAAACATGGCAGTAGCATTCTAGCTGAATTGGCAATTAATGAAATCGCAGTAAAACGTGAAACTTTAAAAGGTTCTAAAGAAGAAAAAGAGTTTAAATCACATCGAGTTTGCTATATTATTGACTCCATTAAAAATGTAGAAGAGTTTGAACTTCTTAGACTAATTTATAGGGATATTTTTTACTTTGTGGGAGTATTTTCAAATTTAGAAGTACGAGAAAAGTTTCTAGAAGATCAGGGTCTAAAAAAAGATCAAGTATACAAGTTATTTGATAGAGATTCAGGAGAAGAACTTAACTTTGGCCAAAAAGTATCCAACACATTTGTCCAAGCAGATTTTTTTCTTAGAATTGATAGAAGCACTTCTCAAGCAATTGATAATAAATTAAATCGATTTTTAAATATAGTTTTTAAAACTGAAGTCATTACACCAACTTATCAAGAAACAGCAATGTATTTAGCTACTGCTTCTTCGGGTAACTCTGCTTGCCTGAGTAGGCAAGTAGGGGCTTCAATTACCGATATTGAAGGGGAAGTGCTTTCGGTAGGCTGGAATGATGTCCCTAAATCTGGTGGAGGTGTATATAAATATTCTACTTCAGATTCCTTGGGAGAGGAAGATCATAGGTGCATGAATCTAAAAGGAGGATTATGTTTCAACGATGAGGAAAAAAGGATAATTAGGGAGGCGCTTGTTAATGAGTTAATTGATAATAAATTAGTTGATGAAAGAAATAGAAATGATCTTATTGATAAAATTCAAAAGTCTCGTATCAAGGAACTAATAGAGTTTTCACGCGCAGTCCATGCGGAAATGCACGCCATTATTCAAGCTAGCCAAAAATCAGGTCAAAGAGTAGTTGGCGGAAAACTATTTTGTACAACTTATCCCTGTCACAATTGCGCAAGACATATAATCGCAGCTGGAATAAAAGAAGTTTATTATATTGAACCTTACAGAAAAAGTTTAGCACTAAAATTGCATTCTGATTCAATTACTGAGGATGAATCAAAAAAAGATTATGTTAGAATTTTAATGTACGATGGGGTATCCCCGAAAAGGTATTTGGAGTTTTTTAAAATGTCTCCTAATTCAAGAAAGAAGGATGGAAAAAAAATATCTGAGCCTAAAAAGACCAGCGCACCAAAAAACACAGTATCTTTACAAGCAATTCCTATCCTTGAAAAAACAGTGACGAAAACCCTTAAATCTAAACAATTGATCTAATGAAGAAACAAAATTCTAAAAATGAACAATTAAAACTTTTTTCTTCTAGCAATACTACTTTAGATATAAAAAATACTAGGATTAAAAAGAACGAAAAAGATGGAAAACAAATTTTCTTAAATCCAAGAGAAGAAATCTACAACAGAATTCTAAACAGGAAAATGGAATAAGGGAGTGTTAGCTAAACTCGGGAGTATCTCATAAACTGTGTAAGTCCGCAAAGCGGGCTTACGAGTAAAAAGGAAAGACCTCGAAAATATCAGTGTGATTGGAACAATCGCATTGATATTTTGAGGAGCCCGCGGCAGGCGCAATTCCAATCAGTGTGTGAATAAATGTTTAACTTTAAAAATACATTGATTGAAGATGAAAAAAGAAGACCTTTTAAACGACGATTTTCTAAAGCAGTTCAAGAACGGAGAAGAACTGCAAACATTTTTAGGTGAGCTCCAAAAGCGGGCAGTGGAAAGGGTGCTCGAAGGAGAACTGGACAGCCATCTTGGATACCGAAAAAACGAACAATCGGACAATCCCAACTCACGCAACGGGCACACTTCCAAAAAGATAAGGAGCAGTTTTGGGGAGTCACATATCAATGTCTCCAGGGACAGGGATGGCAGTTTTGAGCCGACACTGGTACCGCATGGCAGAAGGTGTGGAGAACGTGATCATCTCCATGTATGCAAAAGGGATGTCCAACCATGACATAGGGGAACAGATCAGAGAGCTCTATGACATCAACGTATCGGCATCCACCATATCCAGGGTTACCGATGCGGTGTCCGAGGATATTGTGGCCTGGCGGAACCGTCCGCTCGACCCGGTCTATCTGATCGTATGGATGGACGGGATATCCTTCAAGGTACGGGAAAATTCCAAAGGTGGTCAACAAGACCGTTTACATTGCCGTAGGGTTAAAGACCAACGGGTTAAAAGAGGTCTTGGGGCTCTGGCTGGGGAAAAACGAATCAGCGGCCTTTTGGATGGGTGTACTCACCGATATGAAGGCTCGGGGTGTCGAGGACATCCTGATCACGGCCACCGATAACCTTAACGGCTTTACCGATACGATCAAGGCCTCTTTCCCCGAATCGGTCACCCAGATATGTGTAGTACACTAGATCAGGAACGCCTGTAGATATGTGGGCTGGAAAGACAAAAAGGCCTTCCCCAAGGATATGAAAGAGGTCTATACCGCCCCAAATAAGGAAGCTGCAGCGGCCGCTCTGGAAGATTTTGCCGAAAAATGGGAAAGCAAATACTCATATGCCATTAAAAGCTGGAGGGACAACTGGGATGAACTAACCGTTTTCTTTGACTATCCCGTGGAAATAAGGAATTTATACCACCAACCTGATAGAAAACCTCAATGGAAAGGTCAGAAAATACACCAAAAACAAGCTGTCCTTCTGATGAGGCAGTAATCAAATCGGTATTCCTTGCCCTGCGCAAAGCCACCAAAAAATGGACAATGCCGATCAGGGACTGGGGAATAATCCTTAATAGTTTTCTACTTATATTTGGAAAAAGGGTCAGGCTAAACTAAACCTGACAAATTGAAATTTTAGTTTACACACTTTTTGGGACAGAGTTTTTACTTCAAATCCTTTTTTCTGTTCTGGATCTTCAAATCTAACACCTTCATATTCAATAAAACTGTATTCTTCACAGTTAGAATATATTAGAGGGTGTTTCTTTCTAGACTCGTTTTTCATTCCTATTTGCCGCAATAAGGACAAGTGTTTGTCATTAAAGGACCCAAACTTTTATTTAATGATTCATTAATTTTTCTCTTTTCAGAATACTCTTCTTTTTCAAAATCCATAATAAAATCCCTAACAGCTTTTCGACTGTCCCAATCTAACTCTGAATAAACCTTTAATAATCTTTTTACTTTTTCATCCATGGACTAATAATTTTTGAATTATGTTTCTTTTGAAATTTCCGCACACCTCACAATCAGTCGATTCAACCGATAAAGGAGTTGTTTTACAACCAATGCACTGCCTCTGAAATTCTCGTAGAGCGTATCTCATTCCTTTTCTTAACTCTCTCTCCTTTGGGCCATATTTCGAATCTTGGTCACTTCTGGAGTTATATTTAGTTTCTAGAAGTTCAAGTTGATGTTTTAAATCTGGTATATCTTTTGGTGGATTTTTACCTAATTTTTTAAATGCCTTAGATAAATTACCATAATCATTAGTTGCTTCTAAAGAGTACGATAAATAATCACTCCAATTATTTACCAGTGCAAAAACTGATATGATTAATTGAAGGATTGTCAATGGAATTGAGATAGCGATTGTATGTTTTAATATTTCAGAATTAAAACCATAACCTGAAGCTGTTGCTCCGATTGTTACCGGTACAATAATTCCTAAGATGGTTACAAATCGTATCCATCTATTGTAAAACTCGGCTCGCTTACTAAAAATATAAGCTTTTCCAAAAGAATGAATTGCTTTATCCCAAGCGTCTCTTCTTAATATTTCTACTTCATTTGTCATATTATGTCAAATTACCGCCAACACTTGTATAGATACACCTGTATTGCGTCTGTTTCTTTTATCTTATCCATTTACAACATAAATGTTTACTTCCGCTTATAAACGGATATTCCTTAAAACTACGCCATCCCTGCTTTTCAAAAAACTCCCTAAACAGGATATTTTTGGATGTGAATGGGGACAAAGTTGTGCGTGAGCTATGAATTGAAGTGGAATCATCCAATCAGATAAATGATTCGGATACGCCTTGACCGTGGTGCGGTGAGAGTGTGGTTGCATAGTAAGAGTAGTGTTATTTATCAAAAAAGCGGCTATAGTCAAATCAAATATAGTAATTTCTGGTAATTTCAAAAATACAGGAAGATTATTAGGTTTTATCACATCAGCAAATCACAACCAAAGTAGGGAAACTGGATTTTACCAGAGAAGATATCGAAAATTGGATAAAGTCAAAACAGGAATCAAGAAAATAGAAGGAGTTATTTTATTCCCTTCCGAAACTATAAGAATCGTGGGTTTAAAAAGAAGCAACTATATCCTTATATTTTTATCACTCTAACTAGGGCCTGCTGAAAAACTCAGCCATTTAAGTTATGTAAAACCAGTACAGGTTGTGGCCTGTACTGGTTTTTTGTTATAAAATTGGCCAGGAATATATCCAGCCATTGGAAAAGGTCGTATTTGGAGATCCCTCTTGCTGAAAAACACTGGCACAGGAGTGCCTCCCCGGCCAGTTTGACCAGGTTGAGCACTAGGATAATCGAGGCAATCCACGACTGGCTGGTGTCCTTCAGCCTTGCCCTGATCCGGTTCATGCCGTAACCGTTCTTTGCCTGGCCGAATTTCCCTTCTATCGGGTTCCGCTCTCCTGGACTTACGTGGTTTTCCACTGCCCTGGCCGGTGGCCTGCCCAAGGGCTTGGCCGCCAGTTTTATCCCTTTTTCCTTCAGCCACTTCCTGTTCTCCCGGTTACAATAAATCTTGTCGGCCAGCACCTTGGCCGGATAGAAACCTAACCTTTCCCGGTAGCCTTCCACATAATCGGTCAGGCAGCTGCCCTCGTTGAAGGCATCCCATGATACTGTGTCCAAAAAAGAGTAGCCGTCCACAAGCGTAAGGTGGATCTTCGCCCCGAACTCCGTCCTGGCCCTGGCCTTTCCACGGACTATCGGCCGTACATGGGGCTGGTGAATACTTACTATCCGGTCTGCTACCTGATGGCTGCGGTGCTCGAACATCCATAGCTGTTGCTCATAAAGTGTCCCGATGATCCAATAGCTTCGCTGTGTCCTGTGGTCCAAAGGGAAGACATCAAAATTGTCCAGCTGTTTTTCGATCGTCTTAAAGTTCCTGCAAAGGTATTGGAGCTGTGATTTTATCCCCTTGCGGATCGTCTTTTTCGAGGGGTTCTTGTTCTGGGCTACCTTCAGGTAGTTCTTCCGCGCTACCCTTCTGTAGGTTCTCGGCTTCTTGCCCTGCCGGGCTTTCCTGTGCAGCTCGTCTATGATGGCCTCGGTGATCTCCCTTGCTTTGTTGAGCAGCCCAAGGTCGGTCGGGTAGGCGATATCCTGCGGACAGACCGTCGCGTCATACAGCACCTCCCCCTTGTTGTTTGGAGGTGATCCCCCTGCTCCATCTTTATCTTTACTCCCTTTCTCTATCTTCTTTGTCCTCCTTTCCATCGAAAATCCATGGATCCGCCCGTTCATCTCGGCGATCAGTTCCCCTCCCAGACGCTTTCTGATATCCACGAACAGCGAGGCATCGAAGGGCGCTTCCCTGATATAGGAGCTGTAGCCCAGAAAATACTGGAGATACATGTTTTCGGTAATCTGGGCTACCGTCTCCCGGTCATCAAGGTTGAGGATATGCTTGATGATCACCGCACCGATCAGCACCCTGGGGTTCAGCGAGGGCCTTCCCGTTTGTTTGGCTGGATGGTGTTTGTTGTACAGGCCTACCAGATCGTCCCACGGGATCTGTGCACTGAGCAGCACCCAGCGGTTGTTCGGGTCAAGTTGGTTATGGAACGGGGTCTCAAAACCTGTAATCGACAGCTGATTGGGGCTCGTATATTCATTGCGTGGTGCACGCCTTTTGGTCCGATTTGCCATATTTCCTTGCACTTAGTCTTCCTTAATCTTAAGAAAAAGACCGCTTAATAGCACATCAAAAACGTTTTTTATTTTATCAGCAGACCCTAACTATCAATCGATTATTATATACTTTTACTTATCAAATCCTTGATTTTCATCTATCCGAAATCACAGGTGATTTTTTTGCAAATATTTTGCAAATAAAAAAGCCACTTACGATTGAAAATTGTAAGTGGCTGATTTTCAGTGGGCCCACCTGGGCTCGAACCAGGGACCCCTTGATTATGAGATAATTTTTTGACTACTTTTCTATTATTGGTATATTTTGTTTGTCTCTGTAAATGAGTTACTTATATTGTTTTTACTGCTTTTCTTATTACTTTGCTTACAAGTTTTGACATCATTTTGTGTGCAAATCGTGTGCAAATCTCAAATCAACTAGCCATGGAAAAGAAACTTGCCAAGTCTGGAAAACAGTTTGAAATGACCATCTACTTGGACACCCGTAGGACTAAAGCAGATGGATACTATCCTTTAAAAATAAAGGTTTATACCCCAATGCCCAAAAAACGGAAATACTATTCCGTTGGAATGGATATGGACGAGAAAACCTATGAAAAGGTATTCCTATCAGTTAAACCCAGAAAAGCAGAAAAGGAACTCCGCATACAGGTAGAGAGCTTGTTACATAAGTATATGGAAGTGGCCAATAAGCTTGACAATTTTACCTTTGAATCTTTTGAGAACCTCTTATTTAAACCTGAGGGTAATGTTAAGGATGTTTTCTTTTTGTACCAACAAAAAATAAAGGCTTTAGAGTTGGAGAAAAGAGAGGCCACCAAACATACTTATGAAGCCAGTTTGAAGGCGATAAAGAAATTCCTTAAAGCTAATCGAAAAAGGGAGCCCAAACACCTTTTTGTTCAAGAAATCACAGTAGAATGGTTAAAGAATTTTGAAAAGTGGATGCTTGAAAAAGGCAATACCAAAACTAGCGTAGGCTACTATTTAAGGACGCTTAGACATATTTTTAATACCATCAAAACGGATCATTACCCCTTTGGGAAAAATGGCTATGTAATTCCCAAGGGAACTAATAAAAAGAAAGCCTTGGATAAGCACCACTTAAAATTGCTTTTTGAAGGTAAACCTGAAAACCAATTTCAACAAAGAGCTAAAGATTTTTGGTTTTTCTCCTACTTGTGTAAAGGAATGAATATGAAGGACATTTTGTATCTCAAGTGGAAAAACGTTAATGGTGATTTCTTGGAATTTGTAAGGGAAAAGACCAAGGATACAACAGACGATCAAATTGCTATTCGTGTACCTCTAATGGAACATTCCAAAAAGGTGATCAAATTGTATGGAGTAACCAGTGGTGATCGTGAAGAATATGTATTTCCAATCCTTCACAAAGAAATGACCGAGGGAGAAAAGCTTAAAGCGAAACAGAACTTTACCCGCCTAGTGAATCAGCATATGAAGCGGTATGCCGAAAAACTGGGGATAAAGGATAATGTAAGCACTTACACCGCTAGGCATAGTTTTGCCACTATGGCCATACGAAATAACGCCTCTATTGAATATGTAGGAGAATCCTTAGGACATGCGGATATTAAGACGACTAAGGCTTATATAAAAAGTTTCTTAGATGATGAAAGTGATAGGGAAATGATGGGGAAATTGGTGGATTTTGGATAATATATTTCACTATTCAAAAAATGTTGATACTGAGTTATAGTTAGTAGAAACCGGAAATAATTATTTCCAGTTCTACGGGAGTGTTAGCTAAACTCTGTCCTTTCCCTTCCCTGGGGCTAGCCCCAGGGAAGGGAAATTTCCACTAAATAATTAGGTTTCCGTATTGATATCCAAACTGATCCTCCCCTCAAATTTAATGGCCAGTTGCTGGACTGTCAAGCTCCAGTTCTGTAGAGGGGTCGTCCATTTTTTCTCGATCCGCTGTGTGGCAAGATAAACCAGCTTTAGGAGTGCCATGTCACTGGTAAATGCCCCTTTGGTCTTGGTGACCTTTCTGACCTGTCGATGGAAGCCTTCCACCGCATTGGTGGTATAAATCAGCTTCCTGATGGGCGGTGTATAGGCAAAGAAGGCACTCAGCCTCTCCCAGTTGTCGTTCCAGGAACGGATCACTATGGGGTATTTCTTCCCCCACTTTTCTTCCAGGTCCAGTAATGCCGACTCGGCCAGGTCCTTTGTCTCGGCCTTATAGATTTTTTTCAGGTCACCGGCAAACTCCTTTTGGTTTTTGCTGGCCACGTACTTCAGGCTGTTCCGGATCTGGCGGACCACGCAGAGCTGGATCTCTGTTTTCGGGAAAATCGACCCGATCGCCTCGGGGAAGCCCTTAAGGTTATCGGTACAGGCGATCAGGATATCCTGTACTCCACGGTGCTGTAGATCGCTGAGTACCTGTAGCCAGAAGTTCGCCCCCTCGCTTTCGGAAAGGTACATGCCCAGTACCTCCTTCTTCCCTTCACGGTTGATCCCCAATACATTGTATAGGGCTTTATGGCGTACCTTGCCTTCCTCCCGTACCTTGAAGTGCATTGCATCAAGCCATACAATGCAATAAACCTCTTCCAAAGGCCTGTTCTGCCATTCCTTGACTTTCGGGACAACACGGTCGGTAATATCGCTTATCACTTGCGTGGAGACCTCGGTGTCGTACATGTCCTTGATGTACTCGGATATGTCCCTAAGGCTGCTGCCAAGCCCGTACATCCCTATGATCTGCTTCTCAAGGTTGTCGGCAAGGATACGCTGGCGCTTCTCCACGATCTTCGGCTCGAAGCTGCTGTGACGGTCCTGGGGCGTCTCGATCTCAACTTCGCCCAAGTTGCTCTTCACACGCTTGCTGCCCTTACCGTTACGTTTGTTGCCTACACTGTGACCTGTATCCTCATCCCGAAGATGGGCATCCATCTCCGCCTGGAGGGCTTCCTCCAAAAACTCCTTCAACATCGGAGACAGCGCACCGTTCTTGCCGAACAGGGACTCTCCTGATAAAAACTGGTCCAGTACTTTCTTCTTAAATGCTGATTCTTGTTCTTCTCTCATATCTCTATCTTATGAACTTTAATTGATTTTCAAAGTCTCAGACAGAGTTTAGATTACAGTCTCGTTTCTACTCTCAATATTTTAAAACTATTTTTTTTGATTTCTTATTAATTCATACACACAAGGAATTACTATCAAATTAAGTAATGTGGCGGACAACAGTCCTCCCAGGATCACTACTGCCATGGGGCTTTGTATTTCATTGCCCGGTTCGCCAGCTTTCAGTGCCAAAGGAATCAAGGCAAGCCCTGTGGTAAATGTCGTCATGAGGATTGGGTTTAACCTGTCCAGTGCTCCGGTTTTTAGGAGCTCCATTCCTTTCAAGCCCTCTTTTTTTAGGTCTTCATATCGGGAAACCAACAGGATACCATTCCTTGTTGCGATGCCGAATAGACTGATAAAGCCGATGGTAGCGGCAATGCTGATAATCCCCGAAGTGAAGTACACTATCAAAATCCCTCCAATCAAAGCCAAGGGCAAATTGATCAGTACGATGAAAGAAAGTTTCACATCCTGAAACTCAAAGTAGAGCAATAGGAAAATGATCAGAATGGCAATCACCGCTGTAATAAGCAATAATTGGGAAGCCTTTGCCTCACTTTCAAACTGTCCACCGTATTCCACCCGATATCCGTCAGGCAATACAATGTTTTCACCGACAATCTGCTGAATCTCATTCACCACACCTCGTAAGTCACGGCCTTGGACATTTGCAGCGACTACAATCTTTCGTCTAACATCTTCCCTGGAGATCGTATTTGGACTGCTTACCGAACTGACTTCTGCCAATTGGTCCAAGGTGGTCTCTCCACCGTTAGGCAAAGTAACCAGCGCATTTTTGATCATTTCCATGCTATTTCTAGATGCCTTTTGGAAGCGGACAATGAGGTCAAAATATTGCTGGCCTTCATAAATCTCTCCCGCCTTTTCGCCTGCAAAGGCAATATCCACTTGCTCCATCAGGTCCCTCACGGTCATCCCATAAGCAGCCAACATCTGTCTTTTTGGAGTGATTCGGATCTGAGGGACTTCAATCTGCTGGTCCACCGCTACGTCGGCAATCCCTTCAATGGGCTTGATATTGGTCTCTACGTTTTTACCCAGCTCGAAAAGGCGTTGCAGATCATCACCGAAAATCTTGATGGCGATATTGGCCCTCGTGCCCGATAGCATATGGTCAATACGGTGAGCGATTGGCTGTCCCAAAGTGATATTGACCCCGGGGACTATGCTCAACTTTGTCCGGACTTCTTCAAAGAACTGTTCCTTTGATTTGTCCCCAAGCGTGAAGGGAACGTCAATTTCAGCAGCATTTACTCCTTGGGCATGCTCATCCAGTTCGGCACGTCCCGTCCTTCGAGTTACCACTTCGACTTCAGGCATTTCCAAAAGCAGTTTTTCAATCAATTGCCCGTTCTTATTGCTTTCTTCCAATGACATGCCAGGAACTCCAACCGCACTGATGACAAGCGAGCCCTCATTGAACTCTGGAAGAAAGCTCCGCCCCAATTGGGTAAATAATATCAAGCTAAAGATAAAAGCTCCAAGTGTCAGTCCTATTACTACCTTTGGGAATTTTAAAGCTCTCCCCAATGCCCCGGAATAGCGGGCTTGGAGCCATCGCTCCACTTTAGTGCCTTCAGCTTGTCTGGAGAGCACTTTTTCGCTTTTCAGCAAATAGGAACAAAGTACAGGTGTCACCGTAACTGCAACAACAAGGGAAGTCAGTACCGAAGTGATAAAAGCAATTCCAAGTGGCTGTAACAACCTTCCTTCCATGCCACTTAAGAAAAACAAGGGGACAAAGGATACAATAATGATCAGGGTGGCAATTATTATTGAACTTCTTATCTCTACGGAAGCATTTTTTACCACTGTCAAAACAGGTAGCCGCTCTTCAATTGGCTTTTTTATGTTTTCCCGCAAGCGCTTGAACACATTCTCCACATCAATGATCGCATCATCCACTAAAGCTCCAATGGCAATTGCCATCCCCCCAAGGCTCATGGTGTTAATGGTGTATCCCAATATTTTCAATACTATGATGGAGACTAATAGAGAAATTGGTATAGCAATCAATGAAATAACCGTAGTGCGCCAATTCATCAGGAATATAAACAATACGATCACCACAAAGAATGCCCCTTCCAAAAGCGTTTGGTTCAAGTTATCAATGGAAGCCTCAATAAAGTTCGATTGACGGAAAATATGACTTTTTATTTCCACTCCCTTTGGTAAGGTGTTTTCAAGATCAACAATGGCCTCGTCCAGCCTTCCAGTCAGTTCAAGGGTGTTTACATCCGGCTGTTTGGAGATGGTAAGTATGACAGCAGGTGAAGCATTCAATGAACCATCACCAATTTTGTCTGCAGCACCAATTTTTACCGTTGCCACATCCTTGATTTTTAAGGTTTGGCCATTGACATTCTTTAAAACAGCTTCTTCCAACTGCTCCACGGAATAGGCCCTTCCACTGCCTTTGATGATATATTGATTGCCATATTCATTGAGAAATCCACCGGGAGCATTGACATTGCTTTCCTTGACTTTTTCCAAAAGCTCCCCAAGGCTTATGTCATAGTATTTGAGCTTTTCGGGATTGGGCAATACTTGGTATTGCTTGTAATCTCCTCCGATCACTATTACATTGGCTATTCCTCCTATGGATTTTATTCTAGGCCTTATTGTCCAATCCGAAAGTGTCCTTAACTCCATTGGGGACAGGCTATCAGAGCTTACCCCCAAAAGCATCACTTCACCCATAATAGATGAAATGGGAGCCATAGTAGGTGTCCCTACTCCCGATGGTAGGTTTTCCCTGACCATTGGGATTCGTTCGCTGACGATCTGCCGTGCACGGTAAATGTCCGTTCCCCACTCAAACTCTACCCAGACTATGGAAATTCCGGCAGCTGAGGAAGAACGTATTCGCCGTACATTTGGTGAGCCGTTCATGGCAGTTTCCAACTGGTAGGTTACTAGTTTTTCAACCTCTTCGGATTCCATTCCATGGGCTTCCGTTAGTATGGTTACTGTTGGGGCGGTCAAGTCCGGAAATACATCCACGTTCATATTACGTGCTATATATAATCCAGCTATGCTTAAGACTACCGCAGCCAAAAGTACCATCAAGCGGTTTTGCAGTGAAATCGATAATATTTTGTTTAGCATATTATCTGATTTTAAGTGCTATATCCAATCGATGTGCTACATTATCCCAATTGATAATGTCCATAACACATTCCACAAACTCAGCTCTTCGGTTGCGGTAGGTTAGGTAGTAGGCATGCTCCCAGACATCTATGACCAACAAAGGAATACAGCCCCATTGGGTTAACTTTTGATGATCCGCACATCCCAAAACAATCAGCTGATCAGTGAAGGGTTGATATGCCAATATTCCCCATCCACTTGACTCAACGGACTTGGACACTTTACCCAGAAGTGATTTCAGTTTGTCCAATGTCCCAAAGCTTTTCTCGACATATTTTAATAGAGTTCCTTTTGGATCATTCTTTTTATTGGTAAGGTTTGTCCAAAATATGGAATGAAGGACGTGGCTTGAAAAGTGGTAGGACAACTTTGCCGTCCAATGTTCCACCAAGTCGTAGTTACCTTCTTCCATTGCCTTGTTGATCATTTGCAAGTCTTTATTTGCACCTTTTACAGCTCCACCGTGATGAAAAGTATGGTGAAGATAGAGTGTCTCTTCATCCATACAAGGTTCTAGAAAGTTATTGGCATAGGGTAAAGGAGCCTGGATGAAATTGCCATTTTTATCCATGAGTTTATCGATTCCACCTTGCTCGACACTTTGAGCAAAAGCGCTTGAAGTAGGAAGTACAGATGCACCGCCAATAATCATTGAATTTTGAAGAAATTTTCGTCGTTCCATGTTGATAATGTTTTGATGATTAAAATTAATGTGCATGACCATGTGCGGGTGCCTGCCCAGACATAGAAGCCATTTTAACCTGGTAAGCCCCTTTTGTCACTACTACTTCCCCTTTCGAAAGGCCATTGGTGATTTCCACCTCGCTGCCATTGCGTTTGCCGATGGTGACATTCCTTCTCTCAAAGCTTTCTCCTGACAATTGTATAATTACGGAGTAGTTTCCATAATCTTCCATAAGACAAGAAACAGGAACAACAAGCCCCTGTGAAGCTTTTCCAACTGCCAATTGGGCTTCAGTGAAACTTCCTTCCGGCATTTCTACTCCTTCATTTACTTCAGCGAACACAGATAATAAGGGTTGATTGGGATCAACTTCCTTTCCTACAGATAGTATCCTGCCGCCTTTTTCTTTTAAAGCAGACCAAGTTCCCTCCTTTGGTTGATACCAAAGGTTTTGGATGTTTTGAAGCTCTGCACTGTACTTTGGACTGACCTGTACCTGAAGGAGGCTACTATTGTGACTCGTTATGGTTATCAGGGCTTTCCCCTGCTCTGCAAAACCACCGTTTTCAGCTTGAATCGACTTTACAAAACCGTCCATTGGGGAAATGATCTGTTTGCCCCCAGAGGTATAGCCACTGCTAAGTGTTTCATAGTTGGTCTTGGCTACCTGGTATTTTTGTTCCACCTGCTCAAAAGCTGCCTTGGGTACAATTTTGGATTCGTAGAGCTCCTTTTTTCTATCATACTCAGACTTTGCCTGTTCTAAATCCGCCTTGGCTTTTTGAATCTCTGCCTCCAAGTTGTTTGAAGTTAGTCCCTTACTGCTGACAGTCATCAAAACCTGCCCATTTTTAACTGCACTTCCTTCTGTAAGCACTTCTTGGCCAAATTTCACCCGTCCTGTTGCAGGTGCTACGAGTGTTTGGTAATCAGTGGGAGCTACCTTCCATATTCCTGATGTAGGAATGGTCTGGTACACTTCTTTTTCGACCACGGGATCAGTTTGGAACTCCACTTTCCAGGCTTGTTCTTTCAAAAAGCTGATTTCGGAACCGTTTTCTTCCTCGCCTCCCAAAGTTTCCTTTGCTTCTTCATTGTTTTCAAACACCTGGATATTATCCAGTGTTATCCGGTCTGAATAGGTAGGGGTTTTAAGATCAAAAACCAATTGATAAACACCTGCCTCTTTGGGTTGGAGGGATGGCCCAAAAATCCCCGGAGAGGAGGGGGCATCCACTGTATGTCTAATTCCCTTCTTATTTTTGATAAGGCTCACCGTAACACTCCCGTCTCGTACCGGTTGGTGCCCATTTAAAATGGTGAAATGAGCCGCAAACCGACTTGTCTTTCCAACGACCAAGGCAGGAAATTCAACAAACAATTCAGTTTGTTCTGTCCAAACGGTATGATCCACTGATGGACTTCCATCTCCATCATGGGAGTGCGCTCCTTCTTCTTCATGACTATGTCCATGATCTTCTACTTTTGGGGATTGGCATGAAAATACCAACGCCCAAAATAATACCAATATATATCGCATTTTGATTGTTCTTTTATAGTTTAATGATCGTGATGGGTACTTCCATCATCATGAGTATGTGTAGAACCAGTTTCTTCAGCGGAATCTTCCTTGATGGTGAATTCTTCCTGCTCATGGTGGCTATCATGGTCATGATCACCGTCAGTATGACTGTGTCCATGCTCATCCGCAGATTCTTCATGGGAATGTGCTCCCGTCTCAGTGCCGTGGGAATGCCCGTGATTGTCTTCGTTCTTCTTGCCTCCGCAGGCTATTACAGCCATGAAGCTTATCGCTAGTAGGATATTTGAAATTTTCATAATTCTAAGTCTTTAATAGTTACAATTGATGTTTTAATAATTGGGTATGCGATATATATAATTGGTATTCTATTTCCAGCATGGCATCATAGGCCTCTCTGTAAAACTGTAGTTCCATGTAATATTCCAGGAATGAGAGCTCTCCGAGTTCATAAGCCTGGAACAGCAATTCTTCCGTATCCAAATCCGAAAGCGTATTTTGGTACTCTCTGAACTTGGAAAGCATGATTTGGTAATCATTGAATTGCTTCTCATAGGCAGCATATGCATTGGAAAGCCTGGAAGAGGAAAAAGCCTTTTTGAAGTTAACTGTAGATTTTGCGGCCTTTACCTTATTATGGTTGTTCCATAAAGGAATGGATACTCCTATAACCCCCCCTGAATAATGGGAGTTGGAAACACCCTGACGGTTATATCCCGCTGTTAAATTTGGTAAGGCTTTGTTCTTCGCCAATCTCAGGTTCTGTTCGGCTATACTTTCCTGTTGCTTCAAATCAAGAATAATGGGATCTAGCAACTGCTTTTCCTGCCAAATACTGTCCCTGTCCTGTAGGTCAAGGGACAGTTCATATTCATTGGATAAAAAGCTGATCTCCGTACCTCCATTTAAATTGGAGAGAAGAAGTCTGATGTTTTTCTTTTCGCTTTCAATCTGTTGTATTTTGAACTGTTCCTTCATCCAGGAGACCTTGGCTTTGTTCATTTCCAGAATCCCTACCTGCTCTTTTTCAAAGAGGGACTGAACTTGATTGAACACTTTTTGTGCCTGTTCTACCCTGACTGTTTCGGCATTTAACCGCTTATCCAGATAAATGAGGTTTAAGCAATAGTTCTTGGCCAAAGCCAAAACATCTTGCTTTTTGATTTCATATTCCAGTTCAAGTTTTCTCGACTGTAGATCGATAAGGTTGCTCCTTGAACCATATACCGTAGGAAACTCAAAAGATTGGGTAATTTGAAATTCTTTATAGTCACCCGAGTTATGTTCACCAAAGGGAAGGTAATAAGCCCCAAATTGAGGGTCAGGTAAGTTGTTTCCAGATTTCAGGTCCAGTCGTTTGCTTTCCACGTATTGCCCAAGAGCAATTAATTCTTGGTTGTTTTGTTCTATCTGTTTAAGGATGCTTTCTATTGAAGTCGATTGGGCATATACACCCAATGACAAGAAGCATCCGCACAAGACGAACACTATTGTTTTTAGCATGTGAAATGGTATTGTGGGATAATTCAATAAATAATGAGCATATAAATATGCTGCGGCAAAGTGTTTATTGCCGATTTAATTATCCAAGGGAAGGAGGCCCTCTAAGTGGGTGTGACTGTAGGTATGGGTTTTCTGATAGGCGATTGTCCAATAGGACATGTCTATGCAGGCCATTTTCATAAACTATCAGTTCTGGTACCCACTGAAAAAAGTCAGCATAATACTGGTAATCCAGCTGCTTTTTAAGATTTTGGTACTCAACGGTTACTGGCGGGTGCTGATGGGTATGTTGAGAATGGGAATGGTTCTTGAAAAGAAAATCCAAAAAGCTGGATGGTGAATCTTTTTTTTCCTGGTCATCCTTTTGTGGAGTATGGTGATGATGCTCAGAAACGGCTACTTTACTTTCCCGATGTCCATGTTGGTGGTGGACATGGGGAAAGGCATTGTGCCCCATCACAAAAACTATGATAAGGAGCATGAAGCAGGCCTTTATTTGATTCAAGAGATTCACTTGAAACAAAAATAGGAAATTATTTTTACTTGTGATTTCTTAATTGCCAAGTGTATTTCATAGTTTAAAAATTTAGAAGAGTAGAAAAATTTTTCTTAATGCTATGAATATCTATTATAATGACTGCTTGGTGTAATGGTATTTATGTAATGCTAGTCTAATAGATGATGATAAATTGATTACCCAAGTGGTAATAGCAAGATGTAGTTTTGTATACAAAACCATCTTTTCAGGCTCCGAAGTCGTATAGAAAGGTGCTCGGGACTCGCAGGCTTTTGATGGGTAAAAATCTGAGATAATCAAGTTCTCAAATACTCAAATTCTCACGCGTTATTGGAGAGAGTAAAATTGAAAACCATTCTCATTTTTACCGGGATTTGAACCTTGGTCAACAAAGAAAACTTTTAACCTTATGGTATTACACGGTGTCGTTCTGGACACCAGCAAGATGTAGGAATGTCTGACGCCATTCCCATCTTGCAGGTCCCTTTGTTAGCATGGGAACAAAATCCTTCAACGGCGGATTTTTCTCTATTATTTAAAAGCGAATATATTTCGATCTTTTCCCTCAAGCATGCAAAGGTATTTTGCTTAGGATATTCCTCAAGGGCAGGTAAATGCCTCCTTACGTCAGCACCCTTGACCAATACCCTTCGCTTCATAAGGTGGCATCCAAGAGGTGAAAAGAAATAGTAGGGTCAATAAAATAGTACAGGGAATTATACCTCTTAAAAAATAATTATCCTAGAACATCAGGGCTTTAGTTATGCAGTAGACACCTCTTTTTGAATTGCAGTCAAGGCCATATAGCACTCTTCAGCTAAAGGCTTTAGTTCTTCACCCATAGTGGATAGGGGATAGTCCATGCATTTATCCATGAACAGCATATAGGTTTCATTAAAATCATTTACATCATCATCTGATATTTCCATCACCTTGGATATGAGATCAAGTATACTAAGAAAATGGCAATAACCTGCATCCAGATTAAGTCTATCCAATCCATAAAGTAATTGGCAATGCTTAAGGTCTTGGAGTATTAAGGTTTTGATAAGTTCGTCTTCTTGAATATTAATCATGATTGGTTTATTAAAGGTGAAACTAAGGCATCTTTTAATACGGCTTTCAATGAATCGTTACTCTCTTTAAGTTCCTTTAAAATATGGATCAAGGATTCCAGTTGATTCTTGTCCATCATATATTTTCTCTTTTCAAGGGCATAAAAAAATTCAATTATTTGACCAGGCTTGATGGTAAGGACATGTATAGGATTTACCTTTGTAAATTCTGAAAATTGGTTGATGATATCTATAGTGATTTTATTCTCCCCACGCTCATACTTGGTATAGTTGGCTTCTGACATGCTCAGATACTCGCCTACCTCTAAGGCCTTAAGATTCCTAAGTTTTCTAAAGGCCATTAAGTTTTGACCAATCGAGTGATTGTCTAGAAGCTGATCCTGGAAAGGAGTAACATCATTCATAACGCCTAAATTTGTGTAATGCTTGGGGCCTTGTTGCCTGATAAATTCCAATACTTGAAATTCTTTGTTATCTTTAGCTTAAAGATTTCCTTATTTATAAAGATCAGAAGAATGAGCTTAGGTTGTAATAAGGAAAATGTTCTAGCTTAGAACATTTCTTTTCAGGTTTAGAAATTTTTATCGATCTCGCTATGCAAAACGTTCAAAAAATCATGCGAATACTAAGGGAGTCCAAGGACTTCAGTCAAGAATATGTAGCTAATAAGCTGGATATTCATCAGCGGACCTATTCTAATCTTGAATCAGGAAAAACCAAATTGACGATTGATCGGATAAAGCAATTGGCTGAGTTTTACCAAGTAGAACCAGAATATTTTTTATCTGAAGAACTGCCAGTTATTAATTATAACACTGGACCAAATAGCCATGGTGGAGTTTTTGAGACGTATAATAATGATTCCGGAAAGTTGGAATTTATGAGGGAATTGTATGAAAAGCTACTGAGGGATAAAAATGAGCGCATTTTGCAATTAGAAGATCAAATAAAAACATTAACCTCATTATTAGAAAAAATTTCAAAATAGAAGTATGGAGATTACCGTATTAGGATCCTTTAGGGTCAGTCATAATTATGCACCAGAACATATTGCAGCAGAATTGGACATCTCATTGGATGATTATTTAAAAATGGAAAAAGGTGAGCTACTATTAACCACAGAACAAGCCACCAAGCTGGGAAAATTTTATAATGTTGATCCTGCTCTATTTTTCTTAAAAGGCTTATCAGTAACAAATTATAACCATGGTCCGAATTCTCATAGTGGGCCAATTACCACTTATAATAATAATTACGGATTTAAAGAAATCGTCGAGAAGTTAATGATAGAAAATGACGAGCTCAAGAAGGAAATTCTAAGGTTGAGTAAAAAGTAACTAATTGAAAATTGTTTTTGACCCTATTTAATATCTAAACTCTACCAATGGGAGGGGCTTTAATGAATTTGGTGGATAATTACCCCATATAGGGCATTTTTTATGTTTTGAGTATTCCTTAGTTTAGGTGATGAATTCAATTGTAAATGCTTATAAATAGTTAGTAAGCGTTTGTAAATGAATAAAGGGGCTTGAATTAACTAAGGTGGCCATTTATGAAAAATAGTATTTAGTATATATATGGGCAATGCATATATATACTCATTGTAAGCAATCCTGCATATGTGAAATGATTAATTGCTGTATGTTTTCAGAAAAAGTAAAATCTGCACCTTGGCATATGGAGAAATTTTTACTAAATACGGAAAGAGATAGGAAAAGTATGTTTGAAATAGTATAAAAACTGCTTACAGTGGCTGCTGCTGATAATGAAGCTGCAGCTAAATTGACTTTATTGGCGATAGATAAAGTTGGAGTAAAATCTATAGAAGATTTTTCAGGGAAATTAAAAACTGCATTGGGTCGACTTTATGCCGGTGGTTATAGTCCTTCTCTCACAAAAAGTGAGTACCAAAGAAAGCCCGTGGAAAAGATTGTTGGTGATACCTCGAAGTATAATGCGGAGAGTGTTTTTATGGAAAGTCTGTGGTGTTTACAGGTAAATTAATGTCAATACAAAGAAAGGATGCCTAACAGCTGATCACAGATGTTGGCGGAATAAATGCTGGCTGGGTAAATAAAAGTACAGACTTTTTGGTTGTTGGGGACTGTAGGGTAGTAGGTTAAGACGGCATGAGTTCAAAACAGAAAAAGGCCATTAAAATGATCAAGAGTGGGGCTGATCTCTAAATCATTTCTGAACAGGAATTTTTGAAGAATTTGTAACATCACTTGATTTTGTATAGTCACTAAAGTCTCCATGCATTAGACTCCATTTGAAGAAATATTTCACTCGACTATGAGTATGCCATTACACCATATCCTAGGATTTTGAAATTCCCATTTCCGGATTTTATAGTTGTCTCGAGATTGTTAACATATATAATATTTCCAAGAGTTAATTTACAGGGCTACCGTATCCCCAAGATAGGCCCATAGTACAAGGGAATAATTAAGGAAGAGCCAACGAGTACGGGAAAGTGGAGGTGTTTACTTTTGGCTAAATTCTAAGAAAAGGTGGTACTGTTTGTAGAGTGTTTTGGTAGGGTATTCATTTTAAAGTATTGTACTATATATCAATTAAAGAAGGAAATAGGTAACTTAAAGTAGAATTAACCAAAGGTATACCAATTAAAAAATAAAGTCGGCATAATATTCTTTTGGATTACTTATATACTAGTTGTGCGCAACAAACGGGGCAAAGGGTAATCGCTGCCAAGGAATTAACCACTTTCAAGAAAAGGAGATTCAGATGAATGACAATTCAGTTGGTTTGATGATTTACGGGGATACGAATTCAACGAAAAATGCCCTTACTGAGGATAAGTACAAGACGTTGGCAAATTCGCTCTCTGAAGCCGGGTTTAATGTAGAGTCAGTTCTTTACAATGATGCTGTAGCTTCACATTTAGAGGGAGAACTTTCCCGATTTTCCGCAGTATTGGTCTGGGTGAATCCTATTGAACAGGGAAATGACAGAAGTCGATTGGATGCTGTCCTGAGGAATCTTTCGGAAAGGGGTGTTTTCATATCAACACATCCAGACGTCATTCTGAAGATCGGAACCAAGAAGGTTTTATACTCCACGCGACATATGGATTGGGGCGGAGATATAGAAATTTATTCTAAATTCTCCGATTTCGAGAAACTTTTTCTTCCCTCACTGGACAAAACAAGCATACGAATATTGAAACAGTATCGGGGAAATGGAGGGAACGGGGTATACAAGGTCCGCCTTGCCGAATCAGACCCAACCAGAATACGAATTGTTCACGCACCCAAATCTACTGAAGAACGAATACTCAAGGTTGATGAGTTTCTCAGGGAATTCCGCAGATATTTCGACAATCGTGGCATGCTCATCAATCAGCAATGGGTGCAAGGGATCACAAATGGAATGGTTCGTTGTTACCTGACAGGTGTCAAGGTTTCTGGTTTCGGCTACCAGGAATCCAATGCACTTTGCCCACAGTCGAATGACCCAGAATCACCAGTGAGGCCCACCAGTGGACGTTTCTATTTCAGTGAACAATGTGGATTGTTCCAGGACTTGCGGCAAATTATGGAATCTAAGTGGGTACCGCAATTGCAAGAAATTCATTCGATTTCTGACCAAATGATGCCTTTATTGTGGGACGTGGATCTTTTCATAAATGATGTTAACGGGCAGGATACGGAGGCAAAATACACCCTCTGTGAAATCAATGTAAGCTGCGTTTCACCATTCCCTCCGAGCTGTGTGAATCATGTCGTAGACCAACTGAAAAAAAAGCTAGTAAATTGAGCGACGGCGATGAGAAAAAATACCTGGTTTGCAGCCCACAACACTCGCTGTGCGGTATCGTTCCCTTCGGTCGCTATACCCAAATAGCCCTATGCAATGCTTCTGGCAACTTCGTATGTCCGCAAACGTTGTGAGCAGGTAGAGTTGAAAAATGAAAAATTGGATTCTGATCATTAGTGTTGCTGTAATTGGCTACTTTAATTGTGGCAGGATATCAGATTTATTATTATAATCCAAGGAATCTCATTTTGATTTATCTTGATAGTATTAATTCATTTGAAAGCTAACCTCAAACGATAAGATTTGAGACTAAAGGTGATATAAAAAGAGTAGAGGTCTAGGGAAGATCCCAATTTTATTTGTTGGTTTTTGAAGTTAAAAAGGTAGGGTTTCTCCTATGGATTCTCCAATACCTATCCGATGCCTAGTATACTATACGTTTACTTTTGGCTAAAATCTAAGAAATCGTAGTACTTTTTAGAGAGTGGGATGACGGACAAATATAGCTCATGTGGGGTGTTTTTTTGTTTTGGGATTCTTTAGTTTTAGGAGGGGACTATGTTGTAAATGTATAATTGGTCTTGAGATAACTATAATGGCCTGTTTTGAAAATTGGTTTTCCTAATTAATTGCAAATTGCACATAATGTAAACTTAAATAGACAAAATCTTCATGTTATCAATCAGATAGTTTGAGGCTTAGGTACACTGTTCGATTGTTTATTGTTTGGTCAATGGTAGTATTGGCATTCATCATAAGGCTTTTTTATAAAGAAAGTATATATTCCTCACTACTGATCTTAGTGTGATAATTTCTGATCCCCCATTTTTAAATTAAAAAGAAAATTATTTCACCCTACTACGGTCTAGCTGGTGAAATTATCTCGATTAGTAATCGTACCATTTGTTTTGCTCATATTCAAACCAATTTTATCAATGGACTTAAAATTTGAAGACCTTCCAACGGCTATTGCCCAACTTATAGAACAAAATAAGCTTATTTTAGAGTCCATTCAAGGCGCAGAATTGACAAACCAGAGCAGTGGTCAGATTCTTACACTTAACAAAATCTGCGAGCTCCTAGAGCTTAAAAAACAGACCGTCTATAGCTATGTATCTAAAGGACTAATTCCTTACTACAAGAAAGCCGGAAAGCTATATTTCATCAGAGATGAAATCACAGAGTGGATCACTTCCAAACCAGCTAAATCCAAGCTAAAAGGAGTACGATATCACCAAAATGGTCGTCTCAGGGACAGGGAATTCAAGAAAATTTAAAAATATTTTTTGCCCCCATTTTGTGTGCAAATCGTGTGCAAATAAAAAAGCCACTTACAATTCCTGATCGTAAGTGGCTGATTTTCAGTGGGCCCACCTGGGCTCGAACCAGGGACCCCTTGATTATGAGTCAAGTGCTCTAACCAGCTGAGCTATAGGCCCTTCAAAGCATTTTATTTATTAGGATTTCTCTTCGAAAACCGCCGTTTAATGCTTCTGGGAAGCTTAAAACATTTTTCCTTGCTTTTGGGACTGCAATGTTACATATTTGATTCCAAAACAACAACATTTGCCCTTATGAAAATAGATAAAAACGTCGATTTTTTTGTATTTGATCTTGGAGGTGTCATCATTGACTTGGACATCCCCTTTACTCTCAACCAATTAGGAATACCACCCAAAACGAATGACGACTCGCCATCTGTTGATTTTATGGCTCATCCTATACATCATGCTTTCGAAAAGGGCGAAATAAGTGCGGTTAACTTTAGGGATGAAATTAGAAAGACGTTTCGAAAAGAATGGTCCGACCAAGAAATAGACAACATCTGGAACGGCATGCTTAAAAGTATTCCCCTACAGAAAATAAACCTTCTTAAGGAGCTTCGGAAAACACACCCTGTCTTTATGCTTTCCAATACCAACAGCATCCACTTCAAAAAAGTAGAGGAAATTCTCTTGGCCGATACCGGTGAAAAGCGTTTTTCGGACCTTTTTGATCACTTGTTTTTGAGTCACGAAATGGGGTACCGAAAACCAGATGTTATTATTTATGAAAAAGTACTGGAAAAAATAGGCATCCCAGCAGAAAAAGGCGTATTTTTCGATGATACAGCACCTAATCTGATAGGTGCTGAAAAGATAGGGCTACGTACAGTCCATATCAATCACCCTAATGCGCTAATGGATTACTTCACGGATGTACACTAAAAAAGAGTACTTACGCCACTTCTCCCTATTTATCATCACCTTCCTTTGCACGACATTGGCTGGCGGGGAGTGGCTTTTTGGGCGTAGCATTCTTTCCAATGATATGCCGCTCACCTGGGAATACTTTTTCCGTTCAATGGCCTTTTCCATTCCCTTTATCGGCATTTTACTTGTCCATGAATTGGGTCACCTTTTTACTTCCATAAAACATAACGTAAAAGCCTCCCTCCCATACTTTATCCCTTTTTGGTTTGGGTTTATTGCACCCTCCATCGGAACCCTCGGGGCAGTTATTAAAATGAAATCCTTGGTCAATAGCAGGCGTAAGTTCTTTGACATTGGCGTAGCCGGCCCATTGGCGGGATTTGTGATCGCCTTTGCGGTATTGACTTATGGCTTCACCCATCTCCCTGATGCGGATTTTATTTATGAAATACACCCAGAATACCTCGACCCTGATTACGCTCCTGACCAAGAAAGTGTATTGGATATCCAACTTGGCCAAAACCTGCTTTTTTATGGCATGGAAAAAATGCTTGCCAATCCTGACAAAATGCCCAATATGAAAGAGGTGATTCATTACCCCTATCTATTTGCTGGATACTTGGCCTTGTTTTTCACAGCCCTTAACCTTCTCCCCATCGGCCAATTGGATGGAGGACATATTATTTTCGGGCTATTTCCGAAACATCACAAACAGATCTCGCACGCATTTTATATTGCATTCATTTTCTTTGCCGGTTTAGGTCTTGTCAATCCAATGATGGATTTCACCTATCTGTTGATTGCCTTGCCGCTTTATGTAGGATTCATTTACATCTGTTTTCAAAAATCCGTATTCAAGCCACAAACCAAACTGGCCATTGCCATTTCCATTGTCACGGTTCAATTTGCATTGTTGAACTTCTTCCCTGATATAAAAGGATACGAAGGATGGTTATTATATGCCTTCCTATTGGGGAGGGTTTTGGGACTGAAGCATCCTCCTGTACAAGATGGGACGCGGCTGAATGCCGGCAGAAAAGTACTGGCCTGGATGGCCATCATTATTTTCATCATCTGCTTTACTCCCAAACCATTTATGATCTCCTAAGAAATCACGATTACTTTTTAGCGACATTGCAAAACAAAAATTCACTCATTCATAACCTTTACCTAACACGCCCTCCTCGATATTTATTTTATCCTTAACTTTATATTGTTTATAGGCTTATTTATGCAGTTTGTTGTACCCAAACCATTACACACCAAGCAGCAAGGATAACGGTAAGCAGCATCATTTTTTTATGAATCTCTATCTTGTTAACTTAACTATTAAATGGTCATGAAGCCACCTGTTTTTTTTAATTCAAACGTTAAAGATTGGTTAGCTGCAAAACTAACCCTTGACACTGAAGTATTTTCGCCTTCAAAAGCCCCTAAATTGCTCCTAGATTTACCGGGAGGTTTGGAAACGGCATCAAAAGCCTGGAGCCTCCATAGAAAGGCCAATAGATTATTACAGCGCATACCACAAAGACTTCATCATGAACCCTATGCGCTTAAATTAGCCATGCTATACCGAGAACTGGGAAGCTACCTCAGTGCACAATCAGGCAGGAAAAGTTTCTATATCAAGCCTCCAAATGGCCCTTCTGCCCGTCTCCTTCCAGCAAAGGATTTCTTAGGGGAGTTTCATAATAAGGTGGTGGAAACAGACAATCAATTGGACCACCTCGAAAATTCCATTTTAATACTAGAAAAGTCAGGGTTCAACAAATATGACCCAAAATGGCTCAACCTTTCCCCTTCTATCAAACAGGGACTTCAACTGGAAGGGTATTCTCCGTTACAGCTACAAAACGTCAGGAAACTATCCTTGAAATTCGATACGGTGAACAAGCTTTACACAAACAGATTGCTTGGAATAGCGGGACTGAATGGACTTTCCTCCTTGGAAATAGCAGGGGAAATATCTTCCGAAACTGAATTCAACGAACTTGCAGCACTGCCTCATCTACAAACGCTAAAAATCGAAAAGGGACCTAAATGTACCTGGCCAAAAGAGGAACTGTTTGTCAAAAAATTCCCCGCACTCAGTCATCTTACCATCAGACATGCCGAGCGGTTGGAAGATTATCAGGTTATATTCCACTTGGATACTTTGGAGGAACTTACGCTTATGGATTTTGCACCGCAAAACCTAAAGGACATCATCACCATCAGAAGTCTGGAGCAATTGAGGAAGATCAACATTCATTTTTCCACCGGTTTTGACCTATCCAGTTGCTCAAACCCGCTGGTCAGAAACCTTATCAAACACTATCAACAATACACTTCCGTAAAATTATACCCGGCAGATTTACCCAATCACTAATCCATCCAGACAATTGAGTAAACTCCAGGAACTGGAAATTACTGCAAGGCTACCTATCAGAATAATTAAATGAAAAACCAATGGACAGGTACGGCCGGACCACGCCGTCTTTTGTGTTGGAAGAAAGCCCGCCGGTGATAGGGCCCAGGAAAGAATCCAAGGTCAGGTCAACCCCGTAGCCCCAAATAAGCCTGTCCTCAAAGAATTCATTGAATTGAAAACCCTCTCCATTGTTTAAAAGAGAATGATAGCCATGACCTAGTAAATTGGTCCCCATCCTCAGGTAAAGGTTCTTTGTTGGAAGCCACTGAAAATTCACCCCAACTTTCCCGAAATTCTCCGTGGTAAGCTCAGCATAATTCAGTCCCCACACAGGAGTATCGTTAAAATCCACCCGTTGATATCCTCCCAATGTAAACTCGCTAAAGCTAAAGTCATCCCCTTGTCCGGACAGGGTAAGCCCCAGCGCCACGGTGGGAATCACTTGAAAGTGGTCGTTTAGTGGGAAATACTTGACATAATTAAAATAAAGAGAAATGAATCCATTCGGCGTAATCTGATCAAGGGTCTCATCCAAGGACTCCTTGGGGATTTTTACCGTTTCATCGCCTTGCCCAAGTGTCAGCGTATCCACATCATTGCGAAGCTTTATGCGGTAATTGCTATATGCTCTAAACATCCCTTCCAATATCGTTTCAGCTCCTGCCGTGGGATAATTGCGATCATTCAGTGAGTTTCTGGTATGCAAAAACCTTAACCCCATATAAGTGAAATAAGCCCCTCGGACTTCAGAAGGAATAGATATATTAAAGCTGGACTGAGCCCGTGACCGCTCATAGAACCCGCCCAGCCAAAAGCTCTGTTTCAGCGAATGCGTGGTAAGGATATTGGCACCAATATGCGTTTCCCTGTTCAAAAACAGGTCTTGTCTGACCCCGTTCACATACTCAGGAATTTGCTGAAACAAATAATTATACCGCAGGTTTAGCGCAAACTTCTTATTGTCCCCTAAGTATTTATAATGGTCTATCCTGAACTTAGGGTTTTGGGAGACATCCAATATCCCCACTGTTCTCGAAGGTTTACCAAAAAGATCACGCACGGTAAGATTGAGCAGTACCCCAGCAGAGAACAGGTTGTCATAATGGAAGGCACCGTGCAAGATAGTAGTGTGTTTTTCTTTTGCTTTAAGCAGCAGCTCATAATCCCCAGTGACGGTAGGCTTAAGGTTATAGTCCACCTTCCTAAAGCCATTGACACCAAAAACCCTATCGATCCCCGCCTGCAAATCAGACCGGGTGACGGTATCCATTGGACTTATACCTAATTTTGACCTAATAAGCTCATCAGAAAAAAGCCGATTTCCCTGAATGGTGATTTTACTAATGCGCACCGGATAAACGATCAGCCCAATCCCGGGGGGCTTGCTTTTTTCCAATGCCAAACTATCCGACAGCTTTTCGAACTTCGCAAAGTTCTCTTCGCCTGCTTTATGTCCCAGGTTGAGTATCTCCCTGTAACTACTAAAACTTGCATTACTATATCCTTCCAGATCAGGTTTGATATAGATATCACAGCCGGAAATATTCGTAGCGAGTTTTTTATATGAACTGGCCATGGCTACCTGCATAAGGATATCAGAAAACGAACCCAATTCCTTGGGATCGACAAAATCCTCCTCACCAACATTGACCCCGATGATGATGTCCGCCCCCATATCCTGCGCCACATTCACCGGGAAATTATTGACCACCCCACCATCGACCACCAAGGTACTGTCCAAATCAAACGGAGTAAATGCTGATGGAATGGCAATACTCGACCGTAAGGCATCAGGTAAATATCCCGACCCTACCACAATGCCCTTCCCGGTCTTTAAGTCAGTGGTCACACAGCGAAATGGAATAGGAAACTCATCAAAATCCTGGTACTGTATCGAAGGCCACGTATAATAATGTAAGGTTTCTGATAATTTCTGTCCCTCTATCAGTCCAGTAGGCACCACTAATCTGCCTTTTATTATGGGCAATTCAAACAAGTAACGATTATAATACTCCTTCTCCTCAAAAGCGATGGTGTTAAAATTCACCCTATTGGAAACGATCAGATCCCAATCTGCCTGCATGATGATCGACTGTAGTTCATCGGCATTATAGCCAATGGCATACAGTCCTCCTATCACTGCTCCCATACTCGTCCCTACGATATAATCGGGACGGATACCGGCCTTTTCCATGGCCTTTATCACGCCCACATGCGCCATCCCCTTGGCACCGCCTCCACTGAGTACCAGCCCTATTTTAGGCCGCTCCTTGTCGCCATCGTTCTGCGCCATTGTCATCAATGGAAACAACAACGCAAAAACCCAAGAAAAATACATTGATCTAGGAAGCATATTGGTCAAAAGTCAACTTCCCTAAAGCTAACCAAAAGTGGCCATATTTGAAACTGAAAGCTTTTTCATATGACTGTTTTTTATCCAAAATAAACATGAATACTGTTTGTTGAGACCCAAAACTGCCTGCTATTAAAGTGGCTAAACCATGGACTTTTAAGAAAAAATCTCCGAAAAACACCCCAAAGTGACAAAATGTCCTGCTCAACTACCTACTTTTTCACCAACCAACCTGTAGAACTGACTTATTTACAGTATCATCCTCACTTCATCGATCAGTACAAAATCCTTTTGATATAATTACAAAATCAAATTTTAATTGTCGTTTATTCTCAATAAAACTATGCCCGCTGTGCTGATTTAACAATTAATTAGCCGTAATAATTAACTTTTTTTGTAAATTATGATCCCTGCACGATGATTGTGGCATATAGGGCATAGAAGACTGACAGGGATAGTCCCTGTTCTTAAATAAAAAAACCTTTCTAAAAAATATGAAAGTTCTTGTAATCGGTGGTGGCAACATGGGGCTAACTTATGCTGAAGCTATCGCTAAATCAAAATTTTTAAAAGATAAGGATCTGATGATCCTTGACAATTCTAAAGAAAAAACTGATGAGCTGAGAAAAAGAAGTCACTTTGCTGTGTTTGAAAAGCTTGAAGAGTGCGTTCCAGCAGCAGACGTGATTTTTATTGCTGTAAAACCGTACCACTCCAACAAATTAATGGAGGATATGAAAGAGTTGACCTCAGAGGGCCAAATATTCATTTCCTTAATGGCGGGAGTGACCATAGCAGCTATTCAGGAAGGACTTAATAGGAAAAAGGTGGTCAGGGCAATGCCAAACCTGCCCGCTCAAGTAGGTAAAGGATTGACTTCTTTTACAGCATCTGATGAGGTTTCCAGACTTGAACTTTCTACGGTAGAAAACCTTCTGGATACCACTGGGCGCTCTGTAAGGTTAGACACAGAAAATGATATTGATGCATCCACGGGAATTTCCGGTAGTGGTCCTGCATATATCTTCTACTTTATGCAATCCATGCTGGAAGCAGCCCTCAAGATGGGATTTTCCAAGCACGATTCCAGGGTATTGGTGGAGCAAACCTTTGCCGGTGCAGTGGAACTGTTCAGTTCCTCTGACCTTGACCCTGAAGCATGGATGGACCGAGTAGCCTCCAAAGGCGGCACCACAAGGGCAGCACTGGATTCAATGGATGACAACAATGTCAAAGAAATGATTAAAGAAGCTGCTTACGCTGCATTTAAGAGAGCTGTAGAACTTGGAAAAGAATTTCAAAATGGATAACAACGAAGAACCAAAACGGATCGTCATAAAGGTAGGTACCAATGTGATGACCAATAGGGACAACCGAATCGTCAATACGGTCTTGAGAAAAATGGTCGATCAAATCGCCATTCTTTACGAACGAGGCATAATGTCTGTCCTGGTATCTTCAGGATCCGTCATTGCTGGTAAAGAAGTCTTGGGAAATAAAGTGGGCATCAAGGACAAAATCATCAGAAGACAGGTTTTCTCTGCTGTAGGACAACCACGGATGATGAGGCATTATTACAATATCTTCCAAGATTATGGGATGCGATGCGCCCAGGTCTTGGCTACCAAAAGGGATTTTGACCCGGGTAAGCATAGGGAAAACATGATCAACTGCTACGAAGGGCTGCTTTCTGAAGGAATTATCCCTATTGCAAATGAGGATGATGCCGTTTCCCTTAGCATGTCCACCTTTACGGACAATGACGAATTGGCCAGTCTAGTCGCTGAACTGACCAAAGCGGACATGCTGATCCTACTTACAGATACAGATGGGCTGTATAATGGTCACCCTGATGACGAAAACACCGAAAGGATCGCCCATGTGGGTACCGATGAAAAAGTAGAGCATTTCATCCAGGAATCCACCAAGGGAGAAGCAGAAGGTAGAGGAGGCATGAAGTCTAAGCTAAATGTAGCGAAAGAAGCCGCCAGAAAAAATATCCCAACCTACATCGCCAATGGCAATATCGATAACATGATCCTTGATATTGTCGATGGTAAAGAAGTGGGCACCAAAGTTTCTGATGATTAAAGACCAAAAAGGCATTGATTTGCCTTAATTCCTATTCATCTGGAAATTTCAACACCATAAAAGAAATCATTTGACATGAAAATATTAAGCACACAGAAAAAAAACGACGTGTTGGCATCAATGATCAAGATCATTGATAAAAACCGTGAAAAAATTCTGACCGCCAATAAAGCTGACTTGGAGGCATTCCAAAGGGATGACCAGGCCCTTTATGACCGGCTAGTGGTGAATGACGCCAAAGTAGACGGCATGATCCAAGCTGTCCAAGAGGTGAAAGACCAAGAAGATCCGGTAGGAAAGGAAATATCCAAAAGGACTTTGGCCAATGGCTTGGAAATCACCAATCGCACTGCACCGTTTGGTACAATTATGATTATCTACGAATCCCGGCCTGATGTTACCATTGAAGCTGCTGTATTGGCCTTTAAGGCAAACAGTAAAATCCTGCTCAAAGGTGGTAAAGAAGCGGTACACTCTAATAAAGTATTGGTAGAGTGCTGGCACGAAGCGTTAGAAGAAAATGGGCTAAGCAAGGATTGGATCGAATTGTTCACGCTGAACAGGGAACAAACACAGGAATTCCTTAAAAACCCATCCGAAAAACTTGACCTTATCGTACCTAGGGGCGGAGAAAGACTGATTGCTTTTGTAAAAGAACATGCCCAATGTGCTGTACTGGTAAGTGGTCGAGGAAACAACTTCGCCTATGTGGCCGATGATGCAGACTGGGAACTGGCCAAAAAAGTCATCATCAATGCCAAGACCAACAAAATCTCCGGCTGTAACGCATTGGACAAAATCCTGGTGGACGAAAACCTTCCAGACTTTGACTCCAAATTGGCCGATTTGGCCAAAAGTCTGGCAGAATACAAGGTGGAATTGGTTGCCGAAAAGGAATTGGTAGGTGCGATTGAAGGTGCCAAAGAGGTCCCTTCTGAAGACACTTGGTATGAAGAATTCTTGGCCCTTAAAGCCCTTATCGGGAAGGTAAACGGACTGGATGAGGCCATCGCAAAGATTAACAAATACAGTGGTGGACACTCTGCTACTATTTTGACAAAAGATAAAGAAAAAGCAGCC
This sequence comes from Echinicola rosea, assembly GCF_005281475.1. NCBI lineage: Bacteria > Pseudomonadati > Bacteroidota > Cytophagia > Cytophagales > Cyclobacteriaceae > Echinicola > Echinicola rosea. The sequence goes on along the minus strand of NZ_CP040106.1, from coordinate 3,040,886 downwards.
ACCTTCATGGAGCAGGTGGACAGTGCTGCAGTTTACCACAATGCTTCTACCCGATTTACCGATGGGGGACAGATGGGGGTAGGCGCAGAGCTCGCCATCAGTACGGACAAGCTGCACCATAGAGGACCACTTGGATTGGAGCAACTCGTTACCAATAAATACTATGTATTTGGCAATGGCCAGATTCGTGATTAACGGTCCAAGCTTAAGATTATATTCAAAAAACCATCCGCCGTGGCGGATGGTTTTTTTATGCTTTTTTTCTGACAGATTATTAACTACTAGATTCAGGTATTATTTTTAGGAGAACTAAGTGACCACTAAACTACCAGACCAATGGTTTATAAACTTCTTATCGCTGTCTTTCTTTTGTCCTTATCCGCTTGTGGTGAAAAAAGTGGGAAATCACAGAAAAATTTAACGGTGCAATCTCAATCCCATTTCACCGAAAAAGAAGTATATGCTTCGGACCAATTGATTGTCAGACAAATTAGTCCACATACCTATGTTCACATTTCATATCTCGAAACCGAGCGCTTCGGGAAGGTGGGTTGCAATGGGATGATTGTGGTCAGTGATGGGGAGGCGATCATCTTTGACACGCCCAGCACCCCAAAAGATTCCGAAGAGCTCATCGCTTTTATGGAAGGGGAAAAACTACACATCAAAGCTATCGTAGCCACCCATTTTCACTTGGATTGTGTTGGTGGTCTGGATGCATTTCATGCAAAAGAAATCCCCTCCTACGCTTTCAAAAGTACCCTTTCCCTCGCATCACAGCATGGTTTTCCTCAACCATCAGTGGGATTTCCGGATCAATTGGCACTAAAAGTCGGCAGCAGGTCGGTATTTGTTCACTATTTTGGTGAAGGACATACCGAAGATAACGTAATCGGCTATTTCCCGGATGATCAGGTGCTTTTTGGCGGATGCCTGGTCAAAGCTGATGGTGCCGAAAAAGGCAACCTTGAAGATGCCAATACAACGGCATGGCCCACCACTGTGAATAAAATCAAAACCGCCTATCCAAATCTCAAGGTAGTCATCCCAGGGCATGGCGAATGGGGCGACAAAAACTTATTGACGTACACCGAAAAACTCTTCCAATGACTACCACTCCAGAAGACCTGTTCACTCCCGATGAATAATCAAGCCCTTAGAAATATCATCAGTATATTGGCTGGTTTAACTATTGGTATTTTGGTCAACATAGGGCTTTTCAAAACCATCGGAATATGCATGCCGCTTCCTCCCAAAATAGCTCTTCCGACCATAGAAGGCTTCAAAGAAGCATTGCCATTATTTGGGATCCCATATTTTCTGATGCTGTTTATAATCCACGCCTTGGGCACATTTTCGGGTGGGCTCGTCGCGGCACTTATTGCGGTTCGTTACAAAATAAGCTTCGCCCTTGTGGTTGGCTTTAGTTTTCTAATAGGCAGTATGATCATCATCCTCTCCCAGCCCTTTCCTGCTTGGTTTGGGATTGTGGACATTGGCTTGGCATATGTGCCTTTTTCCTATCTTGGGTGGAGACTGGCAGTAAAATTGGGTCCTACAGACTGACATCTCCTTGACGTAAGACGCTGATTACTTTAACCTAGCGCTTATGATACTGCTCCACTAGACGCATTATCTTTTCGAAGATTTCAGTATTCTCATACACTCCGATAAATTCATCTGCATGTGCCCCATAAGCAAACAAGGGCACCATTATACCAGTATGGTCTTTGGTATCAAAATCCAGTTCAATTTCTTCTTTCCCCACGTTTCCCTGTGGCAGGGTGACCCCGCCAGTCTCATGATCTGCTGTGATCAGCACCAAGGTCCCGGCATGGTCATCTGCATAGGCAATCACCTCCCCTACCGCTTCATCAAAGTCTATTTCCTCTTCCACAACCGTCTTAGCATCATTCCAATGACCTCCACTATCGATCATCGCGCTCTCGATCATTAAGAAAAATGGCTGCGCTTTTTTGCTCAAAAATGCTAAGGATCGGGTGGTTGCGCTTTTCAGGAAACCTTCCCTACCTTTCATCACCGTAGGCAATCCTTGATTGCTGGCAAAATACCCTGCTTTCTTAATGTTATTTCCATCAAGTTCATCCAAGCTCTTGACAATCGTAAATCCCGCAGCATCAAGAGGTGCAATCAAATCCCGACCTTTGACCAGAAAATCATTTTTTCCGCCCCCAATAAATAAATTTAGGGGGCTTTTTGAAAGATCCTCAGCAATCCCCTCTACCATTCCGCGATCTTCCCTATGAGCATAAAATGAGGCCGGGGTAGCACCTGTCACATGATCTGTAGTCACAATGCCCGTCGTGAAGGAATAATTTTTTAGTAATTCGGGCAGATTGGAAAGCGCTGTACCCTCTGTAGAAAAACCAATAGCCCTGTTATTGGCCTTTTTGCCAGTAGCCAAGGCAGTGGCACCTGCTGCAGAATCAGTCGTAAAGTCATCTGCAGACTGGGTTTTCACTAAGCCAATATGCTTCAATTGTGTCAGGTTGAGTTGATTACCGTGAGCATACATTCCCGCTGAAATATGCGCCAAACCATTGCCATCGCCTATCATCAGAATGATTTGTGTGACAGGTACTGCTACACCATCCACCTTAAATTTAGGATGGTATATTTCGTGCCGATGTTGACTACTCACCACATTGCTATTTAGGCTGTTCAGGTATTGACTGGCCTCGAAGGGCCTATCTGTATTGATAAAATCTATACCCATATCAGCAAAAGCCTTCCAGGCAGTCTTGCTGTCCGGTGCTCCCCAAAAACGTATCGACCGATCCACTGCATGGGCCTTTTCGATCAGTTCTTCCAGTTTTTGTTTTTCGGCTTGAACCAACCTCCCTTTCCCGTTCCAAACGGAAAACCGCTGAAAGGGAAGACTCACCAAAGCAATCCGGTGCCAGGGTAAATTGCTTGGAAAATCCAAGGATTGATAATCAAAAAGGATGTATGGCGCATAATCATCGTAATCTTCTAGACGAGGTCGGTTTCCGGAAATGACCACCTGAACCCCTCCTTGCTTTCCCGGCACCGCCAAAACATCCGTATATTCCTCCAACTTATCTTCCAAAACATCCATGGTAGCGTAAGCTTCCGTCTTTATATCAATAAGTAATTGGAAAGCAGGCTCACCAATTCCCAGTTCCTTTGCTTGCCGGATCGGCACCAAGTAAAGTGACTCAAGGGTTTTCGCTGCTTCTATCGTTGCTTTCTCATGCGCCACCATCAATTTCCCCTCCTGAAGAATCACATCGACCTCTATGGACGCAGCGTCGTTGGCATAGGCCGTCCAGAAAGGAACGGGCTGTAAATAATCATTATGGGAGTGGAATTTATATTCCACTTGTGCCTTAACCAACAGAGGAAAGAGAAAAATAAGTAAACAGATGATAGCTCTTTTATTCATTATAATTATGTATTGGGTATCAAATTACTGCCAACCTCTTGCAATCCCTGGTAATAAAGCAAGATGGTTTACCAAAACCATCCACTAAAATAATATTATAAGCAAATGCAATCAATATGATTCAGCAAAATAAAGATCCAAAGATACCTGTCTATCTTCTCTAGCTTACCAAAATGCCATTAACAAATGATTAAAAAAAACCGGCCCTATCCAAGACCGGCATTTTCCACTTTAACTAACCAAATTAATGCAATATAGTTGCAAAAATTAAAATCACCATCACTAATCGAAATATTGATTCCTTGGTCAAAAAACATCTAGCCCCATAAAAGTAGCAAGTACTTTTCACGGGGTTACCTCCTATTCTTTCTTAGGGTGGATTTGATCCAAAGTGTAATCGTACAGTGCCATTCCTGAAAAAAATGAGGAAAATCGCTTATGGCCCTGAAATTCAATCCAGGCAAGAAGAGTCAGACCAGGCCGAGTGAAGGTCCAACGTCTAGCCTTCGGTTCTATCTGGCGAATAAAAAGGTCTGCTAAGGTTTACACCTCTTTGCTGATAGTTTAAAGCGATTTCCCGGTGAAAACAATCCCACTAAAGGTATTTTACCCAGCAATTTATTAAATTCACCCCAAACTTAACCATGTTTCCATGATTCTGACTGCTGAAAACATCCTATTGATCAGCTCCCTTTTACTTTTCGCTGGTGTCATCGCCAGTAAAACTTCCGGCAAAACAGGTATTCCCGCGCTACTGATATTTTTGGGCGTTGGCATGTTGGCAGGCTCGGATGGCATCGGGGGAATTGTCTTTGATGATCCTTCACTGACCCAGTTTCTGGGGATTATAGCCCTGACATTTATCCTCTTTTCGGGGGGACTCGACACCAAATGGCCCTCAGTGAAGCCCATTTTAGTACAAGGCATCGGACTTTCCACCATTGGGGTTTTGCTGACCAGCTTTTCCCTGGGAGGGTTTGTGTATTGGGTGTCAGACCTGACCTTGCTGGAAAGTCTGTTGCTGGGATCGATCGTATCCTCTACCGATGCGGCGGCGGTATTTTCGATTTTGAGAAGCAAGAGCATAGGACTCAAGGGCAACCTCCGGCCCCTGTTAGAACTGGAAAGCGGCAGTAATGATCCCATGGCTTATTTTCTTACCATCGCCCTGACCAGTCTCATTAAAGTTCAGGATTTTTCGATCGTTGAAATCATCCCGCTGTTTTTTATCCAAATGATAGTCGGAGCGGTAATGGGCTGGCTGATTGGTCGCATTACAGTGCTCACTGTCAACAAAATAAACTTGGAAGTAGAAGGCCTCTATCCAGTGCTGATGATTTCACTTGTACTGCTCACCTATACCCTCACAGATCTCCTTCGCGGAAATGGCTTCTTGGCTGTTTACATCTGTGCCCTTACAGTGGGCAATGGCAAAATGCTCCATAAAAAAAGTATGATGAAGTTTTTTGATGGCGTGGCGTGGCTTATGCAGGTGGTCATGTTCATTACCTTGGGGTTATTGGTGTTTCCTTCCCAAATGCTGCCGGTGATCGGTCTTGCCCTTTCGTCAGCATTGTTCCTGATCCTCGTGGCCCGGCCACTGGGGGTTTACCTCACCCTTTTGCCGTTTAAATATACTTTTAAGGAAAAACTTTTCCTTTCATGGGTAGGGCTTCGGGGAGCGGTCCCCATAGTCTTTGCTACCTTTCCCATGATCCATGGCGTGGAAATGTCCGGTGTAATTTTCCATGTCGTTTTCTTTATTGTCCTCACATCGGTAGTCCTACAAGCCACCACCTTACCTTTAGCTGCCAAACTACTTGACCTTGCCCTACCTGCAGGCTTGAAGAAAAAGTCCCTCCTGGACCTGGAACTCTCCGACGATGTCAAAAATGCCCTCATAGAAGTGGAAATTCCAAAAAATGCTGCCGTTTCCGGCAAAAAAATTCTGGAAATAGGATTCCCTAACACCTGCCTGGTAGTGCTGATCAGCCGAGAGGGGAAATTTATCACTCCAAATGGCGAAACGGAACTCCAAGAAAACGACACCCTTATGATCATGGCCGATAATCCAGATCAGGACAAGGTGATCAAAGAGGTGCTAATGATAGCATAACCCCTACTCTCTAATCTTAAAAGAACTGACTTTCCTTCATCACAAGAGCCAAATTTGGATTCAAGCAATATAGGTGCAACATACCAAATACCAACTCCCAAATAAAAATCTACACGTGGTCTACTTCTCCCGTCTTTCATCATGGAGTAAAATGCCCCAACTTTTCCGCCATCATACATTGGTATATAAACAAAAAAACACCCACAAGTAACTTAACCTGTAGGTGTCTGAACTAAGCCTGTCTTTTGACTACCACCATCATATTCTCAGGCTTTTTCGAGGATTTTCTTTTTATTCTTGACTGCTACATATCGGTAATAATTTCTTTTACTTTTTCGCTCCCGTCGATTGACCAACTCATAATATTTTAATTTGTAATAATCGTAACCAATGACAATCAGCAGAAAAAGGCAGACGATATAAAACACATTATAAGCTATGGTCATGTAGATATATCCCGCCGTGATGCCCCCAGAAAGGTAGCTCACCATGATCGAGAGCTGTATCTTGAGTTTGCCCCGTAGCTGGGCATTTTCGCGATATTCCTTCTTAGTGAACATGGAGAAGAGCATGCCCAAGTCCGTGGTCAGGCCAGTCAAGTGGGTTGTTTTTACTGCAGAATTGGAAATACTGGCGGTAAGGCCATTTTGGAGTCCCATTGCATACAGCATCAACCCTACCAGCCATTCGGTCTCCAATAAAGTCTCCGCATAATAAAACTGCACATATGTCCCCACGACCAAAAGACAAAGGATCTCCAAAATCACCGGAACAGCATGGGATAAGTAGGTATAGTTTTTATTGAAATGAACTATGATACAATTGGAGGTAAAGCCACCAAAAAAGAACAGCATGATCCAGGCTGCCACCACTCCGGCTTGGTACCAATTGCCCTTCGCTATTTCTTCTGCCAGCACAGCATAGTGACCAGTGACATTAGAAGTAAAGGCGAAAAACAACATGACCGAGACCACATTGACCATCCCCGCCGAGAAAGCCGTCAAGCTTCCCAACTTTATGTTGTCACTTAATGTCCTACTATTGCTGAATTTTCGAAGCATGCGTTTGGTTTTTGGATTTCTTAAAAATCATTTTGATAATTCCTCTCGCCTGAAGATCTGAGTTAAAATGAATTTCCATGGTATCTTCCGTAAGCTTCTGGATTTGATAATGCTCTAGGCTGTCTCCATGTCCAAATAGCTTCAGCACGTGTCCACGCCCCTTCAATCGCCAATGCAACTCCTCGCTACTTCCGTCTTTTTTGTGAAGCAATAGCGCACCATCTGGCCTAATCTCCCAAGTTTCAGCTTTATGGATGACCAGCTCCAGGCTGATTTCCTGCTTAAGCTGATCGTTTATATGAAAAGAATCAAATGGACCTTCTTCCGAACTGTCCAATTTCTCATACTTCCACATCACCTCTTCCCACTTACCGATCAGCTTTCGGTCCGGACTCTCATCATTGGCCATCAAGGTAATCACCCCTCCGAAAAGCAGTACAAATACCCCGATATACATTATTTTTATCTTCATGATCGATCGTCTTGGTTTTATGATGGACTGAAATGCCCAAAGAAGAGCGCCGCCAACTGGTTCCTGTCCAAATCATGTCTCCTGCCGTGATCGACCCATTTCACTTTGGTCAGGTGAACGCTCGTTTTTTCGATCAGCGGCATCAGGTCAAAGCTCCTTTTATGGCATGGCTTAAAATCATGGTCCGAAAAAGCATAAATCTCATCTACCCGGTTTCCCTCGAGGTAATTCTCAAATGCTCCTCGATTATAGCCCGAAAACAAGTCCACACCCAAACTTTCGATGCGCGATCCGTACTTGCTCAACAGTAACTGACAAGATTTTTCAAATGCAGGATTCTCCAATTTCCGGATGGCTTCTTTTTTCCTAAAAAAAAGCATCTCGGTAATGGAATCAGGAAGATACAGTCCATGTAAAATAATGATTTCCAGTTGACAATTCTCATTTGCATTCAAAGCTGATTTTACGAGGTTTAATGACTTCACTGTAAAATCAGTTGGTATTAGTACTGTTTTTCTCATCTATCCCACATTTTTAATGATCGTGAGCAAAACTATAAACCATCTATTAGAGGGGGCTAAGAATCAGATTAGGATGAGATTAGAATTGAGGGGTGGATTCATCAATTCCAGATTTTTAGTGTTTTTTATCAATGGATTGTCCTTGGGAAACGACGAAGGACATTGCAAATGCCCTGCTCTAGAGCCCGCATTGCAAATACCGGCTAGATGTGGAGAATTAAATATTACCGGATACTTGGCTGGCACGCCCTTCACGATAGGCTTTTACGATTTGCTCCGCCTTACCATCATTGATCTCTTGATTGGTAAAGAAACAGGGAAGGGTAATCTGGACGGTCGTCCCTTTATTTTCGGTAGAATTCACGACCAGTTCACCGCGGTGCATCCTGACGATATTTCTGGCCAGTGGAAGTCCGATGCCGTAGCCTTCGTGATTCTCCGTATTGGAAGCCCTAAAATAGGGGTCATAGATGTATTTCATCTCCGAATCCGGGATGCCTATGCCCTCATCTTTTACGATGATGATTACCTTTCCGTCGGACACGCCCAAGGCCACATGTACCGGACTAAAATTCGAATACTTGCAGCCATTCAGGATAATATTGGAAAGGGCCAAGTGAAGGAGTGCCTCATTGGCATTGATCTTTAGCCGATAGGGATTCTCTGGCAAAAGGCTGAAATCAATGCTGATTTTACTACCCGGGTAGATCTTCTCTACGGTATCCTTGACATCCATGATCAATTGATCGGCACGCAGCATTTGGAATTTTTGCCGTTTGCCATCAAATCCTGTTTGGGCAAGCATAAGCAAGGCTTTGGTCTTCTTGTCCAGTTTTTCGGCCTCTTCCAAAATGGTCTGAAGGGACATGATGTATTCTTCTGGCCGCCTGACCTTGCTAAGCGTCACATCTGCCTCACCGATGATGCTGGTCAGCGGTGTATTCAGCTCATGACTAGCATTGCTGATAAAATTTTTCTGCGTCTCAAATGAAGTCTCCAGCCTGTTCAGCATGTCATTAAATGTCTGTGAGAGCTGGCTGATGGTGTCATCATTTTTGGACTGCTGATTAAGCCGAAGGTGTAGGTTTTCCGAACTGATCTCCTTTACCTTTTCTATGATGTCATTGATCGGCTGGATGTATTTTCGGGTAAACAAAAAGGCTACTACAAAAATGATCACAAAGGCAATCCCCAAAGAGGTGAATAGCAGGTTTCGCAAATAGTGTACGTGGTGGGTGATAAAGTAATTTTCGGCCGAAATGGTCACCAAGTAAGTGGCCTTGCCCACCGTCGTGTAGGTGGTCCCGTAAAAGAAGGTCCTGCGGTCATTGTACATACTAGTGCCGTCCTCTAGGATCTCCTCTATAAAACCGTCCCTAAACCTACCAAGCTCCCTTATTCCTTGCCAATCACCATTATCGGGCAATTTATACATTTTGATCTCCTCGTCAGGAAGCACTTCCAGGTATTCCTGCCTCAGCTCCCGGATGATATTGCCTTCCCCTTCATTTTCCAGCTGGGACTTGGCAGTGGTAATTGCCCTGATCTCAAGTCGCTTATAAAAGTCCGTAAAGGCATAGTTGGAAATGGAATAATAGATAAACCCACTAAACAGCAAGGTGTAGCTGAAAAAAATGGTCAGTAAGACATAAACGATTTTATTTTGTGTTTTCATTCGGCTTCTTTTAGCACATACCCCATCCCAATGACCGTTTGGATCAGCCGTGGCCCGTTATATTTCTCCAGCTTCTTCCGCAGGTAATTTACATATACATCCACTACGTTGGTACCCATGTCAAAATCAATTCCCCAGACTTCCTCCAAAATATCTATGCGCGAAAGCACTCGGCGCTGGTTCTTCATAAACATCAGTAGCAACCGATATTCGGTAGAAGTCAGGCTGATGGCCATCCCGTCTCTCGCCACCGTTTTGGTCTCATCGTCCAGCATCAGGTCTCCAAACCGGTAAGCATTTTCAGCTTTGCTTTCTTCTCCACTGGTGTAGGTGGACCTTCTCATCAGTGTCCTCACCCTGGCCAGCAGTTCGATAAATTTAAAAGGCTTCGAGAGATAATCATCCGCCCCGCTGTCAAGGCCCATCACCACATTTTCGGTACTTCCCAAAGCCGTCAAAAACAACACTGGAACTTGTGTATGTTGCTTGCGGAGGGCCTTACAGACTTCTATCCCGTTCATTTCAGGGATCATAATATCCAAAATAACCAAATCATAGCTGCCCTGAAGAGCCATTTGGAGTCCTGTCTTGCCATCCATGGCCAGTGCCACTTCATAGCCCTCTTCCTGCAGGCCTTTTATAATAAATGCACTGACACGGCTGTCATCCTCTACAAGCAATATTTTTCTCACAGATCTGTTTTAAAGGGTGTTTACTTCCAATCAATATTAAGTATTACTGACGGGAAATAGCAAAAATTGGTTCATTTCTAATGCGATTCTAATCTGCAGAAAAAAAGACCCAGAGGAAATACCCAATTTTAGGTATTTTTTAACCATGCAAAATTCAGTATTTTTCGACGATATTTGGTTGTAAATGGAAATATTCTATCACAACCGCCTCCAAATAGAATGTATAAGGAATGTATGGGCAATGAGGTTACTTTTATGCAGGATATTTTTCAGGAGAGGAACAAAAAAACAACACCGCTTGTAAACGATCGAAGTAGATGACCACAGGTGAAAATTCCGCTACCATACAATTTACCATTAAACTCAAAAAAACAATTTTTATGAAAAAAGTACTTTTAACCCGGAATTATGCGTTGGGAATCGTAGTGAGAGCTGAAAGTGCAAGAAAATCAGTTAGTTTGGAGGCATTAGCGTAGCACCGCTACGGTTATGCCGAAAACTAAAGTGAAACGACTGATTTTGAAGCAGTTTCAGGTCGCAACAGATAGGCTAATGCATATTCCGGGTTTAACCATCCCATTGATCCTGCTTTTATTCAAGGCTATTGCTCAAGTAGCGATTGGGGAAAAAGCTCCAGCCATTGTGGTGGATACTTGGGTAAATCATGATGATGGTGATGGCCCGAAAACAGCTGGCCAAGTGATGGTTTTGGACTTTTGGTTTACGAGCTGCGCTCCCTGTATCTATACGATTCCCCATCTGAATGACCTTACTGAGGCATACAAAAATGACAATATTTCATTTATAGCCATAACGTATGAAAAGGAGGAAGATGTATCTAAATTCCTATCCAGAAAGAAAATTTTGGCGTCTGTAGGAACTGATACAGCCTATCAAACTATAAACAACTATGAAGTAAATGCTTATCCAACGACATTTTTAATTGATGAAAATGGGATTTTGAAGTGGAGAGGGCATCCTTCACTTCTTACCAGCGATATGATAGATGCTTTGCTCCACAAGAAGTATTACCCGCAGGTGATGGCGGATCAACAGCATCCAGCCCCAAACAAAGAATTAAACACCAACCATCTCTACCCCATTACGGTCACTAAAAATAATTACATGCAGGTAGCATCTGGGATACAATACAATACTCGGGAATTGAGCATCGCCAACCAACCGCTTGACAAAATATTAACCTTCCTCCTCAAAAAAAGCAAAAGCAGGATTTCAGTTGCCGACCAAAACCGCTACGATGTTCGCTTTAAATTCCCTAAGAATTTGCCACCAAATGAAAAAAATCCCACAAAGGTGCGATCCTTATTATATGAACTGGATTATGAACTTGCCCTGGAGCAAAAGGAGGTGTCAGGCTATGCCTTGCATATAGCAAATGACAGCCTCTTCATTCGACACGCTGTGGATACGACGAAAGCCTATTCCGCAAGTGGAACCTCCACCAAGGGTACCTATTGGCAAGGAAATGGTGTCCCCTTGCAAGATTTAGTGGATGAATTGGAAAACAGGTTCCAAATTTTTGTCACTGACAGGACCAATTTAAATGGATATTTTGAGTTAAAATTCCCCTTCAAAACCTTTGATGGAGCCAAAAGCTACCTGCTTGAGCAATATGGAATTTCATTGACCCCAGATCAGTTTGAAGTAGAAATCGCACAAGTAACCAAGAAGCATGATGGAGAAAAAGGCCGTGAGCCTTAGCCCCAAAGCCTTTCCCTACCGTATTTGAATTTTACAAAAACAACCAAATAACAATCTTAAAAAAAGGAATCTGAATTTGATTTTAAGGCCTGCTTTGGGGTTTGGCCATAATACTTCCTGAAGGTGTTGATAAAATAGGACACATTATTGTACCCCAATAGTTCCGCAACCTCCCCTACCTGCTTGCCTTCTTTGAGAAAACCTAAGGATAAATCCATCCGGTTTTTGATTACGAACCCTCTGATGGTAATGCCAAAAGCCCTTTTAAACTCCTGCTTGAGCTTAAGTTCATTGAGCAGTACCAGCTTGGAAAGCTCTCTTATCGTGGGGGGATTTATATAGGAAGAAGCCAAAATAGCTTTGGCCTTATTGATCTCATCGGGCACGCTGACACCACCATTCATGGCTTGGTCTGTCTGGGATATGTACACATTAAAAAACAACTCCCTGAATTTCAATACTAAATAAGATTGCTTGTTTTCATTGGAAAAACTACTTTCACATATTGCCCGTAGCTCCTTGATGATGCTTAAAACCCTGCTGTTTACCGGAAAATATCCCCCCAAACCAAACCCCTTTTCTTCCCTCTTTTTTACTGCCTGGAAAAATGGACGTTTTACGGCCCAATCTTCCTTTTGCAATAGCTCCAAAAAAAACTGCCGCTCCAGTATTATACTGTAATAATGAACCTCCGAGTCCTTCTTCATATAAAATTGTCCCGAAAAATCCTTTTGATACGACAATTGTACCATGCCTTGGTTGACTTCCGATTTTTGGCCATGGCTTTCCTTTAAGGAGGGCTTGCCCTGATGGGTAAAAGACAAATGGACAAAATCTCCCATTAAGGAATAAATATCCGTTAAATCCTGATCCATTCGAATAAAACTTTCTACCAGAAAAAATCTGGAATCGAAAAAAATACTGGAACGTACGCCTACCTCTGATCTATTTATGGCCACTTCCTCCCGCTGAATTTCCAGTGCCGTTTTTTGCGGAACGCTCAAGTGGAAAACCTCTAGGTCAAGCTCTCTTAATTTAGAATCAATATACATAAATCCCTTTTGTGCTATTTTTAGTACCAATAGTGATACAAATCTACAGCATTTACGGATACTTTTGTAACACTAATTTAAAAATAGTCTAAATAAAATTATGATCGGTATCAATTACCCTTTAATGGACAAGGCATACATTTTACTCATCAAAACCCATCCTATCGAATAAATTTTACACTTGAACCAATGCAGAAACACTACTTTGCCCCCTTCTTTCTTCTGCTCTTTTTGATGCAGTTCAGCAATGCCTTTGCGCAAGCCCCCCTCTTAACTGGAAAGGTCAGCAATGAACAGGGAGAACCTGTACCCCATATTTATATATACCTAAAGGACAGTCCGTACCATACCGAAACCGATATGGACGGAAAATACCAATTGTCGGCGGCTCCCGGTGATTATGTACTGGCCTGTTATGGACTAGGGTACGAACGCATAGAAAAAACCATATCCCTCATAAAAGGCAAAAAGCTGACGGTAAACTTTACCCTGAACCCCGACAGCAAAACCCAGATGCAAGCGGTGGAAGTAAGCGGAAAGTCCATCACCCGAGAAATCAATGAATCTGCCTATAACGCCATCGCCATCGATGCCAAATTGCTGCAAAACACCACCATGGACCTTAGCCAGGCCATCGAAAAATCCTCCGGCGTACGGATCAGAAGATCAGGCGGCATGGGATCCAATACCAGCGTGACCTTAAATGGCTTTACCGGAAACCATGTCAAAATCTTTATGGACGGCATCCCCATGAGCGGTTTTGGCCCGGCCTTCAATATCAACAACATCCCCATCAACATGGCCGAGCGGATAGAAGTGTACAAAGGTGTCGTCCCCATAGAACTGGGCTCCGATGCCCTTGGCGGCGCCATCAACATCGTCACCAGAAAAACCTCCAATACTTACCTCGACGCCTCTTATTCCTACGGATCCTTCAATACGCACAAGACCAGCGTAAACTTCGGCACTACCACCAGATCGGGATTGACCTTCAGCATCAATGCCTTCCAAAACTATTCTGACAATAACTACAAGGTAAAAACCAAGCTTCTGGACCTGGAGACCAATATTTATTCCCAAGAGGAACAGTGGTTTGAGCGCTTTCATGATACCTACCATAACGAGACCATCGTAGCCAAACTCGGCGTGGTGAACAAATCCTGGGCGGACAGGCTGGTCTTTGGCGGAACACTGGCTAATATGGAAACTGACATCCAAAATGCCAATATCATGCAAATCGCCTTTGGCGAAAAAGCCCGAAAGGCCAAGACGTCCATGGCCTCCATGGAATATATCAAGCATGATTTCATCGCCAAAGACCTTGACCTTACCCTTTCAGGAAATTATAGCGTCGTACGCAACACCAATATTGACACGTCTGCTTTTCGATACAATTGGGCGGGAGACCGAAGAAATATGGGCAAAAAAGGCGAGGGAGACTATTCACTGGGCAAGTTCAACAACAACACCGGACTGCTCAATGCAAACATTCGCTATACCCCTGGTGAACGGCATTTTATCAGCCTAAACAATGTATTGAGCTCCTACTCCCGCAAAAACACCGATGAAAAGGCCACCGAGCAGACCCTTTCGGCCGCGGACAGCATCAAGCGTACCAACATCAAAAACGTAACCGGGCTCTCCTATAGCTATAAATTGGACGAAAAATGGAGCCTATCTGCATTTGGGAAGAACTACTTTGTAAAAACTTCTGGGTCACGGGATACTTCCAGCACGACCACCCAGAAATTTGCCCTTAAGTCCAGTACCTTTAATACCAGCGGTTACGGTATAGCGGGAAATTATCGCCTAAACCCAGGACTTTTGTTTAAGCTGTCACTGGAAAAGACCTTCCGCCTCCCTTCCGCCACAGAGCTCTTCGGGGATGAAATACTGGAAGCCGGTACGATTGACCTAAAAGCAGAAAACAGTGACAACATCAATGTAAACGTCATTTACAGTCCAGAATTTGGCCCCAGAAAACAGCACAGTATTTACAGTAACCTGGGAATGATTTATCGCTATACCAAAGACTATATTCGACGTCAAGTAGAACAGCGATATGGTGGTGCCTTCTACACCAACCACGGCGAGGTCAGGACACTTGGTGTGGACCTGGAAACCAGGTATCAATACCTGGACAAATTCTCGTTGGGCATTAGTGGTTCATATCAGCGCATCGTCAACATGGAACCGCTGTCTTCCCGTGGTACGCCAAGCATCATCTATAAAGATCCCATGCCAAATCAGCCAATACTTTTTGGCAATATAGATGCCAGCTATCGGTTTTTGGACCTTGGTGGACAGGGCAACATCCTTACGGTAAGCTATTTCCTGAATTATGTGGACAAATTCTATCGGGAATGGAAAAGTGAAGGATCCACCTCTGATAAAATCACCATCCCCAAGCAGCTTTCCCATGATGTGAGCCTGACATACGTCCTTCAAAACGGCAAGTACAATGTATCCCTGGAAGCGCAAAACATTACCGACGCCATGCTATACGACAATTATAGCTTACAAAAGCCAGGGCGAAGCTTTTCGGTGAAGCTCCGGTACTTCTTTACCAAATTCAATTGAACTAAAGCATTTAACCATATATAAATTTTGTAACCATGATTATCAATAGTAAAATCAGAAAAAACCTCTTCACCTTGGGCATCGCAGGTGCAGCCCTGGGGTTTGTGGCATGTAGCAGTGAGGATGACCCTACTCCCACGCCAGATCCAACAGAATCTGAAGAAATGTTTTTCATTTCCGTGGATGGGGAATCGGCCGAATATATCATTACCACGCCAACGCTGGACCAAGACCTCACGTTGGCAGGTGCAGGTACAGAACTGGAGCAAAGCGGCTATCGATGGATTTTCAACGAAGATCCGTCTGTGGCAGTTGGTCTGATCTATGCACAAGGTGACCCCGGTATCGGGCTAGGCTACCAACTGGATAGTGATGGGGCACTAAATCGTGTAGGACAGTTCCAGATCACTAGCCGCTTTACTTCCTATGGCTTTTTTGACAACTATGCCATTACCAGCGTAGGTGGCCAAACGCCTGTGGATGAAAATGGCAATGCGCTCATAGATGAAAACGGATTGGAGCGCTCTGATGCCGTTACCTTCAACATTGTGGACTACACCAGCGGCTTGGCACTGGACACCAAAACCATCCTTACCAAGGATGTGATCGTCTCTGGCCAGCAGGCCACTTTTTCTGGTATAGTGGATTTCGGCAATGGAGAATTCCTTACCGGTGTAGTAGCTTCAAACCCCAAAGACCCTGAACAAGGTGGGGGTTCCAGTACAGGCGAGATCATCTATCCAGACAGTTGCTGGGTAGCTGCTTTGGATGCCGATATGAACATCACGCGGGTTTACCGTTCCAATAAACTGAGCTATTCCTCTGGCCGTTTCCGTTCTCAATACTATTCCCAAATCAGCAAGGACGACCAAGGAAATGCCTACGTATTCTCCGGTGCCTATGATGAAAACACCACCAAGCCTGCAGGTGCCCTTCGTATCAACAGTGGTGCTGAAGACTTCGATGCCAACTACTTCTTTAACATCGAGGAAAAATCTGATGGATTCAAATTCCGCAATGTATGGCATATCACAGAAGATTATTTCCTTCTGGAATTCTATAACGAATTGGAAGGTTCTTCCAGCACTGGTGCCACACAATACGGTATCGTAAAAATGGAAGACCAAACCTTCAACTGGGTAGGTGGCGAATTCCCTGCCAAGGAATCCATTGTGGATACTGGATTGCCAATGGCCTATGATGGCAAACTTTACTTCCCGGTAACCGTGGACGGAGAGCTTCCTGCACTGTACATCATCGACCCTACCACTGCTGAAGGCACCAAAGGAATATCCATCGATGCCAATGCCGTAAACTCCATTGGAGTACTGAGAAACGATCAATAATTTAACCGCCATAACGAAATTGGGGCTGTCCCGTGAGTCCTCGTCATAGCGATTCCGACGAGTATCGGAAGAAGCGATCTCACCAAACGTGCAATGAAAGTACATGGAGATCGCTCCGCTCGCGATAACGGTTTGTTCCATTATGCAACAGTCTCATTCTTATGCATTATCACTTAACCAATATGAAAAAAACAGCAAAAAATTTCCTCTTTGCGCTAATGCTGTCACCAGTATTAGCCTTTGGTCAGCACCACGAAGCCCCAGGTCCCGTGGACAATTCTTTCTTGAGCCGTGATTTCTGGAGCGGGAAGCCTTCTCTTCAGGAATTAAAAGCGGAGGTTGCGGAGGGCAATGATCCTATTGAGCTCAATTCGTCCAGCTTTAACGGGACGGTTTATGCTATTCTTAATGACCAGCCGCTGGAAAACATCAAGTACTTGGTTTCTCTTGATGGCAATGGGGTAAACCTCCTTACCCATGACGGCAGGACCTACATTCACTGGGCAGCCATGAAAGGTGACCTAGAGCTGATCAAATACCTCATCGACCAAGGTGCCAAAACTGACATTGTGGATGACCACGGTTATTCCGTGATGAATTTTGCCGCCAATGCCGGTCAAAGCAATCCTGAGCTCTATGATTACCTGCTTTCCCATGGCTCTAGCCTAGAAGAAACCAACCACCACGGAGCCAATGCGCTCTTGCTGATTGTAGGCAGCCAGGAGGATTTTACCATGATCGATTACTTCACCTCGAAGGGAGTGGACATGAGCACCACTGACGAAGATGGCAATGGCCTCTTTTATTATGCCGCCAAAACCGGTAATATCAAAATGATGGACTTATTGATCGAAAAGGGCGTATCCTATAAAGCACCCAATAAGATCGGAGGAAACGCCATGATCGCTGCCAGTCAGGGTACCCGTCGTGGCTCAAACGACCTTAGCGTATTCAAGTATTTGGAAGATAAAGGCATTGAGCCAAATGTCACTACAGCGGATGGCACTACCCCATTGCACGCTTTGGCAGGAAGGTCCAAGGACATTGGTCTGTTAAACTACTTTATGGACAAAGGAGTGGATGTAAACCAAGCAGACGGTGAAGGGAACACTCCGTTGATGAATGCCTCTGGCCGAAATGACCTGGCGGTTATTCAGCTTTTGGTCGAAAAAACCGATGATATCAATGCCCAAAACCAACAAGGAAGATCCGCCCTTACCAATGCAGTGGCTGGAAACACTCCGGAAGTGGTGGAATACCTGCTCCAGAAAGGTGCTGAAGCTGGCGTAGAGGACAATGCCGGAAACACCTTGGCCTATTACCTGTTCCAGTCGTACAGTCCACGGTTCAAGGAAGGCTTCCAAAAGAAAAAAGATCTTTTGGTAGCGGAGGGAGTAGACCTGAAGGCACCTCAGGCGGGTGGAAATACATTATTTCACCTGGCCGTAGAAGAGAACGACCTTGAGCTGATCAAAATGGTCCACGGTTGGGGATTCGATGTCAACCAAGCCAATGACCTGGGCACTACTCCACTCCAGACCGCTGCCATGAAAGCTAAGGACGAGAGTATTCTGAAGTACCTTTTGGCCGAAGGTGCTGACAGCAAAGTGGTCACTGATTTTGATGAGACCGTTTATGACCTTGCCAGCGAAAATGAAGTGCTGAGCAAAAACAATGTCAATATTAATTTCTTAAAGTAACAGATTATGACCAGCGCTACAAAAGCACTGCTGATACTGACCATATGCAGCTTTCTGATAAGCTGGATTCCCAGTGATCAGCCCGCTCCCTCGTCCTATAAATGCCTAGTCCAACTGACCAATTACAAAGGAGAAGGCGCCTATATGATCGTTTCCCTCATTGATCCAGATGGAAAGTATGATGAAACGCTCTATGTGATGGGCAAGGACAAAGAGTGGTACCCCGACATGGAACAGTGGTGGGCTTACTATAACGAGTCCCCTTTTGACATCGATGGTATCAGCGGTGCCACGATTGCCGGAGGAGAGCGTACGATCTGCGTCATCACCTTTGACAAATCAAAGCTGGATGCCGGATATAAACTGCGTTTCGAAACGGCCGTGGAAGACCAACAATATGTGGTTGACGATGTGGAGTTCCCACTTACCTCTGCCAATGTATCAGGGAAGTTTGAAGGGAAAGGCTATATTCGCTATATCAGAATGGTTCCTAATTAAGATTATGACGCTTTCAATATGGAGATACAGCCACCTCATGTTGGCTGTATCTTCTTTCATTTTCATTACCCTTGCCACGGTCACCGGCCTTATCTTGGCATTTGAGCCCATTGACAACCAGCTGAAGGGTTACCATATCGATGGGGCTGACAACCTCTCCTTGGCCACGACACTGCATCCCCTCAAGGAAAAGTATGCTGAAATCCTGAGCCTGGAAGTGGACGGCAATGGCTTTATCTCGGTTTCTGTAATCGATGAAGAAGGCAATATGGGAGACTTTTACATCAATCCATTTACGGGTGAAAAAATAGGTGACCTTATCGAGAAGCCCGCCTTGTTTGAGTTTGCCACTAGCCTCCACCGCTCCCTCTTTCTCAAAAGTACTGGGCGATTATTAGTAGGTTTATGTGCATTTTTCCTCCTCCTTATTACCGTTACTGGAATCATCCTGATCATCAAGCGGCAGCAAGGCATTCGAAATTTCTTTGCGTCCATTATTAAGGAGGATTTTTACCAATATTACCATGTCTATTTGGGCAGGCTCACACTGGTGCCCATCCTGGTCATCACCCTGACCGGCACGTACCTGTCCTTGGAACGGTTTTCACTGTTGCCCGAAGCCGTAATGGCTGCTCCCGAAGTGGACATCGACCAACTCGCCGAAACACCTGAAATCGCTTACCGGGATTTTCCCATCTTCCAATCCATTAAACTCGAAGAAGTACGGTCAGTGGAATTTCCTTTTTCCCCATTTGTGGAAGATCTCTATACTATCAGCTTAAAAACTAAGGAAATCAACGTAAACCAATTGACAGGGGAAGTGGTTGCTTCCAGCCCTTATCCATTGGTTACGATCTTTTCTAACCTCAGCTTATCACTCCATACCGGACAAGGTAGCATTTGGTGGTCCACGGTGCTTGGCCTATCCTGCCTTGGGATCTTGTTCTTTATCTTTTCGGGTTTTAAGATGACCTTTAAGCGGAGAAAATCCCGATTAAAAAACACGTTCTCCAAAAACAATAGTGAATACATCATTTTGGTGGGCTCTGAAACGGGCAGCACCATCCAATTTGCCGGGCAGCTACAGCAAAAGCTCATCGAAACGGGAAAATCTGTATATCTCGCGGAGATGAACAGCTTTAGCGCTTTTGCAAAGATGAAGCACCTGATCGTCTTCACTGCCACTTATGGTCAGGGAGAGCCTCCGGCAAATGCCCGAAAATTCCTGAGCTTATTTCGACAATACCCACCCCAGCAGCCTTTTCACTTCTCTGTCGTAGGTTTTGGCTCATTGGCTTATCCTGATTTTTGTCAGTTTGCCAAGGACGTGAACGCGGCATTGGCGGACTGTCCCCAAGCCCAGCAGCAAGTACCGTTATTCACCATAAACAACCGCTCTTGGGAGTCCTTCGTCCAATGGGTCACCACTTGGAACGATAGTATTCAGGCAGCATTGCCGCTTCCGCTCAAAAAGCCCGCTGTCAAACCAGTTAAGAAAAAACTGACCTTCAAAGTAGTCGACAAAACCTTGGCACATGAAAACCCTGACGACACCTTCTTGATCAAACTCCAAAGCACCAAACGAAAAAAATACATATCGGGTGACCTGTTGGCGATATACCCCAGCAAAGAGGACCATGAACGGCTCTATTCAGTAGCGGTCACCCGCGAAAAACATATCTTACTCAGCATAAAAAGGCATGAAATGGGCATATGCTCCAATTACCTGAACAGTCTTGTCCCGGGGGACTGTGTTCCGGGAAATATTGTCAAAAACCCAGATTTCTATTTTCCCAAAAAGGGAAAACGGGTCATCCTGATCAGCACTGGAACGGGCATCGCCCCATTTCTGGGTATGCTAGAGCAAAACCAAAATAAAGTGGAAACACACCTCTTTTGGGGAGCTCGCACCGCACAATCCTTTGACCTACATGCCAAGTTGATCAATAGCGCCATGAGTGAAGGGACATTGACACGGTTCATCCCGGCATATTCCAGACAAGACGTATCAAAAGTATATGTTCAGCACCTGATCGAAAGAGAGTCCCAACTAATGGCAAAAACCCTGCGGGAAAAAGGTGTCATCATGATCTGCGGCTCCGTAGCCATGCAAAAGGCTGTTATTTCCCAATTGGAACAGATTGTCCATGCCCATCACCTCAAACCGCTAAGCTACTATCAAAATAAAAAGCAACTCCGCATGGACTGCTATTGACCCTGCATGATGGCGACCGGATGAAGTTACGTGTAGGTGCCTGTGGTTATGATTTTGCCGGGGCTCTGCCCTGACATTCCTGAAGGTAAATTCTTTGACTCCATAATGGATACAATTGGCATCACTGATTGCTCCAATCAAAAAAGCTCAAGGTCTCCCAAACTGAACGCTAAGCCATTTGGCGTAAACAATTCCTCAAACTGCTGTTCTTCCATGCCCAAGTTCCGAAGTGTGACCATCGGTCCCCTAGATATGGGAAAAAATCGGTAAGCCCCACAGGAAGGAAACGGCACTGGTGACTCCCCTGAAAATGAAACAATGGACACACGATAACGACTAACCTGGTGCTTAAGCTGCGCACTGAAATCTTTTACATCAACTTGATTTTCAACACCCAAAGGAAGCAGTTCACATATCCGAAATTCCTGAAATCGTTTATGTGACTTGATCCTGAAAACACACAAATAACTATGTCCATCAGAAAACCACCCATATCGAAATAACGGATTCTCCACGTATCGCCAGTGGACATATTCGGGAGAAATCTGCGTCTGCATTCCCGTCGTCTTGAAGCCAGTGTACACCTCGGCCAGTAAGTCCTCCGGCCAATCCTGCTGATCAACCTCCATAGGCTCCTTGGCATTACTTCCCGAAAACAGTCCAAATGGCCTTGTCAATGCCATTTTTAAGGGCAATCTCCCTCGCTTTTGCCACCCCATCTTGATATAGCCAGACATGCTTTTGGGATTGGGTGTATTAAAAACAAACTGATATTTCCCTGAACATTCCTCAATCAATTCACGGGTAAGACGCTTAAAAATGCCCCTGCCCTGATAGCCGGGAACTACGGCCGTGTCCACTGCTCTCAGTGCCTTTACTGGCTGACCATCGTAATCAAACGTCCACGGCATCATTGCCCTGACGCCAACCAACTCCCCATGATCTTCTGCCACGATTACCGGTGAGGTTCCGAATGGATTTTCCTCATGCTTCCACCGCCATAGGGCCACACTCTTTGGCAAAAGACTCTCTCCGAGCGCTCGTTTTAACAAATCGACGATGGCATGATGATCTGTGGACTGGGCTTCTCTAACTTGCATGTGCCTAAATTAGGGCGAATCACGGGATTTTTTAAGGCTTACTATTTTTTTTCGACTCAAAAACTGATTTTTGCACAAGCTGTTTTTTCTGAACATGATAGAAGTAATCCTAATATGCATCTTTGCCTCGGCACTTTTTTTCTCCAATCAGTTCATGGGGAGCAAAAAAGGTCTTGAGGCAATCCAAATCCACCATTTACATGGATTGCTGCTTTACCACTTAGGATTTAGCTATTTCTTTTACCGGTATGTAATTGCCTATGGTGGGGATGCTATTGTTTACTGGCACCTTAACGGCCCATTGGCCAACCCAAATGCCACCGGCTGGTGGGATTATTTCGGGGTAGGATATCCCTTTATGTATTGGCTGAATTATGTTCCATCCCGGTTTTTTGGATGGGACATGCTTTCGGGTTTTTTCCTGTACGCCATGCTTAGCTTTCTGGGCTTTAGGTGGCTTTTTATCCGGCTAATCCGGGAATTTGAGGGCGAAAAAGTATTTTGGGGCATCCCTTGGCCTGTCTATTTTCTGTACTTGCCAAACCTCCACTTTTGGACCGCAGGGATCGGAAAAGAGGCCGTGTGCTTTTTTGCCTTGATGTTGATCATTCGGGGCATTGACCAGAAAAAATGGGCAGGTGGACTTTTAGGCATATTTCTGATCTTTATGACCAGAACCTATTTGGCCTGGTTGGTTTTAATAAGCTTTGGGATAAGCACCATCCTATTTGCCAACACCAAAAAGGCAAGACTTCGGTGGGGCATTCCCTGTATTTTAATGGCTATTGCGGCCTTTCCTGCACTACTTTGGTACGTGGGCATGGAGCATTTCAGTTTTGATGCCATCCAACAAATTATCCGCCAGCAGTTTGCCATGCTTTCAGGAAAAGGAGTAGGATCATCAGTACCCATGGCAGATTATTCCTTGCCAATGCGGCTTTTCACATATTGGTTTCGCCCGCTGCTCGTGGACGCACACAACACCACATCTTTCTTGGCATCTATTGAAAACGCTATTTTACTGGTAGTATTTATTGGTTTGTCCATAAAAAGCAGAAAAAGCCGGTGGAAAAACTTACCGCTATTTTTGAAATTTGGCTTGATCATCTTCTTGACATCTTCATTGGTCTATATGAACATCCTCAGCAATCTCGGCATCATGATGCGCATGAAAAGTCTATTTATGCTCTTTCCCCTTCTGGCCGGGGCTTGGATGGTAAAGGAAGAAGAACGAACCAAGAGCAAAGAATAAAGTTAAAAACGGAATGTAAATCAGTTGTACCGAGGGCTGTACCCTGCGGGGCAAATGCGTTTAGTGTATCGAAAGAAAACAATTTTCGTGTAGGCATAGCTATCATCCGTGCCGCTGGCACTCCTTCGGGAGGCTGAGGAGAGCTTAAGCTCCTGCGGATAAATCCGCAGGTTACAAAATTTATCGTGCCGCTGGCACTTTGCCGCGATTTGTACGTTGGAAACCGTAGTAGCCTATCTTGCCGAATGGCGGGATAGGCTGAAAGAATGATAAGTTGATTTGGGTCGAACAAGCCATCGCAGCTATCTGCTCATGTATAGTGGTTGGCTTGGTTAAGGTTAAACCCCGAATCAATGCCGTTTAGTTAGTATGTACCTGGAAATATTGGTTCTATTGTTTTTCTGCTAAATTCCAAGATGGTTTTCATCTCTTTACCTTTGTCACTTTTTTGCTTCAGGTCAAAGTCGAGTAGGCCTGGGCCCTATGCCCAAGCCTCTCTCAGAACCGTACGTGACAGTCTCCCGTCATACGGCTCTTGGCTATCAAATCTGATGTTCCAGATTTTGTTTCAAACAACTCCATCTTCCCTAATTTTTAGGTTGTGGAACCATTCAAAACCGATTGCCTCAGTCCCTTCGCTCTTTCTCCGTTTCCAGAGCTTTCAACACTACTACGGACTGATCCGCCCCATCCCTATCAAAGGGGATGGTTCTCCTGTTCCATCCAACCGCCTGTTTCGAACTCCTGCCGCCTTAATGCCGCCTGCCAATAGGCCAACTCTCAGTCTGCGCTGCCTATTTTGTCCCGGAAGTTACTCTAGCCCCCGGTTTTGACAGGAAGTATTTTTCACGACACTTCATCGAACGGTTCACTTTCGTTCAGCTTTTCGAAACGCATTCCTTCTGATCGCTCAGTACCACAGCCTTGAAAGCGCAGCACCATCAGGGGAATTTGACTGGTCTGCCTGATCCAGTCCCAGCCGTCGTGCCAAGGGTTGTAACGCCCTATTCGACATCAGTTGGATAGCATGTCCGGTTTCCCGAACTTCAGGACACACAAAGTAACCAAAAAAAACCGCCGCTGTGCAGCTATTGGCCTAAAATTAAAACCTCCCCTCATGCAGGCAGACTCCTCCTTTTCTAGCAGCCAACATTCTTTTTAGCTAGTATTTCGTCAAACAAGCCTGCCTTTTTGCCCACCCGCTATTTAATTTCTTAACGCCCAATACCTGCAAGGCGGATCCGATTAATAAGTTTCTTATGGATAAATTATCATCATTATTCCATGTAGTGGTATATTTTCTTAAGTAACCAAGTTGAGCCGGAACTATAAGCCCCCCTGAGCCAAAAAAGGTATCGCTTCCTTATTACGGCCCTTGGTATGCCTGTTTTCCAGCCGATGGTGGAGGCCGTTAAGAAAGGGAGTTGGCTCGCGTCGTGGAACAGCGAGACCCACTCGCTTTTAGGCCGTAGCCATCGGGTGGAAATTAAAATGGGTGACGGATCCCCGTCGCAAGGTAAATCCATGTTCCATTTTAAAGGGCAGACCACCGGCCTAGATTTTTTTCTTTCTTTTTTCATCAATGGAAAAAAGGAAAAGGATAAAATCCATCAAAATGGCCAAAGCCATACAGTTAAAGTCAAATAGAAAAGAAACTCCTAGCAGGTGAAAACAGGGAAATGGCCTTAACTAAACGGCATTGAACCCCGAATAGGTGATAGCAACTGAGCATCCTGCCTCATCCGCCTTTGGCGGAGGGTCATATAGAAGGTGCTGGTGACCACCTGCACCAAAAATGATTACACACAAAAGGGTAAGTTCCGTAGAAACGGCAGATTTAAATGCATTTGCCCTGCTGTGCCCTGGTACGATTAGCGTTGGGGTTTTACCTCAGTTTTCAGGACAGGACAATCAACTAGTTTGGAGATCTGGGGCTAGGAATGATAAATAATAATCGGTTCTATATGATTTACTATGGGTAACTATTACTTTGCATGTCAAATTCTAGCTTGCCTTTCATCTTGTTGCCTTGTTACTTTTTTCCTTCAGGTGAAAAACGTAACCAAAAAAACCCGCTGCGGTGAGCTATATGACTAAAATCAAAGCCAGCACTCACGCAGGCAAACTCCTCTATTTGTGCAGCATACCAATTTTTTGTACTGATTCACGTCAAACAAGCCTGCGCTTTTTCCAGCCCACTTCTTTGATTTCTTAACGTCAAATACCTCAAGGCAGAATAGAAAATTGCCCACTGAAAAGGAACATGAATCAACATTAATTTAACCGGAATAATATCTTTACCCACTATAATCCATATAGAGCCTAATAATCTTATTATACGCTTTATTGCCAGTAGGTTTTATTTCTCACGGAATGCACAGAACACCCAGAATGGAATAAGGCTTTTCTGAGATTTCCATATTTTCTCTGAGCACCTTTTTAATTTTCCTGTAATTACTGGTATCATTGCGGACAACCATAAATATCAACACCCAACACCCTTCATCACTTATATAACGCCAAAAAAATTCATTTTCAACCACTTATACTCAATTTTTATCCATCACAGTCCAGAACAGATTCCTTAAAATCATTGGATACATTAGGTGATGTAAAAAGTAAGGTTAATCAATTATCATTAAACCCAATTAACCAATGAAAAAAGTAATTACCCTAAGATTGCCATGGAGGCAAAGTATGCTTGCTTTACTATCCACGGCCTGTAGTCTGGGCTTTGCCTATGGGAGCAAGCCCATTGAAGATCCATTGATGACCATTTCGGGGATCAATGAAGTAGAAAAAGTAATAACCGGGACAGTAGTATCCAGTGAAGACAACGGTCCACTTCCTGGCGTGAGCATTTTGCTAAAAGGCTCCGGTACCGGTACCGTCACTGATATAGACGGCAAATTCACCTTGGAGGTTCCTGAAGAAGGTGCGGTTTTGATCTTTAGCTCCATTGGATTCGTCAAACAAGAAGTGGAAGTGGGCAATCAAACCACCCTAAACGTCACGATGGAAGCCGACCTTCAGCAGCTTGGAGAAGTAGTGGTGATCGGGTATGGTACCCAGCGCAAAAAAGATATCACCGGAGCCGTAGCCTCAGTGGGTGAAAAGGACTTCAATACGGGCATGTCCGTGGCGCCAGAGCAGCTTATGCAAGGCAAAGTGGCCGGGGTCAATATTGTCCAGAACAGTGGTCAGCCTGGAGCAGCTTCTACGGTCAGGATTCGGGGAGTAAATTCCATTTCTGCAGGCAACGACCCTTTATACGTCATCGATGGGGTGCCCATGCAGTTCAATTCTGCCAATAACTTTGTCTCATCCATGCAGGGCAGCTCTCCCTTTTCCTCCGAGGGCACCAATCCGCTAAACTCGATCAACCCTTCCGATATAGAGTCGATTGATATTCTGAAAGATGCCTCTGCGACGGCCATTTATGGCTCTAGAGGAGCTAACGGCGTCATCATCATCACCACCAAAAATAAAAGCGGTGGGGAAACCCTTACTTATGATACTTACGTGGGCGTTTCCAATATCCGAAAAACCTTACCCGTGTTGTCAGCAGATCAATATCGAAATTATGCCGAAGAGAATGACTTGGTTTACCCAGACGAGGGAGCCAATACCTTTTGGCAAGATGAGATCTTTCGCTCTGCAGTCAGCCAAAACCATAATGTGGCCTTTGGAGGTGGTTCTGCAGCCAGTACATTTAGGGCTTCACTCGGCTACACCGACCAGCAGGGAATCCTACTTTCCTCGGGGCTGAAAAAATACACGGCTCGTTTTAACGGAACCCATAAAGCCCTCGAAGGAAGGCTAAGACTTGGCATCAACATGACCTATGGCAAAACTGCCGAAGACAACACGCCCATTTCATCCAATATTAACAACGAAGGCGGTAATATCCTAAAAGATGCCATCCGATGGGCTCCTACCCTACCGGTAACCAATCCAGATGGCTCCTACTACCAAATCGGAGAGCTTCGCATCAACCCAGTATCATGGGTAGAGGTGGACGATGAAAGGAACACCAACCTGTTCTTGGGAAATGTAGATGTAGCCTTTGACCTCATGGACGAGCTTACTTTTAGGCTAAATATGGGGCATAACGACCAATACATTGAGCGGTTCACCAACATGCCTGCTACCCACCCTTCAGGTGAAACTGATGGAGGACGCGCTTCCATTAACAAGCTTAAAAATTACAGTTCCGTGATGGAGGCCACATTGACCTATAATAAGGACCTGGGCAATAACACCAACCTCAACCTACTTGGTGGATATTCCTTTCAGCGGTTTGTGACCGAATACACCTTTACGGAAGCCAACAACTTCGTTTCGTCTTCTGTGAAATGGAATTTGATCCAGTCTGGAAATATACTTTCCAATACCTCCTACAAGTCCGCAAATAGGCTGGCCTCTGTCTTTGGCCGAGCCAATCTCCGGTTAAAGGACCGTTACTTGTTTACGTTTACCCTGAGAAATGATGGTTCCAGTAGGTTTGGTGAAAACAACCGTTGGGGACTGTTTCCTTCCGGGGCATTTGCTTGGAACATGGCCGAAGAAAACTTCATGAAATCAAGTGCCTTTGACCAGCTCAAACTACGCTTAGGGTACGGGGTGACCGGTAATCAAGAAATCCCCAATGACCTCTATCGCCAGCAACTGGGTATCGCAGGATCCGCGGTGTATGTCCTAGGCGGGGAAGCTATCCCCAGCGTCCTTCCCACCAATTATGCCAATCCTAACCTGCAATGGGAACAGACCAACCAACTAAATGTGGGCATTGACTTTGGCTTTTGGGAAAATCGTCTGACCGGTACCGTCGATTATTATGAGAAATATACCAACAACCTTTTACTCCAATTCTCCACAGCAGCTCCTTCGGTAGTCAATACCCAATGGGCAAATGTGGGCGAAGTAGAAAATAAAGGCATTGAACTTTCTTTAAATGCTGATTTGATTGTGGACAGACCTTTTACTTGGAACATGAACGTCAATTTCTCTCGCAACCGCAACGAAGTAACATCCCTCTCCAATGAGCAGTTTTCGCGGGATGAAATCAGGACTTCCCCCCTCTCAGGTGTGATCACTCCAAAGGATTTTTCACAAATCATTAAACCCGGATTGCCTCTGGGCACCTTCTATGGCCGCCAGTTCACTGGATTAGACGAAAACGGCATGGAAACGTACTTGGATCAGGATGGCGAAGATGGCGCTGACTTAGTGGTCATTGGCAATGCCAATCCTGACTTTATCTACGGGATGACCCATCGCTTTGCTTGGAACAACTTTGATGCTTCACTGACCCTCCGTGGCGTTGTAGGCAATGATGTGCTGAACAATACGGCGGCGGAATTTTCCTATACCAATTCCACCCCGGGCATAAACATCCTTGAGTCATCGCTTAGTTCTGGTGTGAGCCGGGATCAAACAGCGCAATTCTCCTCCAGGTGGCTGGAAGATGGCAGCTATTTAAGGCTGGACAATATTAACATCGGTTACAATTTTGACGTCGCCGCGCTTGGTTTTCTAAAAAGAGCCAGACTATACGTCACCGGCCAGAACCTATTTGTCCTTACCGGGTACAGCGGCTTTGACCCAGAAGTAAGGACCAACACAAACGGTGGTGGCAATGCTGCCATTGGTATCGATTACTTGGCGTATCCACGTCCTCGAGTATTTATGCTGGGAGGAAGTTTCTCCTTCTAAAGGATGAAAGCCAAGGAAAGTGATCTTGAAAACCGTTAAAATTTACTCACCATGAAAAATATTATCAATAATTATAAAAAAACGCTTACACTTGCTTCAGCATTGGTACTGGGCACTTTGGGAAGCTGTTCGCTAGATGAGGAGGTGTATTCCATCTACACACCAGAAACCTTTTATTCCAATGAAAAAGAAGTGTTATCCTCCCTGTCCGGAGTTTACCGGAATTTTGCCCAAATAACTGGAATGGGGGCGGAATACCGGACTTTGGAGCTGTCTGCTGATCAAGTGGTCGTCCATGGCAAAATCCAAGGCTGGTGGGCCAATAATGATTTTGAACAACTGATGGAACATGAATGGGACGCCACGCACGCTTATATTGCAGGCACATGGAACACCTTATTTGGCACCGTTGGCCAAGCAAACGCGCTGATCGACGCGCTGGATGCTTCCGGACTGGAGGGCATCGAAGGCCCAAGGGCAGAATTACAGGCACTAAGGGCGTTTGCCTATTTCTACTTGGTGGACCTGTACGGCAATGTGCCCATTTTCACTGCTCCGAAGGTGGATCCGTTAAATCTTCCTACCCAAAACACACGGGCCGAAGTGGTGGATTTTATCATTGCTGAACTGGAAGCTGCCCTTCCAAACCTGCCCTCCCAAACCGAGGTAGGTAGTGAATACTATGGTCGCTTTACAAGGGAAGCGGGCTATACGCTCTTGGCCACCCTTTACCTGAATGCCGAAGTATATACCGGCACTTCCCAGTGGGAGAAAGCCATTGAGTACGCCGACATGGTCATCAACTCAGGTGCCTACCAATTGCTACCGGATTACTTTGACAATTTTGTCCATGACAATGAAGAAAATGCGGAGTTTATTTTTGGTGGAATCTACACTCCTAACATTCCTGGAGGTATCGGCCATCCCTTGGTGCAAAAAGTCCTTCCTGGCATTAGTGGCGGATTATTCGGTCTTCCCTACACTCCTCAGAATGGTTTTGGCACAAGGCCTTCGGTTTATGAACTTTATGAAAACCAAGACGACAGAAAAAACATGTTTCTTGCTTATGGTCCCATGAAAGATCCTCGTAACGGGGAAATCGTCATGGTGGAAAGAATAGTGCCAGACAACAACAGCAACCTTTACCGTGAAGGGACCTCCACTGAAGGTCCTGTACCTTATGAGATCATCCCTGCCACTGGCATCAGAAACCAACCCATGAATGCAGGCATCAAATGGATCAAATGGGGGCTTGACCCCAATACCAATGGCGGAAATGCCAGCAATGACATTGCTTTTTTCCGTTATGCTGATGTCCTGTTGATCAAAGCAGAGGCACTGGCACGACAGGGCAACTTCTCTGAAGCGACCACCTTGGTCAATGACGTCAGAGAACGAAGCAACGCCTCGTCGCTAAGTACCGTAACCTTAGAAGATATTCTCGACGAAAGAGGAAGGGAACTGGCCTTTGAGCTGGCAAGACGAAGGGATTTGATTCGATTTGGCCAGTTTAATGATGCTTGGGAGTTCAAGGAAGCCTCTGAACCTTTCAGGACGCTTTATCCGATTCCCAGCACAGCCATTGATGCCAATCCGAACCTACAACAAAACCCAGGATACCAATGAAATTTAACTTCTTGACCACCAACCTTACTGCCTGCACCATGAAAAAAATCATGGTGACGGGCAGTATCATCATGGGCCTCTCCGGAGCCCATTTTGTTCAATCCCAAACGGTAGCAGGTAAAGATTATTCCTCCAGAAGTCATGTGGACAAGACCTTTGATATGATAGGTGTCAACGCCTTTGGGCAGCGATTTCCTGCCGAAAGCTTCACCTATGAGGATGAAATAACCGGAAAAAAGGTAATTGCCCTGACCACTTCCAGGCATCATAATTCTAAGATCTACCAAACCCATCCCCAATGGACACCTGACGGAAAACACATAGTGTTTCGTTCAGATCGCTCTGGCAAAGGACTGGCTTATGCCATATCCATGGAAAACCATGAAATCATCCAGATTGCTTCCGGAGAAGACGGAAGTAGCTTCCACCTTGGCTGGAAGGAAAATCATGCCTATCACTTCCGCAATGATTCACTGATTAGGCTTAACTTGGAAGCCCTTTTAGAGGACAGCAATGCTGGCCAAGTGGCCAATAAATCTTCCTACGAAAAAGTAATTGGAATATTGGACCAGGAGCTACACCCAAACGGCATGGCGCTGGATCATGATGAAGAAAGCCTCTATTTTTCGACACGAGTAATAGACGGTCAATCCTCCATATATGAAGTAGATCTGGCCACTGGAAAGATGACGGCAGTACTCACCGTACCATTCAGAATTGGTCATTTGCAAGCCAATCCTTACAAAGCTGGTGAGATGATGTTTTGCTGGGAAACCGGTGGGGACGCCCCCCAACGCATTTGGTTTGTCAGTATTGACAACAATGGACAGGTCACTAATCGCCCTCTCTATGATGAGTCCGACGAAACCTGGGTAACCCATGAAGTTTTCCTTGATCAGGATCACATCGGCTTTAATGTCATGGGTCATCTGGACAGGCTTCAGGAGGGTGACAATGGCATTTATTCCTTAAACATCCGCAACAATGACCTCACCTTTCACGGACAACAGGATTGGGGAGGATATTGGCATACCGCCGGAACGAGGAACTTAAAATGGATCGTAGGCGACACCTTTAATGGCGACCTTTACCTAATCAAATACGGCAACCCAGAAAACACAACACTGCTGACCACAGGACACCGCCTTACCAGCAAAAGTCCTTTTTCCAAAGAGGCTCACTCTCATCACTCTGTCAGCCCAGATGGCAAGTGGCTGCTGTTCAATTCCAGCCTTCTGACCGACAGTGATATCATGCTCATGCCGTTGCTGGATGAATAGAGCAAAGGAGAAGGGAATACAGAGTCGTAGGTTTTTGGTTTGTAGTACTGGGTAATTAGTATGTGGTACGTGGGGGTTAGGTAAAATGCATTTCAATAATTTCAGTTGTACCGAGGGCTGTGCCTCGGTACAATTAGTATTGAGGTTTAACCTCAATTTCCCGATATGACAACCCTTACCCGTCATTAAAAGTCATCCGGTCAAGTCAAAATCGATTAGAAACGTCTCGTTGTGCTGGGTCTTCATTACAACACGCTAAAAAACCAGGTCGATGACCCAACTATGCTGAACCTGAAAATTCACCCATACTTCATTATCTTCATCACAGTGCAGGACAATGAAGTAAACCCTAAACGGTAAATTGTTACTGTGAAATGAACCATTATGAAATTTATAAATAGCCTCCTGTTTACATCGTTGATTTTCGCAGGCCTTCTGGCATGCCAAAGCAAAAGCACTTCCCAAGAAAGACAAACACCACCATCTGAACCACCACCAAATATCATCTTTATCCTCGCGGATGACTTGGGCTATGGGGATATAAGCTGTTATGGCCAGCAGAAATTCAAAACACCCCATATCGACCGCTTGGCAGCCCAGGGCATGCTATTCACCGACCATTATGCAGGCACTGCAGTCTGCTCTCCATCGCGGGCCACATTGATGACAGGTCAGCACACTGGGCACGTAGCCATCCGCGATAACAGGAGCTTGGATTCTTCGCCATACGGTTTTCGGGAAAGAGAAGGGCAATTTCCTCTTGCTGACTCCATCCAGACCATGCCTGAGATGCTACAAAAAGCCGGATATGCTACCGGTGCCTTTGGCAAATGGGGTCTTGGTGGCCCTGATACCGAAGGAGAGCCCAATAACCAAGGGTTTGATGAATTTTACGGTTATGTCTGCCAGTCGCTTGCCCATAATTACTATCCCGACCACTTATGGGACAATCAGGAAAAAATCATGCTCCATGAAAACGACAATGGAAAATTTGGCGCATATTCTCCCGAATTGATGCATCAGGAAGCCTTGAAGTTTATCGAAGCGAACCAAAAGGAGCCATTTTTCCTCTTTCTCCCCACTCCGCTTCCCCATGCTGAGCTGCTTGCACCAGCAGAAGAAATGGCTGTTTTTGAGGGGAAGCTAGCGGAAGGAGAACCTTATAAGGGCACAGATGAAGGTCCAGGTTTTCGGAAAGGGCGATTGGGTTCCCAAGAAAAACCCCATGCAGCTTTTGCTGCGATGGTAAAAGTACTGGATGACCAAGTGGGTGAAATCATGAAAACAGTGGACTCGCTAGGTATAGGCAATAATACATTGATCATCTTCACTTCTGACAACGGCCCGCACATCGAAGGTGGTGGAGATCCGGAATTTTTCGATAGTAATGGCCCGCTAAAAGGGATCAAAAGAGACTTGTACGAAGGAGGCATCCGGGTACCACTGATCATGCGCTGGCCAGGACGCATCCAGGCAAACAGCACCAATGACCATCCATCTGCCTTTTGGGATTTTAAGGCCACCTTTACGGCTCTCGCAGGTATCGAGGCTCCCGAAAATGGCGATGGCATCTCGATGCTCCCAACCATGCTCGGAAAGGAGGAACAACAGCTAAAACATCCTCATCTGTACTGGGAATACCATGGAGAAACGGGCAAGCAAGCTGTCCGCATGGGCAAATGGAAAGGGGTAAGAAAGGATATTCGAAAAGGGAACGAGACCATTGAGCTTTACGACTTATCCAAAGACTTGGGAGAAACTACCGATGTGGCCGACCAACATCCTAAAATAGTCCAAAAGCTGGATTCCATCCTAAGGGCTGAGCATACCACTAACCCCACCTTCAAGCTTGGGTATTTGGATGAATGAGTTGATCCATGAATGAGCCAATTTATTAACCATGAGGATTTATTAGCCTATAATTAATTACAAATTCTTGCAGATAAAATTTCAAAATTTTACCTTTCATTAACTACCCGAAACACTACAAAAGTTTTTTCTGAATAATGAAACGTAAAACAAGGATGACACTTAAGCTATCCCCCCTTTCAAACAGCTTGATAATGGTCATGTTGGCTTTGGTATTATCCAATTGCCAGACCAAGGATTTCGCAAAAATGTTTTTGGTATGCGGAGATAGTAAAGTCCTGATGGTGGACTATCATAAATCCGTAGAATCCTCTGCTCCCCATGTGATATGGACCTGGGATGCCCAGCAGTCGGAAGACCTTCCTGAAGTGTACCGCACCAAAAGGTTTAACACCATGGACGACTGCAAGGCTATTGATGGTGGCAAGCAGTGGCTGGTCGCTTCATCTTCTGGCGGGGTGGCCCTTTTGGACGGAAAAGATAGAAAAGTCCAGTTTTATGCCACTGTACCAAATGCCCACTCTGTGGAATTACTGCCGGGCGATCGTCTGGTAGCCGCTGCATCTACCAGTAGTACTGGAAATAAAATCATGCTATTTGACATCCATCAGCCCGAAAAGTTAGTGTTTGAAGACAGCCTCTATTCCGCTCATGGCGTCGTTTGGCACAAAAAAAAGGAACGGCTTTATGCTTTAGGTTTTAATGTGCTCAGGGCATACAAAATGCCTTCGCCAAATGAATTGGTATTGGAAAAAGAATGGAAAATTCCAGGTGAAGGCGGACATGATTTGCAGTTGGCTCCTGATGGCAAACACTTCCTTATGACCGAGCATAACGGTGCATGGAGCTTTGACATCGAGGAGGAAAAATTTGAAAAACTCCACGACTTTCCCCAAGCCGAAAATATCAAAAGTATTGGAAAAATCAGCTCAGGTCAATTCATCTTTACCGTTCCTGAAAAAAGCTGGTGGACCCACCATGTAAGTTTTCACGAACCAGCGCGGCAATTTGCCTTTCCGGATATGAAAGTTTACAAAGCCAGGTGGGTCAAGCAATGAAATCGCTTTTAAAAATGATGTCAGCCTGGTCGGAGTCGAAAGCTAGAAATTGACCCTCGACTTTAGTTTGTCCTCAGCTTGTCGAAGCGAAGGACTCGGCCTGACACTATATAGTTTAAAGTAAACAAAACCTTGGTTAAAAGCGATATTCCTGATGGGGCAGGTGACCATTGGGTAAAAACAGTAAATTAATTGAGTAGAGCAACAAAATGGAGGACTGATCTAATCTTCTAATTCTACAATCCGCTTCACTTCATTCAGCAGCAACGGAAAGGCAGGATGGGTCATGTTATGGCCATAGCCGTCCATTTCAAAAAGGGTAGTTGACTGATGGCCGGCCACTTTCATCATGCGCATCATATAAGCATTTTCTTCATACCTTCCTAGCATTTCCATTTCCCTGTCACCAGTAATCAACAATAGCGGTGGAGCATCCTCCCGTACATGATAAAGTGGTGCCAGATCATCGATGATGGGTTGGGTACCCGCAATTCCACGTTCCTTTCTCACGGTAAAGTGGGTGATCATGTGCCCGCTAAAAGGGATCAGCCCCGCTAAGTCGTTGGCATCCAACCCATGATTGGCCAGCCACCTTTTATCCATGCCCACCATCGCCGCCAAATATCCTCCCGCTGAATGACCAGATAAAAAAACCAGTGAGGGATCTCCCCCAAACTCCTCAATGTGCTTCATCGTCCAAGCAATCGCCGCAGCAGCATCCTCAATGTAAGCTGGAGCACCTACCTTGGGATACAACCTGTAATTTACCCCTACTACAGCTATTCCCTTTTCCTTTAATGCCTCAGGAATTTCCTTTTGACCTGCACTTAAGCCACCTCCATGAAACCACACCACAGTGGGAAAATCTTTTTGGTCAGTAGGAAAATAAAGGTCCAGCACACAACGCTCTTGGGTATATCCGTCCGCCTCTCGAACGGAAGCATCATAATAGGGGATATTTTCCTCGGTGGTATAGGAAGTTTCTTGGGCAAATCCCGAAAGGCTTAGCGTTATAAAAAGGATGGTTAGGGAAAATCTCTTCATTTTATCATCTTTTATTGGCTGTAAACAATCAGGCCTGCATGGTGGGAGATTTTTGCCCACTAACATCACTGATCCGTGCACAAATTAAGGCTAAAATGACTAACCTCGTGCTGATTTCCCAACTTAAATTAACCCGAAGCTCTTTTTACTCTTCAGCTCAGCTGCCAATTGCCCCATATTAACAGAGCGCATTCCATATTGGTCCTTTAGTTTAGTGAAAGTGTCCAGCAACTGGTAGAGTTCCCGCATACTTTCTTCTGGAGCATGGCCAAAATTATGCGGATGCCACCATAAGTGATATGCCAAATTGTGCTTGGCGGCATAAGTCATCTCACTGATGATCCGGTTTATTCGTAATTTATTTAATGGTCTGATGGTCTTAGAATAAGGTCTTAAAAGACGTGATGCAGGCAATTGGATTGGAGAATCTTTGCTACCTAGCACTACCCTGGTAGGAAAAGAAGTCGATTTTCCCAATGGAAAGAGTGTATCACCCGTTCTGAAAATCCTATCCATCATCCCCGCATTCTGCGGATCCTTCCAAAACCAATTGGAAGGATTTACCCTGACCACGGTAAAACCTTCATCCTTGCAGACCTTGAGGCTGTTCTGGCCAAATTGGTTTCGGGGAAACACCAAGGACTTAAGGTTCACTCCACATTTTTCCTGGGCAATTCTTCTGGCCACCTTCAAGTCAGACCTGAACTGCTCCAACTCCTGCCCTGGCTCACAAGTATAATAATGTGAAAACGTATGGCTTCCCAGTTCCTGATTGGGGGTTTGTAATAGTTGTTTCACCAACGAAAAGCCACTATGAACTGCTGGATCGTAGGCATGTTGTGCAATCCACCGGTAAGGGGATAGCTGCGGGTTTTGGTAGGCAGGTAAATATTCGGGACTATAATGCTCCCATTCCTCGCTACTTTCAGTCAGCAGCATACCTACCGTAGCCCAAGTCGCGGCCACGCCATGACGTTCAAACGCCTCCAAAACCTTCGGAATGACGGCTTTTGTCCTAATGAAATCTCCCTTTTTCTCCGCCAAGGAAACTTTATCAAAAATCCCCCAATGCAGTTCAAAATCCAGTGATATTACCAAAAAAGACATGGTGCTAGTTTGTTAAATGATCAGGAAAGTAATTCCTTTTCTGGACCTTTAAGTGCTCCTTTTTTTTCATTCGCTCGATCCGCTTCATCCTTCTTTTAATGGCCTCGTTTTTTTTCCAATCCAGAAAAGCGACAATGACAAAAAACATAAAATACATGATCATGCTTTTTTGGCGGATGATAATGCCCAAGTTGGACATGATGAAGGTCATGGAAAAGGAAATGCTCAAAAATACCACCGCCGACATTTTGACCATTGCGGAAGCTTGTTTGATAAATCTAAAAAATCCTTTTTGGAAGAGTTTCACAAAAAACGCCAGGTACAGGAGGTTCTCCAATGACACAAAGATCCCCAGGAAATTGGGCGCATCAAAAAACAACGGCCTAAACCAAAAGGTAAACAGCTTTACAGGCAGGCTATAGCGCTGCATATCCACCGCCGAGCCTGCATGCTGCAGTTGCCCGCCAATAAAAGCCGTATTGTTCATAAAACTCTCCAGCACATTGTCCTCATCCAAGCGAAGGAACACCAATAATTCATCATAAATAAATGCTGATATGCCTATCCCACCGATGGCGACCAACACCTTCTGGTACATGGGCATCTTTTCTCTTCCCAGCATAAATGACATCCCCATCCCAATCATAATGGCAAAAAAGATATGTGGACGCACAAAATAGGTCAACAGCCCTCCCAAAGCAATGTACACTTTTCTTTTCGCAGGTAATGAAAGCCCAAAAACCAACAGCCCTATCCCACAGAAAATCAGGCTTCCCTTTCCCAATGAGGACGTCCAGAAGTGCATATTGGGCAGAAACATCAACAAATTAACAGCATTGTATCCACGAAATTTGATGGTTAATCGTAGATTTTCCCTGAAAAACAAATAGAAATAAACGAATCCGATGTATCCAGTCCAAGCAAACAGCACCATCATCATCTCATAGCTGAAATGCAGGTACTGCACAAAGGGCACCGCTATCCATTCGATAAAATGGGTTCCGTGGGAAAAAAGCTTCCACCAGCTTGCAGCCGTGGAAGCGTCATGATAATAAGCATGGGAATCTGAATTCCGGAAAATGGCATAGGTATAATATATCAGCGCAAAAAGCATGTGATACCAATACAGATTGGTCATGGTACGGATGCTCAGTGTCCTATACTTTCGCTTCAGCCTCTGGAGAAGCGACAGGCTCACGGCATAAAGTATCCCGATCAAAATAACCCCACCTATCATTTACTGGTAATAGTTGATTTTTGGCTATGTCCTATCATTACAATTTTCCAATTATCATGAACCAAGGCTTTAGTTTTCTCATACAGGGCGCAAGGAATTCCTCCACATTTAAAGCCCATTGGGATCCATTGGGCTGAATTGAGTTCCTCTTTAAGGGGGAAATTACATTCGTCTGAATGTCAAAGATTACCATAAATCCGAACTGTACCATTAACAATCATCATTATATTGATATACACCAATGGCTTAAAGCCTTATAGCATCTCAACCCAAGGCAACACCTTGGGTTGTAAACAGTGAGCTATCTCTATGCAGGCTGAAAGCCTAGCTCAGTTTTAGTACATTTTGATAAAGTTCCTCCAAGCCTCCAACCATTCGCTGGATGCTAAATTGGGACACTACACGCTGACGGGCCATTTTACTTATTTCTTGGCATCGTTGTGGATCGGTCAACAGCACGGAAGCGCCTAATAGCAGCTTTTCGGTATTATCCTTTGGACACAGCATCCCCTCTATTCCGTCGGTTATCACCTCCCCTATTCCCCCAACCTCAGTACACAGCACAGGGAGCCCACAGGACATGGCCTCCAGCATTGCCACTGGCAATCCCTCAAACTCCGATGTCATCATATAAACATCCATGGCGGAAAGATAAGGAATAACGGTTTCTTGCGCTCCTGCTAAGTGTATTTTCGATGCAAAACCACCTGTTCCAATAGTGCTTTCTACCAATTCCCTTTCCGGTCCATCACCGACCAATAAAAAGTGGATATTGGGATGGGATTTGGTAATTTCCTTTGCTAAAGCTATCCAGCGATCAAGCCTTTTTTGCTTCCTGAAAACGGCCACTTGCCCAAGCACGAGAGCATCATGGGGAATTCCAAAGCTATCACGGATCCGCCCCCTTCCTGCCGTATCTTTTTTGAATTTATCTGTATTTACCGCATTTGTTATTGTATTGATCTGAGGGCTTTTAACGGTCGGTTTATAGTATCTTAAAATACTTTTCCTTACTTCTCCTGAAACCGCAATTACTCCCTGCTGCCATCCAAAGGTCAACTTATTTAGCCTACGGGAAAGCGGATGGTACCTTTCCCACGTATTGTGCTCGGTATAGACGACCTTGGCGCCGGTTTTTTTGCCTACCCATCTGCCCAGCACTCCCGCCCAAGGCAGATGACAATGGATGATGTCAATATGGTTTTTTTCAACAAACTCCACCACCTTACCGACTTGGAGCGGAAGCGCAAGATTGGAAGATGGAAAGTAGCTTACGTCCACTCCCACCTCTTCCAATTCATCGATAAGGCTATTCGGTCGTTGGTGGAAGTAAAGACAATAAAAAGCGTACTCCTCCTGATTATGCAATGCTGCAGTTTCCGGAATCAGCTTCTCGGCACCTCCCCTCCCTAGGGATTTTATCAGGTGGAGAATACGGATTTGGGAACTACTCACTGTCGGGAATCATTAATCACTTCAGTAAAAAAATCTATAAAATGACCAGCTGCTTTTTGTAAATCGAAAGTTTCACTGACAATATTTTTTGCCCGGATCCCCATCAATTTCTGTTTTTCTGGAAAATCAAAAAGATGGTTGATCTTATCACAAAATTGATTGATATGATCTTCATCCACCAGATAGCCTGAGACTTCATCATGAAGGCACTCCTCAATTCCCCCGACCAACGTGCTGACTGCGGGTACTCCAAAATAAGCAGCCTCCAGCACGACCCCCGGCAATCCCTCCGTATCACTGGTCAGGACCAAAATATCCGCAGCAGACAAAAAAGGGGACACATCACTTTGGTAACCAAAATGCAGAATATAAGGGGACTCTTCCAGCTGTTTTTGATACCTTGGATAGAGTGCTCCATCTCCCACCATCAACGCTTTTAACCTTGGGCGAGACTTGCTGAGCAGTTGCACAACTTCCAAAAACCGATCTGGTCTCTTTTGGGCAGAAAAACTTCCCAAAAATAAAATAACTTCATCCTTTATGTCCAGCCCCAACTGACTTCTTGCCTTCACCTTCCTTGGAGCATCCATAAATTTTCTTTCATCAAAACAGCGATGGATGACCCTACTTGGCTTGGTGAATCCATAATGCCTTTTCATCGCTGCTAGACTAGCCCTACTCACTCCCACTGCCCCATCCAATGCAGGAATCACCCAGTTTTTGTAATAAGCCTTGGTTATGCGCTTAGGATTCCAATATTCAGGATTATCAATTATCCTGCTGACCATCACCAAATCAGTCTTTCCACTCCGCTTCAAAAAAGCCCCATATTTCAACGTCCTAGAGCCATTCAACAGCAATACATCTGGCTGAAACTCCTCCACCACTTCTCTCAATCGCTTCAAAAGTCCAGGCTGTACCGTAGGGAACTTCTCAAAAAAACTGTGGGCCGAAAACGGCATGACCATGTCCCCTTCATCCAAAGAGACTCTTTTACCTTTCTTGTCACCTTCGTACAAATAGACCTTTCGGACATCATGCCCCATCTCCTTCCAACGCCTCCCTAAGTCAGCCACAAAAACCTGTGCCCCTCGCCGGATCGGGGACGTATCTAGGATCAATATTTTCATTCAGTAGTAATTCTTACCCTCTTTTTACCCCCTTGATCCCCCTAAAGGGGGATCCAGTGTCTTCTCTGCCCATCATGTTCGTCTCCCTTTAATAGTTGAAAACAACTAGCCTAATCCCATCTAGTCCCTCTCCTCCCAAGAGAGGATAGGTGAGGTCTTAACAACCCCCTATCCCCCTAAAAGGGGGAATCAATACCCTTGATCCCATTCTTCGCCCCCATCCTTTTTTGAAAAATCGAAACCACTATACCCAAACGCAACCAGTCCCTCTACTCTCAGGAGAGCGTAGGTGAGTTACTTTTACCCCCTAGCCCCTTAAAGGGGGAATTAATACCCTTGATCCCATTCTTCGCTCTCTTCCATTTTCGAAAAATCGTTACCGCTATTCCAAACGCAATCTGTCCCTCTCCTCCTAGGAGAGGTTAGGTGAGGTCATCAGAGGTTCATTCATTCCTACAAGCAGAAACGATCTTCTGCAAAACATTATCAAGGTCAGAAAAGACCTCTTTATTTGTAAACCTAATTACCTTCAAGCCCAATTCCTCCAATTCAAAAGTCCGTCCACCATCCCTTTCCTCCTGTTCTGCCGACGAATGTACCGCTCCATCTACTTCAATAATCAATTGGCACTCATGACAATAAAAATCTGCAATAAATCTGCTTATTGGATGCTGCCTTCTGAACTTCAATTGGTTTAATTGTCTATTCTTGAGTTCTTCCCACAAAACTTTCTCGGCAGGCGTCAGCATTTTTCTCAACTCTTTAGCTCGACGTCTAATTTCAGTACTTGCTCCAAAATACATCTCATGCATAAAAAACCCTATCTTTTATTACCCCCTACCCCCCTACCCCCCTAAAAGGGGGAATCAATACCCTTGCTCTCCTTCTTCTCTCCCATCCTTCTTTAAAAAATCAAAACCACTATACCCAAACGCAACCAGTCCCTCTACTCTCAGGAGAGCGTAGGTGAGGTACTTTTACCCCCTAGCCCCTTAAAGGGGGAATCAATACCCTTGCTCTCCCTCTTCTCTCCCATACTTTTTTAAAAAATCGGAACCACTATACCCAACGCAACCAGTCCCTCTCCTCCCAGGAGAGGGTAGGTGAGGTACTTTTACCCCCTAACCCCCTAAAAGTGGGAACCAATACCCTTGCTCTCCTTCTTCTCTCCCATACTTTTTTGAAAAATCGAAACCACTATACCCAACGCAACCAGTCCCTCTCCTCCCAGGAGAGGATAGGTGAGGTACTTTTACCCCCTAACCCCCTAAAAGCGGGAACCAATACCTTGCTCTCCTTCTTCTCTCCCATCCTTCTTAAAAAAATCGAAACCACTATACCCAACGCAACCAGTCCCTCTCCTCCCAGGAGAGGATAGGTGAGGT
The DNA here is from genome assembly GCF_005281475.1 of Echinicola rosea. NCBI lineage: Bacteria > Pseudomonadati > Bacteroidota > Cytophagia > Cytophagales > Cyclobacteriaceae > Echinicola > Echinicola rosea. The sequence goes on along the minus strand of NZ_CP040106.1, from coordinate 2,998,551 downwards.
ACTTTTACCCCCTAACCCCCTAAAAGCGGGAACCAATACCCTTGCTCTCCTTCTTCTCTCCCATACTTTTTTGAAAAATCGAAACCACTATACCCAACGCAACCAGTCCCTCTCCTCCCAGGAGAGGATAGGTGAGGTACTTTTACCCCCTAACCCCCTAAAAGTGGGAATCAATACCTTGCTTTCCTTCTTCTCTCCCATACTTTTTTGAAAAATCGAAACCACTATACCCAACGCAACCAGTCCCTCTCCTCCCAGGAGAGGATAGGTGAGGTCATCAGAGGCTAGGTGAGGTTTAAAACCCGCCTCAGAACCCGTTCGTATGCTTTAGCAATCTTTTCAATATCAAATCGTTCGATCGCTTCCTCACGGGCATTTTGCCCCATTTCAGCCATTTTTTGTGGGTTGTTTATGGCATAGGTCATTTGTTTTGCCAGCATCTCGGCATCCTTTACAGGGAAAGTCAAAGCATTTTTATCCGGAGTGATGGCCTCTAGGTTCATCGGAATGTCAGATGCAATAATAGGAATCCCTACCATCATCGCCTCCAATAAGGCTCCCGAAAACCCTTCGTACCAAGAAGGGAAAACAAAGCAGTCATAATCAAAAAGCTTCTCCTGAACCTCGGCCACATTGCCGGGCAAAAACACCTTATCGGCCAGTCCTAGCTTGGTAATTTTCTCTTCCAAACTACTCCGTAAAGGCCCTTCACCAAAAATGGTCAAGGTGCAGTTAGCGTTTTTTTGAAGGACAAGGTGAAAGGCATCGAGGAGTTCTGTCCAGCCTTTTCGGGATATCAACCTTCCACATCCTACAAAGTGATGAATAGTTTGATAACAATTATATTTTTTCTCAGTTAGTTTCCTTCCCCTGTAAACTACATCAGCCTTTGCACTATCGATGCCCAACGATTTTGAATGCGATGTTATTAGGCATTTGGCATTTGCTATCCAGTATTTCGGAATACTAGATGTCCATTTGTCCAACAGCCAAAAAAACTTAAATTTCCAATATCCAGTTCCTTTAAATTCCTTAAGGCGAATAGGATTATAGCTATCATTTACCAATGTCCCGATCAATGGCACCCCGGAAATAAAAGCAGCCATTCTACTGATCAAATTGGAACGCATCAAGGAGGAGACCAGAACATCAGGTTTTTCCTCTTTTATTAGTTTAACTAGCCGTTTGGTTCCATGGTAAAAACCATATTTCCCATTTATCCCTAAATAGCAGGTCTTAATTCCCTTGTTTTGAAAATCGCTTAATAGGGAATGATCAGCATAAAAATACACTACAAAAACTTCTAGGTCCTCAGAAAACTGCGGCAAAAGCTGCAAATAGCTTTTTTCTGTTCCTGCATTAGCAAGGGTATCGAGGATAAAGAAGGCTTTCAAGGATTCTTTAAGTGTTATTTCTCATTATTCCACGAATCTTTCTCGCCATATTGAGTAGCATAACTACTCTGAATGCCAGCCTAATTTCAGGTACTTTATTTCTCTTAAAGGCTGTCCCTCTTTTCTTTAATCGTTTCGGAATAAGTTTTTTTATAAAATTTGACACACCCCTATCGTGATGGGTTGCACTCTTAGATTCAATTCCTTTGATAATACCTTGGATAAACATCTCATCCAAACAGATATCCGCAAGATCTTCTTTTGTCGCACCCTTAAGGATCTCTAGTAACACCCCTTTAAATCTTCCAGAAAGGACACTATTCAAACTTTCCGAAGAATGGGGCTTAGCATAGCTAATTTCTCTTATAAACCGTCCATTGATATCTCTTGTAACTTTTTTTTCTTGGCTAAAATTATTTGGTATAGAAAATGAAAATCCTACAAGCCTATTGTTCATTAATGGATTATTGACCTCTACAAAGCAATGTTTTAAGTCATTCAATGCGCTGTTGATATAAGGATGTCTAAAATCGATTCCAATCCTATCTGCGTAATCTAAATTACTCTCATACTTTTCCTTTAATAGCCAATCAGGGACATTTTGAAGAATTCGAGCTTCAATTAAAATTTTGTCTTCAACATCAGAAATAAACTCACAACCAATTGCCTTCCTTACCATTTTTTCGCTTGGGGATTTATACCGGCCAAAATTATGATCTCCCCTAATCACTGTGTGAATATTCTTTCTGGCAAACGACTTCCAAAGCTTAAAACCGTCCAAATAACCATACATGTGGTCTACCCTTCCTTCTCCATATTTCAAGAATTCATCCAAAATAAATTGAGGCTTTAACGCTGGCTCATCCAAAGTATATATGTCGTGATCCAATTTAAACCTATCCGTCAACCTTTTGGCGATTCCCACATCACTTTTCTTACTATTAATTGCTTCGATTGATCCCCAAGTAACACATTTCAGTTTTTTAGGAATGGCCAGGAATATCAATAATAGCCTACTCTCCAACCCTCCAGAAAGCAAATGGACAGTATGCTGAGGACTGATATTTAAAGAAGAAATACTTTCGCTAAGTATTTCATTGAATTTTTTAAGCAAAGATTTCTTGTTGGAAATAGAAGAGACCGATAGCCTTGTAATTTTAGTAATACAAATTTCTCTGGTAGTAAGATGAAATTTCAAGGAAGTATTTCGAGGAAGTAGACTTAATTCTTTATCCCAAGAATAACCCGGACCAAGACTACCTGAACTTATCATCCATGGGACCACTTTTGAATTAAAATTAAAATCACCTTTCAGGAGTATTAAAGGAATCTGCATGGATGAAAAGCTGAAAAATTCATCTGCTTTATAGTACCATATAGATCGTGTGCCAGCCAAGTCTGAGATCAACTCTAAACTTCCTTGGCTCTTCCTATAAATGAAAAAATTGCCATCCGGATAAACAGCTTCATCATACCATTTCCCCGTATTTGAGAACCCTAATAAACCTTGATCTTCAGAAATATCCAAAGACTCATTGAACCCCACAATTACGATAAATACATTGGAGCTTTCAATATATTTTATGGAATGGTCGGTTGCAAACTCATTTGTAAGAAACCTTCCAATTGATTCTAATCTTAAACGATAGCGATCCTTTGACGCTGCACTATTAAAATATGCTGCTAAAATCTTAGCCATTTATCTTATCTTTACATCAAAATAAAAATCTGATAAAATAATAATAATATTTCCCATCGAATGGATTTAGTCTTACCCCTCTAAACAAGGTCTTGTAAGCATTTTTTTTATCTCTGCACAAATAGTAATAATAAGCTCCTTTGCGAAAAAAACGTCCTGAGCTTTTTGGATTTGACTCAAACAACTGCATGTGCTTTCTAATTAAAATTGAATATGCCTCGGCTTGTTTTTGATAATTGGTTGAAAGCCGATCATTTTCATGAATCACAGCCCTATACCAATACCCCTCTATCCACTTCCCTTTGTATTTTTGGAAAAGACGAAGCAAAAACTCAGTGTCTTCAGCCGCTGGCATCATCTCATCAAATAAGCCAGCTTCTATGCAAGCTTTTCGACTGACAACTAGTCCTCTCCCCGTACTCGTTCTAATTTGTTTTAGGCAGAAATTTTTCTTAGTCACATTAGGTTTCCAATGATGTTTTTCAATGTGACTGATGCTTCCATTTTTTATAATTTCTCTTTCTACTCCTCCCCAAAATATTTCCGAATCTATATTTGCAACAATCGTCCTATTAAACACGACTAAAAAATCAGGATGAAACCTATTATCACTATCCAAAAATGAAATATAGGCTCCTTTGGATTGCTTTATACCAATATTTCTCGATGCTGCAGCTCCTTTATTTACCTCATTTTCAAAGTATCGGATTCTTTTGTCCTCTAAGTAATCATGGATAATCTGATCGCTTCCGTCTTCTGAAGCATCATTCACTATAATTAATTCCCAATCAGTGAAAATTTGATTTATTACAGACTCAATGGCATTTTGGACAATAAAGGCCCTATTGAACACGGGTAATACAATGGAAAAAAAAGGACTATTTCCTTCCATAACCAATGTGCTTATTTTCCCCTTTTCTCCCTACCAAAAAATGGGAAATACCTACCAATGTAGTTTGCATATTATAATGGCCATACTTCCGGCCATATCTATAGGCCACTCCTATTTTTAATAACCTCCTTATTATTTGATAAACTACTGCCGTGTAATAGCCATTGTCCTTCAAAATATAAAGTAAATTTCTTGTGGAATAATAGTTTCTCCAGAGAGAATTGACATTCCTTTTTCTCACAACACCCTTTTTAAACCCCAACTTGCCATATTTCTCTCTTAATGTATACTGAAAAGACCCATCAATTACACTTTGAAATCCTGCAATTTTGAGTTTGACATCAAAACTCAATTCCTCAAAACCAAAAAACAACTCCTCATCTGGATAAATGCCCATAGTCACCACCCTTGCATTTATCAATTTGCATTGATTCCCTGCAATATTATCTACCGGCAATGTTTTACTATTTTTGAGCTGCTTATCACTGATCCTTACCAATAATCCCCTCTTTTCATCAAAGTATTGACCTACTATTCCTATCTGTCCAATTTTATATGAAGCACTTTCTAAGCGTATGATATTAAATAGACGTTCAAACACATTAGGAAATACGGGTGGGTCATCATCATCTCCCCAATATATCCAATCAACCCCCTCTTCCGCTGCCAAACACAAGCCAATTTTTGCAGCACCGGCTGGTCCAGCATTATAACCTACTTTATGGTAAATTACATTTTCATACGTAAGGGTATTTATCTTCCTTTCAGTGTCCTCATTGTCGCTATTGTCTATTATCCATAATTTCTCTGGGGAGTAGGTCTGAGATAAAACTTTCTCTATGGTCTCGGTCAGTTTAACAGGCCGATTATAGGTAATGATAAATCCAGCAAAACGCTCCTCCATCATCTTGGAAATTATTTCTGGTAAATTCTTCTGATCAAAAATGGAGAAAGGGAAATCAGGAAACGAAGCAGTGTTTTAATTTTCCATGGCTTTAACAAATATGCCTTTCCCAGATAGTACTTTGAATCTTGAAGGTCTCCTGTTTTCATTAAACTTACACCAATAATCTGCAAATACAGAAATTTCACATTTGCATCTAGAAGATCTTCGTGCTTTTTCAAAATATGCTTGAGGGATTTAACCTGATTTCCTAAATCCATACTTCCTCCACTGTTCGACTTATTATAAATCAAGTTTTCCTTTTTCAGATAGCCTACTTTTGGGCTTTGCTGATAAACCCGAAAAAAAAGCTCTGTATTTTCACCATAGGATAAATGTGTATCAAAACCACCAATTTCCTTGAACAGAGCTGATTTTATAAAATAAGTCCCAGGCAAAGTATTGTTATACTTCTCCGCTTCTGCTCTTCTATTTTTAACGATTCTATTATCCTTAGACACACAAAACCCGCCTATTATCACTTCAAGTTGCTTATTGCTGCAGTACTTCTGAAAAAAATCATCCAGCCACTCCTTCTTTACCCAGTCATCACTGTCTAAAAAACAAAAGAAATTCCCGATTGCTTTTTCCGTTCCTAAGTTTCTCGCTGCAGAAACGCCTCTATTCTCTTGATACAAATAACTGATCCTCTTATCTGAGAGAAACTCATCCACTACTGACTTGGTATTGTCAGTACTTCCATCATCTATAATGATCAATTCCCATTCTTTAAGAGTCTGCTGGATGACACTTTCTATGGCTCGAGGAAGCATCTTAGCCCGATTATATGTAGGAATAATTACACTAATCAATACCATACTGCTTCATTTTTAGCTTCAAAAATTTATCACGCCAAAGTCTATTAACAAATCTGTTTAAATAATATACAAGCCTCCTTTTCCAATGGTTTTTATATTGCTTGCTTTCATTTCTGAGAAACTGTTCGAAGAGATACTGTCTTTCAAATTTCTCTAGGTTTTCAAACCCAATATTATCCATCATTACGGCCAGCATTTTCAATGCGGATGTATGAGACCTATGTGTAATTCTATTGCCTTCATGGCGTCTTACTACCGCTACTGGATTTTGCCATTCTGCCGCTTGAAAGTCCCCCCTCCTCATCAGTCTATTCCACAATTCGGAATCCTGATGGAGTCGAAGTCGTGTATCAAAGCATTTATCCTTCAATAAAAACTCTCTTCTCAAAGTGATGCTATTAGTATTAAAAAGCACCTTTTTATTCATTAATTTCCATTCATAAAATTCCAAAGGGGTAACTTCCTGCTTTAGTTGTTTCTTTGGATCATACCTAACACCATACCTCTTGACAACTGGCTGATATAAATCTTCCTCCAACACAGTGCAGGAATAGGCTACATCAGTACTCGGATGAAAAGTAAAGACTTCCTTGTCCTTCTTAAATCGGTGAGGCAAATACCAATCATCAGCATCTAAAAACGCAACAAAATCGCATGTTGCCTTTTCAATTCCAAGGTTTCTGCTTGCTGCGGCTCCCTTGTTTGCTCCATTCGGATGCTGGTACAAACTTACTTTATCATAATGTTCAGCCAATTGCAAGCAGATTTCCAAAGCTCCATCAGGCGAACCATCTTCAATCAATATCACTTCGCCAACTTCGGTAAGATCGACAGTAGATGCTACCGCAATTTTGACAAATTGCGCAGCATTATATACAGGAATGATCACTGAAACCAAGAACACTTTTTGAAAATCATTTTGCTAAGTCGTCTAAACACCTCTTTTGTTTTCATAGTTATTAGACGCCCAACTCTCACCTTTCCTAGCTCTACATTAACACCAAATTCCCTCTGTAAAGATTCATAGCCAAATAATTTTAGTTTGCCATAAGCCCTGTTTGATATATTAGTATCATGTATATTTTGGAACCACAATGGTTTGCCAGAAATCTGTATCGATTTAAAGCGGGACGTTATTTCCTGATGCTGATAATCAAAAACAGTTTCTAAATTCCCTTGGTTGCTTGCAACAAGTGAGATAAAAGGATTACTTTTTCTTGAAACGCTATACAAACAACTTTCTTTGGAAGAATATACTAGTCCATTTTTTAAGTCAATTGCAAAAGGCAATTGACGCTCGAGAAGAAACTTAGATTTGACTGCTTCTTGAATGGTTATGATGTAATCTGCGGATAGCGCATCATCATTGTCTAATCTTGAGCTAATGATCAAATCGTTTTCTTCTATATCGAAGTGAGAAATTTCACCTCGTATGTTTTCATTGATATTTTTCCATGTAGTAGCAAAAGCAGGCTTGATTACTTTAGCAAAGTCCTTTTTAAGGATTCTTTCAATGTATGCATCTGGTGTATTCAGGTCGAAATATATCAACCAAGTAAAATCCATTTCTGATTGTTGAACCACCGAGGGATAGCAATAAGTAAAAAACAGCTCAAAGCGTCTCTCCAACCAATCATCTACTGAAATAGATAGATTTGCTTCTACCTTTTCTAAATATTCCACATTGAATCTAGTAATCAAAAAATGGTGGATTTTCAGGCTTGCCCGATTATCCTTCGAAAAAGTGCTGTAATTCATTTTCTGACTTAAGATTTAATAACGTCCGTCTATCTTTGGCTAAAAACCCATAGTCTGCTTGCTCTAATTCCCGAATATCAACGGAATTACGGTTCTTCTCATCCCTATTAATTATCACTCCCAACCCTTGATCATCGTCTATGGTGATAATACTCAAATCAGTTCGAGTAGACCTTAAGTGGACGATGGTTTTCCATACATCACCGTTCCAGCCTCCATCCCAACCTTCTATTTGGCCTGATTTTATTTTTGGCACCAATTCATCAAATGAATTCTTTATGGGCGTTGCTCTTGCGGCAGAAGTTGGGTTGCAATCATGCAGTATAATTACTCCATTCTTGTTTAAATACTTTAGTCCATTTTCAACATCCTGCAAAGATTGCTTATAATTATGCAAACCATCCACAAAAATCACATCAAAGCCATTATCAAGTATTCCCTTGGGGTTTTGAGAAAAAAAATCATCGCTGTGCATTCTATATAATTGAGATTTTTCCCACCCAAGTGCCATTTTGATTTTATCTTTTTTGGACAACCGATAAGTAGGATCAACACCAACTTTGTTTTCACACTTCACTCTAAACAAATTGCTACAGGTTCGCACTCCAATCTCTAAATATCTCTTTCCTTTATTAAACTGTAAAGACCTCTGTATTAAATCAATTCTATTCATTTCTATCTTCGTATTAATGATTTAATAAATAACCTCGCACCGATTCGAGTTTGTCTATTTAATAGAAACTGTCTTAGGTAGTTTACAAATACAGACATACCCAAAGAACTATGCTTCAAATAGATGATATCCAACCTCCTATAGAGTAATTTCAAAAACTCCTTTCTATCAAATTCGAAATCATCATTAGCGATGATTACACGTTCCAATTTTAATACTAACTTCCCAAGGTCATAAAGTTCACCGCTATTCAATCCGGGCTCTTTATAGCTCAATGTTTGGTACAACTTTATTTCTTCACTGTGTAAATTCACCCCAAAAACCTCATTAAGTAACTCTACACGTCTTTTTGTGCTACTGCGCTTCTGAAAATCCCTAAATCTACTTGAAACCTGATCATCATGTTTTCTGACCCAATATAGATTCTGATTCAAAATTGCTCCTTTAGATACACTTAAAACATTAGTAATAAAGTCGTTATCTTCAGAATGTTTATATCTTTCATGATATATTAAATTATTTCTATTTATTATATCCATTCTATACATGGCAGATGCATGCGTTATAGAACAATTTAATAAATGAACGGCTCTCAATTTGTCATCATCAATATTTGCAATATCCGAAACTCTATTTTCACTAAAATCCCCCACTTTTGTTCCGCAAATACCAATCTCTTCATCTTCCTCCATGTATTCTAATAACCGTCTCATTCTGTCTGGATGTGAAATATCATCAGAATCCATCCGAACCATATATTTGGTATCAATACATTTTAGCCCTTTGTTTAAAGAATAAATTAAACCCTTATTTTCATCATTTTCCAAAAGTAAAATTCTAGAATCATTAAATTTTTCAATTATTTCCTTTGATCGATCTGTGGATCCATCATTAATAATTATTAACTTAAAGTTCTTAAAAGTTTGATTTAAAATAGATTCAACAGCTTCCTTTAAATAACTTTCTGAATTAAAAACTGGTAATAAAACCGTTAGTTCACACATCCCTTTTTAAGTATCTTTAAGGTTTGCTTACGAATTTGAAAAATGAATTTTGTTATACGAGATTAAATTCTTTCTTGAATCTGGTATGAAACCAGAATTATAAATATCCTTTTCAATAACTTTAATTCTACCCGCACCTTTTATTACATCAAAATCATAAAAACCATCTCCTAAAAACAAATCCAATTCATAAGAACCTTTAAACAAAGGAAACTCTGGAATATCAACTATAATTTGGCTACTACTAACTCCGCTGAGGACATCTCCCGTATGTTTATTATTAATGGCAATAATTTCATCACCAAATTGGTCTCTAAAAGAAACTCCGAAATGAGTTGCCCTAAATTTAGAACAGGAATTGTAAACCACCTTGAAAGTAACATGCGAATTTGCATGGACAATATTAGTTAACTTATTTTCACAATAGATATCCAATCTCGTAATCGCCGTTTCCTCTTTTTTTTTAGTTGATAAATCAAAACTTCCATTGGTATTCGTCATCCTCCCGCCCTGTAAACTAAAATATTTTTCAATTAATTTTTCGAGGTTACCTTCATAAACTAAAGTTCCTTTTCCTAACAAAAGCCCCCTACTACACAAATTCTGCACTGCCGCCATATTATGGCTCACAAAGAGCACCGTTCGTCCTTGGTTCTTGCTTACATCCTCCATTTTACCGAGGCACTTTTGCTGAAATTCATAATCCCCAACGGCCAGCACCTCATCGATTATCAAAATCTCCGGCTCCAAATGCGCGGCCACTGAAAAACCCAGGCGTACTTTCATGCCCGAGGAATAGAACTTTACCGGTGTGTCCACAAACTTTTCTATGCCCGAAAAATCAATGATTTCATCCAATTTCCGGTCGATCTCGCGCCTCGTCATGCCGAGGATGGTACCGTTCATATAGATGTTTTCCCTGCCGGTCAGCTCAGGGTGAAAGCCAGTGCCCACTTCCAGTAAAGAGGCCACGCGGCCATTCAGGGTGATTTTACCTGAAGTAGGTTCAGTGATTTGGGACAGGATCTTGAGCAAGGTGGATTTACCGGCACCATTCTTCCCAATAATGCCCAAGACTTCCCCTTCTTTTACCTCAAAATTGACATCCTTCAATGCCCAAAAAACCGATTCATCCTCCGCCCCAAACTTGCTCAACTTCCGAAGCCGCTGAAAATTTTCCCATGGGGACTTGATGATATTGCCCACCTGTCCCGCTAAAGTCTTGGATCGCTTTTCTTTCAATCCTAAGCGATAGCGCTTGGAAAGGTTTTCTACTTTGATAATAGATTTAGACATTGGATAAATCGTTTCGCAGTAATTGACAATTCTCTTTTTTTAATGGGGCATTATAAATGCCAAGCTCGTGCGATCCACATTTCAAAGGCGGATCAGAAGCGTTAGGATGGCAAATTCCTTCTATTTCTTTTTTGAGACCATAAATCCCAAACAAATGACTGAGGCCTTTGACTTCTCATAGAAGAGGAGGACCAGAAGACAAGTCACTATTATTTTGGGGGCATTACAAATGCCCAGCTCTTGCGATCTGCATTACAAATGCAGATCAGTTGTTTTCCTTCTACCGCTGCCAGGAACTAAAGAAAAACAATACGAATGCACAAAATATCAATCATCTCAAGTCTCATATCTCACTTCTCGCCCCTACGCCACATCTGCAAACACCCTTTCCATCCGTTTGAAATAAAACATCCCAAAAATGAAAAGCAGCCCTGCGACAATGCTCCCCGGCCAGATCCATTCCCAAGGGAGCGGACGGTCCAGAAAGGCGGCGCGAAATCCTTCGATCACCCCGACCATGGGGTTTAGAATATAAAATGGACGGTAAACTTCGGGTACGGCCGTCGTGCTATAAACTACCGGTGCTGCATACATCAACAGTTGCACCAAGAAAGTCAGGGCATGCTTGACATCGCGGTACTGCACGGCCATGGCGGACAGGATCATGCCGATGCCCAAAGACGTCAGCAGCAACTGGACAATCAACAGTGGCAGAAATACCAATCCCCATCCGGGCATCACCTGAAAATAGATCAAAAAGCCCACTACTACCAAAAAGGCTATGATAAAGTCCAACAGCTTGGAAAATATCGAAGCCAGTGGCAGCACCATCCGGGGGAAATACACCTTGGTGATCATCCCCGAATTGGCAATGAGGCTGTTGGCAGATTCGGTGAGGGTGCCGGAGAAGTAATTCCACGGCCACAGGGCCAAATAGGAAAACAGGATATAGGGCATGCCATTGGAATCCACTTTGGCCAGGTTACCAAAAACCACCGTAAACACCAACGTGGTAAACAGCGGCTGGATGATCGCCCAGGCCACGCCCAATATGCTCTGCGCATAGCGCGCCTTGATGCCTCGCAGCGTCAGGAAATACAGCAGGTCTTTATACCGCCAGAGCTCTTTAAAATCTACCAGCTTCCACCCCTTGGAAGGCTCGATTACTTTTGGTTGGCTATAGGTGTTGCTGATTGGTCGGATCGTAGAATTGTTGGATTGTCGGACATCATTTTTACTCCCTGGTTTTTTCACTTTTTTGGCTTGGGCTTGGGCTTCAAACACAGCTTCGCCCCATCAATCACACAGGGCGATATCCATTTTATTTAGAGAGTAAAAAAATTACTCATGAGTAACAAAATTACTCGTAAAAGATAAAATTGCAAGTAAACAAACGGTGAATTGCCGTTAATTAATGGAAGGATCAGAAGGTGAAAAGCATGAACACGCTGGATACGAAATTATCCATTTAAAAAAATGTATTTCTCCTAAAGATTTATACTGATCATAAAAAACCATTACCTTCAATTAGATTAAAAATAAATATTAGGGAGTGGATTGAGTCTGCAGAAGTGAATCTTTACCTAGAAATTTTTCAGACTTCCCGATCCATCGATATCACTCCCCTCCCAACTCCATTTCGGTAATGATCGGAAGGTGGTCTGACAATTGGCAGCTAAGCACCACATGACTTTCAAGCACTTTAAATCCTACCCTACTGACCATAATGTAGTCGATTTTTTTGACCGGATCATCAACGGGAAAGGTGTTATCTCCCTCTTGATGGGTATTGGATAGCTTTGTGTTTAGTAGCTTTATTTCCTCGGAATTTGGAACTGCATTCAGGTCCCCTGTAAGCATTACCGGTAATTCAGAATCCAAATATTGCAGGACTTCTTTGGCTTGCGCTAACCTTGTAGGCTGGTCCAAGGCGAAATGTACCGTTGCAAATAGAATTTGCTGTCCACTTGGCAGCGTGACCTTGGCCGAAAGCAAGGCCAGTGACCTTTTTTCGCCATTGGAACGAATACTTGTGATCCGGTCATTTCGAATGTCCTCCAAGGGATATTTGGACAAAATGCCCAGACCATAGGCGCCACCGTCATAGGCAAAGTGCCGCCCAAATGCGGCATCCATTCCGGTAATCTCAGATAGGATTTTCATCTGGTCGCTTTTTTCAGAACGAGAACAAACGCTGTCCACTTCCTGGAGACCAATAATGTCCGCTCCGGTATCCTTCAAAAATTGACCAATTTCACTATAGGTCATAACTTCATTTTTATCAGCACCATGGTGGATATTATAACTCATTACGCTGATAGTCTGCCCAATGGTTAATGAAGGCAAAATATTTAGTATAAAAACAGCCCATAAGCATTTTGGCAAAATGGGCTGTAAAGGGATTTTTATCATCAGTCTATGCTCAATTTATTCCAACTCAGAAAACCTAAATTGCGTCTCAAGGGCTTCATCCGGCGTCACCAACATATTCTCTACGGTAACTGCCAAGGTCGTCTCCTGGGGCGTTTTCCAAACCGCCTTCAGTACCACTTCTTTTTCCTCTTGGGCACCGAGCTGAAGCTGTCCCATGGGAAGCGATTCAATATCATAACGGCTCTTTAGCTGTAACCGGAAAGGAATATCACTGGTGTTTTTCACAGTGACCACTATAATTGGCTCGTCATTACGGTCCTTTCTTGCGGCATCCACTTGCACGGCAGCTTTAAACAACGCCTCCGCTTCAGACTTCCTGGCCACCACGTAATCGCCAAAATACAAGGCCGTTCGCTTAGCCCTCATTGCCTCTTCCACGCCTTCCGGCGTCTTTTCCTCCACAAAAACCAAGGTCATGGGCCGATGGCTATCAGCGTACCGCGGGTACATGTCATAGTGCTCATCCGTATTGCAGAGCATCGTGAGGTTATACTTCATGGCCATGCGGTGGGCGATGATATTATACCTTCCGCTATTGACCACTTCCACCCCACCGAGAATTCCTTTTTCCAATAGTTCTTGGTGAAAATCAGTAAATAGCACCGTGTCTTTTCTGTCCCACCAGCTATAACTAGGATGGTTATAAGAGACAAATGCCCCCTGTCGCTGGGCTTCCAGAAAAGGAGCCATCAGTGCCTCCCTCGAAATGCTGTCCTTCATGACAAACTTCTTGTGGGTATTTTCCATATAGTCTATGGGAAAGCTATTGGCATCATCCAGAAAAATGGCATTGTGGTGATAGGGAGGTACCCTAGGGGAAATCTCCACACCTTTGATCACCATAATCCCTTTGTCCTTTGCGGCAGCAGCAGCGATCTCATAACTTTTGTTATAATCCCTTTCAATTTCGTCCGGAAAGCCCTCATAATCCATATGCTCGGTAATAGCAATGACATCCATATCGTCGCGAAGTGCCTCTTTAACCCTGAAAGTAGGCCAAACGTGTCCATCAGAAAACACCGTATGCATATGAAAATCCCCCTTCAGGGTTTGATAGCCTGGAATATCCGGAACAATGATCTCCCTATGTTGACCAAAGGTATTGTCCACGGTGCCATATAGCACCATGGACAATATTATGATATATTTTTTCATTAAGAAATATTATGGGGTGAACAATTCCCTCAATGGAAAACCTTATTCCCATCCGGGATTCTGTCCCAAATCAGGATTCAGCACCAAATCGGTATTGGAAATTGGGTGCAGGTATTTTTTCTCCGGAAACTGACGATCTTCATTGGCCCGCCATACAATATGACCGTGGTCACCCTCTGTCAGGACGGAGTTGGTTCCATCGACCGCAAAGTAAATCACCCCGGCTACCTGATTGTCTGGAACGGTCTCCACAAAGGCAACATCCGGTGTACCATTTCCATCCAAGTCCATTGGTTCGTTCAGCCCTGACACATAGATCCCCTCCCAAGGCATTTCGAGCAAGTCTCCTTTCTTCCAGCGTAAAAGGTCATCGTACCGTAATCCTTCATAACACAGTTCTATTCCTCTTTCTCTTCTGATTTCCAGCAGGAATTTGTCTGAAATATTGGGAAAATAAACTGACTGAAGGTAACTGTCAACGGTGGCTGGAATACGTGGATCTACTCCCGCCCGCTCTCGTAAAGGAGCAATAGTCTGCTCCCAAATGCCAGCATCAAACTCCCCAAGCTCTGCCTTGGCCTCGGCATAGTTCAACAGTACCTCAGCATATCGCATCAACGGTATGGAATTAAAGGATTCGGATATTCCATCCAACCTACTATCATCCAAGCTGAATTTTAGAATATGATAGCCTGTATAGGTGTAGCCAAAATTTGGAGGTGCGGGCGTTCCATCCAATCGGGTGTATCCCAGTGAACGTACCGTTTGGGCCAATCGGAAATCACGATTTTCCATTTCACGCACAAACTGAATAGTATCGTACCCCTGTCTTTCCGTAAACCTGCTGCCATCTGTCATCAGGTAAGTATTCACAAACTGCTTGTTCAGTCCCCAGCGGTTTCCATAAGTAGCGCTGTTAAACTTCCAAGTGATATTATGCCACCTTTTCAGGGCATTGTTATAAACCACAGCCCACATCACTTCCTCGGATACCGGGTTTTCGCTGATAAACAGCTCACGATAGTCCGTTGATGGGCTCCCGGTATTGTGTAGCTGAAACTGTTGGGCGTCTATCACAGCTTTTGCTGCAACCGCCGCTTCTTGGAGCAACTCGTTTGCAGTACCTTGGAGCCCAAGTTCCTCGTGGTACTTTCTGTAGGTTCCTTCAAATAGGCATACACGAGACTTAAAACCATAAGCAACCTGTCTGGTTACCAGTGAAGAAACATTATCCTTGGTATCCCGGATATGAGAAGTTGCAAAATCAAGATCCATCAGCATGGAGTCAATCACCGCCTCTCGGGGATCACGTGGCTTATAAAGATCCGGATCGTCGGTTGCCAAGGTTTTTGAATACCATGGCACATCGCCATAACGCTTCACCATCTCAAAATAGAAGTATGCCCTAAAAAAGCGCGCAATGCCTTCATAATGATCTCTGGCTTCCTGAGGAATGGCCTCGTTGTCGAAGTTTTCCAGAAAGTAATTTATATTTCGAAGGTCTGACCAGTTCCAGGCACCTTCATCCACTGAAGAATACGCTCCTGCTATGAAGTTATTGGATTGGTTTTTTGAGGTAAATTCGCCCATTTCGTCGCTTTGAACCACTGCCAGACCACCGGGCACCTGTCGTTGGTAAAAGGAATTGGAATAAAGCTCTAAGTCTTTTTCACTTTGGAAAAAAGTGTTCGGAACGAGTTTGTCCACCGGTTCGGTTTCCAGGAAATTATCACAAGATACCAATGCCGGCACCACAGTAAGTATTGCTACTATTGAATGAAATATCTTTTTCATATTGATTGTCCAGTTTGGTGGTTAGAAAGAAAGGTTAACACCCAGTGTGTAGGATTTGAGCATGGGATATGCATCCCCCTGGCCATATCCATTGGTCATGTCACCTAGTGGATTTTCGATGATCTCTGGATCAAAGTTATCCGTGTGCTTGCTCAGACCGGTTCTGGTCCAAATATTTTGACCCGTAAAGAAAATTTTGGCACGTTGCATCCCGATTTTGCTTACCCACTGTGTCGGAAGGGAATAGTCCACCGTGATGTTCTTTAATCGAATATAGCTAGCATCCTGAAGGTAACGGGTCTGTGGCGCTCCCAAAGACCTTCCTGTGCCCAATGCGGTATATCCTCTCAATCTTGGGAAATAGGCATCAGGGTTTTCCGGTGTCCAGTAATCATCCATCATTTTGGTGGGCTGGAAGCCATAAGGCCTGTTATAGGGTCCCCAAAACAAATCAGCCTCCGGGGCGAAATACCAATCCCTTTTGGCTATCCCCTGAAAGAATGCGGAGATCCCGAAATTGTTCCAATTGGCATTCAGATTAAAACCAAACTGATAGCGGGGTGCATTATTGCCAATAATCTTACGGTCACCGGGATTGTTTACCGTATTGTCTCCCTGGTTGATCACACCGTCATCGTTGAGATCAGCATATTTCAGGTCACCGGGAAGCCAGATATTACCATTTGAATTGCGAAGGAAATCCTGATCGGCATGGTTTAGGACATCTTCTTCAGAAGTAAAGAAACCTTCTGTTACATAACCCCAAATCTCTCCCACGGACTGTCCTACATAATAACCCGATCCCAAGACTTTTTCAGGGTTGTTAAACTTGGTAATGGTGGCCTTGCTGTCCCACAAGGAACCGTTGATACCATAGCTGAAAGGCTTTCCTCCCACTGTAGTTTGGTCTTTCCAACCTAAGGTAAGTTCCCAGCCCTTGGTCGACAGATCGGCATAGTTTCCGTAAGGCTCAGTAGCGCCAAACACATTAGGAAGTGGCTGACCGTAGGTAAACATGTCCGAGGTAATCCGGTTATACCAATCATAGTTTACATTCAGACGTCCCTCTAAGAAGGAGGCATCCACACCAATATTAAAGGTAGTGGCTCTCTCCCAGGTAAGCCCATCAGGAATCACACCTGGCATATAGGTGTAGCCCTTCTGGATTCCTTCCAATATTACACTGGATTTATTCACTGACATGGTTTCGAGGTAACGATATGGTGCGACGTTACCATTTCCGAGGGATCCATAGGATGACCTGATTTTCAGGTTTGCAAGCCAGCTACGGGTATTGGCCATGAAGCCTTCTTCCGAAACATTCCACCCTGCCGAAAAAGATGGAAAAAAACCGTACCGCTCATCGGATGGGAATTTGGAAGAGCCATCATAACGGCCATTAAACTCCAACAAGTATTTGTCCTTGTAGCTGTAATTCACCCGGTAAAAAACACCGAGGTATTTCCATTCACTGCCACCTCCGCTAATGGTATAGTTCAGGCCATCCATCAGGTTATAATCCGGTTTTTCAGGTACCAATAATCCATCCCTGCTGGTATTCCAATTTTCGGTCAGGGAACTTTCGATATTATAGCCCAATAGCAGCCCAAGATTATGGTCCTCATTTAAGGTCTTGTTAAATTGTGCCGTGATATTGGATCCCCAGTAGGTGTTTTCATTTTCATATTGTCTCAGCAAGCTGTTACCAAAACGGTTCAAGTCTTCAGGGGCATTGCTGTAGTTGACGTAATTATTGACTCTTTTGTCTTTGATAAACTTCTTCGAAAAAGTAAAATTCGCCTTAAAGGTGAGCAGGTCACCAAACGGTGTAGCAGTGAGGGTAGGCGTATTTCTCACAAAGAAATTACTCTGATCAGAACGACTGTTTCCTTCCAGGAAAGATGCTCCAATATAAACTCCATTTTGGGAATAAGTCCCATCAGGATTTGTCATGGACACCATTGGAAAACCCTGAACGGCCAGATACCTCCAAATATTGATGTCCCCATTGGCCAATAAAGGGTAGCCATAAGTATAGGTGCTGAGGTCAAAATTATTCTCTAATACCAGCCAATCGTTAATGTTAACCTCTCCTTTTGCCCGTAAGTTATACTTGTCAAACTTATCGGAGGAAAAATTGAAAATCCCATCCTGATGGTAATACATTCCCGATATAAAATAACGTGCCTTGTCCGAACCCCCAGAAGCACTTATGGATGCTTCAGTAGCTGGCATATTGTCCTTATGATGGTATTTAAACCAATCGGTATTGCCATAGTATTCATAGCGTCCAAGTGCTTCGATGTATTCCACTTTTGGTAGACTGGGATCCTCATCGTGCTGGCGCAAACGATCCAAATACTCCAAGGAAAATGGAAAAACACTGTTGACAGAAATCGGGTGGGTCTTATAATCGTACCAACCATAAAATGCTTCATCAAAATTCTTTGCCCATTGGTAACCATTTGTGACCAAATCCGGCACCACTGTCCGTTTGTTAACCGAATGATTGATGTTTACGTTAAGTTGGCTTTTTCCTGCTTTGGCGGATTTGGTAGTAATGAGCACCACGCCAAAAGCAGCCCTCGAACCATAAACTGCGGCGGAAGAAGCGTCCTTTAGAATCGTAACGCTTTCTACGTCATTGGGATTGACCAAGTTTGGATCCCCTTCTACTCCATCAATCAATACCAGGGCATCTCCACCAGCTCCAATCGAAGTCGTGCCCCGAATATTAAATGCAGCAGATCGGGTTGGACTCCCATCTACCATTCTGATATTCAAGTTTGGCAAGGCTCCCTGCAGCATTCTGGTCAGGTTGGGGGCTGGTCTGTTTTCTGTCACCTCACTGCCCACTTGGTTCACTGCGCCAGTCAGGTTGATTTTCTTTTGTTCGCCATAACCTACCACTACCACCTCATTCAGTGCCGAAACCTTCTCTTCCAACTGAATATCAACCACTTCCTTATTGCCAATAGCAACTTCTTGGGGGATAAATCCAACAAAGGAATATACAAGCACACTGTTTTCTGGAACGTTCAATCGGTATTTTCCATCCAAGTCTGTAGTGGTGCCATTTGTGGTTCCTTTTACCAATACTGTCACCCCCGGGATCGGCTGGTTATTGGAATCGCGAACAGTTCCGCTCACCGTCACTTCTCGGATAACCGATTTGCCAAGGTGCAGCCCTTTTATCGGTTTTATGCTAATGCGATCATTAACCTGCTTAAAAGCCCATCGGTGCTCTTTGGAAAGCTCGATGAGCACATTCTCCAAAGGTTCATTTTGTGCTTCGATCGAAACTGTAGTATTGGATGGAATGATCTTATCATCATAAATAAAGATAAAGTCCGTCTGCGATTTTATCGCCTCCAATACAGAAGGCAGTGGTTCGGCTTCCGCTTTGACATTCACAGTTATCTTTTCCATATCCAAACTTCCCTGCGCCTTACTAGGACCTGCATGGAGGAGATTAAGGAAGGCTAGCTGGAATATAAAGCCAATAAGGGTGTATTTGCTGATCATACGGATAGCATGTAATATTTTTTTCATAGATTTGTCATGTTTTTGATGATGTTTTAGTCATTGAAATCAAGGGCAATAGAATGGCCTGAGAAACTCTTCTATTGCAGCCGGGGAGGCCAGTTTTGTCAAACTGGCTTTCTTTTTTTCATAGGCAGTCAGTAGTTAAAGGTGATGGTGATATTTTTCTTGTCAATCTTATAATCAAATCGGTAGGAATAGGACAAGCTTTCCAGCAAATGGGTAAGCATGGCATTTTTAAATTCCCCGGTTAATAAAACTTTCTCTTTGGGTGGATTAGTAACAGTAATATCCACATCATACCAGCGTTCTAGAATCGAGATCACTTCCGATAAAGGTGTCTTTTGCAGCCAGATAGTACCTTCCTTCCATGCTATGGCCTGATTGATATCAAAGATAAACACAGAGGAGAGCTGTCCATCCTTCAAACGCACTTCCTCACCTGGCATCAACTTAACCTGGGCATTGCCCTCAAAAGCATCGTAAACTTTGACAATCCCTGAGGTAAGTTGAACCCTGATGGAAGTGGCG
Source organism: Echinicola rosea (assembly GCF_005281475.1). Taxonomy (NCBI): domain Bacteria; kingdom Pseudomonadati; phylum Bacteroidota; class Cytophagia; order Cytophagales; family Cyclobacteriaceae; genus Echinicola; species Echinicola rosea. The sequence goes on along the minus strand of NZ_CP040106.1, from coordinate 2,978,618 downwards.
TCATAGGTACTGATATTAAAGGAAGTACCCACCGCTTCTGTTACCAGTCCACCACTGTAAACCCGAAAAGGAATGCTATCCTTGGCCACTTCGAAATAGGACTCTCCTTCCAAAAACAAGTCCCGATGAGACTGACCGAAACCTTTCTGGTACTTTACTGCTGTGGCGGCATTAATATAAATTATACTGCCATCAGGAAGTTGGACTTTGGACTTCTGTCCGGCAGGATTTTGATAGGTGATCCATTCTTCTGCTTGGTTTGGAGAGGTATGGGTATCATGCTGACTGACATAAACCACCAGCGCTGTAGCAACCAGTAAAAAAGTCACCATGGCCGCACGCAACCAAGTTTGAGTTTTCCATCCTGAGGATGCTGAACGTAAAGAACGTAAACGAAGGCCTGGACTGTCCTTTCTGGTCTGTTCACTGTTCACCTTGGCTATACTTTCATGGATTTGCAGATACATCCGCTGCCCCAGGTCCTTATCAACTGATTCCCAACCTTCATCGTAAACGTCATCGTACCATTGGTTTAGCTGAGCAAGTTCCTGCTCTTGCAGTGGAGTCCCACTAAGTAACTTTCTCAAAAGCTCCCTAATCTCTTCAGGAATATAAATATTGTTGTGTGCCATCATAAGTAAGTATCACTACTTATGCATCTCTACTCGTCTATTTGATTATGAAAACGTTAATCATTTTGAAAGGTCGTTCATATTAACTTAAAAAAGCTCTCTACCACCATAGCGCATCGCCTTCCTCCATGACATATTGCCTCCTAGAAAGTGGATCAAAGAAAAAGTATGAAGTACAAAATATGGTATTTAACCCGTTTTATCAATACCGTTTAGTTAAGGCCATTTCCCTGTTTTCACCTGCTAGGAGTTTCTTTTCTATTTGACTTTAACTGTATGGCTTTGGCCATTTTGGTGGATTTTATCCTTTTACTTTTTTCCATTGATGAAAAAAGAAAGAAAAAATCTAGGCCGGTGGTCTGCCCTTTAAAATGGTACATGGATTTCCCCCGCGACGTGGATCCGTCACCCATTTTAATTTCCACCCGATGGCTACGGCCTAAAAGCGAGTGGGTCTCGCTGTTCCACGACGCGAGCCAACTCCCCTTCTTAACGGCCTCCACCATCGGCTGGAAAACAGGCATACCAAGGGCCGTAATAAGGAAGCGATACCTTTTTGGGACTTATTAACTGAATCCGCCTTGCAGGTATTGGGCGTTAAGAAATTAAAAAGCGGGTAGGCAAGAAGGCAGGCTTGTTTGACGAAAGGCTGACAAAAAGAATGTTGGCGGCTAAAGAAGGTTTACCTGGCTTTAAATAGGCCTGCTTGGCTTTAGACAGGAGTAGTTTGCCTGCATGGGGGCTAGGCTTTAATTTTAGGCCAATAGCTGCACACCTGTGCGCCGTGGCGTAGCGGCGGGGTTTCCACCACCGGCGGACAGGTTTGGGTTACTTTTTTGACCTGAAGCAAAAAAGTAACAATGGTAAAGGGATGAAAACCACCTAGTAATTTAGCTATAAAAATAACTGCCCAAGGAAAAAATATAGAACCCATATTTTCCTGATACAAACTAACTAAACGGCATTAAATGCTGGTTTAAGTATATAGTATGTCGTACACCCAGAGCTTCCTCGCAGGGATGTCATACCCAAAGCCATCGGTGACACCCAAGGTCAAACAATCCATCTAACATTTCCACATTGTGCGTATGATCTCTCTATAGGATACGTAAAACCTATTATATTCCGCGTCTCTTTCACTCTCGATCCCCAATCTGAATAATTATAAAAAGTAATATCCTTTTAGCTCTTTCTTCAAGTATTTTGTGGTTTTGGAAAGTACATTACGAACGGATTGGGGCGCCATATTAACCTGGCAGCTGATCTCACTGACGGAGAGTCCTTCCAATTTGTTCATCCTAAAAATATTACGGTGTGCTGGTGAAAGCTTCTCCAATTTCACTTCAATCAAGCTAAACACCTCCTCAAACTCCAAAGGAGCTATCTCAGTTTTCAATCCTTCAAAATGTATTTCCCTAAGCTGTTCGTGCCGATGAATATTTTCCGCCCAACGAAACACCCTATACTTAACAGCGGTTAAAAGATAGACTTTTAGACCAACATTGATTTCAAGGGACTTGCGACGATTCCAAAAATCAATAAAAATATCTTGTACCACATCTTGAGCCAAATCTTGGGACTTGATCCGTCCAATGGCTGCCCGATACATAAGCTCCCAATACTGATCATACAGCTGTTCAAAAGCACGTAGATCATCGTTGCGAATACCTTCCAGCAATTCAATATCGGGGGAACACGTTACCATGATGTTTTTCAATTCATCATAAAGGTAAAGCCCCTTCTCATTGTTTCTGAACAAATGATTTTAACAAATCGTTATGAAATCATGGCCGTAGCTCCTGTCATACTTGGTAAAGCTATCCATTCCCTCTATCCGCATGTCCCAAGCTCTTGTCAGGAGCAATCACATCCCTGACAAGCTGCTTCAATTCGGTAATTTCAGGAAAGCGGCCTTTTTCTTTGCGCGACCATATCAATTGGCCATTGGCAGTGATTTCAAAAATCCCTCCCCTGCCGGGACGAAGGCTTAGCTCTTCCAGCTCCCCTTCAAAAGTGGTCAACAACTCCTGCCCCATCCAAGCCGCTCTGAGCATCCAGCGGCACTGGGTGCAATAAGTGATTTTTACGTGATTGTGCATGATTGTAGATTTAATTTGCCTCAAATGTACAACTACCAACTGATACAGCAAACCGGCCAAGGGGCATGCCTTCCCTTGGCCGGTTTCAGGAAACGATTACTGCAAATGAATCTCTTAAATTTAAAATCCTAATTGCCCATAAACTGCAGGTTGATCCCGGTGAACAGCTGAAACTGAGGCTGCGTACCCGCATGGATCATGGAGTATTGTGGCTCGATAAACAAGTTAAACACCGTGTTTTCCACCTTTACCACTTTTCCGACACCAAGGCCCAAAGGCACAGAGAAGGCATCATTCTTAAAATCAAATGCCCATATAGGAGCTCCTCTAATATAAGCCCCCTTTCCTAACTGCCAGAAATAAAAGGGCTGGATTGCAGCTACATTGGTGCCAGGCCTGTTGCTATCCCCAGCAAAAGAAGCCTGCCAGGTAACAAGTCCTCCAAACTGGAAGACAGCTGACTTGGCAATAAAGGCCACCATCGCAAAACCACCTTGCCATTTTCCGGTTCCCAAAGCCGTCTCAGTCGCCGTGGGCGCAGTGATGTTTGGCCCTATCCCCACCGTAGCCGTGGGTTTGGACACAAAGTTATAGGACATAAATGCATTGACATCCCCTAAACCGTTAATAGAATTGACCGATCCATCCACGGGATCCGGTATTCCGGTGGTATTAAGAGGTGCCGATACCCTGAGTAGCCATTTCCCCTCAGCAATAGGCTTTGCAAACCGTACCCATGAATTGTTCAAATAAGCATCCTTGGGAGCGTCGGTTAGGCGCGGAATATAATAATTATGAAAGTTTATCGCTGTCATATTGGCCAAGGGATTGTTGGCCTGTGCTGCGCTCTGGGATGCGCCACTTTTCTGCCCATACACCTCTACCGAAAGAAGGACCAGTATGATCAAAGTAATTAATCCATTTTTCATTTGATATTATCTTTATGAGATTTTTTAATGTATTTTTTTAATTCATTCTTTAACTTAAGCTAGGTGTTATGGATTACCATCGAATTGTACCTGCGATATCACTCAGCCGTTTCCAAATTTCCGTAACTGCAAGGACAAATAAACACTCAATATACCGATGGACACGAAACTCAGGGCTGTCCAGCTGACAATGGTCAGACCTCCCAGTACCGGATTCCAGATAAGAATAAAGGAAAAAACCACCCCTAGAATCCCTAAGAACAACAGACTTGACCAATCCGAAAACCCAAGTTGTTTCATTTCAAAGGCATAGCTAATCCCTCCTACTGACCTAAACAAGATCAAAAAACCCAGATAGAGAGGCATCGTGGCCAGCGAAACTTCTGGCCGGCTAAGCAGCAGAATGCCCACCAGACAATTGAGTAAGCCAAATGCCAAAATCCATCCCCATCGGTCAAAAACCCGCTTACTCAAAATCGAAAAGGATATTTCCCCAATTCCAGTCACCAAAAATGATAGGCTAAAAAGAAAGGACATGGCCAAGTAGGCCTTTGCAGGGGTAACGAATGTATAAATTCCTAAAATGATAAATAGCAGTCCTACAAAAGACAAAACATACCAATGTCGGATGGTGTTCGCAATAGGATTGGTTTGTGAATTCATAAGTATTGAAACGTTAAACTTTCTGAGGTTAATTTTGGAAGGTAAAAGGAAACAGGCCCTTCACTTTAAACCTGTAAAAGCCCCTTTCCTTCCACCAATTAAATTTTAAAATATGTTATAACTCAAAACCCAGTTTTAGGGCAAAATAAGACTGCGGTTCGTTCAGTTCATTTCCCGCTTGGAATCCATTATAGTATTGGATGGAAACAGAGGTAGCAAAGGAATTCGCCACATCGATCAGCATTCCCACCTCTGGGGCCAAAGCAAAATTCCAAGCTTCTTGTTCTAGCGTAAACTGCCCCATATCGGTATTTCGCCGGGTATAGATAGTACCAATGCCCACACTGGCAAAGGGATTGACTGCTGCCCGTGGCTTGAAGTAATACGCCGCGTTAAACAAAACGGGCACATGGTTACTATAGCGGTATTGCTTTCCGGATACGGACTGGTTTTCAAAGTGATACGTGTCGTAAGCCAATTCCTCGTAAAAGACATTCCAGCCCGTGGAAAGCCCCACGCCCACGTTTTCGCTGATCATCTTTCTATAATCGATGGCAATGCCTCTAAAGCTGGTGGGCTTTACGTAATCACTCAGGTCTCCTATCGCAAATCCCACCGGATAGGACAGGGTCACCCTACTTTCTTGTGCGGAGGCTTGAAGGGAAATCACCACTCCCAAAACAAGCATTATCAATAGTTTTTTCATGTCGCTATTCATTATTGAGTTTGCAAATAAGGAGATTGGTCAAAAGCCTGGTCAATGGCGTCAGTAACACGATCGATGTCATTATAATACGTCAAGATACCATTGCTGACAGATAGCCAAGCCGCATTGGACTTGTTTATCGGATTGTTATCAGCAGCACTGGGGTCTGTAAGCACCATGATCAGGGATCCAGTCGAATAGCTACTGACAGGGTAATAAGGAGGATAATACCAACCCCACCATCCTGGGTAATACCAGCCCCACCACCAATCATACCACCAATAGTAATAATAATTGGTAGTAGAGGTGGCAGCAGGCATCATCAGCATGTCTGGAGCATCCTCCATATCCACACGCTCCCATCCATAGCTTTCCATATTTTGGGCTATCTCAGACAAAATCGGCGTAGCATATTCATCATCAAGGTACACGTACGTCGTATCGCCTTCGTTCACTTTCACATCTGAGACGATCTGATCAGGCATTGCGTAAGTGCCTTGAGCCATAAAATCATAATCCTCCTGATAGGTCGTATAGACGATATCCATATCCTCCACGTAATCTGGACCTGAAGGAAGACAACTCCAAGAGAGGCCAGCGACCATGCCGACGGCCAAAAAGGATAACATGTTTTGTAACTTCATCATTGTTTAGATTTAAATAATTGTAATGCAATTGTTATGTCAAACCCTGTAGTTCCTATTTAAAAGAAACTGATCAGGTAACAAACCTCCTTCTGTCAAGAAGGTGGCCACCCTGCCCTGTGCATGATCATATTAGTTTGGATTAATGGTTTCATACTAATCGTTTATTATTGCCAATACCTAAAGACCATAGTGACTTCGCGATTTTTCCCGAGATATTACCTGGGCTTTAAAGGGAGATACCAGCGAAATCCCAGTCGGATCCCAAAGTCATTTTGGTTATAAGGGAATCCCTCAGAGCGATAAGCCATAAATTCCGGCTCGATGTAGGCATTGTACTTTAACTTTCCAGCCCAGACATAGCCGAGGCGCAGGTTCAGTGGAATGGCTATTTTTCCCGTTTCATAATCCAATTGCCACAGTGGCTCCATACCAGCATATATCCCATTTGACCAAGTATAGAAAATATTCGGCTGTAGGGCGGTGACATTTCGGTTACCATACTCACTGTTGTGGCTGATCGAAAAGAAATTTTGCCAGATCCAGTACATCTGCCAATTGCCCAAATCCGTAAAGGTCACGGTAAATGCCGGTCCCAGCTGCCATTGTGGCGACCCAAGCTCATGGGACGTGGCAGTTGGAATCTGTAAATTCCAACCCGCCCCAAACTGTCCCCAGTCCTTTTTGGCAAGGATAAAGAACTGATTGATCGCAATATCTCCTAAGCCCGTAGGTCCTCCTGGAGCCGTATTCAAAAAAGCAATTACCCGAATAAGCTGTGGAAAAGGCAGCAGCTTTCCCTCCTCCAAGGGGATAATGCCTCTCAGACGAAAATTCTGAGCAAACCCCTCGGCATTGTTGGTCTTAAAAATCCCAAACTCCTCTAGCTGAAGTTGCCAAGCTAGCGTAGTAGGGTTGATCACTTGCTGTGACAGCTCCATAGATGTCTTCTCTTCTGCTTCTTGGCCTAGTGCAGACAAAGCCATAAATAACAGTACGAAAAATGCCGATACCTTTCTCACCTTAACCTCCATGAACCATATTTTAAGCATAAATAACCTTTGCTGGGCTTAATCAATCTACTGAATCCAGCTCATAGGGGTAGATGACCTTCCAGTCTTCTTTCATGTCCACAAGTGTCCAGCCTTTTTCCTTGGCTTCGTCCCAGCCCTTGTCAAATGCCCCAATATGGGAATCCCGGTCATAGGCCCATTCCCTTGCTTCATCTGTATGGTGTACAAAGAGCTTGAAACTCTTTGCCGAATTGGCAGCTGTCCACCGGAGCATCTGTAAGTCCCCATCAGAATTGCCTGCGGCAAAAACCGGCTTCCGACCAATATACCGATGGATACCAATGGGCTTTCCTTCCTTATCATCGATCAGGTCAATTTCTGGCAGCCTTTTGATGATGGGCTGGCCATCGTTATAGTCATATTCAGTTTTGATACTGCTCCCAACGATCCGGTCCTTAGGAATACCATAGACATCTTCGGCCCATGGGCGCATAAAATCAATTCCTCCACCAGACACAATAAACACCTTGAAGTCATTTTGCTGAAGATATTTCACCAGCTCCAGCATGGGCTGATAGATCAGGTCTGTATAGGGACGGTTTTTGGTAGGATGTTTTGCCGTAGCAACCCAATCTGAAACGATTTTTTCAAATTCATCTGTGGTCATTCCCGCATGCGTGGTCATCACGACCTTAAGCAACCCCGCCATGCCTTGCTCCATCAGTGCCGGCATATCGTTTTCCAGAATTGCCTTATACGGTTGCTGGTCTTTCCATTCGGGGTGGTCTGTAGCCATGGCTTTGATTCGGTCGATAGCAAAGAAAAACTGAAAATAAACCGGCTGCTCTGACCATAGCGTGCCATCATTATCAAAAGTAGCTATACGGTCTTTCGGCTCGATATAATTCGCGCTTTGGGGATTGGTCACATCTTCCACAAAATCAAGTATGGCCTGTTTTGTGCTCCCTTCATTCCAGGAAGGAAGAGCCGTACCTGCACCAGCTATCTCTCTGGAATTGGTAGGTTCATCAGAAATTTTCTCCGTTTCTGATGAACAGGAAAACACGCTTAGGCAAAATGCCAAACCACAAAAAAGAACAATTAAATCCTGTTTACTTCTCATACCTTCTTTTTTTAAAACCCTCTCGTTTATATCGAAATCTCTTGTTCGTACACTATCAATTTCTATTGTTCCAAGCATGCCCAAAGACGATGTACCAGCCAAAATCATCATTGGACCATGCCACATCCACGCCCGTGCGAAGGCCAAACTTCCTGGCCAACAAGTACCGGAACCCTGCTCCATAGGTATAGATCAAATCAGAAGCACTAAAATTGACGTCTGCTGTTGGGGCTTTGGCAAGCCCGGCGATCAGGGTGCCACTCCATCGCATACTGAAATCATAGCGCTGCTCTGTCTCCAGCATGTATATCTGATCCCCTTGGTATCGGGCCATCGGCACCCCACGCATATCTATAAAAGGACTCGCATAAAACGGAGGATCACCAAATTGCCACAAGCCTTCCAGCCTGACACCACTTACCCATTTTGGACTGGGCTGGAAGAATTTAAATCCAGCCAAATTAAGCTTTTGGTAATCGTAATCACTGCCAGTCCAATTAGCATTGATCCGGAAAGTCGAAACCAAGTATATGCCCTTGTTCGGGGTAAATACGTTGTCACGTTTATCATACTGGATATCCGGACTGATTGTACTGATATTACTGCTCAGTTCCTTGTTCTCTATAAAGTCAGGCAACTCGTTCATTCCAAAATCAGGGCTGGCGTTGATATGGGCAAAGGAGTAGTCCAAGCCCATATATAATTCAGTGTTCGCTATTTGCCGGAGAAGGGAAACAAAAACACCATTGGTCTGTAGATTAAAGCCCAATTCCCGCTCGCCCACAATGGGAAGGGTCCTGTAAAAATCCATGTTGACATCCCCATGAAATGCCGCCACTCTGTATTTTAAGTGATGCTTTGGTAGAGAAGCCATTCTTACGGCCCCAAATCCCCAGGACTTATTTGCAGTATAACCCACAAATCCCGCCGTAATATCTGGCGGTATGTACCTACCTTCCTCTTGATACTTATTTGGCTGGATAAAAATCGGTGTAAAAACCCCTCCGATATTGCCTACAGCTGGTTCTGTAATCAGTTGGGGGACTGGAATAAATCCATGGAAATCGATCAAAAAATCACTCATATCCAACTTTCCATCCAGCGAATCCCTAAAAACCTTCATACTGAATTTCTCTTTGGACGATTGGGCTTGAACAAAACCAGAAATTGTCCAGATCAACGTACATAAAAGTATCGTCAAAAGTCTATTCATCTTATCGAATTTGATATTCCCCTTCTTTTCAGCAAAACAATTGGAGGTCCTATCCTCTCAGTCCACCAATGGATAACCATTGATTATTTTTTAGCAATCCTATAAACATGCCCGTCATTGTCCACTGAGACCATCCAAAAAGAAAAAGCTCTAGCAGCCAAATACCCAAGTGAAGGACGTCCAAAGGTAATTCCCCAAGACGCCTCACCGAATCGGGAAGATGGTGTCTTTTGTTTTTTGTCAATCAATAGGATTCCCCGAACCATCAAAGTGCAAGGTCTTCTTATCATTACCTTTTTTGATCACTACGGTATATACATCCGTCGCGGCGGTCGGGCTCTTCTTAATGATTTCTTTGTCCTTAATAAATGCCCATCCGGAATAATTGTTACCGATATAGCTTCTGATGGAAGGTGGCAAAGCTTCATTCGTGATGACTTTTTTATAGACCACCATTTCTCCATCTGCGTCATACAGCACTTGGCCTGAAACACCATCCCCATAAAAACTGATGGCATAATAGGTCATTTCATCACCTGGAGACATGGTATTTTGTACGTCAGTCACTTTCCAACTGTCTATCCCATCCGCGGGAAGGATCTTCACTTCATCTACTACAGATTGGGGAAAGTCCTTTTTAATGGCCTCCACGACCGCCTTGGGCACCTCACTATCGCTTACTTGCTTCAGAACTACTCTTTCTTCCTGAGCATGAACAGCCCCGCAAAACAAAACTCCTAGAAATAAAATAATCGCGATCCCTTTCATGGTAATGTTGGTTATTAGTTGATGATTCACTTGTCTTTTGTGTTATTTCACTTTATCCACCGGAAATTTCTTCATGAGTTTTTTGATATTCTTAGGAATGGTCTTGTCCCGCTTCTCAGGCTTTTCGGTCACTGTAGAGGTCAATATCCCTTGCCAAACTAACTTATCACTGTCGCTATCATACATATCCACCACCAATGTCCCCTCGGTATAATCATCGTTGGAATAGGTAGTGGTGGCGCTCACATTACCAGCTCCCATGCCCCAACCCCATCTCGGCCCATATCCATACCCGCCCATGAAATCGGTGTATGCTGTGGTACTGGTTTTCTGGTCAAGCACTACGTAAAGGGCTATCTTTGCATCAGCATTATCCTCCGAATGAACCATCCCCCTCATTGCAAATTCTGATTTTAATGATTCCAGAATACGCTTTTTATCAAATTCATTGAGATGCTGGTCACTTTCTTTTTGCCATCCCTCAAAGGAATAAGTCTTATACTTCGAAAAATCCGTCTCCTTATCATAATCACTTTTAACCTGTGCGACTACATAATGGCTGCTTATCAGCATGAAGAATGCCGACAGAAATGCGAAAATAGATGTTTTACGTTTCATTTTTTCTGAATTTAAGGCCTAGATTATCAACTAAGTAAAGCTAAGTAAAATGAATCCCTTGCGTGGTTATAAATATTCAGAAGATGGTAAGAATTATAAATTTTTGCATTGAATCACCTAAATGAAGGGTTTTTCCCTTATAAATCATCCTTTAAATAGTATTCGCCCTTTCTAAAAAATCGCCTACACCATGAAAACACTTTTCAAGTACAACAAAGCCTTCATTAGGCTGGATGGATTTAGCGGGACCGATGCGCCTTTGCATACTGGGAGGGTGTCAAGCCGGTGATTTGCTTAAATTGCCTGTTGAAATAAGAAATATTAACGTACCCACTTTGAAAGGCCACTTCCTTCACGCTGAGCCCTCCCGCTATCAGCAGTTTACAAGCTTGCCCAATCCTGATTTCATTCAGAAATTGAGAAAAAGTCTTTCTGGTATGTGTCTTAAAATACCTACAAAAAGCATTGATGCTAAGGTTGGCTACATTCGCCGCATCTGAAACGGCTATGTCCCTAGAAAAATTCTCCATGATAAAGTGGATTACCCTATTGATTTTTTTGGTATCCGCAGGCAATGGCTCCGGTTCAAAATTGATATGGCTCAGAGGAGTAAGCTCATCACTCGTGGACAGTTTATGCAGGTACTTAAATAGGTGAATAATGCGTTCCAAACCTTCTTTTTTCGCCATTTTATGCGCAGCACTAAACATTTTCCTCCTAATATCCCCCTCAAGCTTCAGTCCCCGCTTACTTCGTTCCAGCAGCTCCTTCACTGAATGAAATTCCGAAAGCCCCAGCATCCGCTCACCCATGGATTCCAATGCAAAAAGTACAGAAATATTCCTCGAATGCAATGTGGACTGAGCATCATAGTATGGTTGGGCACTTCTAAAAAAATGGGGTAAATTTGGCCCAAGCATAAATACATCTCCTGCCTTAAAGTTCCCAATGGCATCTCCAATAAAGTAAGTCCCCTCTCCTTCCACTATTACCATAAACTGTGTCTCCACATGGTAATGCAACTTATCATAAAAATAGGGATAGTCCTCCTGTAAAATCCGTACAGCTTCTTCATTGGTCTTGGCGATTTTGAACAGCAAGGGCTTCATACTTTCAATTTACTTTTCAGACCACAAATTACGATGTCCAAACGGTAAAGTAAAACTGACGAAAAAATTACAGTTGATATACATAACTAAACAACATACTTACATCAATTTTACTTCCACCAACATTTCATCTACCTTATTAATCTCAGTTCGATTATAAAACCGTCACTGCGAGGCTTAGAGAGAGGCCTGAGCGGGTGGAAGCCGTGGCAGCTCGCCGCGGCGAGTTGCCACACCCTTTTCCAACCCACATCCTCCTAAAAAGGGTTCGCAATGCTTTTAATGCTAAAAATAAGTCGAGCTCAGGTTATTAATAAAAACTATCCACTATGCTAAATACTATCAAAACTGCACGCCACTATATAGTAGTTTGCTCATTTTTACTGATGACAGGCTGTGATTTGCTGCCCACCACCCCTGGAGTACCAATAAACCCGGAAAAGCCGGAGTGGCTACTGATCGAAGCCGACCTATCCTATAATGTCACTTGGATAGGAGGCCTGACCAAAAAGACCTTTCAATATGATTCACTTTATAGACCTACCTCTGTAGCAAGTTGGACCAAATATGAGGATTCCCCCTATGATAACAGAGATACACTGGCACTTCATTATAATCAGCACAGCCAACTGGAAAGTGCCATGCCCTACAGTGCACTTAGACATGATTCCAATATAGAGGAAACGATCAGGCATTTTAGGTATGATGAAAAAGGAAGATTGAGTTGGTCAAAAGTAGATAGATTTCATATAGAAAAATTTTACCGATATCATAAAAAAGTAAGGGAAATTGTGCAGCTGAGGAAGGTACATGATGCCCGGGTAGATACCGTGCGAACACTTATAACACTTGACAGCATTGGCAACATTTCAACGATCAATACAGAAAGCATAGACGGACGGGAAGGGAAAGGTTTAAAATACAACTACAATATCGTTTTCACTGCTTATGACGATCATCCCACCCCCTACTCAGCCCTTAATTTTAATGATGTTGACCTACTTGACATCACCCTATATGGTGGACAAGCTTCAATGTTTCCAATTCGTATTGACCACATTCCTTTCCTCCCCAAAAACAATCCCACCAGACTCACCATCACTGAAACCCAATATAACGACCAAGGAGAACCCACTGTCAAAGAAAAACGGTTAAGATATTACTATAATTACAATGCTGACGGACTGGTCACCCAAAAAAGGCTGTTTATCAGCAACTATCCTGAAAAAATCATGGACTTCACCTACAAAAAAGTGGAGTAGCACCATTTCTCCCGAGCCACAGTCTGACGACCCCAAGGTAAACACCCATAGTCATTTCAAAAACGACACATGGAATCAATATCGAATAATAGCCAGCGGAAGAAGCATCAAAACATGGATCAACGGCCAATTAGCCGCAGACCTAGACTATGATCCCGAAAGGTATGCCGATAATCCGAAAGGTTTTATTGGACTGCAAGTACATGGTGTAGGCAAAAAAGAAACGCCAATGAGCGTCCGGTGGAAAAACATCTACATCCGACCGCTATAAAAACAAAAAGCTATGAAACAATATCTCATAGCTTTAGTCAATTAACAATAAACCCAAAATAACCTGCTGTAGGAGAAGGACTCGAACCTCCACGGGGCAGTTAGGCAAAACACGAGCTCCATGTTTGCTTTATCCCAAACTCCCCACCCCCGAGACAGGGGGGCATGTCTGCCAATTTCATCACCCTACAGTATCTGATAAGACCTTTTGCCTTTTTCTTATGTTACAAAGTTAACAACAGCAGCAATTAATTCAAATAATATCAACAAAAATATTCAATATTTACATTATCAACAATAAAAAAACGATTTCTATATCAAATCAGTAAAACAACACCCTCAAAACAGGTGGTTTTATTGCCAAATTTTCAATGGTAATCCCATATAAAACAACCAGCAAACAGCTACTTTATTTTGACCAAGCCTTTCTCCTTTTGCAAAACGTCACAGAAACTGGTAAAAATCAGTAAAAACTTGTCCTTTCAGCGCCATCTTTACTCCTTATAAAAAAGCCTTATTGAATCAAAATAGTAAAGCCACCTTTCACCAGGGCAAACGCATTTAAAAAAATGTTCCTTTTTGCATTTATATCTGCCGTTCCTACGGAACTTAGCCATTTGTATGTAATCATTTTTTGACCTATATGACCCTCCGCCAAAGGTGGATGAGGCAGGATGCTCAGTTGCTAACACCTATTCGGGGTTCAATGCCGTTTAGTTAAGAATATTTTCCAATACGGATCGTCCATTGAGAGCGTTATTATTTTAATCCATGGCCTTTTAAAATATGTACAAAATGGATCCGCCTTGCAGGTATTGGGCGTTAAGAAATTAAAAAGCGGGCGGGCAAAAAGGCAGGCTTGTTTGACGAAATACTAGCCAAAAAGAATATTGGCAACTAGAAAAGGAGGAGTTTGCCTGCATGAGGGAAGGTTTTAATTTTAGGCCAATAGATGCACACCTGTGCGCCGTGGCGTAGCGGCGGGGTTTTTTGGTTACTTTTTTGACCTGAAGCAAAAAAGTGACAAAGGTAAAGGGATGAAAACCACTTAGGGGTTTAGCTAGAAAAATAACTGCCCAAGGAAAAAATATAGAACCCATATTTTCCAGATACAAACTAACTAAACGGCATTGAACCCACATTTAATGCCGTTTAGTTAAGGCCATTTCCCTGTTTTCACCTGCTGGGAGTTTCTTTTCTATTTGACTTTAACTGTATGGTTTTGGCCATTTTTGTGGATTTTATCCTTTTCCTTTTTTCCATTGATGAAAAAAGAAAGAAAAAAATCTAGGCCTGTGGGCTTATAGTTCCGGCTCAACTTGGTTACTTAAGAAAATATACCACTACATGGAATGATGATGATAATTTATCCATAAGAAACTTATTAATCGGATCCGCCTTGCAGGTATTGGGCGTTAAGAAATTAAAAAGCGGGCGGGCAAAAAGGCAGGCTTGTTTGACGAAATACTAGCCAAATAGAATGTTGGCTGCTAGAAAAGGAAGAGTTTGCCTGCATGAGGGAAGGTTTTTATTTTAGGCCAATAGCTGCACACCTGTGCGCCGTGGCGTAGCGGCGGGGTTTTTTGGTCACTTTTTTGACCTGCAGCAAAAAAGTGACAAAGCTAAAGAGATGAAAACCATCTTGGAATTTAGTAGAAAAACAATAGAACCAATATTTCCAGGTACATACTAACTAAACGGCATTGATTCAGGATTTAACCTCAACCAAGCCGGCCACTATACATGAGCAGATAGTTGCGAAGGCTTGTACGAGGCAAATCAACTCATCATTCTTTCTGCCCATCCAGCCATTCGGCAATCTAGTGTCAAGCCAAACCTAAACCTACGTGTAATCCGGTGTGTCTTTTGGTCTATCTCTACGTTGCAAAAAGACTTCCTTAGCTACGACTAGGGGCGTTTTTTGCGCCTTGATCTCGTCCAAAATCCACTACCGCCTTACCCGTCATTTAAGCGTTGACTTGACCCTGGGCTACTGCGGTTTTCAATGTACAAATCGGGGCAAAGTGCCAGCGGCACGATAAATTTTGTAACCTGCGGATTCATCCGTAGGAGCTTAAGCACTCCTCCCTCCAGAAAGGAGTGCCATCGGCACGGATGATAGCTATGCCTACATGAAAACTATCTCCCTTCAAAACACTAAACGCGTTTGCCCTGCACCTTTCACCAAGAAGATAACTTCACATATCATGGAATTTTGCAAGTGTATTAAATCAACCCTGCTCGTTTTAGCAATGCATCAGGTTTTGGGTCCCTTCCACGGAAACGCTTATACAAAATGGAAGGATGCACCCTGCCACCAGCAGACAAAATGTTTTCCTTGAAAGACTTTGCCGTAACAGGATCAAAAATACCATTTTCCAAAAACAACTCGAACGCATCGGCATCCAGCACTTCCGCCCATTTATAGCTATAATACCCCGCGGCATAGCCCCCTTGGAAGATATGGGAAAATGAAGTGGACATCATGACTCCCTCCACAGAAGGAAGTAATTCTGTCGGTGCCATGGCCTTTTTTTCAAACTCAAACAACGAACCAACATCCGTTGGATCTGCACTATAATAGGCCATATCCAACAAACCAAAACTCACCTGACGTAAGGTCTGATAGCCTTGGTGGAAGTTGGCTGCATTTTTGATCCGCTCCACCAGTTCCTCAGGAATCTTTTCTCCGGTTTTATAGTGGCGGGCAAAGAGGTCCAAGCATTCCTTTTCATAACACCAGTTCTCAAAAATCTGAGAGGGCAGCTCCACAAAGTCCCAATAAACACTTGCGCCAGACAGTGAACTATATGTCCCATTGGCGAGCATTCCGTGGAGTGCATGCCCAAATTCATGGAACAACGTGGTCACTTCATTAAAGGTCAAAAGCGACGGCGTACTTTTGGTAGGTCTGGAGAAATTGCACACAATCGAAATATGGGGCCGTTTATCGACGCCATTGACTTTCGACTGGCCGCGGTAAACGGTCATCCAAGCACCATTTCGCTTGCCTGCTCGTGGATAAAAATCCGCATAAAAAACAGCCATGTTTTTGCCACTTTTTGCGTCCTTCACCTCATAAGCCACCACTTCTTCGTGGTAAACGGGAATGGATTCATTCTTCACAAACTCCAGATCATACAGCTTGGAAGCGGTCTTAAAAACCCCTTCAATGGTATTCTCCAGTTCAAAATATGGCTTGGTCAGCTCATCATCTACCTCAAATTTAGCCTTCTTTAGTTTTTCGGAATAATAACCGAAATCCCACTTTTGGAGCACATCCGGTCCTCCCTCCTTTTGGGCAAACTCGGTCAACTCCTTTAGTTCTTCCTCTGCTTTAGGCCGAGCCTTTTCAAGCAGCTCACCTAGGAATTTCTGGACTTCAGGAGCACTCTTTGCCATCCTTTCTTCCAATACAAAATCTGCATAACGCGGATAGCCCAGTAAATTGGCACGCTGATATTTCAACTCCAAGATCTCTTTGATGATTTGCTGGTTGTCCAGTTCATCTCCTTTGCAGGATTTGGTATTATAGGCCAAGAAAAGCTCTTTGCGGAGTTCTCTATTTTCGGCGTAGGTCATAAACGGCACATAGCTGGGAAATGCAAGGGTAAAAACCCATTGCCCTTCTTTCCCTTTTTCGGCAGCGGTCTGAGCCGCAGCCTCTTTTATGGCGGCTGGCAAACCGGCCAGATCTGACTCCTTTTCTACTACCAGCTCATACTTATTGGTTTCTGCCAGTACATTTTCTCCAAAGGCCAAGCTCTTTTGCGATAGCTGACGGTCTATTTCCCGAAGTTTGGCCTTATCTTCATCAGAAAGGTTTGCTCCATTGCGGACAAAGGACTTATAGGTCTTGTCCAGCAAGGTCTCCTGTTCCTCATCCAGCTTCAGGTCGTCTTTTTGCTGAAAGACCTCATTTACCAAGCCAAAAAGCTCTTGGTCCAAGAGGATATCATTGGAATATGCCGTAAGTATGGGCGAAATTTCCCTGGCCAGTTTTTGGATCTCGTCGTTGGTCTCTGCGGCATTGAGGTTAAAGAAAATACTGGAAACAATGTCCAGACGCTCCCCAGACCGATCCAGTGCCTCAATCACGGCCGTAAAACTGGGCTTATCCACAGCTTTGATTTCCGCTATCTCGGCCTTCGCCTCCTTTATTGCCGCTTCTATGGCAGGTAAAAAATCTTCGTTTTTGATCTTATCAAAAGGCGCCGTATCAAATGGCGTATTGAACTTTTCCAATAATGGGTTCATGTGTTGTCTTTGCTTTTTATGGTCTTTTCTTACATTTTGGTAAATGCAGGGGTAAAGATAAGATTCTCCCTTTGAGATACAAGGAAAGCAGGGCACCCCTCAGGGCGAACGCATTTAAAAAAGTATCCCAGTGTGAATATATCTGCTGTTCCTATAGAATTTAACTTCATATGCTTTTATTGGACTTTCCTACTTTTTCCATTAATGAAAAAGTAGGCAAAAAATCTAGGCCATGGAGCATCCTTCACATTAAGTGGTTGGGTTTACGAGTACGATTTGGTTGCCTTAAACCCGCATTTAATGCCGTTTAGTTAAGGCCCTTTCCCTGTTTTCACCTGCTAGGAGTTTCTTTTCTATTTGACTTTAACTGTTTGGCTTTGGCCATTTTGGTGGATTTTATCCTTTTCCTTTTTTCCATTGATGAAAAAAGAAAGAAATTTACCTGGCTTTAGATAGGCCTGCTTGGCTTTAGACAGGAGGAGTTTGCCTGCATGGGGGTAGGTTTTAATTTTAGGCCAATAGCTGCACACCTGTGCGCCGTGGCGTAGCGGCGGGGTTTTTTGGTTACTTTTTTGACCTGAAGCAAAAAAGTAACAAAGGTAAAGGGATGAAAACCACCTAGGGATTTAGCTAGAAAAATAACTGCCCAAGGAAAAAATATAGAACCCATATTTTCCAGATACACACTAACTAAACGGCATTGAAAAAGCGGGTTCAATTGATTTTGTGCCAGTTGCTATGGGCTAAAAATGAGTGGATCTCGCTTGTCCACTGCGCGAGCCAACTCATTTTCTTAACGCCCCCATCAACTGTCCCAAAACCGAATGCTCCAAAGACCGAACAATGAACTCATTGCGAATACTTCATTTCTCTGAGGCTAAGTATTGCGTTACGGATACATATAAAATTTTTAAATCATTCTCCCCACTTGGGCAGGTAGGTGCGGTGGATTATTTGTCCTTTAGACCAACTGATGCCCTTGCTCTTTCAGTATTTGACGGGACAGGTTATTGCTATTCCTAATGTTCAAACTGCGGTAAAGTACCAGCGGTATAATAAATCTTGTAACTGGCGCCCCCTTCTTACTTAGCACCTTCCCTATCACCGGACCGGCTTGGGGAAAACCGCCCTGCTTTCCACCATTCCTTCTCCCACGGCTTGTACGGCAAAGAAATAATTGTCCTTACTGTAGGGGAGTGTCATCGAAGTGCTATCGGTAAAAAATTTCTTTTCCCAAACGGGGGAACTGGTTTCTCTCATCAAAACATAATATCCTTTTGCCTTACCATTTTCAGGAGCCTCCCACCTGATGGTGGTGTTATTGGTCAGCTGGCTTACATCAATCCCCACCTCTTGCGGCACCGATGGGGCCAAAGCCAAATTCGCCAATACCGCTAGGTTTACACCTGTGTTTTTACGAAGGTATTCATAATCAATATGCTCAGGCAAATCCCCATATTCTACTCCTTCTTCGGTGCGAAGATCCTGGTGTTGCTGGGTATAATTTTCATTGTATTCACAGATCCTCACTGCCGTAAAGCCTTCCCTAGAAAACGGTGTATGGTCACCCCCTCGTAAAAAACGGTCATTGCGGTACACCAACTTCACTTCAAGCTGGTCCACATAGCGCTCACCGACTTCTTTGATATAGCGGGCGAGCTGTCTGGACTTACTGTCGTTTTCTGCATTGGTGTATTGGCGGAGCTTGGCCATTTCGTCAGTTTCATAAAGTGGCACCCCTTCACTGAACACCCTTACACGGGTATTGTCCCGCAGCTTGGTACCACTGGAAGCACTGTTGCCGATCATATCGTTATTGATCATTGCGGTCAAATTCCAGTTTTCTTCCTTGGCTTGTTTGGCCAAATGCGTTGCTCCCTTAAGGCCTTGTTCCTCTCCGGAAACCGCCACAAAAACAATGGTAGCCGAAAACTTCCTTTTGCTCATGATCCTCGCCATCTCCATAAGCGCAGCTACACCGGAGCCATCATCATTCGCGCCCGGCGCATCGCTTTCTGCGTTCATCACATTTGAAACACGGCTATCCAAGTGGCCGCTGACAATGAACACCCTATCGTCATTTGGATCAGTTCCTTTCAGTGTAGCCATGACATTGCCCATGCGGACATCCTCGGGGATCCTCCTCCCATCTGCCTCCACCGTAAAATAATCGATCTTGGAGCTCAGCCTTCCCGCTGATGCTGCCTCGAAAGATTTAAACGTGGACAGCACATATTGCCTGGCGGCTTCTATGCCTCGCCCTTCTTCCTCCGCACTCAGGGAATGACGCGTACCAAAACTCACCAATCCCTGAATATACTCTTCCAGCTTTACCGGAGAAATCTCTTGAACCATGGTCTCGATTTTCGTGTTCCGATGAATATGTTGCAGCTGGGCTATGGCCGAAAATGGAAGGAGAAAAGTAAATACCAATAAAATTTTCTTCATGATTTAGAGGCTAAAGTGTTAGTTTAGGTTAAATTTATACTATTGATCCAGAAATAAAAAAATAATTACATGAACAAAAAACTGATTCCAGAAGTGGACGAATATGGCCCATTCTACGACACCTATGTTTCGAAAGTCCGTGGGGAAAATGTCGAGGAACTGATGCTTTCTCAGGTAGAGGATTTGAGGAAATATTTTGAAGGAGTTTCGGAGGAAGACGCCACCAAAGGCTACGAAGATGGAAAATGGAGCCTTAAGGAGGTCGTTGGCCATATCAACGACACGGAAAAGGTCATGCTTTTCAGGGCCTTGGCCATCGCCAGAAAGGACAAGCAAGAACTCCCAGGCATGGATCAAGAAGCATATGTAAAAGCGGCCCAATTTAACAACAGGCCACTTGCGGAGCTATTGGAAGACTTTGAATTGACGCGTTATGTCATTCGTAATTTTTTTAGATCACTACCAGAAGAGGCCTATACCTACACTGGGACGGCTAATGAATATTCCATGAGCGTCCGCTCTTTCCTGTTCATCATCCCCGGACATTTCAAGCATCACATGCAGATTTTGAGAGAACGATATTGAATGGATAAAAAACAGTGAAGGCAAAGACCGTTGAAGCAGCCTGTCTTTCAATCGTTACAACTTTATTAACTTTCACCAGTACATTGACGAGCTATGTTTGAATACAACCCAGATAAACATTACCCTAAAGAAACCGAAAGCAGGTCATTGATCCGTTTTCAAGACTGTGACCCATTAAGGCATCTCAACAACGCCAAGTACTTTGATTATTACTTCAATGCCCGAGAAGACCAAGTACCGAAGCTATATGGTGTGGAGATGTTTGACATGATCAAAAAGTACCAGGCCGCTTGGGTCGTTTACAATCACAACATTTCCTACATCCGACCTGCAATGGTAGGCGAATGGGTCCGTATTATGAGCCGCATTTTATGGCATGATGAAAACACTGTGGTCTTAGAATATTACATGACGGATGACAGCAAAAAGGAACTGAAAAATGTCCTCTGGACTACTTTAAAGTACGTCGGCCTAGAAGATGGCAAAATCCGACCCCATAAGGGTGCAATCAAAGATTTCCTAAAAGCTACCTCTGATAATTTTGACATCCGTCAACACGCCATTGTAGAGCGTGTCAAACTACTAAAGCAGCGCCTACAAGCCAACGATTAAATACGAATAGCCGAAGAACTTGCTTCGGCTATTCGTATATTCCATCACAATTTTGCGCGGGTTTTGGCTCAATTATATATGCAGCCAAAGGCACAAACCTTGGCATTAATCCACCTTGTACATTTTATTGGCAGCATTGATATATTCCAGCGGGTTAAAAGCCGTATCAAAGGCGCTTTTCAGACTATTTAGCTTTGATTCCAAATCATTCATCCTCGGACCGATGTGCTTGGCCTCCTTGTATTTGTCAATGAGCCCATTATACTTGCTGATATTTTCACTGATACGAAACGTAATGCCCCCAAAACGTATTTTGAGGGATTGGATTTCTGCCATTTCATTATAGAAAGTATTTTTCCAGTTTTTGGCATTCACCTCCCTTTCGGTTTTCACCCTATTGGCAATGATATTGGTGAGTTCATTCAGGTATTCATACCGCCTGTTGGCGTCATTTTCATTACTGTACCTGCGCTCAAATTCCGCTTTGTCAACCCCTAGGATCTTGAGGTTTTTGTCCAAATTTTGGGCATAGAGTTCCTTTAATTCTTCCAATTCAGTGTCAATGGCTTCCCACTCAGTCTCGATCAGGTTTTTGTCATTGGTATAGGCTCCTAGCTCCGCCACCAGCTCAAACATCTGCTGGCTTTGCTCTTTCAGTTTTTTGTCCCGCTTACCCAGGTTGTCGATATAATTGGACATCCCCATAAACAGGGCCTGGCTGAAAGTGCCGAAGATCGGAGTTCCTGCCGACAAGTCTCCCGTGAGGCTGACCAAGTTGGACACCACGGACAGGGAAGGATTTTCCTTTTTGTTTTCTTCCACATAGGACTTAAAGCCTTTGTACCAGTTGTTGAATCCAGGGTACTGGGTTGGATTGCCTATAGCGTTTAAGGTCTGGAAAAAATCCCTCGCTGCACTAAAGAGAATCAGGGGCCGAAGTTCCCGCTCCATAGACACCAAATTAATGATGGCCGACTGGTAATTTCCTTGATAGATATTCAGTTCAGCATCTTTTTCGGCTTGTTGAAAATCCTCAATTAGCTTTACCCGCTCGATTAGTTTTTCGATTTTTTGCGTTTCACTGCTCGTTTGGCTCAGGGATTTATCCAACATTTGGATACGATCGTCTAGGTCTGTGAGCTTTGTTCCCAGCTGATCATCCATAGAATCGGTCTTTACTTGGATGCTTTTGAGAAGGCTTTGTTTCAAAGATTGCTCCAGCGACACCTTAATACTGTCTGTCTGACCGAAGGCGTTGACCCCACTTAGCAGGATCATTAGGGTCAATAGGTAAATATTACGTCTCATACATAGCTATTTTCTTCCCAGTAAACCAATTTTGTGCCATAGTTGGAAGAATGATGGTGAACGGTATAAATTAATTTTTCTCAAAAATAATATTAAAGATGAAAAGAATGTGGAAATTTTATTGCTGTAAGAAAGATTTTCACCAAACCTACCCAAAGCACTGAACCACAGAAAATAACATTCACTACTTACTACTTTTCGCTTCAGGACAATAAAACTGCGACGCCCCTATTGCCGTATCATTTAACAAAATGTTCATTTTAGTTAACCATTTCATTTGTCCCAGAAGAGGGTAAATGATATTTTTACTAGTAGATTTTCATGGGGAATTTCAGAAAAGTGAAAGTCCTTTTAAAAAATATTGAAATGGACTATATTAATCATATTATAAGCAAATGATCAAGAATAACCCAAAATAGAGAACGATGAAAGATTTCCCTTGGTTTAAGTTTTATCCCAAATCAGTCCCCCAGGAAGTAGATGTAGAAGCCTACTCCAGTGTGGCGGGATTATTCGAAGAGTCTGTACAAAAATATGGAAAGGCGGTAGCCTATGAATGCATGGGCAAAAAAATCAGTTTCCTTGAAGTAGATCGGCTCTCCAAGGACTTTGCATCTTACCTACAAAATGAACTTAAGCTCCAAAAGGGAGATCGAATAGCCATCCAGATGCCCAATTTGCTACAATATCCCGTAGCCATGTTCGGTGCATTAAGGGCTGGGTTGGTAGTTGTCAACACCAACCCGCTCTACACGCCACACGAAATGGAACACCAATTTAAGGATGCCGGTATCTCAGCAGTGGTCATTGTGGCCAATTTTGCCAGCAACCTTGAGGAAATCCTCCCCAAGCTGGATGTGAAGCACATCATTCTCACCGAAATCGGTGACCTGCTGGGTGGCTTTAAAGGCAGCATTGTAAACCTTGCAGTCAAATACATCAAAAAGATGGTGCCGGCCTATAACCTTCCCAATGCGATAAAATTCAACGATGCCCTCTCCATCGGGGCCCACCATAACCTGACCCCTGTCGATCTCAACTTAGCGGACACTGCCTATCTCCAATATACCGGAGGGACTACGGGCGTCTCCAAAGGAGCCGAACTCACCCATGGAAACATCATTGCCAATATGCAACAGATTTCTGCCTGGATGAGACCGAAGCTGAAAGAAGGTGAAGAGCTGGTCGTTACAGCTCTCCCCATGTATCATATCTTTGCACTGACGGTAAACTGCCTGGCCATGCTCAAGATCGGTGCACACAACCTGCTCATCACCAATCCACGGGACATGAAGGCATTTTGCAAAGATTTGCGTAAACACAAATTCAGTGTGATCACTGGGGTAAATACGCTCTTCAATGGTCTCCTGAACCAAGAGTCTTTTAGAAACCTGGATTTTAGCTACCTCAAAATATCTGTAGGCGGCGGAATGGCTGTCCAAAAATACGTAGCGGAAAAATGGTCCACCGTCACAGGCACCCCACTGGCAGAAGGCTATGGCCTTACAGAAACTTCCCCAGTAGCCTGCTGCAACCCCATCGACGGCACCGAACGAATCGGTACGATCGGCCTCCCGCTTCCCAATACGGAAGTAAAAATAGTGGATGACGAAGGTAATGAACTGTCAAATGGTGAAAAAGGTGAACTCTGCATCAAAGGCCCCCAAGTGATGAAGGGATACTGGAACAGACCGAAAGAAACCAATGATGTCATGCTCGGTGAGTGGCTCAAAACCGGGGACATCGGCATCATTACCGACGATGGATTCATCAAAATCGTCGATCGTAAAAAAGAAATGATTCTGGTATCGGGCTTTAACGTCTATCCCAATGAAGTAGAAGATGCTATCGCTACCCATGACAAGGTCATGGAAGTAGGCGTTATCGGCATGCCTGACGAACATTCCACCGAAAAGGTCATTGCCTACGTCGTCCCCAATGACCCATCTGTGACTTCTGCCGAGATCATCAAACACTGCCGGGAAAGCCTGACAAACTACAAGGTCCCCCGGGAGGTTCATTTCGTGGATGAATTGCCCAAGTCCAATGTGGGGAAAATACTCCGCAGAATCATTAAAGAGGACCACATCAAAAAATCTGCTTGAAAAGAACTTCATTCACTAAATCACATTGAATAGTAAATGTGAAATGCAGTATCTGCACCACTTCCCATTAACAATAAAACCCGCATTCCAAATCATGAAATGCGGGTTATTGCTATTGCGGATTTCCCTCATCAGACGCCGACTTCTTGATCCTTGAAGGCTTTTCTTGGCTTAAGGTTTAACGTTTGAAAGAGCTTTTTGTCCATATCCTCTTCAGGATTTGGAGTCGTCAGCAGCTTATCACCTGCAAAGATGGAATTGGCTCCAGCCATAAAGCAAAGTGCCTGTTCCTCTGTATTCATTCTTACGCGCCCCGCTGACAATCTCACCATGGATTTTGGCATGATGATCCTAGCGGTGGCGATCATTCTGACCATTTCCCAAACAGAAACACGCTCCTGCTTTTCCAGCGGAGTTCCTTCTACGGGTACCAGCGCATTTACTGGAACAGATTCGGGGTGTGACGGAAGCGTCGCCAGGGTGTGCAGCATCCCCACACGATCATCCAAATTTTCACCAAGACCAATGATCCCACCTGAGCAAACAGAAATATCCGCTTTGCGGACATTATCCAATGTATCCAATCTATCATCGTAATTTCTCGTCGTGATGATTTCATTGTAATGATCCTCACTGGTGTCCAGGTTATGGTTATACGCGTACAGCCCAGCATCTTTCAGCTTTTTGGCCTGATCTTCTGATAGCATGCCCAGGGTACAGCATACTTCCATTCCCATATTATTCACCCCTTTCACCATGTCTAGTACCTTGTCAAAGTCCCTATTGTCTCGTACTTCGCGCCAAGCTGCTCCCATGCAGAAACGGGTACTTCCTGCCGCTTTCGCATCTGCTGCCCTATTGATCACCTCTTCTACATCAAGAAGTTTGTGCACTTTTACGTCTGTATGGTACCGTGCCGCCTGAGGGCAATAGGCACAATCCTCAGGGCAACCCCCGGTTTTTACAGAAAGTAAGGTGCATACTTGTACTTCCTGCGGATCGTGAAATTCACGGTGTACAGTAGCCGCTTTATACATGAGCTCCATGATCGGGGCGTCAAAGATCTCCTTGATTTCTTGTCTTGTCCAGTTGTTTCTAATTTCAGTCATCAAATTATGATTTGATTGAAAGCTTAATAAACTTTAAAATTATAATAATTTAGTAAGGATACCGTGTATTTCCATAGTTTAAACACACCAATTCTGTCTATCCAATTGACAGACAGTCATTTTTCTTCTGCCGCTGATCACTCCAAAATGCGCTTTGCCTGCTTTAAATGTCTTCTCTCATGGGTAGTGATGATGTCCAAAGCCATATCCAACGGATAGGCAATTAACCTATTTGCTGGCGAATGGATGACCTGTCCCTTTTCCAGTGCCGGTTTTAGTCGATCAATCCAATCCGTAAGCGTTTTCTGATGCTTCTCAAACACCTCCAACAATTCCTCTTGTCTGTGCTCCTCATATTTTTCAGGCTTCCAAACCGGGATGGTCTTGATCTTTTTAGCATTATCGGGTGCCACGGATTTTAAAATCATATTCCCAAGCGCCCGGTTCAAGAAACCAATATTGCCTATAAATGGCTTTTGGTAGCTTCCCTCCACGATCTGTTCGAAAATCGGAAAATAACTTTTATTGATCACAATAAGGTGCTGGATGTTCTCAGCAATGCTCCACGTATCGGGATTGGGTTTTCGATACAGTTCATCCTTATTTAGGCGCTGAAATGCATCCTTGAAATCCTGCGTGGTAGTCGCCAGACTACCTTTCCATTGATCTATTTTATTTGTCATCATGGTTAAAGGGTCAAAAAACCTTTTGGCTCCCGCCTTGTTAATATTTTGGGACAATTTCAGTCAAAATTCGTTATAATGATTGACAATTCATTAAAATTGAAACGTAAATTTAAGACTACAACAAATCACCATAAGCAAGTACATCTTGCCGCATTAAATGAGATGCCCCGGCACCTCAATCCCAAGGAATGAAATACGCCATTGTAGATATTGAAACAACAGGAGGTTACGGAAAAAGGCACCGTATCACAGAAGTGGCAGCAGTAGCCCACGATGGCCATCAGGTACTGGAAACTTTCCAAACCCTGATCAACCCTGATTGTGAAATCCCCGGCTACATCACTGGTTTGACAGGTATCGACCAGTCAATGGTGGAGGGAGCACCCTATTTTGAAGATATTGCCGAAGAGCTATATACTTTTCTGGAAGATAAAATTTTTGTGGCACACAATGTCAACTTCGACTACCAATTTATCCGATCCGAATTTGAACGAATTGGAAAAGCATTTGACCGGCCAAGACTGTGCACGGTAAGGTTGAGCAGGAAAATTTTTCCGGGGCTGAGATCCTATAGCCTTGGCAGCATATGTGAACACAAGAACATTGAAATCAAATCCCGCCACCGTGCCTTCGGCGATGCAGAGGCCACCGCTAAACTGTTCTCCAAACTGGTTCATCCAGACCAAGAAGGGATCATGGAACAACTGCTCAAGCGAAATTCGGGAGAAGCATTTTTACCGCCCAATATCTCCAAAGAGCAATTCCTCTCTTTACCGGAGCATATCGGAGTCTATTACTTCCACGACGCCAACGGAAAGGTGATTTACGTAGGCAAAGCGCTCAATATCCGTAACCGCTTCAAGGGACATTTTTCTGGAGCTGGGAAAGGCAAACAGGGCATGAAAACGGCAATCCACGATATCAGCTTCCAATTAACCGGCAGCGAATTCCTTGCCCTGTTGTTGGAAGCACTCGAAATTAAGCGCCATTGGCCAAAATATAACCGTGCCCAAAAAGCAAAAAGCTCCCCTTGGGGAATATATCGGTACCAAGATGGAGCCGGATTCGAACGCTTCCAAGTAGCTAAGATCAACCGTTTTGCCAAACCGCTGCTCGCCTTCCATTCCCATCATGATGCCTGGGCATACCTGCTGGAAAAAATAGAAAAACACCAGCTTTGTCCAAAACTGTGCAGCGTACAAAAATCACCTTCCGCCTGTTTTGACTATTCCATTGGATCTTGTCTTGGGGCTTGTTGTGGAAAAGAGACTCCTTCATCCTACAATTCCCGCGTCCAACAATGGCTGGAAGAAATCAACCAAGAAAAAAGCCGCCTCCTGATACGTGAAAAAGGACGCCACCCGCGTGAACAGGCAGCTATCTATTTTGAAGAAGGTGTGTTAAAAGCCTATGGCTTTATTGACAGCGATACCGAATTCGAAACGGATGAGGAAGTGATCGAACACCTGGAAATGGTAAAGCCTGTTGGCGACACATCATCAATTCTCAGCCAATACCTCACCAAAACCTTAACGAAAAAGGTCAAAATACTCTCTTAGCTCCCTTCCTTGCCCCTCCATATGACTTACCACATCATGCTTTTTAGGAAAGGTTTATTCTAAATAACGTAACAAAATCGAATAAATTTTGACAAATCAGAATATTCCCAACACCAAATACATTCTGATAAAATTTCATCATAAAAATATCAACAATTTTTCTCAAACACCAAATAAATGATTATATTAATAGTAAGAGATTAAAGAAATTATTTTGTGAACCCAAAATACCTACAATATGAAAAAGTTGTTTTATTTCGTTCTGGTTTTCGCTTTAATGTACCGCAGCGCTGTAGCGCAGGAAAGCTCACAGTACTTGGTGATAGAATTCATCAAGGTATCTTCAAGCCAAATGGTTGATTATTCCGAGAACAAGGATTTCCTGGAAAAAATCTACCAGCAAGCGGTAAAACAAGGAGATGTTCAAGGTTGGGATTTATGGTCATTACAGTCAGGGCCTGACCAAGGTGGCTTCCAATATGTCACTATTACCTATTACGATGATCCTGTCAAAATGATGAACGGCATGACCGATGACAATTTTATCAATTATGCCAAACGGGCCTATTCAAGTGACATGAGCGAAATCGAAATCGCTAAAGAAGTCGAGAAAATCAAGAACAACCGTGATCTGGCCATGCGCGCGTACATGACCGTGGTGGCCAAAACAAAAGATGACTTCGACATGAAACCGGGCGTACTTGCCTCCTTTGACCTCATGAAAGCCACAGAAGGTCAATTTAACGAGTATGAACACGTAGAAGAAGATTTGTACCAGCCCTTCCACCAAAAGAAAGTAGAGGCTAACATGATGGGGAGCTGGAAATTTCTTCGCACAGCTGTCCCCATGGGCAGTGAAGCCGAATACACCCATATGACGCTAAATTTCTACGACAATTACATGCAGTTCTTTAATTCAATGGAATACGAGGATATGGAAGCCTCTGAGGAACAACTGGTAGCCATGGAAGAAGGACTCAGTTCAAGGGACCAAAAGTGGGTTTATATGGCTACCCTGATCAAGGCCATTCGGTAGTTTAAGTCTTCACATAGAAGCGAACCTGACTTTCCAAAAGTCAGGTTTTTTTATAGCCCAAAATCCGCAGATGCAGTATTTAGTTTGATCCTTTGCAGCATTGCGAGGCATATCAAAAAAAGGTAACTATAAGACAATATCTCCTTAATCCCCTCATCGGAGGAAAGCTATAAATTGAAAGTTTAAAACAAGTATATGAGACAATTATCAAAAACATCACGAAGGAGTTTTTTAAAAAAATCCGGCATTGCCACTGTTGGCTTTATGGGACTTTACCAGTTTGTCCAGCCCAATGCCCTTGCCAATACCATGAACGCTAATGCCGGGTATGGCGCACTTCTTCCCGACCCAGAAGGCATCCTTAACCTACCCAAGGGATTTTCTTATAAGGTCATTTCCAAAATAGGACAAGAAATGAGCGACGGCCTACTCACCCCGGGCAACCCAGATGGTATGGGTACATTTAAGGGTGAAAACGGCAAAGTGCTCATCGTCAGAAACCATGAAATCAGCCCTGACGATTTTGAAAAAGGAGCTTTTGGTAAAGAAAATGAGCGATTTACAAATGTTCCGGCTGACCTGTTTTATGAAACGGGTAAAGGGAAGCTGCCAGGACTGGGAGGCACCACCACCTTGGTTTACAATCCCAAAACAGGAGAAGTAGAGGATGAATTCCTGAGCTTGGCGGGCACCGTCAGAAACTGCGCCGGAGGCATTACCCCTTGGAACAGCTGGTTGACCTGCGAAGAATCCACCGTCAAGACGGGCGCATATGATGGAAGACTAGACCTTAACCATGGCTATGTATTCGAAGTCAATGCCTCTGCCGACAAGAAACTAAACAAGGCCATTCCTATCAAAGAGATGGGGAGGTTTAACCATGAAGCTGTTGCTGTCGATCCCAAAACCAGCATCGTTTACCTTACCGAAGATCGGGGTGATGGATTATTTTACCGGTTTATTCCAAACGAACCCGGCAAACTGTACAATGGAGGAAGATTGCAAGCCTTGGCCATCTTGGAAGAAAAAAGCCGTGATACCAGAAACTGGAGTGACTTGGACACACCGAAGTTTCAAAAAAACCATCCTTACAAAGTCTCTTGGATTGACCTAGAGGACATTGATGCCCCTGAAGATGATTTGAGGCATCGGGGATTTGAGCAGGGCGCAGCTTGTTTTGCGAGAGGCGAAGGCATTTGGTTTGGTGATGGTGAGCTCTATTTTGCCTGCACCAATGGCGGGGAAATTGCCGCTGGCCAAGTATTCCGCTACACCCCAGGAGCCAATGAAGGCAAACCTAATGACCATACCACCCCAGGCACTTTGGAGCTATTTGCGGAGCCTAATGACAAAGAAATCCTAAAAAGCTGCGACAATGTCGCCATCGCTCCGTGGGGAGACCTCTTGCTCTGTGAGGATGATAAGCATCCATTTGTCGTGGGCATCACCCCAAAAGGCGAATACTATAAACTGGCCGAAAACATAGGCTTCAGGACAGAATTTGCCGGAGGAGTATTTTCCCCTGATGGATCCACCTACTTCGTCAATATCCAAGGAGCGGGACTTACCCTCGCCATTACAGGTCCTTGGGGACAGAGGGCTTAAACCCACATTCAATGTCGTTTAGTTAAGGGGATTTCCTTCTTTTCATATACCTAAAAGTCCTTTTTTTGATTGACTTTGGCTGGGGAAACCTGATCATCCTGGTGGATTTTATCCTTTTCCTTTTTTCCCCCGAAAGCCTTCGGGGCAGGCTATTGATGAAAAAAGAAAGAAAAAAATCCAGGCCGGTGGTATGCCCTTTAAAATGGGACATGGATTTACCCTGCGACGTGGATCCCTCACCCATTTTAATTTCCACCCGATGGCTACGGCCTAAAAGTGAGTGGGCCTCGCTGTTCCACGACGCGAGCCAACTC
Organism: Echinicola rosea; assembly: GCF_005281475.1. Classification (NCBI taxonomy): domain Bacteria; kingdom Pseudomonadati; phylum Bacteroidota; class Cytophagia; order Cytophagales; family Cyclobacteriaceae; genus Echinicola; species Echinicola rosea. Next base: position 2,947,945 of record NZ_CP040106.1, on the reverse strand, counting down.
ACTTTCTTAACGGCCTCCACCATCGGCTGGAAAACAGGCATACCAAGGGCCGGAATAAGGAAGCGATACCTTTTTGGGACTTATTAACTGAATTCGCCTTGCAGGTATTGGGCGTTAAGAAATTAAATAGCGGGTGGGCAAGAAGGCAGGCTTGTTTGACGAAATACTAGCCAAAAAGAATATTGGCAGCTAGAAAAGGAGGAGTTTGCCTGCATGAGGGGAGGTTTTAATTTTAGCCCAATAGCTGCACACCTGTGCGCCGTGGCGTAGCGGCGGGGTTTTTTGGTTACTTTTTTGACCTGAAGCAAAAAAGTAACAAAGGTAAAGAGATGAAAACCACCTAGGGATTTAGCTAGAAAAATTAAACCAATATTTCCAGACACATACTAACTAAACGACATTGATAAAACGGGTTAAACTTGATCAGCATTAACCCTTAGATATACTTTACCCCCGAGCCATTTCCTTTTTTGGAGATGGCTCTTTTATTACTTAAGAATTGTTGTGGGCTTCTTTTGATCGTCAATGGCCACTAGGGTGAATGTACCACTAATGGCTTTTTCCCTTCCCTCTTCATACATCTGCTCGATAAAAATATCCACTTGGACTTTAAGGCTGGTCTTGCCGAGATGTACAATATGTGCCACCAGTTCAATAATTGTTCCCGCAGGAATAGGAACTGTAAAATCAATCTTATCACTACTCACCGTCACCATCCGCTGGCGACTGAATCTCGTCGCTGCAATAAAGGCGACTTCATCCATCATATGCATGGCAGTGCCGCCAAAAAGCGTATCATAATGATTTACCGTATTGGGAAATACAGCCTTAAAAACCCTCGTTTCTGCTTTTTTGATTTTTTCTTCAAGTGTGTTCATTCTTCTTTTTCAAGTGCCAATAGATGTGTGGTATCTCCGCTTCTGTTTTGCAAAGGAAACACATGAATGGCACAAATATAGGTAGTCTGGTCTTTTTTGTAATTGAGCAGCCTGGCTTTAAAAGGCTTTTCTTCTTTTAGTTTTTCCCTGATACGCCTTTTGGCCAAAGGGGAGGTTAAAGGCCCTTGCAGAAAATCTGGTTTTTTGCCAATGGCGTAATGGGCAGTATAATGTGTCATCTTCCTAAAACCAGCGTTCACCCAGAGAATCTTCTTGCTGAGATCTGTCAATACGATCGATTCATAAGCGTGCACATTCAGGTCAGGAAATGACTTCCAGCCAAATTTCCTTTTGTAATATGCCAGTACCTTATGATCCTTAGCTTTTTGATCCGAGCGTACTTCCAGCAAAAAACTACTGGCATAAATATCCCAGGATCGCAGTGGCGCACTATAATGTAAAGGTTGCTTTTTAGAATAACTCATATATCAAACAAATAAATCCGGACAATTCTAAAACTGCCCGGATCAATAAATTGTTTAAGATACTGCCACATCTGTGGCCATCTCCGCCCTGAGTTTTTTGGCAGCATCCACCATCCGTTTCAGCGCTTCCTCAGTTTCTTCCCAACCTCTGGTCTTAAGGCCGCAGTCTGGATTTACCCATAACTGTTGATACGGCACTACCGCTTTGGCTTTCTCTAACAAGGACACCATCTCTGCCGTAGAAGGCACCCTAGGGGAATGGATATCATAGACCCCAGGGCCAATGTCATTGGGATAGTTAAACGCCGCAAAGGCATCCAGCAATTCCATCTGAGAACGAGAACACTCGATGGTAATCACATCGGCATCCATCGCTGCAATATGTTCAATGATATCATTAAACTCAGAATAACACATATGAGTATGGATTTGCGTAATATCTTCTACCCCCGAAGCAGAAATCCTGAAGCATTCCACTGCCCAATGCAGGTAGTTGTCCCAATCCGCATGTCTGAGCGGTAGTCCTTCGCGCAAAGCAGGCTCATCAATCTGAATGACGTGAATCCCCGCATTTTCCAAATCTTTCACCTCTTCACGAATGGCCAATGCAATTTGCTGGCAAGTAGTTTTTCTCGGTTGGTCATTGCGGACAAAAGACCATTGTAATATCGTAACCGGTCCTGTCAGCATCCCCTTTACAGGCTTATCCGTCAGTGATTGGGCAAATTTCGTCCAAAATAAGGTCATTGGCTCAGCCCTTGAAACATCTCCATAGATGATGGGAGGTTTTACGCACCTGGAACCGTAACTCTGTACCCATCCGTTTTGGGTAAAAGCAAAACCTTCAAGTTTTTCTCCAAAATACTCCACCATATCATTACGCTCAAATTCTCCATGAACCAAAACATCCAAATCCATCTCTTCTTGCCATCGGATCGCTTTTTCAGTGGCGGCTTTGATGTTGTCGTCATATTGATTTTCAGTCAATATTCCTCTCTTCAGTTGAGAACGCCACTGACGTACCTCCTTGGTCTGGGGAAAAGAACCAATGGTAGTAGTGGCAAAGTATGGCAAATCAAGGTGTTTAGCCTGAAGTGCTTTGCGGCTTGAAAAAGAATTTTTCCGCTTGCCATGTATTGGACGAAGCCCAGCCACGGCTTCTTGTACAATTGGCTTATGAATCTGAATGCTGGTTGCTTTGCTGCGCAATGCCTCTTTGTTCCCTTCCAGCAATGCTTTGTGCTGCGCCGAGAAACTGTCCATTGCAATTGCCCTTAATTCAGCGATCTCATTTACCTTTTGGCGGGCAAAAGCCAGCCAGCTTTTAAGTGCTGCGCTTAACGATTCCTCATCAGACTCTTCCTCCAGGTCACAGGGACTGTGGAGCAATGAACAGCTGGAACCAATAAGCAGACGGTCGTCCTGCTTATTGTCACGAGCCTTACTGATCAGTTCCAAGGATGCTTGGTAATCATTTTTCCAGATATTTCTACCATCTACGACACCAAGGGATAAGCTCATATTAGGAGGTATTGCCTCCAGAACTGCATCTAGCTGCTCCGGTGCGCGAACCAAATCCACGTGAAGTCCACAAACGGGCAATCCCGCCACAAACCCTAGGTTATCACCCAGTGAGCCAAAATACGTGGTCAATAGTATTTTTAGTCCAGGAACTGCTTTTTTGATTTCTCCATAAGCCCACTGTACCGCTGACTTCTCGTCATCACCAAGATCCATTGCCAAAAATGGTTCGTCGATCTGCACCCAATCAGCATTTAGCGCTTCCAGCTTCTTCAGTACATCGATGTAAACAGGCAATAGCTGCTTCAACAGATCAAGACGGTGGAATCCATCCTCTTTTTCCTTCCCCAAAAGCAAAAATGAAACCGGCCCCAATAGGACGGGCTTGGTATGGACCCCCAATCGCTTGGCCTCTTTAAATTCATCAAGAACTTTTGTGGAAAAAAGTTTGAACTGTTGGCCTTTGGTAAACTCCGGAACGATATAATGATAATTGGTGTCAAACCATTTGGTCATTTCCATCGCAATAATGTCAAGCCCTTCCTTTTGATAGCCTCGAGCCATCGCAAAATACAGGTCAATTTCCGGTTTTTTCTGTTCGGTGAGAATTTCATGGTACCGCTCGGGAATGGCCCCTACTGTAAATGCCATGTCCAATACCTGATCATAAAAAGAGAAATCATTTGAAGGAATCAGGTCCAATCCCGCTTCCTGCTGCAACTTCCAGTTGGTCTCCCGAATTTCCTCAGCAGTTTTCTTAAGGTCATTTAGCGGGATTTTACCGGCCCAGTAAGCCTCACAGGCTTTTTTTAATTGTCTTTTGCTACCAATTCGCGGGTAGCCAAGATTGTGCGTTAGCATAGTTTTAAACTTTTAACGTGATAAATAATTCGTCAAAAGCCCTTCGCCACACTTTACAATGCTTTTGGAATGATATGAAGAGACTGAAAAATAGACATACTTTTCCCTTGGGCATATGACTCCCAGAGAAGAAAGGAAAAGCGTGTGTACCTGACAGTAGCTTCAAATCGCGAAAGCATTGTCACCCCTATCCACACGAGATGGATAAGTCAATACAGGCAGGTCTCCTGGCTCATGACATTCTTGCCGTCCTTCCCATTCTGAAAGAGATCAGAACAGTGGACAACCAAGGGCAAGAACTTTTTAGTCACTCACAGTTGCGCGACAGCCCGTGATTTTCACACGGTTCCCTATTATCCCCGACCGTAGTCGGCGACCTATATTGGTTATTGAGGTAAATATGAAAAGAACTTTGGCTGCAAATATAGGGATAAGAATTGGATTTAGCGTAGAAATAATTTTTACGGCCAGGGAAATAGCTTCTAAACTGCTAGTAGTGAGATGTCAACCTGAGCGGAGTCGAAGGCTAGGCGTTGGACCTCGACTCGGCTCGGTCTTAGGCTTTTTATAACTTCATAGTGTTAAAAGTAATTTTTCTGTTTTTACGGCCTGAAGAAACCTGGACGATCTGATCTGTCCAAATATTTTCGGCTTAGGTTTGACACATGTTTTTCGTAAATTAGGGACGTAACCACCGTCTAATTTCAAACGAATGACTACTACACAAATCGGACTAGGGATGGCGGCACTTGGCCGACCTGAATACATCAATATCAACCCATCAGACCAACGAGAAAAGTCTGAAGCTGCATTCTTTCGTCACACCCTCAACGTCTTGGATGAAGCCTATAAATCCGGCATAAGGTATTTTGATACGGCTGCATCCTATGGAAAGGGAGAGTCGTTCTTACTGAACTGGCACCAAACAAGAAAGCACCAAGATGTCATGTTCGGGTCCAAATGGGGCTACACCTATGCCGCTGATTGGAAGCTGGGCTATGAAGGCAAACATGAAATCAAAGAACACAGCTTGGAAAAACTGGAAGAACAGTGGAGCTATTCCCAGAAATTGTGTCCCGCACTTGGCATTTACCATATCCATTCGGCCACGATAGCATCTGGCGTGCTGGAGGACGAAGCCGTTTTGGAGAAATTGGCTGAGATCAAACGTTCCTCAGAGATCCTTATCGGACTGAGTTCGAGCGGTGCGGAGCAACAAGAGGTACTGGAACAAGCAATGGACATCGCTGTGGACGACACGCCTTTGTTTGAAACTTTTCAAGTGACATTTAATGTACTGGAACAATCCACCCTCCCCTTCCTCGAACATGCTCAAACAAACGGGGTAAAAATTATCGTCAAAGAAGCATTGGCAAATGGACGAATATTCCCTAATGACGCTTATCCTCATTACAAAAAAGCCTATACTTACCTCTCAGAACTAGCTGCCAAATACCAAGTGGGCATTGATGCCATTGCACTTCGATTCTGCATGGACAAGATCCATCCTGCCTATGTCCTGAGCGGGGCCAGCACAGTTTCTCAGTTGACAGCAAACCTAAAGGCCAATACTTTCCAGCTTTCCGAAGATGAATTGGACACCCTCTCTAGATTTGCCGTAATGCCTAAAGATTATTGGCAGGAGCGATCACAACTTGAATGGAGTTAGAAAAGCCTATGATATTTTTTGAAATAGTTGAAAATTCTGTTTTCTTTGCACCACTATAATTGCCAAATGGCATTAGACACCCCAGAATGTATTCCACTTGGGACTGGGAAGTGATATAGTGAAAGTTTGAGCTAGTATTCTAAACTATCCAAACGTGAATCGGAGTGTAGCGCAGCCCGGTAGCGTACTTGCATGGGGTGCAAGGGGTCGTGGGTTCGAATCCCGCCACTCCGACGAAAACGGGTACATTTACCACCAAAACCCTTCAAATCGTATGATTTGAAGGTTTTTTTGTTTTTTACATAGCAAAAAACCACATACAATTTCAAAGAAAATGAGACCTATTCGGTGAGCCAAAATAATTTCCTATTTTGGGTCCCGTTTTAGAACATAAATCACTGACCTACAGAAGTTTCCTGATCTCTAAATTCGGGTGTTTTTGGGCCATTTTGGGCATAAAAACATTGACTTTTGGGACCCTTTTTATGGTTTCCATAACTAACCTTAAAAATTGTATGAAAATTACAAATTCATTACGGAGTACGAACACCACCTGAGGACTTTTAAGCCCAAAGACCACCGTCGTAGACCGGTGGCAAACAACGGGGTGATGAAACACCTTATCAGGTTGAAAAAGCTCATGACCTTGGCCTTTAGAATGGAATGGATAAAAAAGGATCCCTTTCTCAATTATAAGTTCAGGTATAAAAAGGTCCAGTGACAATTTCTGGAAATGGAAGAACTGTCCAGAATTGAATCAAAGAAATTTTCCATTCCCCGACTGGACTGGGTCAGGGATCTGTTTGTGTTCAGTTGTTACATGGGTCTGGTTTCCTGTGAAGTAGAGGCCCTAAGTAGTAACACCTTCATGGCCCCGAGAAAATCACTTTCAGGTCCACAGCGGTACGTTTCTTTAGTAGAGGCATTGACAATGCCCAGAGGCTCTGATGCGGAGGATTGCCCTGACCTCCGCTCGGATCCGTCCCAACCCTGCGCAGTGTTCAATGATCATAACTTGGAGGTTTATAACGGTGTTATCCCTTCATGGACTCCCGGTGATCTTTAAATTAGTAGGCATAAAAAAACAATATTTTCCAAGCTCTACTGGCCAGCACACTTATTTTCCCCTAAGTCTTCCTATATGTTCCAAAACAACATCTGCCCTCCATTGAACCGGTTTCCTGGGCACTGTAATGACCTTATAACCAAAACCAGAATAGGTCTCCAACATCCTATCAAAAGTATGGACAGCTTCCGCCCAATCCTGTTTCCGTTCACTGTCCTTTTGGTAGATTTCCTTCCAAGGCGGAAGGATAAATACCGTTGGATTATACCTCCATTTTTTGGCATAAGCCTGCATCCTTTTACTTATGGGTGACTGGATAAGTTCCCCGTAGCATATCGCATCCAAAAATCCCCGGTCAAAAAAGATCGGGGTCAGCTTATCCTCCCTATTACAGGCTTCCTTAAAACCCATAACGGAACGTTCAAACATGATGTCCCTATACAATTCCCTGTCCCGCCAGGGAAGGGCATTGCCGTCCTTTGCCTGCTGTTCACGTATCAGTTCACGGGCGATTTCAGGGACCGTTTTATACCCCCTTTTCCTTAGCTCCTGCAAGAGTGCTGTTTTCCCCACCCCGGGGCCACCTGTGATGACATAAAAGTTGTTTTGTATCCTTGGCCTTTCCATTTTTTTTAAAATTTGTGTTTACTCGGAAATTATAAAAGGACATCCCCATCTCGTTCGTCTTTTCACAGATACCTACGCTTGTAAACCAGCTGTACGAGACCCGTGTCAAATGGTTGGGCATTTACCAGTTCAAACCGTTGTTCAGGTCTTCCTTCCTTGAACAGCCTGGTCCCTTCACCGAGCAGAATGGGCACGACCGAAATGGTCATTTTATCTACCAGGTCGTGCTTCAACAATTCATTAATGATTTCTGAACCTCCATCACAGTAAATGTCCTTTCCTTCCCCGCCCTTTAGCTTTCTCACCAATTCAACCAGCCCATTGGAATGAAAGGCCACCTTACCCTCGGCTGGCCTGGCCGTTCTGGTAATGACAAAAACATCCCGTTCGCCGTTATCATAATGTGCAGGACCAATGTGCTGCAGTACATAATCATACGTCTTTCTCCCCACGATGACCGTATCCACCGTTTCTGTGAATGCGGCATAGCCATAATCTTCCCCTTCCTTTTCTACAATGGACAGAAAACTAAGGTCATCATGAGGGCCGGCAATAAATCCATCCAGGCTGGTAGCTATAAAAAGGCAAAGTTTTCTCATAGTGCTTGTTTTGCCCAAAAAAACCAATCTTCAGGCACTTGGACAAATTATGGTCATCAACTGTCACATTTTAATTGACAAACATTTTTGTCCCTTTCCTCCCAAAGCAAATTAAACTTAACGGACAATGACCATGTGGGCATGCCCTAAAACCGGTAGGCCCTAATGGTATTATCGCAACAGTCACGAATGCTATTCAATGGAAAGGCTCACCCCTCCCTGGGTGTCGAATTTTTGGGGGCGCCCAGTGGAAAGCATCCACCGGTCGTAGGTGGCTTTGGCCAGCCATTGTACCTGATAGTCATCCGCCAACGCCGGGGCCTCAGCAGCCTGAAGGGCAAGTGTATGGGCAAGTTCATATAGTGAACTGTCCTTCATGGGGTTGTGATGAAGGATAAAGGCCGCATGGAATTTGTCCCTGGGCCGCTCAACCTGCCCCATATCGACCAATTGCCTGACCTGGACCAGACGCAGGCTGTCACGCAACTTCATTTGCGCCTTAAATGGCGGCAAGTAAAACTTGAGGTTCATCCTGTCCCCTTGGTCGGTCCCATGGGCGTATCGCAGGTCCTCCCCAATCGTACCCGAACGGATAATTGACTCGGGCATTGGCTTGAAAAGCCCTAACACCAGTCCAGCCAAGGCCATGGCCAGAATGGCGAATGCCGTTGTAAGACGTCGCCAAGCAAACTTCTTGCTTATCAGCATAACAACGCCGAAGACCACCATATACAGCAAAACAGCAAACACCAGTGCCAGTAGCAAAAAGGCAAACAATGGATAGTGGTAAGAAAGGTAGCCGATGGCCAACAGGCAGATACCGTGGATGATGTGTTTTTTATTCATTTCCATACTTTTTTGTTACTGTCACTTCGTTGGGCTACTGATCAATTATCCACTTTTGGACACTCTTTGTGCGCCCCTGTACACCCTCCTTTGCGCTACATTATATAAATTGAACTGAAGATAATGCGCTGACCGCCCTTCCGTTGAAATAGGGAGCTTTACGAAGCAACGAATTGATTAATCGAGCTTTTTAACCAGTAAATATTCCAAGAATGGTACCGAAATGCATATCAAGGAAGATGCTGATAAGACAACCACATTCCGTAAGGTGGTTTAATTTGTCCCGGGGATTATTTAGTTTTGAATGAAGTTTTAGATATTTATAGATACCTTTCCAAAACGTGCTGGCATAAACCACGTGGATACGCAATATTGGTTTCACCCGGAAAGCCCAATCAAACTTCGATGGAAAAGATTCCAGTCAGGCAAATCAAAGAACCACATTCTACAAAAAGCTTTAATATCATAAAGCTGGAGAGTTTGCTTTCTGACAATGACATGGTTCAGAAGGCACACAGGCACAATTTCTTTTTTGCGTTGTTTCTGAAGGACGGAAGTGGCGAACATCTGATTGATTTCACATCATACCCTGTCCATAAAAATACCGTTTACTTTATACGTCCTGGACAAGTGCACCAACTCACCCTTAAAAAGGGCAGTACTGGATATTTGATACAGTTTAATCGGGATTTTTATTCCACCAAAGAAGGACCTGAACACCTCTTACTCCGTAAAATCAGCTACAGAAACTACTGTCACTTGGATGGCGGTAAATTCCAGAAACCGTATTCCCTTCTCGCTAACATCTATGAGGAATACTCTAAAAACCGGGAATGGTATCTGGAAGCAATCAAAGCAAACTTAAAAGTCCTTTTCATTGAAATTTTAAGGCATGGCACGTTTCCCAAAGAGGTTTCAAATGCCAGCCTATATGAACAAGACCGACTTGAAGAACTTTTGGAGCTTTTGCAGCGCAACATTACAAGCCATAAACAAGTAGCCGATTATGCACAATTGATGCACCTTTCACCGTTTCAACTCAATAAAATAACCAAAGAAACGCTTGGAAAAACCTGTTCAAAAATCATTACCGAGCAAATCTTACTTGAAGCAAAAAGGAGCCTGCTGGGGACAAACAATCAAATAACAGAAATTGCCCATAGCCTAGGGTACGATGATACCTCCTATTTTATCCGTTTTTTCAAAAAACACATAGGATTTACTCCCGAGGGTTACAGAGAGAAGTTTAAATAAGTCCTGCACAACTTCATTTTTATCCTATTTCCATTCGATTAACCTACATTAACTTTGTTATATGAACAATTCATTTGATAAAGAATACAAAAAGTTATGGGATGACCGTTATGGAAAAACGGAATACGCCTACGGAAAAAAACCCAATCGTTTTTTTCAAGGTGAAATCCAAAAGCTAAAACCAGCTACTATACTTTTACCTGCAGATGGAGAAGCAAGAAACGGTGTTTATGCTGCAGAATTAGGCTGGCAGGTTACTTCGCTTGATTTGAGCATTGAAGCGAAACACAAGGCTCTGAAACTGGCATCAGAAAGAAATGTAGCCATTAATTACCTGGTAGGTGATCTTGAAAATTTGGATTTTGGCACATCTTCCTTTGATGTAATCGCATTGATTTACGCGCATTTTTCACCGGCTAAAAAATCAATATTACATAAAAAGTTGAGTGAATGGTTGAAACCGGGAGGCACCCTCATATTCGAAGCATTCAGTAAAGCACACCTTCCTCTGGTTCAGGCCAATCCAAAAGTAGGCGGGCCAAAAGGGAAAGCAATGTTATTTTCCAAAGAGGAACTGCTAAATGACTTTAAAGGCTATGAAATAGAAACACTAGTGGAAACAGAAATCCCACTGCAGGAAGGTGTTTATCATAACGGAAAAGGTGCCGTGATCAGGTTTGTGGGTAAAAAACAGTCATGAACTTCGAACCTTCCCATATAGAATGGGGAGGTTACTTCCCACACTTTACCCTGAAAACCTGAAAATCCAGCTGAGACATACAGCTTTCTTATCAATCCCATCATCCAACAACAATATTTGATCAGGCAAAAAAGCTGCGGAGAGGTGAATTAAACAGAATTTGGTATTTGACATTAAGCCAGTCCCGGAAGGACGTCACATGCATAGCCATAGATTGGAACCCATGGTGAAATAACCTGCTTAAGGGTTTAAAGTTTTAACCTGAGCTCGACTTATTTTTAATCATTGTTGTCCGGTAAACCCGGATATTAGTTAAATTCAATTTTCAACCTCTTGATTACAAAGTGGTTATTTATTTTTCGTCAGGGGCAAGCCCCCCTCATCTCAGGGAACAGTGTGTTTTGATTTTTCAAAATATCTTCTTGTATGATGGCTCTCCAGCTTCCTTCCGGATCCTCCAGGAACCTATACAAGCTGATATAATTCATTAATTGCTGTCTGACCAGGGATACCAAGTTGGAGAAAGCCCATTTCCTTTTGACCTGGCTTTTGATCAAGGTCAAAAGGAGATTGGCCAACATGGCCGACCATATCTGTATTTCTATGGCATTTTCATTGTCGCCCAAGAAGTACTTTAAAGGGAAGTTCTGCTTAAGCTGTTTGAATAATAGCTCTATCTGCCAGCGTCTTTTATAGATGAGTGCTATCTTCTCTGCTGCCATCTCAAAATTATTGGTAATGAACTCAAACGGGCGTTCACTTTTGCTGTCCCAATAGGCTATTCTCCTGGAACGGTGCTCCTGTTGCTTGTTCTTGCCATATCGTAAGATGATTTCTTCATCCTTGAGTACTCCGGAATCTGCCCGATCAGGAATATTAAACTCCTTTCGGGCCTGATAGACAGCATTGTCTTTTAACCTGGTCACATACCATATCCCGCTTTCGGTCAGGACCTCATATTTTCCATAATCCACATATCCCTTATCAAAAGTGATGATAGAGCCCCCGGGCAGGTTGAAAACCTCATTCAGGAAGGTATGGTCATGTCGGACAGCCGCACTGTAACGGACAAGATAAGGAACATGGTCACTCGCCCTGATGATGGTGTGGGCCTTAATACCTCCTTTCTTTTTGCCCGTTTTCGGGTTCCTGCCTACTCCCTTGAGAATATCCTTGAACAGACTAATGGTGGTAGAATCCATAATATAGAGCCTCTTCATATCAGCATCCTTCAACCGGCTGTCCGTTAAACTGTCACCATGCCTTTGGTACACACTCATGTATATATCGGCGAACACATCGCTCACACGTCGTTTGTTGGCTTCTGATAACGTACTCCGCCTTACCACATAGTTCAGACCCAAATGGGCCAATCTATGGGCATTGGCCAACAAACCGACAAGTGTCTCACGAATGGAATGATAGCCCTCAAATGCTACAAACAGCATTACTATCAAGTGGTTATAAGTCGTGAACTTCTTCACATAACGCTCCGCATTATGCCTGCGGGCTATCTCCCTTACCTCCCCCTTGTCAATGAACTTTATTAACTGATTGAATATCGGCTGTCCGCTAAAATTACTACTTTTGCCCATGGCTTAACTTTTTTGTGTCGTAACTCAAAAGTAGCCACAATGGGCTGGTTCAGCAATGGACTGGCCCTCTTTCATTTATTTTTTACCGGACACCAATGATTTTTAATATAAAAAGCGTAATTGCGAACCCTTTTAAGGAGGATGTGGATTGGAAAAGGGTGTGGCAACTCGCCGCGGCGAGCTGCCACGGCTTCCATCCGCTCAGGCCTACCGCTAAGCCTCGCAGTGACGGTTTTATAATCGAACTGAGGTTTTTAGCATTCATGACGATTCTATTGATTACCAATTGCCATTAAAATCCATTTTAAGTCATCGTGAGAAAAGTGAATTTCAAAAATACATGCAGAAATTCTTCATACCCCAGAAATGTTGCTTGGTCCATAACATTTCAGGATTTTTATTGAAAAAATCTAGGCCGGTGGTCTGCCCTTTAAAATGGGACATGGATTTCTCATGCGACGTGGATCCGTCACCCATTTTAATTTCCATCCGATGACTACGGCCTAAAAGCAAGTGGGTCTCACTGTTCCACGACGCGAGCCAACTCCCCTTCTTAACGGCCTCCACCATTGGCTGGAAAACAGGCATACCAAGGACCGTCATAAGAAAGCGATAAATTTTTGAGACTTATTAACTGAATCCGCATGACAGGTATTGGGCGTTAAGAAATTAAAATGCGGGCGGGCAAAAAGGCAGGCTTGTTTGACGAAATGCTGACCAAAAAGAATGTTGGCGGCTAAAAAGAAGGAGTTTGCCTGCATTAAGGAAGGCTTTAATTTTAGGCCAACAGATGTACACCTGTGCGCCGTGGCGTAGCGGCGTTTTTTTTGGGTTACTTTTTTGACCTGAAGCAAAAAAGTAACAAAAGTAAAGAGATGAAAAACCAACTTGGAATTTAGCAAGAAAAATAACTGCCCTTGAAAAAAGATAGAACACATTTTTCCAAATACACACTAAACTAAACGGCATTAAACCCGGTTTATGTATTGGCTTATCTACGCCAAGGCACCAGTATTACGAGTTAAAATGCTTCAAAATTAGCCACTTCGCTTTAGTTTATGGTTCTATCTGGCTGCTAGACCATAGCCGTCAGTATAACACATGTAAGTAGCTGAAAATCTATACTCTTATTGATACATATGCTCTTTATAAATGGACTAGAGGGATTACAAATCCCGACCATACAAATCCCAAACAGCTAAGTTGATGTATTTGTGGCAGCTGGGCAGGTTGCCTCACCACAAGACGAATATTCATTTCAAATAACGTTTTAAGTCATATACATATACAAAATTTATTTTCAGACATCCCGCATTTTGGCCTGATTTTCGATAAAACAATTATTATTCTTTAATTAAGGCTTAATTCCACCCTTGGATCAACAAAAATTCCAACCAAAATACCATTAAAGGATATTGAAAGTTAGTGAACATGGACAAGATAACAACTACTACCCAGGAACTTCTGCGACTTGATAACGGGATCATCCACTGTAAAGTACTCCCAGATAAGTTTCTAGAGCTTAGCGACGGACAGGAAAACCTCCGGGCAGTTGCTGCTTTGTCCCTTGGCAAACGAGCGGCAGTCTTGGTAGATATCAGCAGGGCTTCCGGTGTTTCACAGGAATGCAGGGAGCTTTTTGCCAGTCCACAATGTGCAGATTTACAGTACGCCGTGGGGATTGTTGCAAAAAGCAGGGTAGGCCATCTCATTGGCAATTTCTTTTTAGGATTCAACCAGCCCCTCTTTCCATTAAAAATATTTACTGAAAACTCAACAGCCATGGAATGGTTGACATCGATCAAAAATAATGAAAAAAAACAGCCAACATACCGATAACGATCATGATAAATCAATGGAACTTGTACAATTGGTATCCAGGATTGCAAGTTTTGACTTTCCCTGCAGGGTAAAAACAGCATCAACGGACGAACCGCTGGATGTGCTGGCCACCGGTCTGAACATGCTCGGGGAGGAAGTAGAGAAAAAAATAGGGGAAATTGCTGCCCTCAGGGAAGCCAACCTTAAACTTGGGAACTTCTCCCACACGCTGGCGCATGATATCAAATCCCCCTTGAATAACACCGCTGGTATATTGGAACTGCTGGACTCCGAGATCAAGGGGGGCGATCTTTCAAATTTGGACGAATATATCGAAATGCTGAAATCCCTGAACAGAAACAGCCTTGAAATGGTAAACGGTATTTTGGAGTATTCCAAAACCACCGTAAAATCCAGTAAGCGCGAAAAGATCGCTTTGAAGGAGATGTGTTCCAACATCATAGATGGCCTATCCTTTGTCCAGCCGGTCAGCATATCCTATCAGATTGAGGTTCCATATGTCCATTATAATGCTACCGCACTTTACCAGATCCTCTCGAACCTGATCAACAATGCCATCAAGTTCAACGATAAGGACAAATGTCAATTGGTTGTCAGCAGCATCCAACGGGAAAATGACATCTTGATTTCGGTCCAGGACAATGGACCGGGGATCCCAGAGGAATACAGGGAAAATATATACAACCTTTTCTTCCGCCTGAACAGGGACGAACAACCTACAGGTACAGGACTTGGACTGGCGATCATCAAAACCATTCTCTTGGAAAACAATGGAAGGATATGGACAGAATCCCCTGCGGGAAAAGGCACCATTTTCCATTTTACCGTACCCCTGGAGCAATATTGAGCAGGTCAAATCTGATTGACGTCCTCTACATCAATGAGGCATAACCTCGGGACATATTAGACTGTCCAATATCACCTTTACCTGTTTCAGATTAGATCGCTGCGAGTCTTTTGACCTCACGGGTCAAATCATGAACTCCCTTGTTTCGGTCCGTGGAATAGGGGCTCAGAACAGTTCACCAAAAATTAGAAACGCCTCCTTCGAGATCCGTTTTTGAGGTTATCTGGCCAGTAGCCACACTCACCATCATGTTTATAATCAGTCAATTTCGATTGTTTTACTTTTAACCATAATATTTTCTTTTCAACCAAAAGGACACTCTTACCAATATTATCAACGCAGGTACCTCCACCAAGGGGCCTATGACACCTGCAAAGGCCTGTCCTGAGTTCAGGCCGAATACAGCGATGGCAACAGCGATTGCCAGTTCAAAATTATTTCCTGCAGCTGTAAAGGCCACTGCCACATTTCTATTATACTCCGCTCCCATGGCCTTTGTAACAAAAAAACCAATGAAAAACATCAGTGTGAAGTACAACAGCAATGGAACAGCAATCCGCACCACATCAAGAGGTATCTGTACGATCAGCTCACCTTTAAGTGAAAACATCATAACAATCGTAAACAACAAAGCAATTAAGGTCATTGGTGAAATAGCGGTAAGAAACACCTCATTGTACCATTTCTCACCTTTTGCTTTTACCAACAAGATCCTACTGAGAAATCCTGCCAAAAATGGAATCCCTAGATAAATGGCAACACTTTCAGCAATGACCCCTATTGAAATATCCACTATAGCACTTTGGAAGCCCAACAGTGGAGGGAGTTTGGTAATGAATAGCCAAGCATAAAAGCTATAGGCAAACACCTGAAATATGCTGTTCAACGCCACCAACCCTGCACCATACTCACTGCTGCCCTCAGCGAGGTCATTCCATACCAGTACCATTGCAATACAACGGGCCAGCCCGATCAAGATCAACCCCACCATATATTCTGGGTAGTCCTGTAAAAAAAAGATGGCAAGCCCAAACATTAAAACTGGCCCCACGATCCAGTTTAAAAACAGGGAAATCGACAAAATCTTCACATTCCTAAAGACTTTTGGCAAGAGTTTATAATCTACCTTCGCCAGTGGGGGATACATCATCAATATCAGCCCTATGGCGATTGGTATATTTGTGCTCCCATGGCTAAAGCTATTGATAAATTCAGGTGCGGAAGGAAAAAAATTCCCTATTGCCACTCCCAATGCCATGGCCATAAAGATCCACAGGGTCAAGTTGCGGTCCAGAAAACCCAACTTTTTGGTATTGCTCATCGTTATTTGATTTTTGAAAAAACATAAAACATTTCCGTAGCAATCTGCATCGAACGCTCATCGTATTTTTCCGCTTCCCTATTCGTCCCATCAAATGCCTTGGGATCTTCGTACATGACAGGGATCCTAGCCTCCGCTCCTGGAATAAACGGGCAGTTTTCATCCGCATGTGAGCAGGTCATTACTGCAGCAAAATCCTGCCTGATATTTGCCGTATCATCATAGCGTTTAGAGAAAGCTACGATGGGATCGGCATCATCAGCGTAAAAGACAAAGTGATGCGGATTTCCCTCTCCTTTTTGCGTCACCCGAAACCCTGCCCGCTTGATACTTTCCACCGCTCTTTCATTAAAAGCGGTCACTTCCACCCCGCCCGAATAACAATTTAAATCAATGCCGAAATGCTCCGAAGCTACTTTTGCCCATATCTGCGAAAGCTGGCTTCTTCGTGAATTATGGGTACATATAAAATTCAGATTGACCGCTTTGTTCGTAGAATGCTTTTCCCTGACATATGCTATCAATGGCTCAAGCACTTGGTTCCGATCTGAAGATACTTCTCGATCTTGAAACTGCTCCACATAACGCTGTAATTCGGGCAATAATTCTATTTTTTCCATTTTGGTAAATTATGATACGATCAGGTTAAGCTAAATTAAGGGTAATCATGAAGATTCTCTTAACAACATCCACTGCCAGGCGTACACTCGTTTTGATCCTGCCCTGTCAATACAATACTTTTTTTGGAAGGCACCGGGCCACAGCATGCCTGAGCTTTCTCTTCGGCCGTTTGGGCACGATCCTTTGCCTTACAGGCCGTTTGGTCCACGCCCAATTTTACTACTATTTTTTTGGCATCCAGCTCGATCTCCCCAATGGGTAATATGGCTGTCGTAAAGGATCGATTTCCATACTCAAATTTGATCGTTGAATCCTGATAGGTGGGCCTCACTTTGTCCACCACCTCAAAGATTTTCAGGGCTTTGCTGCTGTCCACTTGATGGTCAGGCTCCAACGCTTCATTTTCCCATAACTGAACATGCGTCTCAGACCACTTATTGGCCTGTCCACCACAATCTACGGTGTCAAAATCAACATTCTTCACCTCTGTAATATGATAGTCTGATCGAACGTACTGACCAGGAGCATACTCAAAAAACAATGGAGTTTTTGGATGCTTTTCTAATAATGATATAAATTCCTGTGTTTTCATAGCTCATATATTTATTGCAATATTACGATAATAATGATCAATTTTTTTTTAACAACAATGCTTTCCGTCAGGCAAATCAAACCTATCAAACACTTGGTTAAATAAAACTTTGATTTCTCCCCATCGGATAGGGTTTATACAATAGTTGACAGAAACTCCTTCGATGGTACCTTGGATGATTCCTACCTGCTTCAACTCCTTTAGATGCTGGCTGATGGTCGCCTGTGCCAATCCAAGCTCCTCAACCAAATCTCCATTAATACAGGTATTGGCCTTCAGCAGGTACTCTATAATGGCTACCCTCGCCGGATGGGCAAACACCTTCGCCACTTGCGCAAGCTCATTTTGAGCTGGGGAAAATAAATCTGTTCTAGTAACTCCCATAATTCATCGCAATTATACGATGAATATCTAAAATTAAAAAATTTATCCGCGAAAATCTGCCTCCTCACCCGTGTCATTTTTACCGGCTCAGCACTTATCGGGTATTTAGACAACTACTGCAGTCACCCTTTTGGTTTTGTCTTCCCTACAAGAGTGCAGGTAAAATTTGGATATTTGTGGTAAAATAATTGGGTTCTATATGATTTACTATGGGTAACTATTACTTTGCATGTCAAATTCTAGCTTGCCTTTCATCTTGTTGCCTTGTTACTTTTTTCCTTCAGGTGAAAAACGTAACCAAAAAAACCCGCTGCGGTGAGCTATATGACTAAAATCAAAGCCAGCACTCACGCAGGCAAACTCCTCTATTTGTGCAGCATACCAATTTTTTGTACTGATTCACGTCAAACAAGCCTGCGCTTTTTCCAGCCCACTTCTTTGATTTCTTAACGTCAAATACCTCAAGGCAGAATAGAAAATTGCCCACTGAAAAGGAACATGAATCAACATTAATTTAACCGGAATAATATCTTTACCCTCTATAATCCATATAGAGCCAATAATTGCTTTATTTATATTGCCCTTGGCAGATTAAACAAACAAAACCGTACATCATGTCAATTTTCTCCGCTAAACCCAAAACGACCGACCAGGTTATTTTTGACCAATCTCCATTTCCCATGTGGATCTACGACCTTGACACCTATAAATTTTTGGCGGTCAATAAAGAAGCCATCCTCCACTATGGGTACACAGAAAATGATTTTTTGAACATGACACTTCAGGACATCCGGCCTGAGGAAGATATTAAACAAATGGAGCGGGCAGTGGCGATTGCTCGGAAAGGAAACAGACTATTGAAGCAAAGGCTGTTCCGGCATAGAAAAAAGGGTGGGACGATCATCCAGGTAAAGATCAAAAGTAACCCCATTTCGTACCAGGGTAAACGAGCCCGTATCGTATCAGCCATAGACCTATCAGAAAATTACCAACAACAGCAACACATCGAAAAACAAAAACGGTATTTGGCTGCTATCACGGAGTTCCAAGAAATCCTTCTCAAATCTAAGGACTGGCCGAACGCCCTAAAAAGGTGCTTTAAGGTAGTCGGAGCGTTATTACAGCCCGATCACCTATATTTTCATCCTTTGGAAATTGGCCGAATCCATATGAATGCCTCCGTCATGTGGCCATCCAAAAAGACGGGGAACCAAGGGAATTCAGCAGCTTCACATCTCGTCCAAAATCCTCACTGTAGTAACCGAAATAGGCAAAAATGATGTTACATTCGAACAAATACTAGGGTGGATCGACAGTTCCTGTAGGGAACTTGACCAAGTAATCCATGAAATCACGGAACGGACATTTGACAAATCCGATGACAATATTGGCTGACATTTTCTGTCAGTTATGATTTAGGAAAAAAACAGGTTTACTCGGCAATCATTCCCACCTTATACCCAATGGATAGACCAAGACGAAGGTTGCCCATTAATTTGACACGGATGTTTGGTTCCCTTCTCCATGATTATCAGTTACAAGTCTTCAAATAGGTCTTTATTGGGCGTATTTCCTAAAGTCATTTCCATGTGCCCTCCCTCTCTTAATTGATCAAGGCTGATTTGAGATCGTTGGTAAGGTTTGCCGTTTAGTCTTATGGACTGAATAAACACATTGTCCTCTTTGTTGTTTTCAGTAGTTATCCGAATGGACTTACCATTGGCAGTCTTAATTTCCACCTCATCAAATAAAGGACTTCCAAACTGAAAAGAAGGCTCCATCTCTACCAAACCCTTCACATCAAATAAGCCTAGGGAAGCCATGACATACCAAGCCCCCAACTGTCCCTGATCTTCGTCCTGACCTAAGCCATAACCATGTATCTCCTCCACCCCATAAAACACATCACAGATACGTCTTACCCATTTCTGGGTAAGCCATGGCTGACTTGTATAGTTAAAAAGCCAAGGAATATGCAAATTGGGCTGGTTGCCTTGGTTATACAGGTAACACAATCCAGCAAAGGCGTCAATATCTTCTCCCCCGAAGCCTGTCTTTTCGGAAACCGTGAAAATAGAGTCCAGTCTGCTGACAAATTTTTCGTCGCCCATTTTTTCTACCAATGCTTCAGGAGTGTGGGGGACATAGAAAGTATATTGCCACGCATTACCTTCCTGAAATCCTACCCAAGGTGCAAAAGGGTCGAAATCCTTCATAAAATCCCCAGAGGCCACCCTTGGCCTTACAAAGTCAATTTCTTCATCATATACTTTTTCCCAATTATGCGATAATCTCATCAGTTCATTGTATTCCGCATCTTTGCCAAGTGCTTTCGCAAATTGAGCAACAGCATAACTGCTATAGCTGTACTCCAAGGCATGTGAAACGGAGAAGGCCGAACCTTCAGGTGAGGTATCCCAACCCGGTTGATAGGGAATAAAACCCTTTTCCACAAAAGGCTTCAGGTCTGTCTTTCCGGCCCCCTCATTTCTATTTTCATATTTCACCTCATTTTCATATGCAGCTTTAAAAGCCAATTCCACATCATAATCCCTGATATTGGCCTGATAGGCCGCTGCTATGACGAGCCCTACAAAATTGGTCCCGACACCGGAAACAAATTTACTATTGGCCAATCCATCACTCATCCATCCTGAATTTTTGTAAACAGCCAAATGGCTTTGTACAAAATCGTTGTAATATTCTGGCCACACCAGGGTCCACAATTGCGTAAGGTTCCAAAATGCTCCCCAAACAGAGTCTGTATTGTAAAAATCAAATTCAGGTTTACCATTTGCATCTAACGGGATCTGGCCAA
The DNA here is from genome assembly GCF_005281475.1 of Echinicola rosea. Classification (NCBI taxonomy): domain Bacteria; kingdom Pseudomonadati; phylum Bacteroidota; class Cytophagia; order Cytophagales; family Cyclobacteriaceae; genus Echinicola; species Echinicola rosea. Next base: position 2,927,419 of record NZ_CP040106.1, on the reverse strand, counting down.
TGGAGCCGTCATTTTCAGGAAACTGGCCATTTACATCACTGGCAAGCCCCCTCCCCAAAAGCGCATGGTATAGTCCTGTATAAAACTTGGTTTTATTCTCCTTTGAAGGATCGGATACCTTGATTTTGCCAAGCTCTTCATTCCACTTTTTCTGGGCAAGTATCTTGGCAGTTTCGAAATCTATGTCCTTTGCTTCTGCAAGCAGGTTCCTTTTTGCATTTTCCAAAGAGGTGTAAGAAAACCCCGCTTTCATTTCAATGGACTCTCCTGCTTCGGTATCATAGGCCAAATAAAGCCCTGCTCCTACTCCAGTCGTGTGATGTTGATTCTCTTTTCTGTTGTCACCATTAAAAGCACCTACCGATTCAGGAGTTTTGTTAATAACCGCAGAAAAAAACATTTTCACTTCTCCATCAGGCTGGTATTTCTTCACATATTCCGGATAGGTAATCACCCATCCTTCGATGGTATTGTCATCGTGATAGGAAACAGCGGCATCCTTTACTTTACCACTTTCTCCCAATTGATTCCCAATGTCCAGAATAATATAAGCATTGTCGCTTTTTGGGAAGGTATATTTATGAAAACCTACTCTTTCGGTCGCTGTCAGTTCAGCGGTGACGTCATAGTCCTTCAGCTTGACTTTATAATAGCCGGGTGTGGCCACCTCATCCTCTTTATCAAACCGGGAACGGTAACCCTCATCGGGGTTTTCCAGACTTCCGGGCACAGTATGCAGTTTTCCCGTAGTGGCAGTAAAAAGAAACCCACCCACCTGAAACTCATGCAGGTTTGCAAAACCTTCAATACTCTCATGCCTGCCATCATATCCTACCGCTTCCCAGCCACTTTTATTCCCATAACTTCCATTGGTGGACGGCCCGAGCTTTGCCATCCCAAATGGCATAGCTCCGGGTGTATAAAAAAACCAGCGACTATGTACTGATCCTATGTTGGGGTCAACCCATTCCAGGTAGGAGCCTTCCTCTAAACCTTTCTTTTCCTCGACTTCTGACGAAGAATTACATGACGTTCCAAAAAGTAGGCATACCCCAAGTAAAACACCAAAATTTTTTATGCTTTTCATTTTTACAATGGTTTATTGTCCGGTAATAGTAGGTAATGCATATGCACAACACAAACACGATATGTACATATGTTTAAACAAAGTTAGAAATAATATAATGGTTTACAACCATGAATCATTTTATAAGAACTGCTCAAAATGAATTATTTTTACAACTCCCTTTTGATATCAATATCGTAGGAAAAATAATCCGTAGCATAATATACCAAGTTATATTCGACAGGTCTGTCTCCTCTGTCGAGTACGATTCTTTCCCGTTTCAGGACAGGATCCCCTTTCTTTATATCCAATGCCTGGGCAATCACGGCAGGAGCAGCTATGGCTTTCAGTTTTTCTTTGGATACCACTACGACTACATGACATTCCCTTTCCAACATTTCATAAAGCGGTTGGTGAAAATCCTCAGATCCTGTCAGGCCAATACGAGGATGAAAATAGGAAATACTGAACAAATATTTGGCATCCTTTGCCCCCCTCACCCGCTTGAGACAACAAACCGCTGAATCTGCCCCCAAATTCAATGCCTTCGCAACATCCTTGTCAGGTTGGACAAAATTAACCTCCACGGCATATTCCACCACATCAATTCCTTTGTCCCGCATTTCCTTCGTAAAGGAAATCCACTGGTCTAAACGTGTGGATATATTTTGTGCCACGACCTTTGATCCGACCCCTCTTTTTCTTTCCACTAATCCATCCTGTACCAGCTTATCGATAGCCTGTCTTACGGTATTTCGGGAAACGCCAAACCTCTTGGCGAGACTCTCTTCTTTTGGCAGCAACGATTCTCCAGAGGCATATTCCTTCAGTTTAATCAATGCCCTTAAGTACTTCTCCAACTGCACATGATATGGAATCGCACTCTTATGGTCCAACTTAAATTCCCTTACCTCCATAAGCTACATTACGCTGTTAAATTTTCAATTATCTGCCCTTTTTGGAATGGCTACCAAAAAACAAAATTAAGCAATTTGTCATTAATTCCACTTATTGATTCATCTGGTGTTTTCCAATGACCGTCCAAAATCGATTTATGCTCATTATCGGCAGTAATTGGAGCACTATTTGAAATTTACCGGACAAACTTCCGGTAGGAAAACGACAGCACCACAGCGGCCATTGCAGGGACGAGAAACACAAAATCCACACCTGCGGACTTCTGGACCACTCCCATAATGAACGGAACCACGGCCCCACCTACAATCGCCATGGTCATCAGCCCTGATATTTCATTGCTCCTTTCCGGGGTCCTATTGATGGTCAATGCAAAGATCAATGGAAACAAGTTTGCCGAGGCCAGTCCTACCAGCATGATGGAAGCCAGTGTGGCTCCAAGGCTAGGAGACACTATCAAGCACATAAAGGCCACCACTGTAAACCATCCAGACCATTTTAGAAACTTCACATGGCTCATTTTGCCCAAGATCACGGCTCCCAGCAACCGGCTGACCAACAAGGAAAAGAAATAAAGACTGATTCCCAAGGAGGCATCCTCTAGGGTAAGATCAAATTTGGAAACCAAGAGCCCTTGGATATTGGTGTTCATTCCTACGTCAATCCCAACGGTCAAAAATATCGCAAACACCATAAAGGCAATCACTGGGTCTTTCAACAGCCTAAAGCAATCTTTAAACCCTGCCGAAGCTTGTTCGTGGGTTTCTTTTATGGGGGTTTTCGCCAGCCAAGCTCCCGTACAGATCGCTACCACTCCATATACCAAAAACACATTTTTCCAATCCCCGGTCCTGGATGCCAGAAAAGCCACCAATAAAGGCCCCAACAAAGAGCTGATAGCCTTGATAAATTGTGAAATGCTTAGGATACTTGGATATTTTTCTGCAGTAACGACTTCCCTCAACAATGGGTTGGAAGAAACCTGGATTAAGGTATTTCCGATTCCGAGCAACACAAAGGAGCAAAGGAATACCCCATAGCTAAAACTGACAAAAGGGATCGCCATTCCCAATGCTGTGGCACCAATCCCGGCAAGCAAAACGTTTCGTTTTCCTACCCTATTCTGGAGAAGGCTAATGGGAACCGATAGCACAAAAAACCAGACAAAAACCATAGAAGGAATCAATTGCACCATTTCTGGGCTAAGGTCAAATTCATTCTGCGCATACCCCGTCGAAACACCTACGATATCCACAAATCCCATTACCACAAAACTCAGCAACACTGGTAAAATTTTACCATACGGTAGCCTTTTTGAACTTATATCTTTCATTTCATCTTATTTATCACCCTTGCTAAATCCCCGTAATATTGCTCATTAAAAAGCATGGCTCCACCGATCAGCGGGGCATGATCAAGCATAGTGGAAACTACCACATTGCTTATGGACAACTCTTTAAGTAAATGCTGTTCAAAGAGTGGAAATGACCGTGACAGGTTGCCTCCCAAAACAAGAATTTGGGCACCAAAACGCTGGACATACGGATCCAAGAAAGCGCCCAATCGCTCCCCAAACAGTTCAAAGGTTTTACTGGCCACTGGATCATATTTGGTGAGGTTAAAAATATCCAAAGCTGTTGCCCCTTCCTTTCCTCCAAGAGATTGGTAGAGCTTCACTAATCCGCGGGCAGAAAAATGGTCGTCTGCCATTTCCCCATTAAACTCACCGTTATAAAGCCATCCATTTTTGGGCACCTCTGCACCTGAAAGCACCGGCACACCACCAACCAAAAACGATGATCCCAGCCCTGTTCCCAAAGTCAAGGCCAAGCAGCGATCTGCATTTTTGGCAAGTCCCACCTTGGTCACAGCGATGCCAAATGCCGCCGCATCATTGACAAACCGTATTTGGGATTTTTCCACGTTGAGGCGACGGGAAAGTTCCGCTTTGATATTGGCTCCGTAAATACATTCGAATTTATTCACCCCGGTGACCAGGCTGATCCCTTCTGCATAATCAAATGGCCCTGGCACAGCAATTCCAATCCCCTTTATTGGTCTATTGGATTGATTCATAGCTTGCTCAATGGCCTCAGCCCATACACCTATGAGCTCGTCAGCTGTTCCATTTGGATCAGGGTGCCGGGTGGACATGGACTCCAGCAGAAGCTCCTGGTGCTCGTCATCAAAAAGGCATGCCGTAATATGGCTTCCACCAATATCCACTCCAACCTGCAACGCTGCTTCCTTTGCTGGTGATGCTTTTGGTCTTTCCATTACCCTATTTTTCCTGATTCTCGTATTGCTGTAAGGCCACTATGGCATCATAAAGCACTCCTGCGCTTCCCCTAAAAGTTCCTGATCCACGCGGTTGGTTATCGACTGAATACCACTCGTAAAAACCATCGTTTTCTATCACCCTATCGACCATTGGCTGTATTTCCCTGTAGGCTTCTTCAACAAATCCATTTTTGACCAATTCCAGGACCATCCTTCCTCCAAACCAGGTCCAGTCGCCTCCGTTTTGGTAACTGTACTCCGGATTCATGATCTTATTGGCAAAATAGCCTGCCGGATATGGAGGATAAACTGTCAATCCGATAGAGGGCGCACCGGCTTGTTTCACGAGAGAAACCATTTGATTCAGGGAATGTTCGATTTCCTCATGCGTCAGCAACCCCGCTTCGATGGCGATAGCAGTGCCGCCAAAATAAAAAATCTCATTCTCCTTGAAATCTTCTGGAAAAGGTGAACCCTCCAAATAGACATGGGGAATGAACTTTTGCGCCTCAGTGTCCCAGAGGTGCTTTCTGATATTTTCTTCCAATTGCCCCTTGATAGGATCCCACTTTTCACGGCTACCTGGCATTATTTCCATCAGGTTATCCAAAGCAATGACCATCATGGCATTATCATAAACATCAATGGCCCTATGGGTGTTTTCATCAATATCTACTCCCCATCCGTGCTCTGGCTGCACATCTCCCCAGTCGGCAGTAGTTGCTCCCCAGAGCAGGCCATGCTCCCTGTCAAAACGGTGCTCCATCAGATAATCCATGGACCACTCCAATCGCTCAGCTACCGTTTTACCCCCTATCGTTTCAGAAAGCAGTGCGAAATCACCGGTAGCCTTGATATACTTATAGACAGTCTGCACCAAAGAAGTCTCTTGGTCGGTCTCCACGGTGTTTTTGTGGCCCGCGTACCTTGGCTCCAGCTCCGAATAACTAAAATCGGATTCGTCTTCTCCTATGGACGCCACTGGTGTAAAGCCATCTATGATATTCCCATCATCTCCCTGCATCCTGAAAAACACAAGTAGGTTTTCCTTTAGTGTTTCCTTCGGGTGAACTTTGGTGGCGATATTAATGAAGGTATTATAATCCCTTATCCAGACCTCCCGGTATCCATCCCCTGCATTAAAGCCCTCGGATACTACTTTTAAGGCCATTTCCTTTACCTTCTCAAGTTTTTCATTGTCAGGAACGCGATTCGAAAGTTTGTCCTGATTTTCTCCATTATTTTGGCCATTTACCGCTAGTGCAAATAATATGAATACAGGTATTGCCAAGTAGTTTTTCATGAAATTTTGGGTTATTGTTGTTCAATGTTGTTTACATATTGGCGAGTACTTTGCTTCCCTCAATAGGGAAGGGAGGTATTTCCCCATTCCTCGTTCGGAGTATCGCCCATTTCCAGGACCAATTCTCCCCCCTTGAGAAGCGAAGCAGCCTCAAACCAAAAACGGTTAAGTGGTTTGCCATTGAGGGTGGCTTTCTGCACGTAGATGTTTTTTCTGTCGGCATTCACGGCCCGGATGGTAAAGGTCTCTCCTCTTCCAAACCTGTTGCCAAGATCAATTTCCACTCGTCCGAAAAGTGGACTGCCAATTTCATATATAGGGCTGGCCCTGGTTCCTCCATCCACTTGGAAAAGACCAAGTGAAGCCATGATAAACCAAGCACTCATCTGTCCCTGATCCTCATCACCCAGATAGGCATTGGTAACCCCATGACCATAATACCGGTCCATGATGGCCCTGCTCCATTTTTGGGTCAACCAAGGCTTGCCTGCATAATTGAAAAGAAAGGCGAAATGCATGGACTGCTGGTTCCCCTGCACCACTGGAAAATCCCAGTATTGGTCGTTGGGGCCATTAAAGCGCCACCTGTCGCTTTCCGAAAAGCCCCATTCCAGTCTTTCGAGAAATTTTTCCTTTCCGATAGCCTCCATAAGACCGGGTACATCTTGGGGAACAAAAAAGGTGAGCTGCCAAGCATTTCCTTCCACATAATGGTGATTGGCACCGGATCGAAACGGATCAAAATCTTCCAGCCATTCTCCTTTGGCATTTTTCATCCTTGCGTAACCTGACGCTGGGTCAATAACATGTTTCCACCAAGCCCCTCTTTTGTCAAATGCTTCATAGATGGAGGTCTCTCCCAAGGATTTGGCAAACTGCCCTACAGTCCAATCGTCAAAACTATACTCCAAGGAATTGGAAAACCTTCCCAGATCATGGGGCACGTAGCCATATTCGAGGTAGTGCGCCAAATCTCTGTTTCCGGCAAACCCTCCTCCTACTTCCGTGGCTTCGGTGGACTGCATCTTTACTACAGCTTCCAAAGCTTTGTGCACATCATAGTCCCTGATGCCCATTTGGTAGGCTCCGACGATCAAGGGGATTTCATGCTCGGCCACCATCACGGGAATGTACTCCATTCCTGCAGGGCCTTTAGCGAGCCATCCGGCATTATCATACATGGCAAGCTGAGACCGCACCCAGCGATTGCTCCAATCAGGCGTGACCAGATTCCAAAACTGGTTAAGGTTCCAGAAGGTATTCCAAAAAGCGTCACAGCCGAGGGCAAGGTCATCTGGGCGTTCCAGCTGCTGGATATTTTCATCGGCATCCCTCCATCGTCCGTCCACATCAGAAAAGGTATTCCTACTGGCCAAAGCCCTGTACATATTGGTATAAAAGCGCTCCTTTTCCCTTGCATCATTACTGCTTACCTTGAGTCTGCCAAGCAGCTTGTCCCAAGTGTCGCGTTGATGGGCCACCACCGCATCAAAGTCCCATCCAAAAGGTGTGGAAATTTCCTTGGACAGGTTTTCAGCAGCATTCTCGATGCTCACATAGGATATTCCCGTTCTCATTTTCACACTTTTGGAATCCTGTAAGTCAAATTCAACAAAAGCACCTGCATTCTTCGGCTCCTTAGCCACTAAGTCAGTGCCATGAAGGATCTCACCGTCTTTCCAATGGGAAAACCGCTCAAATGGGCGGTCAAACTCAATCACAAAATGAACGATATAATCCTGCCCCACTCCCTTGGACCATGCATCTGGGGTCAGCTGATGGCTTTTGCCTTCTATCCGTGTAGGAGAAACACGGGTAATCTCGCAGGATTCTATCTGGTACCGGTACTCAGAAGGAATGGCCAGATCGATCATGATCCGCCCGAGATCCCCTTTTCCATATTCGTATAGCTGCATCGACGCCCTCTCCGTGGAAGTAAGGGAAGCCCAGATATCCGTATCGGTCAGATGTACTTTGTACATTCCAATTCCAGCCTGCTCTGTTTGTTTGTCAAATGAAGATCGGTAACCTGTCTGGACATCACCTTGGTCACCGACGGTGGTCTGTACAGGCCCCGCAATCGTCGGAAAAGTCCCCAGGCCGGCCATAGTCCATTCATGGATATGGCTAAAAGTCCCAATCGATTCGAAAGTAGGGTCATAGCCCGCCTGCCAACCGGAGTTCTGATTGTCCGGGCTTAGCTTTACCATCCCAAAAGGCATCCAAGGCCCCGGCGCGATCATCCACCTGGAATGCCCCGCTCCTATGAGGGTATTGACATATTGGCTCCATTTTCTGGTGTTTTGGGGCATTCTTTTTACAGTGCCCTCTTTTACCGTACTCCCATCCAGTTTGATCTTATAATGGCTTTCTTTTTCCTTGTGGACGACAGGCATGGGAGCTTCCAGCAGGTATTCACCGGCCACCAAACCTTGGCGAAGGATTTCGGTTCCGTCCAATTCAACGATAATCTCTGGGGAGCCTTCAAGGTGATAAGCGGCCACCAGCAGCGGCTGGTGAAGTCCTGCATCTCCCTCTGTTTGATATGAGGCTGGACTTATCTCCCCCACTACTGCTCGCTCAGGGGGCTGTACCTTTAACAGACTTGAAGCCGAAAGGGAAATGTGATCAAAAGCCAACCAACTCCCATCAAGGCTGGTCAACGTAATTTTGTTCATTCCACTTTTTAAAAGCCCCTCAGGCAAGTCAACAACGACCAACTGCTCCTTCCCTTTTGCTGATCCTTTGCCCTTAAGGGCTGTCCCTTTTCCTGGTTTTAATTGGTAATGGTGCCCTTTACCATTGACAGTGACTTTCAGTATGGCGGCATGTAATGAATCGGCATCTGCAAGGTCTATCCTAAGCTGACCGGTGGTTGGCTGGAACTCATCAAGCTCGAAGGCCAGGTTTAGAAAATGGGAACGGATTCCTGCAGTGTGTCCTGTCCCTCCCCATGCATCTTTTGGACCTGGAAGGACATAAGGAAAATCAGTTTGCGGATCATCCCTACCGATCCAAAATATCCGATCCTCAAATCCAAAATCTTGGGCGATAAAATCCTCATAACCGTCAGGATATAGCGCAAAACCATGACCATTGCCCGATGGACTTCCAAGCTGGAAGACCTTATATTGCTGTGCCGATAGTGGCTGACAGTGTACCGTCATGGCCATGACCGCCAAAACCACACTTCTCATTAGCTTATAATTCATAAAAAAGGCTTTCATTACCATTCCATATCATATTTATCATCCCAAGCTAACAGGCAGAATCCTTGACATAGGAAACGACTACCATTGCCCGGGAGGAGCCCTGGTTGGTTAACTTATAGCTATTGGCAGCGGCAGGAACTGCAAATGTTTCGGCATAATGGAACTTGGCATGCCCATCATTTTCGGTGGTCAGGGAAATGCTTTCTCCTTCGACCAACATTAACAAATGGCATTGTCCATGCGTGGTAACTGAAATTTCAGTATCAAATTCATAGCGCACGATCTTGTAAAAATGCTGTTCATGGGTAGGCAGTTCCACCAATTGCCAATCCGATCCACTTTCGATCACTTCAGGATGCGAAATGAGGGTACGTTTGACTTCATCCCCTTTTCTCTCAAAATCCAAGTTGTCAAAGGCCCGCTCCACATTCAAAGGCCGAGGCTCTCCATTTAGGTCCAACCGTTGCCAATCGTACATTTTGAAGGTATAGATATACGGAGTGGCGCTGATCTCCAGCACCAGGTTGTCCACTCCTGAGCAATGGACGGTACCATTGGGTATTAGATATAGTCCATGCTTTTCACTAGGAAACTTCTGGACAAATCGCTCTACTTCCAATACTGATTTCTCATGAATGGATTTTTCCAGTTCCTTTCTGAAATTCTCCGGCTCAATGCCCTCTTGAAACCCGAGGTAAACACTGGCTCCTGACCGGTTATCCAAGATATAGTAGGTCTCATCCTGAGTGAATTTTTCACCAAAATGGACTCTTGCATACTCGTCAGTTGGATGACACTGTAAGGATAGATTGCCCCCGTCAAAGGTATCCAGAAAGTCAAACCGGATAGGGAAATCATCGCCAAACCGATGATACGCTTTCCCTAGGACATTTTCTCCAGCCTGATACATCAACCAATCAAAAGAAACCTCCAAAAGAAGCCCGTCGGAAGAAAAGATCAGACCGTTTTCAGGAACAATCATCTCAAAGGACCATGCATAGTTGGGTTCATTCTGTGGAAGCTCCGGAATGTGTTCACGAAGCCATTGACCACCCCAAACCCCCGGCTCAAACCACGGGCGTACCCTAAAATAAGACTGGGACATTACCTCTAGCCCTTGCCGAAAATCATCCCCCTTCATCCAAGTAGGCTGCCCCGGACGTTGCTGGTCAACGATATAATCCACTGTGGGCAATAATGTCTTTTTCTCCTTATTGCAGATTACCCAGTCTACAAAGAAAAAGTGCTTGTACATTTGCTTGGCATTCTTTTCCTGTCCACTACAACCGAGGTTTTGGATACTGCCAGCGCGCATACGGTATTGGAGTTCGTTTTTGGGCAAGTCAAAATAAACCAGTGTTCCCTCGATCCCCGTTTGGGAGGCACCACAACCGTATATGACCCTGATCTGGTCGGATGGAAGGGTTAAAGTCTCTAGCTTTTTTCCATCCATATAATCTGCCATGCACCGCTGGGTTTTCTTTCCGAAAACTGGATCGTCCCCTCCTAAATCCGGAGCAATCATGTCTAGAATCGCAGAGGTTGGCTGATAGAAATCGGTAATATCTATCAACTCAAACGCCAAGTTTTGCTTGGTCAGATATTGTTTTAGGGCAGTGCTGATTTCCTGCCAGTCAACACCCACATAGCCATCCATGATCAGTACCTGTCCGGCATTGATCTGGTCAAAGAGGCTATCGTAACCTTGGCCAATCCGCGAGGATCCCAAGTCAAAGGATGGAAATAAGGTATAGGAATTCGATGGCTGATCCGTTTCGTGAACGGGTACCATTGGCTGATGGCTCAATCTGTTCATTTTATATTAAATTTTGCGGATTTAGAGGATTTACAAGAAAACAGCTTCCACTGCTCCGAATGCTTTATACCATATTCTTTATGGCAATCGTCGAGTAATAAAAGGCTGTTCCGCGCAGTATTGAGTATTGCTTCGGAACAGCCTTCTTCATTTATCAATCATCAATTTGCATAACCAGGGTTTTGCTCCAGTGAAGGGTTGCGCTGCAATTCCTGATCGGGCAGAGGAAATAACATGTTATGCTCTTTGATGGTACCGTTAAAATAGTTGGTAGCACCGACCGCATCGACAAACATGATGTCTCCAGAGCCGTCCCCAACGGGTCTAGGGAATTTACCTGTCCGCATGACATCAAACCAAATAGGAAACTCAAATACGAGCTCCCTTACCCTTTCTTTCCATACCTCCTCTACAAATTGGTCTGCGGACAAGTTAGCCAACTCGCTTCGAATGGCTTCCGGAGAACTGTTCCAGTAAGCTCTCTCACGGATTTGGGCCAGGTAATCCACTGCCTCACTGGTCACCCCTTCAGACCTGGCAATTGCCTCAGCACCGATCAAAAGTACGTCGGCATAAGTATAGATCGGCATTTCACGTCCTGAAAGGGCTGTTTCATAAGCAGCTTCCTTATTCTCCCACATATAGGGAGCCCGTTGAAATTCCACAGTTTCCCCATCCAGTTCGATTGAAGAATGGAAATATTGCTTTTCCTGTACACGAAGGTCATTGTCCGGATCATAAGAAGCGATCAGGTCATTGGTAGGCCCATAGGCATTATTGGCGATAGCATAGGCCAGTAAGGGAGAAATGGTGGACGGATAGCACCAGCTTGGATAGATATTGTTGGCTATTCCTATCTCATATTCGTAATAATAGATATACTCTCCAGGTACTTGCTCACTGTCCTTTAGTTTGTTATAGGCAGACCCGTTTTCGGTGAGCTGTCCCTCCCCGTTTCTGGAGTGTTGAAATAGTGAATATTGACCGGACTCCACGATCTCCCTAGCTACTTGTGCCGCATTGGCATAGTGGTCTTGTCCTACAGCTTCACCACTCATGGTCAAGTACACTTCGGCCAATACCATCTGGGCCACCGATGCGGAAATCCTGCCACTATTGGCTGTCATGACTACATCCGCAAGTCCTCCACTCGAAATCGCTGCTTCCAGGTCTTCTGTAATGAGGGCATAGACCTGCGATGGAGCTGTCCGCTCGGGAAACAGGTTTTCCAAACTTTCATAGGGTTCGGTAATCAAGGGAACTGCCCCAAACATCCTTACTAGGTAATAATAGTTGAACGCCCTAAAAAACCTTGCTTCTGCCATGTATTTATCCATTTCACTTTCCGAAAGCCCGGGAGTTTCTGGGATATATTTGATGGCATTATTTGCCCTGGATATCCCTTGGTATATGTCCGACCACATCGAATTAAAATAACTGGATAGGTTCAAGCCATCATAGGTCATGGTCTGTCCCCGTTGTACATGTACTTCCTGTCCTTTGTATTCATTGTCCACAAATCCAGACAAATAAGGACCGAACATGATCCTGGCCCCAGCATACGAGCCATTGGCCTCATAAAGCTGCATGGCCCCTGTCCTATACAAGGCATTTACTGCGTCCCGTGCGTGTTCAGGCCGGGCAAAATATTGGGTGGAGGACACTTCATCCTTGGGCTTTTCTTCCAAAAAGCCTTCACAGGAAGATAAAAGCACCACTGCCACCAAGTATATAATCGATAACTTTTTCATAAGATTAATTTTTCGGTTAAAACTGCAGGCTCAACCCAAGGGTAAAGGTCCTTGGCCGAGGATATTGGAAAAAGAAGATGTTCTGACCCCATTGGTTGCCTTCCCAAGAAGATGCCTCAGGGTCATATCCTTTAAATTCATCGGAATGTATAAGAAAGGCATTCTGCACACTGGCATACACCCTCAACTTATTCATGCCGATCCTGTCCAATAGGGACTGGTCAAATGAGTAACCCAACGATATCAGGTTACCCCGGATATAAGAGCCATCGGCCACCCAATGGCTGTCCACTTCACTGTTTTGACCAGAATAAGGACCGTTCCTGATCTGCTGCACCATGGTATTCTGATTGGTCTCTGTCCAAGCATCATAGAGCACGTCTTTCAGGCCGCTGGCATAACCGGTACGGTCTTGAGTAGAATGAAAAAATTGCTGCAGTATATCCACCCCTGCCACAAACTGGATATCTAAGGTCAGGTCAAAATTTCCATAATAGAAATTATTGATAAAGCTACCTGTCCAATGCGGAAGTCCGTTTCCGATGATCTTTCTTTCTGCGCTCCGCTTTGCTTCCCCAGGAATAGCTCCTACCTCTGCAGCTTCAGTGGCTTCGTCCGTACCCCAGGTACCCAATCGCTCATAACCCCAAAAGGAGCTCAGGGATTCCCCCACGCGCAATATGGTCTGGCTACCAGAGACCCAGTTGGGACCAGGAAAGATGTCCTCGTCATTTTCACCGAGCTGTTCGATTTGGTTTTCGTTATAGGAAAAATTCAGGGTAGATTCCCAACTGAAATTGGCATTGGTAACTGGAAAGGCCCTCACCAACACTTCAATCCCTCTGTTGGATACCGATCCGATATTGTCCCTGACAGCAGCAAAACCGGTAGAAGAAGGAACCGGTCTGTCCAGCAATAGGTCAGTGGTCAGTTTATGGTAATAATCAAAACTGAACACCAATGCCCTTTCCAGAAGTGTCAGGTCCATACCGATGTCAAATTGACGTGTCTTTTCCCATTCCAAGTCAGGATTGGGTAGTCGATTGACGTAACTGATCGGCGCCCTGGATCCGTTTATCAGCGAGGTACCAGTGGAGACCGTACCCAAGGACTGGTAAGTAGGGATTTCGGTATTACCGGTAATCCCGTAGCTTGACCTTATCTTAAGCTCATCCACGGTACCGGAGAGGCCTTGCATAAAAGGCTCTTTTGAAAGCACATACCCCACACCAACGGATGGGAATACGCCATACTTGTTGTTTTCACCAAACCTGGACGAACCGTCCACCCTTCCCGTAAAAGTCAACAGGTATTTGCTCTTATAGTTGTAATTGCCTCGTAAAAAATAAGAGTTCATACTCCACTCATCGTATCCAGAATTGGGCGTTCCCGGTTGACTGGCAGACTGCATCCTGTTGAACTTAAAGGTATCATCGGAAAATCCAGTGGCACTTACATTAAAATACTCGGACGTTCTTTTTTGCCAGCTAAGCCCAGCCATTGCATTAATTCCATGATCCCCATAGTCCTTGGTAAAGGTCAAATAATTTTCCTGCTGCCAATACAGCACTCTTTCATTGCCCAAATACGCATAGCCGTTTGGGGAGGAGATATTGATCAGGTCGGTCGGACTGTAAATCTGCTCATTAAAGTCATTTTTATCAAAGCCAAACTGGGTTCTTAGATCCAGTCCGGGAAGGATATGGAAGGTCGTATAGATGTTCCCGAACAGCTTGGTTCTTTTTCTCAACCTGTCCTGTGTGGTCAACACGTGTACCGGATTGGGAATGGCTTCCAGTCCATAGGGATCTTCGACCATACTGGAATTGCTCCAAGTGCCATCGGGAAACTTGACCGGGAATATGGCAGGCATCTCGATCATGGAACGTCTTGGCATCTGGTGACCTCCACTTTCTTCGAATACGTTCTCTGTGGTGCTATTAGCCAATAGGTTCAGTCCCACCGAAAACCATTTTTTTGGATCAGCATCGAACGCAAACTTACCATTTACACGTTTCAAATAGTTGTTCAGCATAATGCCCTGCATGTCAGTATAATTGACAAAGGCACCAAAAGAAGATTTCTCTGCCTTGGAACGATAGGACAATTGATGGTTATGGGAAAGGGCCGTTCTGGTCGCTTCCTCCTGCCAATCGGTATCATATAGCGGATTGCCGTTTTCATCAAAAAGATTCGGATCGTTTGTGGTAAAATCAGGAATAGGCGCATCCGGTCGGTATTTACTATGGTTGGCAAATCCCTGCTCGAGGACTTCCATAAATTCTTCCGCATTGAGCACGTCCATTTTTTTTGGAAGCACCCCTACACTGAAATAGCCATCATATCCAATCGTAGTACCAGTGTTTTTGGCCCCTCTTTTGGTAGTGACCATTACTACCCCGTTGGCACCACGCGCACCGTAGATTGCCGTAGAAGAAGCATCTTTCAATACTTCCATGCTCTCGATATCATTCGGATTTAAAAATTCGATATTCTCCATGACCACACCATCTACCACGTAGAGTGGCTGGGATGATGAGTTAATCGTCCCTAGTCCGCGGATGAGTACCCTTGGACTGGAAGAAGGTGATCCTGAGTTCAAAAACACGTTTACACCGGCTACTTTTCCCTTCATGCCCTGTAAGGCATTTGCCACGGGTGCTTGAAGAATCTCATCTCCTCCTACTACGCCTACAGAGCCGGTGAGGTCAGATTTTTTCTGGGTACCGTACCCCACGACTACCACCTCATCGAGGCTATCCTCGCTGGGATCCATATTGATCTCGAGTGTGGTCTGTCCTGTAAGGGGATATTCGAGGGTTTCCATCCCGATAAAACTGAAGATCAAAACCGCATCAGGCGAATCAACGGTAATGCTGAACTTACCGTCAATATCGCTAACGACTCCTTGCCCGGTACCCTTCACCAGGATGTTCACTCCCGGGAGTGGTTCTTTGGTGGCATTATCATACACCACACCTTTGTAGGTGGTGCCCTGCTCTTGGGCATAACCTGTCATCTGGAAAAGCAGCAAAAACATAAAAGCGATGCAGACCATGGCAGCCTTCCACACCACTTTATGTTTTGTGCGCAAGCATAAATGTGTTTTCATAGTTTTTTGGGTTTTATATTGTTTATATGTTTAAACATTTAAACTTAACATATTTTTACCACATAAAAAACTAGTTTTTCCAAAACCATCGATTAAAAATAATCTAACCATGGAGATGCAAAATCCTCGACGTGATTATACCATATATGCATCCGCGTCATACGAGCGCGCACAGTATAAAGAGCCATCTTGATACCTGAAAAAAGACTTTTTTTAAAACCCGCTTTATGCAAATGGAATTGTTATAATCTCCCCCAACGGATGTCCGGAAGAATTGAAATTGCAAGAAAATAAGTCTGTTTGCAGGGAAATCGACTTTACACTATTAGTAGTGAGAGGTCAGCCTGAGCGGAGTCGAAGGCTAGACGTCAGACCTCGACTCCGCTAGGTCTGATGCTTTTTGCCTGAATTAAATAACTTCAAGGAATGCCATGCATGTAATTAAACAAGCCTTCTACTTAAAACTCAGGCATTACATTATAATAGAAGGAATATGGATCCAATATTTTTTCTAAAAAATAAGATGTTTCCAGCCCTTTTTTTTCTATCACAGAGAAGACCACCGTCCCGTCTTCATCCAATGCGCTAATGCTGTACTCATCATCAGTCACTTCCAGTTTTATTTTGGCTATGGCTTCATCCTGCTTGATGCTTTGATAGCCAACGGTAAACTCATGGAGATAAAAAGAACCGCTCAAGGGCAATCCATCCTTAAATTCGCCGCGTTCCACCACTTTTTGATTGTTGCTATTTGTATTGGTATAGGTTACTTCCCCAGTCTTGTTCTCTGCATCCACTACGTTAAATTTGGCTTTTTCGTGTCCTTGCTCATCATATATGGCGGCATTTATCTGGTTTCCATCTATCATTATCTGTTGGGACAATTTATCCTCTGTCCACTTTTCTATTTTATAAAGAGTTCCCTCTTTGTAAAAAGATCTTTTTGTCGAGAGTGGCTTTTGATACGAAGCATAATACGAAATCACCAAACCATCCATCGGCTTGCCACCTTTATAAACAATCCTATTCCGCACAGCCCCCTCTTCGTTGTAATAAACACATTCCCCGTCCAATAATCCATCGGAATAGTTTTCCTCACTTTCAAGGCCTCCATTACGATTGTAGGTCGTGTGCTTACCATGACGGGATCCATTTACATAATTTGTACGCTCGATGACGATGGGTGCGCTACCCCCAGAGTGCAGTATTCGCTTTTCTTCTCCATGTTTTTCACCTGCTGCATAAGGGGTCAGCCTATACTCATACGCAGTTCCATCCTTTACCACTCCTTCCCAAGGCTCCGCATCTCTATAGGTGGCTTCTGCTAAAACTTCCCCATGTAAATCATAAAAATGGGCCTCTCCGTCATAATCTATCTCTTCTTCCAAGAAAATCAAATAATTACCATGACGATCTTTCTCACTATAATCCTCTCCATACCGTTTCTCATAGATCAGCCGGCCATCTTCATTATATTTTTTGATATACTGTACATCATCTCTGTCCCTAAAAAAAGTATACTCAGTACCGTGCCGATCGGGAAGATAGGTCATTTCCGCAAGTATATTTCCTTTTTCATCATAAACAGTAGTCGATTTTTCTTCATATCCGTTCGCATAAATGATATCCTCTCTTAACCCTCCACTTTTATAATAGTATTTATATCGTGCCTTCTTACCTTTACCATCATAAAAGGTTTCAGATTCCTTGATCATCTTATCCTTATTGCTGGAATAACTGTAGTAAGCATGTCTGGTGCGGATACCCTCCTGATAATCTTCCTCCATATACAATCTCCCCTTATAATTCAACTGGAATAAGGTTCCATTGTAAGGGACGTTATCTCCATACTTGTTAGGTTTATAAGTCAATTCACCGATAACCTCCCCTTTTTGATCATAAAAAACACTCTTATTCCCCTCTCTGCTTTCAAAATTGCTACCATCTTCATACAGACTACTTTTCTTGGTCAATTCTCCTTGGACATATGTAAACGCTTCATTTTTATTACTATCATAAAACGATCCCTCAAAAGGCTCCCCATCCTTATAAATTAGTTGGTGTGTTACTTGCCCCTCTTTATTATAAGAAATCGTTTTTGCCAGACCATCCTCCCCATAAACACTTCGTAGCTGTATTTCTCCATTTTCATAAAAATCTTCCCGCTCCACGAGACTTCCTTTACGGTATTGCTCCTTGTACAAGATTGTTGGTTTGTCATGAAAATAACTTTCACTGAACTTTATCAATATGCCTTCTACCGGCCCTCCAAGTGAAGAATACCAGCCTTGCCCCTCTCCTTCCGTGCTGGTCAACTCACCTAACGCTTTTCCATCCTCATCAAAATAAACTCTATGAATGGTATCATTTTCGACGGTAATCTTTTCACGAACCTCACCTGATGCATACCACACAGTACCCTCCTGAAGTGCCCCCTTATCATATACCATTGCGCTTTTTTGCTTGATAGGAGCGTAGTAGTAATTTATCTGTACACCATCGTAAACGGAAGGATCTTGAACATCATCCGCATTCATTTCTATCTCCCCCAGTGCATTTCCTTTTCCATCATAATAGGATACCCTCAGCAGATTCTTTTCATCACCTTTCTTAATTTGGGAATCTATAATCATCCCCTTTTCAGGCATTTCTAGAAACAACTTTTCGCGGACGGCTTTTCCATCCTGGTACTCTAGGAGACGATAGCACTGATAGTCTTGATTAAATGTGAGGATTAGTCCCTCGGAAACCTTGCCATTGGTATATTGAGCAGTGGCATAAGGTTCGCCATTATAATAATCAACAAACTCTCCATGGAGCACCCCTGTCTCATAGGTTGCTTTCTGCTTTAACTGACCGTTTTCATGATACCACTTCACCACCCCTTCAAAAACCTCTTCATCCTTTGACAGAGAAATGCCCTCCATCTGCATGGCACCAGAGATATAATAATCAACCAGCGAAAACCCATTTCCTTTCGGTTGAGGTGTAGGTCTGTAAAAAGCTGCGCTGTCCTTGGTCGTCTCCTCCCAATCCTGGTCAAACCAAGTGGTGTCCTGCTGGGCAATGACTTGTCCCAAGACAAAAAAAACCATGTGAAATACTACATAAGTTCTCATTATTCTTCTCATAAAGTTAATTTTCTATAACAAAGTATTTGAGATTTTTTCAAGACAAAAAAGGAAAGGGCCCAAAAAACCTAGATCGAGTATCCTACAAGGATTTCGACAATGTTCCGGTAACGTTAAAAGCTATTACAGACACACGCAAATCCATGATGACCAAAAACCACCTCAAAAACACCCCTTAAGTCACTTTTTTACCAGAATTTAAAAGTGAGGGCAACCCTCAAAACTATATAATATTCCCTGAACAAAAAAACCATAAAGATTTAAAGCGTGAAAAATGACCAATATCATGATCACACGGATAAAAGTGAATCCCCCCGATAATGGATATCACCTCTATCGGAGGGCAGTATCCTTTATTCCTCCACAGTAGCCTCAATATTGCTCACCGAGAAAGCGCCGAAATACCCCAGGGCAGTATCACCAAAATTTGAAATTGGGTTGGACGGAGCCACGCCTCCCCCGTCAATAACATCTACGAGCATACGATAATAGTCATAGGTAGATTTTTCCAAATGCCTTAATTCGACATAAACATCATCTCCTTCTTCAAGAGTATGAGGAAAATCATAATCTTGGGCATTTCCGTCCGTGTATTTGTCACTGTAAAGCCAAAAATTATCATCTTCGATCATCTCACCGTCAAAATCAAAGACATACACCTCTCCATTGATAAAGACATTGAAGCTATAGTAATCGCCCAAGCCTGGAGGATCTTCAAAATATGCTTTAAAATAATACCCTTCCTTATTTAGCAACGACTCTTCTTCAAACCGGAACCCCAGGGAATCAATAGCCACCTGCTCTTCTGGCATCCGGCTTTGAGCGGTATAAGTCTGACCTTCATGCTCTACGGTGAGGGTGTATGTCACCCCCCTTTGACCTTGGAGATCCGTAGTCTGATACAGCCCGTCCTCTGTTTCCACCAGCACTTCTGCATTTCCTTGATCATCGGAAATTTCCACGAAGGCACCACTAATGGGAGGAAACACATTGTCTTCATAAAAACCCACAGACTCGGTAATGGTCACCGTATATGGCCCGGGCTGGTCGGTAACGATTCCCTCTATCGCTATTCGGGCCTCCCCTTCATCCAGGTCTAGCTCGATCACATCCTCACACCCCATCAAGGTCACCGCCAAAAATAAGATTAGTCCACTATATTTTTTCATGATCATTTAAATCTAAAATTATAAGTTACGGATGGTAAAATACTGAAAAGGGCTATTTTCACCGCTTCGGTCTGGGTGGGGTCGTCCCTGTTTTCGCGAAATGAAATGGAATAAGCATTTTTTCGCGCATATACGTTGTAGATGGAAAAATTCAGGTCAGAGCTAAACTTCTTGGTTTCCTTAAGCTTCATCGTGGCACCGATGTCCAGCCTGTTATAATCTGGCATGCGATTATTATTTCGCTTTCCATACATATTGATGACCTCACCTTTCATTTCATACTTCCCAACAGGATAGGTCACCGCATTTCCAGAGCGGTAGACAAAAGAAGCAGACAGGTTCCATTTTTTGTTCAGTTGATAAATCCCTACCACTGAAAAATCATGTGGCCTGTCCCAACTGGCAGGATAAACTTCCCCGTAATCCACTCCGGCAAATTCCCGCTCTGTCTTAGAGATCGTGTAGCTGACCCAACCCGTCAGCCTCCCCGTGTTTTTTCGCAATAGAAACTCGGCTCCATAAGACCAGCCTTTTCCAAAAAGCAATTGTGACTCCACATTTTCATTGAAAACCAATTCAGCACCGGTACGGTAGTCAACTTGGTTTTGCATGTCCTTATAATATACCTCTAAGGACGTTTCATACATATTATCCTTAAAATTCCTGTAATATCCCATGGCAATCTGGTCAGCTATCTGCGGCTTGACATTATTGCTGCTGGGAATCCATAGGTCTATAGGAGTGCCAGAGGTAGAATTGGACACCAAGTGTAGGTACTGGCGGTTCCGTCCGTATGATGCCTTCAGCGAAGTTTCATCATTTAGCATATAGGTCAAGCCAAGACGTGGTTCCAGTCCTCCGTACGTTTCTACAATCTCCCCTTTATCATAATCCTTTGAACTTACTACATCGCCATCCTGATCATAGGTAAACACTTCCCCAGGCCCTACTTGAGCAAACCACGAATAGCGGAGACCGCCATTGACACTCAGTGAAGGCGAAACCTTCAGCTCCTCGGAGACATAGGCCGCGGCTTCCCAAGCATATTTATTCTGCAATGTCTGTGCATTGATGTAACTGTCGCCCTGAGGGGAGATTTTACCAGGCACGAAATTATGACGGATTAGTCCAGCCCCAAACTTCAACGTGTTATCAGGATTGATATAATATTCGAAATCTTCCTTCAAGCTAATGTCCCTGATCGAAGAAGTCACCTTAAATCCATCATTCTCCTCTTCCTCTCCAGCGATGTCCACCACATAATTATAATCACTGAACACGACAGTGGAGTTTAAAAACAAGCGATCATTGAACAGGTGGTTCCAGCGGACAGTACCGGTGGCATTTCCCCAGTCAAACCCAAACAGATCTGCGTAACCAAAATTATCCCTTCCAAAATATCCTGAAACGAACACCCGGTCTTTATCGCCAAACTTGTAATTCGCCTTGGCATTCAGGTCATAGAAGTACA
The DNA here is from genome assembly GCF_005281475.1 of Echinicola rosea. Taxonomy (NCBI): domain Bacteria; kingdom Pseudomonadati; phylum Bacteroidota; class Cytophagia; order Cytophagales; family Cyclobacteriaceae; genus Echinicola; species Echinicola rosea. The sequence goes on along the minus strand of NZ_CP040106.1, from coordinate 2,906,193 downwards.
GCGTGGATTTATTGATATCATCATCATTGGAAAGCTTCAAAAAAAGATCTACATAGGTCCTTCGGCCAGAAATGACAAATGACCCCTTGTCCTTCACTATCGGAGCCTCGATGGTAGCACGACTGGAAATCAACCCTATTCCGCCTTGTGCGGCAAATTTCTTGGTGTTACCCTCTTTCATTTTGATATCCAAGACAGAGGATGCCCTTCCGCCATATTCAGCAGGAATGTGGCCTTTGTAGATGGACAAGTCCTTGATCGCATCAGAATTGAATACAGAGAAAAAACCTAGCAAATGTGATGCATTGTACACAGGGGCCTCATCCAGCAATATCAGGTTTTGGTCTGCACTTCCCCCTCGCACAAAGAATCCTCCACTTCCTTCGTTGCCTTTGATCCCAGGGAGCAACTGTATGGTCTTTACAATATCTTTTTCCCCAAATACCACTGGAATGGATTCCACTTCCCGCATGTCCAGTTTATTGACGCTCATCTGGGTGGAGCGCACATTTTGATCTTCGGGCTCGGCACTTACCACCACTTCCTCTAGTTCGGCAGATCCAGGGACCAACTCCACATCAATAGTCTTATCTCCATCAAGGGTAATGGTTTTGGTCACTGATTCATAGCCGACAAAACTATAGGTCAAAGTATATTGTCCTTCTGGGATGGTCAAGGAATAAAACCCATATACATTACTGGTTCCTCCAGTGCTAAGTTCCTTTACAAATATCGTAGCCCCAATAAGCCCTTCCCCAGTGGATGCATCTTCCATTGTTCCTCGAATGGTGTGCTTGGTCTGTGCCCAAACGGCCATATTTCCTAGTCCCAGGCAGATGCCAAAAAGCAATATTTTTCTCAACAAACTCTTTTGTGAGCTTGTTCTCATGTTTTCCCTCATTTGGTTTGATTGATTACATTTTTTAAAAATTGATAACTAAATAATGTCCCAAGATGTTTAGATCTGAAAAACCAATTCTTCGATTTGGTGCTGCTCGCAAGACAAACACCTACAACTGTCAACAGCAAACGGGATTTTGCATTTAAGGTTAACCCATTTGTGTTATCAAACGGTTATTTCTTCACATATCTTGTTGGAATTTTGGAGTCTTTCTCCGTCCTTGATCTTAGGACACGCTGGGAAGCAATTACCCTGACCAAGGTAAAAACTTTTTTCAAATGGCAGGCAAGACCTTATGATATTTGTTTCGGTAGGCATTGGGTGTCAACCCGGTGATTTTCTTGAACACGGATCTGAAAGCTTTGGAATCGGTATAGCCCACATCAAACATAACCTCCGAAATATTCTTTCCAGACGATTCAAAGCTCCTCTTGGCAGCTTCAATTTTCACCCGCTGAAAATATGCTATCACCGTATTTCCTGTCATCTGCTTAAACCGTCGCTCAAAACTCCTTCTGCTCAACGCCACCATACGGGCCAGTTGATCTACCGTAATTTTTTCTCCATAATGCTGCTCGATGAATTCCTGTGCTTTCATGATTTCTAGATCGCCATGATCTTTTTGCCCATTAAAAATGGTAAAGGCACCTTGACTGTCCCTGTCTATGTCAATTGCAAAATACTTGGCAGCAAGTATGGCCGTATCGCGGTCAGTGTACTTTTCCAACAGGTACAAGAGTAAATTCCAATAGCTATTGGCACCGCCGCTGGAATAAATACCATTATCTTCCGTAATAACACCGCCATCAACCACCTCTACTTCAGGAAAGCTTCCTCTGAACTCATTGTAATAAGCCCAATGTGTGGAGCACTTTTTTCCTTCCAACAGCCCAGTGGCAGCCAGCAAAAAGGCACCTACACACAGCGAGGCTACCTCCGCTCCCTGTGCATGCTGTTTTAGAATCCACGGGATCAAGCCGACATTGGATGCTACCGACTCCTTCATATCCCCAAAAAGTGCCGGGATAATGATCAGGTCAGTGGCTTCCACTTCATCACACATCGCATCTGGAAAAACGGAAAAGACACCACCTCCTAGTTTTATCTCCTTGTACATACCGACAAGCCGTACATCAAAAAGCGGCTTCCTTCCTGCAGCCACTAAAAACTTATTGGCTACCGTAAACATATATCTCGGATCGGCGACAGCCTCCATAACAGAGGACTCCGGCACTAATATGGACACGCTTTTCATGCCACAAGATAACCAGATTATATGGCGAGATCAACCCCTATTTTTGCCGCCTTTCCCCTGATAAAAATGGCATAATAATACCGACCTTTATACCCTGCTGCTTGATCAAAATCAAACCTCCTAACCCTTCCCATGAGCAGAGTCATCACATACCTCACCTTTAACGGCAACTGCCAAGAAGCCATGCGCTTTTATCAAGGCTGCCTGGGCGGAACCTTGGAATTCCAAACCGTAGGAGAATCTCCTTTATCAACAAACCTTCCTCCAGCCTTCAAAAAGTATATTCTTCACGCCTCCCTGAAACATAGACAGACCATACTTATCGGAACAGATATGGTAGGTGAAAAAGGGCTGAAAAAAGGAAATTCGGTTTCGATGATGATCGATTGTGATAGCGAAAATGAAATCCGAGCCTATTTATCCAATCTGCTGGAAGGAGGCAAACTCATTGCCCCTCTCGAAGAAAATTATTGGGGAACCATATTTGGTGAAGTTCAGGATAAATTTGGAAATTACTGGCTACTAAGGTATCAATCTTAACATACGGCTAAAACTGTGAAGGCTGAATGTGTTAATTTACCATGGGGGTTACCCATGGCTCTGGAGGTGTCGCCCTTATGGGGCTAGGCCATGAGTGTACTTCATACCAAATACCATGTGTTCATTGGGGGTGCCCAAGACAGGGAATCGGTATCCCCCGTAAAGATAATTCTATCCCCTCCAAAACATTACTTGATCCAGTACCATCCAAAAAACTCCCTGAAATTTAAAAAGCGGGATATCGTAACATCCCGCTTTTTTACCTTCAAAAATCTTTTCCATTTAAAAAAACCTACTGTATGGCGAACAGTACTCAATGGCATAATCCTTTTTATCTGGCTACATCACAAAAATCATCACCACTATGATTAACCAAGCGATGGTAGAGCCCGCCAGAAAAATCTTGAATTTCCTATCGTTGCTCATTTCGTTTTTCTTTTAAGCTACAGAATTTTAACCTAAAAAACAAGAAAAAAACAACGTAAAACATTTAAAACCAGGCAAATACAACAAAAAACATCAAAAATCAATCTCATCCATGTCGCTGATCAGTTCATGATAGTGCTTTTGGTTTTTGGTCATATTTGAGGTATCCCATGAAATTTTTTTCGTTCGGGCATACTTTCTAACGGGGCAATTGCTCACCATACAATAGTGGCAACACTTCTCAGGAATACAGGGATCAGCATGTACAAACACCTCTACATGTCCAGAGAGCCCATTTTCCAATACACTTTCCATTCCCTCCACTTCATCATGCACCTTGGTCAGTTCAAAATAATAGGGCAAGGTAAGGTGAAGATCAATATGCTTATCTGCACCATACTGCTGAACCCTCATGTTATGAATGTCTATCCAGTTGTTTTTACGGTGCTTGTTGAGCAATTTGATCACTGTACTCATCGATGCAGGATTACGCTCATCCATCAGTCCTGCCACAGATCTACGCACCAGCCGATAGCCGTTAAAAATGATATACAGGGCAAACATGATAGAAAGGATCCCATCCAAGACCACTATTCCTGTCCAATAAATGATCCCTACACCCAAAATCAGCACAAAGCTACTATAGGCATCTGTCAAAATATGCCGTCCATCTGCCTCAAGTGTCAAGCTATCATATGCTTTACCTTTACCGATCAGCAAGTACCCCAAGGTGCCGTTTGCAAGCCCAGATATCCCTATCAGCGCCATGCCGAAGGGCAAAGAAGTCAGTTCTGGAGGAAAGATAAAACCAACAATAGCCTGATAAATGATAAACATCCCGGCCAACATGATCAGCACCCCTTCAATGCCAGCACTGAAAAACTCTACCTTTCCATGCCCATAGGGATGGTTTTGGTCGCGTGGCAAAGAACTGAGGTGAATGCTATAAAATGCAAACCCCGAAGCGACCACGTTGACGATGCTTTCCAGGGCATCTGTCAGGATGGCATTGGAACCCGTGAGGTAGTAGGTATAAAACTTCAGTATAAGCAGCATTATACTGAGCACAAAAGAAGCGATTATCCAATGCTTTTTGGGATTTTTCACGAAAATGACATTAACGCCTTAAAGGATTATAATATGGAATGCACCTGCTCAGGAGGCCTGCCAATAACAGCCTTGCCATCCTTGATTACGATGGGTCGTTCGATCAGCTTAGGATTTTGCACCATCACTTTTATGAGCTCTTCCTCCGAAAAGTCCATTCCCTTAAAATTCTCCTTCCATACCTTTTCATTCTTCCTGACCAAATCCTCTGCATTGATACCAAGAATGGTAAGGATATCTTTCAACTCTCCCTCTGAAGGTACATCTTCAAGGTATTTGATCACTTTGATGTCATCATCGGACACTTTTTCCTGAATCAATTTCAGGGTATCCCTACTCTTCCCGCATCTTGGATTATGATAAATCGTAACCTTACTCATAGTGCTATTTGGATTTAGTTCTTTTATGGAAAATGCTTATTTCCCTTAATATCAGCTTCATTTACTGGAATATGCCATTTCATATAACGTAAAGTGCCTCAAAATTAGCCAATATGTCCCTAAAATAAAACCATATTTGCTGAGGGACCTCTCCAAAGCATATCTGGCCCCAAAGGAAATATGCATGTCAAAAGGTAAACAAAAACATGTTCTGATGGATAACAAAATCACCTTTATTGTATTTTTTACTTGTCAAAGCTGACAGTTTTCAACTGTTTTTTTACAGTTATGCTTACCTTTACGGCATAACATATGGCTATGATTTCCAATACGAGACAACTAAAGCTACTACTTTCTGTAACAATATTTTGCTTTTTATTGATTTCCTGTGACTCTAGGGAGGACAAAAAGGGGAGATTCCTGCTAAAGGGAAACAATAAGATGATGGAAAATGACTACGAAGGAGCTGTAGCGTTATATAATGAAGCGCTGGACTTGGATGAAAACTTTGCAGACGCCTACTTCAATCGCGGACTGGCATTTTATAACATGGCGGACTACCAACGCGCCATTAGTGATTTCAGCAAGGCCATCTCCATCAATGCTGAATTTGCCGATGCCTACTACCACCGTGGCATTGCCAATTTTGACAATGGTGCCAATTATAATGCACTATCCAATGCAGACAGGCTCATCTCTATCGCTCCGGAAGATTACAGGGGCTATTTTCTTCGTGGTTTAGTTCAAGAAACGCTCGGTGATTATGAAAAGGCCCTTCAGGCATTCGACCAGGCCATTAATCAGGATAGCACCATTGCAGATCTTTATGTAAACAAGGCCACAATACATTATTATCAGGAAAACTATAAATCAGCCGAGTCAAACCTCAATATTGCTGAAAATCTTCACCCAAAAGAGGCTAACATCTATAATTTGAGATCACTCCTTGCTTTCGAAAAGGACTCTATAGCTGATGCGCTAAAGTGGGTAAACAAGGCCATTGACCTCAACTCTGGCCAAGCTTACTTCTATAATAACAGGGGACTTTATTACCTTTTTGATGGGCAAATGGAATCAGGTATTGAAGACATTAATTTCAGCTTAAGACAAAACAGCAAAAACCTTTTTGCTTTAAGAAACAAAGGCATTTACTATTACCTATCCGGCCAAAAACCACTGTCCATCAAGTACCTGAAAGAGGTCTATTCAAAAGATCCCTCCATCAAACTGACCAAAAAATACTTGGAACTGGCTCAGGAAATGTGAGTCAGCACCAATTCGTGTATATTTCGCTGCAGATCAACCGCATTGATTGGTTTGGACACGAATCGGTCAATATACGCAAGATCATGTGTGTCACAATATTCACGCTTTGAAGAGGCCGTGAGTGCTATTATCGGAACGGCACACTCTCCTTTAATGTGCTTTGCCGCCTCACATCCATTCATGACAGGCATTTGGATATCCATCAATATGACATCATATTTCTTCTTTCCAGCAAAATCCACCGCCTCTTTTCCATCACACACCCGATCACATACTACACCCCATCGTTTGATGATTTTCATGATCACAATTGCATTCACATCATTATCTTCAGCCAACAGCACCTTCAACCCACTGGGCAGTCTAAAGGCATTTTTTGTTGGCTCGGTCCTGACTAAAGAAATACCCGTAGCGGACACTACCTTTCCAAAGGTCAGCTCAAAGAAAAAAGTGCTTCCTTTGCCTTCCTCAGACTCCACCTGGATTTCACTCCCCATCAGTTCCAGCAGCTTCTTCGTAATCGGCATCCCCAGTCCAGTGCCACCATATCTGACATCAAAGCTCTGGTTGATTTGCTCAAACTCATTGAATACCTTTCTTAGGTTTTCACGGGCGATGCCTATACCGGTATCTTTTACTTCAAAATACACCCTCACCTCCTCTTCACTGTCTTCTGCAAGGGTGACCGTTACATCCACTCGCCCTTGGTCGGTGAATTTTAGGCCATTTGAAATCAAATTGTTTAAAATCTGGGCCAATCTTAACTTATCCCCCACTACCCCGATATCCAAGTGATCGGAAGCGATTAAGTTTAAGGTATTCTTGGACTCATGGGCCTGATACATCAGCCCTCCTATAACTTGGCAGAGAAGCTCTCGTAGATTAAATGGCTGATAATCAATACGTATCTTTCCAGCTTCGGTTTTCTGAAAATCCAAGAGATCATTGACCATGATGATCAAACTGTCAGTTGCAAAACTGATATTGTTCAGCAGCTGCTTTTGGCCGGCATCATATCCCTCTTCAAAAAGTGAAAACACCGATCCTGAAATGGCATTCAAGGGGGTGCGGATTTCATGGATAATCGTCGATATAAATTCCGATTTCACCTTGCTGGAGGTCTCAGCATCGTACTTGGCTTTTTCCAGCGCTATTTCCCTTTGTTTCATGGCGGAAATATCCACCAAAGCCCCGTACCAGTAAAGGTTTTCGCCTTCCTCTTCTGGAACAGCCCTCCCCAAGACCCAAAGCGGATCACTGTTTTCCTTAACCGATATTCTAAAAATACACTCCCAATGCCCTTTTACCCGCGCACTGTGAACCATTGATTTCAAGACTCTTCCCACATCCAAGGGATGGACCTTGCTCAGCAAAAAATCCAAACTGGTAGCCTCATTTCCATAAGTCTCCAGCTTAAACATCTTTTTTATCTTATCACTTAAATAGGAAAAACACATTTTCCCATCATCATCCAATACCATTTGGAAATTGGCACACGGCACCTTATCGTTAAGTAATTTAAAAAATGGTGCTTTTCCCTTTGATAAATATCCGCCACTCCCCTCATTATCATAAGTACTGGAGACTTTCACTTGGGTGCCTTTATGGAATAACAAAACACCTTCCTCTTCCATTGCTTCCAGAAAGAACGAAAAATACTGGTTTTCCACGTTTATAATAAACTCCTCATGGATGGAAATCGCACCTCCATCTATTTCCATCCCTCCCAAGGACAATTCCGTAAGCTTCTCACCAATATGCTCATAAAAGGCCTTGTTACCATAAATGATTTTATGGGGCTCCATATTTTCCACAACAAAAACGATATCCGTGGATTGGTTTACAATAGTCTTAAAAATATCTTTCAATGGTCGTCTTTTTTGTTTTTACTGATCCATGTTTTAAAATTGATTAAATTTTGTAAAAAACCAAAATTTAAACACCAAATACTTATTTTATTGTACTATTTATATAATCAGTTTAAAAACAACCCAAACCTAAGAAACCAAAACTGTTCCTTATCATATGATTTTGATATTGTGGTCAAATAATAGCCTATTCCATATTCTATCTTTTTCATTTTCATCGTGTACCTCCCAATATTTACCTGAAGCCTATTATCATAAAAAAAAGCATTTCGGACCTCCTTACTCCTTAAATCCATTAGTAGTTCATATTCTCCAAGAAGGTACCATTCACTTGGGTCAAGGTTCTTGCCCTGAAGTGGAAGCTCATAAGAAAATTTAGTTCTAAGCCGCACTCGATTTCCACTTTCCATAAAGCGCTCTTCAAGTTTGATTTGCTGAGCAAGTCTTGTCCTCCCTTTTAATAGTTGCGAAAAAGTCACCTGCTGGAACAATCGGTTTTCCCTGTCATAGCCCCCACCAAACTCCTGCTCTCCTCCAATAAGGTACCCCATCCCATAGGAAAAAAAGGGAGAATGGCTTTTGGCTACCGCCAAGGTAAACCGGATTACATCCATAGCAGGAGCACTTTTACCTAGTCTCTCGTCATTTTGACCATCCTTTGCCCAGAATATCCTGGTATATAACTTCCCATTTGCCTTCCATCCTCTTGGTAATGGATAAGTAAATGACGTCCCGATCTGGGTACCATAATAACCGCTTTTATTTCCTTGGGCAAAAGTGCTTTGCAATACAATCATTAAAAAAAACAATGTGAAAAAATTCCTCATACCATAGGACTAAAAAATGATATTATCCATATTATGAATGGCTGCACTTTCCATTTTCAGGTATTGACCATTTTGATCAAAAGTCACTTCATATAGCTTAGCCGTCCCATTTCCTACATCACCAGAAACCTGCACCATATACCTCACAACACAAAAAGACATGTCCTTCCCCTCAGTAAAGGCTTCAATGACCGTATCTATTTCCAATCCATCTCCTTTTGGCAAAAACTGCTTTTTGACCTTTAGCAGCTTAAATCGTTTGAAGGTGTCATCAAAGTAATCTTTAATTGCTGACAGGCTTTCATCAGGCGTGATTTCCTTTTGTCCGATGGTCACTTCCACCCTTTGGAGCAAACCCAACGAATCAAAAAGCACCGCATACTGCTCCCCTTTTAGTTTAAACTTTGCCTCATAAACTGATTCACCCACACTATCTTTCTTATAATACTTGTACTTTTCCACATTTGATATGTCCCCGAGAAGCTTTAAGGCGTCGTCCGGAAAATCATCTTCCGATATACCAATCTCCGTTTGGTCTTTATTGGGAATGGTATCTGTTGCCTCCTGCCCATATACAGTCAAGGACAAACTCCACAAAATCATTATTATTAAGCACTTATTATCCATAAAAAATCCTTTTCTCCACTAAATATAAAAAAAAGAGGCTTAATGAATTCATCATCAAGCCTCTTTATTGCCAAAACTGTTAAATTCTAACCGTTATGCATTTTTCTTTTGCTCTTCTTTGATCAGGTTTAGGGCAGAACCTGCCTTGAACCATTTTATTTGAGCCTCATTATAGCTATGGTTAGCCACGATGGTATCTTTGGTCCCATCTGCATGGACAAATTCCAAAGTCAATGGCTTATCTGGAGCAAATTGATCCAGATCAAGGAAGTTAATGGTATCATCTTCCTGTACTTTATCATAATCAGCCTCGTTATCAAAAGTAAGGGCCAACATTCCCTGCTTCTTCAAGTTGGTCTCATGGATCCTGGCAAATGACTTCACCAGCACAGCTTTCACGCCCAAATGTCTCGGCTCCATGGCTGCATGCTCTCTGGAAGAACCCTCACCGTAGTTATGGTCACCTACCACGATGGTAGGAATCCCTTCAGCCTTATAAGCACGCTGGGTAGCAGGTACCGGACCGTACTCACCAGTCAATTGGCTTTTTACAGAATTGGTTTCTTCATTAAAGGCATTGACAGCACCGATCAGACAGTTGTCAGAGATATTGTCCAAGTGACCTCTAAACCTCAACCATGGACCTGCCATAGAGATGTGGTCGGTAGTACACTTGCCAAATGCTTTGATCAATAGCTTGGCTCCAGTGATATTTTTTCCGTCCCACGGATCGAATGGCGTCAATAGCTGAAGACGCTTGGAGTCTGGATTTACTTTCACTTCTATACCACTACCATCTTCTGCAGGCGCCTGATAACCATTATCCTCCACAGCAAATCCATTTGCAGGAAGCTCTTCACCCTTTGGAGGATCCAGTTTTACCTCTTCCCCATTCGCATTGGTAAGTGTATCTGTGAGCGGATTAAAGCCCAAGTCACCAGAAATGGCAATCGCAGCCACCATCTCAGGAGACGTTACAAAAGCGTGCGTATTTGGGTTACCATCTGCTCGCTTGGAGAAATTTCTGTTAAAGGAGTGAACGATAGTGTTCTTTTCCTGCTTATCGGCACCCGTTCTAGCCCATTGGCCAATACAAGGTCCACAAGCGTTGGTAAAGATGGTGGCGTCAAGATCTTCAAATATCTGCAATAGGCCATCTCTGTCAGCCGTAAACCTTACTTGCTCAGATCCTGGGTTGATACCAAAATCCGCTTTGGTTTTAAGTTTTTTGTCCACCGCCTGCTGGGCAATGGAAGATGCCCTGGACAAGTCCTCATAAGAGGAGTTGGTACATGAACCGATCAAGCCCCACTCCACTTTTGTAGGCCAGCCGTTTTTCTCCGCCTCAGCCCTGATCTGGGATACAGGAGTAGCTCTGTCCGGCGTAAATGGCCCGTTGATATGTGGTTCCAAGGTAGAAAGGTCAATTTCTATCACTTCGTCAAAATATTGCTCAGGATTGGCATATACTTCATCATCACCCGTCAAGTGCTCTTTCACATCGTTGGCAAGATCGGCCACATCAGAACGGCCTGTGGACCTCAGGTAACGCTCCATGGATTCGTCATAACCAAAAGTGGAGGTCGTTGCCCCAATTTCAGCTCCCATGTTACAGATTGTTCCTTTACCGGTGGCTGAAAGGGATCGCGCTCCTTCTCCAAAATATTCTACGATACTGCCGGTACCACCTTTTACGGTCAATATACCAGCTACTTTCAAGATCACGTCTTTGGCCGATGTCCAGCCGTTCATCTTTCCGGTCAACTTCACGCCGATCAATTTAGGAAACTTAAGCTCCCATGGCATTCCCGCCATCACATCCACAGCATCGGCACCGCCTACACCTATCGCTACCATGCCAAGTCCACCGGCATTGACGGTATGGGAATCCGTACCGATCATCATTCCGCCTGGAAAAGCGTAGTTTTCCAAAACCACTTGGTGAATGATACCAGCTCCTGGCTTCCAGAAACCTATACCGTATTTATTGGACACAGATTCCAAAAAGTTAAACACTTCTCCACTAGCGGTAAGGGAGCTCCTCAAATCCTCCTCGGCACCTTTTTGTGCCAGGATTAAGTGATCACAGTGCGCCGTTGAAGGTACAGCTACCTTCTCTTTTCCCGCTTGCATAAACTGCAAAAGTGCCATCTGTGCAGTTGCATCCTGCATCGCCACTCTATCTGGAGCAAAATCCACGTATGACTTTCCTCTCACAAAGGCTTGCGTAGCATCCCCATCCCACAAATGAGCGTAAAGTATTTTTTCTGCTAAAGTCAGTGGCTTGCCCACTGTCTTTCTGGCAGCTGCGATACGCTCAGGATACTTCGCATATACTGCCTTGATCATTTCTATATCAAATGCCATTTGAAATGAATTATTTTTAGTGATAACTTGATTTCATTTAAATCGTTGGCAAAGATACATTTTTAGGCGAAAAATAGAAGCATAACCTAAGTAATGTTACTTATTTATAAGGGTTTAAAATAACCCTCAGAAGGGTGCATAGGTGGATTTCACCATGCTAACGGATTAAAAACCAGCGAAAGTTTGCCAACCGCTTGGTAATCGATGCCCAAATCACCCTCGTAATGCACCAAGGACTTCGCCACTTCTGTTCCGGCCTTCCGCTAAAGAAGAAAACAGGACTCCCACTTTTTGGCCTCTTGCCTTCACTGCTGCACCGAAAAACACTGTTAAAACAATCATCCTCTCCCAAAAACTCATCCCCCTAGCCCAAAAACAAATAAATCCCCACTATAAAAACCACTGTGCCAACAAGAAAAAAGAAGGCTGTAAACTTGAGCATTTCCCGTGGGCTAATTCCGGTAATGGCAAGCAATGGCAATGCCCAAAACGGCTGGAGCATGTTGGTAATCTCATCACCATAGGCCATCACCATGACCATAGCTGGAATAGAAAGCTCCATTTCTTTGGCAGCCGCCACAATCACAGGCCCCTGAACGGCCCATTGACCTCCACCGGAAGGGACGAATAAATTGATCAATCCTGAACTGAAGAATGCCAAAAACGGAAATGTCTCCGGGGAGCTGATGCGGACAAAATAATGAGCGACCAGCACCAGTAATCCTGAGGATTTAAGCACGCCCAAAATCCCTGCATAAAATGGAAACTGCAGCACAATCCCTGTAGCTCCCTTCATGGCCTCAGCTGTGGCTCCTACATAAGATGCTAGGCTCTTATGAAAAATCAACCCCATCCCAAACAGCAAGAAGTTGATATAATTTAAACTTATAAATCCCCAACCCCTAGCAGGAACATCTACCAGTTCACTTGCTGCAAGCAGGCACATCACTCCTCCTACTACCCAGCCAAGCTTATCCTTTCCTTTAGGCAACTGATACTCACCATTGTCCACTGGATATTTTGGATTGAACTTTCTATGGTTGGCAAGCCAGTACAAGAGCCCAAGCATGACCAAAACGAGCATGGCATTTAGGGTAATGTTAAACGTGCTGAGCAAGGTTTCACTAATCGGAACCACTCCTATCTCCTCTTCCAAAAAATGCCCGGGCTCAGCTACTTTTAAGGGTGCGGAGCCTGAAAACCCGCCGTGCCAGACCATCATGCCCAAGTAGCCCGATGAGGCCACCAAGGGGTAATTGATCGCTAAGCCACTTTTGGAAGCGGCCTCCCCCATCTTTTTGGCCAGTACAGCACCCAAAATCAGTCCAAATCCCCAATTAAAGTATCCGGCAAGCATGGTCACCCCACCCGTCAACATGACCGCATGGGTATTACTTCGGGCCAAGGTCGCTACCTTGTCCAATAATTTAGAAATCGGCGTGGAAATGGCCAGCACATGGCCAAACACCAATATCAAAACCATTTGAAGGCTAAATGCCAAAAGTCCCCAAAATCCATCCTTCCAATAACTCAGCACTTGGAAGGTATAGTCTCCCACCCCTCTGTCAGCTGGCCGTGTCTCCACCACTGCAAAAAAGACACTGCAGACCGATAATAGCAGGGCCAATCCAAAAGGAGTTGGGAAAGGGAGCTTTTGAAATTGCTTTTTCAACGGCATTGGAGGTATGGTTAATTACTGACTACAAAACGTCAGTCCCATCCAATATAGCAAAATGGCGTCCATAAACCACACGATCGGCTTCATAGGTTTACCTAAGCTCTTGGAGAAAAGCCATGGTGTCCACATGATCTGCATAATCATCTACCGCAGGCTGTTGTGCTTCACCAAACCCCACACTTAAAGGATACCAAGCTCCCTTGCTGACAATACACTGAATCTTTTCTGATTGGTTTTCCAGTAATTCTTTTAGTTTTTCTACATCATCGAACGTCTCAAAATAAAGTACCGCTACTGGAGAGACCAATTCCTCACTTTGCTTGCATAGCAAGAATCCATTGTCCAGGTGCGCATCTCCATTTATCAAATAAATGGATTTGTTGTATTCATAATTATTGAGGTATTTGTGATGACTGAACACAAAATTATACCCCTCAATGGCGGTTAAAAAGTCATTCACCTGCGCTTCATCCCGAACATAAAGTTTGGACACGCTTCTACATCCAAGACCAAAATACTGAAAAACATCCTTGGCCAGCTCCACATAATCCTCAGCCGTTTCACTCCCATCCAATACCGCCACAGATGTTCGATTTTTACGGATCACACTGGGATATTTACCAAAATAATAATTAAAATACCTTGCTGAATTATCACTTCCCGTAGCGATGTAGGCATCTTTGGCCTTTAGCATCTCTTCAAAGACCACTTGCTTGGCAAAATCAGGCGCGATCTCCACCAATTCCCGGACAAGCCACTTGATCAGCACTTGATCAGCAGAACTCAATTTAACATGCGCCATATGTCCGGAGACCAACACCATCATCAAGTCATGGAAACCCACGGCCGGAATATTTCCTGCCATCATCACCCCAATGCTCTTTGGCTTTTTCACCTCAGAAAGATCATACCGGCTAATCCAGGATTTCATCTTTTCTTCATCAAGCATGATTACCAAACCCCGCAAGGCCAGTTTTACATGATCTGATGTAAACCAGTTGTTATTGTTTTCAGCCCTGAAAGCCAGCTCCTCAAATTCCGCATCCGATAATTGGTCAATCCGCCTGCCCAGTGCCACAAAAGCACCTATTCTCTCCTGAAGTGTCATGAAATACCGATTTATGATTTAGGGCACAAAGATACCTATTTTGAACGTAATGCTGAATATTCCATTACGCTAAAATAAACCCGTACATTTAGCGATGCGATAGTTTGCATTTCCAACTGTGATTTATATACTGTTTTTAATGATACCCGATCAGCGATACAGGTGATTTTAACCAGGCCTGACAACAGGCGGTCAAGCAGATTCAAAAAGTTCGGAGACTAATGGAATAATCTTGATCAAAAAAGAACCATTCTTGACCTGAGCGGGTTAGGGAAGTGAAATCCGAAACAATAACATAGATTCATTATAAATTATTCAGCGTAGCAATAATTGTATTGGTATATTGTTATATGGATGTTAATTTTGAACTTGTAATTATAAAAAGGAGATTGTAATGGCAATAATGATAACTGATGAATGCATCAACTGTGGTGCATGTGAGCCTGAATGCCCAAATACAGCCATCTATGAAGGTGGGCTTGAATGGACTTGGGGCGGAGGTACTGAGCTTAGTGAAGTGAAGCAAGAAGACGGGTCAGTAGTGGATGCAGACGAACCTCAAGAGCCTGTTTCTGATGAATTTTACTACATCGTCACCGGTAAATGCACAGAATGTACTGGTTTTCACGAAGAACCACAATGTGCCGCTGTGTGTCCTGTCGATTGCTGTGTTGATGATCCTGATCATCCAGAATCAGAAGAAGAGTTATTGGAAAAGAAACAATATCTACACGCAGAATAAATCAAGGAGTGGCTTTTGCCACTCTTTTTATTTTTACGGTTTACTCAAAAAAAACATTGACTTTTAACCTTTTAGATAAAAAAACACCCTCCATTCAAAAAAAAACCAGCCAAGACCTTGATATTAAATCCCGAATTGATTTAACTTGTCCTTCGTAAAAAAATCCTTGATTCAAGTAATTTAAAATTTTGGAAAGTGGAAGAGCATAAAGGAAACGACAGAGAGGAAATTTTCTCAAGAAAAGTAAAAGCTGGAAAAAGAACTTACTTTTTTGACGTAAAATCAACAAGATCAAACGACTATTACCTGACCATCACCGAAAGTAAGCGAAAAATCCGTGATGACAATTTCGTTTATGAAAAACACAAAATCTTCTTGTACAAAGAGGACTTTGCCAAATTCGTCGATGCGTTGCAGGATACGGTAGATCACGTCAAAAACGAATTGATGGCCGACTTTGACTTTTCCCAATATGAAGTGGAAGCCGAGACCAGTTCCGAAGACAAATTCGGAGAAGATTTAAAGTGGGATTAATTCCCGCTTTGTAAAAAAACATTGAGATTGAACCTTTACCTTGAGAGGCACTAGTTTAGTAGGCATCTCATGTTGATGTGAAATTCTTTTCACACATTTGTAGTAAGGGTTCAATCTCTTTTTTTATTTTTATGATATGCAGAAACTGATCATTTCCGTCTTGGTTTTTACCGGCATCCTTCTTTTGCTGGGTTGGTACTTCTCCAACATAGCATTCTATTTGATCATTTCACTGGTAATTGCTGCTGCCTTGCGCCCGATGACCAACCGTATTAACAGCGTTCACGTCTTTGGTCATCATATCCCGCGTTGGATGGCAATTCTTTGCTCTTTTGCCACGATAGGAATGGTACTGTTTCTGATCACCTTGCTTTTTATTCCTTTGATCATCGACCAAGTCGAAATCATCCAGAATGTGGACATTGAATTTCTATACGAACAGATCCAGCGCCCCATCAACAAAGTGGAAAGTTTCTTGATCAAACTAAATTTATTAAGCAATAATCCAGGGCATCTTTTTGAGCAGGTAAAAAACACCATACTATCCAGTATTCGGGAAATCAATTTCCAGGGTTTTATCAATAGCCTGATCAATACCACCAGTTCACTGTTGATCACCATTTTAGCGGTGGTCTTTATTTCGTTCTTTCTATTGCTGGAAAATGGGCTTTTGCGAAGAAACATCATCAACTTGGTACCCAACAAGTATTTTGAACTTTCAGTGGCCACTTTTCACAAAGTAGAACGACTCCTGTCCAATTACCTCGTGGGATTACTCATTCAGATGACTGCTATATTCACCATCTCCTCCACCGGCTTGGCGATTGTCGGGGTAGATTACGCCCTCACCATCGGGGTTTTTGCAGCAGTGGCGAACCTCATTCCTTATGCCGGCCCAATGCTTGGTGCCACTTTTGGGGTGATAGTAGGACTTATCACTGGTGATTTTATCGGCACTGAGGAAATGCCCTTCTTTGTTTTGAAGATTTTAGCTGTCTTTTCAGTAGTTCAGCTCACGGACAACATCTTTTTGCAGCCCTTAATTTTCTCGAAATCTGTAAAAGCGCATCCACTTGAAATATTTGTTATTATCTTTGCAGGTGCAAAAGTCGGTGGGGTGATCGGCATGGTACTTGCCATCCCCGTTTATACGATTTTCAGGGTTTCTGTACAGGAGTTCTACAAAGGATATAAGGAATACCGCATATTTAAAATTTAATAGCTAAAAAATTAAATGGCATTACAGTGTGGCATCGTTGGCTTGCCCAACGTCGGAAAATCAACATTATTCAATGCACTTTCCAGTGCAAAGGCAGAAGCGGCAAACTTCCCTTTCTGCACCATCGAACCAAATGTAGGGGTAGTTACCGTACCTGATCATAGACTGAAGATATTGGAAGGACTGGTAGATCCGGAGAGAGTGATGCCCACCGTGATCGAGTTTGTGGATATAGCAGGATTGGTAAAAGGAGCCAGCAAGGGCGAAGGTCTAGGAAATAAATTCCTTGCCAATATCCGTGAAGTGGATGCAATCGTACACGTGATCCGGTGTTTTAATGACGATAATGTGGTCCATGTAGCAGGAAAAGTTGACCCAATATTTGACAAAGAGGTAATAGATACCGAACTTCAGCTAAAAGATCTGGAATCTGTTGACAAAAAGATTGTAAGGATCGAAAAAATCGCAAAGTCCGGTGACGCAAAAGCCAAGAAAGAGCTTGAAATCCTAAAAGTCTTCAAAGCAGGACTAGAAGCAGGAAAAAACGCTAGGGCAATCGATGTGGAAAAGGAAGACCTTGAAGCCATCAGGGACATCCATCTGCTGACGATAAAGCCCGTACTGTACGTGGCAAATGTAGATGAAGGCAGCATCCAAGGCGGCAATGAATATGTGGAGCTACTCAAGGAAAATGTAAAGGATGAGAATGCAGAAGTGATCATGCTTTGCGCCGCTATCGAATCGCAAATAGCGGAATTTGAAGACCTGGACGAAAAAGAAATGTTTCTGGGTGAATATGGCCTTAAAGAAAGTGGGCTCAACAGACTCATCAAGGCCGCGTATGATCTCCTTGACTTGATCACCTATTTTACTGCCGGCAAACAAGAAGTCCGGGCTTGGACAATTAAAAAAGGCTGGAAAGCCCCAGCCGCAGCAGGTGTGATCCATACGGATTTTGAGCGTGGATTCATTAAAGCGGAGGTCATTAAGTTACCAGATTATGAAACATTCAAGACTGAAGCTGCCTGTCGTGAAAACGGAAAAACAGCCATTGAAGGCAAAGAATATGTAGTAAAGGACGGTGACATTATGCATTTTAGGTTTAATGTTTAAGATATATTCAAATTTTATTATAATTTTGCGAATGAATTGATTATTATATCGTTATAGATATAGGAAGAGGATTAAAGATTAATTTATTGTTTAACATTTTATTTTTAATGCCGTGAGAATTAGATTAATATTTTCGTTAAAGAACAAAGGCGCTTATTTACCCTTTCATCACCAATACATTTTGGCCCAGTTTCTTAAAGGTCTGATTGTAAAAGGTGGCCGTGAAGAGTTTTTCAACTACAATTACTTCAACTTCTCTGGCCTAAAGGGCCAGACCAAAGTAAGTAGAAGTGGCCTGCATTATTACTCAAGCTTAGTTACCTTAGTGCTTTCATCACCCAATGAAGACTTTCTTGACTATCTGCTAGAGCAAGTATTCAAAACGCCAAAAATTGAGTTAGGAAACCTCATCATCTCCCCTGAGTACACAGAAAAAGAATCTGAGCCAGAATTGGAGGCTTCAAACAAATTTGTTTGTATTTCTCCATTGGTGTTGTTGACTCCTACGTTTGATGATGATTCCGGCAAACGGTTCATCAACCCAGACACGGACGAGTTTTCGGATTTGTTGTACGAATCCACCTTGACCCGGATGGAGCGATCAGGATGGTACAGCCAGGAACAAATGGAATCTTTCTATAAATTCCAGGTAGTACCGGACATGAATTATGTAAATAAGCTGAAAGAGCAGCAAAAGAAATTTGCTAGGATTTACTCCGTTTACGACATGGACGTAAAGTATGAAGTAAGAGGCTACACCCTGCCTTTCACACTTTATGCTGCCCATGAAGTACAAGATTTCGTGTTTAAATGCGGACTGGGTGCTTTTACGCACAAAGGCTTCGGAATGCTGGACTTGGCCAACAATTCGCCGAGCCAACGCACAGAACCTTACAAGTTCAAAAGAGAGGGATTTGTCCCATACAAGTCCCGACAGCAAGAACAGTCCCGTCCAAAAGACGAAGACGAGCAAGAGTAAAAACATCAAGAAGCCCGGTCATTTATGATTGGGCTTCTTTTATAAGATAATCAATATGAATCAAGGGTAACGCCCCCAAAAGAATACTTTCAGCGCAAGTGCTCATGATTACGATTCGGGATTTCAAATCCGGAATAGCAAAGACTGGCCACACCATTCTTCTCGCCCATCCTTAGCCCACCTATGGTCTTATTAAAAGTACTCCGTACCTCTATTCAAAATCGCCTATTATTGGCATTGATGGAAGTATATCCGATCAGCTCATCATACCTAGAACCGAAATCCCTGTAATAGACCAAAACCTCATACTCATTTTCTGTTTGGAAATGACTTCCTTCCATTGGAGAAGTGTCCCACCCCCCCTCTTTTCTTAAGGCTATTTGATAATCATACCACCCCTGTTTTAGCAACACTGAGGTTCGGTATTGTCCACTCGATTCATTCTTGGTCATTTTTGCTTGTGGAGATCGTCCCCAATTGGTCAATGCCCCAAAAAGATATGGCTCTCCGACCACCTCTCCCATATCAGCGGCAAAGGTCACCAACACGTATTCACTTTCCAGCTTTGGATTTCCCCGTTCCAGGTTTTCTACGATATACTGCCCATTCAGGTCCAGATACTCCAGGTAGCTGGTCGTACTCCGGGGTTCATTGAGTGCTGCCGAAGCATACACCACATCATCTTTCATTTCGATAGAAGCAATATTTCGTCCAGTGGTCCGAACGTACCGAAGGTCGATAAAACGAAACTCATTTCCAGCATCAAAAATATTCTCTCCTGAAAAAAAACGGTACTCCAACTGGCTCTTGTCCTGCCTGATAAATGATGGCTTCCCGCCTACTTTTGCATTGTCCCAACGCTGGTTTTGCCGTACGACCACCTTGACATTTTCCAAAGGATTCTTAAGTTCCCTTGCACCATAATTCACTAAAATATCAATCTGCTGTCCGGTCATTCGTTCGGCTATCATGGTGGGCGGTAATAGCTGTACCCCCACTTTAACTTGGTCCTGGTACACCATAAATCTCCTAGTGATGATCACTTCATCCTCATTTCTGCCACGATAGACCTTCAAAATATAATTTCCTGACTTGGTCACCTGTGGAACTGGAAAAGTGAAATGCACATACGGAACTCGGGTATTGATCGAATAATCGTACTCGGTGATGTTAAATTCATTGTACCGCTGTAGGTAATCGGCTGACTTGAGGCCGGAAGGTGTCCAATCTGCATCACAATGAATCAAAGTGGCGGCATACCGATCAGGCTCAAAAGCAAGGTCGTCAAACTCCAATACCAATTGCCCCCCTCCCAATGGTATAACCGGCGTGTTCAGCTGGGAAGCTATATTTCCACCACGGCGATAAAGCTGCACGGTCTGTATATTTTCCTCATATACCTTATCCACTAACTCTTCCTGCGCAATGCAAAATGAATACAGGCTGCACATTAAAAAAAACAATATGATTACTATCCTCATTTTCAACTTGGTTATTTTTGTAAAGCAAGATAAAAAATAATGCCAGTTCCACGCTAAAGTAAAACTGGCATTTATCATCATCGTGAGCTCAGGTCAGGAGACCGTTTCCTGAAGGTCCTGAATTTCCTCTGCAAGCCTTTCCCAATTGGAAGTAAGCTGCTCTTCCTTTTTCTTCACTTCTTCATAGGCCTTATTGACCTTTTGGGACTCTTCTTCATTTTGAAAAACCGCCGGATCGGCCAGTTGCTTTTCCAATTGCACCTTCTCATCTTCCAATGCCATAATATGCCCTTCCACATCTTCAAGCTCCCGCTCTTTCTTTTTTAGGTCTTTTTTGGCCTGACTTACTTCCGAATGGGTACGGACAGGCTTTGGCTTTGGTGCTTTCTCTTTCTTGGGAGCGCTGGGAACTGCTTTTTCTACTTGCTGTGATCGCCAGAAGACATACTCTTCATACGTTCCAAGGTATTCCTTGATCTCATGATCTTCGATATACCAAATCTTATTGGCCACCCCCTTGATAAAATGACGGTCGTGCGAAACGGTCACAAAGGTTCCCTCGTACTGCTGCAAGGCTTGGATAAGGATATTGACTGACTGCATGTCCAAGTGGTTTGTAGGCTCATCGAGCAGGAGGAAATTGGCTTCGGATATCAATGTCTTGGCCAGTGCCACCCGTGACTTCTCTCCACCTGATAGCACCTTGATCTTCTTGAACACATCATCGTTGGTAAACAGAAAGCACCCCAAGACATTTCTCAGTTCAGTTTCAGTTTTATCACTTCCTGCCTGTACCATTTCCTGCAGGATTTCATTATTGACATTAAGTGCTTCCAGTTGGTGCTGCGCAAAGAAGGATTTCACTACATTATAGCCTTCACTTCGATCACCAATAATAGGCTCAGAACCGTCAATGATCCGCAAAAGGGTGGACTTCCCTTTGCCATTAGCTCCGATCAGGGCGATCTTATCACCCCTTTCGATACGGGCGGTGGAGTTTTCCAGGATCTTGATATCTCCGTAAGCCTTGGACACATTGTCCAATGTCACCACGTCCCGACCGGACTGTTTAGAAAACTTAAACTTGAAATTTACTGAGATATTATCACTCACTACTTCATTCACCCGCTCCATTCTTTCCAGTGCTTTGACCCGCGACTGCACCTGATTGGATTTGGAAGCTTTGGCCCGGAAACGCTCGATGAAACGCTCCGTATCTTTGATCATCTTTTGCTGATTCTCATAGGCATTCTGCTGAATTTCTTCACGCTCTACCTTCTGTTCTTTAAAGAACGAGTAATTCCCTGCATACGGGGTCAGTGATTGCCGGGATACTTCCACTGTGACCTCGATACAATTGTCCAAGAAAGTCTGGTCGTGGGATACCACGATCACCGCTCCTTCGTAGGTCTTTAGGTAATTTTCCACCCACTGGATGGAAGGCAGGTCAAGGTGGTTGGTAGGTTCATCAAGCATCAGCAATGACGGCTTCTCCAACAGCAACTTGGCCAGCATCACCCGCATTCTCCATCCCCCCGAGAACGTCTTCAACGGCCTACTTAAATCGCCTGTAGAAAAACCAATCCCTTCCAGCACTTCCTCTGCTTTGGCTTTAATCGTATAGCCCTCATTCGCTTCAAACCGCTCCTGCAAATTTGCCAGCTTATTGATGATTTCTTCGGAATAATCCGTTTCCATCTGCTTTAGGACCACATTAATTTCATCCTGAAGCGCCAAGGTCTCTTTAAAAGCCTCCAACGCGACATCCAAAATACTGTCCTCAGACTGATAGGACAACAAGTCTTGGTTCAAAAAACCTATGGTACAGTCCTTGGCTTTTTGGATCTCGCCCTTGCTAGGCTGATAATCTCCGTTGATGATTTTCAACAGCGTGGACTTACCGGTCCCGTTAAGACCTACCAAGCCGATTTTGTCTTTAGGTTTGATATGCAGGGAAGCATTCTCGTACAATGCCCTCCCACCGATGTAATAGGATAAATTATTGATGGATAACATGCTGCAAAAATAAGGATTCTCCCGTTTATAAATCATTATGATGAAAAAATTCAGCTTTTTCTTAACTTCAAGAATTATCTAACACTAGAAACCCTAATTTATGAACTATCACAAAACCTTGTTCGGTGCTTTATCATTAAGCATCTTAATGTTTTCTTGTGGCACAGATCAAGAAAACAAACTAAAACCTATAGAAGCGACGGAAGGGGATAATCGCGTGGATATTTCAGCAGATTCTGCTGATGTACAGCTAGAAACCATCCAATTACCTGAAAATTTTTCCATTTCCGTATGGGCAGCCAATATCCCCAATGCCAGATCATTAAGCATGTCTGAAGAAGGAATCGTCTTTGTCGGCAACCGACAGGAGAACAATGTATATGCCGTAGTCGATGAGAACGGTGATGGTAAAGCAGACTTCCGCTATACTCTTGCCGAAGACCTCAATTCTCCAAATGGTGTTGCCTACAAGGACGGAGACCTATATGTGGCCGAAATCAACCGGATTCTTAAATTCCCTGACATTAAGAATCATTTAACAGATCCAAGCTTCGAGGTAGTGTATGACCAATACCCTACAGAAGGACACCATGGATGGAAATTCATTGCATTCGGACCTGATGGACTTCTATACGTCCCTGTCGGCGCCCCTTGCAATATCTGCGAACCTGAAAAAGAAATTTTTGCCTCCATCACACGCTTGGATGTAAATGCGGAGAACCCAGAACCGGAAATCGTGGCACATGGTGTACGAAACACAGTCGGATTTGACTGGCATCCAGACAGTAAGAACCTTTGGTTTACCGACAATGGCCGGGATCAAATGGGAGATAATATACCTGAATGTGAATTGAACGCCATAACTGAGGCAGGACAGCATTTTGGCTACCCTTACTGGCACCAAGGCGATGTAAAGGATCCTGAATTTGGCGATGCTGGCGAAGGCCAATCTGCTTACGTCGCTCCAAAAGCAAATTTGGGCCCTCACGTGGCTCCTTTGGGGATGCGTTTTTATGCAGGCAGCATGTTCCCTAATACCTACAAAAAATCGATTTTTGTGGCCAAGCACGGTTCATGGAACAGAAGCAAAAAAAGTGGTTATACCGTTACCAATGTTTCGCTTGACGGCAGTGAAGTGGCAGGTGAAGAAGTATTCGCCTCAGGATGGCTAGACGATGCCAGTCAGGAAGTTTGGGGGCGCCCTGTGGATGTGCAGGAATTGCCAGACGGCAGTCTTCTCGTCTCTGATGACATGGCCGGCTGTATTTACCGAATCAGCTATAACCAGCCTTAAATAAGGCTCAATCCATTCCATCGAAAACATATTACTCCGCCCGCTTTTTAGTGCAATAAACACCAAAAAGCGGGCGTTTTCATTTAACCCAAAGACTGCCACAGCAGCAACCTGAATTTGTTTCAAAATTAAGGAAACTCTAGCATCATGGAAGTTTTGCTCACAACCTCTCTTACTCCAACCACTCCGGCTTGGTCGTTTTTACTTTAGCCTGCAGCTGATTGAGCAAGCTATACAAGCCAAAATACGTCCTGTTCACATAAAGGCCATGTTTGGATCCCCTTGCCTGTCTTGATTTTTTGAACATCTTGTCATTGGACACCCGGTCGCTCAGTTCAAAAATCTGGTCGAAATAAGCATCATCAGCAAAATCAAACCAGTCTTCGTGGAATGGTCTTCCTATCAATGAAATCATCTCTTTGAAAACGGCCTTGAAAAACACCTTTTCTTCAGCCGTATCTTTATCGGAGATAAATTCCAGGTCATAAAATATTTTATCCAATTCATCCTTATTGGCCACCAATTCTTTTTTGATCAAGCTGAAATATCCAAGGTAAAAATCCCCAGGGATCACTTTGACACAGCCAAAATCAATGATACCCAACTTTCCATTATCCATCATGATAAAATTGCCGGGATGCGGATCAGCGTGGACTTGTTTGAGTTCATGCACTTGATGGTGATAAAAGTCCCACAAAGCTTGCCCGATGCGATTTCTTGCTTCCTGAGAAGGATCCGTAAGCAGCCATTCTTTGATGTGCTTTCCTTCCAGCCAATCCATCACAATGACACGCTCGCAGCTGAGTGCTTCATAATACGTAGGAAAGGCCAAATGTGGGATGTGGCTGCATTCGGAAGAAATTTCCTTTGATCGCCTCACCTCAAGCTCATAATCTGTCTCTTCCAGCAACCGTTCCTCTACTTCGGCCATATAGTGATTTAGCTCCTTTTCACTAATATTCAGCAACCTAAGGGCAAAAGGCCGCACCAATTTAAGGTCCGAACTCACACTATTGGCGACACCGGGATACTGGATCTTCACCGCCAACTTCTTCCCATCCAACGTGGCTTGGTGCACCTGCCCGATGGAAGCGGCGTTCACGGCAGAGCGGGTAAACGTATCGAAAATGGCTTCCGGCGCTTTTTCGAAATACCTCTGGAAAGTCTTGACCACCAAGGGGTACGATAAAGGAGGCGCACTGTACTGCGCCATGGAAAATTGCTCTTGGTAAGCCCTAGGCAGCAGGTTTTTGTCCATGGACATCATCTGGGCCACTTTTAAGGCACTTCCCTTTAGCTCGCTCAGCGAACCGTATATATCTGTTGCATTATCGTTATCAAGTTGCTCTCGTGAATGTGACGGATCCTGAAATTTACGGGCATAGTGCTTTACGTAATTTCCCCCAACCTTAGCACCGGTTTTGATAAATTTTGTTGCCCTTTGGACCTTGCCCACAGGGATGCTGGCTTGTTCTTTCTTTTCCACTGGTAAAATCGATTAACGGGCTTGGTAAAGGAATTTGGCAAAATCCACAAAAGTGTCCAAAGCGCTCTTTCCCATCAGGTCAAAAGCCAAGTTTACTGATTTTTCGATGGCTTCATCGGTCTTTTCAAAACCGTCGGAATGGTCTTTTATCCAAAACCTAAACACAAACAGTACCTGCAACCATAAGCCTTCATCATACTTATCACTGAGGTAAGGGCGCTTGGCGATTTCATCATTCTCCTCGCCCTCAGCAAGTACCCCTTTCACATACTCCTTAAAATCATCTCTGAACCCCTGCAGTTCTTGCGGCAATGTATGGCTGGGCAGCTGATGAGTTCCATAGAGCACCAACAAATAGCTCCTATTATGCTTTAACTCCTCGATCCAAGTGTAGAAAAAAGCAAGTAACTTCTCCCTTGAAGAATATTGTTTATAGATTTCTTGGGACTCTAAGGTAGAAAGGGTGACTTGAAAGATTTTTTGCCACACAGCTCTTTTGACAGCAGTAAAGCTGGAAAAAAATGCATAAAAATCCGCTTCTTTCATTTTAAGTTCCTTGGTAAATTTAAAGACCGATGCAGGAGATTTACCATGCTCCAAAACATAGTTCTTGTAGGCATCAATGATTTTTTTTCGCTTGTCAATTTTCGTTGGCTTCTTTGCAGTTGTTTTTTCCATGGTCTTATCTGGTTTACTCAATAGTAATAACACCAAAACCTTCCTGTAGGTTTTAGTTTTCAATCATTTATCCTGTATTTTGGGTAGCAGGAAAAACTGAATGGGCTTTAAATCTAAAAAGCGATTTGCTCCGTTTATTCCCAAAGATGCAACCATTATGAAAAAAGCTGCCCTTTCGTTTATGAGTAGGTTTTTCCTACTTTCCATGTTGGTCATGTCTGTGACTGCTTGCCAAGATGACCTCGATGATCCTCGATTTACGGACAGCATCGTAAAGGCGGGCATTTACGCCAGTATGGGGGAATGGTACTTTTGGAACGACAAGATGCCTGCCAAAGTGGAACTTGACGCTTACACTACGTATGAGGACCTTTTGGAAGCCTTAAAATACCAAGAATTGGATCGATGGTCGTACCTGACGACACCAGATGCCTTTGACAAGGCCTTCACAGGCCAAAATATTGGCCACGGCTTTGGTTGGGGGCTTGCGGAAGACGGGAACCTTTACCTTACATTTGTCTATGACGACGCCCCCGCAGGCAAGGATGGCTGGAAAAGGGGCTGGAAAATCACCCGAGTCAATGGCAAGCCCATCGACGATTACAAAACAAACACTGGCTATAACTTCCAGCTAGGCCCTGCAGAAAGTGGTATCAGCAACACCTTTACGTTTGAATTGCCCGACGGGACGACCTCTACACGCACCAATAGCAAAGCGGCTTACCAAGCAAACTCCATTCTACATCAATCCACCATAGCTGTCAATGGCAAAAAAACTGGCTATCTAGTTTACAATAGCTTCAAGGCCACCGCAGGCCTTAAACCCACTCAAAGCACTGAGGTCGAGGAGGCTTTGAACAAGCTGGAAGAAGAGGGGATTTCAGAGCTGGTCATTGACTTGCGCTATAATGGGGGAGGTTCTGTCCGCGTGGCCGAGCAGCTTATGAACCGCATCATCCCTGGTGTCGCAGATGGCTCCATCATGTACACCGACCAGCACAACCATAACAAAAGGGAAATGAATGAACATGTCTATTTTAAGAAAAAAGGAAACTTGTCGCTCAACCGCATTTTCTTCATCACTTCGGAAGGTTCTGCCTCAGCCAGTGAACTCACAATCAACTGTCTCACTCCCTATATGGATGTCAAATTGGTCGGGCAAAAAACCTATGGCAAGCCTGTAGGAGCCTTTCCAATATCGGATTTTAACAAACACCTCAAAGAGCGTAACGTGGAGCTCGTCCCCATCACCTTCTCGACCGCCAATGCTGACGGCACAGCTTCCTACTTTGATGGTTTTCCGGTGGATTATGAAGCTATAGACGGCATATCATATGATTGGGGGGATCCGGCAGAGCCACGATTAGCGGCAGCTCTCCACTATATTGAGACAGGAAGCTTTCCAGCTCTGAGCCGAAAGAAACCCCTCCCCCCATCCTGGTTGATGATTGACGATTTTGAGGGACTGGAGAAAGAATTTCCGGTGTATTAATGAATATAGATCCACTGGATTTAAGGCGCTTCAATTCTTTCACCACTGTAAAATTAAATCTTCATCCAACCAACTCGTTTTCACCCCTTATGGCGCTGGATCAACACATCCATTACCTCATCCAATTCATAGCCTTTGGCCTCAAGGAGCACTAGATAGTGAAAAAGCAAATCCGCTGCTTCTCCCATAAAAAGGTCTTTGTGGTCATCCTTGGCTTCAATGACAATTTCTACTGCCTCTTCTCCTACTTTTTGGGCTACTTTATTGATGCCTTTGGCAAAAAGTGAAGCGGTATAGGATGAGTCAGAAGGGTTGTTTTTACGGTCTTTGATAATGCCTCGTAAATGGTCGATAAAAGCAGTCTTGGAGGCATTTTCTTCATCAAAGCAAGTGTCCGCTCCGGTATGGCACACCGGTCCGACAGGATTCGCCTTCACCAATAAGGTGTCATTATCACAATCTACTTTAATGGATTGGACATGCATGAAATTCCCTGAGGTCTCTCCTTTGGTCCATAGGCGCTGCTTGGTCCTGCTGAAAAAGGTCACTTTTCCACTTTCTTGGGTTTTTTGAAGTGCTTCTTCATTCATATACCCCAGCATAAGCACCTTATTGGTATTCGCATCTTGGATGATGGCGGGCACCAAGCCATTTACTTTTTCAAAATTGATGTTTATATCTTTCATTATTGACTAGTTGTTCGTAAGTGGTAGAAAGGTTGTTAAATTATAGATTTCAAGGTTCATCAGATCCTGATTCGTTTCATTCTCAGGACAGGCATCGGATATCAATTCTCAGTTATTCCATCGACTGTACCGGAGGATAATTGCAGTTGGGCCTGTGACACTCTTTTTGAGCAAAAACTCAATTTTCACCGTGCCGGTACGCACCTCTCGGCAAAACCACATACATCCGGCACCGGACATCATATCCTCATCGTCACTCCCTCTCCAGCCAAATAATGTTTCAGTTCAGAAATACCGATTTCCTTAAAGTGGAAAATACTGGCCGCCAAAGCAGCATCGGCCTTTCCTCCTGTAAAAACATCCTTGAAATGCGGCATGGATCCTGCCCCTCCTGAAGCAATCACTGGAATGGTCAGCGCTGTTGAAATTTCACTGGTCAGCCCATCGGCAAATCCACCCTTGGTACCGTCATGATCCATACTGGTCAGGAGTATCTCTCCTGCACCTCTGTCCGCCACCTCTTTTGCCCAAGCCTGGGTTTGGATAGTGGTGGGTTTTCTTCCACCATGGGTATGTACAAGATCCACCCCGTCCACATTTCGGGTATCAATGGCCACCACAATACATTGGCTACCAAACTCAGCAGCCATTTCATCAATGACTATTGGTCTTTTGACAGCGGCAGAGTTGATGCTTATCTTATCGGCACCGGCATTTAGGAGCACCTTGACATCCTCTACCGTGGATATTCCTCCACCTACGGTAAAAGGTATATTAATGGCTTTGGCTACTCGCGTCACCAATTCAGCCAATGTTTTCCGTTTATCCACCGTAGCGGTAATATCCAAAAACACTAACTCATCAGCCCCTTCGTCAGAATAGACCTTGGCCAACTCCACTGGATCACCGGCATCGCGCAAATCCACAAAATTCACTCCCTTTACCGTGCGCCCTTCTTTGATATCCAGGCAAGGTATTATTCTTTTTGTCAACATCTGGTTAATTAAGTTACTCAGTTATCGGGATTTCAGCATCTTATTCAGGCTATCAGTTGCCACCTCATCCATCACTATATTACAAAAGCCGCTAATTGCTCAAGGCTAATCCGCCCTTCATAAAACGCTTTGCCTACTATGGTGCCAAACACACCAATCTTCTCCAGTTCTTCCAAATCCTTCACTTCCGCAACACCACCACTGGCAATCAGCTGAATCCCGGGTATCTCTTGGATAATTTCCTTGTACAGATCCACTGATGGCCCTTGGAGCAAACCATCTTTAGCTACATCCGTACAGATCACATATCGTGCTCCTTTCGCGTGATAGGCCTTGATAAAATCCACCACATCGGCTTCCGTAGTTTCTTCCCAGCCACTGATGGCGATTTTCCTGCTTTTGGCGTCTGATCCCAAAATGATCTTCTCGGAACCGTATTTCCCTAACCAGCCTTCAAACAGCTCCGGGTTCTTTACCGCAATACTCCCTCCTGTCACCTGGCTTGCACCCGCATCAAAAGCCATTTGGATGGTCTCGTCCGATTGTACACCTCCTCCAAAATCTACCTTCAATGAAGTATTGGAGGAAATGCTCTCCAGCACAGCTTTGTTTACAATGGTCTTTGCTTTTGCACCATCCAAATCCACCAAATGAAGCCGTTTGATGCCTGCTTGCTCAAACTTTTTGGCGACTTCTAGCGGATGGTCTGCGTACTCTTTTTTCTGTCCATAATCTCCCTGGGTCAAACGGACACATTTGCCCCCGATAATATCTATTGCTGGAATAATCTCCATGACTACAAATTCAAGAAGTTGGTTAATATTTTTTGGCCAGAATGGCTGCTTTTTTCAGGGTGGGCCTGCATCGCATAAAAATTATCCTTATGCAATAGCGCACTAAAATCCGCTATATAATGGGTTTTCGCAACGGTAAACTCTGGATGGATTTCAGCAAAATAGCTGTGCACATAGTAAACATAATCATGCGCATTAACACCATTCAACAACTCGCCTTTTGTATCCTGAAGGCTATTCCAGCCTACATGGGGCACTTTGTCCATTAGCGGGAATTTCTTCACTTTCACGGGAAATATCCCCAAACACTCGGTATCATTTTCCTCGGAATATTCACACAACAGCTGCTGCCCCAAGCAAATTCCAAAAAAGGGCTGCTTCAGCTCTTTGATCAGCTGGTCAAGCTTTCGCTCACGAAGGTACCGCATGGCCGAACTGGCTTCCCCCTGCCCGGGAAAAATCACCTTGTCGGCTTTTTGGATCTCCTCCACATCATCGGTCAGCTTGGCATTGATCCCGAGACGCTCCAGAGCATATAGCACCGACAGCACATTCCCGGAATTATATTTTATAATGGCTACATCCATCTAATTTACTTCTACTTAAAAGCTAAATAGACCTCAAAGTCCCAAAGGAAAATTTGAGGTCTATCGCTTAGGTTTGTGAACTTTTTGATCTGACTGTACAAGCATAGAATCGCCTGTATTTTCGCAGCTCAAAAATAAACATTATATCCTATTTTTGAAGGCATTATCCAATCTATTTGGTAGAAAGATTAATACTCAAAACTTCTCACCATGTCCTTATGACTCGTTTCCAGCTCCTTCACTGGCGATCAGCTCTTCTGCCAGGACTTTCTCAATCTCTGGAATGGAATTATATAATTGCTCATAACTTTCTATCACAAAATACTTGTCTTGAAACTTATTCTTCCAATAAGGCGTCTGCATGATCCTTCTGACATCATAATCGATATGGTCAGGATCATCAGAAAGGCTGAATTTGGTTTCACCGGCAGAGCTCAAAATCCCTGCTCCATATATCCTTAGTTCCCCTTTCTCACGGATCAATCCAAATTCAATGGTAAACCAATAGATCCTCGACAGCAAATGAATCGCCCACTTATCGTCAATGTACTTAAGGGCAATTCCACTAAGATCCTGCAAAAAATCAACATATGGCTGGTTGGTGAGCAGTGGCATGTGCGCAAAGGCATCATGGAACATGTCCGGCTCTTCCAAATAATCCAACTGTTCCATTTTACGCAGCCATGTCGAAGAGGGAAACTGCTTGTTTTTCAGCAAACCAAAAAACAAATCATCGTCAATCAATCCCGGCACTACCTGCACTCCCCAGCCCGTAGACTTGCTCAAAATCCGATTTACTTCAGCAAAATCGGCAATGCGGTCAGCACTAAAGTTGATCTTCTTGATACCGTCCAGATAGGCCTGTGAAGCAGCTTTGGGAAGGTTCACAATCTGCCGTTCGTAAAGGGTTTTCCATACTGCAAAATCCTCTTCGGTATATGCACTATAATCCTGATGCATTTCATTTAATCGAGGGTCTTGGAAGACCCAATCAGCTGGTTTACCTGCCATCTTATATTTGGGTTAGTACTAGTTAAATTTACGTATATTTTGAAATTGGGTTAAAATAAAAAAGGCCTAACCCCGAGTAGGATTAGGCCTTTGTATTTTTTTACAGTAAAGCTCACAGCATTACACCTAATCCTTTTTGGGGAGAAAATGGTAGTAATAGCTGTAATATTTTACGGATAGGTTTTTCATCTTGAATCACAAAGATAACAAGTTACTTCTTCTAATCAAAATCACTTGTTTCACAATCAGGGCAAACGCATTTAACATTAATTTCGTGTTGGGCAGCCATCATCCGTGCCGCTGGCACTCCTTCTGGAGGTGGAGGAGGCCTTAACATCCAGCGGATGAATCCGCTGGTTACTAAACCCATCGTGCCGCTGGCACTTTGCCCCGATTTGAACATTCGAAACCGCAGTAGCCTATCTTACCGAATGGCGGGATGGGCTGAAAGAATGATGAGTTGATTTGGTTGAGATTAAACCCTGAATATGCGTTAGCAACTGAGCATCCTGCCTCATCCGCCTTTGGCGGAGGGTCATATAGAAGGTGCAGGTGACAACCTGCACCAAAAATGATTACACACAAAAGGGTAAGTTCCGTAGGAACGGCAGATATAAATGCAAATAGGAACATTTTTTTTAAATGCGTTTTGCCCTGGTTTCGCAATCAGAGAAACCTTAGTATCCGTTTTCTCGTCAGTAGATTTATTTTTCACTGAACGCACAGACCACCTAGAATGAAACACGGCTTTTCTAAGATTTTTGCGATTTCTGTGAGGACTTATTTATTTTTTCTCTGAATACCGGTGTTCATGCGGGTACACCAATTTTCATGATTTTACGAGATGGTTTTTTGTCCCTTTCACTCCACGCTAAATAAGGGTATCTATCGAGATTTATAACAAATCAAACGTCTTTCTCATCGCAAACGTCTGCCTGATCTGGCTGGCCAATTGGGCACTTTGGGCGAAATCCAGTGTCTGCTGACCGTCTGAATAGGCCTTTTCCGGGATTTCATGCGCTTCATAGATAATGCCGTCCGCTCCGGCCATCACCCCAGCCAAAGCCATTTGGTGGACAAATTTACGGATACCGATCCCATGGGATGGATCCACCACCACGGGAAGATGGGACTTGTCCTTCAGCACGGGCACGGCATTAAGGTCCAAGGTATTCCTGGTGGCTTTTTCATACGTCCTAATGCCTCGCTCACATAGGATGAGCTTTTCATTGCCACCCGAAAAGACATACTCTGCTGACTGTAGCAACTCTTCGATCGTACCGGAAATCCCCCGCTTGATCATAACGGGTTTATCTACTTTCCCCAATTCATCCAACAGGTTAAAATTTTGTGTATTTCTGGCACCAACTTGGAATACGTCCACATAATCCATCATCTCCTCGATCTGCGAAACCTGCATCACCTCTGTGATAATCTTGATCCCAGCTTTACTGGCCAATTCATGCCATAGCTTCAGTCCCTCGATCCCCAATCCACGGAATGCATAAGGACTGCTTCGAGGCTTATATACTCCACCACGCATGATCTTGATATCATTGGCCTTCAGGTGGTCGATCACTTTTACGATTTGCTCCTCACTCTCGATCGAGCAAGGGCCTGCCATCACAGCCATATCACCTTCCTTGATAAATACCCCGTCGCCCAGGTCTATGGAAGTGGGGTTTACTTTCCACTTTTTAGAAACCAATTTGTAGGCATCGGACACGATATGGATATCCTGAATACCCTCATGGTGTCCAAATTTACGAATATCAAACTCCGCACTACCGATTCCCACTAGGTACGTTCCCATTTGGGTGGTCACTTCCGTGATTTTGTACCCTACTTGATTGATTTCCTTGATCAGGCTCTCCTTTTGCGCTTCAGTGATGCCCTGCTTTACTTGTATGATCATGTGTTTGTTGTTTTAAGGTTCAAGGTTGGAAGGTTTCAGGTTGATGGTAAGATACCATCGTTAATTTAGCTTCTTGCCCCCTTATTCTTCAGCAATACTATCCCTGTTTTACCCCTTGAATATAACTTTTGATATCTGCCCTAAGGTCTTTGGCACCTCTCAGCACCTTGATGAAAGCACTGCCGATAATAGCCCCATGACTGTAGGCCGAAGCCTTTGAAAATGTGGCATGGTCTGAAATGCCAAACCCTATCAAACGAGGATTCTTTAGGTTCATGTTTTTGACCTTTTCAAAATACGCCTCCTGCTCATCAGAAATACCGGACTTTGCCCCAGTGATACTGTGGGATGAGACCATATAGATAAACCCATCGGACTGCTGGTCGATTTCCCGGATCCTGCTTTCACTGGTCTGCGGAGAAATAAGGAAGGTGTTTCTCAGGTTATACTGATCAAACAACGCTTTATAATCATCTTGGTATTGCTGTATAGGTAAATCCGGAACGATCAAACCATCCACGCCCACTTCCTTACATTTCTTACAAAATGCTTCAATCCCATATTGCAAAATCGGATTTAGATAACCCATCAGCACCACGGGAATGCCTACACTTTCGCGCATTGTACCCAACTGCTGAAACATCTTTTTCATGTTCATCCCATTATCCAATGCGGTTTTGTTACTCTCTTGGATCGTAGGGCCATCGGCTACTGGATCAGAATAGGGCATGCCTACTTCGATGATGTCTGCACCAGCCTCTTCTATGGCTTCCATGATATGGAGTGTATCATCCAACTTGGGAAAACCTGCCGTAAAATATATGGAAAGAATATTTTCTTTCTTGTCTTTAAATAATTGATCTATTCGGTTCATAGTTGATTGAAAGATTGGAAAATTGATAATTGGAAGATTGGTAACACAACTTCTCCAACTTCTCCTTGTCTTTTCTCTTTATTCTTGGCTCTTGACTCTTAATACTAACTACGTGATACACTAAACTCAGTATCCTCCCCACTTGATGTATGTTTCCAGGTCTTTATCTCCTCTTCCAGAAAGGTTGATTACGATCACATCGCTGGCATTATACTTCACCTGCTTCAAAACGGAAAGTGCATGTGCAGATTCGACAGCGGGAATGATCCCTTCCAACCTGCTAAGCTCCACTCCTGCTTTCATCGCATCCTCATCCTCCACAGCAAAGAACTCACCTCTTTTGGAATCAAATAAATGCGCATGGACAGGCCCGATACCCGGATAATCCAACCCAGCAGATATCGAATGTGGCTCTACCACCTGCCCGTCTTCTGTCTGCATCAGCAGGGTCTTACTGCCGTGCAAAACTCCCGGTGTACCCAACACTGTGGTCGCTGCGGATTTCCCCGATGCTATGCCTAGTCCTGCGGCCTCGACAGCAATTAACCTAACAGAAGGAGTATTATAGTAGTGGTAAAAAGCTCCAGCCGCATTACTCCCCCCGCCTACACAGGCAATCACCAAATCAGGATCTTCTTTGCCTTCCTTCTCTTTTAGCTGATTCTTGATCTCTTCACTGATCACGGATTGGAACCGTGCCACCATCTCAGGATAAGGATGAGGCCCCACGACAGAACCAATGATGTAATGCGTGTCCACAGGATTATTGATCCATTGCCTCAGCGCCTCGTTGGTCGCATCTTTTAAGGTCTGGCTTCCAGAAGTGGCGGGCACCACTTTTGCTCCCAAAATGCGCATCCGCTCCACATTAGGCTTTTGGCGCTCCATGTCAATGGCGCCCATAAAGACCGTACATTCCATCCCCATCAAGGCACAAACGGTCGCCGTAGCCACCCCATGTTGGCCAGCTCCGGTTTCGGCGATGATGCGTTTCTTGCCCAGTTTCTTCGCCAAAATAATCTGGCCTATGGTATTGTTCACCTTATGTGCTCCTGTATGACATAGATCTTCCCGCTTGAGATAGATTTTTGCACCATATTGCTCAGACAGCCGCTTGGCAAAATACAATGGTGTTGGACGTCCTACATAGTCTTTCAGAAGCGCGTGAAATTCATCCTTGAATTCATCCGATTCCGTGATTTTTTCATAATTGGTCCTAAGCTCTTCCACATTGGGATAGAGCATTTCGGGAATATAAGCTCCCCCAAATTTCCCATAGAACCCTTTTTCATCTACTTTAACCATAGTTTCATCTAATACCCTCTTGCAACAGGGTACATTTTAATGCTCAAATATTTTATTGTAACGCCGTTACAAAACGGGCAACTTTGTTCACATCTTTAAAAGCTGAATGAAGCTCAAATTTAGAATTGATATCAACCCCTGCCATCTTAGGTTGTTTTTGCTGTAGTTGCTGGATTTCGACGACACTTTCCTCTTGAATCCCTCCACTGAGCAAAAACGGCTTTTGCAACGGGTATTTTCCCAAAAGCTCCCAATTGAACTGTCTCCCTGATCCGCCGTACCCTTTCGTTTCCGTATCGAACAGAAAATAGGCTACGTACGGCTCAAAGCATTTTAAATAGCTCCAATCAACCTCCGCAGTAACCCTAAAGACCTTAATGAGATCAGCAGGAGACTGTTTCTTCAATTCCTCCACAAAAGCCACATCTTCATCCCCATGAAGCTGGACGTAAGCCAGACCAAATGCATTGACTTTGGCTACGATTTCGGCGACAGGCGTATTCACGAACACACCTACCTTGGCGGCTTTGGTAGAAGGAATAGTGGCAGCATCAGCAACATACCGAGAGGATTTAGGATAAAATATCATCCCCATCAGGTCTGGCTGGACTTTTTCATCAAGTTCCCTGATATTTTCCGTATCACGCATGCCGCACACTTTCACCAACATCGTCAAACTGCCGTCGTTTTGAAATCCGGACTTAGCTCCCGGTATTTGTTCATAAAATTATAGGCTGCCTGGTGCGGTCGGATGGATTTCATAAAATTCTCTCCGATCAAGAACCCATCAAATCCACCTTTCTTTAAGTCCACCAAGGTCTGGGGATCAGAGATTCCACTCTCAGAGATTTTCACAAATTGATCAGGAATTTTATCCACCAAGCTGTAAGATGTATCCAGTGACACATCAAAAGTCTTTAGACTTCTATTGTTTACCCCTACCAAATCCAACTGATCGTTCAGTGACCGGTCCAGCTCCTCCTGATCGTGCACCTCCATCAGTACTTCCAGCCCTAACTGATGGGCAAAGGCTGCCAGCTCCTCCAACCGCTTCGGTTCCAGCGCAGCAGCAATCAACAGGATACAATCAGCCCCTATCGATTTAGCTTCTACTATTTGATATTCATCCACCATAAAATCCTTTCTGAGAATCGGACAAAAGTTAAACTTCCTAGCGGTAATCAGGTCCTCATTGGAACCGCCAAAAAACTCCTTGTCCGTCAAAATGGAAAGTGCCGAGGCTCCTGACTGCATATAGCCAATGCTGGTCTTCTCCACTTTGGCAGCGCTGTTGATAGTACCTTTGGAGGGTGACTTTCTTTTAAATTCAGCAATAATGCCGGTTTTCTCGGGGTGAGTCACGTATTTCTTCATGGAGACTACCTTGTTGTCAAAAAAAACACTCCTTTCCAACAACTTGGTAGGCACTAAGCTCTTTCGCTCGGCTACCTCTTCTTTTTTGTGTGCGATGATCTTGTCCAGGATATTCATATATTATGATTTTGCTAGTGAAACGGATGTTTTGGGGTTGACCAAATTTTTAAATGTCTGAAGGGCCTTTCCACTTTCAAGAGATGCTTTGGCTTTGGCTATTCCTTCCTCAAAACTCAAGGATTGGTCTGCCGTAACCAGCGCAGCAGCAGAATTGGCCACAACTACTGCTTTTTGGGCTTCAGTACCTTCTCCTTTCAGGATATCCTGAAAGATTTTAGCAGACTCCTCAATGGTCGTACCTCCTTGAATGGCTTGGGCTTTCACCTTGGGCAAACCAATGGACTCTGGTGAAATCAACCGCTCACCGCCATTGGAAATCATTTTAAAATCACCGGTAAGCGAAACCTCATCATATCCGTCCAGCGAGTGTAATATACTGAAGTCCACCCAACTATTTTGGTACAAGTAGCCATAGAGTCTCGCCAATTCCAAGCTGAACACGCCCACCAATTGCTTCTTGGGGAAGCTTGGGTTTACCATTGGCCCCAGCATATTAAAGAAGGTCTTCACCCCCAGATCCTTTCGGATAGGCCCCACATTTTTCATGGCCGGGTGAAATAAAGGTGCATGGAGAAAACAAATCCCTGCCTCATCCAGGTTTTTCTGGATCACATCGATGTCATTGGTAAATTTATAACCAAAATGAGCCAATAAATTGGAGGATCCACAAATGGAAGAAACCCCGTTATTCCCATGTTTGGCTACATTTTGTCCCGCACCTGCTACGACAAAGGAAGAGAGGGTGGAGATATTAAAGGTGTCCTTGCCATCGCCTCCGGTACCACAAAGGTCCATGGCATCATATGCTGCGATCTCCACGGGGATACACTGCTCCAGCATCGCTTCACGGAATCCTTCCAATTCCTCCACGGTGATACTCCTCATCATATAGACAGTCATAAACGCCGCCATTTGGCTTTGGTTATACTCTCCTGAGGTGATTTTCTTCAATGTTTCCTTCGCCTCCACCTTGCCTAGTGTCCTATGTTCTATTAGGTGATTTAGAATCTCTTTCATGTTTTTGTTGGTTGTAAGGTTGAAATGTTGAAAGGTGATAAGGTTTGCTTTTGGTTTTTGGCATTTGACTGAAGGCTAACTGTCGCCTAATTTAACCATTCCTGCCCAAAACTTCAGCCATTTATCCAGTTTTGGACAATCTGCTTACCATGGTCAGTCAGAACACTTTCCGGGTGAAACTGCAGTCCTCTCACTTTATGCTTCTTGTGTCTTACCGCCATGATTTGCCCATCAGGGGTCTTGGCCGTAATTTCCAGGTCCTTGGACAGCGTTGGCTCATCGATCACCCAGCTATGGTACCTTCCGATTTTAAAGCTATTGGGCACTCCCTCAAAAAGCAGGTCTTCCTGTAATACTTTTATCTCAGAAGCGACCCCGTGTACCACTTCTGTCAGGTTGTTCAACCCACTTCCAAAAGCCTCCCCAATAGCTTGGTGGCCTAAACAAATACCTAGAATATCCTTTTTACTGGCATATTTCCTTAAGAGCTCGGGCATGATACCCGCATCGGCAGGAACTCCCGGCCCTGGCGACAGTAATATTTTGTCATAGGCAGCTACATCTTCCAAACGGATTTTATCGTTCCGGAAGACGTCCATCTCCGCCCCATACCCCAGCTCACGAACAATGTAAACCAAGTTATAAGTAAATGAATCGTAATTATCGAGTACTAGTATTTTCATGGTATCTTGATTGAAAGATTGAAAAATTTGAAAATTGAAAAATTGTTTATTTTCCAAGATCCATTTTCTTCACCTCATTTTTTATTGTTTTCAAATGCCTTTAAGTAATTGATAAACCCTTTAATTTCCTTCGAAATATTTAAAAGGCTTTCTTTTAAACCCCAATAGTCTTCTTCTTTTATCCTACCCGCTTTGTACAAAACAAATGCTTGGCTCCTTAACTCCCCTACTGAGCCTTTTGCGTACGCTAGAAATCGAATAAAATCCTTGTTATTATTATACTCAAAACCTTCTGCAATATTGTTTGATATTGAAATTACAGTCCCAATTAGTTGGTCTCTTGATTTAAAGTCTTTAGATAATGGCAACTCATCAGCTAAACCATAAACTTCTATTCCAATTTCAGCAGCATGCCTCCAAACATCCAATTCCTCAAAGCAGTCAATCTTTGCCATAATTTGCCAATCTTACAATTTTCAAATTTTTTAATCCATCAAACTTCCTCTTAAACTTCTTCGGCGGCTTTGAGGGCGACGCGTAGGGCTTGCAGTTTGTTGGTGACTTCTTGGAGTTCGCTTTCGATGGAAGATTTGGCTACCACCCCTGCTCCAGCCTGTAGGCGTAGCTGGTTGTTTTCTGACACAAAGGACCTGATCAGGATGGCATGGTTAAAGTCACCATTGAAGCCTAGGAAACCTATCGCCCCTCCGTAGAACTTGCGGCTGGTATTTTCTAGCTTGTCGATAATCTCCATGGCCCGGTATTTTGGAGCACCCGAAAGCGTCCCCGCAGGGAAGGTATCGGCTACCAGCTGAAGTGGATTGGCTGTTTCAGGCAATATGCCCGTTACTTTGGACACCAAGTGAATCACATGCGAGTAATATTGAATCTCCTTAAACACCTCTACCTCTACTTTTTCCGATGACCTGCTCAAGTCATTTCTAGCCAAATCCACTAACATCACATGCTCTGAATTCTCTTTGGGATCATCGTAAAGTTTGGTGGCCAATTCGGCGTCTGCCAGATCATTCCCGGTTCGCTTAAAGGTTCCCGCAATGGGATAAATCGTTGCTTTCCTGCCTTTTACCACAATCTGGGCTTCAGGAGAACTGCCGAAAACCTTATAAGAACCGTAATCAAAATAAAACAAATACGGCGATGGATTGACAGACCTCAATGCACGATAGACATTGAACTCATCTCCCTTAAATCCAGTGGTGTAGCACCTGGACAGCACTATCTGGAACACATCTCCCTTGAAGCAGTGCTCCCGCCCTTGACGAAGGATGTCCAAAAATTCATTATCCGTGTAATTTGAGGTCTCTTCCCCATCTACCTTAAATGAATAAGTGGGGATATTGCGGTTGTTCAGCAGTGTTTCGATTTCTTTTACCCGGTCATCCTCCCCATTGATATGGTAGTCAAAAATGTGGAGCTCATTCTTAAAATGATCTACCACAATGACATTCTTATAGACCGCATAAAAAGCCTGTGGCACGTTGGATTCCTTGGTGTTTTCGAGCGTAATGTCTTCAAAACTCCCCACAGTATCATACTGCATATACCCAAAGAGGCCATTGGTGATGAATTTGAAATCATTGGATTCCTCTTCAAACCTGGACGAAAAGGCCTTCAGTTTATCCACCAATTTCTCTCCCCTTTGTAAGTCATATTGGTTTTTCTCTTCCTCCGGGAAAGTTTCCTTCACGGCCTTTCCATCAAAGGAAAAAGTAGCCATAGGATTGAAGCAGATGTAGGAATAACTGTTGTCCTGCCCATGGTAGTCCGAACTCTCCAGTAGAATGGGGTTTTTGAATTTGTCCCTTACTTGCAGGTAAATACTTACTGGCGTGATCGTATCTGCCAGTAATTTCTTATACCTGGTGTTGATTTTAAAGTGTTGTCTTGTGTCCATGGTTAAAACTTCGGATAAAATAAAAAAGGCTTACTGGGGAATTCCAGCAAGCCTTATATGGTAATATTTTCACGCTTAAATATTAGGCAATGGTCAGCTGTTCTCCCCTGTCAGAAGTTCTGTTTGCCACCACCAATATTGAGTATTAAATCGTTTCATGTTTTTTTACTTGAGGCAAATATAAAAATGGATTCTATTTGCAAAAAACATTTACTATAAAATTTCACAAAAATATTTGTCTTCTCTCTTGACGGTAGGGCAAACACATTTTAAAAAGCTACCTTTGTCCAATTAATAATCAGTTACTTAATTATATGGAGAATCTTCCTAAATATTATAAAAGAACTTTTGATGATTATAAAGTCCTTGTAAAAGTGAATCCAGCTGACTTTACAGGCATAGAGCTCATCATACACCCCGATGGCAAAATTGAAAAGACCATCATGGAATTCGATGACGAAATCTATGATGATCTTAAAGTGGACGAATTTGAGTCCTGTAGCCCTTTGGAATTTAACATGTACCTAAAAGGGCTGGCTTAGTTGTAGTGTTACTACTGTTCCTGATCTTCTTTAGGAGCAGTTTTTTTATTCCAATAAGGAGGAAGTTCTTTTTCTTCCAATTTGATCAAGCGCTCATCTTCGAAAGTTGCAAGGAGATAAAATCGCTCGTCCCTTACCACCCGATAGGTCTTCTGGGTACCTTCTAAGTTACTGATCACGGCTTCTGGATGGATTTTAAGAAAATCACTCTCTTCCATACCTACTTTGTAATTGGAGGTTCCTTTCATCGAAGAACAGCTGCCTACGAAAAGTGCAATCAACAAAACGGGCAGTACAAATAACAATTTTTTCATAATACTATAATTTTTAATCAATGAAATAGTTACAATAATATTGCCAAAGATTTTTATGGTTGACTTAGAAGGCTTTAATCTGACAAAGAATTTATTTTGGCCTGGAGTTTTGTACGGGAAAGTTTTTGGCGTACCTTTGTACTCAAGCGGCACGACCAGCTCCTGCCAAATCCCCCAGGTCCGGAAGGAAGCAAGGGTAGGCGGTTGTAGCGGTGCGATGCCGCTTCTTTTTTGCCTCTTTTTATAAATGTAAAAAATACATTTATAATTTTTAACCATCTTTCAAAATAAACACCTAACTTTACCACTCTAAAGGAATTTATCAAGTAGCTATTGCTTTCACAAGGGAAGCAATGCGCGTTCTTTTAGCGTTTTACCTAGAAATTTAGTAAGAGTAACAGATTGTATTCATAGCTATTGTCGGTCAACATCGGCGATGGCCAACCATAATTCATCAAAACCAAAAAACCGTTTTACAAATGAAATTCTTTATTGACACCGCCAATCTCGATGAAATCAAAGAAGCCTATGACCTGGGCGTACTGGATGGTGTGACCACCAATCCTTCCCTGATGGCCAAAGAAGGCATCACTGGAGATGATAATGTAAAAGCTCACTATAAAGCCATTTGTGACATCGTAGATGACAAGGTAAGTGCCGAGGTGATTTCCACCGATTTTGACGGCATGATCAAAGAAGGTAAAGAACTTGCCAAAATTGACGACAAGATTGTTGTAAAAGTCCCTATGATCAAGGATGGGGTGAAAGCGATCAAGTACTTCAGTGAGGAAGGTATCCGCACCAATTGTACCTTGGTTTTCTCTCCAGGACAAGCCATTCTCGCCGCCAAAGCAGGGGCTACCTATCTATCCCCTTTTATTGGACGACTGGACGACATCGCTTTTGATGGACTTGAACTGATCGAGCAAATCGTTCACATTTATGCCAATTATGGCTATGATACACAAGTATTGGCTGCTTCTGTGCGACATACCATGCACTTGATAAAATGTGCCGAAATCGGCGCAGATGTGGTGACTTGTCCGCTTAATGTTATCACTGGTTTGCTAAACCACCCCCTTACTGATGCTGGCCTCGCCAAGTTCTTGGCAGACCACGCCAAAGCAGCGGGAAAGTAATTTATCAAAACTTTATATTTTTCCACCATCCTGCCGTCAATTGATGTGCGGGGTGGTGGTTTTTTTAATTCCTCATTTTAAATTGATATAATATTTTTATCTCATGGCGTTATCATTTAAATTTCGCCTTCATAACACAGCTATTCAATTACATGTATATTATTAAGGTCAAGGGCAAAGCAAAGATTCCGGATTACATTCAAATCAGGGACGAAAACTTTGTGCTTATTGCCTATTTTAGAGCCGACCGTCCGCTCAAAAACCTGGAAAAATACGGTTTGGAAGGCAAAGAAGAAGAAATGGAACGCTTGATCAAAGCGCTTCCTTTTGGTAAATTACAAAAGCTAGAATTCTAAAAATATGGTATTTTCCAGCGAACCTGTTGTCCGCCTTGACAAAGCCTGCGTCTTCCAAGGCATTACGGCTATTTTACAAGATGTGTCTTTTGACATTGATAAGGATGAATTTGTTTTTCTTATCGGAAGGACCGGCAGCGGTAAAAGTTCCCTCCTAAAAACGCTCTATGCCGATCTACCACTGAAGATGGGCTATGGCAAAATCGTTGGATACGACCTTCAAAAGATCAAAACCAAAGAAGTCCCTTTCCTCCGCAGAAAACTTGGCATTGTGTTTCAGGACTTTCAGCTCTTTACCGATAGGACTGTCGCCGAAAACCTCTACTTCGTCATGCGTGCCACAGGCTGGAAGGATAAGTCCAAGATGAAAACCAGAATGGTAGAAGTGCTCATGCGCGTCGGACTGGGCGGTGCAGCGACCAAAATGCCCCATCAGCTCTCCGGCGGCGAACAGCAGCGGGTGGTCATTGCCCGTGCCCTGCTCAACCATCCTTCTATTCTCCTGGCCGATGAACCTACTGGAAATCTTGACCCCGAAGTGGCCGACGGTATCTTTAAACTCTTTCAAGAAATCAACAAACAGGGAACTGCGGTACTTATGGCCACCCATAACCATGATTTGCTCAACAAGTACCCCTATAGGATTCTTAAATGCGAAAAAGGAAAACTGCTGGATTCAAAAACCAGTGAGATCGTAACGTAATAGGTATAATTCCGTCAGCATTTCATCCATCAGTCTTCATAATGGCCATAGGCAGAAATGACGGTAACAACAATCTTCTTACCGTCAATTGTATAAACCAAACGGTGCTTCTTATTTATCCTTCTCGACCAATAACCGGAAATATGTTTGAGCTTCTCCGGTTTTCCAGTTCCGGTTTCAGGATGATATTCAAGTTCATCCAACAGCTGATCTAACTTGTCCAACAATCTTTTGTTTCCAGACTTTATATGCCGCTTGATATCCTTAAGTGCCCTTTCAGTAAAGTCCACTTCAAAGTTCATCGCCCAAGCATTTTTTTCCGCTCTTCTTTGGTCATTTTAACAACTCTACCTGCTTCATAGTCTGCAATTCCCTCCCTCACATGAGCCATGACCTTAGGATCCATAAAATACTCATCTGACTCACTCACTGGAGAAAGTACATACGCTTTGTCTTTTCCTCTCTGAATGATGATATGCTGGTCATTATCCACCATGTCCAGGTATTTTTTCTGATTGTCCCGAAATTCTCTTGAACTGATTACTAACATATTGCTCTAATTTAAATGTACCATATAAGGTACACAAAAATAAAGATATTAGTTCAACAAACACACATACAACCCCCAATAAAAAATCAACTTATTCCCTTAAGTGTCAATCACTACGACCACACAAACCTACTCTATCTGCGACAACACCAACCAAGCTTCTTCAACCTTGTCTTCTTTCAGCAGTTCTCTGGCATGCTCATGGAAATGAAAGACCAAGCTCTCTCTGTCATTTTGAAACCTGACCAACATCTCCTTAATTTCTGGCCGCGTAGCGTAATCTTGGACAGCCCCCTCTTCAGGAAGAGCTTCTACATTCCCCAGCTTCCCCAGGTCATTCCCTGTCAAGACCACACTCAGTCGTACATTTTTCGGAAGCTGGTCGATCCCTAAGCCCTTTGTTTTGACAGGTTTTTTGACTTTGAAAAGCGCATCGCCACTGGCCCTGCAATACCAATCTCCCCCCATCCTGGCCACCGTATCCAATTTGGCAGGGGCAATCTCCCCTTCTTCATTCAGAATAGCCTCATCAACATGCGCCAGAAGAATCTCACAAATCACCAAATTGGCCGCACCGCCCTCCTCCCCAATCGACAC
Source organism: Echinicola rosea (assembly GCF_005281475.1). Taxonomy (NCBI): domain Bacteria; kingdom Pseudomonadati; phylum Bacteroidota; class Cytophagia; order Cytophagales; family Cyclobacteriaceae; genus Echinicola; species Echinicola rosea. Next base: position 2,861,332 of record NZ_CP040106.1, on the reverse strand, counting down.
AACATCGATTACTTTACATTCAAAGGCAACTGGTGCCTCCTCGACCCGGGGAGGTCTTACGGCGACGGATCTTGCTTCGGTCAGCCCAGCTTTCACAAATTCATTGATCCCCTTTTCATATTCCGTGCTGGCCAAAGACATTTGCTGGACCATCGCATAGTTGACGATATTAATGACCACTTCAGGCACTTCCCTCACGTTTTCCAAGGTGTGTTTGGTAGTATTGTCCCGAACCCTTCTGGATGGGGAAAACACCACCACGGGAGGATTCGAACCAAAGGCATTAAAAAAGCTGAACGGGCTCAGGTTGACCTGGCCAGCACTGTCCATACTGCTCACAAAGGCAATGGGGCGAGGAGCGATGGCACCCAGCATGTGGCTGTGAAACGCGGCCACAGAAACTTTTTTTGGATCTATTGTTTTTATCATATGTGCACGATCAAATGTGATCCTTACAAACTAAATCTCCCGCTACTAAATAGAAATATTTAACTTTGGGAGAAATATTATAGTTATAACACTATAATTTAAGGAAAGATCACCTTAAAAAAAATAACCTAACCCTAGCCTAATGAAGCGCATCCTTTTAAAGCTGTTCTTACTGATCTTGGTCATCATGTCTGGTATTCGCCTTGTCCATGCGCAGCGAATATCCGGCAGCTCTACCTTAACAATAGACGATAACCTGGACGAACGTATTTTTTCTATCTCCCAGCTGGAATTTTTCGAGGACTCCACCAATATGCTGGAATTCAGCGATATTGTCCAGCCTGATTTTCAAGACAACTTCAAAATCCGCCCCTCTTTTAACAAGAATAAATTCAACATTGACAATACCTATTGGGTGAAGCTCTCCATAGACAAAACTCCAAAAAGCTCGAAAAAATGGCTAATGGAATTCTATGACCAGACGATCGATGTGGTGGAGGTATATGTCCCAAATAATGAAGGAGGACACGACAAGATACTTATGGGGGATGCCATCCCTTTTGGTTCCAGGAATTTCAAGCATAAGAACTTTGAACTGTTAATCAATAATACCAGTGAAGGGATCAGCAACTATTACGTCAAAATCCAGTCCCACCAAAAAGCGGATATACGCATCGCCATCCGCTCTGTCAATCGCTTTATCTATTATGCCCTAAACGAATATTTTGCATACGGAGTCTTTTACGGCATGATCCTGATCATTGGTCTTTATAACCTGCTAGTCTATACGGTGATTCGAGAGACCAAATACCTCTATTACACCTTCTATCTCATCAGCGTGGGCATATATGCCCTTAGTGTAGATGGCATCGCGTTCCAGTATTTATGGCCCAATTCACCCGAATGGAACCAAATCGCCAATGGTGTCTTTAGCTTCTCCATCGTCCTTTGGGCGATCCTGTTCTCGATCAAGTTTCTAAATACACGGTTCAGGTCCCCTAGCATCCACAAAGTCCTGATCACCATATTGGTGATCAAATCGGTTATTTTCCTCATTGCCCTGTTTTGGGATCCTAAGCTATTTGAGATCAGGTACTATGACATCATTCCCTTCTTTTTTATCTTCTTTGCAAGCATTTACATCTGGTCCAGAGGATATAAAGTAGCCCGGTTTTTCGTGATTGCCTATGGTGTGCTATTTATCGGGGTAGTAGTCAAAGTATTGGTCAATGCCGCCATTATCCCCCATATGACACTGGTCTATTATAGCCTCCACTTGGCATTTCTAGTGGAGATGCTATTGCTGACATTTGCCTTGGGAGACCGCATCCAAATCCTAAAGGACAATAGGGACCGGGCAATGCGCAGAACCATCCGGCAAATGGAAGATAACTTTGCCCTCAAAGAAAAAGTCAATCGGGAATTGGAGATCAAAGTAAGCGAAAGGACCAAAGAGCTGGCACATAAAAACAAGCTTTTGGAAGAATACAACCAACAGCTGACCGAAAAAGATGAAGAAATCAAGCGCATCAATTCCCTCTTGGATAGGGACAACTGGAAACTGAAAAGCAGTATCAAGGAATCCTTCCAGGCAAGACTTAGCAACAAACTCCTTTCTTTTGAGGAATTTCAGCGCATCTTCCCTGATCAATCTGCCTGCCTACGCTATCTGGAAGAATTCAAATGGGGGCAAGGTTATGAATGCAGGCAATGTGGAAACCATAAAAGCTCCAAAGGCCCCAAACTCTTCACCAGAAGATGCTCTAAATGTGGTCATATTGATTCGGTCACCGCTGGTACCATTTTTCACGGCGTCAAATTCCCGCTCGAAAAAGCATTCTATATCACTTATGAGCTGATTGCAAACACGGAAAAAAGAACATTGGAACAATTGGCAGAATTGCTGGAACTTCGCAAAAACACAGTTTGGAATTTCCGAAAAAAGACCCGCCAAAACATCGAAGCCCACAATATCCAAAACCCACATTGGAATGATATCCTGATCATGGCTGAGGAAAAAGTAAACGGGAAGAAATAAGAATCAAGAAGTGGTCAGATCGTATTGAGTATGGAGACGGTTGTGCTAGTGTCAAGTCAAACCTAAACTTACGTGCAATCCGGTGCTCGCATGAGCATACCATCCAATTTAGTATTTTACCGTTACGGTTCTCTACCAAACACCCTCATATAAAAGAATAAAGCACTTTTTATTGATACTAAACCATGAATTTGGTTACTAATTTCGTCGCTAAATCCCTTCTTAAAGCACCAAGAATTTAACATTTTTTAGCCTTCTCATTTTTCTTTCCCATACCTTTTCGACATCAAACGCTGCAAAATGCAAACGTTTGAATTTCACCTATTCTAAAACCCAAAATATTAACACTTATGATTAAGCTTTTACGCATAAGTAAGGAATCATGGAAACCCAAAGCGTCTTTTTTCGGGAAATTTTCCATGGTGTTGGTTTTTGCCATCTGGGCCATGTCCGGATCAGCTACAGCCCAAGACACGGAAGTCACAGGGACTATTATAGATCCCAGTGGTGAGCCAGTCCCCGGTGTCAATATCCTTGAGCAAGGCACCAGCAATGGCACCATCACAGACTTGGATGGTAACTACACACTCACTGTCAGTTCACCTGATGCCACTTTAAAATTTTCCTTTATAGGCTTTGAGCCCCAAACCATCGCCCTAAATGGCAGATCTCAACTGGACATCACCCTCCAAGAGGAGCTGACAGGCCTGGACGAAGTGGTCGTCATCGGCTATGGTGCACAGACCGAAAAGGAAATGACTTCTGCCATCACCACCCTAAAGACCGAAGACCTGGTCAAAACGCCAAGCTCTAACGCTATGCAGTCCCTGCAAGGAAAAGTAGCCGGTGTCCAGATCGTCAGCAAAGGCGCTCCCGGAGCTTCTCCGACTGTACGGGTCAGGGGTATCGGATCCTTTGAAGGCGGGGGAGCACCGCTTTATGTAGTGGACGGAATGTTCTTTGACAACATCGACTTCCTAAACTCCAATGACATCAAAACCCTTTCCGTATTAAAAGATGCCTCTGCATCTGCCATTTATGGTGCCAGAGCTTCCAACGGGGTCGTACTGATCGAGACCAATTCTGGTGAATACGAACAGGAAGCAGAAATCGTCTATGATGGATACTACGGCGTGCAAAACCCTCAAAATGTCCTTCAGATGGCCAATAGCCAGCAATTTGTCCAATACGTCAATGAAACGGGCTCTGCACCGGACAGGGAATTTGTCGATAACGCCATGCAGTTTTATGGCAGAAGCCGCTTGGATCCCAGCATCCCTGCGGTAAATACGGATTGGTACAATGAGATCATGAGCCCAGCACCCATCCAAAACCACACCCTCACCTTCTCTGGCGGTAGTACCAAAACCCGGTACTCCGTGGGCGGCAGTTACTTTAGCCAAGACGGTCTCCTAAATGAAACCAGAAACGAGTATGAACGGGTAAACATCCGAGCAAACATCGACTCCAAGGTAAAAGAGTGGATCACCGTGGGCGGTAACTTTACGTTCAGCACCGCCAAACAATTCATTGGTTCAGATGCGGCTTGGTTCAATGCCTATTTTGCCGTACCCATTTTGCCCAAATATGATGAGGAATTTGGCGCCTCGCCGGTGCCACTGTCCAATGCCCAACGACTTGGCTATAGGGGAAGACAAAACCCCTTCTATCCATTGCTATACAATGACAGTAGGAATAAGGTCAATAAAATCAATGGGAACCTCCATGCAGAGCTCACCTTCATTCCAGATAAATTGACCTTCAGGTCCGCATACAATTATAAGCTGAACATGATCAATGCCCGCAATGTCAACTTCGCTTACAATGATGGGGTACTGGATCCACTATCCGGAATTTCAAGATCTAACCAAACCTACTTTGACCAGATCATCGACAATTACCTTACTTATAAGGATTTCTTCGGAGACCATGGCATTACAGCTACCCTTGGACAGTCCTTCAGAAGTGAAACCTACGAAGTGCTCAGCGGCAATCGTAATGACCTGGATCCAAACCCTACCTTTGGCAATGAAGAGCTCTGGTACCTGAACAATGGCCAAGCCAACGACATCAACACCGTCTCAGATGGTGGCAGTCGGATTTTTTACCTGTCCTTCTTTGGTAGATTAGCCTATAACTACAAGGAAAAATACCTGCTTTACGCTACTTACCGTCAGGACAACTACAATAAATTCCAAGTGGACAGTGAAGACTTTTTCACCCTCGGTGCCGGCTGGGTGGCGACGGAGGAAGAGTTCTTCGATGTAAAAGGCATTGACTTTCTAAAATTCCGTGCTTCGTGGGGACAGCTAGGTAACGATGGCATCAATCCGTCCGTCGGCCAACCTACACTGCAAAGCACCAACAATGCTTTTAACGATGTACGAGTACCGGGATTCAGATTGGATCCTACCTATGATTTGATCGATAAGATAGAGACCACGGAAGAAACCAACTTTGGCGTTACCGCCAAATTCTTCCAAAACCGATTATCCCTGGAAGCAGATTATTATATCAGAAACACCCAAAGCCTCGCTGTGACCGTATTGCAGCCCTTATTTAGGGGATCCGTGCGAAGGAGCGTTGGTGAAATCCAAAACAAAGGCTTGGAGGTATCCTTAAACTGGGAAAACCAGGTCTCAGAAGATTTCTCCTATTTCATCGGCGGTAACTTTGCCACTTTGCAAAACACTGTAAAAGGACTTGGTGGACCTGAATACCTTAACTCCGGATCGGCTGAATTCCGTCAACGGTCCATCGTTGGCCAGCCATATCAGGCATTTTACGGGTATGAAGTGGCAGGTGTCTTCCAAAATGAAGCGGACATCGCCAATAGCGGCTATTCAGAGCAGTTTTTGTCAGAAAATGACCTGGTACCAGGGGACTTTATGTTTAAAGACCAAAATGGTGATGGTCTCATCAATGACCTTGACCGAGTAGTATTGGGATCCTATTTACCCGATCTCACTTATGGAGGAAACCTTGGCTTCCGGTACAAAAACCTTGACTTTTCGGTGCTGATCCAAGGACAATCTGGTCACAGCATCCTGAACAGAAAAAGAGGTGAAATGATCTTCACCAATGATACCAACATCGATGCCGACTTGGCAACCAACTTATGGAGAGGAGAAGGCACTTCCAACAAGTACCCTTCTGCTGCCGGCCTGCGCAAAGGGTGGAACCAAAATTTCAGCAACTATTTTGTGGAAGACGGTTCTTTCTTCAGGGTGCAGAACGTACGCATGACCTACTCACTGTTAAACAAAGAAGTGATGGGAGTGATTATGCCCGAAACGCGCATTACCCTGACAGCAGAACGGCCATTGACCATTTTCAATTATAATGGTTTTAACCCAGAGGTGGACAATGGCATTGATCGTCAGACCTATCCTATCCCTGCTGTATATACCCTGGGATTAAATGTCAAGTTCTAAAACCCATAACCCAAGAACAGTCATGAAAATATTTCAATATAAACTGATCACATTGGTCACGGTTTTATGCCTGATGACCACCTTTTCCTGTAGCGAATACTTGGATGCACCGCTGGAAAACCAGATTCTGGCCGAAGGAACCGATTATTCCCAATCCCAAAACATGGTCCTGATGCTGAACGGTGCTTATGCTGAGCTCTATGGATTTCAATGGGAAACTTTCCCCCTCATCTCTGTACGCGGTGATGATGCCAATCCTGCAGGTGACCAGGAACCCCTATTCGGAACCGACACCTATGATTATGACAGGAGTTTCTGGATTTATAATTCCACTTGGTTAAACATGTATTCCGATATCATCTACTGGAATGGTGCCATGGAAGAAATCCAGAAATACCAGGAAGCAGGTGCCGATGCTGCCAGAGCTTCACAATACATCGCTGAAATACAGGTCATGAAAGGCTATAACCTGCTTCAACTGGCAAGGCTATGGAACAACATCTTAATCCCTGAAGGTTCTGATCCCAATGCACTCTACGATGTGGAGCTCACCGCTTTCAATGATGTGATGCAATACATTTCTGACATGATGGATCAAGCCATGCCCAATCTACCAAACGTGCACCCCAACCAACGTTCGGATATCCGGGGAGGTGTGACCCGTTACACGGCACTGGCCATAAAAGCCTTGGCCAACCTGGAAATGGAAAATTACCAAGGTGCTGCAGATGCCACCGGAGCGATCATCGAAAGTGGGGAATTTATGCTGGAAACGGATTATTATCAGCTTTTCAAAATCCCTGGAAAACTAAACAATGAGAACATCCTGGAATTCCAATACTCTGATTACGGTGCTGAAAGTGGTACATCCGACAGGTTCCCTTGGCAAGTATATGGCCCCCAAGCGGTGGGCTGGCAACCTGCCGTACCTGGATCAAGTGGCGGATGGGGTTTTTGGGAGCCCACGGAAAAATACGTCAAGTTTATGCTGGACCGAAACGACAGAAAGCGACTGCAGACCACTGTACTCTTTACCCCTGATGGCATCAGTGACATTGAGTCGGACCCAGATTATGCGAACTTGCCCAACTGGGTCAGCAATGTCACTCCTGATGGTGATGTGTTTGGTAATGCGCCGCGGTACCGTTTCCTAAGCGGCAAACACTACTTGCCCACCACACAGTTGACGCCGGGTCGTTTTAACTACGGCGAAAACAAAAACATGATTGCCATTCGATACGCCGAAATCCTTTTGGTACATGCAGAAGCATTGGTAAGTGGTGCCTCCAGCAGTGTCATGTCTGCAGATGAAGCAGTCAATGCCGTGCGGTCCAGGGCGAACCTTGGTTCGCTGAGCGGGGTAACGCTGGATGAGGTATTGAATGAAAAATTCGCAGAATTCGGCATGGAATGGGGCGTGCGCTTCTTTGACCTGGTAAGGCATGATCGTACCAGCGAACTAAACTATGGCGGCAGGACTTTCCAAGAAGGTGACAGGTTCTTGCCTTACCCGCTGGATCAGCAGGATATTCTTCCCCAGCTGCAAGACGCCAGTAACCAATAAATGCAGGTAAAACACAAACCCAAAAGACATGAAATTAACTTCTAAAATAATTATGATAGGTCTGCTGGCAACGAGTTTTGCCTGTGAAGACGGATATATAGATGAAATCCAACCCAAACCGGCAGGAGTGGACGAGATGCCTCCTGAGGTAACCATCAACTTTCCCGAAGAAGGCCCCCTCACTTGGGTGCCAGACGAAGTAATGTCCATCAACATCGATTTTGAGGTGATGGATGATATTGAGATTCAGGACATCATCGTGACACTCGATGGAGAGGGAATTGGCAGTTATGCTGATTTTAAGGATTATAGAAATGCGTTTATCCAACTCCCATACGATAACCTCACCAATGGTGACCATACGTTGACGGTCACGGCCAATGACCTTTCTGGAAAAACGACCACCAGTACGGTGGAATTTGAAAAACCTGAAAACTATGTGCCGCTTTACGAAGGGGAAATCTTTTACATGCCCTTTGATGACCAGTACCTGGAATTGGTCAGTGTAAGTGAAGCCTCCATCGTGGGAAATCCGGGTTTTGCTGGTGAAAGTGCTTCCGGTGCCAATGCTTATGCCGGTGCAACGGATTCCTACCTGACTTTTCCTACGACGAACCTGACCAATGATGCCTTCAGTGCGTCGCTCTGGTACAAGGTCGATGCCGATCCCAACAGGGCTGGCATCCTGGTCATCGGGCCACCTGACGAAGCCAACCCCGATGCACAAAACAATCGGACTGCAGGCTTTAGGCTCTTTAGAGAAGCGGCAGGAAGCAACCAGCGGATAAAGCTGAATGTCGGTAATGGTGGCGGAGAAAATTGGTTTGATGGCGGTGCTGCTGCTGACATCAATCCAAGTAGCGGAGAATGGGTACACATCGCCATCACCATTTCCGGGACTGAATGTGCCGTTTACCTCAATGGTGAACCTGTAAGCCAAGGGACTTACCCAGGCATTTCTTGGGAAGGCTGCGACATCATGTCCATCGGTTCCGGTGCGCCACGCTTTTCTGGATGGGGCCACCTCTCCGACAATAGCTACATCGATGAGCTCCGCATCTTCAACAAAGCCCTTACGCAAACAGAAGTGCAGACCATTCTGGATAACGAACAGCCGTAATATTTTACATATACCAGGAGGGTTTCAGCAATGGAGCCCTCCTTTCATCTCCTTTGTTTTTCAAAATCATACTAAAACCGTAACAAATAACCTGTGACAACGCAAAAGTCATATACAGCATCATTCCAGTACCTCAGTATGCCCAAATCGATTAGATTATACCTATTCATCTTATTTTTCACCTGCTTGGCTTCCTGTAAAAAAGATGAAGGGGCGATGGCATCATTTGAGCTTACCGGTGCTTATATTGGGGAAACTTCTCTTGATCCTAACGGCATCACTGAAGAAGTAGCTATTGACCGATCCATAAGCCTGTCCTTTTCCCAGCCTATCAGCGAAGCATCCGTTGCTTCGGCGGTATCGCTTAGTCAGGACAATGCCGACGTGGATTTTTCTACTCACCTCTTAACTGACCGTAAGACCCTTACCATTACCGTAATCGGAACGCTCGAAACGAGCACTACTTACCAACTCGAAATCGCAAACACACTTACTTCTACCAGTGGTGCTTCCTTTTCGGGTGCAGACTTTAGGTTTGAGACCATCTTGGGAGACTTGTCGATAACCTCCGCCATGATCCCAAGTAGTGACACCACCAGAGCGGGCAGGGTCCAGCAAGTCCCTGTAAATTTCTTGGGCACTTTTTCCTTTAACCATTCCCTCGACGAATCCACCCTGCAAGGGGCATTCACCTTGTCGGGACCTGCTTCACCAACTTTACAGTTTGAATTGAGCGACAATGATCACGCCGTGACCGTTAGGTCCAGTTCTCCGCTGACCTATCTCAGTCACTATACATTGAAAATCTCAGATGGGCTATACGGGGCTAACGGGGAGCAATTTGCAGGAATAAGCCGTGAATTTTATACCGAAATAGACGACACCCCCAAATTCCCGTCCTTATCAGAGGAAGCATTGCTCACCAAAGTACAAGAACAGACCTTTCGTTATTTCTGGGACTTTGCCCACCCTACCAGTGGTCTTTCACGGGAGCGGAACACATCTGGCAACACCGTAACCACAGGCGGATCAGGCTTTGGGCTGATGACGATAATAGTTGGTGTGGAGCGGGGCTTTATTACCCGAAAAGAGGCTGTTGCCAGATGGACCAAAATAGTGGACTTTTTGGCGACGGCCGATCGCTTTCATGGCGCTTGGCCACATTGGATGAACGGCGAAACCGGTAATACCATTCCTTTCAGCACCAAAGACAATGGGGGCGATTTGGTGGAAACGGCCTTTATGATCCAGGGACTATTGACCGTCAGGGCTTATCTCGACAATCATAACACAGCCGAAAATGAACTGATCGACAAAATCACTGCCCTCTGGGAAGCAGTGGAATGGGACTGGTACACCAAAGATGGAAGCAATATGCTCTACTGGCATTGGTCTCCAGATTATAATTGGGAGATGAACCTTCCCGTCCGAGGATACAATGAAAGCTTGATTGTATATGTCCTGGCAGCGGCTTCTCCGACGCATTCCATTGATAAAAGCGTTTATGAAACCGGCTGGGCACGGAATGGGGAAATAAAAAATGGCAACAGCTATTATCAACAGACCTTGCCCTTGGGCAATGATCTTGGTGGCCCGCTCTTCTTTGCCCATTATTCCTTCTTAGGGCTGGACCCAAGAAACCTGACCGACCAGTACGCCAATTATTGGGAGCAAAACCAAGCCCATAGCCGGATCAACCAAGCCTATTGTGTGCAAAATCCCAAGGGTTTCATAGGCTATGGGGAAAATATTTGGGGACTTACCGCTAGTGACAATCACAATGGCTACAGTGCGCATTCCCCCACCAATGACCTGGGCGTCATCACACCAACTGCTGCGCTTTCATCCTTTCCCTATACGCCGGAAAAATCCATGCAAGCACTTCAGTATTTCTATTATATACTTGGGGACAGGTTATGGGGTGAATATGGGTTTTATGATGCTTTCAACCTGACTGAAAGCTGGTATGCGGATTCCTATTTGGCCATTGATCAAGGCCCTATTATCCTCATGATCGAAAATCATCGGACGGGATTGCTTTGGGAAGTATTCATGAAAGATCAGGAAGTACAGAACGGCTTGGACCGGCTTGGCTTTAGTTACTGACCAAAGCATAAATTGTCATTACATGTAAAGACCACCAAATAGTGAATTGAGAAGAACAAAAATATACCACTATGAAAAGATATATCCTCATAATACTGGTCATCGGATGCTTCATAATGGCCTTTAAACCCTCAGGCAGCACACCAGAACCAAACGGAAACGATCCTTTTGTTCAAAAGGCCGATTCTGTCTTGGCCCTGATGACATTGGAAGAAAAAATCGGTCAGCTAAACCTACCTGCAGCAGGTGATTTCACCACAGGTCAAGCGTCCAGCAGCAATATTGCCGAAAAAATAAAAGCGGGCAAAGTCGGCGGGCTTTTTAACATCAAGACCGTAAAAAAAATCCGCGATGTGCAGCAGGTGGCCGTGGAAGAAAGCCGTTTGGGCATTCCGCTACTCTTCGGAATGGATGTAATCCACGGTTACGAAACCATTTTCCCCATTCCCCTAGGGCTATCATGCACTTGGGACATGGACCTGATCAAAAAATCTGCTCAACTAGCGGCAAAAGAAGCCAGTGCGGACGGCATCAACTGGACCTTTTCTCCCATGACGGACATCTCCCGCGAACCACGCTGGGGCCGCGTATCCGAAGGAAGTGGTGAAGACCCATATCTTGGTGCTCAGATTGCCAAAGCCATGGTAGAAGGGTACCAAGGCAATGACCTGAGCCTAAACAACACCCTGATGGCCTGCGTCAAGCACTTTGCCCTTTATGGAGCACCGGAAGCAGGCAGGGACTATAACACTGTGGACATGAGCCGACAACGGATGTACAACGAGTATTTCCCTCCCTACAAAGCTGCAGTGGATGCAGGTGTAGGCACGGTGATGACTGCTTTTAACGAAGTGGAAGGCATCCCCGCCAGTGCCAACAAGTGGCTGATGATGGATTTGTTGCGTCATGAATGGGGCTTTGATGGCTTCGTCGTGACCGATTATACCGCGATCAATGAAATGATCGCCCACGGAATCGGGGACCTCAAGGCCGTATCGGCCAAAGCACTGAAAGCAGGCGTGGACATGGACATGGTGGGCGAAGGCTTCTTGACCACCTTAAAGGCATCCCTCGAAGAAGGCATTATCACCGAAGCGCAAATAGACGAGGCTTGCAGAAGGATACTGATCGCCAAATTTAAACTTGGCCTATTCGAAGATCCCTATCGCTATTGTGACCAAGAAAGGGCCGAAACAGAAATATTCAATGCTGAAAACAGGCAAATTTCCAGAGAAATTGCTTCCCAGTCTTTTGTGCTTATGAAAAATGAAGGGGAAGTATTGCCCCTGAAAAAAAATGGCACCATAGCCCTGATCGGGCCAATGGCAGACAATGCAGAAAACATGACCGGTACATGGAGTGTCGCCGGAAGGTTTAAGGAGTCTGTTTCCCTCAAGCAGGGTATCCAAAATGCCGTCGGAAATGATGTGAAGATCGTAGAAGCCCGTGGGGCCAATGTAGTGGCCGACTCCCTCTTGGAATCCCGGGTAAGTGTCTTTGGTAAACCTACCTACCGGGACCACAGGCCCGAGGAGGAATTGATCCAAGAAGCCGTAGAAGCTGCAAAAGAAGCCGATGTCATCGTGGCTGCCATGGGTGAATCTGCCGAAATGAGCGGAGAATCGTCCAGCCTAAGCACCATCGATTTACCCGCCAACCAGCGTAGGCTGCTTAAAGCATTGGCCGAAACAGGCAAGCCGATCGTCATGGTGCTGTTTACCGGACGTCCATTGGCCATCCAGTGGGAAAAGGAAAACATCCCATCCATCCTCAATGTCTGGTTTGGAGGAAGTGAAGCTGGAGACGCCATTGCCGATGTGCTGTTCGGTGAGGTAAATCCTTCTGGAAAATTGACCATGACCTTCCCACAAAACACAGGACAAATCCCCATTTATTACAACCACAAGAATACCGGCCGCCCCCTACCAGAAGGACAATGGTTCCAGAAATTTCGCTCCAACTACCTGGATGTGCCCAATGAACCATTATTTCCCTTTGGCTATGGACTTAGTTATACGGAATTTGAATATGGAGACCTTTCCCTAAGCACCGATCAGCTAAACGGAGACCAAACCCTTACCGCCAGCATTTCCCTTACCAATTCGGGGGAATTTGACGGCAAAGAAGTGGTTCAATTGTATGTTAGAGACTTGGTGGGCAGTATGACCCGGCCTGTCAAAGAGCTTAAAGGTTTTCAAAAGGTCTTCCTCAAAGCGGGAGAAACCAAAGAAATCAACTTTGAGCTGACCCAAGAAGACCTCAAATTCTATAACCACAGCTTGGATTTTGTGTTTGAGCCAGGAGAATTTGAAATCATGATTGGGACCAACTCCAGTGAAGTAAGTACTAAGAAGATTGATTGGAAAAATTGAAAGATTGTGGGACTGTTGGACGGTAGAATTGTAAGGTGGTACCATTGTGAAACCGGTGAACCAAAACATCATTCTTAATTCATCATTACTAACTCAACATTCTAAATTCATAATTCCCACCTCCTCATCAAGAAAACCTATAACCTTATTTGAAATGTTAAATAGAACTATACTATTATGGGTCTTTGGCTTGCTTCTTAGTATGCAGGTGTTTGGACAATCCGCAAAACCCAATATTGTGTTCATTCTTTCCGATGACCATCGCTATGATTTCATGGGGTTTACGGGAGCGGTACCCGGTCTCAAAACGCCCAATATGGACAGAATAGCTGCGGAAGGGGCGCACATGAACAACGCCTTTGTAAGTACTTCGCTCTGTTCTCCTAGCCGGGCATCCATCCTCACGGGACAGTATGCCCATACCCATACTATTGTGGACAATCAGGCTCCTTTGCCGGATGATCTGACCTTTTTTCCGCAATATTTGCAAGAAATGGGGTATAAAACCGGTTTTTTTGGCAAGTGGCACATGGGCAATACCGATGACATGCCCCAGCCTGGTTTTGACCAATGGGTGAGTTTTCGTGGTCAGGGCACCTATTATGATCCCGTTTTCAACATCAACGGCAAAAGGATTCCCCAACCAGAAGGAAGCTATACCTCCGATCTGCTGACCAACGAAGCGCTGAGCTGGCTGAACAGCCTTGAGGAAGAAGAGCCTTTCATGCTGTACCTTTCCCACAAGGCTGTTCATTCCGAATTTCAGCCTGCCAAACGGCACGAAGGGATGTACGACACCTTGCCCATTGTGACCCCACCTTCCATGTACCTGACCGCCACGGACAGCAGTAAATTTTACGGAGATATCATTCGGGCACCAGAGACCAAGGTAAACTATAAGGACATCCCCGACTGGGTGAGAAAACAACGATACAGCTGGCACGGCGTAGATTACATGTACCATGGCCAACTTCCTTTTAATGTTTTCTATAAAAGCTATTTGGAAACTCTTATGGCCTTGGACGAAAGTATCGGCCGGGTGATGGATTGGCTCGAAGAGGAGGGATTGGAGGAAAACACCATTGTGGTTTATATGGGAGATAATGGCTTCTCCTTTGGGGAGCATGGCCTGATCGATAAGCGGCATGCCTATGAAGAATCCATGAAGGTGCCCTTGCTGGTAAAATATCCCAAAATGGTAAAACCGGGAATCACCATTGACCAAATGGTGATGAACATTGACATCGCTCCCACTTTACTGGAAGTGGCCGGAATGAGCAGCACTCCTGAGCAGATGCAAGGAGAATCCTTCGTGCCACTTTTGGAGCAGAAGAAGGTGGACTGGCGCGAGAAAGTGTTTTATGAATACTATTGGGAAATGGCCTATCCTTCTACTCCCACGGTATTTGCCGTAAGGACAGATCAGTACAAGTACATCTTTAACCAAGGCGTCTGGGATATCAATGAACTCTACGACATCCAAAAAGACCCTTATGAGATGAACAACCTGATCAGGGACCCCGAATACAAGGACTTGAGTAAGCGACTTAGGAACGAAGTCTGGGACTGGCTGGAAAACACCGACGGAACCCAAATCCCGTTAAAACCTATCCGCCATCCCAAGCTCGACCATCGGTTCCAACGAACCTATTGATTAAATTGCTAAATGGTAAAATGGTAGCATTGAGAGATTGGAAAATTGTTTAGCCGTCCTTGTGAACGGAGAGTAACGGAGTGAAGCCATCTCGTCTTCGATAGCAGGGGTGGCCACATCATTCTTCCTTCCGATAACGAAAAAACGAAAGCAGATCAAGGACAATTCATTTCCAATTAAATCTCCGTACTCTTTGCGCATTCTGTGGTTAAAAAACTATTAATAAAATGAATACATTGAAAACCTATTTTCCTGTTCTGGTTGCCATCCTGATATGCTGCAGTTCCAGCGGATTATCGGCACAGGACAAGTCGTTATTTGAAAAACGGGTCTTTGTCAATCATAAAGGTGACTCGCTCCTTTACCGAATACTGTATCCTGAACACTACGACAACGGTAAAAAGTATCCCATGGTGCTTTTTCTCCATGGCGCAGGTGAACGGGGAAATGACAATGAAAAGCAGCTTACCCATGGTGCCGACCTGTTCTTATCCCCAGAAAACCGAGAGCACTTCCCTGCAATCGTGGTGTTTCCACAATGTCCGATGGACAAATACTGGATTGACATCAGTGTCCGTAAGGAGCTCTTCGGTAAAGGTGACCCTGACTTCAGCCAATCTGTGGAGCAACCATCCGAGCAACTGGATCTGGTCAACGACCTGACCAAAAAGCTGATCAAAGAAAACCGGATCGACAAAAAGCGCCTTTACATCATGGGGCTGTCCATGGGTGGATTTGGCACATTCGAGACACTGGGCAGATGGCCGAAGAAATATGCCGCGGCCATCGCCATTTGTGGCGGGGGCAACCTCTCGCTAGCCAAAAAATACGCACCTCACACCTCCTTATGGATCACCCATGGAGGCAAGGATGACATCGTCCCCCCTATCCTTTCGCAGCGGGTGTACAAGAAACTCAAAGAAGAAGGGGCTGACGTGAAATACAGCCTTTATCCCGAAGCCAATCACAATGCCTGGGATCCGACCTTTGACGAACCCGACTTATTGCATTGGCTATTTTCAAAACATAAATAACCGTAAAGACCATGAATAACCTCCCTAGAAAACAAGTGTTCCTCCTGCTGGCAGTTATTGCCTTTTGGGGTTGCACCTCGAACGAAACCGCCACAAAAAGCCCCATCCAAGCGACCGGATACCCTCGCCATGTGGAACTCACTTGGCCAGCCCAAGAAGGAGCAGATAAGTACGAAATATGGGTAAGCTCCGGCGACAACAATTTCAGCAAAAGGGCCACGATCAGGGACACCCTGTACATGGACTTCGTCAATGATCTGGGCAATAATCTAGAGCTAAACTACCGTATCACCTCTGTAGAACCTACTGGCGAAACCAGGGAAATCGGCAGCACCAAAGTGCTGACCAAAGACCTTACCGACGAGCAATTAATCGACATGGTCCAATATTACACCTTTCGCTATTTTTGGGAAGGAGCGGAGCCCAACTCCGGAATGGCCAGAGAGCGCATCCACATCGACGGAAACTATCCCCAAAACGATGAAAGTGTGGTCACCACCGGAGGTACCGGCTTTGGTATATACGGTTTACTGGCAGGTATTGACCGTGGATGGATTACACGAGAAGAAGGAGCCGATCGTTTTGAAAAAATGGTCAACTTCCTCGCAGAAGCTGACCGCTTCCACGGTGTATGGCCACATTGGCTACAAGGCGAAACTGGCAAAGTCAAAGCATTCAGCAAAAAGGACGATGGTGGAGACTTGGTAGAATCTGCCTTTTTGATGCAAGGGCTGCTAGCAGTAAGGGAATATTATAAAAATGGCTCAGAAAAGGAAAAAACCATTGCCCAAAAAATCGACCAGCTATGGAAAGAAATGGAATGGGATTGGTACACCCAAGGTGGTCAAGACGTGCTTTATTGGCACTGGTCTCCAAATTACGCTTGGGACATGAACTTCCCACTCGAAGGCTATAACGAATGCCTGATCACCTACATTCTCGCTGCTGCCTCTCCCACACATTCCGTCCCTGCCAGTGTGTACCATAAAGGCTGGGCGCGCAGTGGTGACATCAATACGGATGTAGAAGCTTTTGGGTATAAATTGACACTAAAGCATAATGGTGCCGAGAAAATGGGCGGACCGCTCTTCTGGGCACACTATTCTTACCACGGACTCAACCCTAAAGGCTTGGAAGACCGCTACGCCAACTACTGGCAGGAAAACAAAAACCATACGCTGATTAACCGTGCTTGGTGCATCGAAAACAAGGATGGATACAAAGGCTACGGGGAAGACCTTTGGGGCTTGACCGCCAGCTATTCGGTCAATGGCTATGCTGGCCACAGACCTGGCCGCGACCTTGGCGTCATCACACCCACCGCGGCACTTTCTTCCATGCCCTACACCCCTCAGGAATCATTAAAAGTATTAAAAAACCTCTATTTCAATTATGGAGAAAAGGTTTTTGGGCGTTATGGCTTCTATGACGCCTTAAGCCCTGAAGCGGACTATTATCCAGAAAGATACTTGGCCATCGACCAAGGCCCCATCGTGGCCATGATCGAAAACCATCGCTCCGGGCTCGGTTGGAAACTCTTTATGGGAGCCCCAGAAATTCAGGATGGACTCAAGAAGTTGGAGTTTTCAGTCAACCCTTAGGTTGCTATACCTGTTAAACCCGCATTCAATGCCGTTTAGTTAGGGCTATATCCCTGTTTTCACCTGCTAGGAGTTTCCTTTCTATTTGACTTTAATTGTATGGCTTTGGTCATTTTGGTGGATTTTATCCTTTTCCTTTTTTCCCCCGAAAGCCTTCGGGGCAGGCTATTGATGAAAAAAGAAAGAAAAAAATCTAGCCCGGTGGTCTGCCCTTTAAAATGGGACATGGATTTCCCCTGCGACGTGGATCCCTCACCCATTTTAATTTCCACCCGATGGCTATGGCCTAAAAACGAGTGGGGCTCGCTGTTCCACGACGCGAGCCAACCCACTTTCTTAACGGCCTCCACCATTGGCTGGAAAACAGGCATACCAAGGGCCGGAATAAGGAAGCGATACCTTTTTGGGACTTATTAACCTCAGTTCGATTATAAAATCGTCACTGCGAGGCTTAGAGGGAGATATGAGGGGTGGAAGCCGTGGCAGCTCGCCGCGGCGAGTTGCCACACCCTTTTCCAACCCACATCCTCCTAAAAAGGGTTCGCAATGACGATTTTAACACAAAAATTAAGTCGAGCATAGGTTATTAACTGAATCCGCCTTGCAGGTATTGGGCGTTAAGAAATTAAAAAGCGGAGGGCAAAAAGGCAGGCTTGTTTGACGAAATGCTGCCCAAAAAGAATGTTGGCAGCTAAAAAGAAGGAGTTTGCCTGCATGAGGGGAGGCTTTAAATTTAGGCCAATAGATGCACACCTGTGCGCCGTGGCGTAGCGACGGGTTTTTTGGGTTACTTTTTTGACCTGAAGCAAAAAAGTAACAAAGGTAAAGGGATGAAAACCACCTAGGAATTTAGCTAGAAAAATAACTGCCCAAGGGAAAAATATAGAACCCGTATTTTCCAGATACACACTAACTAAACGGTATCGAACCCGCATTATGCAATAGCCTACTTATTACGATTCCTAATGCATAAAACGGGCTTAATGGCACGCATGACGAGATTGCTTCTTCTGATATCCATCGCTGAATCGCAACAAGGACTCATGAGACAGCCTCTTTTTGTTCTTTACGGGCAAACCAAATTAATTTAACCCGGTTATTCCCAACAGATATGGGTAAAAGGTGGTACTACCGATTTACCGGTCGAATAAACGGAATAATATTAATACCTGAATACTTTTGGCTTCTCCTTAAGGTAAGCCAAGGACACCACCTTATCAATGCGTCTTTGGCGGGTTTCAGGCCTCTTGGCCATTACGATCCAGTGCAATGCCATTTTTTTTATGGACTTGCTCCATTGCAAAAAAGTCTCTTCCGAGCCTGGATAGCACAAAAAGGCGGCATGAAGGTCTTCAGGAATGGTCAAAGCTTCCACTTCATCCAAAAGGCTCCAAGAACCATTGCTTTTGGCCGTTTCAATTGCCTCCAGTCCCGCTTGGCGCATATGACCTTGATCCGTTA
This sequence comes from Echinicola rosea, assembly GCF_005281475.1. NCBI lineage: Bacteria > Pseudomonadati > Bacteroidota > Cytophagia > Cytophagales > Cyclobacteriaceae > Echinicola > Echinicola rosea. The sequence goes on along the minus strand of NZ_CP040106.1, from coordinate 2,842,519 downwards.
ATTTCTTGATTTTTTCCTTATTGATTTGAGACCAAGTACTGTCAGGTTTCCTTTTGCAAAAAAACTGACGATAACTTTCTTTATCAATCGACTTTCTTTTTCCATCTATCCAACCAAAACAAAGCGCTTCTTCCACGGACTCTTCCCAAGTGATGGATGCCTTTTGGCTCTCCTTCTTGTACTGGATCAGCCAAACCGCGTCCCGGTTTTGATGGTTGTCCTCCAGCCATTGCCGCCATTCCTTCCGACTACAGGGACAAAACGCCACGATAGGTTCTTTCTTCATCATGTTCTTTTTTTGCCAATTTACTGTATTAGAATGACAACCCTATGTCAGCAGCATCGATTGAAATCCATTCCCCCATAAAACATCGTTTTTTACTCAGGGTATTGTCCTTGTAACGTGTCCTATAATCAACGAACACTAAACCATAAAAACAAGCTTTATGCAGCGACCGATTAAATTTATCGATACCAAAAACTCCCTATTTTTCAGTACCCTTAAAAGACGGATTGATGATTACTTTGAGGACAAGCAACAATCCAAAAAAGCCAATACTGCCATGGTGGTCAAGACGGCTGTTTACCTTATTTCATTTTTTAGCCTTTATGCACTGATTATTTTGGAAGTGTTCCCGCCATTCGCCACGTTATTATTGGCATTGCTCCTTGGTGTGACCATGGCCTGCATTGGATTTAACATCTGCCATGATGCCTTGCACGGCTCCTATTCGGCCAAATCCAACATAAACAAAACCCTGGGCTTTATGTTTAATGTCATCGGGGCCAGCGAATATGTTTGGCGTATTACCCATAACAAAATCCATCACACCTACACCAACATCGTCGGCCATGATGGTGACCTGGAAGTAGCCCCGGGCCTGATCAGGCTATCCGCTAAGGACAAAAAGAAGTCAATTCATCGCTTCCAGCACATTTATGCCTTTATGCTGTATTCGCTTACTGCTCTCTCATGGTTTTTCAGAAAAGACTACCTGAAATTTTTCCAGAAGAACATTGGCGCCCACACCAATAGGCATCCCAAAAGCGAATATTTCAAATTATTCGGTTATAAAGCCATGTATTACACACTATTCATCATCATTCCATTAGTGGTCATGGACATTAGATGGTGGCAGTTTTTGATCGGATACCTGCTGATGAATATGGTGGAAGGGCTGGTGTTGGGACTGGTTTTCCAACTGGCTCACTTGGTGGAAGAAACGGAAATGCCCGCTCCCGATAACAGCGCAACTATTGAGGAGGCTTGGGCCATTCATCAGATGAGGACAACGGCAAATTTTGCTGTGGACAGCAAAATAGCTACTTTCCTATGTGGAGGGCTGAATTTTCAGGTAGAGCACCACCTCTTTCCAAACATCTGCCATATCCACTATCCGGCCATCTCCAAGATGCTCAGGACCACCGCTGCCGAATTTAACGTTCCCTATATCAACAACGGGTCCTTACTTACGGCTTTGGGATCACATTACCGCTTTTTAAAAAAGCATGGACGTGACTAAACAACGGAGCTCCATCCATTTTTACAAAATAGGAAAACACTAGTACATGTGTGTGAGGGTGTGTGGAGCTGCATGCTAAAAACGATAGCCCAAACCAAACTGTACACCGAATTCAGTCAACTTCTGGTGGTTGTGGCTTTTTTCAAAAGGAAACAAAGCGTGTTGCTTAAAATTGGGATTGACAAAGAGGGAAAAATGTTGAAAGTCATATTTCCCTCCAATTCCCACACTGTATCCAATGCCGGCTTGTTTATCAATGAAGTCCGGGTGGTCGGATCCATCAAAATCCAATATGGGGCCACCATTGACAAAGAAATGCTTCCAAAAAGTGTAATGCGCATAAATGGGAACGGAAATGAGGTGATAATCCTCCTCTCTCACCTCCACTGATTCCCCCATATATTCCGGATAGAATATAGCCTTACTGCTGGAATAATTCACACCCGTTTCGATAGAGAATCTCTCATTAATTCCTTTCAAATACCGCAAACCAAATTCCTTGAAACCGGTATTGTCATATCCTCCTCCCCCGTATGTCGCCGACTTGACAAATTCCGCTCCAGCCGCCCCATAGTAAATTCTCACTTCATCAGTGCTTTGTGCGTGGAGACAAAATGGCACTAACCCAACGATAATCATGATAAAAATAATAGTAGTTTTCTTATTCATAAATCACTCTTTTTATGAACGCCCAAGGTAAGGCATTTCATGCCAACCTAAAATACCCCATTGTGGGTAATTTTGAATCCCCAGTAGCTTCCACAGCTATCCCCACACCAAACATAACATACCATTAACACCCAATTAATTTTAAAAAGGTACTTTTGAGAGTTAGTAAGCAAGGAATTCCAACCGTTTTACCTGCGGAAAGGAATTAAAAATCACAAGAGGAGTAAAGCGTTCGTTTTTATCATTATAATTGGAAAGTATTATGGGAATCATGTTAACGGTGGTCATACTGCAGGCCATAACAAGCGGCTTACTGATTTTCCTGAACAAGCGTTACAAGGGAGAAGACCTCTACCTCAGCCTTCTTTTTGGGCTAATAGCGGTACATGTCACCTACAAAGCCCTTATTTATTGGTTGGTCGATAATATGGAGATTTTTGACAAGTTGCATGGCTGCTTTTCCTTGTTGTACGGACCGTTGTTGTATTTTTATGTACAATCCATACGAAAACGTCCTGTCCCTATAGCCCAAATCATCGCCCATTCCACTCCCTTTTTCATTGGCTTTGGGCTCAACATCCTAATGATCATCATGGTGATGACCCAAAACACCCCTGAGATGATCATGGAGCTTTACCATCAAGGTGTGATCATCGCTGTTTTTCTTTCTTTTACCGTATATAGTACCTATTCACTGTTTCTGCTCCATCACACTCCGGCCACTGGTCCCATTTACAAGCAAAAAGCGACCATTGCCAGGCTCATAGCTTCCTGTAACTTATTGCTATCATTTCTCGTGCTATTTGGCTGGGCGTTGCTCATCTGGGATGTGCAGTTTCCTGTGACCACACGCTATGTTTATTATTTCCTCATGCTGGGACTTTTCTATAGCATTATCCATATTCGCACGAGGATGCTCATCCATACCAAACCAAATCAATACGATACCCCTAAAATCTCCATTCAGCCTAAGGAAAAGTATCGAAACTCCAAGCTTTCCGAGAAAGAACTGATCCAGATCCTAGATCAAATCAACGCCGTATTCCAAGATAAAAAACCCTTTCTGAATCCGGATTTCAACTTGGACCAACTGGCAAAAGAATTGGATACTTCTAAAGTCAAAATCACACAGGCCTTGAATATCCACTTGGGACAGAGTTTCTATCAATTTGTCAATTCTGCCAGAATAGAAGAATCCAAAAACCTTCTCCAACGGCCCAATGAAGACAACCTTACCGTCGTAGGCTATGAAAGCGGATTTAAATCCAAGTCCACATTTTATAAATACTTCAAAGAGGCGACCGGCTGTAGTCCAAGCGACTACAAAAAATCCCTGCAGCTCCAAACTTAACCAGGCCATGGGCCAACAGTCTTCACGCCAAAGCAGCGAGTCCGCATACAAAACGGTCCCACTAACTTTTCCCCTTCAATTTACTATATGCGTTTGCCCAATCCGTCAACCTCGCGGTAACGGTATCTCAACCCGGAATCAAGACCGTTTAATTAAGGATGTTTCCCTGTTTTCGTATGCCCGGATTATCTTTTCCATTTGACTTTGACGGTGAGGCTGTAGCCACTTTGGGAAATTTTATTCTTTACCTTTTTTCCCCGAAAGCCTTTGGGGCAAGGGTCTTGATAAAAACAGAAAGAAAAAACCTCGGGAAATGATCGCTTTTTTGGACTCGTAATCCTGACTCAACTTCATTTAGCTAAGAAAAGCCACTCCCCAATTAAAAACATAGTACCTATTATTCTCAAATACACACTAACTAAACAGCATGAACACCGAATTAAGTGTTCGTACAAAATATTGACTTTCCCAAGGGCATACTCGACGTGATTAGCGGATAAATATCGGTCATTCCCTGCATATTAATTGGTCTTTACGGTTTATTAATTATTTCATAACAACACGTAAAACACTGAAAATCTACTTTTTATAATACATTTTAACATTGGAAAGTACGGTCAAATTTACACGGACGACTTCTATGCCCCAGTACCATTAGGTTTGTTGAAAAATCATTAAGCACATGAAAAAACACTTACCACTATTTATGATGATGCTGATCTGGGCCACCCACACTATGGCCCAAAGTGAGGCATCTTTGTCAGGCAGTGTATCCGATCAGACAGGCTACCTCCCTGGAGTAAACGTTCTGGTCATGGAGACCAGCCAAGGCGCTCCCACAGATTTAAATGGGAAGTTCGAAATTTCTAATCTCCCTCCGGGTAAAGCGACTCTTCGGGTCAGCTATTTGGGTTTTGAAACAGTCACTAGGGAAGTGGACCTTAAAGCAGGTTCCAATTCCATAGGGGACATTAAATTAACTGAAGCTTCTGGCGACCTGGAAGAATATGTGATCCAGGGCACCATGGTTCCTTCGCAGCTAAAGGCCATCTCCATCAAAAAGAACTCACTGGCCATCATGGATGTCATTGCCGCTGATGCTATTGGGAAATTACCGGACAGAAATGCCGCAGAGGCCGTTCAGCGACTTCCTGCGGCCAGTGTAAACCGGTACCACGGTGAGGCCAACCAAGTCAGTGTCAGGGGAACGCCCTATGCTTGGTCTTCCACACTCTATAACGGCACCAGATTGCCCAGCTCCAACGTCAATGGCAATAGAAATGCGCTGTTAGATGCCATCCCAGCGGAAATGATCCAATACGTACAGCTTTCCAAGGCCATCACTCCTGATATGGAAGGGGATGCCATCGGTGGATCCATTAACTTTGTGACCCGCTCTGCCCCACAGGACAGGATGCTCAATGTCAGCGCAGCAGGAGGCTATAACCAAAAATCCCAAAACGGTAGCTATAACGCTTCCATCGTTTATGGTGATCGCTTCTTTAACGATAAATTCGGAATTATCCTGGCCGCTTCCATCTGGAACAGAAATTTCTCTTCTGACGAAATTGTCCTGGATTATAACCTGAACATGGCTGTTCCTGCCGAGCGCTACAGCATCAATACCATGAATGCCAAAAGATATTACGGCACTCGCCGCACTACAGCACTGAACGCAGCACTGGAATATGAATTTAATGCTGACCAAAAACTGTTTGCACGAATCGTCCAAGACCAATTTGATGACATTCGCCCCGTTTATGAAGCCTATTACGAATTTGAGGAAAACCGGTACCGATACAGTAACAGGGAGTCAGAATACAGAACTTACCTAAAGGGTTATGAATTTGGTGGCGTGCATCACTTGGCTACCAACTTTAAGATGGACTGGAAATTGTCCTCCTATGAAAGTTATTACAACTTGGAGACCCCTCCCAATATGCCCAGCGACCAGAAAGGACTGCCCATCGCCCAGTTTTACCAAGACTTGGAAGGTGACTTTGGTGGACGCTCTGCTGACGGTCATGTTTACAACATCTTCGATGCCCCTGACGGCAAGGGAATCACCCCACTCAATTTTGACCCTGACCTCACCAACGAAAATGACTTCATGGATCCCAACAGGCTTACATTGCAGCAGTTGATCATCTACCAGATTGACCAGCGTGACCGTGACAATGTCGCCCAAATGAACTTCACTTGGGATGTCAACCCTGACTTTAGCCTAAAGGCTGGTGGAAAATTCAGGTTTAAGGAAAACGAGGCCCAACAAACACCTATGGTATTCCTTCCCAATGCCCGCTTGGGAATACCGGGGTCTGCCCCACTGCGTACGCTGAGTGAATTCCAGCGAATGGACTTCCCCGCTCCTGGTACATTCTTCCAAGAGCTGAACGGACAGTTTGACGCCTTGGCCATCCAGCCCATGCCCCAAAGCCAGACCTTCGAAATTTTCTCGCCAGAATTCATGGAAGAAAATGACATCAATAACTACTCTCCAGCCTCCAATGCCACCACAACCTATAATGGTACGGAAGACGCTTACGCTGGCTACATCATGGGAACCTATAACATCACCGACCAATTACAGGTAATCGGTGGTTTCAGAAATGAATTTACCAAGCTCACCATGAACAGCTTTGCTTACAACGATGAAACGGACGAAGTAAATCCAGTTTCCAGGGACAATGACTATAACGCCTTCCTGCCGATGTTTCACGTAAAGTACAGCCCCAAAGAGCAATTAAACCTGCGTGCAGCCTATACCAGGACATTTAGCAGGCCAAACTTCGGAAGCCTGAGTCCATCAGAAAGCATCGATACCTCCACAGGAATTCCGCGCATCTCACGAGGAAATACCGAATTGCTCCCTACTTTTTCCAATAATTTTGACCTGATGGGAGAATGGTTTCTGGAAGATATCGGAATGATCACCGCCGGGATATTTTATAAAGACATCGATGACTTTATCTTCACGGACCTTTCGGCAGAGACCATCGATGGCACCAACTTCCTGGTCTCCCAGCCAAAGAACCTTGAGAGTGCATACTTGGTAGGTTTCGAGATGGGCATCACTAAAAGATTCAGTAGCCTTCCGGGTTTCTGGAGCGGCTTTGGGGTAGATGTCAATTATAGCAGGATACATTCCGAGCTGGAAGTACCGCGATTGGACGAAGAAGGGGCTGTAGTCTCCACGGATATCACCAGCCTGCCTACCCAGTCAAGCAACCTGTTCAACACGTCGTTATTTTACGAGAAAAATGGGCTGATGCTCCGCTTGGCAGGAAACTTCCGCGGTGCATCGGTCGAGACCATCAACCAAAACCTTGGCCCTGATTTCTATATCCATGTGGACAATACCTTCACTGTGGATTTCTCTGCTGCCTATTCTATCACGGATAAAATCAAGGCGTTCGCCGAAATCAGGAATTTGACCAATGAACCATATGTACAATACCTCGGCGACAATAAAGACCGCATCACTTCCAGTGAATGGTACTCCACCAACGGACAAGCCGGAATCAGATTTATCATATTCTAAACCAATCTTCATGAAAACGTTAAAAGCAATTGTAACCGCCACCGCACTATTGACAAGCATTTCTGCCCAGGCACAGAAAAACCTCGGCCTGGAAGCCAGTCCTAACTTTCGGGAATTGGGCGGAATTGAAACTAAAGATGGCAAAACAGTAAAGGACCATATGATCTACCGGTCAGGGAGCTTTACTGCCCTTCCTGAAGGCGACAAGGAAAAACTTGCCGAAACCGGCATCACTACTGTCATTGACTTCAGGTCTGACTATGAGATTGAACGTGAGCCGGATGATATCCCAGCCTCCTTGAATGCTGAATGGATCAACAGCTCCATTGGCAATATCGACCCCAAGTCCATGCAGCAGTTTATGAAAGTCCTTACCGGGCCTTCCTTTTCTACAGATCAAGTAGATTCCTTGATGATTGCGGCCAACAAAGGGTTTGTGGACAACATCACCGACTTTAAGCCTTTGTTTGATCACCTTATGGAAAAAGATGAGGTGGTTTTGTTCCACTGTAGTGCCGGAAAAGACCGCACAGGATTTGCCTCTTCCTTACTTCTCCACGCTTTGGGTGCCGACTGGGACACCATCATGGCCGATTACCTTCGGTCCAATGAGGCTGTGGGCAAAGTCGACAAGTCCAAATTGGAAATGTATGGCATCCCAAAAGAACGCGCAGAATATATGATGGGCGTAAAAGCACCCTATTTGGAAGCTGCCTGGGAAGGTATTCGTGAGAAATATGGCGATGTGGACACCATGCTGGAAGAGGAGCTGGGCATTGGTAAAAAAGAGAAAAAGCAACTCAGAAAAAAATACCTGAGCAAAAATTAACAGCATAAAAACTCACTTAAGAATCATCAGTCTAAATCCTCAAAAAGCAATCCGAATGTTCGGATTGCTTTTTTATTCTGCGTTACCTGGAATGTTCACCAACGCTTACCATGCCCATTTCATCGATAGAAGCAGTATCACCTTCCGAAAGGGAAAAACTTAATTTCTTCCATGCTGTCCCTTTTAACCCTGAAAGTGCCAAGCCTTCCTTAGTTTTGGTAAGGGTAAACAAAAAGGGTGACGAGGAACCTTCCAGTGATGTGGGCCCATTTACAAATGTCCTAAAACCTGACTGGTCAATTATCACTTCGTCATATCCCGAAAATCCCAACTCCTCCCAGGCACAGCCTTTTGTGGAAGTCATCATCACTTTATGCCCCTCAAACATAACCGTCATTTCAAAATCCGCCAACTTCTCAGCGTTTTGATCATCATTGACTGTTTCTGAACCATTGCTACCTAAAAAAAGCATGGCAGCAAACAAAATACTCTTTAAAACTAATAGCATAATTTTATCTTTTAGAATATAGTAAAACAATTAACATGAATTTACACCTTTTCGGACTTTTATCTAACTAAAATCCAGGAAATCTTCACACTACTTGACGCACAAATCAGCTGTTTCAAAAACAGATGCTCCAAAAGCCGCTTACTAAATTTACCGTATAAAATTCTATGCGTTCAAAGCAACAGAGCGTCAGATATTATTATTTTTTTAATTGAACAATTGTGCAAATGAACCATCAATCACTAATTTTAAAGTTTAAAACTATCAAAATAAAAACATGAAAAAATTATTGACTTTTACATTTGCATTTTTCTTGATTGGGGTAGCAGCAAAAGCCCAATCCACCTACACCTCGGCCGTCGGTCTCAACATTGATTTTGGTGAAGGCACTACCTTGGTGGGACCATCCATCAAACACTTCTTCAAGGGTCCCCATGCAGGATTGGGGGAAGTCACCTTTGGCAATAACCTTACTGCCGTGACGTTGCTTTACCAATATCACGGGGAGATAGACAATGCCAATGGCCTCATGTGGTTTGCCGGCATTGGCCCCACAGTACTATTTGGATACGGGGATTCCAGTTTCAATGTGCGCCCAGATGTTGGGCTAGATTACAAAATCCAAGATGTACCGCTCACCTTTACCTTCGATTGGAGGCCTATTCTAAACTTTGACTATGAAACCACCTTCACTGCTGCTAGATTTGGGCTAGGAATTCGCTATGCGTTTAATTAAATTGAAAAAGCACCGGTGTGACCGATTTTATCAAAAATGATTTTACAGAGCATCCCAAGTAGGCATTAATATTTAATGACGGGATGATAAGGAGTCAGGCCGAGCGAAGTCGAGGCGCTATGTCTAGCCTTCGACTTCGCTCAGGCTGACATCTCGACATTGATAGCTTTAACCCGCATTCAATACCTTTTTTGGCTCAGGGGGCCTTATAGTTTCGGCTCAACGGTTACTTAAGAAAATATACCACTAATGGAATAATGATGATAATTTATCCATAAGAAACTTATTAATCGGATCCGCCTTGCAGGTATTGGGCGTTAAGAAATTAAAAAGCGGGCGGGCAAAAAGGCAGGCTTGTTTGACGAAATACTGACCAAAAAAAATGTTGGCAGCTAAAAAGAAGAAGTTTGCCTGCATGAGGAAAGGTTTTAATTTTAGGCCAATAGCTGCACACCTGTGCGCCGTGGCGTAGCGGTGGGATTTTTTGGGTTACTTTTTTGACCTGAAGCAAAAAAGTAACAAAGGTAAAAGGATGAAAACCACCTAGGGATTTAGCTAGAAAAATAACTGCCCAAGGGAAAAATATAGAACCCATATTTTCCAGATACACACTAACTAAACGGCATTGAACCCGCATTATGCACTAGCCTACCTACGCCGCGGCACACAAGTATTGCGACCTGACACTACTTCAAAATCAGTCGCTTCGCTTCCTGCAAAGCGGGCTAAAAGCGATTTCCATGCCCATTACCCCTTACCATTGCTGGGGACTACTTCGGTACACACCTCACCAAATCCCACTCTGACACCGTCCTTTTCAGCATAACCTCTCATTTTTACCGTATCGCCATCCTCGATAAATGAACGCTCTGCACCACAATCCAAACGCAAAGGCCTTGTTCCCTTCCAGGCCAATTCCAGCATGGACCCAAAACTATTTTCCTCTGGTCCCGAGATGGTACCGGAAGCATACATATCCCCTACATTGATGTTGCAGCCATTTACCGTCTGATGGGCCAGTTGCTGGGCGATGTTCCAATAAAGGTATTTGTAATTGGATCGGCAGACTCGGGTCTCCTTTTCTGCTTTTGGCTGAATATAAACTTCCAGATCTATGTCAAAACCATGGTCCATTTTACACTGGAGATACGGCAATAACGGTTCTTCAGGTTTTGGAGAAGTCGTCCTGAATGGCTCCAAAGCTTCTATGGTCACCACCCAGGGCGAGATGCTGGAGGCAAAGCTTTTGCCCAAAAACGGCCCCAAAGGCACATATTCCCACGCTTGAATATCCCTGGCTGACCAATCGTTAAAAAGTACAAATCCAAAGATATAATCCTCAGCCTCTTCGGTCTTGATACTTCCTCCCATTTTGGTGGACTTTCCGGTAATAAAGGCCATTTCCAATTCAAAATCCAACCGTTTGCTAGGGCCAAAAGAAGGCTTATCAGCATCGGGAGCTTTGAATTGGCCTTTTGGGCGATGGATAGGTGTACCAGAAGGAACAATTGAAGAAGCCCTCCCATGATAGCCTACCGGCAAATGCTTCCAGTTTGGCAGCAGGGCATTTTCAGGATCCCTGAACATCGTCCCCACATTGGTAGCGTGCTCTTTACTGCTGTAAAAATCAGTATAATCCCCTACCTTTACGGGCATAAGCATGACTGCTTCTTTCCGGTTGATCATCACTTTTCCCCTGGCACGATGATCTTTCAATGCCGAATTCTCCTCCAAAAGCAATTCCTGAACAATCTCCCTCACTTTTCGGGTAATGGGTTTACCCAATGCAATAAACGTATTGAGGCTATCCTGCAAAAACACTTCTTCGGGAAGGTGAATGGATGAAAAGAATCCTTCCAAATAGAGGACGTGTAAATCCACGATCTTGTCACCAATGGCCATCCCGATACGAGGGGTGAGCCTTTTGTTCTTAAAAACGCCAAAGGGCAAATTATGAATGGTGAAATCTGAACTATTGGGTACTTGCACCCAGCTCTTCAATGGTTTTGCTTGCTGCTTTTTCATGTGCTATTGATGATTTTGGTATGGCCAAATAAACCTTCTAGGCCAAGACATCCCGTATTCACTAACCAAACAGAAAACCGGAAGCTTGTCGGTAAAACAAGGACACGCTGTGCTTGTTACAAAATTAGAATTATCCCCGTATTTTAAAACTCAACACGAGATTGCTTCAGGGGATATTTGCCTAAATTTGGCATATTGTGCAAAGTCTTGGTGTCCTTTCAGAAGCACTTTCCTTTATCCACCCCTTAATTAGTAAGAATATAAGGTCATGAGAGATATTTCTATTATTTTTGCGCTCTGAGAGAGAAAATTATTGCTAGCCAATTCATATAACTATGTCCTTATCCACAAAATACGATCCAGCAGAGGCCGAATCCAAATGGTATGCATTCTGGATGGAGAATAAGTTATTCAGTTCAAAAGTAGATTATAACAAAGAACCCTACTCCATCGTCATTCCGCCCCCCAATGTAACGGGCGTGTTGCACATGGGACACATGCTGAACAACACGCTCCAGGATGTCTTAGTAAGAAAAGCCCGCATGGAAGGTAAAAATGCCTGCTGGGTACCCGGTACTGACCACGCTTCCATTGCTACCGAAGCGAAAGTCGTGGCACTGCTCAAAGAAAAAGGGATAGACAAAAAGTCCATTTCAAGGGAGGACTTCCTCTCCCATGCTTGGGAATGGAAAGAAAAATACGGTGGCATCATCTTGGAGCAACTGAAGAAACTGGGTGCGTCCTGTGACTGGGACCGCACCAAGTTCACCATGGATGCAGGACTTAGCGATGCGGTGACCAGTGTTTTTGTGGACCTACACAACAAAGGCAAGATCTACCGTGGCATCCGCATGGTCAACTGGGATCCGCAAGGCAAAACAGCCCTATCGGACGATGAGGTTATCTTCAAGGAAGTCCAGTCCAAACTGTATTATATCAACTATAAAATCGAAGGCAGTGAAGATGAACACCTGACCATCGCCACCACGCGCCCAGAAACCATCATGGCCGATGTGGCGATCTGCATCAACCCCAATGACAAACGATTTGCTCACTTAAAAGGAAAAAAAGCCCTTATTCCCTTAATCAATCGTGCCATTCCGATCGTAGAGGATGATTATGTGGACATGGAGTTTGGTACGGGATGCCTGAAAGTGACCCCGGCACACGATGTAAACGATTATGAAATCGGTCTCCGACACAAGCTCGAAGTGATCGATATCATCAATGACGATGGTACGCTAAATGAAAAGGCCCAGATCCTCGTAGGTGAAGACCGATTCATTGCCAGAAAGAAGATCGCCAAGCTCCTCAAAGAGGCGGAGCAGCTTCTAAAAGAAGAAGACTATACATCTAACGTTGGCCATTCCGAACGAACAGATGCCGTTATCGAGCCAAAGCTTTCCCTACAGTGGTTCCTCAAAATGGAGGACATCACCAAGCCGGCCCTGAAAGCGGTCATGGATGACATCATCCAACTTTATCCGCCAAAGTTCAAAAACATGTACCGCAGCTGGATGGACAATGTGCGGGACTGGTGTATCTCCAGACAGCTTTGGTGGGGCCATCAAATCCCTGCCTTTTACCTTCCAAACGGTGAATATGTGGTGGCCAAGACTGCGGAAGAGGCACTTGAAATGGCCAATGAAAAATACAACCAAAATTACAGCCTGAACGACCTCACCCAAGATGAAGACGTGCTTGACACGTGGTTCTCTTCGTGGTTATGGCCTATTTCGGTGTTTGATACAGATGTATTTACCACAGGGAAAAAAAATGAAGAGTTAAAGTATTATTATCCTACCAATGACCTGGTGACGGCTCCAGAAATCCTATTTTTCTGGGTGGCCAGAATGATCATTGCCGGATATGAATACATGGGAGAAAAGCCCTTCCGCAATGTTTACCTCACGGGCATCGTGCGGGACAAGCAGGGAAGGAAAATGTCCAAATCGCTTGGCAACTCCCCTGACCCCTTAGCGCTCATCAAAAACTACGGAGCTGATGGTGTGCGTACAGGCATGCTTTTCAGTTCACCTGCTGGGAATGACCTTCCTTTCGATGAGAAACTTGTAGAGCAAGGCAGGAATTTTGCCAATAAGATTTGGAATGCTTTCCGCTTGATCAAAGGCTGGGAAGTAGACTCCAATATCCTGGAACACCAAAACCACACGGCCATCAAATGGTTTGAAAGCCGATTTGACCAAGCACTGGAGGAAATCGAAGACCATTTCAGCAAATTCAGGATCTCGGATGCCCTGATGAGCACTTACAAGTTGGTTTGGGATGATTTCTGCTCTTGGTACCTCGAAATGGTAAAACCAGCATACCAAAAACCAATCGACCTGGAAACGTATGAAAAAACCTTGGGCTACTTCGAGGCCATAATGAAGGTACTCCATCCGTTCATGCCATTCATCACCGAAGAGCTTTGGCACCAGGTAAAAAGCAGGGATGTAAAAGATGCACTGATCGTTTCTTCTTGGCCTACCAAAACGGCTTATGATGAAAAACTGATCAATGATGCTGCGCAGGTGTTCGAGGTGGTATCGCAGATAAGAAATATCCGCGCTTCCAAAGGCATCTCGCCCAAAGAAGCCTTTGACCTCACCATCAACACGCAAAACCAAGAATTGTACACCTCTTTTGAGGCCATTCTTAAAAAACTCGCCAACCTCACCAAAGTGGACTTCGCAGAAAAAGTAGATGGGGCACTGAGTTTTGTGGTGAAATCAGATGAGTTCTTCATTCCATTAAACGAGCAAATTGACGTAGAAGCAGAGAAGGAAAACATCCAGAAAGAACTGGAATACACCAAAGGCTTCCTCAATTCGGTCACTAAAAAATTGAGTAACGAGCGTTTTGTAAACAATGCTCCCGCACAAGTAGTCGAAAATGAGAAGAAAAAGCAGGCAGATGCCGAGGCTAAAATAAAGGCATTGGAAGAAAGCTTGACCAAGTTGGTTTGATAACCGACAAAATGCCCCAGGCTCCCTTAGATTGGTAGAGGAAGTTTGGGGCATTTTTCATTAATTACTGCTTCAACCCACATTATGCATTAGCCTATCTATTGCGACCTGATCCGCCGCGGCGGACAAAATTAATCGCTTCGCTGCTGTTTTCGATCTCACCATCCGCCGCGGCGGATGATTCAATCTCCAAACAGCCTGATTTTCTTGTAGTTTCAGCTCTCATAACGATTCCTAATGCATAAAGCGGGTAATGTCGTTTAGTTAAAGAGATTTTCCAATACGGATCGTCCATTGAGAAAATTATGGTTTTAATCCATGGCCTTTTTTAAACCTGTATAAAATGGATCCGCCTTGCAGGTATTGGGCGTTAAGAATTTAAAAGCGGGTGGGCAAGAAGGCAGACTTGTTTGACGAAATACTAGCCAAAAAGAATATTGGCAGCTAAAGAAGGTTTACCTGGCTTTAGACAGGAGGAGTTTTCCTGCATGAGGGAAGGTTTTAATTTTAGGCCAATAGCTGCACACCTGTGCGCCGTGGCGTAGCGGCGGTTTTTTTTGGTTACCTTTTTGACCTGAAGCAAAAAAGTAACAAAGGTAAAGAGATGAAAACCATCTTGGAATTTAACAAGAAAAATAATTACACCAATATTTCCAGATACACGCTAACTAAACGACATTGATAAAGCGGGTTCAATCATTGCCTGATGTTGCTTAACAAATATTTTTCCACATTGAAGGATAATCATCCAAATGATTGGTTTATTTTTACCCGCGCAAAAGTACCATTTACAGCAGCAGGTATTAACAAAATGAAAGATAACAAAATCGCCATCATTGGATGCGGAAACCTCGGTCTCTCTATCGTCAACGGTTTGTTGGACACGACAGGGTTTGAGGGGAAAAACCTCACCGTTACCAAAAGACATCCTGAAAACCTTCTTTATCTTCAGCCCCATGGCGTGACCGTGACGACTGACAACAAATCCGCAGCCGAAGCGGCAGAGGTGGTCATCCTTGGGGTAAAACCTTATAACATCCCACTTATTCTCCAAGAAATTGCCCCAGCACTCTCCACGGATAAGCATATCGTTATTTCTCTGGCCACAGGTGTGACTCTTCAGGAGATGTACCAGCACCTGCCATCCGAAATGGCACTTTACCGTGCCATGCCCAATATAGCAGCAGATATCCAGGAATCCATCACCTGCATCTGCGGCCATAACAGCACTCCGGAAATAGAAGAAACGATCAAAACACTCTTTAACAGCATCGGAATCTCCATCGTCATAGAAGAACACTTAATGGAAGCGGCCACTGTATTGGGGGCCTGTGGGGTTGCCTATGTGTTGCGGTTTATGAGGGCCATGACCCAAGGTGGAATCCAAATTGGTTTTGATGCCAAAACGGCAAATACCATTGTTAACCAAACCGTCAAGGGCGCGGCAGAACTGCTGATCAAAAAAGGCATCCATCCGGAAGCTGCCATTGATAAAGTGACCACTCCAAAAGGCTGCACCATCGTCGGCCTCAATGAAATGGAACACCACGGCTTCAGCGCCGCCATGGTCAAAGGAGTGTTGGCTTCCTATGGAAAAATCGAAAAGTAGGGAAAATAGTAAAACCTTTCATCAAACCAGCCCAGTAAACGAAGCGGTACTGGGCTGGTTTTTAAGAAATTTCGGATTAAAAGCCTCATCCGAATTGCCACTTATTGATCTTCATTTCCAACCAGGTATTCATATTTCATGATCTCCTCAAGTTCTTCATCAATGTTTTCATCAAATTTAAGATTGAAAAGCTTCCACTTATCTCTTCCCTTATAATACTTGAAAATAAACCTTAATGGTTGCCTATCGTACTTGACCAAGTAAACGGAAACCTTTAGGCTCTCACCAACAGACTTTTCATACAGCTTTTCAAATCCAATATATTCTCCCATAAGATTTGCATATTCCCTTAATTGAAACTTCACTTTTTCTGTGCCATCTTTATTTTCTCCCATCCATTTATTGGTTCCGAAAATATAGTCAAACGCTTCATCAGTGTTGGTTTCATATTTTTTGAAAAAATTCTCCGTCAATTCATTTGTTGAATTTTGTCCAAAAGTAATCGATGCTAATAAAGTAAAGCTGAGAAGTAAAATTGTTTTTTTCATATGTTTTTAGGTCTAAATTATAAAAGTGAGTTTTATTGTAAAATTACGTTCAATTTTACAATCTTTCAATATCCAATCTCCCTAAAAAGCGTACCCAAAGGAAACATAGGGCACAAATGGGAAGAAGTAATCCTTTCCAAAATACGGTGACAACCCTGTCCTAAAAGTAAATCCTCCCTCCCCCGGCTGCTTGCGATACCCAAAGACCAAGGATCCCAGCACATGGCTTCCATCAGGATCCTCTTCATCCTCATACCAATTATCACTCGAAGAGGTATAAGTACCATTTAGGCCGACTTCAAAATACTTCCCCTCTTCCTCATTGCCCATCAGGAAATTTAGCCCTACTGGAATGGAAACCAAATGATAACCATCTGTCCCAATATACCCAATGCCCACTCTCGCTCCCAGCCCCCTGCTATTGCCCTTAAACCGGGTGTCGTAATTAAAGGTAAACAAGCCAGGGCCGCCAAATTCAGCGAACACATTTTCGGCCTTGGGCGATTTCCGCTCTTGTGCCGACACATATGCGGCCATCAATAGTCCTATGCCAATTAAAAGGATCTTCTTCATTGTTATATGGGGTTAATCAAAATGCATATCCTGCACCAATTCCTGCAAAAAGCGGCCAGAAACCGTTACTGTTAAAGACAGGAGTGAGATTGACCCGCCACGTAAATCCAGGTTCATCAGGCACCCTTCGGTATCCAAAATTAAGGGTACCCATGACTGCCGGTGTCTCGCCCATGTCCATAATAAAATGCCACGTCTTACTTTCTCGTTCGACGGCATTTCCATTGCTGTCATAATCATAAACCGTTTCCCTGAAATTAACCAGGGTAGTTCCTGCGCCCACTTCGAAATAATGATTGCCCCTGCCAAAAAGTCGATTCACCTGAACCGGAACCGTCAAAAGGGATTGATCGCTAAAGGAATAAACTAATCCTGCTCCTCCCAGTTCTGCATAAACAGCACGTGTTGGATAAGTTGTTTCTTGAGCTGTTAGGGTCATTGAAACACCAAAAAAAATGCTGAGTACCCATAGTAGTTTTTTCATGTTTTCTCAGAATAAGGTAGCATTTAAATCCAGCTTTAATATACCAAATATAAGCATGCCACGTAAACAGAAACGAATGGCAAACCAAAAGATTTAATCGATCGAACTTCCGATGATCAACAACATACAAACCTGGACTCGATTTAGAATACTGTCACTATGAGGAGGAACGACGAGGCAGTCCCTTGTCTTGGAGACGAAACTGCTTCACTCCACTGTATCTGCATACTCAATGCAATAACCGTTTATAACCACTTTTTACTCATCGAACGGAGGCTTCCTGCTATTTTAAATAGCAGGATCAACCCCCTTTCATAGCATTATCTTTTACCATTATTGAACCGCTAAAAAGCATATCCAAACCGGACCCCAGCCCATAATGGCCAAAAGCCGTTTTGGTTAAATGCAGGCACCAGATTGACACCAAATAAGAAACCGCCTTCTTCGGGCACTTTTCTATATCCAAAATTCAGTGTCCCCATGAGAGCAGGTGTATCTCCCGTTTCCAGTATCCATAATAAATTTTTGTCCACCCTGGTTTCGTAATAATAATGTCCATCGTTAGCTATTCGATAGGTTTCCCATCGGTCCCTATAATACACGAATGTAGCTCCTCCGCCAAGTTCAAAAAAGTGCCTTCCACTTCCGTACAATCTATTGATCTGAACAGGTAATGTCAAAAGGGATTCATCTGTTACCGAATAACCTCCTGCACCTAGTCGCATTCCCCAGGAATTCATATCGGATTTGTCAAACCTAAAATCATAATTAAACGAATACACCAAACCCGGTCCGCCGAGTTCTACATACACTGCTTGCGTCGGTAAGTGACCACTCTCTTGGCAGAACCCAGTATGAACTGTCATCAATCCAACAAAAAATAGTACCGCAATAAAGCCGATTTTCATGTTCCTTCTCATTTTTTACAAGAGTTAATTTTCAGCTAAACTATTCTTTGTCAAAGCAAAAAAGAAATACTGGCCTACGCACATATACGCACAATATGAAAACATGACATAAATCATAATGGACGAATGATAGGATAATTTTACAAAACGGTTTAGTTTTAATACTCAAATTCATCATCAAGCCATGTTCAAGAAACTTCTCCCCTTCCTAATTTCCATTTCCATTATATTGGCCATTGGCTATATGCTAGGCCCTAAAGAAACATTGAGTGATATGAAAGGAAGCTATCCTACCGTCCCTACTGACCTAAGAAAACTCGAGACCTATATTCAACAAAAAGAGGACACCGTGAAAGGCCTCAAACCTAACAACGAAGCCCGGATCATCTGGGCGGACAGTACAAAAACCAAAACGCCCTACTCCATCGTTTACATTCATGGATTTGGCGCCAGTCAGATGGAAGGAGATCCTGTTCACCGGAAACTGGCCGAATATTTCGGTGCCAACCTATACTTGGCCAGACTTCCCGAGCATGGTATCGATCGATCTAATGCATTTGAGTACCTTACAGCCGAAAAATTGGCTGACGGTGCCAGAGAGGCCTTTATGATCGGAAAGCAGCTTGGGGATAAAGTCATCGTCGTGGGCACATCTATGGGAGGTGCTTTGACCGTTCTATTGGCTTCTGAGCGGGAAGATATCGAAGCGATCCTACTTTACTCACCCTGTATCCGGGATTACGGCAATCAGCTGGAAGCTTTCTTCAGCCCCTGGCAGGGATGGTTATTTGAGCAATTTGGCACCAATGACGATCAAGTGATCCTGAATCCCCGAGAAGGCGACAAGGCCAAATACTGGTCTGAGCAGTATCATATCAATGCCTACATCAGTTTGGCCAAGCTTGTTTACAGTAAGATGGATGAAGCCACATTCAAAAAGATCAACCAACCGTTATTTCTAGGATATTATTACAAAGACAAGGAACTCCAAGATGATGTCGTATCCGTATCGGCGATGATCGAAATGTACCAACAGGTCAGCACCCCCAAAACTCAAAAGAAAAAGGTGGCTTTCCCTGAATCGGGAGACCATGTGATCGGATCCAGCATTACTTCTGGGGATTGGGAAGGTGTACTCCGGGCCAGTATCAATTTTCTGGAAAACATCGTAAAAGTCCCCGTTCCGCAACAAGAGGAAATCAACCTCACCGAACCAGTAAACTAATACAATGTCCGTCTTAAATTCCATAGCGTCCCCCACCTTATTGCTCAACGAAGCCGTGTGTAAAGCCAACATTGACCGCATGAGCAAAAAAGCAAAAGAACACCAAGTAGCCCTTATCCCTCATTTCAAAACCCATCAATCCCTAGAAATCGGAAAGTGGTACAGGGAATTTGGCATTGATGAAATAACGGTTTCTTCCATTCAGATGGCGGCTTACTTTTCTGGACAATCTTGGCAAAAGATCCACATCGCCTTTCCATTCAACCCATTGGAAATTGATCTTTTAAACACTTTGACTAAATCGTGCCCCATTTCCATCCAACTAGTCAATGTGCAAGTCGCGCGTACACTTGCCGAACGTCTCACCAATCCTGTGGATTTTTTCATTGAAATAGATGCAGGTTACGGCAGAGCCGGTGTAGAAGTAAGTGATTTTGGGACGATTGAAGCGATTATGCGCATCGCAAACAGGTCGGAAAAATTGGCTTTTAGGGGTTTTTATATCCATGCCGGACATACTTATCATACTGATCACAGCGGAATCCGTAAAATCCATGAACAGACCAAATCAGCCTTGAAAATGCTCAAGGACAAATATTGTGATGAATTTCCGGAGATGGTGACCCGCAGCGGTGATACACCTAGCTGTTCGATAGAAGATGACTTTAGGGGAATCGATGAAATTGGTCCTGGGAATTTTGTATTTTATGACCTTACCCAAGCCAGTATTGGAAGCTGTGACAAATCGGATATCGCCATCGCTCTGGCCACTCCAGTGGTGGACATTAAAAAAGAAACACATGAAATCTTGGTCCACGGAGGCGGGGTACACCTGGCCAAAGATGTCCTGACCAATCCTGATGGAACCAATAATTACGGTGAAGTAGTGCTACTAACCGAGCAAGGCTGGACCATTCCTACCACTACTTCCTTCCTTAAAAGCATTAGCCAAGAGCATGGATTGATAAAGGCTACAGACGAATTGCTCAACAACACCCAGATAGGAGATATTCTTGGAATTCTGCCCGTCCACAGCTGTATGACAGCGGACTGCATGCGGGGTTACCTTAGCCTAAACGGTGAAAAACTTGACCACTTAAAAGGTCAGAAAGCCTACTGACAGTAGTGCTGACCAGTGACTTTTAGATTCCTCTTTGTTCCAAAACAACCCCACCTAACCTTCCTCCCCTTTGCCGTCGGGAGGAAGGTCTCAAAACTCATGTCTCACCTCTCACACCTCAACACTTTCTCCTCAATACCCCAGTCTTTTCAACATGCTATCACTGTCCTGTTCTTCTGCAAATAGTTTGTGCCGGATTGTACCATCTGTATCCCTATCGATCAGAACATGCTTTGGAGCGGGTATCAGACAGTGCTGAATCCCACCATATCCTCCCAACGATTCCTGGTAGGCACCCGTATGGAAAAAGCCGATATATTGGGGCTTTTTGTCGATCTTTTTGGGAAGGTAAATATTATATTGATGGGCTTCTGAGTTATAATAGTCCATGCTATCGCAGGTCAATCCTCCCAAGTTTATATTATGATATTCCTCCTTCCAGTTGTTGACGGCCAGCATGATATACTTCTGATTGAGCCCCCAACTATCGGGCAATTGGGTAATGAACGAACCATCGATCATATACCAAAGCTCCTTGTCATTTTGGAGCTTCTCTTCCAAAATGGAATATAAAACCGCTCCGCTCTCCCCCACGGTATAGCTGCCAAATTCGGTAAAGATATTCGGTTCCACCGTATTATTTTTGGCACACATCCATTTGATATTCTTCACAATCTGATCGGCCATGTATTGATAATCATAATCAAAAAACACGTTGGTCTTAATGGGCCATCCACCACCAATATCCATGGTATCCAGCTCTGGGCATACTGCCTTCAGGTCCACGTACTTTTGTATAAACCGTGTCAATTCTGACCAATAATAGGCTGTATCCCTAATTCCTGAATTAATGAAAAAATGAAGCATTTTAAGGCTTACATTAGGATTGTCTTTGATTTTTTCTTCATACAAATCAATGATGTCCTTATACCTCACCCCCAGCCGGGACGTGTAAAAACCGAACTTCGGCTCTTCGTCAGCAGCAATCCTGATCCCCACCTTAAAAGGAACTTTGACATGCTCCAGGTAGTAATCGATCTCCGTAAGATTATCCAAAACAGGAATACAATTGTGAAAACCGTCGTTGAGCAGCTCAGCGATATACTGTTTATAGAGGTCTCGCTTAAATCCATTGCAGACAATATGGGTATCCTTGGAGATTTTACCTTTCTCGTAAAGACTCCTGACCAAAGGAATGTCAAATGTAGAAGAGGTTTCTATGTGGATATCGTTTTTAAGCGCCTCATCCAGTACGAAACTAAAATGTGAGGACTTGGTACAGTAACAATAAGTGTACTTACCATGATAATCATGAGCTTGCATCGCATTATTAAAATACGTCTTTGCATTTTGGATGCTCTCACTGATTTTTGGGAGATAAGTCAGCTTTAGCGGCGTACCGTATTCCTCGATGATCTCCATAAGGTTTACACCATTAAAGTACAGTTTGTCATCATCAACCTTGAATTCCTTGGTTGGGATGTCAAACGTTTGCTGGATCAAATCAATGTATTTGTTCATTTGGGCACTGTCGGTTTAGAACTTTTGTGGCTGAAAATTGCATTTTTAATTACTCAAATCAAAACACAACTATTTTGATTTTCATACCACTGCAAATTTTGTTCAAATTTCTATATTCAATAGAAATTTGGCCGTAAATTTGATATGAAATTTAAAGACCCATTAACCTTTTTAACATTAATTTAGAATCCTTGGTATAAGGCTTTTTACCCAAAATTGTGGGGATTAATTCCACAAACCATCAACTTTTTCTCCACAGCCCCAAACCAAAACATTTAAATATATTATATTGAAATACAATTACTTACGACTCAACAACACGTAAATCACTAATGGTACGATTATTACCATCATATATTGTAAAAAACAGTAAGAAGATAAGCACGAAAAAATATGTCTAGGAATATGTTATTAAAAGAAACTCACTTCAAGTATTTTCCTTTGCCATTGGTTTTGATGGCAGGGCTTTTATTTTTCGGCTGTAAGGAAGAAAAAAAAGCAGAGGAGGGTTTGCCACTTCCTGTGATCAGCCTAAAAGAAGAAAAAGCCGCTCGCTCCTATCAGTATCTTGGATCCATCGAGGGCGTCGAAAATGTTGAAATCCGGCCACAAGTAGATGGTATTTTGGAAAAAATCTATGTGGATGAAGGAGACTTCGTGGAAAAAGGCCAGCCCCTATTTAAAATCAATAGCCAACCCTACATGGAAGATCTCAAAAATGCCCAGGCCAATGTAGAACTGGAAAAGGCCAAACTCCGTAAGGCCAAAACCGAGATCGATCGCCTTCAGCCCCTTATTGACAACGAAGTGATCTCTGAAGTAAGAATGCAAACAACGTTAGCAGATTATGAGGTGGCCAAGTCGGCCCTTGAACAGGCCGAGGCCGTAGCGGCCAATATGCGCATTAACTTGGAGTTTACCACCATCAAGGCTCCTGTAAATGGCTTTATGGGCAGAATCCCACGATCCATTGGTAACGTGGTCAAGAAAACAGACTCTGAGCCGTTGACGACGCTTTCGAATGTACATGAGGTCTATGTATATTTTTCCATGAGTGAATCAGATTACCTGTATTACGAACGAATGAAGAAGGACTCTAACTCCAAAAAGCTGAATCCCAATGTAAAACTCATTCTGGCTGATGGAAGTATTTATGACAAAGTAGGTACCATCGATGCCAATTCTGGTCAAATTAACCGTTCTACAGGATCCATTGCTCTTCGTGCACGCTTCACCAATCCTGACACCCTTTTGAGATCAGGAAACACAGGGAAAATCCTTATGGAACAGATTTATCCCGATGCTATTTTGATTCCACAAGGTGCTACCGCTACGATACATGACAAGAAATTTGTTTACACCTTAAACGAGGACAACACTGTCAACCGTAAAGAGATCAAAATTGAGGGGAGGTCTGGGAAACAATACATCGTCAGTGACGGATCCTTATCCCCTGACGACCGGATTGTCACCTCCGGCCTGGACAAGCTGACAGATGGTGTAAAAGTAAAGCCACTCCAACAGGGCCAGCTACTCTCTTCAGAAGATTAGCGATGCCATCTATTTCTTCATAATAATATTCACAAAAGACGTAGGTGGTAAGTTGCCGTTGATATTGACGTGGTAGTGGGAATGCTATATCCACATTCTTCTTGCCATCCATCACCTTTTCGTAAAACAAAGACACAAACAGATGATCAAAAATATAATTAACAGGCCTGTATTGGCTTTGGTAATTTCGATCCTCCTCATACTGGGCGGTGCAGCGAGCATTAGCCAGCTGCCTGTAGAGCGATTTCCAGAGATAGCCCCGCCCAGTGTCAGTGTTCAGGTGTATTATCCTGGAGCCAATGCAGAGACCGTTGCCAAATCGGTATTGCTCCCCTTGGAAGAAGCCATAAACGGAGCCGAAAACATGAGTTATATCAACTCCACTGCCACCAACTCGGGTCGTGGCAGGTCAACGGTGTACTTCGAGCCGGGAACAGATCCCAATGTGGCTGCGGTAGAAATCCAAAACAGGATATCACAGGTCATGGAATCCATTCCTTCCGAAGTAAGGGAAGCAGGTATTGTCGTGCTCAAACGCCTCAAAGGTTCCCTCATGACCATCCAAATTTACAGTGACGGGGTTTATGATGAGACTTTCCTTAATGCCTATACCCGAATGAACATCCGCCGGGAGCTAAAGAGGGTCAGCGGTATCGCAGAAGCATCGATCTTGCGATCTCGGGATTATGCTATGCGAATCTGGCTGAATCCTGAAAAAATGTCCCTTTACGGCCTTACTCCCAGGGAAGTTTACAACCAAGTACGGGATCAAAGTTTTGAAGCTGCTCCTGGTAAATTTGGGGAAAATTCCGATGAAGTTTTTGAAATCGTAATGAAACATACGGGACGCTTCAGTGAGCCCGACGAATACGAAAACCTCGTCATCAAAACCGAGGACGATGGTACCCAATTACGGTTGAAGGATGTCGCCAGGCTGGAATTTGGAGCCTCTAACTATGCCAGTGACAATAAACTGGATGGCATGTCTGCGGTAACGATAGATGTCGTACAGCAGCAAGGCGCCAATGCCGTGGAGATCGACAAAGCGGTAAGAAAAGTACTGGAAGACCAAGCCAAAGCATTTCCGGAAGGTATGGAATACCGAATTTCATACAGCGTGCGCGACCAGATCGATGAGTCCATGCACCATGTTCAAAAAACCCTGATGGAAGCCTTTGTACTTGTATTTTTGGTCGTTTTTATATTTCTACAAAACACCCGGGCCACCATTATTACAGCTATTTCAATCCCTGTTTCACTCATTGGTACTTTCTTCTTCCTCAATATGATTGGAGCAACGATGAATGTACTCAGCATGTTTTCCATTGTACTGGCGATTGGAATTGTAGTAGATGATGCCATTGTGGTCATCGAGGCGATCTATGAGAAAATGGAAGATGAAGGCCTAAAAGTCAAAGACGCAGTGGTGGCGGCGATGTCAGAAATCACCGGTGCCATCATTTCCATTACCATTGTAATCGCCGCAGTGTTTTTGCCGGTAGGTTTTTTGGAAGGGCCAGTAGGTGTATTCTACCAGGAATTTGCTTACACCATTATCTTTGCCGTATTGATATCTGCAGTGAATGCCCTTACATTGGTACCCGTACTCAGTGCTCTTATCCTGAAGGAGAAAGATCCCAACAAAAGACGTAAACGTATCCCACTCATTGACCGGATTCGTGAAAGCCGAGCGGCCAATACCGCCAAAATGCTTCGTGATAAGGGGTTGAGGAAATTTGACAGTGCCTTTGACAAGTTTACTGAGAAGTACCTCGCGGTAGTAAAATGGTCCATTCGCCATAAATGGTGGACCATGGGAGGTTTGGTGTTGGTCTCCGGATTGACTTTTCTAATGGCCACGACTACGCCCAAGGGTTTCATCCCCACAGAGGATGACAATTTCCTTATCTTTTCACTTACCATGCCGGAAGGTTCTTCCCTGCACCGTACCAACCAAGTGCTGAAGCAAGCAGATTCTCTCCTTCATGAAGAGGCCGCTGTAGCAAGTGTCAACACGGTGTCAGGTTACAATATTGTAGATGACTCCGAAAGCTCTTCCACAGGACTTGGGTACATTAAATTAAAGGAAATCGCAAAACGTGGCGATGTAAGGGAAATCGGTGAGGTCGTGAAGCACCTTACCAATAAGCTCAGTGTCCTCAGTGAGGCCAGCATCAACATTTATCCTCGTCCCACTGTACAGGGTTTTGGTAACTTTGACGGGGTACAGATCGTCCTCCAAGACTATTCGGACGGTGACTATGGTGAGTTTGGCCAGCTAATCAACGGCTTTATAAATGAGCTTACCAAACAGGAGTCCATAGAAAAAGCCTTTACCTCCTACAATCCCAATTTCCCGCAATATAGAATCAAGATCGACTACGAAAAGGCCAAAGCCATGGGAATAAGCGTAAAGGACATGATGTTCACGATCCAATCCAACTTTGGCCGGACAAGGGTAGGTGATTTCAACCGGTTTACCCGCCAGTACATGGTCTATATGCAATCCGACACCCAGTATAGGGAAACACCGGATGCGATCAATTCGATCATGGTCAAAAACGACCAAGGAGAAATGGTGCCGATCAATACTTTCGTAAAACTGGAAGAAACCTATGGTCCCGAGACAGTTTTCCGGTACAATCTATACAGTGCTGCCAGAATCAATATTACGCCTGCAAAGGGCTACAGTACTGGGGATGTGATGGCAGTCATTGAAGAATTAAGTGAGAGTAAACTTCCCGCCAACCTGGGATTTGAATGGACAGGGATGAGCTTGGAAGAGAAAAAGTCAGGCTCTAATACCACCATCATTTTCGTAATCAGTATCATCTTGATCTATTTCATCCTGGCTGCACAGTACGAAAGTTTCTGGCTGCCCATGGCCGTGATACTCTCCCTTCCGGCGGGTATCCTTGGGGTATTTGTCTTTATCAATCTTGCCGGCATCGAAAACAACATTTATGTGCAAGTAGGACTGGTGATGTTGGTAGGATTACTGGCCAAAAACGCCATCCTGATCGTAGAGTTTGTGTCCCAAAAGAGAAAAGAAGGGCTGAACGTGGCAGATGCCGTCATAGAGGCCTGTGCACTTCGGATCAGGCCAATTTTAATGACTTCTTTTGCCTTCACGGCAGGCTTGGTGCCGTTGATGTTTTCGGTAGGATCTTCTGCTCAAGGTACAAAATCAGTAAGTATCGGTACAGCTGGTGGAATGATTTTCGGCATTTCATTAGGGGTGATCTTTATCCCTGTATTGGCCTATATTTTCCAGCAAATCCAAGACAGGTACTTTATAGAAACGATAGAAAAAGACTAGCTATGAATTCTCTAAAAAACATATTGCCTTTTGCACTGGCCGTAATGGCGCTGGCCAGTTGTAAGGTAGGGCAAAATTATAAAAGACCGGAAATGGATTTCCCGGATCAATATTACGGAGCGGACAGCCTTAGGGATAGCCTGATGACAGGCAAAAAAAACATGGCATCCGTTAACTGGAAGGCTTATTTCAAGGATTCCACTTTGGTCAGTCTGATCGATTCAGCATTGGACAATAATTTCGACATGCAGAAAATGACTAAGGAAATAGACATTGGGTATCAAAACCTACAGCAGTCAAAAGCCAATTTCTTGCCTTCCCTAGGGGCTTCTCCTTTTAAATATAACCGGGAATATTATTCGGAATACTATAACAACTATGGCTCCAATAGGGCCAGAAGAAACCATGGAGATGACATTCCCACCACCCTATACACCGAGCGTTTGGAGTATGTCTCCTCCTTGCAGGCCAGCTGGGAAATAGACATATGGGGAAAACTCCGGTGGCAAAAAGAAGCCGCAAGGGCTTCCTTTATGAAAACCCAGGAATTCAAAAAAGCCTTGCAGACCGCATTGGTTTCTGAAGTCGCCACCACCTACCTGAACATGCTCATGCTCAAATCCCAACTGACCGTCTCCAAACGGAATTATGAATTGAGCAAAAATACGCTACGAATCGTAAAGCTCCAGTATGACGCTGGAGAAGCCACCTCCCTTGCGGTGCAACAAACCGAATCGCAAATGCTACGGGCAAAGGCATTGATCCCAGATTTAGAGCGGGATTATGCCATCCAGGAAACGCGCCTCAATGAGCTGTTGGGACGATCACCTCAAGAGTTGGAGCTTGTCCATCACTTGGAGGACATTACCTTTGACAGTACTTACCAAACGGGTGTCCCACTGGAACTCATCCAAAACAGACCGGATATCGCGGCGTCCGAGTACAACTTGATTATCAGCAATGCCAATGTAGGGGTGACACAGGCCATGAAATATCCATCCCTGACCATTAGTGGCGGGGTTGGACTAAACTCCTTCCAGATCGAGCATTTTCTTGATCCTTTGGGAGCCGGCTTTGCCATGTTAAACGGTGCCATTTTCCAGCCAATTTTCCAAAACCGTAAGTTGAAAACCAATCACCTCATTGCGATCAACGAGAGGGAAATCGCCCAGCTGGACTTTAAGGAAACCATCATCGGTGCAGTCGGGGAAGTATCCAATGCACTGGTGACCATCGAAAAGCTACAGGAGGCTCACGACATTGTAGAGGAAAGACTTCAAGTTACCAATAAGGGGGTAAATGATGCCTTTCTCCTCTTTCAAAGTGGATTTGCCAGCTACCTGGAAATCATCAATGCTCAGGAAGACGCTCTGGAAAATCAAATGGAGCTGGTAAGGCTAAAAACCCAATTGGCCATCGCCAATATCGAGCTGTACCGCAGCCTCGGAGGCGGATGGAAATAACTCCGAAGCAGCCAAAACCTTCTTGATCTGGAACCAAACGTAAAAGTTTGGGGGGCTGGGAGTTTTCTTAATGGTAAAACCTCAGATAAGAAAAAATGCCACAAATTCACAAAGGCACCAAGTGCATGTCGTAACCTGTACCGAATGTAAGTTACATATTGCATTGTAGGACCTTGGTGGCGTATCATTGTTTCGATACATAAAGAATTTAGCTCCCCAAAAAAATGGCTTTATTCTAAATTGATGCATAAACCCTAAAAAAAGGAACCCTTGTCGATTTGGCAAGGGTTCTTTTGTATGGTTATTAGTGATGGCTTATTATTATATCATTAATTGCTCAGCTCATTAAAGAGCAACTTTTCTTCTAAGCGATGTTTCTCTTGATTGACAAGCACTTTTCTAAGTACTTGCTTAAACCTGATTTCTTCATTTACAATTCTGAAAACTTTCTCCAGGTACTGCTTGGCCACTTCTTCATTTTTTTTGTAAAATTTCAATGTAAAACTCCTGTTTTCATGAATATTCTCCAAGTAAATCTCCTTCGGCTGTCCTGCCAATACGATTCCTCTGAAGAACGCATAATGTGCCGCCAAATCTCCTTTAAGGGTAAAATAGATTGCTTGAAATTGTTTGTTGGCATCTGCATAATTCTGAAAACCAAAAGATCCTTGGCCTTCCAACTGGACAAATTCATTTTGTGCTAGCCATTCATAGGCACTCAACGACCGCAGGTCCGTCACCTTATTTCGACTTACCGATCGGAAACTAAAGATATTGTTGTGTTGAGTGGAGATGTTATAATTTGAAGCTATTGCTGTCATGGTTTCTTGATTTGGTATGGTTACTAGTTAATTTTTTCCGCGGATGTGCTGCAATCAGCAACAACACCTCTTTGGCTCTTTTAGCAGGTTCCGCATTCGCATTGTTTGTCTCATGGCTTTTACATTTATAGGTCCTCAAATGATTTCGGCAGGATTTAGCACCTTTATCTCTGTTGAGAGGGATAGGTTGCTATAGGTTCGCTGAGCCTGTTCTCTCCCCTATTCTTTATAAATCAGCTACTGAGCATACTCCGCTTTTCGCTAATAACTGCTTCAAAGGTACAACAATTTTCAACAAAAACTAATTTCCCTATAGAATTTGTAGGGAATTATTTTCCCACTCTTATTTTCACTTCGCCATTCCATCCCACATGCCATTGCAAACGTCCTCGACACTGCCATTTATGATTGTAATTTATAATATTATTTCACTGAAAACCAGCACTTAAAACTATCTTATCATTACAATATACACCTCCATTTTAACATTCAGGTATTCTTGAAAACCAAATGCACGAATGAGAAAACCAACACAACCTCCTAAACGATAAACGTAACACCCAGCTACCAGTTCATGCACAACTACTAATAAATTTTGTGGAGTTCAGCTATCATCCGTGCCGCTGGCACTTTCTCCAAGTTTGTACATTAGGATAGCAGCAGCCTGTCACGGCAAATGCTGAAAGCAAAGACACCAGTTGGTTTAGAGGATGAATAAAACATAAACAGTAGCGAATTTGATTATATGTAATGTAGTGGGTATATATGATGAATTTATGGGTGTTGTAGTCAGCAACTGAGCATCTGTCAAATCAATCTTTAGCGGAGGATCATATTAAAACCGTATGAGGTCACCGGACCCTAATTTTTAGCACATATCAAGCTATTCCTTTGGGCCGGCAGATGTATTTAAACTGTGATACTTTCTTAAATATGTTCGCCCTGATCTATCCAACTACCCATTCCCCTATAACCTGCCAACCTTTAGAACCTCCCCCTCCCATAAATGCACAATTTTGACTACTTTTGTGGCAATAAATCCATGAAAACGGATTTGCCCAATATAACAAACTAGAGATTACTAGAGATTTACCCATTATGAGAAACATTAAGCTTGTAGAAGTACGATCAGAACTCGCCGCAGGCACTAGGGGTGCCAGCTTGGGAATAGATGCGCTAAAAGTGGCCAGCTTGGGGAAAAAGTCGGATTTCTTTACCCGATTTGACCCAATCAATGTGCCGGACGCAAATAATTACCTTTGGAAAAACAACCCCTACCCTCACGCAAAATACATCGATGGCGTGCATGAAGTGCTGGGAAATGTCCATGACACGATAAAGACACTTCGGCTGGAAAAAAAATTCCCTATTGTCCTGGCCGGGGATCATTCGACAGCTGCCGGAACCATTATGGGAATCAAGGCTGCCAATCCCGAAAAGCGACTTGGCGTGATTTGGATAGACGCCCATGCAGATATCCACAGTCCATATACCAGCCCATCGGGAAACATGCACGGCATGCCGCTGGGCATGTGCCTGCAGGAAGACAATTTGGAAAACAAGCAACATGATCCCTCTGCGGAGGAAATCGAGTACTGGGAAAAGATCAAGAAGATCGGAGGGGATTTTCCGAAGATCAAGGCGGAAGATATTGTGTACATTGCGGTCAGGGATACTGAAGAACCTGAAAATAAGCTCATCAGCAAGCATGGCATTCGAAATTTCACCACCAAAGAAGTGCGTGAAAAAGGTATCACGAAAATTTCGGAAGAGGCCTTATCCATTTTGGAAGATTGTGAACAGGTATATATATCCTTCGACGTGGACAGCATGGACAGCTCCATTTCTGCAGGCACAGGAACTCCCGTTCCGGATGGCCTTACCGTAGAGGAAGCTTTGAAATTGAATATGGAATTGATAAAAGACAAAAGAGTTTGCTGTTGGGAGATCGTAGAGGTAAATCCCACTTTGGATTCCGAGAACCTCATGGCACAAAATGCCTTTGAAGTATTGGAATCCACGACCAAATCCTTGGTCAGCAACTTTTAAGTCGCCGAAAACGATATGCAATTGGTCCGAAGAGGATCCGATGAAGTTATATAATATTATAAAAAGAATGACGATTCAAGAACAGATACTGGAAACCATCAGTAAAGCATTTGCACAAGCTTTTGACCATCAGGTAGCCCCTGACACCCTTGCCTTGCAGCCCACACGTAAGGAATTTGAAGGCAATTACACCTTTGTGCTCTTTCCATTCCTGAAGTTCACCAAAATGAAACCGGAAGATAGCGGCGAAAAAATCGGCCAGTATCTGGTCGAAAACTGTGATGCCGTAAGTGCTTACAACGTGGTAAAAGGCTTCTTGAATATTTCGGTCAACGAACAGTCCTGGATGGCTGTTTTCCAAGCACTCTACCAAAACGAACAACTTGGCCAGCTGCCACCCAAAAACCAAAAGGTCATGGTAGAGTTTAGCTCTCCCAATACCAACAAGCCCCTTCATTTGGGCCACCTAAGAAATAATTTCCTTGGATTCTCCGTTTCGGAAATCCTTGCAGCCAATGGATACGAAGTCATCAAAGCCAACCTGGTCAATGACCGTGGCATCCACATCTGTAAGTCCATGGTGGCCTATCTCCATTTTGGCAATGGCGAAACGCCTGAATCTGGCGGACTGAAGGGGGACCACCTGGCCGGAAAATATTACGTACTCTTTGACAAGGCCTACAAAAAGGAAATCCAAGAACTTATCGCAAAAGGGCTAACCGAGGACGATGCCAAAAAACAAGCTCCCCTCATGCTGGAAGCCCAGGAAATGCTTCGCAAATGGGAAGCAGGTGATGAAGAAACGGTCTCCCTGTGGCAAACGATGAACAGCTGGGTGTATGAAGGATTTGATGCCACTTACAAGAAAATGGGAGTGAGCTTTGATAAATTTTACTATGAATCGGACACCTACCTTCTTGGAAAGAATATCGTAGAGGAAGGCCTCGAAAAAGGAGTGTTTTTCAAAAAAGACAACCAATCCGTCTGGGCAGACCTTACTGAGGAAGGGCTGGACGAGAAGCTGGTGTTGCGAGGGGATGGCACTTCTGTTTACATCACCCAGGACATGGGCACAGCTGACCTGAAATACGAAGATTTCAAGATCAATAAATCGGTTTATGTCGTAGGCAATGAGCAGGATTATCACTTTGATGTCCTTTTCAAGATCATGAGAAAACTGGGCAGGCCATACGGTGAAGGACTATTTCACCTTTCCTATGGCATGGTGGACTTGCCTACCGGCAAAATGAAATCCCGCGAGGGAACTGTCGTGGATGCCGATGACCTGATCCAGGAGATGGTGAATACTGCGGAAAGCCATACCAAAGAACTCGGAAAAATCGAAGGATTCTCCGAAGAGCAGGCAAAGGAACTATATGAAATGCTAGGGCTGGGGGCACTTAAATACTTCCTTTTAAAAGTCGATCCTAAAAAGCGAATGCTCTTTAATCCGCAGGAGTCTATCGAATTCCAAGGAAATACAGGACCATTCATACAGTATTCCCATGCCCGAATCGCCAGCATCCTTCGCAAAGCCAAACAAATTGGTTTAGATTATTCTGCGACAGGTTTTGAAGGGTTACAGCAGGTCGAAAATGCAGAAAAAGAACTGATCATACTGCTGAATGATTATGAGAAAAAAATTGCTCAAGCTGGAGAAGAGCTATCTCCGTCTGTGATCGCTCAATATATGTTTGATTTGGCGAAAGAATATAACCGCTTTTATGCAGAACTTCCTATCTTTAGTGAAGCGGATGAGAAAGTTCGTAGTTTCCGTGTAGCACTCAGCGCACATGTAGCCAAAACTTTACAGTCCGGAATGAAGTTATTAGGAGTAAAAGTACCTGAAAAAATGTAATTATGAAAAAACTGATATTCATCCTTTCGATAGCAGCTTTAGTATCTTGCAATTCTGGTTCCAACACTGGAACCAACAATTCTGTAGAAGCCCAAACCCTTGACCAAGAAGATATGCAGACAAAAAAATCATTCTATGATTTTACCGTAAAGGACATCGATGGAAAAGAAGTTGACCTGAGCCAATATAAAGGGCAAAAGGTACTAGTAGTAAATGTAGCCTCCAAATGCGGCTATACACCGCAGTACGAAGACCTCCAAAAACTGAATGAGGAATATGGTGACAAGATCGCCATCCTTGGTTTTCCAGCAAACAATTTTGGCGGACAGGAACCAGGCAGTAATGAAGAAATCAAGAAATTCTGTACTGGGAATTACGGCGTCACCTTCCCGATGTTTGAAAAAGTATCTGTAAAAGGTGTGGACAAGCACCCGCTTTATAGATGGCTCTCTGACAAATCCCAAAACGGATGGAATGATCAAGAACCCACCTGGAATTTCTGTAAATATTACATTGATGAAAATGGTGAGCTCAAGCACTTTTTCCAATCTGCCGTCAATCCAATGGACGAAGAAATCATCAAATTGATCGAGTCTTAATAATTCAATATCATTATAGTTCGAAAAAGACCAGCCGGTATTTCCTTGACATGAAAACGGCCAGTTTAAACCCATTTCATGCATTAGGAATCGTAATAGATAGGCTATTGCATAATGCGGGTTAAAGGAGCCTCACAGGTCTTAATTAGTATCAAACCTCCCCCACTTACGCATAAAACCGTGGACATTACGCTTACCAGTAAAAAACAAGCTTGGCTACATGCCATTCGTTTGAGAACCCTGCCATTGGCCCTGGCCAGCATCTTAATGGCCAGTTTTATCGCTTGGTTTCACGGAAACTTCCGCTGGGAAGTAACGGTTTTGGCAGCCCTGACTACCACCCTGTTACAAATCCTCTCCAATCTATCCAATGACTATGGCGACAGTGTCCATGGCGCGGACGGTGATGATAGAGAAGGCCCCATCAGAGCTGTTCAATCTGGAGTAATCCAGCCCTCGGAAATGAAAAATGCCATGGTTTTATTAGGCGTTTTATCATTCCTTTGCGGTGTCTTGTTGCTGTATGTTGCATTGGACAGCTGGGTAATATTCTTTACGTTTATTGGGGTCGGTATTCTATCCATCTTTGCCGCTATCAATTATACTTCCGGATCCAACCCCTATGGCTATATGGGGTTGGGAGACATTTCCGTATTTTTCTTTTTCGGCCTTTTGGGGGTGTTGGGAACGTATTTCCTACACAGCTTGGACTTCTCTTCCACCCTGATATTACCCGCACTATCGCTAGGTTTATTCAGCACGGCGGTATTGAATATCAACAACATAAGGGACATCGAATCGGATCAAAAGGCAGGTAAAAAATCCATTCCTGTCCGAATTGGCAGGAAAGCAGCAGTACGCTATAATTGGACCTTGATTATTTTGGGCAATGTTTCCCTGGTACTTTTTAGCTGGCTGGAAAATGCTCCTGGTGCTTTGGCCGCCCTGTTGGTCTTGCCGATGATGATCGCAATAGGAAAAAACGTCCAGCAGAAAACAAAATCTTCCGAGCTTGATCCGTACCTCAAGAAAATGGCCATTTCGACTTTATTATGGGTGCTCGCTTTCGGAATTGGTTTGATAACTGTTCCTTGAGAAATCATTTTTTACGGTCCCAACCCTCACACTATTTCGGCATGAAATTGGTATTGAATCATGCCATACAGAGCAATCACATGATCAAACCAAAAAGTAGAGTGTTGGCATATTTCGATAGCTATATATTTTCATCTCGAAATTTAATTTTGGTCACAGAAAGAAGTGATAAACACAGACAGGATGTTTGAGCATTTGTAAATCCATTTGCCCTGTAATACCAAAGGAGAAACTAGTTATAATTACGCCTTTTTCGTAATTTGATTTTATCATACTTTAATCAAAATCGACAACTATGAAAACCATCTTAGTACCTTATGATTTTTCCGAAGAAGCAGAAAATGCCTTTGATTTTGCGAAAGAACTGGCTGCACTTACCCAAGGACATCTAAAATTACTCCATGTAATTGAAATTCCTACCGGACAAAACTTCAACACGACTGGTGAAGTAGGATTAGGAGGTGATGAAATGCAGCAAGTTTTTATGGTTGAATTGGTAGAAAAAAGGAAAGAACAAGTCGCCGCAATTGAAAAAAAACTGAAAGACGTACCTTATAAATTCAGCACCAAAATTACTTTTGGTAATCCATATGCAGGTATATCCAATGAAATAGGTGAAATAAAAGCCGATCTCATCGTCATGGGTTCCAAAGGCACCAGCGGTCTGGAAGAGTTGCTGATAGGTTCTAACACCGAAAAAGTCGTCCGCCATGCCGAATGTCCGGTGATCACCATCAAAAGTAAAACCCATCCTTCATCTATAAAAAACATCCTCTTTGCCAGCGAGTTTGGAGACGAGAACAATACCTTTGGACAACTGAAAAAGCTGCAAGAAACCTTAAGCGCAGCCCTTCACCTGGTAAAAATCAACACGCCAAACAGTTTCGAAAACTCAAAGGACAGCAAAGCCAAAATCAAGAATTTCATTGCCAAAAACCAATTGGATAATGTTACATTTGAAATTTATAATAGTGATTCGGAAGAAGATGGCATCATCCAGTATGCTGAAGAAAACAATATTGACATGATAGCCATGGCCACACACGGCAGGACAGGATTTATGCACCTGCTCAGTGGCAGCATTGCAGAAGATGTGGTCAACCATGCCAAGCGGCCTGTGTGGACCATGAAGATGAAATAACGACTATGGGAAGAAAAAAGAACAACGACTGGAAAAAGCGTGATGGCGTGGTCTATTCTACCAGTGATGGGTATGAATTTGATCATCTTGGTGAAGAAGAAACAGAAACCCTTCCACCACAGCAACAAAACCTTAAAGTCATGCTAGATAAAAAAGCCAGAGGAGGCAAACAAGTGACACTCATCACGGGGTTTAGTGGATCTGAAGAAGATTTGAAGGATTTGGGCAAAACCTTAAAAAGCAAGTGCGGCGTAGGAGGAAGTGCCAAAGATGGCGAAATAATCATACAGGGAGACCATCGGGACAAAATCCTTGATATTCTACTCCAGCATAATTATAAGGCAAAAAAATCAGGAGGATAGAAAAAAGGAGCGGTTTAAAAAACCGCTCCTTTTCCATTTTAAAAAATTGAACCACAAACTAAATTTGACGCATTTGAAGAATCGCGTAAAACGTTTATTAACCAACTTACTTTTTATGTTTAACCTTTAATAGTATGTACGAAGCAGGTATTCCAACTGGATTACTAGATATAATTATTTTTTATTGGTAACCCCTCAAAACGTAATAACCTATCTGCTTAACCCGGAACCAATGCCATTTAGTTAAGGATATTTCCCTGTTTTCACCTGCTAGGAGTTTCTTTTCTATTTGACTTTAACTGTTTGGCTTTGGCCATTTTGGTGAATACATGTTCCGGATTTAAGTTGTCAAATCCCGTGAACTTCTTACTAAAAGTCATTGGTTCCAGGATTAAAGGCTAAGCCCAAGAAAACCGTCACCGCTACCATTATTTAAAAAGATTCCAAATAACAACATTCCCACTACTTTAAAAATCCAATGCTCCATTGAACAGCGTACATATATTCAAACAACGATAATGGAAGGAAGCAATGTGCTTTCGGTTCAAATCAGAAAGAGACATTATGATTCAGTTCAGACTTTTAAGCTTAACCCATAAGACCACTGACATTGCCGTTAGAGAGCGTTTTGCGCTAAACCAACATGAGGTGGGTCAATTTCTAGACAAAGCCAAGCGCTTAAGGTCAGTAGAAGAAGTATTGGCTATTTCTACGTGCAACAGAACCGAAATAGTCTATTTTGGAGAAAAAGAAGGTGCGCAAGAGCTTCTTGATTGTTTATGCCAAGTCAAACAACAAAACGTAGATCTCGGTTTACGTGCATTTTCCCAAGAAAATGATGAAGGAACAGTTTTACGATATATTTTCGAAGTTTCAGCAGGATTGGAGTCCCAAATTTTGGGAGATGCCCAAATCCGCTCACAAATCAAACAAGCTTATCAACTGGCAGATAAAGCACAAACTGCCGGCACCTATATCCATAGATTGATGCAGGTAATCTTCAGTGCAAACAAAAAAATTTCCAGTCAAACTGGATTTCGCGCGGGCATTAGCTCAGCATCCTACGCAGCAGTGGACATGATAGAAGAATACCGTGGCATGTTTAAATCTACTCAGATAGCCATTGTTGGATTTGGAGAAATGGGGCAAAATGTATGCAAACACCTTTGCTCAAAAGGCCATACAGAACTTACCGTCTTTAACCGAACGGAAGAAAAAGTAACCCAATTCAATGAAAAGTTTAAAACAACATTGGGCTATTTTCCTTTGGATCAACTAGCACGTAAACTGCATGGTTTTGACATCATCATTTCTTCCCCATCCGTAACCACTCCGATTTTGCAGAAAAGTGACTTTGACAATACAGATGTATTATTCAAAGTCTTGGTGGATATATCCATGCCACGGAGCATTGCTCCAGATGCGGCCAATGTACCTGGTGTCATGCTCTATGACATGGATGACATAGGAAAGGTCACCCAGGCCGCGATGGAACAAAAAAAGGCCAGCATCCAAGATGTAAAGGGGATTCTGGACTCCTATTTGGAAGAATTTATCCAATGGCAACAGGACAATAAAAACCTGGAAGCCATCCGATCGATGAAGGCTGCCCTGCAAACCATCAAAGCCGAAGAAATGGATCGCTATCATCGCCTGATGGATCAAACATCCACCACCTCTTACGAAGAAGTGATGGATGCCATGATCCAAAAAATCATCAAGAAGACCGTGGTGACCCTCAAATCCATTAAAAATGAAAATGAACGGAAAGTTTATAATTCCTTGATCAATCAGACTTTTCTTTAAGGAATCATTAATTTACCAGAAAAAAGCTTATCATTTTTTGGATAATAGTGACAGCTGCTTAATTTTGTAGCATTATCATGAACAGCAGCCAATCAAATATTATCGCTATGCCATTTTTTACAGTTTGTCCGACTGCGACTGTTCATCATTTCCATCATTCCTCCTAAGGAGGAATACTATTTACATATCGCCCCAGAGGCTGTGCGCAAATTATCCTGCAGCCCGATTGATTCACGGAATTTCTTAAAAGAACTATTCATATTCGTATCTTTATTTCATGGAAAATATTATTCGCATAGCCGTCCAAAAAAGCGGTCGCTTAAGTGAAGATTCATTAAGCCTCATCAAAGAATGTGGCATCAAATTCTACAATGGTACAGGTAAACTAAAATCCACCGCTACCAATTTCCCCATCGAATTTCTCTATTTACGAGATGATGACATCCCTGGCTATGTAGCTGACGGGGTGGCGGATTTAGGAATCGTGGGTGAAAACGAACTGGTAGAAAAAGACAAAAGCGTTGATGTGCTCAAAAAATTGGGCTTTTCCAAGTGTCGTCTGTCCTTGGCCATCCCAAAAAGTCAGGAATATCCAGGAATATCCTATTTTGAAGGAAAGAACATCGCCACCAGCTACACCAAAATCCTTGGAGACTACCTGAAATCCAATAATATCAATGCTGAAATCCACGAAATCAGCGGATCAGTGGAAATTGCACCAAGCATAGGCTTAGCAGAGGGGATCTGCGATATCGTCAGCTCCGGATCTACCCTGATGATGAACGGTCTCAAAGAAGTAGAAGAAATCTTCAAATCCGAAGCGGTGCTCATCAGCCACAAAGGCTTGAACCAAGAAAAGATGGCCATCGTCGAAAAACTACTTTTCCGCATAAATGCCGTGCAGACAGGCAAAAGCAATAAATACGTACTGCTCAATGCCCCCAATAAATCGCTGGACAAAATCATTTCCCTTATCCCTGGCATGAGAAGCCCGACCATTTTGCCCCTTGCACAGGAAGGATGGTCTTCTGTCCACTCCGTGCTGAGTGAAGACCAGTTCTGGGAAAATATCGAAGAACTGAGAGCTGCCGGAGCCGAAGGCATCTTGGTAGTACCTATAGAAAAAATGGTGATTTAATTGCTCTTTCAAAGACACGTTTCAGATGAGAATCATAACCAATCCCTCCCAAAACGAATGGCAAAAAGAACTGGCCCGGCCGGTTCAACAGATGAAAGATATCCAAAAAATCGTCAAGCCAATCATGCGCAAAGTCAGCCGTCAAGGCGACAAAGCACTTAAGAAGTTCGCTTTGGAATATGACCATGTAGAAATCGACGACCTTCTGGTCACGCGTGACGAAATCAACGAAGCTTACGGACTAATGGATGAAGCTTTAAAATCCGCTATCCACCAAGCCAAGGTAAATATTGAAAAATTCCATCAAGCGCAGCAGACAGAAGACCTGACCATGGAGGTCATGGAAGGGGTCACCTGCATGCGCAGAAGTGTCCCCATCCAAAAAGTAGGGCTTTATATCCCTGGGGGAACTGCACCGTTATTCTCAACGGTATTGATGCTGGGCATTCCTGCCAATCTTGCGGGATGTGAAGAAATTGTCCTGTGTACCCCGCCTAACAAGGAAGGTAAAATCCATCCGGCCATTCTATATACCGCCAACCTGATCGGTATCGACAAAATCGTCAAAGCAGGTGGTGCCCAAGCCATCGCCGCCTTGACGTATGGCACCGAATCCGTCCCTCAAGTGGCCAAGATTTTTGGCCCTGGCAACCAATATGTCACGGCTGCCAAGCAACTGGCCACAAAAAAAGGCATTGCCATCGACATGCCGGCAGGCCCCTCGGAAGTACTGGTATATGCCGACGAATCCGCCATCCCTGCATTTGTGGCTGCTGACCTGTTGTCTCAGGCTGAACACGGAGTGGATAGCCAAGTAGTACTGGTCGCCACGGCATCAAAAGTCGCTAAGAAGACCCTAAAAGAAGTCGATAAGCAACTGGCCAATCTACCCCGAAAAGATATTGCCAAAAAGGCCTTGGAAAACAGTGTAGCGGTGATCATGGGCAACCAAGAAAAGGCCATCGGACTGATCAACGAGTATGCTCCTGAGCACCTCATCATCAATGTGGAAAATGAAGATGAAGTAGTGGCAAAAATCGTCAACGCCGGTTCTGTCTTCATCGGAAACTTCACTCCTGAATCAGCGGGAGATTATGCTTCTGGCACAAATCACACGCTGCCTACTTATGGATTTGCCAGAAATTACAGTGGTGTTTCGCTGGACAGTTTTGTCAAAAAAATCACCTATCAAAAAATCACTGAGAAAGGCCTTCAAAAATTGGGCCCGACCATCGAAGTAATGGCCGGAAATGAACTATTAGATGCCCACAAAAATGCCGTTTCTGTTCGTTTAAAATACATTAAAGACAATCAATAAGCATGGCATTTGACCTGAAAAAACAGCTTCGTCCACACATTGCGCAGCTGAAACCTTATTCTTCCGCACGGGATGAATATACTGGCAAAGAAGGTGTATTCCTAGATGCCAATGAAAACCCTTTTGGATCCATCACTTCGAAAAACTATAATCGCTACCCTGATCCTTACCAACATGCACTAAAAGAAAAAATCAGCAGGATCAAGCATGTTCCTTCAGAGCAGATATTCATTGGCAATGGCAGTGATGAAGCCATCGACCTGCTAATGCGCGCATTTTGCCGTCCAGGCATGGACAATATCATCATCCTGCCCCCTACCTACGGCATGTACGAGGTAAGTGCAGACATCAATGACATTGCCATCAAGCGGGTCAATCTTTCGGAAGATTTTCAGCTTCGTCCCAATGCAATCTTGGAAGCAATCGATGGCCACACCAAGATCATCTTCATCTGCTCCCCCAACAATCCAAGCGGCAATAAAGCCAAGCGAGAAGACATTGTTAAGGTCATCGAAGGATTCGATGGGCTGGTCGTGGTGGACGAGGCATATATTGACTTTAGTGATGAGCCCAGTTTTACGGATGAACTGGGCAAACACCCAAACCTTTTGGTCATGCAGACCTTTTCCAAAGCATGGGGACTGGCAGCCCTCCGACTGGGGATGGCCTTTGCATCGGTAGATATCATCAGGATCTTAAACAAGATCAAACCTCCATACAATATCAGTGGACTGACCCAAGAAACGGTCTTGGAAGCACTTGATGACACCTCCAAAATGCAAAGAATGGTAAAGGAAATCCTTGAGGAGCGCGATTACCTTCATGAGTCCTTGACAAAAATGGATGGTGTGCAAAAAATCCATCCCACGCATGCCAATTTCCTCCTAGTGGAAGTTCCTGCCGCTAAGGAAGCGTATGATTATCTTATTGCAAACCGGGTCATTGTTCGGGATCGCTCCAAGGTCATCCTATGTGAACAATGCCTTAGAATCTCCGTGGGCACCAGAGAAGAGAATGATCGGCTCATCCAGGCATTATCTCATTTCCTTAACCTAAATGCTAACTAACAGGGAAGCTTGTCTCACATGAAGTCCTCGTGACACTTAATAGATATTTAACAAGCTTCCTTCAATCATTATACAACATTACAACCATGAAAAAAGTACTCTTTATAGATCGCGACGGAACCATCATCAAGGAACCACCGGTGGATTATCAGGTGGACAGTTTGGAAAAACTTGAATTCTACCCCAAGGCGATTTCCAACCTGCGGAAGATCGCCGAAGAAACTGATTTTGAACTGGTAATGGTGACCAACCAAGATGGCTTGGGTACCGATTCCTTTCCTGAGGACACCTTTTGGCCGGCCCAATATAAAATGCTCAAAACATTAGAACAAGAAGGAGTAGTCTTTGACGCTATCCATATTGACAAAACCTTTGAGCATGAAAATGCGCCCACTCGAAAACCAAGAACAGGACTCCTTACCCATTACATGGAAGGAGGCTTTGACCTTGCCGGCTCTTTCGTAATCGGAGATCGCAAAACAGATGTTCAACTGGCCAAAAACCTAGGCACCCAAGCAATCTTCATCGGTGAAGAAGCAGCCGAAGGCGCTGCCTTGAGCACCACATCGTGGGATGAAATTTATGAATTTTTACGGCTTCCTGCCCGTAAAGGAACGGTAGAAAGGAGCACTTCAGAAACCCAAATCAAGATCACGGTCAACCTGGACGGATCAGGAAAATGTGCGATTAACACCGGTCTGCCCTTCTTTGACCATATGCTGGAGCAACTGGGCAAACATGGCGGTACAGACTTGGAAATCAAGGTCAACGGCGACCTGCACATCGATGAGCACCACACCATTGAAGACACGGCATTGGCACTGGGCGAGGCCTACCTCAAGGCATTAGGTGATAAAAAAGGTATTTACCGATATGGATTCTTGCTACCAATGGACGATGTGCTAGCCCAAGTAGCCATCGACTTCGGGGGTCGTCCTTGGATGATGTGGGAAGCCGAGTTCACTAGGGAAAAAATAGGTGACATGCCTACGGAAATGTTTTACCACTTCTTCAAATCTTTCAGTGACACCGCCAAATGTAACCTAAACATCAAAGCAGAAGGAAACAATGAGCACCATAAAATAGAAGCTATTTTCAAAGGCCTAGCACGTGCTATCAAAATGGCCGTAAAAAGGGATATCGACGCGCTCAACCAACTCCCCAGCACCAAAGGCATGCTGTAAAGCGCAGGAACCACAACTGACAAAAAAGGCTTTCCCCAACTGGAAAGCCTTTTTTACTTTCAACCCTTTTTCAATGCCGTTTGGTTAGTGTGTATCTGGAAAATATGGGTTCCATATTTTTTCCTTGGGCAGTTATTTTTCTAGCTAATTCCCTAGGTGGTTTTCATCCCTTTACCTTTGTCACTTTTTTGCTTCAGGTCAAAAAAGTAAACCCAAAAAACCCGCCGCTACGCCACGGCGCACAGGTGTGCAGCTATTGGCCTAAAATTAAAACCTCCCCTCATGCAGGCAATCTCCTCCTGTCTAAAGCCAAGAAGGCCTATCTAAAGGCAGGTAAACCTTTTCTAGCTGCCAACATTCTTTTTGGGCAGCCTTTCGTCAAACAAGCCTGCC
Organism: Echinicola rosea; assembly: GCF_005281475.1. NCBI lineage: Bacteria > Pseudomonadati > Bacteroidota > Cytophagia > Cytophagales > Cyclobacteriaceae > Echinicola > Echinicola rosea. The sequence goes on along the minus strand of NZ_CP040106.1, from coordinate 2,799,216 downwards.
TTTTCGCCCACCCGCTTTTAAATTTCTTAACGCCAATTACCTGCAAGGCGGATTCAGTTAATAAGTCCCAAAAATGTATCGCTTCCTTTTGATGGCCCTTGGTATGCCTGTTTTCCAGCCGATGGTGGAGGCCGTTAAGAAAGGGAGTTGGCTCGCGTCATGGAACAGCGAGACCCACTCACTTTTAGGTCGTAGCCATCGGGTGGAAATTAAACCCGGAATATGCATTTGCCTATCTGTTGCGACCTGAAACTGCTTCAAAATCAGTCGTTTCACTTTAGTTTTCGGCATAACCGTAGCGGTGCTACGCTAATGCCTCCAAACTAACTGATTTTCTTGCACTTTCAGCTCTCACTACGATTCCCAACGCATAATCCGGGTTAAAATGGGTGACGGATCCACGTCGCAGGGGAAATCCATGTCCCATTTTAAAGGGCAGACCACCGGCCTAGATTTTTTTCTTTCTTTTTTCATCAATGGACAAAAGGAAAAGGATAAAATCCACCACGATGATCAGGTTTCCCCAGCCAAAGTCAATCAAAAAAAGGACTTTTAGGTATATGAAAAGAAGGAATTCCCCTTAACTAAACGACATTGAACCCGCATTTTGCATTAGGAATCGTAATAGATAGGCTAATGCATAATGCGGGTTCAAGCAACCTGGTCAGTTACCTTGGCTAAGAATGTGATGATTATCCTTGGACAATCGCACCTTTCAGCCCTTCACTGGTCAGCAATGCACCAAATTCTGCAATAACCGATTCCGGCACACCCTTATTGGTAGCTGCTTTTACCACTGCCTGGATAAACAAATCATAATCCGCTGAGGTGATTTTGCCTGTCATCCTTGGATTAACATCAGGGTTGTGGGCATCCGCCATATTCATTCCATCATACATATAATTTGTAGAACCAATGGATTGGGCCAGTAGGTCACTGAAATTCTCCACCAAAGTATTAAAGCCAGACATGTCTCCAGCACCTACTTCAGCCAGTAGCACAGGGAAATAAGGCTTCAATTCCTCAAATTCAGGATCACTGGCCACTAAAAGTACTGTCTCTGTTACAACGGCTTTTAGCGGAAGGTAACCTGCTTCCTCCATATTTCCATCAGCATCTTCCATCATCACAGTACCTCCCAATCGGGTATAAAGGTCGATCATGGTACCATCTTCCCGCTGCACGATAGCATCTCTAGTACCTTCCAGCAGCTGACCTACCGGACCTAAAATTTCCTGATCACCAAAACCAGCGTCTGTAGCTACTTCTACCACAGCTTCCACAAACAGGTCAAAATCCTCATTGTCGATCATGCCGTTCATGCGATCATTGGCCTCTGGATTGTGGGCATCAGCCATACTCATTCCGGAATAAGTAAAGTTTTTGGCACCCGTAGATTCTGCCAATAGGTCCGTAAAATCTTTTACAAGCGCATTGAATCCAGACATATCATCGGCACCTACTTCAGCTAGTAACACATTAAAATAAGGCCGAAGTTCTGCATATTTTTCTTCTGAGGCTATTTTTAAAACTGTTCCGGTTACGATCGTTCTCAGGTTAAGGTATCCTTGTTCGATCTGTTGGCCTTGGTTAGAAGGATCGGCCACCATCATTTCTCCGCCCAGCTTGGTTGCGTAAAATGAATCATCTGTCTCTGTGATCTGGTCCATGTCGTCCTTATCGTTGCAAGACCAGAAAACCACTGCTGTCATGAGCAGTAGCAATACTGAAAATTGATTGAGTCTTTTCATGTTTTCTAAAGGTTTATGTGAAATAATTAGTTTGTAAATACTTGCTCGAAATAGCTTCCCAGTTTGTAGGTCAATGAATTTTTGTTGATCGCAGGACAGCTTGCTGCCAATTGGTCCTGACTAGGTTGGAAAAGTGAGGCTTGTAAACCATAACCAGTGTTTACCTGCTTGACCAAGTCGTGGGGATTATGCTGCTTCCGATCGTAGAGTAAAATGATAAAATCCGATTTGGTATTGATTCGTGCATCGCGCATGCCTTCGATGTCTAAAAAATCTGTCTTTATTTTCTCAGATTTTAAAGAATCCAAATCCTCATTAAAGTCTATTTGGCTCATGGCCCAGTTAGGTCCATCTGGACGACTACTGGTCACCATATAAATGTGAACGGCCAATGTGGCAATCAGCAGTAGGACCACTACACCAGCACCGATAATAATTTTTTTGATCATGGCTCTTTGTTGTTGTTTGGAAAAATATACGCATCGCCTGGCGTGATTGGATTGAGCAGACTTCCAGAAATCCCAAAAAAACTTTGATAAAGAATGCCTCTGGGTCTTGATTAAGAAAAACTATTTAATTAGTTTTACAACTAAACCATTTGATATGAGACTTTTACTTGCTTCCATTTGTGTCTTGACATTTTGTTCTTGTGGTGGTGACTTTGACCAAGCAAGAAGGCATTTTGAAAACCAACAGTTCAATGACGCCATTTCAGAGCTGAACTGGGTATTGTTCATGAAGATGGCCGACGTCGAAGCGCTACAGCTCCGTGCCATGAGCCATGAGGCACTAGAGGAATATGACGAAGCGCTGACCGATTATAAGCGAATCCTTCAACTAAAACCCCGTGACGGTAAGGCCCATGCCGGCATCGGAAAGATCTATTGGGAGCAGAAAGAATACAAACATGCTGAGATGAACCTACTTCTGGCGGCAAAGGAAGACCCTGAAAATGTGGACCTATTGATCCTTCTTAGCCGTGCCATGATGAAAAACGAAAATTATCGATCGGCGGATGAATTCCTGAAGTCTGCAAGGGATATCGACGAAAAAAATGCATCCATTTATTTTTACAGAGGCATTGTCCAAGCCAATCTGGGTGACCCAATGTCAACCGCTTCGCAGTTTAACATGTACATCATGTATGCCAAAGACAATCTAAAGGCATACTATAACCGTGGTTTTGCCTACATGCGCATGGGAATGACCGATTGGGCCAAAGAGGATTTTGATTTCGTCCTGGAAAAAAAACCTGATCATTATGAAGCATTGGCACGACGAGCTGTTTGTTCTATGGATTCCAACCCCGGCCAAGCTTGCCTTGACCTGCACCAAGCAGCCAAAAATGGCAGTAAATATGCCCAAGAAAAATTGGAATTGTGCCAATGATAAAGCTTCTCAAGAATTCGCTACGGCGGACAAAATCAGTCACTTCGCTGCTGCTCCAAATTCTATCCAGCCGCTAGAGCATAGCCGCCAATTTAAGCGGATACCTGTACACCAATGACCAAAATCTCACGAATTCAGCTGTTCGGAATTTGTATTCTCGAACCGAAATAATGGGAATTTTAAATCCCCTTAGACTATTTTTGAAGCGCACAGACATCAACAAGGGTATAGATTTTCGCCAACTTAAAGACGTTAGCTTGATGACAATGGGCCGCTAGATGGGTTCGGCATTCCAGCGTCGGATGCCACAATCTCCAAACCACCTGAAATTTTTGTCCCTAATTATCAGGTTCAGATAGACCGCTCACATTAATGGTGCTTTACAAATAGAAGTGCATTATGGTGATTTTTTTTCAATTACTATACGAAAACCCGCTTTAAGTCCTATTTTTGGGACTTAAATTATGAATCACAGCAAACTCGTCATCATCCCGACCTACAACGAAAAGGAAAATGTCCAGGACATTCTCTATACTGTCATGGAATTACCCGGACATTTTGAGGTCTTGATCATCGATGACAACTCTCCAGACGGCACAGCAAGTCTGGTAAAAGCAGCCAAAGTATCCTATCCTAACCGCATCCACCTGATCGTAAGGACCGGAAAATTGGGACTGGGAACGGCATATATCGAAGGATTTAAATATGCCTTGGCCAATGGCTATGAATATATTTTTGAAATGGATGCTGATTTTTCCCATAATCCCAAAGACCTGATCAGACTCTATGAAGCCTGTGCCGACGAAAGAAATGACCTGGCCATCGGCTCTCGCTACATCAAGGGGGTCAATGTGGTCAACTGGCCCATGGGAAGGGTTTTAATGTCTTATTTTGCGAGTGTTTATGTACAATTCATTACTGGACTTCCTATAAAAGACAGTACAGCTGGATTTAAATGCTATCATAGGAGTGTGCTGGAAGGTATCAAACTGAACAAAATCAAATTTGTAGGGTATGCTTTCCAGATCGAAATGAAATTCACTGCCTGGAAACTGGGCTATAAAATCATCGAAATCCCCATCATTTTTACCGACAGAACAAAGGGAACATCCAAAATGTCCACCAATATTTTCCGAGAAGCCGTCATGGGCGTTATTTATATGAAAATAAAAAGTCTTTTTAATCCCTACAAAAGAGCTGATATCGCTGAAGCCACGAAGTACAATGTACCAAGTACGAAATAGAAAGGTAAGGGGGGACACGCCTTTGCTTGCCTAATCAAACCGAATGGCTTTAATGGGCTGGACATTGCTGATCATCATGGCCGGAATAAACAGGACCAATGTCGTCACTAATAAAATAAGGACATTCAAGCCGATCACAATGGGCCAGTCCCACTGAATAGGCACATAGCTCATGTAATAATTGGCCGGATCAAGCGAAATTAGATGAGTGGAATTCTGAATCCAAGCAATGCCGAGGCCAATAAGGTTTCCTAGCAGCATTCCCCTTCCAATAATACGCACGCCGTTCCAAACGAAAATCTTTCTAATTTGGCGATTGGTACTTCCGATTGCTTTCAACAATCCGATCATTTGCGTCCGCTCCATGATCAATATAAATAAAATCGCAATCATGTTGAATGCCGCAACAAAAAGGATCAGGCCTAAAAACACATACACATTATTATTCAGCAACTTTAACCAATCAAAAATCTGAATGAACATGGTGGTGACCTTATCGACTTTGAGATCGTAGTCAATGACTTCGTAAAGTGCTTCCTCTTTATCATCAATCTGCTTCGGGTCCTTTAAAAACACCTCAAAACCTCCTACCTGATCATCCTCCCAGCCATTCAGATTGCGGATAGTTTGGATATCCCCAATGATCATTTTATCGTCAAAATCCTCCAAATAGGTCTCATAAATCCCCACAATGTCAAATCTACGATACCGAGGTGGATCCTGCACAAAATACATGACCACTTTATCCCCGACCGCTAGCATTAGCTTATCGGCAATATTTCTGCTCAGCACCACCTCATTCGACGCTGTTCCTCCTTCTTCAAAGTGGATAAAACGTCCCTCCGACAAAGAAGCCGAAAACGCCTCCTCATCAAATGCCTCGCTAACCCCTTTCAGCACAACCCCTTGAACCTCCTCATCCCCCTTCAGTAAGCCTGGCTTATATGCATAGTCCTGAATATGCTTGATATAGCCATAATCCTTGTAATTGGAATAAAATTGGCTATTCTTACTACTCGGAAAATTCTCATAGGCATTGTGCGAGGTAAATTTGTGCACTTGGTAATGCCCCGTAAACGAAAACACCTTATCTGAAACCACTTGCTTAAAGCCGCCCAAGATCAAAAATGCGATGATTAAAATGGACAAGCCGATAGCAATACTCGCAACGGCTATCTGGTGTATGGTCCCTGTAAAACCGCCCGTCCTTTTAAAACTAATTCTTTTGGCAATGAAGTAGGAAAGGTTCAATGAAGTGTTTTATTTTGTTAAGATTCAAATGCAAATTAATATGAAGCAGCTAAAATTAATACTTCTCCTGATATTTTTACCCACCTTTTTGGGAAGCTGGGATATTTCCGGTTCACTGCTGGCAAAAGAAGCAGCCGCCAAACGCAATTCTCTTGCTCCTATTCTTCCGGGAGCAGACCAGCCGGAAAAATACCTCCCACTGCTGAAGGGCAAAAAAGTAGGGCTTGTCGCTAACCAAACGAGCATTCTCACCCAAAAGGACAATCAGCATTTGGTCGATTTCTTACTTGAAAATGACATCACTGTCCAAAAAATATTTGTACCCGAACATGGGTTTAGGGGAAATGCCGACGCTGGCGAAGTCATTAAAAACGATACTGACAAAGAAACGGGAATACCACTGGTCTCCCTTTATGGTTCCAACAAGAAACCTTCTGAGGAAGCCCTGATGGACATCGACATCCTAATCTTTGATTTTCAAGATGTAGGGCTAAGGTTTTACACCTATATCAGCACCATGCACTATGTAATGGAAGCCTGTGCCGAACAAGGCAAAGCGATGATCATCCTCGACCGCCCCAATCCGAATGGAGATTACATTGACGGGCCTGTCTTGGATCCTTCGTACAAGAGTTTTGTGGGGATGCACCCTATCCCGGTGGTGCACGGACTTACCATGGGTGAGCTAGCGCAGATGATCAATGGAGAAGGCTGGTTAAAAAACCAAGTCAAAGCAGACATCACCGTCATTCCCGTGGCCAATTGGGACCATGGACAGCATTATTCACTTCCCGTAAAGCCCTCACCAAATCTCCCCAATGACGTCTCGATTCGGCTTTATCCTTCCTTGTGTTTCTTTGAAGGCACAGATATCAGTGTGGGCCGCGGTACATATTTCCCATTTCAGGTATATGGAGCCCCAGATCCGAAATATGGAGCGTTTACCTTTACGCCTGAAAGCATCAATGGCATGAGCAAGCACCCTCCCCATGAAGGAAAAACCTGCTACGGCACTGATTTGAGGGAAACTCCCCTTTCACATCAGTTTACCCTAAAATACCTTTTGGAGATGTACCAAAAGTCCGGTGGCGGCCAACAGTTTTTTAACAATTTCTTTGATAAACTCGCAGGCTCTGACCAGCTGCGAAAGGATATCCTCGCTGGAAAATCTGAAAAAGAAATCAAAGCTGGATGGAAAAATAAATTGGATGCCTATGAAACCATGAGAAAACAATACTTGCTCTATAAATAACAAATTCCCATATCCCTAGACTCACATCGAAATCGCCATTCGACAATTCAACACCACAAGCATGAATAAAGATCTCCGCATCATTTATATGGGCACGCCCGATTTTGCAGTGCCTTCCCTGGAAATACTGGTAGAAAACGGCTGGAATGTAGTGGCCGTCATCACGGCTCCTGATAAGCCCAAGGGAAGGGGACAAAAACTCATCCCCTCACCTGTAAAAGAAGCTGCCACCCAACATAACATACCTGTGCTGCAGCCTACCAATCTTAAATCACCAGTGTTTCTGGAGGAACTTGCAGGCTACAATGCCGACATTCAGGTAGTCGTTGCTTTTCGGATGCTTCCAGAAGCAGTCTGGAACATGCCCCCCAGAGGCACTTTTAACCTTCACGCCTCTCTCCTCCCCAATTACAGAGGAGCCGCTCCTATCAACTGGGCCATCATTAATGGAGAAGATGAAACAGGAGTGACCACATTTTTCCTCAAACAGGAAATTGATACGGGAAGTATTATCTTCCAAGAAAAGGAACCCATCTTGCCCGAGGACAATATTGGTACGCTCTACGAAAAACTTATGGATAGAGGAGCTAAATTGGTATTGAAAACCATCGAAGAGATTGACAGTGGAGAAGTGGAGACATTTGTACAAGATGAAACAAAAGCCCTTCACCATGCTCCCAAAATATTCAAAGAAACTGGTGAGATAGACTGGGACAAAAGCGCCCGATCCATCCATAATCTGATCAGAGGCCTTTCCCCTTATCCCGCTGCATGGACGACCATCCAGGATAAAACCTGCAAAATTTTCTCCTCATCGGTAGTCGATGGACTAAAGGAGAAGTCCCCGGGGGAGTATTTATCAGACAACAAAAGTTACCTCCACATCCAAACAGGAGATGGAGGAATATCGATCAAGGAATTACAACTACAAGGTAAAAAAAGAATGAAAATCGAAGACTTCTTGCGCGGCAATAAGCTTTAATCAAGTTTTGAAAATCAACATGTCCCAGGCAGGCACTTTGCTTTTAAGGCCTGCCTTTATTTTTACTCATTACCATGTACTTGATAATAATTCTAATGCCCCTTCTACCATCTTACACTGGTAAATACCTCCACTTTTATGTAATTTAAAAGGTTGTATAACCTACTTTGCTATGAGAACCGACAAATTACTTTTAGCTGCACTTTCAGCTATATTCCTGTTACCAGTGCCTTCCCAAGCACAGTTTTTAAAAAAACTGAAAAAAGCTGCCCAAGAAGGGGTGGAAAATGCCGTCGAGCGCCGCGTTTCCAATGAAGTGGAGAATGCGGCACGGAAACAAACTGACAAGTATTTAGAGCAAATTTTTGGCTCCCCATCGGAATATGAAGGAGGTGACTACGATTATGGCAAAGTAATCAGCAGTATCGACATGAATGCCACCACCGAGGACCGCTACCACTTTACTGGCTACACAGACATGGAAATAACCGGTACTGACGAAAAAGGAAAAGACATCGACCCGGTTACATTCAGGTCATTCCTGAGCGGGGACAGTGACTTTTGGGGAATAGAGATGGAAAATCAGGATAAAAAAGCTGAAAAAACCGTAATGATTTTCGACCACAAGAACAATGCGTCCGTACTGCTCATGGAAAATGAAAAGGGCGAAAAGAACTATATGGCCTACGGGATGGATTGGACCAAAATGATGGAAGATGCTGCCGACAAGGAAATGGAAGAAACGGATGCTGACGCAACAGCTTTTGACATCGTCAAAACCGGCAACTCAAAAAACATCCTCGGCTATTCATGTGATGAATACCGTACCGATAATGATGAATATACAGCCCATTATTGGGTGAGCACGCAAGCCATCGAAGGCTATGCTTCCTATTGGTCAAAAAACAATTTCCTCTTCTCCAAAAAAGTAAAACAAAAATACCAAGGCTATTACGATCAACTGCCTGATGGAGATGTCCTGGAAATCCACTATGAGTCCAAGGAGGACAAGAGCATCACACACATGAAAATCATTGAAATCAACACCTCAGAGAAATTTGAATTTGAAATGGCCGAATACGCCAATGCGATGGAGGGGCAATAGTCTCCTTCATCTTGACAATCTGCCAGTTACAGACCTTCCTTCCCTATTTACCTAACAATGACCTGCACCAACCATATTCTTGGGATTGCCCAGCTTTGCCTTTTGGAGCAAACTTTTTAAAGCTCCCCTTTTAATGCTTCAAAAAACCTTGGTATCTTGTGCAATCCAAAAATCCAAAGGCATTGATACTATCCATCATCGTAGCTAAAGCTAACAATAATGTAATCGGAAAGGACAATCAACTCATCTGGCGCCTTTCTGCAGACCTCCGTCACTTTAAGCAACAAACCACCGGCCACTACATCATCATGGGCAGAAAGACCTATGAATCCATGGGAAAACCGCTTCCTAACAGAACATCTGTAGTGATCACTAGAAACAGGAATTATCAGGTTCCGGAGGGACATTACGTGGTACACGGTTTGGGTGAAGCCATCGACTTGGCAAAGTCAAAAGGTCTGGAAAAAGCGTTTGTGATCGGTGGAGCGGAAATCTATAAACAGGCTCTTCCCTGTGTAGATGAGATGGTCATTACCGAGGTGAACTGTGCCCCAGAGGGGGATGCGTTTTTTCCTGAATTTCCTTCAGAAAACTGGAAAAAGACATCGGAAGAATTTCATGAAAAAGATGACAAAAACCAATTTGACTACACTTTTGTTACGTATCAAAAAGTCAACCCTTCACAGGCATGAAACAAATCACCGCAGAGATAATTGCCATTGGCGATGAATTGCTTTATGGGCAGATCATGGATACCAATAGCCACTGGATCAGTAAAGAATTAGACCAAATCGGCGTAAGAGTAGTCCGAAAAACCACCGTTGGCGATAACGAAGAGGACATTCTCCATGCCTTTGACAGTGCACAAAAACGTGCCCATATAATACTGATCACCGGCGGACTGGGCCCAACGAAAGACGACCTGACCAAACCGCTGATGGCCAAGTTTTTTGACTGCCCTATAGCACCTTTTGCGGAAGCCATAGCTGACGTGGAAACGTTTTTTGAGAAAAGAGGACGTGAACTGACTCCCCTCAACAAACTCCAAGGGCACCTGCCCACCAAATGCCAGTATGTAAAAAATGAGCAGGGAACAGCCCCTGGGATGTGGTTTGAAGAGAACAACTGTGTATGGATGTCCATGCCAGGCGTGCCCCATGAGATGCAATTCCTCATGGAGAGCTTTGTCCTTCCAAAAATCAAAACGATATACACGCTACCGGTCATCTATCACAAAGTGATCAAGACGGCAGGAATCGGTGAAAGCTGGCTTTCAGATATGATCGCTCAATGGGAAGACCAACTTCCCCAGCATATCAAATTGGCCTATCTCCCCTCCCTTGGAGAGGTAAAACTCAGGCTCACTGCCTTTGGCGATGACATCAATCATCTTCAGGAGGAAGTAAATGAACAAATCGAAAAGGTAAAACCGCTAATAAAAAACTATATTTACGGTTATGATCAGGAATCTATAGCAGAAGCTATCGGAAAGATACTAAAAATAGCAGGAAAGACCGTGGGCATTGCTGAAAGCTGCACAGGCGGCTATATTTCCCATCTGGTCACGGCTATACCAGGTAGCAGCAATTATTTTAATGGTGCCATGATCCCTTATCATAATCAGTTCAAAACTGACCTGCTTGGAGTGAAGGAAAAAACACTGGCTGCCCATGGCGCCGTTAGCGAGGATACGGTCATTGAAATGGCCATTATGGTCCGGCAAAAGTTCAAAGCTGATTTCGGTCTTGCCAGCAGTGGAATAGCCGGCCCAGGCGGAGGAAGTCCTGAAAAACCAGTCGGAACAGTTTGGATAGCTGTAGCAGACGAACATGGCGTCAAAACAAAAAAGCTGCAATTGGCACATGACCGCTCACTGAACATCCAATATTCGGCATTAGCGGTCTTAAACTTATTGCGAAAAGTCATTAAAAACCAAAACGATTGAATAATTTGGCTATACCTATTTTGCGATTAAAAAATTAAAATATAATTTTAAAATCAGGAAATAGACCCAATTAAATAGATATCACATGGCAACTGTAGAAATGGTAATGCCCAAAATGGGTGAAAGTATAATTGAGGGAACCATCTTATCTTGGTTAAAAAAAGAAGGAGAAACCATCGATGAGGACGAGTCTGTACTGGAAGTCGCTACGGATAAGGTAGATACGGAAGTTCCTTCTTCCCATTCTGGAGTTCTGAAAAAAATCCTTGCCAAGGAAGGTGATGTAGTGGCGGTGGGAGCACCTATTGCCTTGATAGAAACAGAAGATGCGGAGGAAGAACAAACTGCCATCGAAACGGAAAAAGAAGAACCAACCAATGCCAGCAACGAAAAGGAAGCATTACTAGCTGCAGCTCCAGCGCAAACCAGCTCGATCGTCAGCCCAGTGACGGAAAACGCAGGAGGAGACAATCGTTTCTATTCCCCTTTGGTACTCAGTATTGCCAAAGAAGAAGGGATCGATAAAGCAGAATTGGCAGCGATAACGGGCACAGGAAAAGATGGCAGAGTCACCAAAAATGATATGCTGAACTACCTAAAGGTGAGGACTAAGGCTTCTGCAGCTCCCATCCCAAAAGCTTCCCCCAGCATCAGCTCAGGTGACGAGATCATTGAAATGGACAGAATGCGTAAAATGATTTCTGAAAGAATGTTGGAATCAAAACGCATCTCTCCGCACGTTACATCTTTTGTGGAAGCTGATGTTACTAACATTGTACTTTGGAGAAATAAAATCAAAGACGAATACAAAAAGAAAATGGGTGAGTCCATTACCTTTACCCCTTTCTTTGTAGAGGCCGTGGCCAAAGCCATTCAGGATTTTCCAATGATCAACATTTCTGTGGATGGTGACCGGATCATTAAGAAAAAAGACATCAACATTGGTGTGGCAGTGGCCCTTCCTAGTGGAAACCTGATCGTCCCCGTCATCAAGAAAGCCAACGAGCTCAACCTCACTGGCCTGTCCAAAAAAATCAACGACCTGGCAGGAAGAGCCCGGATCAATAAGCTCGCAGCAGATGAACTTTCCGGCGGCACTTACACTATTTCCAATGTGGGCTCTTTTGGTAACCTCATGGGGACTCCTATTATCATGCAACCTCAAGTGGCCATTTTAGCCGTAGGCGCCATTACCAAAAAACCAGCTGTAGTGGAAACACCTACTGGAGATGCCATTGCCATCAGGCATAAGATGTTCTTGTCCCATTCGTATGACCACCGTGTAGTGGACGGATCATTGGGAGGCATGTTTGTAAAAAGAGTCGCCGAATACCTCGAAGCATTTGATGTCAATACCAAATTTTAACAAAAAAAGCAGCGGTACCAAAGATTGTAAACCGCTGCTCGACACTATCCCAAAAAGTGTGTAAACTAAAATTTCAATTAGTGGGGTCAGGTTTAGTTTAGCCTGACCCTTTTTCCAAATATAAGCAGAAAACTATTAAGGATTATTCCCCAGTCCCTGATCGGCATTGTCCATTTTTTGGTGGCTTCGCGCAGGGCAAGGAATACCGATTTGATAACTGCCTCATCAGTTGGGAAGGACAGCTTGTTTTTGGTGTATTTTCTGACCTTTCCATTGAGGTTTTCTATCAGGTTGGTGGTATAAATGATCTTCCTTATTTCCACGGGATAGTCAAAGAAAACGGTCAGTTCATCCCAGTTGTCCCTCCAGCTTTTAATGGCATATGAGTATTTGCTTTCCCATTTTTCGGCAAAATCTTCCAGGGCGGCCGCTGCAGCTTCCTTATTTGGGGCGGTATAGACCTCTTTCATATCCTTGGTGAAGGCCTTTTTATCTTTCCAGACCACATATCTACAGGCGTTCCTGATCTGGTGTACTACACATATCTGGGTGACCGATTCGGGGAAAGAGACCTTGATCGTATCGGTAAAGCCGTTAAGATTATCGGTGGCCGTGATCAGGATGTCCTCGACACCCCGAGCCTTCATATCGGTGAGTACGCCCATCCAAAAGGCCGCTGATTCGTTTTTCCCCAGCCAGAGCCCCAAGACCTCTTTTAACCCGTTGGTCTTTAACCCTACGGCAATGTAAACGGTCTTGTTGACCACCTTGGAATTTTCCCGTACCTTGAAGGATATCCCGTCCATCCATACGATCAGATAGACCGGGTCGAGCGGACGGTTCCGCCAGGCCACAATATCCTCGGATACCGCATCGGTAACCCTGGATATGGTGGATGCCGATACGTTGATGTCATAGAGCTCTCTGATCTGTTCCCCTATGTCATGGTTGGACATCCCTTTTGCATACATGGAGATGATCACGTTCTCCACACCTTCTGCCATGCTTTTCCTTTTGGGTACCAGTGCCGGCTCAAAACTGCCATCCCTGTCCCTGGGGACATTGATATGCGACTCCCCAAAACTGCTCTTTATCTTTTTGGAAGTGTGCCCATTGCGTGAGTTGGGATTGTCCGACTGTTCGTTTTTTCGGTATCCAAGATGGCTGTCCAGTTCTCCTTCGAGCATCTTTTCCACTGCCCGCTTTTGGAGCTCACCTAAAAAAGTTTGCAGTTCTTCTCCGTTCTTGAACTGCTTTAGAAAATCGTCGTTTAAAAGGTCTTCTTTTTTCATCTTCAATCAATGTGTTTTTAAAGTTAAACATTTATTCACACACTGATTGGAATGGCGCCTGCCGCGGGCTCCTCAAAATATCAATGCGATTGTACCAATCACACTGATATTTTCGAGGTCTTTCCTTTTTACTCGTAAGCCCGCTTTGCGGACTTACACAGATTATGAGATACTCCCCGCTGCTCTTTTGTTACTGTCCATTGAGGCTCTATGTTCGATCAGGTAAAAACTCTTAGGGATGAATTTCGCCATGTTTCCTTTTGTAGCAAAACAACCCAACTTTTTGGCTTGCCCCTACACGTTCATCCCTGAGCTTTCCTTTATTTTCATCACCACATCTTGGATTTTGATGGGCTTGGTGAGGTAATCATCCATCCCAGCTTCAAACGCCCTTTCAATATCCTCTTTAAACACATTGGCGGACAGCCCTATGATCCGAACAAACTTCCCTTCCTTCATCTTCTTAATTTTCCGGGAAGCCTCAAGGCCATCCATCACAGGCATCTGATAATCCATGAAGATCATATCGTATCGCTTCTTTTCGACGGCCTTTACAGCTTCCTCCCCAGTGCTTACGGTATCCACAACATAGCCCAATTGTTTCATCAAGAGTTTCATAAACTTCAGATTGATATCATTATCCTCAGCCAACAATATCTCTTTAGGGAATTTGTCAGAAATATGGGATAGCTTGTACTCTTCTCTTGCATAGTTCTCATAATCATCCTTTCCTACAATTTCATCACTTTCTGAAATCCGCGCAAAAACCGTAAAGGAAAATTCAGAACCTTTGCCTACTTCACTTTCGATCTGAAGACTGCCTCCCATCAACTCAATAAGCTTATTGGCAATGGCCAAGCCCAATCCACTTCCACTTTTTTCTTCTGCTGTTTTCCTGCCTGTTTGGGTAAAAGGATGGATCAGCTTATCGATTTTTGATTTGGGTATGCCGACACCTGTATCTTTCACATTAAAGTAGAGCATAAAATTCTTATCGAGAATAGGCTCTCCTGAGACTTTAATTTTCACATCACCTCCTTTTGGAGTGAATTTTACCGCGTTTCCTATAATATTAAACAGTATCTGGCTGAGCTTTTCATTGTCCAGAATCAACCACTGGGGGATTACTGGAGAAATGTCCAGGTTTAGGCTAAGCTCTTTACCCACGACCATCCCTGAGAAAATATTAATCACTTTATTCAATTCTTCCCTAAACTTAGAACTGGACAGTTCCAGTTCTAGCTTGCCTTCTTCGATCTTGGAGTAATCTAAAATATCCTTTATGATCACCAATAGTGATTCCCCTGAATCCTTGATCACTTTAACAATGCTCTCCTGTTCTTTGTCCAGTGCCGTATGCTCCAGCAAGCCAATCATTCCCAACAAGCCATTCATCGGTGTCCTGATCTCGTGGCTCATACTGGCCAAAAACTCTGACTTCGCTCTATTGGCTCCTTCTGCTACCTCCTTGGCTTCTTTTAATCCTTTCTCCCATAACTTCTGCTCGGTCACGTCACGGCCTACAGATATCATCCTTTCTTCATCAAGCTTAAAAAACCTGATTTCCAAAAATTTCTTACCGGAAGGCAATTCAAGTGTCATCTGCTCCGTCTGTACCTTACCGGTACTTGCCGCCCTCAAAAGTGCACCTTCCATTTTCTCCCCATATGGAGGCGGAATGATGTCTTTGATATGTTTTCCAAGAGATAATTCAGGAGGAGAAATTAGCATGTCCGTTTCTTGGACATAATAATCAAGGTAAACACCCTGATTGTCATATATAAAAATAATATCCGGCAAGCTGTTTAACACAGACCGAAGCCTGTTTTCACTCTTGATAAGTTCTTTTTCTGCCAGGTATTTTTCCGTTATATCGGTACAGATCCCTACACTACTGACGAAACGACCCTCTTGATCATAAAATAGTCGCTCAAAATTCTTAGCCCTGATGATGGTGCCGTCTTTTTTCTTGAAACTCACCTCAAAACTCAAATAATCATTCCTTGCATCAATGGCTTTTTTGGCTTTTTCCTGAAGTTTTATCAAGTCCTGATCCACGATCTGACTCTTATTGTTTTCCAGGAATTCTTCTACCGTAAAACCCAACACATTAGTCACATTCTCACTGACATTGTTGACTTTCCCGGTATCATCGTGATAATATACAAAGCCATTTGTCTCTTGTAAGAGCATTGTCTGCTGCTCAAAGAGCCGATTGATTTGCTGCGATTTCTTCTCCAGTTCTATGTGCTTGTCATCGATGCTTATCCCATGTCTGATCAACAGGTAAATCACCAATATTAATAAAGCGAAGAGTCCTGCAAAAAGGAGAAAATAAGTATTATACAAGCGAGAGATAATAATTGCCTGGTCTTGGGCAAAAAGTATTGCAAATTTACCTTCAAGAGGAAATAGATTAAACGGATACTGAGCCACAATGGCTTTCAATCGCACCTCATCACCATTCTCAGCCACCCGAACGATATCTCCTTCATATACGCCTCTCAGCCCCCCCATATATTCATTTTGCATTTCTCCCCATAGTTTTGGAGACAATGATAGTGCAGAAGCACGTCCATTTTCTCCCAATGCATAGGCATTCTCACCATAGAGATAAAACTTATAGCCTCCCTCACCCAGGTAGTGATTAGCAGTGTAATGCTTTAGAAACTCGTCTAAATTAATAGCAGCAATTACCGTAATGGGATCTATATGGGATTTGACTTTAACAAACCTTTTGGGATCATTGAAGGTTTTGTTCTCTTCAACACTGACTTTCTCGAAGTAATTATTATCCCTTAGGTAATAAGACCAGGTTTCATCACCAACTTTCACAAACAGCGTATCGATCAAATCACCGTAGGAGTTCAATAGTTGTCGCGTCCTAGAAGATTGGATTTTCTCGTTATTATTTACTTCATAGTAGCCCTCCAAGCTTGCTGTGTAATAGGTCAAATCTTCATAAAGGGTGTTAAACCTTCGCTGTACTTCATTGGATGCTATTTCGGCCTGCTTGCCCAAAAACTGCCTACTACTGTCCAATAAATTTTTTGATAGGGTGTTGTAAAAAAAATACCCCAATGAGAAAATCAGAATAATCGATGCCACTGACATTAATGTCAATACATGAAATCGTTTATAATTATCCCTTTTCCTCATGAATCTTTATTTTGTCAGTTTTTTACTTCCAGTACATACCAGTTTAGCAAATTCATTTGCCTACAATAAATGGTGTATTCCTGATCCGAATAACTATCCCCCATTTTGTAAACATTATCTTTCTCCAAAAGAAATTTCGCCACCATCTTCCTCACCGCTTTGCTCTTGGATTTAAAAAGATTATAGTCCTCCTTGCGAAAATTATCAGAGTTTATTGTCTGAACATAAGTGTGATTCCTTAGTGGAGGCAAGTTCAGCACCTCGATGGCATCATTGGTTCCTGCCACGATATTACCAGATCCATCGATAATTAACAATTTCTTGTCTTTATATTTTAAAAACCGCTGAATGATATCATTAATCGTAATATCAAACCCAACCACTCCCTCTAACTCACCCAAATGATAGACAGGGTGAATCAGCGAAAGTATCCATCCTCGTCCAGCAGGATCCACATAGATATCCTCTACCCACTTACTCTTTTTTTCCGGGTTACGAACCTCATCTGCCATATAATAGAAATTAAAGGTCGTAAGGTCTATATCTGTGTCAAATACGTGCAAGGCATCCAGTGACGGGAATATTCTGCACATCTGTAACCGTGTATTGAAGTAAACCTGCGCTACCAAGGGCGAATCAGCATAAATCGTCCTAAAAGCTGAATCCAGTGCCTCGGTGAAATAGATTTGATGAAATACATCATCCCTGTCTCGAGAAATAGATGAAACATGCACACTGCTTTCGGATTTGTCAGTTGTTTCTCTATAAATAACCCCTAAATCAGAAATTTTATACTCTTCGCGAGCAGCCATTTTGGCATATCTATCCTGATGGTCAAAGAGGTACTCGGTCTGAGAAGCCAATTCTTTGATCTCCTCCTCCAGCGGCCTGAGATCCGACTCCATTACCCTGACAAGGGAATCCAGTTCTGTAAACTCAGTCGGATATACCGATCCTCCCTCATCCCCACAACCATTGAAAAAGAGCAATACCAAGCCAGCCAAAGTAAAATAAGCATATTTCATCTACGAATATGTAAAGTAGGAAGTAAATTTAAATATTTTCAATCTGATTCCTAAGCGATTGATGCATCTCTTCAAATCTTTTATTGACTTCATCCAAAAATGCCTCATCAAAAAAAGCCTCTAAATCCTGCTCTTCAAGGATATCCATCTCACTGACTTTGTAAGTCTGTTCTATCATTCCTTGCTCATATTTGATGAGGTATTTGCCATTCCAGGAAAAAATAGAAATACGGATATCATTTTTTGTAAATTCCTTTACCACCCTCATGGCTTGACCACCTCCGAACTGTACGTAATATCAGCACTCAATGAAGCCGAAACGGAACAATATTTATCCACTGACAGCTTCACTACCTTAGCAAATTCCTCCTCTGTAGCATCCGCTGAAGTAAGGATAAATTTCATATGAATGCTTTTATAAAAAGCGGGTACGCCATCATTTCTATCACCCTCTGTTTCCACTTTAAAATCTTCCACTGTCTTTCTTTTTTTCTTCATCATCAGCACTGCATCCACAGAAGCACAGCTGGCCACTGCTGACAATACCAAATCCATAGGTGACTGATGTTGCTTCTTTTCGGGATCGTACATGTCTATCTGCACCTTATTTCCCTGCGGATTTACTGCTTCGTATTCATAATCCGCCTTCATCGTAACCGTCACGTTTCTTTTTGCCATTTCTTTACTCAATTAAACTTTTATACTATTATTTATTTTTTTGATCGTTAATTCCCAAAAGAAGCCTCCTCACATATTTCTGCGATATTGTCCACCTACTTCATAGAGTGCATGGGTGATCTGTCCCAGTGAACAATGTTTTGCGGCTTCCATTAGCTTTGAAAACAGGTTTTCATTATCAACAGCAGCCTGCTTTAAATCATTCAGTAGTACTGTGGATTGGAATTTATATTTCCTATGCAAATTTTCAAGTGCCTTGATCTGTTCTTCTTTTTCCTCATTAGTGGCACGGATCACCTCGCCAGGAATCACCGTGGGAGATCCGGCAGAAGACAGGAACGTGTTCACCCCTATTATAGGATACGTACCGGAATGTTTTAATGTCTCATAATGGAGGCTTTCTTCCTGGATTTTTCCTCTTTGGTACATGGTCTCCATAGCTCCAAGTACACCTCCACGTTCGGTGATCCGTTCAAACTCAGCATAAACGGCTTCCTCCACCAAATCGGTAAGCTCTTCAATGATAAATGCTCCCTGAAGGGGATTTTCATTCTTCGCCAAGCCCAACTCCTTATTAATGATCAACTGGATAGCCATCGCCCTTCTCACCGAAGCCTCGGTAGGTGTCGTAATGGCTTCATCGTATGCGTTGGTATGCAGGGAATTGCAATTATCGTAAATGGCGTACAAGGCCTGTAAAGTAGTACGGATGTCATTAAAGTCAATTTCCTGGGCGTGTAACGACCTTCCTGACGTCTGGATGTGGTATTTCAGCATCTGCGAACGTTCGTTGGCTCCATATGTTAGTTTCATGGCCTTGGCCCAAATTCTACGCGCAACCCTTCCGATCACTGCATATTCCGGGTCAATGCCATTGGAAAAGAAAAACGACAAATTAGGTGCAAATGCATTTACATCCATTCCCCTAGAGACATAATACTCCACGTAAGTGAATCCATTGGAAAGAGTGAGTGCCAGCTGCGTAATAGGGTTGGCTCCTGCCTCAGCGATGTGATAGCCGGAAATAGAAACGGAATAAAAATTACGGACTCCCATTTCAATGAAATACTGCTGCACATCGCCCATCAACCGCAGCGAAAATTCCGTAGAAAAGATACAGGTGTTTTGCGCTTGGTCTTCCTTCAGAATATCCGCCTGAACGGTTCCCCGCACCCTGGTCAGGGTCTCTTCTTTTATAGCTCTGTATATTTCTGCTGGCAGCACCTGATCCCCTGTCACTCCCAAAAGCAATAGCCCAAGACCATCATGGCCTTCTGGAATATCGCCTTGATAAGTGGGGCGCTCCACGCCTTTTTCACAATAGATCGCATCAATTTTGGCATTCACTTTCTCCAACAGCCCATGCTCATGGATGTATCGCTCACATTGCTGATCGATCGCTGTGTTCATAAAAAAGGCCGTCATCGTTGCCGCTGGACCATTGATGGTCATGGAGACCGACGTGCGCGGATCTGCCAGATCAAAGCCTGAATACAGCTTTTTCATATCATCCAAACAGCATATATTCACTCCGGAATTGCCGATTTTACCGTATATGTCTGGCCGGTAGCCTGGATCCTCACCGTAAAGGGTCACCGAATCAAATGCCGTCGACAGCCGCTTGGCAGGCATGTCTTTTGAGACGTAATGGAAGCGTTTGTTTGTGCGCTCCGGTCCGCCTTCACCAGCAAACATCCGAGTGGGATCCTCACCCTCACGCTTAAAAGGGAAAACCCCTGCCGTAAAGGGAAATTCCCCCGGGACGTTCTCCTTAAATTTCCACTGAAGCAAATCTCCCCAAGCCTCATACTTGGGAAGCGCCACTTTAGGAATACTGGTTCCCGAAAGGGAAGTGGAATGGGTTTTTATGCGGATTTCCTTTTCCCGCACAGAAAATATAAAGTCATCTTTTTGGTAACATTCTACCTGGTCCGGCCAAGCTTCAAGCCACTGTTGATTTTCAGGATCCAATTTTGCGGAAACGGTGGCATAAGTAGCCTCTATACTTTCCACCAAGGTAGCATCTGCTCCTTCCTCTTGAAGCGTTTGCAGTGTTTTTTTGAGCCCATATAGGCGATTGGCAACTTCCTTCTGCTCTCTGGCCCATTTTTCGAAGCGTTGATTTTCGGCCACTATTTCGGACAGGTACCTCGTCCTAGAAGGCGGAATGATAAAAATCTTTTCTGATTCTTCCATTTGTGGGGTTGCTATGGGCGAAAATTCAAGTGTAGCCAGCCTGGTCATCAGCTCCCGATAGAGCTTATTCATACCTGGATCGTTAAACTGCGACGCAATGGTACCAATCACCGGTAGTTCATCATCCTTCGCATCCCAAAGACCATGGTTTCGCACAAACTGCTTTTTGACATCCCTCAGGGCATCATACGCGCCCCTCTTGTCAAATTTGTTCAACGCGATCACATCAGCAAAGTCCAACATGTCAATTTTTTCTAGCTGGGAAGCGGCCCCATATTCGGGCGTCATCACGTACAGGGAAAGGTCCGCATGATCGGCCACCTCTGTGTCGGATTGGCCGATACCTGATGTTTCCAAGATCACCAAATCGTACCCGGCCATTTTCACAATATCCACCGCATCTTTCACGTGTTTGGACAGGGACAGATTGGCCTGACGTGTAGCCAGTGAACGCATATAAATCCGAGGGTCATTGATCGCGTTCATCCTGATCCGATCTCCCAAAAGTGCTCCCCCTGTCTTCCTTTTGGAGGGATCTACTGAAATAATTGCCAAATGCTTCTCTTCAAAATCAGCCAGAAATCTCCTGGCCAACTCATCTACCAAAGAAGACTTCCCTGCTCCTCCCGTACCCGTAATTCCTAATACCGGTACAGACTTGCCGCTTTTTTCATTTACTTGATTTTCCAAGGTTGATTGGTAGGCATCGGGAAAATTCTCTGCTGCAGAAATCCAACGGGCTATTACTTCTGGATGGGCCCTATCCGGTAAAACACCTCCTTCTAAATCTTCCCCTAAAGGAAAATCCGCTTGCTCCACGAGGTCATTGATCATCCCTTGTAGTCCCATTGACCTTCCATCATCTGGGGAATAAATCCTACAGATCCCGTATGCATGGAGCTCATTGATTTCTTCCGGAAGGATGGTTCCTCCCCCACCGCCAAAAATCTTGATATGCCCTGCTTTCTTTTCTTGGAGAAGGTCGTACATGTATTTGAAAAACTCGGTGTGCCCTCCTTGGTAAGACGTGATCGCTATCGCTTGTACATCTTCTTGGATAGCACAGGAAACAATTTCCTGAACAGACCGATTATGCCCCAAATGAATCACCTCACAGCCGGCAGACTGGATAATCCTTCTCATAACGTTAATCGCCGCATCGTGACCATCAAAAAGAGAGGCTGCAGTAACTATCCTGACATGACACTTGGGTTTGTAAGCTTTTACTTTTTGGGTCATAAAAATAATCCAATATGATTTTCAATGGTGTATAGCGATTGATTATTGATGCAAAATACAACTTCTAAAAGGGAAATTCCCACATTTTGCATATGCGAATATAGTGATTTTACCCAACTTATTTTAGGACAAAATGACTAGTAGAACATCACTTTCCAGTTAGTTTGGAGATGTGAGTGTAGCACCGCTACGATTACATCGAAAACTAAAGTGTAGCAGCTGATTTTGTCCACGGCGGGTCAGCTCGTAATGGATAAGCTCATGCATAAATCGAGTTTAATTTTAGGCCAATAGATGCACACCTGTGCGCCGTGGCGTAGCGGCGAGGTTTTCGGGTTACTTTTTTGACCTGAAGCAAAAAAGTGACAAAAGTAAAGAGATGAAAACTATCTTGGAATTTAGCAAGAAAAATAATACTACCAATGTTTCAAGGTACACACTACAGAACAGAGCAATCGCATTTTAAAAAAATTGTTCCTATTTGCAATTATATCTGCCTAAGATAGGCTACTGCGGTTCCCAAAGTATAAATCGGGGCGAAGTGCCAGCGGCACGATAAATTTTGTAACCTGCGGATGAATCAGCAGGAACTTAAGCTCACCTGAACCTCCCGAATGAGTGCCAGCGGCATGGATGATAGCTATGCCTACACGAAAATTGTTTCCCTTCAAAACACTAAACGCGTTTGCCTTGGCACACACTAACTAAACGAGATTGGTAAACCATCTTAAAGGTAGATCACACTATAAAAATGGCTTTAGACGTATAGGTTGTTTTCAACAATAGTAAGATTGATGTATATACATTAAAATATGTTTAACATCATCCTTTCACATGATAAAAATCAAAAAAATAAACATATTATTATATTAATCTTGTGTAAAAGAAATGTCAATTAGTAACTTTAATAGAAATCTATTTTTAGCAAAATCCCAACATATATGAATGTTTCATTTTCCACTGCAGAAGAAGCCGTAAAAGTAGTCAAAAGCAACGACAGGGTGTTTGTCCATGGAAGTGCTGCCACACCATCCACATTGCTCAATGCACTTGCCCAACGCCATCAAGAATTGAAAAACGTGGAAATAGTTTCCATTACCACTCTAGGAGAGATGCCCTTAACGGAAGATCCTTACCAAAAGAGCTTTTATATTAACTCCCTCTTTGTCTCCGCCAATGTGCGAAACGCCGTAAACTCCAGCCATGGTGGTTATGTTCCTATTTTTTTAAGCGAGATAGGTATTTTATTCAGAAGAAATATCCTGCCCATTGATGTGGCCATCGTCAATGTCTCGCCCCCCGACATCCATGGTTATTGTACGCTGGGCACCTCTGTGGATGTAGCCAAACCGGCCGTAGAAATGGCAAAAGTGGTCATTGCCCAGATCAATCCACATATGCCCCGAACCCATGGCGATGGCATGGTCCATCTAAGCAAATTTGACCATGTAGTCGAATCCAATGACCCGCTACCTGAAGTGGATTACTCAAGCAAAATAGGAGAAAATGAACTAAAAATAGGCAATCATATCGCCGAGCTCATTGAGGATGGTTCTACCCTGCAGATGGGAATTGGCGCTATTCCTGATGCTGTTTTAGATGCACTGCACCATCATAAAGACCTTGGCGTACATACCGAGATGTTTTCCAATGGCATCATGGGATTAATGGACAGTGGCGCGCTCACCAATAAATACAAAGCCAAACATCCGGGCAAAGTGGTCACCTCCTTTGCGGTCGGCAACAAAGCACTCTATGACCGCATCAATGATAATCCTATCTTATCATTTCACGAAACTGCTTATGTAAATGACACCGCCGTCATCAGAAGAAACCCCAAAGTAATCTCCATAAATTCCTGCCTAGAAATGGACCTTACCGGTCAGGTATGTGCCGATTCTATTGGCACCTATCATTATTCAGGGGTCGGGGGCCAAATGGATTTCATGCGGGGTGCTGCCCTCTCGGAAGGAGGAAAACCCATCATGGCACTGTCGGCCACTACCAAGAAAGGAGCCTCCAAAATCGTCCCCTTTCTCCGGCAAGGAGCCGGTGTGGTCACCACGAGAGCACACATGCACTATGTCGTTACCGAATATGGCATAGCCTATCTATATGGCAAAAACCTCCGTCAAAGAGCCGTCGCCCTGATGAATATCGCAGCACCAGAACACCGGGAAGCCATAGAGGCATCCATCATTGATCGGTTTGGGTCAGTAAACCATCCCACTTCTTGATCAGTCCCCTTTGAGTTTCTTCTTCAGCAATTGAGCATTGACCGCTACCACTATGGTGCTTAAGCTCATCAGGACGGCTCCCAAGGCCGGGCTAACCATCAGTTTTGGAATAAAGCCTGTAGCCAGCGGGAGGGCAATGGCATTATAGGCAGTGGCCCAAAATAGGTTTTGGATCATCTTCTGATAGGTGGCCTTGCCAAAGGCGATCATAGCGGAAAGGTCTGTCGGGTCACTGTTTACCAAAACAATATCAGCTGTCTCCGCCGCCACATCGGTTCCCGAACCTATGGCCACGCCTATGTCCGCTTGTGCCAATGCCGGTGCATCATTCACCCCATCTCCGGTCATCACGACGACTTCGCCCTTTTCTTGGGCTTCCTTAATGATGGTTTGTTTATCCTCAGGCAATACTTCCGCATGATAGCCGTCTAGCCCAAGTTCGGCACTGACGGCTTTGGCGGCGGCTTTATTGTCACCAGTAGCCATGAGGACCTTGATACCTGCTTTTTGTAAGGCGGACACGGCTGTTTGGGAGGAATCCCGGACTTCATCCGCTAATTTTAAGTAGCCCGCCACACTATCGTCTACCAACAAGAACACCAAGGTTTCTACGCCCTCCTCTTTGATTTCCGAGGAAACTTCCAGCTTGTGTTTTTTTAGGTACCCCGGACTCACGACCATCACCTGTCGCCCATCCACAGAAGCCTTGACTCCTTCTCCGGTAATATTTTCGTAATCATTGGCCTCAGAGAAATCCAGTTCTTCTTCCTTCGCTTTTTTCATGATACCAGTGGCGATGGGGTGCTCGGACTTCTGCTCCACTGCCGCCGTGAGCCTGAGGACATCCTCATCAGTAAACTCCTCCAAGAGACTCTTATAGGTCTTCACCCCGAAATCACCCGCAGTCAATGTCCCTGTCTTATCAAAGATCACCATGGTCACTTTTCTGGCCCGCTCAAAAGCCGTCCTATTACGGATCAACAAGCCGTTTTTGGCAGCTAACGAAGTGGAAATAGCGGTCACCAACGGCATGGCCAATCCAAGCGCATGTGGGCAGGCAATGATCATCACGGTAACCATCCGCTCCAGTGCAAAATCAAACTCCTCACCCAACACCAACCAAACCACCAATGTGATCAGTCCTGCTCCCAAGGAGATGTAAAATAACCAGCCAGCAGCTTTATCTGCCAGATTTTGGGTTTTTGATTTGGTTTCCTGTGCAGCCTTCACCATACCGATCACGCGGGACAAATAGGCTTCCTCCCCGACTTTCTTTACCTCTATCTGTAAAGAGCCTTGCTCATTGATAGCACCGCCCACTACCTCATCATCCTTTTGCTTTTTGACAGGCTTGGATTCCCCGGTAAGCATCGATTCATTCACATGGCTACTGCCCTCGGTCACCTTACCATCTGCCGGGATCTTTTCCCCAGGTTTTATCAAAACACGGTCTCCAGCTTCTAGATCAGCTATTTTTACTTCTTTGGTGTCTCCTCCTTCGGTGAGTTTATGCGCAGTGGAAGGCATCAACCTTGCCAGCTCGTCCAATGCACCCGAGGCATTCATCACAGACTTCATCTCTATCCAGTGCCCCAGCAGCATCAAGTCGATCAAGGTGGCCAACTCCCAAAAAAATCCTTTACCCTCTAAGCCGAAAGTAACAGCGGTGCTATAACCATAAGCCACCGTAATCGCCAAAGCAATCAAGGTCATCATGGCGGGCTTCCTTTGGTGAACTTCTTCCTTTAGCCCTTTTAAAAATGGCCATCCTCCATAAAAATATATCGTTGATGCCAAGCCAAAAAGCACATATTTATCACCAGAGAATGAAATCTCCATTCCAACCCACTCCTGTATCATCTTCGAAAGAAGCAGCACAGGCACGGTTAGAATCATCGATACCCAGAACCTCCTTTTAAAATCCTGGAGCATATGCCCGTGATGGCCTCCATGATCATGATGTTCCTCTTGTTTATTAGAATTATGGTCTTGATGTTCCATGGTCAGTTGATGTTTAATCCGGAATCAATGCCGCTTAGTTAGTGTGTATCTGGAAAATATGGGTTCTATATTTTTTCCTTGGGCAGTTATTTTTCTAGCTAAATCCCTAGGTGGTTTTCATCCCTTTACCTTTGTTACTTTTTTGCTTCAGTTCAAAGTCGAGTAGGCCTGGGCACTATGCCCAAGCCTCTCTCAGAACCGTACGTGACAGTCTCCCGTCATACGGCTCTTGGCAATCAAATCTGATGTTCCAGATTTTGTTTCAAACAACTCCATCTTCCCTAATTTTTTAGGTTGTGGAACCATTCAAAACCGATTGCCTCAGTCCCTTCGCTCTTTCTCCGTTTCCAGAGCTTTCAACACTACTACGGACTGATCCGCCCCATCCCTATCAAAGGGGATGGTTCTCCTGTTCCATCCAACCGCCTGTTTCGAACTCCTGCCGCCTTAATGCCGCCTGCCAATAGGCCAACTCTCAGTCTGCGCTGCCTATTTTGTCCCGGAAGTTACTCTAGCCCCCGGTTTTGACAGGAAGTATTTTTCACGACACTTCATCGAACGGTTCACTTTCGTTCAGCTTTTCGAAACGCATTCCTTCTGATCGCTCAGTACCACAGCCTTGAAAGCGCAGCACCATCAGGGGAATTTGACTGGTCTGCCTGATCCAGTCCCAGTCGTCGTGCCAAGGGTTGTAACGCCCTATTCGACATCAGTTGGATAGCATGTCCGGTTTCCCGAACTTCAGGACACACAAAGTGGCCAAAAAACCCCGCCGCTGTGCAGCTATTGGCCTAAAATTAAAACCTCCCCTCATGCAGGCAAACTCCTCCTGTCTAAAGCCAAGTAAACCTTCTTTAGCCGCCAACATTCTTTTTGGCTAGTATTTCGTCAAACAAGCCTGCCTTTTTGCCCGCCCGCATTTTAATTTCTTAACGCCCAATACCTGCATGGCGGATCCGATTAATAAGTTTCTTATGAATACATTATCATCATTATTCCATGTAGTGGTATATTTTCTTAAGTAACCAAGTTGAGCCGGAACTATAAGCCCCCCTGAGCCAAAAAAGGTATCGCTTCCTTATTCCGGCCCTTGGTATGCCTGTTTTCCAGCCGATGGTGGAGGCCGTTAAGAAAGTGAGTTGGCTCGCGTCGTGGAACAGCGAGACCCACTCGCTTTTAGGCCGTAGCCATCGGGTGGAAATTAAAATGGGTGACGGATCCACGTCGCGGGGGAAATCCATGTCCCATTTTAAAGGGCAGACCACCGGCCTGGATTTTTTTCTTTCTTTTTTCATCAATGGAAAAAAGGAAAAGGATAAAATCCACCAAAATGGCCAAAGCCATACAGTTAAAGTCAAATAGAAAAGAAACTCCTAGCAGGTGAAAACAGGGAAATGGCCTTAACTAAACGGCATTAAATCCGGAATATGCATCAGCCTATCTGTTGCGACCTGAAATTGCTATAAAATCAGCCCCTTCGCTTTAGTTTTCACTGTAACCGTAGCGGTGCTACGATGCATAAGCCGAGCTTAAGAAAAAAAGGGAGCTTAAACAGGGAAATCGCTTTTAAACTATTAATAAAGCGATGTCAGCCTGAGCGGACCTGTCTATCCTCCAGGTAAAGTCGAAGGCTAGACGTTTGCCCTCGACTCCGCTCGGCCTGACTCTTTTTGCCAGAATTAAATAAATTCATGGGGTTAAAAGCGATTCGCCTGGGAGCTTAAAGCTCTCCCATTACTTTGTCCACGCGACCGCAAGTCAGCATTTTATCCCCATAGTAGGGGTTCCTGATCGCTTCCTGATCGGACAGCCAATACCCTCCTTTTCCTTCAAAGGCCATAGGGCAATACTGTTTATACACGGCTCCCGAGGACACTTGTGAAGCCACCAACTGCTCTACTGATGCGCTTAAAGCCACAAAAGCATCTCGCTGAACGGCAATATCCGAAGCTGCTTCTATCTTCTTGGCCGCTTCCTGCCCTTGGAATCCATCTACGGCCAATAACTTCTTGGCACCTTCGCTAGCAGCAGCGGCATCTCCTTCTACCAACGCATTTTTTACGGTAAGATAATGATGGAAAACCTTGGCACTTTCGTCATCCTTAAATGCCAATATCGCTCCACTTTCTACTGACTTCGAGGCTTGTTCAGAAGTTTCCATGGCATGGTCATGCTCATGGGTTCCTTCCTGCTTTTTCGAATTGCAGCTGGCTGCCAAAATCATGGCCAGCATCAGTGATGTACCTACTACTCTAAACTTTTTCATAATGGTTCTTTCTACGTTGTTTAATTAATAATGCTTATTCTATGAAAACAGAATCACTATCAGCTATTCATATTTCCCTTTTATTTCCCCGCAAGAAAGCATAGCGCCTCCGAAGTAGGGGTTTTTGATTTCTTTAAATTCACTGAGCCAATAAGCCCCTTGATCACTTTGGGCCATAGGACAATAATTTTTATAGAGCAAATCTCCCGGTGTCCCAAATACATCCAGCAAATTGATCATTTCATTGGAAAGACGAATGAACAGATCCCGTTGCTCTTGAATATCGGTAGTTTGGTTGATCGAAGAGGAGACCTCCATTAAAGATCGCCTGCTTTTTTCCCAAGTCTTGGATGCCGTCCCCTCAAGAACTGTCTCTGCTGCTTCCATTTGCTTAAACAAATCGCCTGCTGAAACTTTTGCTGATTGATCTTCCACGAGGTGGTTTTTGACCTTTAGATAAGTGGCCACTACCTCGTCTATCACTGCTCTAAAATGCGAAGAAACCGTAATCTGCTGTTTCTCAGGATGTGACATCATACTGTATTTGCCGCTCAGCTGTGCCGCCCCGTCCACTGCAAACACCCCATTGCTCACCACACGATCTCCCTCTGAAAGTCCTGACAGCACCTCTTGCATATCCCCAACAGTCGATCCAAGGTCCACTTGCACCATCTCGAAAGCAGGCTTCTCCTCATCACCGACCTGCCGATAGACCACAGAGCGTTTTCCTGTCCACAGGATCGAGGACCTTGGCACAAGCATCCCCGCCTTTGTTTGCCGGTCCGCTGCGACAGTCGCCGTGACAAACATACCGGGTTTGAGCTTCCCCGCCGTATTGCGCACTTCTGCCCTTACCTTTGCGCTTCTGCTGTCCTGCGAAATGACCGGATCGATAAAGGTTACCGTGGCGGTAAATTCTTCGCTCGGCAACGCATTTACGGTAAACTTGATCTCATCACCGGTATCGATCTTGCCCACATTTTGTTCATAAGCGTCGAGCATGACCCACACTTTGCTCAAGTTGGTGATTTCAAAAAGCACCTGCCCGCGACTCACATAATCCCCGGATGCTACTTTCCTTTCGGTCACCACCCCAGCAGTCGTGGCATAAATATCAAAATGAGGCTGATAATCATCCTCTTGCTCCATCGCAGTGATTTGGGCATCTGTCAATTGCCATTGCTTCAGCTTTTGCTTTGCGGCCTCATAGAGCTTCGGACTGATTTCCTTTGCCTTTTTTGCTTCCACCAGCTCTCGATGGGCAGTGATCAGGTCCGGGGAGTAAATACGGGCCAATCGCTGGCCTTGCTTCACTTCCTGGCCTGTAAAAGCCACGAACAACGCATCCACTCGACCACCAAAATTGGCAGAAACGGTCGTCACCTTCCGTTCATCTGCTTCTATGGCTCCACTGAGTGACACCCCATCTCCTGCCGCTCCTCCTGTCTTCACGGTAGAAGTCGCAATATTGGCCAAGGCCACCGCTTCAGGGGTCATGGTCATCACATAAGGATTCGCGCTCTCAGTATCGGAAACCGAAGAAAGTGGTACCAAATCCATTCCGCAGATAGGACAGCTCCCTGGTTCCTCCTGCTTGATCTGCGGATGCATTGAGCAGGTGTAAATCGTTTCTCCACTATGATCATGTCCTCTGGGTTCTTCCGCTTTTGGCTCATTTGATGACAGTGCCCAGCCAATAATCCCGCCAGACACAAAGGCACCAAGGACAATAAATATAAGTTGTTTTCTTGCTCTCATAAATTTCATAGTGATATTCCTTTGGCCATTAATGATTCTAATTGTGCAAAAGCCTGGAGCTTCTTAAATGTTTCCTCTGCTGTTTTCATTTCAAAATCCAACAGTTGCCGCTGGACAGTGAGCAGTTCTTCAAAATTCCCCGCAGCACTACTATAATCCGCAATCATCAGATCCAGTGTTCTTTGAAGCAGCATTACTTGCTCCTCATATAGCTTCACATTCCTTTTTGCTTCCCGGATCAGCCGATATTGTTCTTCCCACGAAGATTTCAGCCTATTGTCCAAATTTTCCTTAGCCAGAGCTGAAGCTTGCCGGTAATAGGCCGACTCTTGCCGTGCACTTTTATATTTTCCACGAAAAATCGGTACCGAAACCGAAACCATCGGCATGATCATATTGTGGCCCATTCCTCCTGGAGTATAGCCCATCGGGCTCTCTATGGCTCCTTCGGGCTGACGTGGGCTGTTGATCATGTAGTTGATTCCCACTCCAAAACTGGGAAGCCCCTTTAGCTTAGCCGCTTCTCCCTTTTTCTGGTAGGCCTGCCCCTCCCATTCCAGCTTCTTTACTTGGGGGTTTGCCGCCAAAATACTGTCCAACACCACCTCCTTATCCAGCAATAACTCCTCTTCCCAAAAAGAAGCGTCCATATGGATCGGCGTATCTTTAGGCCTGTTCAGCAATAGGTTAAACTGCACCTGGGCCACCGCATGAGCGTCCTCCAACTCTGCAATACGCGCTTCCAATGCTTTTAGCTCACTTTGTATGCGGAGCACATCAGTCATTTTCCCAGCCTTGCCCGGAGTACCTCCTTTAAACTTGTTCAGCGCCAATTCTTCCATTCGCTGCAGCAGCTGGAGGTTCTTATTGGCGACCATCTCGTGATGGTGAAGTAAATAGAGCTGATAATAGCCTGTTTTTACTTCATAAAACAACGCATGTTTTTCCGCTTCAAATTCCTGAAAATTGGCTTTGGCCATTAAACTGGCCTCATCCTTTCCAACTTGGAGCGTACCAAACCAAGGAAACCGCTGCATCAAGGAGGCATTGAGTTTTTGGTCACCCATCAGCGTAGCCATGTCCTTTAAGTAAATACCAAAACTCAATTCAGGATCCGGCAAACTCCCCACTTGGGGAATTCGCTCCAAACTAGCCGTATATCGGCTATATGCTGCCTGGATTCCCGGATGGTTTTCTGCTGCTATTTGTAAATAGTCCGTTAAATTTTGGCCATGGGCCAAAGATGACAAACCTATCATGGCTGACATCATGATCACAACAGGTAATTTACTGATGATGATCCTATCGAAACTTTTTTTCTTTACCCTTTTCATATGATTTATTTCACCGGATTATCATGCTGAATTGTACTGTTTTGAACCAACTTTCTCTCTTCCCACCAGCTGTACAAAACTGGAACAACAAATAGTGAGACCAAAGCCACCGCCATCCCACCAAAAGAAGGAATGGCCATCGGAATCATGATGTCCGAACCTCTCCCGCTAGAGGTCAATACCGGCAAAAGTGCAAGCAAGGTAGTTGCGGAAGTCATCAGGCAGGGCCTTATCCTTCTTATCCCAGCTTCTTTCACCGCATGCCTAACCTCCTGAACTGTTTTCGTCCGGTTGGCCGCAAATTGCTGTTTCAGGTAAGTGGCCATCACCACGCCATCATCCGTAGCAATACCGAATAAGGCAATAAACCCTACCCAAACCGCCACACTCAGGTTATATGTTTTCATTTGGAAGAGCGACCGCATGGAATTGCCCATCACCTCAACATCCATAAACCACGGCTGCGCATATAACCAAAGCATGATAAAAGCCCCTGCAAAAGCCATGGAAATGGCCGAGAATATAAACAGCGTGACCGGCACCGACCTAAACTGAAAATAAAGGATCAAAAAGATCACCATCAGACACAACGGAATCACGATAGACAGCCTTTCTTCAGCCCTGACTTGATTTTCATAAGATCCTGAAAACTGATAGCTCACCCCGCCGGGGACTTTCAATTCCCCATTATCAATCTTTCCCTGAAGGTAATCTTGGGCATTTTCCACCACAGTAACCTCTGCTACATTCGGTTGCTTATCCAATAATACATAGCCCACCAAAAATGAATCTTCACTACGGATCATCATCGGCCCTTGCCTGTATTGGATGCTGGCCATTTCCCCCAAAGGAACCTGAGCGCCCGAAGAAGCACTGACCAGCAAGTTTTCGATCGCTTCTGGGCTTTGCCTAAAATCCCGTGCATACCTGGCGCGGATGGCATAGCGCTCCCTTCCTTCCACCGTGGTGGTCAATTTCACGCCTCCCAATGCTGCCGAAATGGTTTCCTGCACATCTTTCACTTGTAGCCCATACCGTGCTATGGCCTGCCTGTCGAGGTCAATTTCCAAATATGGCTTGCCCAATGAACGGTCAGCAAAAACAGCTGCTGGCTTGACACCCGACACTTCCTTGAGGTATTTTTCGAGCTGGACACTGAAGTCAGCGATCGTCTCCAGGTCAGGTCCGTACACTTTTAAGCCAATGGGAGCCCGCATACCGGTTTGAAGCATCAGCAGACGGGTTTCGATGGGCTGTAGCTTAGGTGCTGACGTGACGCCAGGGAGGTTGGTCGCTTTGGCAATTTCGCTCCAGATATCATCAGGACTTTTGATATGATCCCTCCATTGCCTGTAATACTCCCCTTTGTCATCAGGGACCAATTGTCCTTTCTCATCTTTAAGAAATTCACCACTTTCATTCACGGCAAACCTACGTTTTCGGCCATTTTCATCTACCTTAAATTCCGGCTTGTAGAGGATCACATTCTCAAACATGGACATGGGAGCGGGATCCAACGGCGTCTCTGCCCTGCCCGCCTTTCCTACTACAGAAGAAACTTCTGGAATACCGGTTACTAACATATCCAACTGCTGTAGGATTTTTTTATTGGCTTCCACACCAGAATGGGGCATGGATGTGGGCATTAGCAAAAACGACCCTTCATCCAGTGCCGGCATAAACTCTTCGCCCATACTGGGGAATGTATGCACCAAACTGCTGTATACTGCTGTAGTACGGATATTCCACCCAATCCGGTCAAATCCATCAGCCACCCAGCCAAACAGTCCTGAAAAACCTATCCAACTATTGAGTCCAACAAAAATCATCAGTGCAGGCAATAGCAGGAACTTACCTTTATGGGCGAGGCACCAGTCCAAGAGACACTCGTAATACCGAATAAACAAACTGAATATCCCCAAGATAATCCCCACTATAAGTAGAACAAAAAGGAAATTCGTAAAACGGGCGACACTTGCTCCCAATGGTGCCCAAGCAGTAGCAAGCATCCACGACACGGCTAGTACTGCGATCGCTATCAATACGGGCGTATGGTACTTTTCGTAGTATTCGGGTTTATAAAAAAACAAAAGGTTATTGATACCGACACCCATCAAAACCATTCCTGCCAGTGGCAACCAGAACAGGCCTGCCCCACCCAATACCACCAAAGCCATGTTGCCCCATTTTTTCCAGAAGTGCCCTTTTGCCTTAAAACCAAATACCCAATGGGCAAATGCCGGCATGACCAAAAGGGTGAACAGCAAGGCTGAAATCAAGGCAAAGGTTTTGGTATATGCCAGCGGTCCAAAAAGCTTTCCTTCAGCTGCTTGCAAAGTAAAAACCGGTAAAAAGCTAACGATCGTGGTGGCAACTGCTGTCAGTATGGCCGTGGCCACTTCCTTCGTGGCATGATAAACAGTACTCAACAAGGATTCATCTCCTGTATCCTCCTCCATGTGCCGAAGGATGTTTTCGTTGAGGATGATCCCAAGATCCACCATGGTACCTATGGCAATGGCAATTCCCGAAAGGGCGACAATATTGGCATCCACACCAGTATATCTCATGAAGATAAAACAGGTAAGCACCGCCAAGGGCAAAATGGCTGAAATCAACATCGAAGCCCGCAAATTATACACCATCACCATGACCACTACTATGGTCATCAAAATCTGCAGGAAAATAGCATCATTTAGCGTGGCCAACGTCTCCAGAATAAGGTTAGACCTATCATAAAAAGGCACAATGGTTACTTTCGAAATCCTCCCGTCCGCTAGTTCTTTCTCAGGCAATCCTGCACTAATGGCCTCAATTTTAGCTTTGACACTCTTGATGACCTCCATCGGATTATCGCCATATCTGGCGACCACTACTCCTCCCACTGCCTCTGCCCCACTCTTGTCCAGGATTCCCTTCATCGCCCGATCTGCAGGACCGATGCTTACCTTTGCAAGGTCTTTGATACGGAGGGGCACATTATCGGTGGCTTTTACCACCGTCTCTTCTATCTGCTGAACGTTTTCTACAAAACCGAGTGCCCGCACATAATATTCGACTTGGTTGATTTCTAAGGTATTGGCTCCAATGGCTTGATTGGTCGATTGGAGTGCCTCCCGCACCTCCATCATCGAGACCCCGTGGACTTTCATGGCCTCAGGGTCCAAATCGACTTGGTATTCCTTTTCCATACCGCCCACAGAAGCCACCTCGGCTACCCCTTCCACACCGGCCAATCCGTAACGCACATAATAATCCTGGATGGACCTTAGTTCGTGCAAATCCCAGCCGCCAGCAGGTTTGCCTTCTTGATCCCGCCCTTCCAGCGTGTACCAATACACCTGCCCCAAAGCCGTCGCATCAGGCCCAAGCTTTGGCTGTACACCACTTGGCAACAAATTGGAAGATAGAGAATTTAACTTTTCCAATATCCGGGAACGGCTCCAGTAGTATTCAATATCATCATCAAAAATGATGTAGATACTGGACAACCCAAACATTGAAGTGGACCGGATGGATTTAACTCCTGGCAAACCAAGTAATGAAGTCGTCAATGGATAAGTGACCTGATCTTCTATATCTTGTGGTGATTGCCCCATCCACTCGGTAAATACGATTTGTTGGTTTTCTCCCAGATCCGGAATGGCATCCACCGGCACCGGGTCACTGGGAAGGAAGGATGTCTCCCACTGAAAGGGGACCACAACCAATCCCCAAGCTACCAAAACCACCAACATGAGTACGGTAACCAGCTTATTCTCCAGAAAGAATTTAATAACAGCATTGAGCATAACGCATAACTTAAATGCTAAAAGAAAATTAGAATAAAATATGCAGCGTATCATAGGACAGGCAGTGGATACGCTACACCTCTGAATCATGGGCCTGTAAATCGCCCATAAAAATGGTTAAATCAAAAAAGTTTGATGCTTAATATGTATGGGAACCAGCGACGGTGGCGCTTCACTCTGGAGGCGGAGGGTGGGATATTTTTCAGTTTGCTGGGCCAAACACACCAAAATCTCTGACATCAGGTCAGGTAGCGGCAACAAAGAGGTGTTGTAAAAATACACATCCATGAGTCTTGCCAGATTCTGGTCAGCATTCTGAAGGTCTGTCTTGGGCACATCGTCACAGCACCCAGGCATCTCCTCTCCTCCAGGACAACAGTTCTTATCCGCTGCAAAAAGATTGATATGCGCCAGCTCTTCTCCACAATAATGCATGGAATAACTCATCCCCGCATTGAAGCAGAAATAAATTATCAACAGCACTATTTGGACAAGTTTTCGCATAATTGCTTTATAAGCTTACCACAAAGATAAATATCCCTGTTGCTATAAAGTTATATAATTTTTGTAAATTTTAAACATACCAAACAGTACTGACCTTCTTTAGCAGCAAATAATGCTGAATTTCCTAACGAGTTTATAAGGTGCAAACTTGCAATTCAACACACTGGCCATTACCATGCTGACGATAGAACACCATTTTACCTGCCCGCATTGTCTTGCTTCCATTTCGATGATCCTAGACCTCAGTGTCAGCCCTCAGCAGTACATCGAGGACTGCGAGGTATGTTGCCAACCAATAGAGGTGCATTTTGAAACAGAAGGCGAAAATTTAACCAACTTTTCAGCATCCCCTGTAGAACAGTAAATTATTAGGACAAAAACCAACTATTTTTTAACAATATTGCATTTTTAAAAATCTGATCATACATTTGTCTTACCTAAGCTAAAACATTTATGATCAGAACCTTAACCCTCGCTGTCGTATTTATTTGTTTTTCTGCTATTGTATTTGCCCAACAGCATCCCGCCAGTGGCATCCAGAAGGCTGCAAAAGAGTTCGCTCAAGCTAATATGGAGGAGGATTTTGAAACACTGATCAAGTACACCTATCCCGTGGTAATGGAAAAATCCGGCGGGAAAGAAGGCGTTAAAAAAGCCCTTGCTGACGCTTACGACCTTTTGAAGATTAGGGGAATGAAAATAATAAGCTTCGAAGTGGGCAAACCGATCAAAACCACTCATACAGCTGGCGAGATACATGCATTGGTTCCGGTAGTGTACAAAACCCACGTTCCAAAAGGTGAAATCGTAAGCCAGACCACCTTAATCGCAGTTTCGGATGACGCTACCGGAAACTGGTATTTTATCGAAACCTCAGGTCTTGATCCCAAAAACATCCACAACTACCTTCCCACTTGGGATTACACATTGGGTCTTCACTTTGACAGCTCCAAGGAGTTTATAGCCAGCAAATCCTCCGAGTAAATTTAACCCGGATCCCAAGACATCAAAAAGAGTAAAATAGCCTACTTATTTGATAATCCTCATAGACACATAGAGCACAATAGGGAAAATTCGGTAATCAATTTACCCGAGGCATATCCTTGGGGAATGTGTCAAAAACATTGCCCTCACTCAGGCTAAAAGCCAAATTCAACACCTTCCTCTAGCCATATCAAATCCCGCTGTACAAAAGCCTTCCGAAGTTAGAAAGAATATGTATTAGCTTATCTATTAACCTGAGCTCGACTTAATTTTTGTATTAAAATCGTCATTGCAAACCCTTTTAAGGAGGATGTGGGTTGGAAAAGGGTGTGGCAATCCCGAAATACTGAGACTGCCACGGCTTCCACCCCTCATATCTCCCTCTAAGCCTCGCAGTGGCGATTTTATAATCGAACTGAGCTTATTACTTCTTTTTACGCATGGCCTCCATTTGGTCCCATAGCTTTTCTGGTATCTGATCCAGGTGGCTGAACTGTCCTGCTCCGTTTAACCACTCACCACCATCAATAGTGATCACCTCTCCATTCACATATGCAGAAAAATCGGACACCAAATAAGCTGCTAAATTGGCCAGCTCTTGGTGCTCCCCGACCCTTTTCAGTGGAATCCTTTTAGCAGGATCAAATTCATCTGCCAACTCCCCTGGCAACAAGCGGCTCCAAGCTCCTTCTGTGGGAAAGGGCCCCGGTGCAATCGCATTGAAGCGGAGGCGATACTTGGCCCATTCCACTGCCAGCGAACGGGTCATCGCAAGTACACCAGCCTTGGCTGTCGCACTGGGCACCACATATCCAGATCCTGTCCAGGCATATGTGGTCACAATATTCAAAAATGTCCCAGGCTGTCGCGTTTCGATCCAATGCTTACCGGCTGTCATGGTCATGTTCACGGTGCCTTTTAGCACAATGTCGATGACCGTTTGAAAGGCATTTGCTGAAAGCCGTTCGGTAGGACTGATAAAGTTCCCTGCGGCATTGTTTACTACCACGTCGATGTGTCCCAGTTTTTCCACGGCACTTTCAAACATCGCTTCTACCTGATCCACTTCTCGTAGATCACAGGCCAGCGGTAATACGCTTCCCCTTTTGACTTCTGATTCCAGTTCCTTGGCGGTCATCCGGAGCACCTCCAGCTTTCTGCTGGCAATGATCAGATTGGCACCAAGTTCCAGAAAATACTTCCCCATGGACTTTCCTAGTCCAGTACCGCCACCCGTGATCAGGATATTTTTTCCTTCCAGGGCATCAGGCTTGAGCATTCCATTTAGATATGACATGGCGTTTTGATTTTAGCAGTGATAGGCTCAATATAAAAAATTGTAGGTTCATTCTGATCAATTGCTCACTCAAACTTAGGGTTACCTCTTTCGGTTTATTGCCAAACTTTTCTTTGGCTCCATCCTCAGGATATCCAGTCCCGGTCGTTACCGGAGGGGCCCATCAATCTTACCCCAAGAAAAAGAATCCGTACTACATTAAAAAAGCCACTCGAAAGTGGCTTTTTTTTAACGTTTATGTATTTATCAGATCAATACCTGTAATAATCAGGCTTGAATGGCCCGGCTACTTCCACGCCAATGTATTTGGCTTGATCTTCAGTAAGCTCTTCCAGCTCTACACTTAGTTTGCCTAAATGCAATGCAGCTACCTTTTCGTCAAGGTGCTTAGGGAGGACATACACTTTGTTTTCGTACTGATCTGTGTTATTCCAAAGCTCCATTTGGGCCAAGGTCTGATTGGTAAATGAATTGGACATTACAAAAGAAGGGTGTCCAGTGGCACAGCCCAAGTTCACCAATCTTCCTTCTGCCAACAGGATGATGTCATGGCCATTGACATTATACAGGTCCACCTGAGGCTTGATTTCATCTTTGGTGTCACCGAAGTTTTCGTTTAACCAAGCCACGTCGATTTCATTGTCAAAATGTCCAATATTACAAACGATGGTTTTATCTTTCATCACTTTGAAATGCTCGCCAGTGATGATATCCTTATTTCCAGTAGCGGTCACCACGATATCTGCTTCAGCAGCTGCATTGATCATTTTCTTAACTTCAAAACCATCCATGGAGGCTTGAAGGGCACAGATAGGATCGATTTCGGTCACGATCACCCGGGCACCAGCACCTCTCAAGGAAGCGGCAGAACCTTTTCCGACATCCCCATATCCTGCTACCACGGCCACTTTACCTGCAAGCATTACATCAGTAGCTCTTCTGATGGCATCTACCAAAGATTCCTTACAGCCGTATTTGTTATCAAATTTTGACTTGGTCACCGAATCGTTGACGTTGATGGCCGGCATTGGTAGGGTACCATTTTTCATCCGTTCGTAAAGCCTATGCACACCAGTGGTGGTTTCTTCAGACACGCCTTTGATTCCTTGTACCAATTCAGGGTATTTGTCCAATACCATATTGGTCAAATCCCCTCCATCATCCAAGATCATGTTCAAAGGCTCCTTATCTTCACCAAAAAACAAGGTTTGTTCAATACACCAGTCAAACTCTTCCTCATTCATTCCTTTCCAAGCATAAACCGGGATGCCAGCAGCAGCAATGGCCGCGGCAGCATGATCCTGCGTGGAAAAGATATTACAAGAAGACCAAGTCACCTCAGCCCCAAGCTCCACCAATGTCTCGATCAACACGGCAGTCTGGATGGTCATGTGGAGACAACCTGCTATTCTGGCACCTTGTAGCGGCTTGGCTGCTCCATACTCGGCCCTTAATGCCATCAAACCCGGCATCTCTGCTTCAGCCAATCTGATTTCCTTGCGCCCCCAATCGGCCAAAGAAATATCTTTTACTTTATACTTGACGTACTTTGATTTAGTTTCTGACATGTAGTTATGATTTTTATCAAAATTTTCAGCTTACAAATTTACTCAATCCTGAAGACATTATGAAATATTACCTCGTTCACAGAAATTTAACCTCCTTAAATGCATATTGGTTTACTTTTCCGCCCTTTTTCTGGATGACCAACCTACCCTCTTCCGTAATTCCGGTAACCATGCCTTCAAAAGTCCCGCTGTCATCTTCATAAGCGGCCCATTCTTCACGGCGATAGAGGTCCTGCCAATACGCTTCTCTCAGTTTATCCGTCTTCCCTTTCTTTACTTGAATATAGCGTTTTTCGATTTCGATGAGGATATCATTCAGCACATCCCATTTATCCACCTGACTACCTGACAAAACGGCCAAGGAGGTGGGGCCAGGAAATGCAAAGTCCACTTGGTTAAGGTTTAGACCGATCCCTACTACCGATGTCTCAATACGCGATTGCGTCAGGCTATTTTCTATCAATATTCCTCCAAGTTTACCTTGTGTCTCATGAACGATGTCGTTGGGCCATTTCACCATAACCCCTTCTGCATACAATTTCAGAGCATCTTTTACCGCCTTTGAAACCATCCTGTTCAGATCAAACTGATCCTGTGGCGAGATAAAAACGGGCGCCAACACTAGTGAAAAAGTAAGGTTCATTCCGGGCTCACTATACCACCTGTTTCCCCGCTGCCCCTTGCCTCTTGTTTGCTTATCGGTAAGGATAATGCTACCTTCCTTTACGCTTCCATCTTTGATTTTGGCCAAGGCAATTTCATTGGTAGAGTGACACTCTGTCATGTAAATGATATCTTTCCCGAGAAAAACAGTATTGGCAAGGATTTTATGCATAAAATAATTAGTTATTTTGTCTTACAATAAGGATATTTAACCTTTTATTGTAACGCTTAAATGAAAAGTAAAATTACAAACAAAAAGTATGACAGCAGAAGAGCTGAGTAAAATTATCGTAAAAGGAATGGAAGATAAAAAAGCTTCCGATATCGTGGTGATGGATTTGCGGGAAATTAACAATTCTGTTTCTGATTTTTTTGTGATTTGTTCTGGCTCATCTGACAAACAGATCGAGGCAATATCCGATGCCGTAGAAGAAGAAGTTTACAAATCCAATAAAGAAAAACCCTGGAGAAACGAAGGAAAAAACACCAATCAATGGGTCTTAGTGGATTATATTGATGTGGTAGCACATATTTTCTTGAAAAATAAAAGAGAATTTTATGGACTTGAAGAATTATGGGGTGATGCTAAAATCACCGAAATAAATTAAGTCTCGTAAACTTTCATTTTTTCAATTCGTTGTACTAAAGTCATTGAATTAATTATTAAACGATGAGTGATAAAAACAAAAATAAAAAGTTCATTCCCAAACCTCCCCAAAAGCCCAATTTCCAACTGTGGCTGATCGTCACTGCTGTCATTGTGCTGATAGGCATTACGTGGTTTAACCAACGCAGTGCTATGATCGAAATTACCCAGATGCGGTTTGAGGACATGGTACTTAGTAACGATGTCAAAAAAGTAGAGGTGATCTACAACCAAAACTATGTGGAAGTCACCCTAAAAGAAAATGCATTACAAAACCAACGATACAAGGACGAACTGGAATCCCAAAATCCTTTCTTCAATCCCACCGGACCACACTACAAGGTAACTGTGCCTTCTGTGGACAAGTTTATCGAGAAATTCGAAACACTTGAAGCCAAGCTTCCTGAGGAAGATCAGATCGGCTATGAAGCCCACGCTGAAGAAAGCTGGGGGAATTGGTTTGGCAGTTTTGGATTCTTACTGTTGGTATTCTTCCTATTCTGGATCATGATGAGAAGAATGGCCGGCCCAAGTGGACCTGGTGGCCAAATCTTCAATGTCGGGAAATCCAAAGCCCAGCTATTTGACGCTGAAAACAAGGTAAAAATCACCTTTGGCAATGTGGCAGGTTTGGATGAGGCCAAAGAGGAAGTACAGGAAATCGTAGAATTTTTGAAAAATCCTGCCAAGTTCACCAAGTTGGGTGGTAAGATCCCTAAAGGAGCACTGTTGGTAGGCCCTCCCGGTACCGGCAAGACCCTCTTGGCAAAAGCAGTAGCTGGTGAGGCAGGCGTGCCATTCTTCACACTTTCAGGTTCTGATTTCGTAGAAATGTTTGTAGGTGTGGGAGCAGCCAGGGTCCGTGACCTCTTCAAGCAAGCCAAGGAAAAAGCACCCTGTATCATCTTTATTGATGAGATAGATGCCATCGGTAGATCACGTGGAAAAGGCCAAATGCCCGGCTCCAATGACGAGCGCGAAAACACACTCAATTCGCTTTTGGTAGAGATGGATGGCTTTGGTACTGATACGGGTGTCATTGTATTGGCAGCGACCAACCGTCCTGACGTACTGGACAGCGCATTGCTTAGACCTGGACGATTTGACCGCCAGATCAGCATTGACAAGCCGGATATAGTAGGCCGGGAAGCCATTTTCAAGGTACACTTGGCTCCTATCAAAACCAATTCAGATATTGATCCCAAAAAGCTGGCGGCACAAACACCTGGCTTCGCAGGAGCAGAAATCGCCAATGTCTGTAACGAAGCGGCCCTGATCGCTGCTCGTAGAAATAAAGCAGCTGTGGACATGGAAGACTTCCAAGATGCCGTGGATCGTGTCATCGGAGGACTAGAAAAGAAAAACAAGA
Organism: Echinicola rosea; assembly: GCF_005281475.1. NCBI lineage: Bacteria > Pseudomonadati > Bacteroidota > Cytophagia > Cytophagales > Cyclobacteriaceae > Echinicola > Echinicola rosea. The sequence goes on along the minus strand of NZ_CP040106.1, from coordinate 2,756,924 downwards.
TCATCTCTCCTGAGGAAAAGAAAATTGTTGCTTATCACGAAGCGGGCCATGCAGTAGCCGGATGGTTCCTAGAGCACGCAGATCCACTGGTAAAGGTAAGTATCGTACCTAGGGGAATCGCAGCTTTGGGCTATGCCCAATACCTTCCCAAGGAACAATTCCTCTACCAAACAGAGCAGTTGATCGATGAAATGTGCATGACCCTTGGTGGACGTGCTGCCGAAGAAATCATCTTTGATAAAATATCCACTGGCGCACTTAGCGACTTGGAAAGGGTGACAAAAATGGCCTACAGCATCGTTTCCATATATGGTATGAATGACAAAATCGGCAACGTGTCTTTCTATGACAGCAAAGGAAGCGAATATAAATTTGACAAGCCTTACTCCGAAGCTACCGCCGAAACCATAGACGAAGAGGTAAGAAACCTCATTACTTTCGCTTATGACAGGACCAAGCAGCTCCTCAACCAGCGAAAGCCGGAATTGGAAAAACTGGCGCAGGAATTACTTGAAAAAGAAATCATCTTCCAGTCTGACCTGGAAAAACTCATCGGTAAGCGTCCTTTTGACAAGGAAACTACTTATGAGGCTTTCACAAAAAAGACTGATAATAAGGCCGAAGACAACAAGGCAGACAATTCGCCCAAAGTATCTGGTGATGACTCCTCAGATGTAGAGGAAAGCCTCAGCGAGGAAAAAGACAAGTAGCAACAGACGATCGATTCCACAAAAGGCTTCTCCCCAATAAAATTGGAGGGAAGCCTTTTATATTTATTACCCAAGTAAGGACACCACTTTATCCCTTCATTTTGCTTATCTGAAAAGATTGTTAATTTTGGTTAACCATCTGTTTTAAACCAAAACCCAATCAAAAAACGTGATCACTGGTTAGGGAATTGACAAAACAAGACTATATTCACCTTATCCCATTGGAACGCCATAAGAAATTCATGAACATTCAATTAACACCCCATAAAAAGGTATTTTTCGCTTCTGATTTTCATCTTGGGGCTCCTGACCAGCAAACCAGTAAATTAAGAGAAGACAAAATCATTCGGTGGCTTGGCCAAATTGAGAATGAAGCGGCCGCCATCTTTTTGGTGGGGGACATATTTGATTTTTGGTTTGAATATGACACGGTCATCCCAAAAGGCTTTATCAAATTTATCAGTAAAATTTCACAACTCAGGGATAAAGGTGTCCCGGTCATATTCTTTACTGGCAACCACGACATGTGGATGAAGGATTATTTCACGAAAGAACTCAACATCCCCATCTATCACAACCCCATCACGCTTGAAATCAACAACAAGAAACTACTTGTGGGGCACGGGGACGGCCTGGGACCAGGAGACAAAAACTATAAACTGCTCAAGAAGGTCTTTACCAATAAGTTTTGCCAAGGACTCTTCAAATGGCTTCATCCGGACATTGGGATCAAGATCGCTGAAAAATGGTCGGGTAGTAGCCGCATCAGCAATCAGGCCAAAAACGAAGACAGCTTCAAAGGAAATGATGAGTGGCTCTGGCAATACTGCAAGGATGTCGAAAAAAAGATGCATTTTGACTATTACGTATTCGGTCATCGGCACCTTCCGCTGACATTGGATGTCAGTGAGGATTCGATATACTTCAACCTCGGCGAATGGGTAAGCCAATACACCTATGGCGTATTTGATGGAGAGAAATTTGAATTATCGGTTTTTGAAGAATGAAAGCTCTGTGGATTTTCCTGTTGTCGATGGCATCGGTCCTATCCGCTTCCAAAGCCCAGGACATCGTATGGGAAGCGACCTTTTCCGACTCGCTTCCTTCCATCGGATTGGTAGATTATGACAACAAGGACAACCTCTTCTATTCGGACCAAGAGGGAAACATCACCGTCCGGTACCACTTTGCTGATGATTCCAGCAACTATTATTCTCCTGCCTATCAAAGCCCCCTACAGCAGTTTGAGGCCGCCAAGACAGTCAATATTTTCACCTTTTCGCGCGATCTTCAGCGGATTGAAATACTTGACCGATTTATGGTCCCACTCTACTCTTCCAGGTTGATCACTCCTGATTTTGGTAACATCCGTGCGGCATCATTGGGCAATAATCTTAAAGTTTGGCTCTTTGACGAAACCAATTACCATCTGCTCCAATGGGACTATCAAAGGGGTTCTATCCTTCAAAACCAACCTCTTAACCTGATCATTCCCGAGGGAGAGTGGACGGTAGAGGAGATCGTAGAGCATAAAAACATCGTCTTTATTAATGCTAAGGATAAAGGCATTTACCTGCTGGACAATCAAAGTAACTATTTAGGTTTCCTACCCATTATTGTCGATCATAAACTCGCTCTTCACGGTAATTTTCTGCTACATATGGAAGGCAAATATCTCGTCATCACTGATTATTTATCAGGAAAATCAAAACGTGTGGAAGCTCCTTTTAAATCATCCTCTGTTGCTATCGGAAAAAAAATGATAGGTTTCTACACAAAAAAAAGGATCTGTACCTACAAAATTCCTGACGGTTTGTTCACCATGGAGTAACTGCTACCCAATCTCCACAATTTTAACCAGTTTTAACACACTGGACAAAGTACCACCATCAGCACAAAACAACCTATTATCCGCGTTTTTACCCGCATATACGACCTTACTTTTAATTGTTTCATCAGAATTGCTAGATTTTTTAGAATATTTCCAATAAAAACACGATTTTGATTCGAAATCTGGTTTGATTTTTGCAATTTTGCGACCCGATGAGAAAACATTTACTAAGTAAGATTTTACATATCATTTTTCTAACTGCAGCATTACTGGTATCATCCGGTACGGCCCGAGAATTTTATGCCCAAAATTTCCTTAAGAAATCGGAAAACAATATTACTTTTCCCAAAAACCTGAACAAGCCCGACGTAGATTTTAACCTAAAATCTACTGGATCAAAAAAATTCAAGATCATCCTAGAAGATGATGTACAGAACAACACATCCGTGAAGATTTTTGATATCATTGGAAACTTGATCATGGAGGATACCATAAAACCCAAAGACGGTAAGCAAAAAAACTATGATTTTTCACATATCAGCAGTGAGCTGTTTGTAGTAGAGGTAGGAAACTCCAAATACAATAAAACAAAAAGCATCTATGCCAATCCTCAAGGAGTCAAAAAGCATGATGTCGCCAGCTCCCGTACCACTTCTGACCATAAACGTGACAGCACACTGGAGAAATAAGTAAATTGAGGATCAATCCGTATTTCTATGGGGCGATAAATTTCTTTATTTATTGATACAATGATACGACACCAAGGATCCGTGGGACAAAGCAATCGTAGATTGCTTTCGATTCAGCTTAAACCCGGATTATGCGTTAGGAATCGTAGTGAGAGCTGAAAGTGCAAGAAAATCAGTTAGTTTGGAGGCATTAGCGTAGCACCGCTACGGTAATGCCGAAAACTAAAGTGAAACGACTGATTTTGAAGCAGTTTCAGGTCGCAACAGATAGGCTAATGCATATTCCGGGTTAAACCGTCCTCTTGGTGCCATTGGGATGTTGTGGTATTTTTAGTTATCCAGGATTTTACCATTGATAAAATTAGCCGTCCCAAACTGTTATGCTTTTCCCGGATCAAGTAATAGGCTGTTTCGAGATTGAATCATAGCATCGCTATGGTGAAAACGAAAACAGCAGCGAAGCGACTGATTTTGAAGTAGTGTCAGGTCGCAATAGATAGGCTAGTGCAAAATGCGGGTTAAAGTCAGTTCCAACATGCACTTGGTGCCTTTGGTACTATGTGGCATTTTTAAACGGGGATTTTGCCATTAAGGAAACTGGTAGCCCCCAACTTTTAAACTTGATCCCTTTTACCCGCATTTACCCCTCGATTATCCCCCATAAAAAAAGCCCGGAAAACCGGGCTCTCATTTTTTGATTTTAAGAAATCACTTTCTTATTCTACTTCTACCAATTTGATATCAAACACCAAATCTTCACCTGCTAATGGGTGATTGGCATCCAAAGTGATTTTTTGCTCATCTACATGCACCACTTTCACAGGCACAGGCTGACCTTGTTGATTCTGGATAGAAAGATCCATCCCCACTTCGGGTTTAATGTCTGCAGGTACTTGCTCCACAGGCACGTCGATCATCATATCATCTCTTTTATCTCCATATGCGTCGGCGCTAGGGATCGTGATGCTTTTATCCTGTCCTACTTCCATTCCGCTTACAGCAGTGTCAAACCCTTTGATCATATTTCCATCGCCTACTGTAAACTGAAGTGGCTCTCTGTTCTCTGAAGAGTCGAATACGGTTCCGTCTTTTAACTTACCAGTGTAATGTACTTTTACGGTACTTCCTTTAGTTGCTACAGACATTTATTATTTCTTTTTTTGTGAATAACGCTAAAGGTAATACTTTTTGGAAGGGATAAAAAAGAATCCCAAGGTTGATTTAAAAACCGTTCAAAAACGATCTATTTTTGTTCATTAACGAACACCAAATACCTAAAAACCTATTTAAATTCGTTAAATTAGGCATTTATAAAGATGGCACCATTTAAGCAAAAGCCAAAGCATATTGCATAACAAAAACACACACGATGATGGAAGACACTAGCTTAGGCAAAATATTGATCGTTGACGATAATGAAGACCTCCTATTTGCGGCGAAAATGCTGCTAAAAAAATATGCAAAAGAAGTTACCATAGAAAAAGATCCTCGAAGGATTCCATTTTTGGTCAACAACAACAATTATGATGTCATCCTTCTGGACATGAATTTTACAGAAGACACCACTTCTGGGAAAGAAGGTTTCCATTGGCTAAAACAGATCAAAGAAATCGACCCGAAGGCCGTGGTCATTCTTATTACAGCCTTTGGAGACGTGGAAATGGCCGTACAGGCACTGAAGGAAGGTGCCACTGATTTTATCCTCAAACCCTGGCAAAATGAAAAGCTATTGGCCACCTTGAGTGCTGCCAGCAGACTGAAAGAGAGCTATGACCAAGTGGACAACATCTCCCAAAAGTCCCGCCAGCTCCAAGCGGATATGAAGAAACCCTTTTCGGAAATCATAGGGCAAAGTTCTTCAATGAAGAATATATTCTCCATCATAGACAAAGTGGCCCAAACAGACGCCAACGTGCTGATCTTGGGAGAAAACGGCACAGGTAAAGAACTTATAGCCAGGGCAATCCACGACCGATCACTCAGAAGGGATGAGATTTTTGTCGGTGTGGACATGGGGGCCATTACGGAGACTTTATTCGAAAGTGAGCTATTTGGGCATAAAAGAGGAGCCTTTACCGATGCCAAAGAAGACCGCGCAGGACGCTTCGAAGTCGCCGACAAGGGCACACTCTTCCTTGATGAAATCGGTAACCTCAGCATGCCGCTCCAATCCAAGCTCCTTACCGTCCTCCAAAAACGTGAAGTCACCCGTATCGGCACCAATAAATCCATCCCGGTGGACATCAGACTAATCAGCGCCACCAATATGAAAGTCCATGATATGGTAATGGACAATACCTTCCGCCAGGATTTGCTATACCGGGTCAACACCGTGGAGATATTTCTCCCTCCTCTTCGGGAAAGACAGGATGACATCCCCTTGCTGGCCAACCATTTCCTGAAAATCTATGCAAAAAAATACCGTAAGGATTTTTCAGGTTTCAAACCTGCCGCCATCCAACTGCTCCAAAACTATAGCTGGCCGGGCAATATCCGTGAACTGCAGCATGCCATAGAAAGGGCCATCATCATGGCAGAAGGTAATGAACTGGACAGTAGGGACTTCTTTTTCCTTTCGTCCAAACCAACGACAGAAAAGGTAAAAAGTAATGGAACCCTTAACCTGGATGAAGTAGAAAAGAACGTGATTCAAAAAGCAATCGATAAAAACGGAGGAAACATCTCCAAAGCAGCAAAAGAACTCGGACTGACCAGGGCATCCCTGTACAGAAGACTGGAAAAATATGGATTATAAAATTGGCTTACTCGGTAGGGTCGCATTGCTTACCTTGACACTCTTTGTACTTTCTTATGCAATTCTGAACAGTACTGGGGTGTTTATCACTTCACTGTTTATCATTCTTGTCATTGCACAACTGATTTTTCTGGTCAACTACGCCGAGAGCAGCTTTAAGAAGGTGCGCCAGTTTTTGGACAATATCAAACAAAACAACTATTCCACGGTATATCCAGTAAAATTTGACGGTACCGAAACCGATGACCTCCACATTGAGTTCAATGCCATCCTGGCAAAACTAAAAGAAGACCAAGCCGAAAAAGAAGCCAATTACCAGTACTTTAGGTCCGTATTCCAGCACCTAAGCATCGGACTGATCACTTTTGAAGAGGATGGCAGGATTCAGATCCTCAATACTGCTGCCAAGCGCATGCTCAACATTGACCAACTGGGCAATATTCAAGAAATCGACAAGGTCAACAAAGAACTCCACAATGCCATTCAGACGCTCAGGACAGGAGGAAGCGAGCTCATAAAAATCGCCCATCAAGACGGCATCATGCAGCTGTCCGTTTATGTCATTGAGTTGGTGCTAAGGGGGGTGAAATTCAAGCTAGTCTCCCTCCAAAACATCCAAAGTGAATTGGAGGAAAAAGAAATGGAAGCGTGGCAAAACCTGGTGCGCGTGCTTACCCATGAGATCATGAACAGCATCGCTCCCATTTCATCCTTGGCCTCCACCATAAAAAGCGACATCCAATCGCAAGTAGAAAAAGATCAAGCAGTCCCCGTAGCAGAGATAGAGGACTACCTTATGGGGATTAGCACCATTGAAAAACGAAGTGAGGGATTGATTGACTTTGTAAGCGACTTCAGAAGCCTCGCCCATATTCCAGTACCGAAGTTCTCGGCCATCAGCCTACAGGAGTTGTTTGACCAGCTGGCCGTTCTCTTCCAACACCAGATTGAGCAGCATGGGATTGGCTGTGAAAAGAGGATCGAGCCCAAAGACCTGCTGTTATTTGCTGATAGTTCGCTCATCGAACAGGTGCTGATAAACATCATTCAAAATGCCATCCACGCAGTGGAAGAAGCCGATTCCAAAAAGATCAGCCTACATGCCTTTATTGACGAAGCAGGAAAAATAATTATAGAAATCTCTGATTCGGGAAAAGGGATTGAAGAGGACGCGCTGAACAAAATTTTCATCCCCTTCTTTACCACCAAAAAGAAAGGCTCTGGTATCGGCCTAAGTCTTTCCAAACAGATCATGAGAAGGCACAAGGGCAATATCCAAGTAAAGTCCACTGTCGGCAAGGGGACCACCTTCAAGCTCATCTTTAATGCCTAGCGCAGCAATAATCCACCTCAGAAAACAACGCTCCATCAAGTCCGTTGCCTTGGCAAAATTATATTTTCATCAATCCCCAACCCTAGCCACAGTATCAAACCTCCTGTAAACGAGCTTTTTAATATTTAGGTAACATTTATTTCACAAGAAAATACAACTTTCTCTGAAAGCATCGCATTTTGATAATAAGTCATTCATCATCAATTAATTCCCATTTTATATCTTGCTACCAAAACAAGTAAGATATTGAAGACACAATTCAAAACCATCGTACTTTCGGATATCCATTTGGGAACAAAGGGTTCCAAAGCAAAAGAGGTCGTTCGATTTCTTAAAAAATACCGCTGTGAAAACCTCATCTTAAACGGTGATATTATAGACGGTTGGCAACTTAAGAAATCTGGGGTCTGGAAGCGAAAGCACACACGCTTCTTTAACAGGATTCTTAAGATGATCGAGAATGATAACACGAAGGTATATTACCTGCGTGGAAATCACGATGATTTTTTGGATCAGGTGCTTCCTTTGAAAATCGGAAACCTTTCCATCCAAAAGGACATGATGTACGAATCCTGTGGCAAAAAATATTATATCCTTCATGGAGATGTCTTTGACAGCATCACCACAAACCTACGCTGGATAGCCTACCTAGGTGATATTGGCTATACTTTTTTACTCTGGCTAAACCGTCAAATCAACCATTACAGAAGGAAAAGAGGGCTTCCCTATTATTCACTTTCCCAATATGTAAAAGGGAAAGTAAAATCAGCCGTTTCTTACATAGACAAATACGAAAAGGAACTGGCAATCATGGCAAAGACCAAGGGCTGTGACGGGATCATCTGTGGACACATCCACAAAGCCGAATCCAGAACCATCGACGGTATCGAATACCTTAATTCCGGAGATTGGGTAGAGACCATGAGTGCACTGGCAGAGGATTATGAAGGCAACTGGCAACTCATCTATTACAATGAGCTTGATTTTGCCAAAAACAACATGAACGACGGCAAAATCATCCCCATTCAAGAAAATGAATCCTACGCTGCAGTTTCCTTCCAAAAACCAAATGAAGACCTGGAACTGCCGCCATTCCGCTTTTGAACATGAAGTTTATCTTTATCGTACAGGGTGAAGGTCGAGGCCACATGACACAGGCATTGGCATTATTTGAGTTGCTGAAAAGTCAGGGTCATCTGGTATCGGATGTACTGATCGGCACAAGCAGCCGCCGGAATATTCCTGAATTTGTGAGAAAAGGCCTAAAAACCAACCTCATCCAGTTTGAGAGTCCCAATTTTGTAGCTGACAAAAAGGAAAAATCCATCAATATCAGCAAGACTATCCGCCATAACCTCTACAGGGCCAGACGGTTTTCGGACAGTTTAAATCTGATAGACCAAGTGGTCAAAAGCAGTCAGCCAGATATTATCCTGAACTTTTACGATCTCTTGGCTGGCATTTATAATTTCTTTTATCGACCAAAGTCCTCCTTTTGGACGATTGGCCACCAGTACCTTATATCACATCCTGATTTTCCCTTTGCGCCCGGCGCCCCTATCCAAAAAATTCTTTTCAAATTAAACACTAAAGTTACCGCCTTGGGCGCACAAAAGTGCCTTGCCCTATCTTTTCGAAGCTTGCCGCCATCATTCGGAAACAATATAACCGTCATTCCTCCCCTTCTCCGACCAAAAGTGAAACAACTACAGCCATCCTCAGGTGATTATATCCTTACTTACATGGTAAATTCTGGCTATTCAGAAGAGGTCATCGCTTTTAGTAAAAAACATCCCGATATAAAAATCGAGGCATTTTGGGACAAAAAAGAGATGCCTTCTCCATATTATCCTACGCCTAACCTCACGTTTCACCAGATTGACGACCAGCTCTACCTGGAAAAAATGGCCGCTTGTCGTGGATTGCTGAGCACAGCGGGATTTGAATCGATTTGTGAAGCGATGTACTTTGGAAAGCCCGTGATGATGGTACCCGTGAAGGGGCAGTATGAGCAGGCTTGCAATGCCCTTGATGCCTTGGCCGCCCAAGCGGGAATATCCCACAACGAGTTCGATTTCAAAAAATTTGATATTTTTTTACAATCTTCGCATAATACCCCTTCCAATTTTGTAGATTGGGAAAGGGAATTGGAAAAAAAGCTTTCGGAAATTTTATCATCCCAAAATAACTGGCAGCCTAACTTGCCTGTAAGCTATCCAAAATACACGGTTAACGTCTGAATTAGCAGCTGTTTTTCGCTTCATTCATTTTGGTCAAATCAGTCTTAATCGATTTCCAATAAAAAATAATTTTCTTCGTAAAAGCTTAACCACTCCAAAGATATAGTTTTTAATAAAACTCGTAAATTCGGGTTTTGGCTTTGAAGACAATTTCATGAATATAGAGAGAACAAGACTTAAAGAAGATACCGACAGGTTAAAGCATTGGAAAAAGTGGGGCCCTTACCTTACGGAAAGGCAATGGGGAACTGTGAGGGAGGATTATAGTCCAGACGGCGCTGCATGGGAAAACGTGACCCACGAAAATGCCCGTAGCAAGGCCTATCGCTGGGGAGAAGAAGGTATTGGGGGATTCAGTGACAGCAAGCAAAAACTCTGCATGGCCTGGGCTTTCTGGAACGGAAAAGACCCCATGATCAAGGAAAGGCTATTTGGCCTCACAGGAAACCAAGGGAACCATGGGGAAGATGTAAAGGAGCTCTACTATTATTTGGACGCCACACCTACGCACAGCTATATGAAGATGCTTTATAAGTATCCTCAACATGAATTCCCCTACCAAGAACTGGTCGATGAAAATGCCAAAAGGGGGAAAAATGACCCTGAGTATGAACTGATCGATACCGGAATTTTTGAAGATGATGCCTATTTCGATATTTTCATGGAGTACGCGAAGGAAGACTATGAAGATATCGTAGCCAAAGCCACGATTCATAACCGCGGCAAGGAAGATGCGGAAATCTGGGTAATGCCCACCATTTGGTTCAGAAAGACATGGTTTACAGGACATGAACCATTTTTGCCCAAGCTAAGTAAAAGTAATAACCACAAAATCCTTGCTTCCAACCCCAAATTGGGCAACTACCATTTCCACTTCGATGGAGATCCTGAGCTACTGTTTTGCGACAATGAAACCAATAGGGAGAAGCTATACAATATTGGAAACCAAAAAGAATTCCTGAAAGATGCCATCAATGACTATGTGGTGGACGGTGAAACAGGCCACCTCAATCCCGACCATTTCGGCACCAAAGCTGCAGCAGTTTACAAAGTGACAATTCCTGCTGGAGGCTGCCACACCGTATCCTTTCGCATGGCCCATAAAAATGCTGCGGTGGACACCAAAGACGGTGACAGCATCATTGAAAAACGGCTGCAGGAAACAGATGAATTTTATCATGACCTTCAAGGGCATGTTACGGACAAGGAGCTCCGTAGCATCCAGCGACAGGCTTATGCCGGCATGATGTGGGGCAAGCAGTTTTATTACTATAATGTAGAACGCTGGCTGGAAGGAGATCCTGGCCGCTATATGCCACCCCAAGAACGTAAAAAGGGTAGAAACCATAACTGGAGGCACCTTCAGAATTACGATATTATTTCCATGCCGGACAAGTGGGAATACCCTTGGTATGCTGCGTGGGATTTGGCATTCCACTGCATCCCGTTAGCTAGGCTTGATGCGGAATTTGCCAAAGAGCAGCTCCTCTTGCTATTAAGCGAATGGTACATGCACCCAAATGGCCAAGTCCCTGCGTACGAGTGGAATTTTAACGACGTGAACCCTCCAATCCACGCCTATGCCGTGCACCGGGTTTACCAGATGGACAAGAAAATGAACGGCGGCAAGGGCGATCAGGAATTTCTGGAACGTGCCATGCACAAGCTGATGCTCAACTTCACTTGGTGGGTAAACCAAAAAGACAGCGATGGACAGAATATCTTTGAAGGCGGCTTCTTGGGACTGGATAATGTCAGCCTTTTTGACCGAAGCCATGTGGATAAATTTGGTGGCCGATTGGAGCAAGCAGATGCCACGTCATGGATGGCCATGTTCTCTCTCAATTTATTGAGGATTTCGCTGGACTTATGTGAGTTCAACAAAGTTTATCAATATACCGCCACCAAGTTTCTGGAACATTTCCTGTATATCGCAGGTGCCATGAACAACATCTCTGGGGACAATATCAGCCTCTGGGATGACGAAGACAATTTCTTTTATGATGTCCTGCACATCGATGACACGGCCCCCAAGCGTATGAAAGTAAGGTCCATCGTTGGGATCATACCGCTATTTGCCGTGGAACCTATCAAAGAAGAAATGTATGAAAATCTCACCGAGTTCAAAAAACGGCTGGACTTCTTCCTAAAAGAAAAACCAAAACTGGCATCCTTGGTTTCCAACTGGATCGAGCCTGGCAAGGATAAACGCCATCTTTTCTCCTTGCTGAGAGGGCATCGAATGAAGAGCTTGCTCAAGAAGTTATTGGATCCAGATGAATTTCTCTCTGATTATGGCATTCGCTCTGTATCCAAATACCATAAAGACCACCCTTATTCCATGAAGTTAAATGGCGAAAAACATACCGTGGAGTACACGCCTGGGGAATCCAACACCCGCATGTTTGGTGGCAATTCAAACTGGCGAGGACCGATATGGTTCCCTATTAACTGGCTGATCATGGAAGCCCTAAAGAAATTCAACTATTACTATGGAGGGGATTTTCCTATCGAATACCCCACTGGTTCTGGGAGATACGCGACACTTGACATCATCGCCAAAGAACTGTCCCTTAGAAACATAGAGATCTTTATGCGCAATAAAGAAGGGAAAAGACCTGTCTTTGGGGATAATGAAAAGATGCAAAATGATCCTCATTTTAAGGATTACCTACTTTTCTATGAATATTTTCATGGTGACAACGGGAAAGGCCTCGGCGCCTCCCACCAAACGGGATGGACAGGTCTGGTAGCGGAAATGATCCATAAATATTACCCAAGAGAAGAAAAAGTTATTGATGAAGCTATTACCTTATTTAGAAGCTGACCGATTGGAGGCGGGCTGTGATGAAGTGGGCCGAGGCTGCTTATGTGGCCCCGTGGTGGCTGCTGCCGTGATTCTGCCCAATGACTTCGCACACGCCCTCATCAATGATTCCAAAAAATTGAGCAAGTCCAACAGGGAAAGTTTAGTCGATGAAATCAAGGAAAAGGCCATCGCGTGGGCGGTAGCTGAATCATCCGTACAAGAAATCGATGAGATCAACATCCTCAACGCTTCTTTTTTGGCCATGACCAGATCCATACAGGCACTTACTGTCAGGCCTGATCATCTATTGATCGATGGCAACCGCTTTAAAAGCGACCTGGAAATTCCCTTTGATTGCATCATTAAGGGAGATGCCAAATACGCCAGCATCGCGGCCGCATCCATATTGGCCAAAGTGCACCGGGACAATCTCATGACCACCTATGCCAAAGAGTTTCCAGGATATGGGTGGGAGAAAAACGTGGGCTATCCCACCAAACAACATCGTACCGGAATTCAAAACCTGGGTCCTACCCCACTGCACCGAAGATCATTTAAACTCCTGCCAGACCAGCTGGAAATTGGATTTAAATAATACCATCTGCGCTCTAAAAAACACCACAACTACTTAAAAAAGAACTATTTAAGAAAAAAAAGCTTCTATACTATTTAAATATACGATTCATTATCGTATATTTTTTTTCAAATAAAACAATAAGATTATGAAAATTACAGCCATCATCGAAGATAGAATGATTGAGGAACTGATCAAAGAAACCGGGGCAAAGACCATTACAGATGGACTTAAAGTTGCCATCAAGGATTATCTGTCCAAGCGTAAAATTCAACATTTGTCCTCTAAGCTTGTAAATGAACCTCTGGAGTTTTCCTATGGTGCAGACCACCTCCGAGAACAAAACCGCGAATGAACGGCGTATTGGTAGATACGTCGGTTTGGATAGAATATTTCCGGGGCAATCCGGACTTTATCAATCCGGGTCTTCAACTCATTGAAGAAGGCAATGCCTACAGCCTTGAAGTGGTTTTTGCAGAACTGGCGCAAGGAGCCAAACATAAAAAGGAAGTCACTTTCATAATGGAGTTTTTCTCCAATATGAAACTCTTGGATTATCCGGGATTGACTTTTAGCGCGGGTATTTATTCCCAAGAAAACAAGTTAATTCACCATGGAGTAGGGCTTATTGACGCCATGATTATCCTATGTGCCAAAACATATGATCTGAAAATTTGGACCTTGGATAATAAAATCAAGAGGTATATTGGGTACGATATGAATTTTAGTACCAAGGATTATTTTGGGTAATCCGGAGCTTCTCCCTCTTTTAAGAAGATGGTAAATATATGAAAAGAGGGCGGCCAACATTGGCCGCCCTCTTTTCATATTCACATTTTACCCTTTGCTTAGTCATAAGCAGGATTTTGAGGAAAATCTTTGTTTTGGTTAAGGTCAATGGCATTTTGAGGGATCGGTCTGAGGATTTTAAGGTTCCCGTTCGCTCCTTCGAAATTGGATTCAGTAATCCAACTGTTATGAGCTGAAGCCCTTTCTACCAATTTACCAGTTCTTTTCAGGTCAAACCACCGATGGTATTCTCCCAAAAGTTCCCGAGCCCTTTCATCCAGGACATAATCGATATCAAATTCTGCCAATGTAGCATCGGCGACACCTGCCCGCTCCCTGACCACATTCAATCGATCAAGTCCAGTAGATGGATCTCCAGCCTGCAAATAAGCCTCAGCAGCCACCAAATACGTCTCTCCAAGTCTGGAAACGATGAAATCCCGTGTACTGGTGGATCCACCAAATAGTGATGTAGGATCATCAAACTTCTTTACGATCATCGTAGCCCTATCCAAAGAAATAGCCCCTCCATTAGGGTCTGTAGTGCCATAAGAATGGTATTCGACGTTAGGATGAGCACTTACATAATCGATGCTGTCCTGTGCCGTAAACCACCTAGGTTCGTAGAAATCCGCTACCATCAAGGAGCTATGATCATCCTCATCGTAATAGGCATAATATCTCGTAAAAACCTCTGTCATAAAGGTCGAATACCACCTTTCATCCCCTTCCTCAAATAGATTAAGGGCAAATCGGTTGGGCAAAGTCGTGTATGTTTTATAGGGAGCATCTCCGGACACTTCTGAACCTCCCATGTAGGGACCAAAATAGCTTTGCTGCTCATTGCCAATACCAGTTGGATCAGCACTGATCGATCCTGCACTCCATTGTACCGAAAAGATCACTTCCTCATTCATATCGTTTCCCGGAGTCCAAAGTTCTTCCGAAGTAAGGTTAAGCGCTTGGCCATTGATCACATTATCGGCATAAGCTGCTGCTTTGGAGAAGTCATCGGCCGTACCAAATTCTTCGTATCCCCTGGTAAGGTGCACCTTTGCCAACAGGTTTTCGACAGCTCGCTGGTTTACGTGTCCATCATAGGCACCCGAAGACACCTGCCCCATGGCCCCTTCCAATTCTGAAATAATAAAGGCATATACCTCTTGAGCGCTGGAACGATCAAATTCTAAAATAGGCTCCTCCACGTATTCGGTAATCATTCCTACGCCACCATAACTCTGCACCAGTAGGAAATAAGCATTGGCTCTCAAAAACCGCGCTTCCCCCAAGTATTGGGTGGTCACCCCTGTCTGCTCCGTGATATCGGCATAATGAATAGCCGAATTGGCCAATTGAATGGCCTTGTAGCAATTTACGTATAGAAAATCCACCCCGGAGGAGGCACTGTTCAGCTCAAAATATTTACTTAAGCCTTGGGGAGGGCGATCACGACCTTCTTGGTACAGGTCAGTCCCACACACAAACATCCAGGGGTCATCTCCATAAATATTACGAAGTGCTGAATAATTCGCATTTATCAAGGCCTCATATCCTTCAGCAGTCAGGTAGAATTCCTCTGCTATTACATTCGATTTATTATCCTCATCCAAAAACTCTGCGCAGCCGGTAGCTGCGAACAGCATGATCATGGCGAAAATTGAATTTATCTTCTTCATCATTCTTCAAATCTGTAAATTAAAACTTAACACTTAATCCAAACTGCGTCGTAATAGTACTTACACGTCCGATTCCCAAACTAGCTTGAGCCCATTCAGGATCCCAACCATCATAGTCGGTAAACGTAAACGGATTAAGCACATTGACATACACCCTTACCTTCTTGAGGTTGGCACGGCTAAGTAAGGTTTCTGGAAGGGTATAGCCTACCCCAATATTATTGACCTTCACAAAGGAAGCATCTTTATAATAGGCCATTCCGCTACCCCAGTGAGCACCTTCATTTCTTGGCTGAGGGTATTCATTGGTTACTCGTGCTGGAATTCCCACTGGATTTTCCGGAACATACCAATTGGGGATGGCCAGTTTTTGGCGTCCTCTATCGGTAACGTTCGTAAAATTGCTATGGAAATCACTGTAAGCCAATACCCCTTGCTGGGTTGCCACTGAGAAGTTCATGTCAAAATTGCCTACCTGGAGATTGGAAATAATACCTCCCGTCCAGGAAGGATTAGAAGAACCAAGGATCACCCGATCGTCATTGGGATTTATCGCACCGTCATTGTTTACATCTCTTGCTTTAGCCTGTCCTTCGGTTTGGTTATAAGCAGCGGCATCCTCACCTGCTTGCCATACTCCATCATAAATATAATTATAATGCGCATCGATGGACTCTCCGATAAACCAACCATTTCCTACATCATCCACTTCCGATTGGCCGTACAAGGACTCAATGGAATTGGTGTTTTTGGTAAACGTAAAAGTAGTCGACCAAGTCACCAAGCTGTTTTCCACATTGATGGTGTTCAACATCACTTCCACCCCTTTGTTCCGTACAGAAGCGGCATTTGAGGCAATATCGCTAAAGCCCATCTCCAAAGGTAGCTGTTGGGTCACCAGCAGGTTATCAGAAAGCCGGTTATAATAATCCACACTACCGGTGATACGGTTCATCAGAAATCCAAAATCTACCCCCACGTTGATCTCCTCGGTCTTTTCCCATGTGAGTAATTTATTGGCAAGGGTATTTTGTGCCCAACCATTGGCTGCCACACCATCAAAATCATAATATGTCTGGTCGGTCAACGCATTCACCGTTCTGTAAGGCGCTACATTATTATTCCCCACCGTTCCATAGCCGGCTCTTAACTTTAAATCTGAAACAGTGGATGAATTGGCCAAAAAGTCCTCTTTATTCAACCTCCAACCTAAAGCAACTGATGGAAAGGCTTGCCACTTGTTACCTTCAGAAAGTAAGGAAGACCCGTCCCATCTATTGGAAACCGTTACCAAGTACTTATCCAAATATGAATAGTTTAGACGTAGTGCAAATGAAGCCAATTGACTCTTACTAAAACCATTACCAAGATCGAAAGTCTCCTGAAGTCCTGAACCAACATTGTAAAACTCAGTTTCGAAGGGTTGTTGTGTACTTGACATGAATGCAGTTTCTGTGCGATCCACAAAAATGCTTTGAAGCGCCAAGAAATTAAACGTGTGGTTGTTAACAGACTTATTGATATTTAACTGGTTATCCCAGGTTGTATTCATATTATTATAATAGTTAACCTCGGAAGAAGGGAGATTTTTAGTACTAATTCCTGTATTGGTTTGCGCACCCCATGAACGTCCTCTTCTGTTGTTGTTAAAGCCTACAGAGAAGGTAGATTTCAGACTCAGCCATTCCAAAGGGTCATACTGCAAATAGGCATTTCCAACCCCTCTTAAGCTTCTGGTCTCATCACTGGAATTGGCGATTTCCAGAAGGGGATTATACGTACTGGTCTTATTTGCTGCCCAATCACCATTTGGATAGGTCAACTTACCCGGTTGGGGAAATAATTCTCCCACTATCTCATCACCATTTTCATCAATGGCATATGGACTTAAAAAAGGATTTAACCTAAAAGCTTCCTGCATGGCATTTCCGCTACCGCGCTGATTGGTTCCGTGGGACAGGGCCATATTGGCACCAGCCATGAATTTGTCATTGATGTGCTGGTTAATATTCATGTTAAAGGTGTACTTATCCAGGCTCTCTTGCTCCAGTGTACCCGTTTCTTTTTGGTAACCTACACCGATGTTATAAGTAGATGCCCCACTTCTATGGGAAATGGTCAGGTGATTGTTGGTTTGCATACCGTTTCTAAGCACCGCATCGTACCAATCAAACCCGTCCAGGTTATTAAATCGCTCAGCCAAAACGGGATTATTTGACCCCAATACCACATCTTCATACTCTTGTGGGGTCATATTTTCGCCATTACTGTGTACCCCGTTATCGGTGGTTCCTAAATAGGCAGACATATGGTAATCCCTCCACTGCTCCAAACTCATCATTTCTGGCAGCCTAGCGGGAGTTTTTACTCCGTAAAACGTATCAAAGGAAAAGGTGGTAGCATCCGGAATATCCGTTCCACCTTTGGTCTCCACGATCACCACACCGCCTGCAGCCCGTGAACCATAAATGGCCGCAGAAGAAGCATCTTTCAGCACTTCGATTTTGGCAATATCATTTGGGTTCAAAAAGTCGATATTGTTCGAAATAACACCATCCACGACATACAATGGTTCTGAGCCTTCCAATGAATTGTTTCCACGGATGGTCATATTAAAGCCATCTCCTAATCGACCCGTGCTATTGCTCACCTGAACACCGGCCACGCTACCCTGAAGGGACTGCACAGGACTGGTAGTCCCCCGCTCAGTAATCAGGTCACTGTCCACACCGGCTATCGCTCCGGTGACATCAGATTTTTTCATGGTACCATACCCGACCACGACTACTGATTCCAGGTCTGTCAAGCTGGATACCAGCTCGATATCGATAGTGGATCGATTCCCCACTGACACCTCTTGCTTTTCATATCCAATAAATGAAAAGACGAGCACCGCTTCTCCATCAGGAACGGAAATGCTGTAATTGCCATCAAAGTCAGTAGTGGTTCCAGTAGTGGTTCCTTTTAGCAGAACCGAAGCTCCGGGGACTGGCTCCCCTTCGTCAGATGCGATCACCGTGCCGGTGACCACTTCTTGTGCAAAACTTGTTAGGGAAAGGCCTATTCCCAAAAGGAATACAAGCCCCCATCTCATCGGTTGAAAGGTCAACTCGACCAGCCACTTGGGAAGTGGCTTTCTTGGTACATTTTGTGCCATTTTTTAAGAGGTTTATTGTTACAAAAAAGGTTATAATGCAATCGATTGCGCATGCAATCGTTTGCATTATAAGAAGGATTATACAGCAATCCAAAATATACTGGTATTTTCCGCCTGAACCACCCCCATTTTTCGACAATTTGTAGTTATACATCCTCTATATTGAAAATTTAACAGAACCATTCGAGCATAGTAAACTACCCTAAAACATCTTTCGGATTCTACTGTGTAAAATAGGGGTCCGGTCAATATTTTTTTGTGCAGTAATCTGTAACAACCTTATTCTTCTCGTTTATCTACACATAAAGCCACCATTTCAAGTTTTATTTTAAGTATGGTTTGTCAATGTCTCGACTCCCCTCTAACTGATAATCAGGATCAGCTTAAGCGCATCCGTTTGGCCAACAGAAAGTATCGAAAGATCAATTGACATTATGCGAGCACTTATCACGTATAAAATACTGGTCCCAAAAAAGAGAATCTCCAATAATACACTATCGCTACCAAACGGTTAAAAGCAGTAGTACTTCACTCTTATTTGTACAATCGATAGCAGTGATTCGGTTCTTTATTAAAAAATAAAACAACTGATACCCAATTGGCATTAGGGGAATTATCGGTGGCTTTGAATGATCCTTTACTTTTAGTTTCAGTTCTTCCCGATAGCTATTAGGGCAGGCCATATCGATTCCTAATGCACAAAACGGGTTGAAGGGAAACAATTTTCGTGTAGGCCTAGCTATCATCCGTGCCGCTGGCACTCCTTTGGGAGGTTGAGTAGCGCTTAAGCTCCTGCGGATGAATCCGCAGGTTACTATATTTATCGTGCCGCTGGCACTTTGCCCCGATTTGTACATTGGAAACCGCAGTAGCCTATCTTACCGAATGGCGGGATGCGCTGAAAGAATGATCAGTTGATTTGGTTGAGGTTAAATTAAACCCCGAATCAATGCCGTTTAGTTAAGGCTATTTCCCTGTTTTCACCTGCTAGGAGTTTCTTTTCTATTTGACTTTAACTGTATGGCTTTGGCCATTTTGGTGGATTTTATCCTTTTCCTTTTTTCCATTGATGAAAAAAGAAAGAAAAAAATCTAGGCCGGTGGTATGCCTTTTAAAATGGAACATGGATTTCCCCTGCGACGTGGATCCGTCACCCATTTTAATTTCCAGCCGATGGCTACGGCCTAAAAGCGAGTGGGTCTCGCTGTTCCACGACGCGAGCCAACTCACTTTCTTAACGGCCTCCACCATCGGCTGGAAAACAGGCATACCAAGGGCCGTAATAAGGAAGCGATACCTTTTTGGGACTTATTAACCTCAGTTCGATTATAAAATCGTCACTGCGAGGCTTAGAGCGAGATATGAGGGGTGGAAGCCGTGGCAGCTCGCCGCGGCGAGTTGCCACACCCTTTTCCGACCCACATCCTCCTTAAAAGGGTTCGCAATGACGATTTTAATACAAAAAATAAGTCGAGCTCAGGTTATTAACTGAATCCGCCTTGCAGGTATTGGGCGTTAAGAAATTAAAAAGCGGGTTTAATAAACCACTAAACCTACTTCGATATTCTCATCCCAACCATGACTACCAATAAATTTTACAGCGAAGATTTGTCCAACAGCCATCGGGGCATAGGTAATCGATCTTGGGATCTCCCCTTTTCCCTTCATTTGGTTACTTCCTTTCACTGCCCATTTCCACCACCAATTCACCACCTATCAGGATATCCTCGTGCATTAAAAATTGCTTACTGTATGGTTTTCCATTAAAAGTGACCTTCTGGATATAAATATTCTCAGGGCTATTATTATTCACCTTAACGTGCAAGGTCTTCCCATTGTCCATTCTTATGGTGGCTTTATCCACTGTAGGACTCCCCCATACATACTTCCCTCCTGCAGGCTCCACGGGGTAAAAACCTAAAGAAGACAATACCAACCAAGCGGACATTTGGCCGACATCTTCATTTCCGCTCAGTCCGTCTGGATCGTTGGCATAGAGATGCTTGAGGATGTACCGCACCTTCTCAGCTGTCTTATACGATTGGTCCACATAGCCGTACAAATAGGTAACATGATGGCTTGGCTCGTTTCCTTGAGCATACTGCCCAATTAGCCCAGTGATATCATTTGAAGCTTCCTCCCCCATGTCTCCCTCCACGAAAAAGAGTGAGTCCAATTTATCCGTAAATGCTTCTCTACCGCCCAAAAGCTTCACCAATCCTTCCACATCCTGTGGTACCAACCAAGTGTATTGCCAAGCATTTCCTTCTGTAAAGTCCCCCTTCATATGGACAGAGGTAAACGGACTGAAGGGTTTCCTCCACTCATTTGCAGACAGCCTGCCCCGCATAAAGCCCACTTTAGGATCGAAATAGTTCTTGTAATTCTCTCCACGTTTGGAGAAATATTCAACGTCTTCCTTATTGCCCAAATCCTTTGCCATTTGTGCTATGCACCAATCCGACAAGGCATATTCCAAGCCTTTGGAGACACTTTCCACCTCCCCGTCTGCTGGAATATAACCGAGTTCCTTTACCTTGTCCAGTCCAAGATCATCGCGCATGGCAGACGCTTTCACCGCTTCATAGGCCAGTGCACTATCCATCGGAATTCCTTTTAGGTAAGCATCCACCACGATGGGAACGGCACTGTAACCAGGCATGGTATTGGTTTCATTGCCCACCAAATGCCAAACCGGCAGCTTGCCCTGCTGCTCATATATTTTCAGCATGGAGGTTACCATATCTTCCATCCTGTCCTGCTGGAATATACTGTAAAGTGGACTACAACCTCGATAGATATCCCAAAGGGAAAAGGTAGTTAGGTTCGTAAATGTGGTATCGTTCCTCACCTTGCCATCTGTTCCGGCATAATCACCATTGACATCATTGAAAACTGATGGGGCGATCATCGTATGGTAAAGCGCAGTGTAAAACTTTATAAGCTCTTCCTCGTCATTCATTTCCACTTGGATCTTGTTCAGCTCTTGGTTCCATTTTTCCCGGGCCGAAGCCACGGCTCCTTCAAAATCCCAGTGAGGAATTTCTTCCTGTAAATTTTCCAACGCATTATCTACACTAACTGGAGAGATCCCGACTTTTAACTGCACCTTCTCTCCTGTTGCCGTAGCGAAGCCAAGCAAGGCTTTCACCTGTTTGCCCGTAAGGCTAGTGCCTTCTCTGGAAACATTTTCATCAAATACTTCAAATGAAGTCACTGGCTTGGACAATTTGGCCGCAAAATATAATTTTTGATCCTTTGCCCAGCCTTGGGAAAAACGATAGCCCGTAATCGTCGTGTCATTGATCAGTTCGATGTGAGTTTCCGTGGAAACATCCCAACCAATCCCTTGCTTTAGGTTAAAAAGCAGCTTGGATTGGCCACTTTCCGGAAAAGTATATTGGTGAAAACCTGCCCGCTCGGTCGCGGTGAGCTCTGCATATACATCATAGCGATCCAGTTGCACCGCATAGTATCCCGCCTCAACGACTTCATTTTCATGGTCAAAATACGAAAAATAGCCTGTATCTGGTTTTTCGGGCTTTCCTTTGGCGACATTCACTTCCCCAACCAAGGGCA
This sequence comes from Echinicola rosea, assembly GCF_005281475.1. Classification (NCBI taxonomy): domain Bacteria; kingdom Pseudomonadati; phylum Bacteroidota; class Cytophagia; order Cytophagales; family Cyclobacteriaceae; genus Echinicola; species Echinicola rosea. The sequence continues at coordinate 2,734,782 of NZ_CP040106.1, read as the reverse complement.
TCACCAGCACATCTCCCAAATCACCAATTCCCGTCCCGCTCAGGTGGGTATGGGCAAAACCAATGATGGTCGAATCCGAATAGTGATACCCAGAACACCAATCCCAACCTTCTGTCAGGTTCACCGGACCTAATTGCACACCGCCAAAAGGGACATTGGCCCCGACAAAAACGTGACCATGGCCTCCAGAACCGATATAAGGATTTACATATTGCACCAGATTAGCCTCGGGAGAGGGTGCAGTGGCTTCATCACCTTTTGAATGCTCCTTACAGCTCGACACCACCAATCCCAGGAGTATTGTCGATACTATCCAATTCAACTTTCCCATATTTTTCACCAATTAATTCATCACGGTGGATGTATTTACCATGTATAATTTGACCTATCTATTTTTAACCAAAAGAATCTGTACATCAGGACGCTCACTACTTACTTAAGTTCTTCCAGAACAGGTACTTTGGTGGTCAAAATACTGCTAGGAACACTTTGGTTAAGCTGTTCGAAAACGCAAATTTCGTTTTCTCCCGCTTTTAGCCAAGCGCCTGGAAGGTACAAGGTCTGCTGCGGCCCTATGGACCAATAGCGACCCAAATGATGACCATTCACAAAGACAATCCCCTTTCCCCATGCTTTCATATCCAGAAAGGTATCTCCAACTTCATTCAAGGTGAATTTCCCAAAATAAAGTGTTGGTTCACCTTTTGTAGCGCTCCCAGAACTTTCTGCAGACATCTTGTCCAGCGGGAACTTAAAATGCTCCCAATTTCCGGTGATCTCATAGTCATTGATAGTAACCGCCGATACTATTCCCTTTTCATTCTCGGTTATTTTGGCACCATAATTTATCCGTCCCATATTCTCCACTAGCAATTCCAAACGTCCGTTGAACGGAATATTGACATCCAACTCATAAATATTGGAATTGCGGTTTAGGGTTCCCACAAATTCCCCGTTCACATAAACTGTAGCGTAATCGCGCAAACCAGGGATTTTCAATTTTCCATTTATGGGTTGGTTAAACCGCTTACTGTACAACACATATCCGTGACCTTGCCCGAGCGCTTCGAAGGTCATCGGCTCATCCGAAATTACCGGTTCCCGGTGTTCTTTAAGATCAAACAAAGACAATGAGTGAGCCAGTTCGATACCACCGTCCACGGTGATCAGTGGAATCTGGGCTGGTATTTCAGGTACTTCATAGGGCACATATTGCTTCATTAGTTCACGAATCCCGCGGTACTTCTCTGTTGCCCACCCCGCTTCGCTAATGGGAGCATCATAATCATAACTGGTAATATCGGGTTGGATGTCGTGACGATCATCATAATTGGCACCCGAAGTAAAACCAAAATTAGTTCCCCCATGCACCATATAGAAGTTAAAGTTTACATCATTTTCCAAGTATTTCTGGGTTTGCGCCACAATTTGGTCCTTCCCGATTCGCACAAACTCCTCTCCCCAATGATCCAACCATCCAGGGTAAAATTCGGCCACCATATAAGGTCCTTCACCATCATGGTATTGATCAATCGCCTTTTTAAGATTTGTAATATTCCCCTCCCCATTGGCAGTGGGCAACACCCCGGGAATCGCCCCTCCCTCAAAAAGCCAAGTACCGTCAGAAGTGAAAAATGGTACTTCAAACCCAGCGTCCATTAAGGATTGGTGAATAGCATCATAGTAAGCCCGATGTGCTTCGTTGGAAATATCTGTCCGTTGGGAAACATAGGAACCAAATTCATTTTCTACTTGCACCATCACAATGGGGCCGCCCTGGGTAACCTGCAGGTCCTTCACCTCATTGGCCAAACGCTGGATATAAACGTCTGCAGAATCCAGAAAAGGCTGGTTATTGGCCCTTACTTCGAGTGAAGGCTCATTCTGCAACCACCATGGATAGCCTCCAAACTCCCATTCGGCACAAGCATAAGGCCCAGGCCTCAGAATTACAAACATTCCCTCTTCACCTGCGGTCTTAATAAATTCGCGTAAATCTTTATTCCCAGAACTAAAATCCCACACACCAGGTGACGGATTATGATAATTCCAAAACACGTAAGTGGCGACGGTGTTCAGCCCCATTGCTTTCATCATCTTTAACCGGTGGCCCCAATACGCCTTCGGAATACGTGCATAATGCATCTCCCCTGAATATATGGGGACAGCCTCCCCATTATAATGGAAAGAACCATCTGATATTTCAAAAGTGGATTTTTGGGCATATCCCAACTGGTAAAATGACACCAGTAAGGACATCGCCCACAAGACCTTTATAATTGTATTTTTCATTTTCTATTATTCTATTACCAACCAGGATTCAGGAACGGATTTTCTGATTCCTGCTTCATTGATGTACTCAAGCTTAAGGGTGTAGCCCCCTCCAGCTTCGATAAAGTCCAGTTCAAAAGGATGGTATCCCGCCTTCAACGCGACCTGACCGCTGACTTCTTTAGTGGAATGAAAGCCATCATTGTCTATCACTTCCCGGTCTCCGATATACAGTTTGCTGCCATCATCACTGGTTAGGATAAAGTCATAAATCCCTTTCTTGGGAACACGGATATAACCTTTAAACTCCATTCCAAATGAACCTTTGCCAAGATCCTTGGGAATTCCCAGCGTATCCACATCCCGTACAGCATCAGGTGTATGGTCATCCATCAGGGCTGTTTGTTCAAAAGTCCCCATATGGAAGGACACCCTTACGCCTTGCTGAGGACGTTTCACCTTGACATCATTTAAATAAGAGGTTTTCCGGAAAGGCACCTCATATACATCTCCTCGATTTCCTGACGGACCAAAAGCCGCAATCTTAAAATCCGTATCCTGCTTTACCTTTAGCGGAGCATCCAGCACTGGATCATGTTGGTCAGGAGCCGAGCCATCTGTAGTATATCGGATGGTCAAGAAATCCACTGGCGAAGAAACATCCAGTTTTCCTTTTCCAACAAACATGTTCTTATCGGCAATACCGCCCAAATCAGGCAAACGGTAATTGATGTTTTGCTGCTGCATCCATGCATAATGGGCATTTAAACGCTTGGAATAGCCTTCAAAATCGTTTGGGTCAGACCATACACGCTCTGCCAAGGCGGTCATTCTTGGCATGTACATATAATCGGCACGGGCTTCTGACGGAATATATTCTGTCCAAATATTGGCCTGGCCACCAATCACCTGTTCTGCATGGGCAGCTGTAAATCCTTCCGGAACAATGTCCACCGTATAAACTTTCCGAAGAGAACTTTTGTCTGGCGCATAGTCAAAATAGAGGCCTCCTCCTACAGGGCTCATAATGATTTCATTGCCATTTTCCACCGCTTTGAAAGGCGCATCTTTCACCCAACTCCTCCAATACATCACATGGGCAGTCGAACTGATCCCTCCGGCCAGGGCATCATCCCAAACAATTAGCTGCTTGCCTTTAGCCTTTACATAAGCTTCCATATGATTGACGAAGAAGCTTTGAAGCTCATCGACATCCGTTATGTCATTATTCTCCATCCATTGATCGCAGGCCGCAGTCTCCCAAAATTTCCGGTCCACCTCATCTGCCCCGATATGGACATATTTACTCGGGAATAAAGCCATCACCTCATCCAGCACCGTTTCTGCAAAAGTATAGGTGCTTTCCTGACACGGGTTCAGTGGACTACTGAACAATTCCCCCCAATCGGTCTTCTGATCCCCGGTGAGATAAGGATAAGCCCTCACCGCAGCGCTCATATGGCCTGGCATGTCAATCTCCGGGATCACCTCAATATGCCGTGCTGCCGCATAGCTGATGATCTCCTTCATGTCTTCTTGTGTATAAAAACCGCCATACACTTCCTTCCCATCCACTTCCTTGATATGCCATGGATCAATTTTCATGTCCGGATTGGATTTGGCACGTTCCCAGCAAATGGAATCCTGATTGTTAAATGTCCGCCAAGCACCCACGTCTGTGAGCTTTGGCAGCTGCTTGATCTCTAGTCTCCAGCCCTGATCATCCGTCAAGTGCATGTGCAGCTTATTAAAATGATAGCGAGCAATCCTGTCGATAAATTTTTTGATGTATGCTTTGCTAAAGAAATGCCGGGCCACATCGATGTGCATTCCCCGCCATTTGTACTTTGGAGCATCTTCTATCCTGACTGCCGAAAGGGATATTTTCCCTGGTAAAGCACCCTGCAACTGTACAGGAAAAAGCTGGCCCAAGGTCTGAATGCCCATAAAAAAGCCTGCATTGGAGCTGGCTGCTATCTTTATCTCTGCTGGTGTAATTTCCAGCTTATACCCTTCCTTATGGTTGATCTCTTCAGCGTAAGCCAAGACAATTGATCCCTCCTGACCGGAACTCCTTTCCAGCTGTTGGGCTCCTAAAAGTTCTTTGAGAAAGGCCACCTCATTGGATAAATCGAGTTTGCCTGCTTTTACAATTATCGCAGTGGAAGCGCTCAGTTCAAATTCCCCTTGCCCTGCTTCCAATTCGGCAGGAAATGGAATTATTGGAAATTTTTCATTAAGAGAGCCTGAATTCTGCGCAAAAGAACCGAAACAAAGCAGTAACAGCCCCCATAGTAAATTGATTTTTTTTATCATCTTAATGTAAATACTATAATAAAAAGGGTTTATTGCAATTTACAGCAACAAACCCTTTTCACCAATTACCAGTTTGGATTTTGCTCTAAATTGGGGTTAATTTCTATTTCATTCACCGGGATGGCCCACAAATAATCCCTTTGAGGATCAAATTGCCGCTCTTCCACCCTTACATGCTCACCAAAGTCGCCTCTGCTTTCATCAAAATCATTGAAGATGCCCAAGGCTGTTCCAGGCATGACGTCCTCTGCTATTTCCCACCTTCTGATATCAAATAACCGGTGCTCCTCTAAGGCAAACTCCACCCTTCGCTCTCTCATGATCACCTCCATTAATGCGTCTTGAGAAGGAGCAGTGGCTGATGTTACGTCCGGCATTCCTACTCCAGGACGACTTCTGATTGCATTGATGGCATCATAAACTGACTGATCGATTTCCCCCATTTGGGTTTTCGCTTCCGCATAGATCATCAAAACCTCCGCATAGCGGATCAGCACCTCATCATTATGGGAATTGCCGTCCCAGTTTCCTTCGATATCCGCGGGCACACCCTTTTTGTAATAGTAGCCCGAATAAGAAGCATTGTTTTGTCCTAACTGGTCGATAGAACCGGTCTGCGTGACATCGATGGTGATGCCATTGACTTCTGTACCCGGCAGGATGATCGTCATTCCCAAACGAGGATCACGGTTTTCGAATGGGTTTTCGGAATCATAAAGTGGCGATTCACCGATAGGCAGCCCATCGGTACATTCGTAGGTCTCCACCAAACTGTTCAGGGGCACCACTTGTCCCCATCCCCCCAGGGAAGGTGCTCCCAACCAAGTAGCACTGGCGGTCGGATAGGTATTCTTGATGTACTGGGCAGCCAAGATAATTTCAGGACTATTGGTGTTGGTACCGTCAAAAAGGCTGAGGTAATCACCATCAATCGCATAGTTTAACGCCATCACTTCGGCAGCCACTTGTGCTGCTTCTTCCCAGCGCTCTGCGTATAGCAAGGTTCTAGCTTCCAACGCCAATGCTGCCCCTTTGGTCACCCTACCAACATCTTCACCGGAGTAACTTTCCGGCAACACCTCACCAGCAGCCTCCAGTTCCTGAACGATAAAATCCACAACTTCTTCCTTCGGTGTACGGGCCACCTCAAACTCCTCAATGGGCTGGATATAAGTCACCAACGGCACATCACCAAAATACCCCACCAACTGTTGATACGCATAAGCCCTGATCACTTTAGCTTCTGCCTTTAGCCGCTCACGAAGTCCTTCATCCATGGATGGAATCTCATCGATATTGTCCAAAACATTATTGGCTGCAGCGATGGTATTGTAATGCTGCGTCCAAAAGTGGCTGAAATAACTCTGGCTGCTGGTGGCACTGCCATTGCCCACAAACTGTACATCTGCTGGCCAATTGCTCCAAGAGTAGCTGTCATCAGTTGCTGCGGAAAGGAAAATCCTGTACCAGCTGTCCCCCAAGTACCGATAGCAGTTGTTTACTGCCTTCACCCCATCATCGGAGGTAGCCCAATAATTCCCACTGGACACTTCGTCCAATGGCTGTCTATCCAAGAAGTCACTACATGAAGTAGCCAGTAGTAACGTGGCAAATAATGCTGTTATGTATATTTTCATAAGTTTCTACTGCTTAAAATTCTACACTTAAACCAACTGTATATGTTTTTACTTGTGGATAATACCTGTTATCATTCGGAGCTTCCGGATCAATGTCTCCAGCCAGACCGGATAGGGTAAACAGGTTTTGTCCGGTCACAAAAACACGTGCCCTGGAAATCTTTGCTGCATCCAAGAAACTTGTAGGCAGGTTATAGTTGAGCTGTAATGTTTTCAGTCGGACATATGCCCCACTCTCTACCCAATAGCTGGAAGATTGGTAATTCCTTTCGGAAGTAGTAAGGCGAGGGAAGGAAGCACTTGGATTTTCCGGAGTCCAGCTATCCAAATGATCCGGACGGAAGTTACCGTCTGTACTGGTCGGTGCACGCATCATGACCAAGGTATTGATATCCACTTTGGCCACCCCTTGGAAGAATGCCGTCAAGCTAAATCGCTTATAATTAGCGCTAAGGTTCAGACCATAAGTATATCTAGGAATATCACTACCCAAATACACCCTATCATCTGCATTGACCACACCATCACCATTTACATCGCGGTATTTTAAGTCTCCAGCTGCCGGAGAACCAGGCTGGGAGGGATGACTGGCCACTTCATCGGCAGACTGGAAGATCCCATCAGCAATATAACCATAGAATGCCCCTAGAGGATATCCAACCCGGTAAGCAGTGGTGATATCATTATTGTCGGTGGTGAGGTAATCTGCATCACCAAAATAGGTAAGCTCATTCTTCACGTCTGCGATATTGGCACCGATATCAAAGGTAAAATCATCACCGGCCCTACCATGGTAGTTGGCCGTAAATTCCCAACCTTTATTTCTCATGCTGCCCACGTTTTGTGAAGGCGCTGGAAGACCGACAGTTCCCGGAATGGGCAGGGTATAAAGGATATCTTCCGTATTTTTTACATAGTAATCAAAAGTAAAATCAAACTTTCCTTCCAAGATGGAAAGATCAAAGCCTACATCTGCCATCTTGGTGGTCTCCCAGCTCAACACATCATTTGGATACCGGGAGAGTCCTGCCGTTGGGTAAAGCTGACGGTCGGCTCCAAACGGATAACTGTTCAGGTTATAACTGGTCTGGTAAGGGTAATTGCTTCCGATATTGTCATTCCCCAAGACCCCCCAAGACCCTCTAAGTTTCAGGTCATCAATAAAGTCAATGTCTTGCATAAAGGACTCTTGGGAAATGCGCCATCCAACAGAGAATGAAGGAAATACTCCCCACTTCTGTCCATCGGCAAAACTGCTGGAACCGTCACGACGGATATTTGCCTCCAAGAGGTATTTGTCCTTAAAAGCATAATTCACCCTACCGAAGAATGATAGCAAAGCATATTCATCCGCCGTACCTGATGTTTCCTGACCGCTCTCAGCACCTGCATCGATTTGCTCCAGCTCGCCCGTGGCCAGGTTTACGCGATAGCCACTCAGGATATCATTGGTTTGGGTCAAACTGGAGATACCACCCAGTACGTGAAGGCTATGGTCCTTCCCAAAGGTTTTGGTATAATTCACCAATCCCTGGAAATTCCTGAACCAATAATCGGTAGATTGCTTGGTGATTTCATTGCGACCGATGGTCACGGTGGATCCTTCTGGGGGAAAATAATCCAGGCCTTTGTCGTGAAGGCTGGTATAATCCGAACGATAATTAATGGAAGCCTTTCCTGTCAGTTTCAGCCCTTCGATGATTTCATAATCTGCCTGGAAATTCCCTGTAAACAGGTTTTCCTTATATCCATAAATCCCCCCTTCTTCTTGAAGTCTAATGGGATTTTGGCCACCTCGGATGACCGCCCATTCACCATTGGTATATCGATCCGGGGTAATAGGGTTGATAATAGCCGCTTGGCCAAACTGATACCAAGAGGACCCAGAAACACCTTGCGGTTCTTCTCGGTTGGAGATATTGGCAGCAATATCTGCATTAAAGTTTACTTTTTCGGACACCTTGATATCGGTATTCAAACGAACCGTCAACCGGTCAAAATCCATGTTTTCAATCAAGCCTTGTTGATCAAAATAATTGGTAGAAAACCGATAGTTTACGTTTTCGCTACCACCGGAAATGGCCAAGCTATGGCTTTGCTGAAATCCTGATCCTGTCAATACCTTGTCCAACCAATAATTGTCAGGGTAAGCCAATGGATCCCTATTGGGGTCATTATATGCCGCAATCTGGTCATCCCCATAAATCGCACCCGCTCCTGAATTGGTGTACATGGTGTTGGCCAAGCGCATAAAATCCTGCGCTCCCACAAACTCCGTCATCCTTGTAGGCTCTTGTACCCCGAAATAATTGTTATAGTTTACCTTTGGCTTGCCGTCTTTTCCTCTCTTGGTCGTGATCAGCACCACACCATTGGCAGCCCTTACGCCATAAATGGAAGCCGCAGCAGCATCTTTCAGCACTGAGATCGATTCTATATCATTGGCGTCCACATCATTGATATCGTACTGGACTCCATCTACCAGTACCAGGGGATCATTACTACTCAATGTACCTATACCACGAATACGAATGGTTCCCTGATCAGCACCGGGCTGACCACTTCTCTGGGTGACCGTAAGTCCTGGAGCTACCCCTTGCAATGCTGATGACACTTGACCTACAGGCTTTCTGGACACCTCTTCGCTATCCACTGCGGACACAGCACCGGTAAGATTCACCTTTTTCTGGGTTCCATAACCTACTACGACCACCTCTTCAAGGGCGGTTTCGTCAGCAGCCATCGTAACCTCGATTTTACTTTGACCAGAGTAAGTAATTTCTTGGCTGGCAAAACCAACAAAAGAAAAGACAATGACATCGCCTTGGTTCACATTGATTTCAAATTCACCGTCCAAATTGGTCACCGTGCCATTGGTGGTCCCTTTTACCAACACAGTGGCACCTGGAAGAGGGTAGCCTGTATCATCCAGCACGGTTCCTGTCACTTTGTCCTCCCGCACTACTTCCACCGCCTCTGGCTGGCCTGTAGAATTTTTCTTGACGCTAATGCGGTTGTTTACCTGTTTAAAAGAAAGCCCATTTTCAGCAGCCAATTGAAAAAGAGCCTCTTCAAATGATGCATTGTTTACTTTAAGGCTTACATTCCCTACAGCTGTTTCTAACTGGTCATCATAGACAAACACAAAGTCTGACTGCTTTTCTAAGTTATGAAACACCTTGGTCACGGGCTCATCGTCCACATGAAGGCTGACAAAAACCTTCTGCATGTCCAATGACCCTTGGGCTTTTGTTGGCATCGCATGCAGCATGTTCAGCAACAACAGCTGCAAGGCAAATCCATACAAATAGTATTTTCCGATCATCATAAGACCATGTAATATATTTTTCATAAATTGAGTTGTTTTAGGTACTTAAATGGTTTGCTTAAAACATTGAGGATGAGTAGTCGTCGGCCAAAACACTATTCATCCCACTAAGCCAATGGAGTACTTTTTCATTGGCTTTTTTTTTAAAATCAATTCTATTTCATTGGCATGTTTTTATAGTTTATTGAAAATCTATTGTTACTTTTTTCTGGTCTATCTCATGTGAGAACCGTAAACTATATCCTATACTGGTAAGTACATTATCGAGATGATCATTGTCAAACCTTCCCGAAACCAGAGGCGTTTTATTTTCAGGATGGTGTCGCACAGTGATTTCCACTGCATACCAGCGCTCAAGCGTTTTGACCACTTCCCCAAAGGGAGTCCTGTCAAAAAACAACACGCCGTCTTTCCAAAGGAAGGCACTAGAAACGTCAAATTGCCTTTTTGCCAAACTATTATCCGGATCCATAAACGCCTCTTCCCCGGGCACAAGCTTTAATTTCTCTTCCTTTTCAGGATTTTCTCTCCGAATTTCCACGATTCCTGTAGCCAGTTTGATAGAAGGATGAGCTTGATCAAATGCCGAAACATTAAATGATGTCCCCAGCGCAGTGGTAGTCACCTTCCCTGTCATCACACTAAATGGCTTGGCCACATCCCGCTTTACATCAAAAAAAGCCTCCCCCTGCAAACTCAAGTCTCTATTAACCTTCCCAAAATCATCTCGGTATCGAATGGTACTGGATGCATTCAAAACCACTTTGCTACCATCGGGAAGGTGTACAATGGACTTTTGGCCAGCGTGGTTGGTCCGGACGATCCATGATGGGGACTGGACAACTTCTTGCGGGGTATCGGTCTGCTTGATCTCCCATGCCACCGCCGCTGCCCCTAGCATTAAGATGGCCACCACTGCTACCTTTGCCCAGCCAAAGAAACCACGCCTAGGTGGTGGCGTGATGTCCCTCTCTTGGGATGCCTTCCCCTTTATTCTTTGTAAAATAGCTTTTTTGGTATCTGCCTTGGCTTTTCCTTCCCAGCTTATCCGGTCCTCTGTAAGTTCCAGTAGCACTGCCTTGGCCAAATCAACTTCCACTTTCTTATCAGGATGATGCGCCAAGAAAGCTTCCCACTCTTGACGGTGAAGACTATCTTTATGCAACACCCAATCACGAAAAGTATGATCCTCTAAAAAATCAGTGATATCTTGATATTCTTTGCTCAATAGTTTTTCTCTTTTACTTAAAGAGAGGGGACATAAATTGACATCTCACTGTTTTCGTAAAAAAAACTTCATGTTTTTTTAACCTATCTTAGCCAAAAGGTTATCCTTCCAAGGAGTCGTCAGGATTTACACCATCTAAACTATTGAATGACACCAACTTGAAAAAAAAACACATCATCTCATAAAAAATACTTCTTCTCTTAATAATCTCTTGAACTTCAAGCTCCCTTCCAAAAAAACAATAACGGCACAAATCTCGAAATATGTGCAATGCCATGGGTTACAAAATACTCTTTGAGTGATTTCAATCCTTTAAGGACCACATTATATAGATAAGGAACCTTGACATCCATTAAAGCGGAAATCTCATCGTAACTAAGCCCTTCGATGTATTTTAGGTAAATGGCTTCTCGCTGGCGTTTGGTGAGGACTTTGAGGGACTCGCGTACATGCCTGTCCGAATCAATGGTCATCTGTCGCTGGATCAATACTTCCTGAATGGACGCCTCCCATGAAGATTCCTCCATAAAATTATCAAGCCCTTGGCGAAGGGTTTTATTTCCCTGAAGCCTTTGTATTATTTCTCTCCTAAAAATCCTAAAAATGTAAAACTTTAGGGAATGGTGTATGGTCAGCCGTTGCCGCTTTTCCCATAAAATAACGAAGACGTCCTGTATTACATCTTCAATTAAACGACGATCATTGCTAAACTTATGGCCATAGCCAAAGAGAGCGTCGGCAGATTTTTCATACAGATAAGAAAAGGCAAACTGATCTCCCGATGCTATGGATTCCCATAGCTCGCGGTCTGACCAACAATCAAATTTACCTTTTCCCTTCATAAGATAAATTATTCCATCCCAAACTTTCCTTCAAGCCTGATATCCCTGGACGAGCGCCCGACCAATACCTGAAAGTCCCCTGTCTCTATCAACCAATCCATATCCTGCCCTAAAACACGCAAATCTTCTGCACCTAGTAAAAATGAGACCTTTCTGGATTCCCCTGCAGGGATCATTACCTTTTCAAACCGTCTAAGCGTCATGAGAGGCCTCACCGTACTGCTGACCATGTCCTTCAGGTATAACTGGACCACTTCTTCGCCATCGACATTGCTGATATTTTTCACCTCAAACTGTACCTTTACCGCAGGCGATTGGGCATTTCCTGATGCAGCGATTTCCAGGTTCGAATAGGCAAAATCAGCATAGCTTAACCCATGCCCAAACGCATAAAGTGGCGCTGCACTTCCCTCTACATAATCATGCCTTTGGGGATTTCTATAATTATAAAATACTGGCAATTGCCCGACTGACCGAGGAACAGAAATGGTCAATCTTCCTGAGGGATTGTAATCCCCAAACAACACGTCTGCAATGGCATTTCCTCCCTCTTGGCCAGGATACCAGGCATCTACAATGGCTGGCACATTTTCATCGATCCAATTTAAATTTAACGGACGCCCTTTGATCAGCACCACGACCACAGGGGTTCCCGTTTGCTGCACTGCCTTCACTAGTTTGAGCTGGTCACCCAGCAAGTCCAGCGTCATGCGGTCAAAGCCTTCCCCACTTTCCATGTCGCTGATCACTTCACCCTCCCCTACCTCACTGACTTTCGCCGCGGCAGTTTCTTCGTATTCCGTATCAAAATCCCGTGCACTGGATCCTCCTAACACCACTACCGCCACTTCTGACCGAGCAGCCAGTGAGGCTGCTGCTGTAATTTGGCTCTGGGTAGTATCTCGAATGGCACAGCCTTTTATATATTCGACTTTGGCCGTATTTCCTACTTTATTCTGAATGCCTTCAAGCACCGTCACCACATTTTCATCAGGCTGTGGAGCCGTATAATCGCCCAATTGGTTGTAAGTATTATCTGCATTGGGACCGATCACCGCTATGCTTTTCAGGTCTTTGCCCAATGGCAACACATTTTTCTCATTTTTCAAGAGCACAACGCCCTCTCTGGCCACTTTTCTGGCCAATGCCACATGGCTACTGGAGCGAACTTCCCTTGCTGCCTTCTGGGGGTCCACATAAGGATTTTCAAACAACCCCATCTCAAATTTAACCTTCAGCACTCTTCTCACCGCTTGGTCAAGCACTGCTTGGGAAACTTTTCCTGATTTTATCGCTTCTAATAGATATGTATCAAAACCATAGCCGCCCAAATCCGAGTCCACGCCAGCATCGATCGCCAGTTTGGCTGCATCCTCTGAGGTGGCCGCGACATGGTGGCTGCCCTTAAGCCCACTGATACTTCCCAGGTCTGAGACCACAAAACCGTCAAATCCCCAATCATCCCGCAGCACAGTGTTCAATAAATAACCATTGGAAGTACAGGGAATACCATCGATGGAGTTATAGGCGGTCATGACGGAAAGTGCCCCTGCTTTCACTGCTGACTTGAAAGGCGGCAGGTAACTCTCATGCAATTCCCGCTGACCAATGCTCACACTGGTACCGTTATGCCCTCCTTCTGGCACGCCATAGGCAGTAAAGTGCTTTAAGGTAGAAATCACATTTTCTCCAGAGGCAATACTTTCTCCTTGAAAACCTTTCACCATGGCAATGCCCATTTGACTGTTGAGGTAAGGATCTTCGCCATAAGTTTCCTCTACCCTCGACCATCTCGGCTCTCGCGCAAGGTCCAGTACCGGCCCGTAACCTATATGTCCACCTTGTAACCTTGCCTCCAGTGCAATAGTCGCAGCCATCTCCTCGATCAAAGCAGGGTTCCAGGTAGCTGCTTGCCCAATAGAAGTGGGAAAAACAGTCGTCCCTATGGCCATGTGCCCATGGGGACACTCTTCGGCCATCATCATGGGAATGCCCAAACGGGTATTTTCAAGGACATATTTCTGCATGGCATTAGTCGCTACTGCAGCCTGTCTGGGATTTAATCCGTTCGTCAGGGTCTTTTGGGTCCATGGATCCGCTCGTAAAGTAGCCCACAACATCCCAATGTGCCGCTCCTGTACTGCTTCCTCAAATGCCTTGCTGACCGTCACCTCTTCTCCGTCCTTTTGGTACATCTTCCACCCGAGTAAGGTAGAAAGCTGACCTACTTTTTCCTCCAGTGTCATCCTAGACAGCAAGTCCTCCACGCGCTGTGCCGTTGGGACATTTGCCTGCTTGTATAATACGCTTTCCTGCCCAAAAACATTACAGGCTGCACCCAACCATAAAACCAACAAGAGTGGGGACTTTATAAATGACGATATGCCCAAGGATCTAAACATAAGTAATGGTGATTTAATCACTCGCAGAGAAGCGAGCATAATAACGAGAGCACTATTTAACTATTTTTTTAAAAAAGTAAAACCTTAAAATTAAAAATATTAACACAACTTATGAAATACACCCAAAAAGAAAACCAAACGGAAGGATGTACATTAATTCAAAAGCAATCAAAAGAGGCAATCCCAACAATAGGGCAACCGCACTAATTTCTAAATCGTTTTTCTACAAAACGCTAATGACATAGATTCCAAAGGCATGCGCTATTTTTTTTTTAAATGGAGGCCACACTTCTATTGCTAATAGAAGAGAAATCTGAATTCTCTATTTGATTCTGGGTGTTCTGTGTATTCCGTGAGAAATAAAACCTACTGACAAAAAAACGGATAATAAAATTCCAGTTTAAGGAAAAAATTCAGCGCAAATCTTAATCATCTGCGTTATCAGTGTCCTATCAGCCCCATCTTTTTCGCTTGATCCGTGATCTTAATCCCTAAACCCAAGCTCACGGGCCTCTTAAAACACAAACGGTCTTCCGTAAATACCGAAAGACCGTTTTGTGCGCACGAGAGGATTCGAACCTCCACGCCCATAGGGCACCACCCCCTCAAGATGGCGTGTCTACCAGTTTCACCACGTGCGCAGGATAGGTTTGCAAAAGTAGAAATATATCCTTTTTGCTCCAAGTGATCTCACAAGATTTATTCTTCAAAAAGCCTTTAGCTTATGTCTAATACTGATTATCAGCGGGATTCTATTTAAATTTTCTTCTCCATAATAATCCTGTGATCTTCTGGCTTGGTACGCTTGATCAGTTCGGTGATCATAAAACCACGCTTTAACCCAAACCTGATCATATCACTATGGATGTTGCGGGTTTTGAAGACCAGCTTTTCATACCCGGATTTCTTAGCCCAATCGGTCTGTACTTCTGCCAAAATCCCCGCTATTCCATTACGCCTAAAAGCCGGCAGTACACCTCCCATCCAAGAATAGAATGTCTTGTCATCCGTGGCATACCCCACCTTAAACCCTACCAATTTCCCACCGTATTCAGCTACTAGTATCAAATGGGGATTGCTCTTTAGGCGCTCCGCATATGCAGTATCTCCATGGGGCTGCTCAAACTCCGGTATGGCCAGGCTCAAGGAAAGGACTTCTGCTATGGAGCCTCCCCGAATCACAATTTCTGGTTTTTCCTGATGTTTCATCAAAGGTCTATTTCCATTTTAATATCGCACCGGGCATATTTACCGGCTTCCGGCACCACTTCTTGAAATCCCATCTTGCGGTACATATTGATCGCAGGAGTAAGTTTTCTGCTACTGTAAAGAACCACCTTATGGCCTCCCATTCCCTTGGCCACCTCTAGGATCGCCAGCGCCAATGCCCATCCGACCTTCTTGCCCTGGGATGCAGGCACTACTCCCATCTTGGTCATTTCATATATCCCTTCTGCATGTTTTTTTAAAGCTACCGTCCCTACAATTTCCTCTTCCATCACCGCAAAAATCACGGCCCCGCCTTTATCCAACAAATTCTCCTGAGGACGCTCCAACACCTCCTTGTCAATCGGCTCAATCGTAAAATGTTCACTTATCCAAGCCTTATTGATCGATTCAAAGTAGGGCTGTAAGGATGGCTGAAAAGGAATGATACGTATAGCTTCCATAAACGAAATCTAAAAATAATGGATGAATTATACCTCACCAACACCCAAAACATTTGATTAGTTGCATTTCCGAAAAAGATCTCTCTCCCAAAGAACACGACACATCTGCTCTGGCATCATTCTTCTAGACGGTAATTGTCTCACTATCCAATCACGACCTCATTTTTCACTTGAAAAGTTTAAACAATAAACTTATTTTTGTTTATTAAACAAACAATATGACCTCTACAAATCAGCGTAGCATTGTACACATGGACCTGGATTCTTTCTTTGTGTCTGTCGAGCGTCTCTATGATGACAGGCTGAAAGGAAGACCTATCCTCATCGGTGGCACGGGAGACCGGGGAGTGGTTGCTTCTTGTAGCTATGAAGCACGGGTATTCGGCATCCACTCTGCCATGCCCATGCGCACCGCAAGACAACTGTGCCCAGAAGCGTTGATCATCAGGGGAGACAGTGAACGGTACAGCCAAAAATCCCACGAGATCACAGAGATTATCCGCGAAAGCGTTCCTTTGTTTGAAAAATCCTCCATCGATGAATTTTATATTGATTATTCAGGAATGGACCGGTTTTTTGGTTGTTTTAAAATGGCCCACGAACTACGCCAAAAGATCATCAAAGAATCCGGGCTTCCTATTTCCCTTGGGCTTTCCGAAAACAAAACCGTATCCAAAGTAGCCACAGGAGAAGCCAAACCCAACAACGAAAGACAAATACCTCACGGATTGGAAAAGCCATTTTTAGCCCCGCTTTCGGTAAGGAAGATCCCTATGATCGGTGAAAAAACCGCTCACAGCCTCTATGGCATGGGGGTAAAAAGGATCCAAACACTGCAGACCTTGCCTCAGGAACTTCTAGAAAGTGCGTTTGGAAAAAATGGCCGATTACTTTGGAACAAAGCCAATGGAATCGACAAAAGCCTTGTCGTCCCCCATTCGGAAGCCAAATCCATTTCCACAGAAAACACCTTCAGCCAAGACACCATCGATGTCCATATGCTGGAAGCTACCCTAGTAGCCATGACCGAGCAGCTCGCCACCAAGCTCCGCAAACACAAGCAACTTACTTGCTGCGTAAGTGTCAAAATCCGTTATTCCGACTTCGATACCCACACCATGCAACAGCGCATCCCCTACACCGCTGCTGATCACACATTACTACCAGTGGTCAAGGACCTCTTTAGGAAACTATACAATCGCCGTATGTTGATCCGCCTTATCGGTGTCAGGTTTAGTGCCTTGGTACATGGCCACTACCAGATCAATCTCTTTGATGACACGGAAGACAGCATCAAGCTCTACCAGGCACTCGACCGCATCAATGTAAAATATGGAGAAAAAACCGTCTGCAGGGCTGTCGGCATGAAAGTGGGACGGCGTAGCTTCAACCCATTCAATGGAGCTGGACTATAGTCCCTATTCCCCGAAGCAGCTATTGACATGTATTTTAGCATATATATCTGACAAAACCATCTTTTTGTTAATTTTGCACCAAGGCTATCGTCCAATGCTAAAAGCTTAAGTTATTTTAATACCCATGCACGAAATCAAACGTATAGAGACTGCTATCGCTCCGCTAAAGCAACAACTTTCCCAGCACCCACTTTACCGACAGTTAAGCTCCCTTGAAGACATCAACACCTTCATGGAACATCATGTCTATGCCGTATGGGATTTTATGTCCCTGCTCAAAGCCTTACAGCGGGAGCTCACTTGTGTAGCAGTACCTTGGCTTCCCGCCCCTAATCCGCACGTTGCGAGGTTCATCAACGAAATAGTACTCGGAGAGGAAACTGATATAAATGAAAGAGGAGAAACAAAAAGCCACTTCGAAATGTACTTGGACGCCATGAACCAAACAGGCGCCAACACCCAAGATATCCAACGTTTCACCTCCTTTTTATCCCAGCAAAAAACAGTACAAGAGGCGCTTGACAATACCGGCACGCAGACCGCCGTAAAGAATTTTGTCAATTTCACCTTTGAAGTAATCGATACAGGCAAGCCTCATATCATTGCTGCTGCGTTTACTTTTGGCAGGGAAGACCTGATTCCTGATATGTTTATCGAAATCACCAAGGAAGCAGAACAAAACGACAACCGCTCCTACAGCAAACTCCTGTACTACCTGAACAGGCATATCGAACTGGATGGGGATGAACATGGCCCACTGTCCATGCAGATGATCGCCGAACTCTGTGACGACGACGCAAAAAAATGGCAAGAAGCCCTAAAAACTGCCAAAGAAGCCCTTTCATTTAGGATAAAACTCTGGGATGCAATCACTGAAGCTATTCAGGCCAAACAACCACAAGCATAACCACCACTCAATTATTCAATTCTTCCCCATTTAAAGAGAACCACTACACTACTCCCCTTATTTTTGCTTCTTCTGAGCCATATTTCTGGGGGCTTCGCTGCAAGGAGACATTACGAATGTCTTTCTCAACAATTCACATTTCAAATGTGAAACTAGAGAAGTAATTAAGGATGAACACAGATGCCCAATTGCACAGTTGTTCTTACAGTTGGGCGGCGGCACCACGTAAATTTAAGGTTTTAACTCACACTACCTTAAAGATGGAATTATTGAACCGATCAGTTTTCTGCTGCCGCCGTGAAGGACACTTTTCAACAGGCCAATATCTGCCGGCCAAAAAATCAAGTAGAACATTAATTTATGATAACTCAGGCGGGTTCCTCTTTAAGTTCCGGCCTCTTTTCTAGATTTTCATAATCCATTTCCTCGGATACATCCAACGACAATACGCCAGGAGATTGCCGTGCAATCTTCTTTACTTTTCGCAGGGTCACTGCATCCAAGGTCAGACAAAGGCCAACAACCGTCCCTAAGACCAATGGCAGCAACACGTTATCAGAAAAATGGGACGTAGAGATAATCAAGCACAAAAAAGTGAGTTTAATCCCTCCCAAGATCATGGCCACCTGATCATGGCGAAATCCAGAACGTAATAAAAAATGATGCACATGGGACTTATCTGCACCCATGGGTGGTTTTCCCCTTCTCACACGTTTGACCATCACCCTTAAGGTATCAAAACACGATACCAGCACCAAGGCCAATCCCGCAGTAATAGGCGCTTCAAAGCGCATAAAATGTGATGATGAAAGGATCTGGCCATTCGCCTCCACAAAAAACACACTGAGCACTGCCATCACAAAACCAAGCGTCAGTGATCCTGTATCGCCCATGAATATTTTGGCAGGATGCCAATTATACACCATAAATGCCAAAACACCTCCAGCACTCGCCAACGCGATCATTCCATACGTAGGGAACCCCGCAGCAAGAAACCAACCGCCCAAAAACAAAAAGGAAATCAAGCTCAATGTTCCTGCAAGACCATCCAGGCCATCCACCAAATTAAAAGCGTTGGTAAGTCCTATTATCGTAAATATCGTCAGTGAATAACTGATCCAAACGGGCAATTCCTCAATCCCCAGAAACCCATAGAAACTGCTCACTCTGATATCACCTATTACCACGACCAAACTGATTGCCAAAAGCTGTCCCAATAGTTTTTGCATGGCTGTCAACTCTACCAAATCATCCCTCAGGCCAATTAAAAACATCACCCCAACCCCCATCATCAAATAGCGAACCTCCATCCATTGCTGCCAATCCATGGTAATGACCAAAGCCATCAATAAAGCAGCCACAATCCCAATCCCCCCCATGGAAGGAATGGCTTCCTTATGGATTTTCCTGCCTCCAGGAATGTCTAGAATATTTGTCCTTTTGATGATTTTGATAATGACAGGTGTGACTATCAATCCTATAAAAAAAGCGATAAGTATGGTCGAGAATTGAAACATATAAAAGCACTTGGACTGTTAAAGATTATGTTCTTTTCGTGGGTGATATTTATTTTTCCAACTTTAGTGCCACTTATTTAAAACCCCCAATCAACCAAAACAACATTTTTTACCATCACATTATGTGAAAGCATGTAGAACTTTTACACAAAAATGCCACAATAGTAGATTTCAGTCGATAACAACTTGAATTTTAGAAGTGAGCAATAGTTATTCTTTCTAATCGCTACAAAGTTAACACCTCTTTTCAGCCAAAACAATACCCCAAAAAGGGTATTTATTCATATTACATAATGACTTTTACACAACTGATCTACAGCCACATATATTTTATCTACTATAATTTCACAATGACCTCTTGTTATTTTATACCAATTAAAGCGCTATTACCTGCCTTTTTTTACGTCCTACAGTATCATCATTTATTTTTTAGCCTTATATTGAGCATATACTTAAATTTCGCTCCCACTGCCTGAAAGCAGCTTTAATTTAAATGCTTATGAAAATATCTACTACCTATAATTGGCTAATTGCGCTAGTGTTAATCGCAAGTTTCACCATTTCCTGTTCTGATCGCGAAATGGAGCCTAATCCCAAGCCAATCGATGATGATGAAGATGACATCGAAAATCCAAATATCGCCATTAACGAATGGATACAAGCCGTTATGGATGAGGTTTACCTTTGGACCGACACGATGAATGACCCGATATCCGTTGATGCTGCACCTGAAAATTATTTTGATGCATTGTTAGTCAACCAAGACCGGTTTTCTGTCATTTATGGTAACTATGAGGAACTGGTAAACCTGTTGGAGGGCGTTCAAAAGGAAGCAGGATATGAAATCCAACTATTTCAAGCCAGTAACTCCAACGATGTCTTCGGTATCATCACTTACGTAAAACAAGGGGGACCCGCTGACCAAGCTGGCCTGAAAAGGAACGATCGATTCTATGAAATAAATGGTGTGCAAATGACGCTCAGCAATTACACCTCTTTACTTCAAAGTAGAGGAGAGCCC
Organism: Echinicola rosea; assembly: GCF_005281475.1. NCBI lineage: Bacteria > Pseudomonadati > Bacteroidota > Cytophagia > Cytophagales > Cyclobacteriaceae > Echinicola > Echinicola rosea. The sequence goes on along the minus strand of NZ_CP040106.1, from coordinate 2,714,228 downwards.
CATACGCTAGATATAAGAAGACTAAATGAAGACAGCGGCCAATTTGAAATGCTCGCGGAGGATCCTGTATCATTGTCCACTACAGAATTAGTAGAAAACCCGATTTTCCTCGACAGTGTTTATACCATCGACAACACAAAGATCGGTTATCTTGTCTATAACTTTTTTGCTCCTGGTGAAGAATTGGAGTCCGATAACATCCGATACGGGGTTTATGATCAACAGTTAGAAGATATTTTTGCTGATTTTAAAAGCAAAGGGGTGCAGGAGCTCATTCTTGATTTGCGTTACAATGGAGGCGGGTACACCTCTAGTGCGGTCCACTTGGCCAGCCTTGTCGGCCAAGGAATATCCGAAGGAGACCTGTTTTATTACACTAAATACAACGATCTCGTCCAAGCCTATTTCCAGCAAGAATATGGACCGGAATATTTCAACATCAGATTCGTCAACAAAACACAGAATATCGGTGACCAGCTTGGTTCTGGCAAGGTGTACATCCTCACCTCAAATAACACCGCCTCATCCAGTGAGCTAATCATCAATGGCCTTAGCCCTTATATGGAGGTGATTTTAATTGGAGAAACTACCTACGGCAAAAACGTAGGCTCGATCACAATCCAAGACACCGAAAATGAGGAAAACGATTATGGCTTATTACCCATTATTTCCCAGAGTTTCAATAAAAACGACAATTCTGATTACACCAATGGTTTTGATCCCGATATCGAATCTGATGAGTTTTCCAACAACGGCATCCTTCTTCCGATAGGAGATACCAATGAAGTGATGTTGAGTGCTGCTATTGCTCAGATTACCGGAACGCCTGCGGCAGAAAGATCCAGAAAGGCTCCCATAAACATGACATCTGTACAAAGCAGTATCAAGAACCATGTCAGATTTGGGCGGATGATCGAATCGACACCAGAATTCAAATAAGACCATTTTGAATATGGCATAAAAAAAGCCACTCCTTGACGGGAGTGGCTTTTTTTATGCCATTTTTTCCAATCCCTCGATCAATTCAGCTCGCTGAGGTTTTTCTTCGCTATTGCGAAGTCCGGTGCATTGGCCAAGGCAGCCTCGAAAGCCGTTTTGGCTTCGGAAGTAGCTCCTTGGTCCTTGTACACCAAGCCTTTTAGATTGAGTGCTGCTGCTTTCATGCTTACATCCTGTGTTGCATTATCCTCCAAAGGGAATGTCAGTTTTTGTTCTTCTGACTTGCTATTTTTCACTAACATATCCACTGAATTAAGCGCCTCATCATATTTTTTAAGGGAATACTGCAGATAAGCCGTCTTGTATAAACTGAACATATCACCAGACAGTAAATGTAGTGACTCGAAATGCGGCAATGCCCTGTCCAAAGCTCCTAGTTGCTCCAAAGAATAGGCTGCCACTTCCAGTGCAGGGATGTTTTGGTCATCAGCCTTCAAAATATCCATGGCGACCAACGCCGCTGAGCTGAATTGCTCCATTTCATAGTACAGAGAGGCCAACAATTCTGCATACCGTGGATTCTCAGGATTTTTGACAATCAGCTCATATAGCTTGTTCTTTGCCACCGACGGGTCGTTATAGCGCAACGCCATCTGATAAATGCGCAAAGCTCCCTGGGCTTCTATTGCTTTACTGCTATCTTTTACTGCATTGGTAGTAGTATCCTGGGCTTTTACGCCCAAACAAATCATAAACAGCGCCAAGGCTGTGATTTTAAACTTATTCATATGCTTAATTACTAATTTTCCTTTTTGGTAATACCTTTTGACTTGGCCAATCTATACATTAACTGGACAGCCTGCTCTTTATTGTTTTCAATTTGGCCTTCCAATATAGCCTCTTTTATCTCTTCCTTTAGTTCGCCTACCACTTTTGATGGAGAAAGCCCAAAAATCTCCATGATTTCCTCCCCAGATACAGGTGGTTGGAAATTCCTGACGTGGTCTTTCTCCTCTACTTCTTGGATTTTCTGTTCGACTTTATCAAAGTTGGCCAGAAAACGTTTCACCCTGTTGGGGTTTTTTGAAGTCACATCCGCCCTGCAAAGCTTCATCAGGTCATCCACATCATCCCCTGCTTCATACAGTAGCCTCCTTATTGCCGAGTCTGTCACCTTATCATTGACCAGTGCTATAGGGCGCAAATGCAATCTTACTAATTTCTGCACATATTTCATGCGCTCGTCCATGGGTAATTTCAGCTTTCTGAAAATTTTCGGGGTCATTCGAGCCCCTTTATCCTCATGGCCGTGAAAAGTCCATCCTACTTTTTTATTGAAGCGCTTGGTGGCTGGCTTGGCGATATCGTGCATGATGGCTGCCCACCTCAGCCAAAGATCATCCGTGGCAGCACTGACATTATCCAGCACTTGAAGAGTATGGTAAAAATTATCCTTGTGCGACTTGTCTCCTACGGAATCCACCCCTTGCAAATCCACCATTTCCGAAAAAAACTGGTGCAGCAATTTACTTACAAACAACAGCTTAAATCCATAGCTTGGGGTTTTGGAAAGGATGATTTTATTAAGTTCATCGATGATCCGCTCTCCTGAGATGATCTTCAGCCGTTCGGCATTACGAATCAATCCATCAAAAGTGGCCGGGTCGATATCAAAATCCAACTGTGCCGCAAAACGTACCGCACGAAGCATTCTCAGCGGGTCATCGGAAAAGGTCGTGTCCGGATCCAGCGGCGTGCGAATCAGTTTTCTTTTCAGGTCCCTTATCCCATCAAACGGATCCACCAACTCTCCATAACTGGCCTTATTGATGGATATGGCCATGGCGTTGATCGTAAAGTCCCGCCGTTCTTGGTCCTCTTGGAGTGTCCCGTCTTCCACGATGGGTTTTCTGGAATCATGGCGATAGGACTCTTTCCTGGCCCCCACAAATTCCAGTTCCCAATCATCCAGCTTGATCATGGCAGTACCAAAATTCTTAAACACCGACAGTGGGACATGCTCATCAAAAGACCCCGCCACCTTTTTGGCCAACTCAATTCCACTTCCTACGCAGACAAAATCAATGTCCTTTGCTGATTTATTTTCTCTTTTTAACAACAGGTCCCTTACAAATCCCCCCACCACATAGGCTTCCAAGTCCAACTCATCGGCACACTCCCCTACTCTTTTGATGACCTCAAGATGTGCTATTTCCTTCGTTAAGTTCATTCACCTATTTTTACATCTCCTTCTGCACTCAAGAACAGTTTTTTTACTTCCTGTTGGAATATGGGAAACTTCTCGGACACCTTACCAATGGCCTCTTCCTCCTTTCCACGCTGGACCACCAGCGGTCTGCTAAAGCTAAAGATGAGATTGTTCCACAAACCTTTTTTCAGGATACTAAATTTCACTTTACCTTCATAAACTGGTCCATTCTTCAGCAAATCGCTGGCCCAGGAGGTATATATGGTAGGTTTAGTGGCAAATTCAATAATGTCAAGGGCAATTTCAGAAAATTGTCCTGCCAATGCCCTTATTTGAAACATATCCACAAGCAGAAAAATGGCCTGTGGATCATCCCCATCCTGAAAATTTTCCGGAACGATCAATTCCACCGGCTTCCCACTGCCTTCCGTTACACAAACCCGGCCCTTTTCCCTCAATTCATCAACAATGGTCTTTACTTCCATTCCTTTTTTGTTTTATTGAACGCCAAAATTAAAATACTTTATGAAGTAGTCCGTATTTTTTTTGCATTTACATCAGCATTGGCACCAGAAAATCAGCACACAACATTTTTCCAAAACATTTCAATGAAGATACAAATATTTTACCTATCTTTGCACTTCAATTTGGATCAGAACAAAAATTCGAAAAGATATGGCAGTTACTACATTAAAAAGAAAAGCTAGAAGAAACAGGCAAAGACAGGTTACTCGCGTAATCAAGATCAAGCAGCTTAACGCCAAGCCTGTGATCAAAAATGTGGATGTGGAAGAACTCAAAAAAGAGTTTTCTAAATAATAGTGCCACTAGTGCATATCAAAAGAGGCCATCTACTTCGGTAGGTGGCCTCTTTTGATGTCTAACCACTTAATTATCAAACACTAATTCATCCATCGGACATATAAAATGTGTGTCAGGACACCTACGGGGCTTTTCAGAGGGAAAACAAAATTTTAATCCAAACCTCCTCCCTCAAGTCAATAATTTTATTTAATTTTGAGCCCCATAGGAATTCAAACAAAACATTATAACATTCTTATGGCATCACCCACTAAGTATATCTTTATTACAGGGGGAGTTACTTCTTCATTAGGCAAAGGAATCATTGCCGCATCGCTGGCCAAGCTACTTCAGTCCAGAGGTTTTAAAGTCACCATCCAGAAATTTGACCCTTACCTGAACATCGATCCAGGCACGCTCAACCCTTACGAGCATGGGGAATGTTTCGTCACAGAGGATGGTGCCGAAACTGACTTGGACCTAGGGCATTACGAGCGCTTCCTCAACACCAACACCTCACAGGACAACAACGTCACCACTGGTAGAATCTATAACAATGTCATTACCAAAGAGCGTAAAGGTGAGTTTTTAGGAAAAACAGTGCAGGTGATCCCGCACATTACGGATGAAATCAAGAACAGTTTTTATAAGCTCGGCGAAGAAGGAAACTATGATGTGGTCATTACAGAGATCGGTGGCTGTGTAGGTGATATCGAATCGCTGCCATTTATTGAAGCAGTGAGACAAGCGCGATGGGACCTTGGCCCGAATAATTTTCTCGTAGTACACCTTACCCTCATACCATATCTTTCTGCTGCAAAGGAACTTAAAACCAAGCCCACCCAACATTCGGTAAAACAACTGTTGGAAGCAGGTATCCAGCCCGACATCCTGGTATGTCGCTCTGAGCACCACCTTCCCCTTGATGTCAAGAAAAAGCTTGCGCTCTTCTGTAACGTACAGCTAAACTGTGTGATCGAAGCCATGGATGCCGAGACCATCTATGATGTCCCACTTCATATGAAGAAGGAAAAACTGGATGAAAGGGTGATGACCAAACTCAAGCTTCCCTCAAAATCCGACACCAAGCTGGAGCTGTGGAAAGAATTTCTGGGAAGGCTCAAAAACCCCACCCAGGAAGTCAATATTGGCCTGGTAGGGAAATACATTTCATTGCCTGATGCCTATAAATCCATCATCGAATCATTCACGCACGGTGGAGCAGCTTGCGAAACCAAAGTCAATCTCACCCTGATCTCTTCAGAAGAGATAGAAAAGGAAAATGTAGCCAAAAAACTGGCAGAGCTTGACGGTATTTTGGTAGCTCCGGGATTTGGTGAACGAGGACTTGAAGGTAAGCTCGAAACTGTTAAATTTGCCCGTACCAATAAAATCCCTTTCTTCGGTATTTGTCTCGGAATGCAAGTGGCTGTGATAGAATTTGCCAGGAACGTACTTGACCTCAAAGACGCCAATTCCATAGAGATGAATCCAGAAACACCTGACCCGGTGATTTCACTGATGGAAGAACAAAAGAACGTAGAACAAATGGGCGGCACCATGCGATTGGGCTCATATCCTTGTGAGCTTACCAAGGGCACCAAGGTAAGTGCAGCATATGGCAAAGCCAAGATCCAAGAAAGGCACAGGCACCGCTATGAATTCAACAACGAATACCTAAAACAATACAAGGACAATGGATTAATACCGACCGGTATCAATCCAGAGACCGGCTTGGTAGAGATTGTGGAGCTTAAAGACCACCCATGGTTTGTGGGCACACAATTTCACCCAGAATATAAAAGCACTGTGCTAAGTCCGCATCCGCTTTTTGTAAGGTTTATCCAAGCCACATTGGACAATAAAAAGAACAATAACTAAAGTAAGATACACCAAAGGACCATACGGTTCTTTGGTGATTTTCAGAATTAATTTATTATGGATAGAAATCAAGCGACAGGTCTAATCCTCTTCGCAGCCGTGCTTCTGATTTACTCATTCTTCTTCAGTTCACCAGAACCTGTAGCAGATGAGCCAAGCACCACTTCCACTGAAGTCCAAGACGATAGTGCTTCGAAACAAACTGCTGCGTCCTCCACACCACAAATCCCCGACAGTGTCAAAAACCTCCAAAACCAACAGCAGTTTGGTGAGTTTTCTTCCTTGGTAGATGGAAAAGAAGCGTTTTTAGTACTTGAAAACGAATTGGTAAAAATCACTTTTTCATCCAAAGGTGGTGAAATAAAAAGTGCTGAATTAAAAAATTACAAGACTTGGGCCAAGGAACCATTGATACTGATGGATGAACAAAGTGCCTCGATCGACTACCAGCTCCAGACGGACAAAGGCCCCATGAGCCTTAACCAGTTTTATTTTAGTGGAGAAAAAAGCACGGTTACCGTAGATGAAACCCCTGCTCAGCAACTCACTTTTAAAGCTGAAACAGCTTCAGGAAGCATCACTAGGACATATATCCTCCCTGATGACAAATATGTCATCGATCAAAAAATCACGACCAACGGGCTCAGCAGCCTGTCTGACAAAAACATCACTGTTCACTGGAACGACAACCTCAAGAAACAGGAGGCTGACATTAGCGAATCCAGGCGTAAGACCTATGTCAACTTCTACACCACCGAAGGGGACTATGATTACCTAAGTGCTTCATCGGATGAAGACGCTGAACAGCCTAGCGAACCGATCAAATGGGTGGCCTTTAAACAACGGTTTTTTACCGCTGGTATCATTGCGCCAAATCAATTTACAAACGTAAACCTCGAACAGACCGTCCCTACGGATACCATGTCTGTGAAAAACATGGCCGCTACCCTTTCCTTTCCCCTAGAAAATGGACAGGCAAGTAATAGCTATTATTTTGGCCCAAACAACTACAAGATACTGAAGAAAGTCACGCCAGATTTTGAAAAAAACGTGGACATGGGCTACTTCTTTGTAAGTTGGGTAAACAAATACATTATCGTAAACCTTTTCCATTACCTCGAAAAAGTAATCAGCAATTACGGTGTCATCATTATCCTGATTGTATTTATCATCAAACTGTTCCTTTTCCCGCTGACTTATAAGTCCTACATCGGTATGGCCAAGATGCGGGTAATCAAACCGGAGATTGATGAGCTGAAGGAAAAATATCCGGACGACCCCACCAAGCAGCAGCAGGAGCAGATGAAGCTTTTCAGTCAGCTTGGCGTAAGTCCGATCAGTGGATGCTTGCCGATGATCTTGCAGATGCCGTTCTTATTTGCGATGTTCTTTTTCTTCCCCAATTCTATCGAATTGCGACAAGAAAGCTTCCTGTGGGCCCATGACCTGTCCACATATGACTCGATCCTTACCCTGCCTTTTACCATACCTTTTTATGGTAACCACGTCAGTTTGTTCACCTTGTTGATGACCGTATCCCAGATTGTTTACACGAGGTTTAACAATCAATTGACCGCAGCACAAGGACCGATGAAAAACCTTGGATATATCATGCCGGTCACTTTCATGTTTGTCTTAAACTCCTATCCCGCGGCCTTGAGTTTCTACTATTTCGTTTCCAACATGGTTACCTTTGGCCAACAAGCACTGATCAAGCGTTTTGTGGACGATAATAAGATCCGAGCAAAGATCGAACAAAACAAAAAGAAAAACGTGAACAAGAAAAAATCAAAATTCCAGCAAAGACTGGAAGATGCGATGAAAGCCGCTGAGGCAAACAAAAAGAAAAAATAAACGATAATTCACATGATTTTAAAAAAGGTGGCCCTACTAAGCCACCTTTTTTAAAATCATTACAGGGACATTTTATGACAGTATGTGGATTTAGATCGTTATAAATCAAAAAGTTAAAACTATCCACACGCTATTGTGGAAAACAAACTATTTCATGTAAGGATTAAACTTATATCTTTGTGTTGCATGAAATTGACATTTTGGAAGAGTTGTAGCGACATGGTTCTTCAATAGCAAGACAATACGTGTTTTGGATAAAAAGAAGAGGGTTCCGTGCTCACTTGGGCAAAAATGTACTGCATGGGAGCGCTAAAAAATATAAACCTCGCTGTATTCAAAATGTCCATGCTTAATATTGACTTAAAATCACTACTTGACACCAATGGGAAAAATCGTAGCTATCGCCAATCAAAAAGGAGGAGTGGGCAAAACGACCACCGCAATGAACCTGGCAGCCAGTCTGGCGGTGCTGGAATTTAAAACGCTGGTCATTGACGCCGATCCCCAGGCCAACACCACTTCCGGATTGGGGCAAGATCCTAAAGAAATCAAAAACAGCATCTACGAATGCATGGTGGATGGTGTGGATATTTCCTCTATTGTCATCAAAACGGAGATCGAACACTTGGAGCTGGTTCCTTCCCATATTGATTTGGTGGGTGCAGAAGTAGAAATGATCAATATTGAAAACCGGGAAGAAAAGATGCGTGAAGTGATCGAGCCCTTAAAAGACCAGTATGATTTCGTTATCATTGACTGTTCACCTTCCCTAGGCCTGATCACCATTAATGCGCTGACAGCTGCCAATTCCGTCATTATCCCTGTGCAGTGTGAATACTTTGCATTGGAAGGATTGGGCAAGCTACTCAATACTATAAAAATCATCCAGACCAGGCTAAATACTGATTTGGAAATTGAAGGAATATTACTGACCATGTACGACGTACGCCTTCGTCTATCCAACCAGGTGGTGGAAGAAGTGCAGATGCACTTTAAAAACATGGTTTTTGAAACGATCATTCCTAGAAACGTTAAGTTGGGGGAATCACCCAGCTTTGGCCTTCCCGCCATTGCTTTTGATGCCGAAGGTAAAGGAGCACTTTCTTACCTAAACCTCGCCAACGAAATAGCAGAGCGTAATGGATTGGTGAAAATGAACTAATATTTTAAAACGATTATGGCTGATAATAAAAAACCCACAACAAATAAAAAAAAGGCACTTGGAAGAGGTTTGGGGGCTTTGTTGCAGGATTCTCCAAATAAAGAAACCAAAGACGAACCTCAAGAGCAGGTGAGTCCAGAGGCGGGAATCTATGAGGTACCACTGGATCAAATCCAAGTTAATCCCTATCAGCCAAGAACCCACTTCGACAAGGAAGCGCTACAGGAGCTAGCGGACTCCATTACGGTACAAGGCATTATTCAGCCCATTACGGTAAGGAAATTATCCGAAAATGAATTTCAGCTCATCTCCGGTGAAAGACGGTTTCAAGCTTCAAAACTTGCGGAATTGACCTCGATCCCTGCTTACGTCAGGACAGCAAATGACCAGCAAATGCTGGAAATGGCACTGATCGAAAACATACAGCGGGAAAACCTCAATGCCCTTGAAATCGCACATTCTTACCAGCGATTACTCTCCGAATGTGAGCTCAAACAAGAACAGCTCGGAGACCGCGTAGGGAAAAACAGGACCACAGTAAACAACTACTTACGTCTGCTGAAACTCCCACCAGATATCCAAGCGGGCATCAGGGATAAAAAAATCTCCATGGGCCATGCCAGGGCCCTAATCAACGTCGAAGACGTAGATCAGCAATTGGCCATTTACCGAAAAACCCTCGACGAGGAGCTTAGTGTCAGAAAAGTAGAAGCACTTGTGAAAGCGCTCCATGAGGACAGCGAAGAAGAAAAAACCATTTCGAATAAACCAGATCTGGATCCCGTAAAGAAGTACGAACTTGGCAAACTCCAACAAAAGCTTGCCTCGCATTTAGGCACCAAGGTCAGCCTTAAAATGGACCACAAAGACAAAGGGGAAATAAAAATTCCATTTGGGTCAACTGATGACCTTAATCGCATTTTGGAAATTCTAGAGATTATTTAGCGTGCATTGTACTGCCCTCAGGCATATTACTGACCAAAACATCAAAGCAATAGTTTTAACAAGGAAAACTATTGCTGTTTTTGTTTTATTCCTCCTTTTCCAAAGCACCGCTTTTGGACAGGAAATGAGGGCTATTGCGCCTGACTCGACCGAGCAGGTCGCCATCAACATCAACGAAGACAAGGTCAAAGACCCCAAAAAAGCAACCCTTCTCTCTGCCATCCTCCCCGGTGCAGGACAGGTATATAATGAGAAAATGTGGAAAGTTCCGATTATTTATGGTGGAATCATCACAACTGCTTACTTTGTGGAGTTTAATAACAGAAGGTATCAGATTTTCAAAGAAGCATTGACCATTTATAGGGACGATGATGAAACCACGGACAATATTTTCCCTAACCTGAACGAAGATGGACTGATCAGAAATGTGGACTACTGGCGACGTAACAGGGATGCTTGTTATTTGATCTTCACGGCCATTTATGCACTGAACATCGTGGATGCACTGGTCGATGCCCATCTATCAGGATTTGATGTGTCCAATGACCTTACCTTTAAATTAGAACCTTCCGTAGAACCTACCTATGCAAGTAGGAATGCTATTGGATTATCATTTAAAATACAATTTAAATAACCGAAATGAACATATTGATTTTAGGCTATGGCAAAATGGGCAAGATCATTTCGCAAATAGCCGAAGAAAGAGGCCATACCATTGCCGGGAAAATTGAAGAAAGCAACGTCCATGAACTTGATGAACTGGACACCACCAAGATAGATGCAGCGATCGAATTCAGCCAGCCGGATGCGGCGGTAAAGAACCTCTCATGGGCGATCAAGCATAACATCCCGGTGGTCTGTGGCACTACTGGATGGCTCGACAAAAAGCCTGAAATCGAACGCCTTACCCTCTCCAATGGCGGTGCGTTTTTTTATGCTTCAAACTACAGCATCGGTGTAAACATCCTCTTTAAAGTAAACAGGTTCCTTGCCAAAATCATGAACGAACAGCCTGACTATCGTGTCAAGATGGAAGAAGTTCACCACACCGAGAAAAAGGACGCCCCTAGCGGTACTGCCATCACTCTGGCCGAATCAATCATCGACAGGGTCGATAGAGTCAAGCGTTGGGATCTGGACAATGAGGTGACCGATAACGAACACAGCTTACCCATCACAGCCAAAAGAATCGATCCCGCTCCAGGAACGCATATCATCACCTACCAATCAGAAATCGACGATATTGAGATCAAACACACCGCCCACAGCAGAAAGGGCTTTGCGCTTGGCGCAGTTTTGGTAGCAGAGTGGATCAAAGACAAAAAGGGTGTGTTATCCATGGATGACTACCTTACCTTTTAATTAATCATTGCTAAAAACATGAGTTCAGAACAAAAGAAAAAAGGGCCAGTAAGGGAATGGATGGACGCGCTGGTTTTTGCGGTCATCGCTGCCAGCTTGATTAGATGGTTATTTTTGGAGCCGTTTACGATCCCTACCGCTTCCATGGAAAAGTCCTTGCTTGTAGGAGATTTTCTATTTGTAAGTAAAATGCACTATGGCACCAGAACACCGCAAACACTTCTCCAGGTGCCACTTACCCACCAAAAGATTTGGGGGACGGATATTCCATCTTACTCCGATGCTATCCAACTTCCTTATTACAGGCTTCCCGGTTTTAGCAGTGTGAAAAGAAACGATGTGGTGGTCTTTAACTACCCCGATGAATTCGAACACCCCGTGGACCTAAAGACCAATTATATCAAACGGGGAGTTGGTCTCCCTGGTGATGTCATCGAAATCCAAGACGCACAGCTCATTGTTAATGGTGCTCCGGCAGAAAATCCAGAAGAGATGCAGTTTTCTTATGATGTGGTGCCAAACAGAATGTTGAATGCTGAGTTTTTTGAAAAATTCGATATCAATCAAGACTCATTTCACCCTTATAATGGCCTATACGTGGTATTCACTACACCAGCCATCGCCAAAAAACTGGAAGAATCACCCGTCATCAAGGAAGTAAAAATCCGATTGTATGAAGAAGGAAATGGTGATCCTGAAATCCACCCTGATGGCGCATATTACGGCTGGAACAGGGATAATTTTGGACCACTTACCGTTCCGGCGGAAGGCTGGACGATCGACTTGACAGAAGACAATGTACGTCGATATGCCTTTACCATCCGTCACTACGAAGGCATCGAAAACCTTCGAATAGAGGCCAACCAGCTCTTTATTGACGGTCAAAAGCAAGACACGTACACCTTCAAACAGAATTACTATTTCATGATGGGTGACAACAGGCATGACTCCCTGGACTCCAGATTTTGGGGTTTTGTCCCTGAAGACCATATTGTAGGCAAGGCCTGGTTCCTATGGCTATCCCTGGACAAGCATAAAAACATGTTCAGCAAAATCCGCTGGGACAGGTTCTTCAAGGGCATTCATTAGCCTTTCTGGAAAATTAGCATAAGTGATAAAAAAGGCGGGAAGCAAGGACAGCTTCACCGCCTTTTTTTTGTAGGTGATGGCATGGGGTAATTGCCCCTGAATTTTGGTTCTATAAGATTTACCGTAGGCAACCTTTCCTTTAATTGAAAAAATCAACTCCACCGTCCCCGGTCAGAATTTATCTGTTAACCTCAGTTCGATTATAAAATCGTCACTGTGAGGCTTAGCGGTAGGCCTGAGCGGGTGGAAGCCGTGGCAGCTCGCCGCGGCGAGTTGCCACACCCTTTTCCAACCCACATCCTCCTAAAAAGGATTCGCTATGACGCTTTTAATGCTAAAAATAAGTCGAGCTCAGGTTGTCAGTGAACCCCACACCGAACACTGGTCACCAATTTATTTCCTGCATTCCTTTCTCTTTGAGGAATGCATTGGCTTTGCCAAAATGTCCACAGCCCAAAAAACCTCTGTGTGCGGAAAGTGGACTCGGATGGGGTGCGTGTAGTTTGAGGTGCTTTTGGTCAGATATAAAAGCAGCCTTCTTTCGAGCATATGCCCCCCACAGCAAAAACACCAACCCTTCCCTTTCTTCAGCAAGCTTCCGGATCACGGCATCGGTAAACTCCTCCCACCCTTTCTTTTGATGGGAACCTGCCTTATGTGCTTCCACAGTAAGGGTGGCATTAAGCAGCAGCACTCCTTGCGATGCCCACCGCTCCAAATTCCCGTGTGAAGGAATATCGATATTCAGGTCCTGTTTTAACTCTTTAAAAATATTCAGCAGAGAAGGTGGAAAAGGTACCCCCTCACGGACAGAAAAGGAAAGCCCATGAGCCTGCCCTGGACCATGGTAAGGATCTTGGCCAAGTATGACCACCTTTACTTTGTCAAAGGCACATTTGTCAAATGCATTGAAGATCTCGCCCCCTGCAGGATAAATTTGTTTTTGCTGGTATTCGTTTTTCACAAATGCCACCAAGGATTTAAAATAGGGCTTTTCAAACTCTTCGGATAATTTCTCTTTCCAGGAAGAAGCAATTTTAACGTTCATTTAGACTATTTCACTTGAGAATTCACAATAAACCCTTAATTTCGAACAAAAATCCGTTTAGAAAAAATATAATGGCAACTGCTATTACAGAAGGCATCAAGGTATGTGTTGAAGCGACTTACCAACCGGAGTATTCCAGTCCGCATCAGCACCACTATGTCTTCACTTATAAGGTCACCATCGAAAACAACAGTCCAAACACCATTCAGCTCCTACGAAGACGGTGGGAAGTCTCTGATGCTGGCCAACAGGTACGGATCATCGAAGGGGACGGTGTCGTAGGCCAGCAACCCATCTTAGAGCCTGGGTATTCCCACCAGTATGTTTCCGGATGTAACCTTAATTCCGGCAAAGGCAAAATGAAAGGCAATTATTATATGGAACGCATCCAAGACGGCAAAACCATCACCGTTACCATTCCTGAATTTCAACTCATCGCTGACATCTTCCACAACTAGTGTTTGACAAGATCCATCCTATTTTTGCATACATCCGCTATTTTCTATCAAAAGTAGATCGACATTCACTCCAAGCACCCTATGCCTATAAAGCTTATGAGGGGCTCAAGGAATTTTCCAAAAACAAACGATCACCCGCACTGGAATACAAACGCCGAAAACTCCTCTCCAATCCTACGGAAATCACCATTCAGGACCATGGTACCGGCTCCCTGCATTTAAAAACTCCCCTAAGAAAAATTTCGGCCATCACCAGGCACAGCTCCAGTAAACCTAAATTTTCTTTACTCTACCAATACTTTTGCTCCCTCACTCCTGCTCAGGTGGTAGTAGAATTGGGTACTTGTGTGGGCGTGACCACCTCCTATTTAGCTCAATCCGCCAAAGGTGAAGTATATACCTTTGAGGGTGCAGTGGAACTGGCTGATGTCGCCAAAACCACTTTTTCGGAATTCACCAATATCCATTTGGTATTGGGCAGAATACAAGAAACATTGCCAGGTGTATTGCGGGAAATCTCCACAGTGGATTTTGCATTGATCGATGCCCACCATGATTACCAGGCAACCATCCAGTTCTGGGAAACTTTACTTCCTTCTTTAAAAAAAAGCAGCATCGTGGCTATCGGGGACATCCACCGCTCTAGAGATATGGAAAACGCCTGGAAAGAACTCAAAGCTCACGATGCAGTCTCCATGAGCATGGACTTTTATGAATGTGGTATTTTATTCTTTACGGCAGGAATAAAAAAACAACACTACACTTTGCACTACTGATATCATACAGGGCTGTTTTTGGCAGTGAGGCCCCCTTGTCCTTTCATGGCTAAGTGGAACCGCAACGAGGCTCCATTAAGCCGTCCCAAACCCATTTGAAGCCCCATCATTTTCTTGACACCAACCACATCAACCGGGGCATTCAAAAGCAAACCTGCCCGTTTACCTTTAGTTTTTAAGCGTTCAGGCACTTTTTGACATAATCATTTTGTAAATTTGAATGTAAAGCACAGAAGAACAATTGTCCCAAAACAGGGTCATCTTGACACTGGTGGTCAAAAAATCTTTGACGTGCGGATGGCTGCAGGAAATAGCGGATATCGCACTATAAACTTACGGAGTGGTACGTCGGCGATATCCGGTACAGGCGCATGCTGGAATCCTTTCTTGGAATGCATATGTTGCTTTATGCGTATTTCCTGTGTCCCTTAAGAAAATCTCTACTCCATAATCGTGAAGTTGGTCTAAATATTGCTTTAGTGGAATGGTTGCTTCACCGGCACTCCAGCCAATTTGATTTTGCTGGTACCTGCTAAGCCAATAGTTTTTGTCAAGTGAAGGACACATAACAGAAATTTGTTTGCACTAACTGACTAATACACAATACATATGAGCACCAATGTACCCGAAGAAAAATCATCAAGAAATGGAAAAGGGAAAAATATCCTGATCATTATTTTACTTCTTTTGGTAATCTTCAGTGGCGTAAAACTGTACTTTGACAGTGTGGACAAGTCACAAAAAACGGAAGAAATCCTCATTTTATCAGAAGAAAACAATGAGCTTAACCTCCGCATTGATAGCATGGCCTATCAACTGGACCTACGCATCAATGAAATCCAAAACCTGGGCGGCAATGTGGACTCTCTGATCGTACTTAAAGAACAGTTGTTAGCTGAGCGTAACACTGACCGAAACAGAAGTGCCGCTGAAATCAATGAATTGAACAAAAAAATTGATGGTTTTTCTGGCGTATTGACAGAAAAGGACTCCGAAATCGAAAAGCTAAAACAAGTGAACCAACAGCTATTCACGGAAAACCAAGACCTGAAAACTTCCAAGGCCGAGATCGAGGATTCCATCGTACAGCTCAACCTAAAACAGGAAAAGTTAGAAGAAAAAGTAAACATAGCCCAAAAACTCCATGCGGAAAACATTGTGGTGGCTGCTGTCAATTCAAGAGGCAAAGAACGTGAAGGTTCCTTTCGGAACAGGCATTTGGAAAAGCTGAAAATTTCATTTGACTTGACCGAAAACAATGTAGCAGAACCAGGGTCAAGGGATATTTTCGTGCAGGTAGTAGCTCCCAACAACCAAGTGATTTTTGACATCGCAAAAGGCTCCGGCACGTTCAGCATTGATGGACGTGAGGAATTCTATACCTCAAAACAGGCCATCTTATATGATAATTCTAAAAAGAGCCTCATCTATCTTTACCAAAAAGAAACCGACTATCCTGAAGGCATCTACGAAGTAAAGATCTACAGCGAAGGTTTCAATATTGGAAACGAGTCTTTTGAAATAAAATAACAGAGCATACAGTTTGACATATTTTAATTTAGGATATCACCTACAGGCAATATTGTCAGTAGGTGATTTTTTTTGGACAAGGTATTAACCAAAAAATCGGGAGTGTGGTTGGTGTTGATAGCGGATCAAGCAGAAAAGTTGGGGGCTGCCAGTTTTCTTACTGGCAAAACCACCGATATATAAAAATACCACAAAATCCCAAAGGCACCAAGTACATATTGGAACCGCATTGAAAGATTGCGCTCGAAAGCTAGCCCCAGAGGAGTGACACGTTGATAGCCATGGGTGAAGCCCGTGGTAAATTGCCCATCCAACGTTTTCGGTTTTAGCCGCATTTCCCTCCCTGTTCCCCATGAATTCCCGCTAAAACCCATTCGTGCGAATGGAGGAAGCCCATCAATTTAACGGTATGAAATTTTCTTTCAAAAGACCATGTCAACATTCGTCCCCCCAGAAATATTGCTTGATCCTTGATAGCACCCAGATACCACAGATAAAGATGATTTTCACTGATCTTTCTTGAGCGGAAAATAACGGATCAAGCCCTCCTCTAAACAGCATTAAGCCTGCACCATGTATTGCTCCATGAATTTAGGGCAGTGGTCTTTGATAAATTAAAATAAACCGTTAATTTTGCGATCTGTTTAATAATTACTAAAAACAATAATTAAAATGTTCCAAAGAAATTACGAAACGGTATTCATTTTAACTCCCGTTTTGTCTGATGTTCAGATGAAGGATACCGTTGACAAGTTTGTGAACTTGTTAAAAGAAGAGGGGGCAGAAATTATTAATGTTGAAAATTGGGGTCTTAAGAAGCTGGCCTATCCAATCGAGAAGAAAAGCACTGGTTTCTACGTAATGGTAGAATTCAAGAGCTTGCCTACTTTGATCAAGAAGTTTGAGATCGAGATCAGAAGGGACGAGAAAGTAATGCGTTTCTTGACCACTGTTTTGGATAAGCATGCTATTGCCTATGCCGAGAGAAGAAGAAAAGGTGAATTCAACAAAAAAACTGAAACTAAAGAGGAGGCTGCAAAATGACACTTAAGAACGAACCCATCAACAGAGAGCAAAATAAGAAAAAGTACTGCCGATTCAAGAAAATGGGCATCAAGTACATCGATTACAAAGATCCTAACTTCTTATTGAAGTTTGTAAATGAGCAAGGTAAAATCCTTCCTAGAAGACTTACGGGAAACTCTGCGAAATACCAGAGAAAAGTGGCCAACGCCATCAAGAAAGCCAGACATTTGGCCTTGTTACCTTATGTAACTGACGGATTGAAATAATCCGGCCCTGTTCTATTCAATACTTATTAAATTTAGACAACTACAATGGACGTTATCTTAAAAACAGACATAAAAGGACTTGGCTATAAGAATGATCTTGTTACTGTAAAATCAGGATACGGAAGAAATTACCTGATCCCTCAAGGTTTTGCGGTATTGGCCACTACCTCTAACAAGAGAATCCTTGAAGAAAATATCAAGCAAGCCGCTCACAAAGCTGAGAAAATCAAAACTGCAGCTGAAGAGCTCGCAGCTAAGATCGAAGGTATCAAACTGGAAATCAAAGCCAAAATCGGCGATTCCGGAAAAATATTCGGTAAAGTAACTACACTGCAAATCTCCGACGCCCTTGCCGAAAAAGGTCTGGAAGTAGATAGAAAGAAAATCGCTATCAGCACTCCTGTAACAGGTGCCGGTGAATATGTAGCTGAAGTGGATCTTCACAGAGAAGTGAAAACCGAGGTTAAATTCGAAGTAGTAGCTGAATAAGCCAATATTCGATTTGTACATCAAGATGTTAGGGCTATCCTCCAAAGGCGGATAGCCCTATTTTTTTTAACCCGCATTCAATGTCGTTTAGTTAAGGGGGTTTCCTTCTTTTCATATACCTAAAGTCCTTTTTTTGATTGACTTTGGCTGGGGAAACCTGATCATCCTGGTGGATTTTATCCTTTTCCTTTTTTCCATTGATGAAAAAAGAAAGAAAAAAATCTAGGCCGGTAGTATGCCCTTTAAAATGGAACATGGATTTACCCTGCGACCGAGATCCGTCACCCATTTTAATTTCCTCCCGATGGCTACGGCCTAAAAGCGAGTGGGGCTCGCTGTTCCACGACGCGAGCCAACTCACTTTCTTAACGGCCTCCACCATCGGCTGGAAAACAGGCATACCAAGGGCCGTAATAAGGAAGCGATACCTTTTTGGGACTTATTAACCTCAGTTCGATTATAAAATCGTCACTGCGAGGCTTAGAGGGAGATTTGAGGGGTGGAAGCCGTGGCAGTCTCAGTATTTGGGGATTGCCACACCCTTTTCCAACCCACATCCTCCTTAAAAGGGTTCGCTATGACGCTTTTTATACTAAAATTAAGTCGAGCTCAGGTTATTAATCGGATCCGCCTTGCAGGTATTGGGCGTTAAGAAATTAAAAAGCGGGCAGGCAAAAAGGCAGGCTTGTTTGACGAAATGCTGCCCAAAAAGAATGTTGGCGGCTAAAGAAGGTTTACCTGGCTTTAGATAGGCCTGCTTGGCTTTAGACAGGAGGAGTTTGCCTGCATGAGGGTAGGTTTTAATTTTAGGCCAATAGCTGCACAACTGTGCGCCGTGGCGTAGCGGCGGGTTTTCCACCACCGGCGGACAGGTTTGGGTTACTTTCTTGACCTGAAGCAAAAAAGTAACAAAGGTAAAGGGATGAAAACCACCTAGGGATTTAGCTAGAAAAATAACTGCCCAAGGAAAAAATATAGAACCCATATTTTCCAGATACACACTAACTAAACGGCATTGAACCCGCATTATGCATTAGCCTATCTATTGCGAGCTGAAGCGACCTTCTCCAAGTCTTCGATCAGCTTTTTGGAAACAGCCCGGGTGTTCTTCTCCTTCTCTGCTCTCAAGGCCTCCAGTGCTACGGTACTCTTTTCGATCAGTCCGATCGGATTCTGATCATACCGATAACTCCCCAAACACCACTGTAGCTCTGCTATCAGTTGATTTTGGATTTTTAGCTTTTGTAGTTTTTCGACAGTTGCTTCTACGGTTTTCTCTAAAGTAAGTGTTTTCATGATCAGAATGGTTTGTTGTAAAAATCTCTTCAAGTTATTTTCTAAAATAACCTCTCAAAAACAAATTATCAACATACCTGTATATTTTTTACCAAATCAACAATAAAAATAACATTTTACAAACATTTACATAAAAACACACGGATCAACGGCCTAATATTCGATCATTGGCACAAATTCGCTAATTTCGTTCTATGCAGTTACAAACCAATTTTGACATTCCACTTCACCCCTATCCCATTAAGCATTCCTCTATGGTAATGACGATTGGATCTTGTTTCTCCACTGTTATTGGTCAAAAACTAAAAGAGCGAAAATTCAAGGTACTGGACAATCCTTTTGGTACACTTTTCAATCCATTTTCATTGTGTCAACTCATCGATTTGTCTTTGGGAACACACGACTTTCCTGAGGCACTTTTTTTGGAACATGACGGCAGGTACCTCCATCACGCCTGTCATTCTTCTATCTCCGGAAACACAAAACAAGAACTTAAAAAACAATTGGAAGCCCAGTGCCACGCTACCAATGAAACGCTAGCCAGCGCGTCTTGGCTGATCATTACTTTTGGCACTGCTCATGTCTATGAGCACTTAGGTACCGGAATGATCGTATCTAACTGTCACAAGCAGCCCGCAAAGGAATTCGGAAAGAAGTCCCTTTCAGTGGATGAGATCAAACGGTCTTTTGCTAAAACTTACGCCAGCTTAAAAGAAATAAACCCCGAAATAAATATTACACTGACTGTCAGCCCTGTAAGGCACATCAAAGATGGCATTCCCGAAAATCAACTCAGCAAATCCATCTTAAGGGTAGCCTGTGACGAACTTGTCAATGCCCATAAAAATCTTCATTATTTCCCCAGCTATGAAATTATGATGGATGAACTCAGGGATTATCGTTTTTATAAAGACGATCTCATCCACCCATCCACACAAGCGGAAGCGTACATCTGGAAAAAATTCTCCCAGAGCTGCCTCTCCCCTGCCTCCCGGGAGCAAGCCGAAAATATTATGACCATCAAAAAGGCCTTGGCTCACAGGCCATTTAACCCCAATGGGACCGCCCATAAAAAGTTCCTCCAAAATCTTCTAAAGAAAATGGAACAAATGCCCGCTGAATTTGATTTCACCAAAGAGATCAAGCAGGTAAATGACCAGCTTTTATCTTTTTAAAAAAACCACATCTCCATGTCTCAGAAAGCCAATAAACTCATCCACAGTCAAAGCCCTTACCTGCTCCAACACGCCTACAACCCTGTCCAGTGGTACCCTTGGGGACCAGAGGCACTGAAAAAGGCAAAGCAGGAAAACAAGCCCATCATCGTCTCCATAGGCTACTCAGCCTGCCACTGGTGCCATGTAATGGAGCATGAGAGCTTTGAAGATGAAGCGACGGCAGCCATCATGAACAAGCACTTTGTATGCATCAAAATCGATCGGGAGGAGCGCCCTGACCTAGATAACATCTACATGGATGCCGTCCAATCCATGGGGCTACAAGGAGGATGGCCGCTCAATGTCTTCCTAATGCCAAACCAAAAACCTTTTTATGGCGGCACCTATTTCCCCAATGCCAACTGGAAAGGGCTACTTCAGAATATCGCAGAGGCGTATCAAAAGCACTTTGATGAACTAGCGAAAAGTGCAGAGGGATTTGGGAACAGTATTAAGCTAAAAGAAAGGGAAAAATACCGCCTCTCAAATGATGAAAGCAGGCTAAGCCCAGCGGACCTCACCCATATGGCACAAAAAATAGCCAGTCAGATGGATTCACAATGGGGTGGGTTTAACCGCTCTCCAAAATTCCCCATGCCCGCTGTTTGGGATTTCGTAATGCAGTATGCCACCTTAAAAGGAGATACTGCTCTGGAGGGCAATGTTTTCTTTACCTTAAGAAAAATGTGCATGGGAGGAATCTACGATCATCTAAGAGGAGGATTTGCCAGGTATTCGGTGGATAGTGAGTGGTTTGCTCCCCATTTCGAAAAAATGCTTTACGACAATGGCCAATTGCTGTCTCTTTATGCAAAAGCCTTCCAACACAGCGGAGACACATTGTTCAAAGAAAAAGTCAATGAAACTGTGAATTGGCTCCAAGCGGAAATGTTTCAGGAAGAAGGAGGATTTTATGCCGCCCTAGACGCCGACAGTGAGGGAGAAGAAGGGAAGTTTTACACGTGGACATACGAAGAATTGGAGAGCATTATTGGGGAAGAAGCATGGCTCTATGATCTTTATAACATCACACCTAATGGCAATTGGGAGAAAGGTGTCAATATTCTTTTCCAGACCCACTCTTATGAAGAAATCACCCGTAAACATGGATTTGAACAGGATCAGTTGGCTCTTAAACTAAATGAGATCAAAGAACGCCTTTTAAAAATCCGAAACCTACGTACGCCTCCCGGCTTGGATGACAAGGTGATTGCAGGCTGGAACGGTTTGACCATATCGGGTTTAGTACAGTCTTACTGGGCCACAGAAAACCCGCTGGCCAAGTCCCTGGCCATTCAAAATGGCACATTTATTTTAGAAAACATGCTGCATGGCGATCAGCTCTACCGTTCCTACAAAAACGGAAAAGCATATACACCAGCATTCTTGGAAGATTATGCAGCAGTCATTCAGGGATTTATCCATCTTTACCCACTGACTGGCGATAGTCATTGGCTTCATAATGCCAAAAACCTAACGGAATTTGTACTGGAACATTTCTACGATGCAGAGGATGGTCTTTTCTATTTTAACAACCCGGACTCTGAAACGCTCATTGCAAATAAAAAAGAGATTTTTGACAATGTAATTCCATCATCGAATGCCCTGATGGCCAGTATCCTCCACCAAATGGGCAGGTACTATTACGAAGACCATTACCTCACACTGGCAAGACAGTTACTAGGGCTGATGCGTACATTGTTACTTTCAGACCCCGCTTTCCTTAGCCAATGGGCAAATCTCTACCTATCAGAATTGGCCGGCACCCCGGAAATAGCCATCGTGGGCCGAGGTGCCAAGTCGATCGCCCAAGAAATCCAGCAAGCTACTCCCGTCCTAAAAGTAATCGCTGCATCAGAAACCCAAACAAAAGACGTCCCCCTTTTAGCGGATAAAGTAGCAGATCAAAATGGAAATGCCTTAATTTACGTTTGCTTTGACAAAACCTGCCTTCGCCCCGTTACGACAGTGGCCGAAGCAATTGACCAATTCCCAAAACTCAACTAATTACCTTGGAAGACCTTTTTGGAGATAACATACCACATGATGTAAGCGCTGCCCCATCTACTTTTGCAGATGTGATCCTTCCTGTTCCGATCCCCAGGATGTTTACCTATCGAGTCCCTGGATCCATGGAAAAATCCATCGGCATTGGGCATAGAGTAATCGTACAGTTCGGACAAAAAAAAGTCCTTACGGGAGTCATCGGGAAGGTCCACCAAAAGCCCCCCAAAGATTACCAGACCAAGGCCATATTAGAAGTATTGGATGATCAGCCAGTCGTCAATCCCCTACAAATCAAATTTTGGTTTTGGATGGCCGAGTATTACTGCTGTCATATCGGAGAAGTCATGAATGCGGCACTCCCCTCAGGCCTGAAACTGAGCAGTGAAAGTAAAATCCAATTGAATCCGAACTTTGACCCGGAGACTTCTGAGTTTCCGATAGATGACCGAGAGCAGGTCATTTTGGATGCCTTAGAGAAAAAATCAGAACTTACTTATGAAGATTGCGGAAAGCTCTTGGGCATCAAATCCAGTTATCTCATCATCAAAAGCCTGGTCATCAAAGAAGCCGTGCTGGTATATGAGCAGGTCAAAGATAAATACGTTCCAAAAGTAGAGAACAGGATAAAGCTCAAGGCACCTTATGCCACTTCTAAAGAAGCTTTGGAAGCATTATTTGAACAAGTAAGTAAAAACCCCAAACAAGAGGAAATTCTCTTAAAATACCTCCAAGAAATCCCCGTTTTTCATTCACCGGAAATAAATGAAAAAGGGCTTGAGAAAAAAATCATTACCGACGCAGGTCTTAGTCCAAGCTCGCTCAAAACACTTATTAAAAACGAGGTTTTAGAAGAGTTTAAAGTGATCGTCAGCAGATTTGACCATCTTCCTATTGATGATCGTGAGATTCATCTGGCAGACTTTCAGGAGGCCGGTTTATCCAGTATCAAAGAGCAGTTTGGCCAAAAGCAGACCGTCCTCCTTCACGGCATCACAGGAAGTGGCAAAACAGAAATCTACATCCACTTGATCCGCGAAGTGCTGGACAGTGGCTCCCAAGTCTTGCTCCTGCTGCCCGAAATCGCATTGACGACACAGATCGTCGGCCGACTCCAAAAAGTCTTTGGCAGTGAAATGGGTATATACCATTCCAAACACTCCGACAATGAGCGTGTAGAAGTATGGCAGGGGGTATTGAGTGGACGATTTTCCTTTGTAGTGGGTGTCAGATCGGCCATTTTTTTGCCTTTTGACAGTTTGGGGATGATCATAGTCGATGAAGAGCATGAGCCATCCTATAAGCAATTTGATCCTGCTCCGCGGTTTCAGGCGCGGGACGCGGCCATCATGTTGTCTTGGCTTCACCAGTCCAAGACCCTTCTTGGAAGTGCGACGCCTTCCTACGAATCCTTCTACAATGCCCGCACCCAAAAGTACGGGTACGTTTCATTGGACCAGCGCTTTGGAGAGGCGCAATTACCGGAATTCCATATTGCGGATATCCTGGCGGACAAAAAGAAAAACCTGCTCAAGTTGGACTTTACCCGGATCATGCGCGAAAAAATCCAAGAAGCGTTGGATCGGCAAGAGCAGGTATTGATTTTTCAAAACAGGCGTGGCTATGCCCCTTATATGTCCTGCGAAGAATGCGGGTGGATCCCCGATTGTGAGCACTGCGATGTCAACCTCACTTATCACCAGTACAGCGAAGAAATGCGCTGCCACTACTGCGGATTTAAGGAAAAAGTGCCCCGTGCCTGCCCTGCTTGTGGAAGTCACAAACTGACGACCGTCGGTATCGGCACAGAGCGCTTGGAAGAAAGTCTGTCATTGCTCTTTCCTGAGGCCAGGATTGGAAGAATGGACTTAGACACCACAAGGAGCAAGTACGCTTATCAACGCATCTTTGATGAATTTGCATCGGGGAATTTAGATATTTTGGTGGGCACCCAGATGATCACCAAAGGGCTGGACTTTGACCGTGTCACGGTAGTAGGCATTATCGACGCAGACCGGATACTATATTTTCCGGATTTTCGCTCTGGTGAAAGGGCCTTTCAGCAAATCACTCAAGTGGCAGGCCGTGCGGGTAGGCGAAATCGCCAGGGACATGTGATCGTTCAGACCAGAAGACCTGACAATGTGGTTTTTGAAAAAATCATCCAAGGGAATTACCCAGAGTTTTACCTCACTGAGATGGCCGAAAGAAAGCGGTTCTTTTATCCACCTTTTGTCAAAAACATCAAAATCACCACACGGCATAAGGAAGCAAAGATTGCTGAAAAAGCTTCCCGTCACCTAACCAACCTACTCAAGGAAATCGCTGTGAAAAAAATTATCTTGGGACCAGAAAGGGCCTTGATTGGAAAAATCAAAAACCAATACTTATATGATACCTATATAAAGCTGGACAAGGCTGGAAATTCGCCGGCTATATTCAAACATGAAATGAAGCAGCTTCTCTTTGAGCTCAATACCCAAAAAGAATTTAAATCCGTCCGTTTTGTGGTAGATGTAGATCCATATTAGTGCGTACAAGTTATACATTGATTGTAAAACACAAATACATTCAATCCTTATGATCAAAATAAAAGATACCGAATGTATTCGGTCTTAGCTGTATATTGGCATCCATTTTTAATTTCCACCTGCCACACGACATCATCATCATTATC
Organism: Echinicola rosea; assembly: GCF_005281475.1. Classification (NCBI taxonomy): domain Bacteria; kingdom Pseudomonadati; phylum Bacteroidota; class Cytophagia; order Cytophagales; family Cyclobacteriaceae; genus Echinicola; species Echinicola rosea. The sequence continues at coordinate 2,689,199 of NZ_CP040106.1, read as the reverse complement.
TTAGCGATATAAACCTTGAACAAAATCTCTAATTTTTCATAACTTTAGGCCATCAACCTATTAAACAAAAGATAATGAGAATAGCTTTAATCGCCCATGACGGAAAAAAAGCTGACATGGTACACTTTCTAAGTGGCTTTAAAGACAGGCTCTTAGGAGCAGACATACGCCTATTTGCCACTGGAACGACAGGTTCACATATCGAACGCGCTGGCTTTGACGTGGAGAAACTCATGTCGGGTCCCTATGGTGGTGATGCCCAAATAGCGGCCATGGCGGCAGAAAAGAAGCTCGACCTGGTTATATTTTTCAGGGATCCGTTGGACAAACATCCTCATGAACCAGATGTACAAATGCTGATGCGGATCTGTGATGTACACAATATTCCCTTGGCCACCAACCTGGCCTCTGCAAAACTGATGTTCAAACAAATAACGACCGATTTACACAATGGAAAGTAAAGCAATAACTAAAATCGGTGTACTGACCTCAGGAGGTGACGCGCCGGGAATGAACGCAGCTATTCGTGCAGTAGTCCGTTGTGCTTTCTATTATAACCTAGAAGTTTTCGGGATCTACAGAGGATATGAAGGAATGATCCAAAACGATATCCGCCAACTGGACAGCTCTGATATCGCTTATGTACTGGAGCGGGGAGGCACCTTCCTCAAATCCGCCCGAAGTGCTGAGTTCAGAACTCCCGAAGGCAGGAAAAAAGCTTACGAAAACCTCCAGAAACACGGCATCAATGGCCTAGTGGTCATCGGGGGAGACGGCTCCCTTACTGGCGCCCACCTATTTTACAAAGAATTTGGTATCCCCGCTATTGGCTTGCCAGGAACCATTGACAATGATCTTTCGGGCACAGACAACACCATTGGCTTTGATACGGCATGCAACACGGCCATTGAGTCAATCGATAAGATCCGGGACACGGCCACCTCTCATGACCGACTTTTCTTTGTAGAAGTAATGGGGCGTGATTCTGGTTTTATCGCCATCAATGCAGGCATCGGCAGTGCTGCCGCAGCAACATTGATCCCCGAGAAGAAAATGCCGGTGGAAGCGTTAATAGACCGATTGAACACCCGTGCTAAGGCCAAAAAGCAGGCCAATGTGGTCATCGTGGCCGAAGGCGGTAAAAGTGGGGGCGCACTGGAAATTTCCAATAAAGTAAAAAAATACCTTCCCAATTACGACATCAAAGTCACCATCCTTGGCCACCTCCAACGTGGCGGATCTCCAACATCCTACGACCGTGTACTCGCCAGTAAACTTGGCGTATCTGCTGTCGAAGGACTAATGCAAGGAAAATGTGATGTCATGGCCGGTGTCATCAATAACAAAGTCGTCTATACCCCAATCAAAAGGGCTATAGTGGATGATAAGGAAGTAGATGAAGAAGATTTCCGTGTAGCAAAAATTCTCTCTACTTAAATGGTGGATGGATTGTAGAATTGTCAAACCGAAAATGAAGGGTGTTTTGATGAGGCAGTAAGGAATATCCATAAGCTTCGCCAAGCACAACCTCAGTTTTGCGAACAAACAATTCTACAATCCAATCTGCACCTAGTGTCAAGTCAAACCTGCCTTTGACCGCAGGAAAGCCTAAACCTACATGTAATCCCGTGCGTCTTCTGGCCCACCTCTGTGTTACAAAAAGACCTCTTTAGATAGGACCATGGTCGTTTTTTATGCCTTGACCTAGACCACCTTACCCGTCATTTTAGCATTGACATGACACTAGAATGGATAACCTATAGCAAAGTTAAAGATAAAGTTTTCCCTTCTCCAGTCTCGATTAAATGGCTTAAACTCTTTTTGCCACCGCTCTCCTTCTGGCAGCCAGGGTTTCCGTAAGGGAGAAGCAAAATCAAACCTGATCACAAAAAACTCAATATCGATCCTAAGACCTATTCCGGTGCCTACGCCAAGTTCACTTGCCCAAGCGCCGGAAAACTTACCTCCTGGTAATGCCTCGTTTTCATTCATCAACCACACATTACCAGCATCGACAAATAGTGCTCCTTTCAAGTAAGGCACTATAGGAAAACGGTACTCGATGTTTCCCTCTAGCCTGATATCACCTGTCTGCTCGAAATAAGATTGGTTGTTGATCGAATCGGGTCGATACGACCCCGGCCCTAATGAACGGATCCTAAAAGCCCTGACACTATTGGGACCACCAGCAGAATACTGCTTCACGTATGGCAAGGAAATAGAATTCCCATAAGGAACACCCACTCCTCCAAATAGCCGAGTAGCCAAAATCTGATCTTCTCCCAATTTCAGGTGGTATCGAAAGTCCAGATCACCACGGACATACTGGGCATATTCCATCCCAAAAATCCTGTTGGGCTCCTCCACTGTACTTTTTCCGTCAAAAGCCCCTATCAGATTACCGGCCATATCCAGCGAAAACCCTGTAAAAATCTTATGGGTCCTAAACTTGTCTCCCAGTTGATTATAGTTAAACGTATAATTAAGCCCTGCAATAAACTGCTGCTCAAAACTCTTAGCCAAAAAAGGGTTGTCATCCAGAATCGCTTGAAAATCGGGCGTCACATCAGACAAGCTCACAACACTTAAGCTGATGGGATTTATTTCATGATAAACAAACCTGTTGGCATTCCAATAATACCCGTAACTCGTGGACACGTTGTTTAGCCTGTAAAGTCCGATCCGATTGATCGACTGCACACCTAGGCTTACCTTGGTCTTAGGCACAGAATACCTGAACCTATCCTGAATTTGGGAAGGAAAGATCACTCGAGGAAAAATCAAATCTCCACTCAGCCCTAAGTCATAGGTACTCAAACCCGTCCTATCCCCTCCTGCTATCTGTGTTTCGTACCCAAAACTCGCTGAAATATTCAAGGTCTCTCCTCCTTTAAACAAGTTTCGGTTTCTATACGTAAGCAAAATGGACGGTCCAATAAAATTATTGGATTTAGAAATCCCTTGCAGCTCGGCCCTTAAGGACCTTTTCTTTAGTGGAGAAAGGTAAATCCCTGCATCAAGCTTCCCTCCTTTATCCAATGTCACAGAATCCACTTCCTCATATCGCAAATTCACATACCTGTAATTCCCGATGCCCGAAAGTCTGTTTGTGGTGTACCTGGACTGCTCGGAGCTGTATTTTTGTCCTTTCTTGATCAGGATGTACTTTTCTAGCAAATCTGGTCTAAAGGTCACCTCATCTTGTATAAAAGCAATATCTTCTATAAATGTCGTATCTTGGGCATTTGCTTCTTCCTCCACAGAATAATTGGGATATACCCGAATATCATTAACCGTGTAAGGAACAATGGCTTTTTTGGGCACCCCGGCTTTTAACCGGAGAAACAAGTCAAATTTCCTTTCTTCATAATTATTGGTGTCCGCCTCAAAAATCAGGTAATCAGCATTAAAATTATAAAAGCCCCTTAGCTTTAAGGCTTCGTCTATCCGTGCTCGCTCGTCCTTAAACGCCTGCAATTCAAACCTTGCATCCTGAATCAACTCGGTTTCCTTCAGGATATCATTTATCTCTTTTTGTATACTTAAACTATCTCCTTCCAGACTGAATTCTTCCAGACGATAAGGGCGGCTGACCTCCACTTGGTAAGCCATTCCCAAAAACTTGTCCTTCCCAGTGCTCTCACTGCTTGCAGAAGCATAAAAAAAACCATTGTTTTCTAACCTGTTCAATAACAGCTCCTCTGTCTTGGAGGGATTCACCTGGCTAAAATAAACAGGCTCTTGACCGAATTTTTTATTCATAAAACGGTTAAAAAAACCTGGCTTTTCCTGGGTGCCTTTATAGTGTGCCCAGAGCCCTATTCGCATACCCAAAAACTTGCTGTTAGGCTCTGGACGGATCATTTCATGCAGGCGACTTTGTATCACCTCAAGGGTCTTATCATTTACATTCTCCTTGTCCTCTGTCGTGATTTCCAGAGAGGCCCCAGTATAGAGCTGCTCATCCTCCGGAATATATTTAGTAACCCCGCATGAGCTAAGCATTATCCCCCAACTTATCAGCCCGTATTTAAAGAATCTACTCATTTTGTTCCGCTTTATTTTCACTTTCTACAGCGCTATTTTGCTTGGTTTCCTCCTCCCTTTCACGCTGTATCCGTTCCTCGCTTTTCCAAAAATTCTTGAATTTATTGAACTCTCTGTTAAGAATGAAGGCCACACCTGTGACGATCACTTGGCCATCGATAATACTCTCAAATTCATTTTTCCTAAAGCCTCTCAGACGGTACCTGCCACTTTCAGTGAGCAAATACTCAATATTTACATTCCCAAATACAGCACCGTCATTTTGGGTATCTTGATTGGAGCTTTCCAATTCCATTTCACTTCCCACTTGCACAATCAGGCGATCGTCAAAGAGTCTTTTTTGGGCACTCACATTGAGCTGGGTCTGTGCTCCCTGATACCCTTCATAGCTGTCCAAGTCAAAATTCAGTTCAAAGCCAGAATTACCCAACACATTACTTGACAAGGCATTCAACTGACTGGAGAGCATTTGGCTGACACTGGACCTCGCCAATCCTGCTGTACCACCTCCAGTGCCATCTCCTCCAGTGGCGGGCATAAATTTTTGGAGTACCAATAATGAAAAAACCTGACGATTCAATTCCCCTTCTTCTTCATTGACCTGCTGGATTTTGGAATATACGTTCCCTCCTAGGGCTCCTTGTTGATCTTCTGGCATGTCCAATTGGAAAAATATCTGTGGACGCAGCAATTCTCCCTCCACATTCAAATAAACAATAAATGGCAGTCTCTCTTGGTACTGCGTAGAGACTTCCGAGCTCACTCCTGAAATCTGCGTGGCCATCAGGTCACTTGCTGAGGTCTTGACATCATACGATGCAGTAATGTCCATATCAGCATCCATAGGATCCCCCTTCCAGGTAATGGTACTTCCTTCCACAATATTGAATTTTCGGGAAACCAAATTATAAAGACTCATTTCATAATGTCCCTTGGAAAGCTCATAAATTCCTGACAGGTTCATTTTACCATTCGGCTCGATGTTTAGGTTCAGGTCAGCTTTCCCTGCAATCATCAGGTTATCACCAGAGCGCTCATCCACAATCACCCTGAAAACCGCATTGGGATCTACTTTCAGCAGGGCCGCTATTTCCATTCCTGTAAATGCAGCCTCGGTATTCTCCATTTCCCGCTTTGTCAAGATATCATTGGGATTGTCCCTGTCCACTATAAGCACCACCCCTTCTCGCTCGACCACTTCCAGCTGTGTCTCTGGAATGACAAAAGTCAGGTCCGTTCCTTCATTCACCTTTAAATCGGCCTTGACGACGGGAAGGTTCATGTCTCCAGAGATACTCACATCGGCATTGATATTGGCTTTTCCGTAAAACAGGTCATTGTCTTCACGGGTAGAGTTAAGGACTTGGAAGTTTTCTGCGGCCAGTTGTAGGTCAAACACCGGGTTGGTCATATCTTCTGTTCCCACCTCTCCATTTAGCGTAAAGCTATTGCCATCTGCATCCTTGAAACTATATTGGTCAAAGTACACCCCTTGATCATCTACCCGCAGTGCTTGGGTAGGCAGTGTGAATTTTGAATTCAGCATTTTCACCACTATCGAGGCAGATTCAAAATCAAATGTCCCATCGTACTGTGGAGCGGTAGTCGTACCATTTACGGCCAAATTTCCTTGAAGGCTTCCTGTAGCTTCACCAAACTGGTCCGGCATGAGCTTTTCAAGCACTTTCAGCTGCAGTTCGTTCAAATCCAGCTTGAGATCTAATTCGGCCCCTTCTTCACTGGCCTGATAATCACCCACAATATCCAAATCGATCTCTCGATCTTTCAATGAGAGATCGAAGTCATATGACTTGGTATCTTCGGACTTTGCCCTCAGGGCCAGGTTTCCAAGCTCCACATCCATGGCTTTCATGTCTGTAATGTCCATATCCGCGACGATCCCAGTGGCTCCAAATGGGTTTTCAACCACAAAATCTCCGTTCAGTTCTCCTCCTAGCAGTAACTGGCCAGGGTTCAGCAAACTTACGATGGTTCCAAGCCGGAAATGATCAAACGTAACGCCTACCTGCTCGGCTACTTGTTCATTTAAATCATTACTAAAGATGAGACGTTGTCCTTCATAGGTGAAACTAAAATCCGAAAATTTCAATGCATTATCAGCATAAGAAACTTGGTTGGCATTTGGCACTTCCCACTGCTGCCTGTTCAGTATCAAACTATCTGGAACAACATGCAAATGCATGGTATCACCCTGGAAATCCAATTCAGAATCCACGTGATACAGCAATTCCTCTTCATCGTAGGATTCAAAATTCATGTATAAATTTTGACCACTGAAATTCCCCTTAAAGGAAGTCCTGCCCATCGCCAGCGGTGGTACCGTCAGCCCCCCAAATCCCACATCTAGCTTCATTTCTGAGCCATCTCCGTCCACATCCACCAATAGGCTGTCCAGCATCATGTCATTATATTGGACGTGTGGTAAACTCACTCTGGCCTGGAGTTGCTTTTCATGCTCCCGAAAGTTGACATTGATATCCACAGAATCCATTTGCTGAAGGCCTTCCAAAAACACTTGATCTAACACCGGCGCACGCTTAAAAGCCATCTGAAGATCCAAATTGACCGGTTTCTGAATAACAGTATCCGCAGCAGTACCCTCCTCTTGCAATGAATCCGTAAAGTACCCTCTAAAATGCCGCTGCATTCCTACTGAGATCTGCTCAGGCGATGAATTTGACCTCAAATAACCGTTTAGCATCATGCTGCGAATATCCACACTTGTACTGTCCGGTCGGACGGCAGCTTGGATGTCCAGCTCCCCAAGCGGATAGGATCGGTCATCGTACACCACCAAGCCATCGCTCATCGAAGTAGTCACATCGAAGTGCTCTGGATTGCCCTGAAATTGTGCCATCAACTTCAAGCGCGTACGAATGTCCTTTGTCGTCACCCCTAAATTCCTGAGATTGGCTCCTTTGAGATTCAGGTCCGCCGTGTAGCGTGCATCTACCGAATCCAACAACAGCCCCACCTTGAGCGCCATGTCCAGATTTTCATCCATAAAGGTGGCGTTGATCTCTCCTTCTCCACCAGCTAGCTGGCCATCCAGCGAAAACCCGGAAAAGTCATAACCATTATAGGACAGCTCCTCAAAAGTACTGGACAAGGTGGCGTCGAGTTTATCCAGGTCACTTCCACTTCCTGATGCATCGATTTCAAAAGTCAATGGCCCCAGCCCCTGTCCGGGTAGTATTTTTTCCATTTGTAACTTATCGCCCTTCACCAGTGCATCAAAAAACAACTCCTCCCTATCCATGTATTTCGCTTCTGCAACAAGCTTCCCATCCGTCGTTTCAATGGTGGCGTGAGCCACAAGGTCATCCAGCATACCTCTTACCGTGCTGTTCAAAGCAACCTGATCAGGAAACCGTACACCGTAGGCTTTTTCATCCAAAAACACCAATAAATCTTCTCTCCTTGTATTGAACCGGACCGTTTCCAAGTCCATCTGAAGCTTTTCTGGATCCATCACCTGCTTCAAGGAACCATCTATGGAAACCTGTGTGGCCTTACCCCAATTCAGCTTCGTTTGATGGATCTTCATATCGGCCAGGCTCCCTTGGACTTGTACCTGGCCGGTAAAATTCTTTTTATTCACCTCTTTGAAAACAGTATCCTCCCGTAATTCAGGGGCAAAATAAAAGGCATCTCTTCCGTTCAGTTTTATTTCAGGTAATTGCACCTTAAAATTGGACCTATCGGGAGAATTGATCAGCTCATCCATGGACGGGTAGGCTAAGTTTAGGCTTCCTTCCAGCGCACTGTTTCCGGTAGCAATGCCCAAATCTTCGATGGACAGCTCTGTATCGGAAACAGCTGCTCTAAATCCAAACTCCTGTAATTGAAAACCGCTGGCCTCCTTAAAGTCAAACCGATCTAGGGAAATCCCCGCACTGCCCTCTTTTAGGAAAATCTGGGAAGCCAATAAGTGGAAATCCGAAAAGGAAATCGCTTCAGGATTAAATGTCCCAGGCGTCACCTTCTCTTCCCCAAAAGCCACATCAAACTGATTTCTCTCCAATGCAAGGGCATTGACATCCACTATCCAATCCGGCCACTGGAAGGGGCTTTCCCTTGGTGGGGTCGTCTCAGCTCCATTGTCAGGCGCCGTGGTCCGTGGCATATTAAGGTGGATATTGGAATCCGTTAATTCCATATTTTTAAGATGTATTTTCCGATTGGCGAGGTCCGCTTCAGGTAGTTCGACCAGAAACTTACCTAAATCTACCTGAGCCTTCATTTTATCCGGCATGGATTCATATATCGCATGGACGTTTTCGACTAAAAAATGGTCAATGATGACCAGCGGCATGGGGGATGCTGCTGTCGTGTCTTCCTCGGAGGGAGGAAAAGGCTTGGTTTGAATATAGCTCGCGGAAGTATTCCTAAACTGAAAATCCTGTATATAAAAAGCCATCTTATTAAGATCAATCCGCTTCATGTCCAAGTGGATTTCTCCTAAAGTGACCTTGGAATCTATCCCCATCACTCCATCCTGGTACGTAATATTGAATTCTTTCAAATCCACTGGCCCCAAATCCACCTCTGGCATTGCCGAGGAAGTCTGGGCAGTATCCGGATCAGAAACGGCGGTACTGTCACTGGAGGCAAATGCCTCCATCAAAAAGTCAAAATTGAATCTACCGGTCTCTCCATCACGGATCACTTTGGCAGTAAGCTGGTCCCACTCCAGTTTGGATAAGTGAATAGCTCCATCTTGGATCAAAGGCCATACTTCTACCCCGGTCTCCAATTTGCCCGAGTAAACGAGCGTATCACCTTTTTGGTCCTCCAGATAGAGTCCTTCCAAGAATAGATTTCCTGAAAAGGTAACATAAAGCTTTTCAATATCCATTTCCGCATTTGTTTTATCCTTTACGTAGCTGACAGCCTTCCCCACGATGATGTCTTGACCCCAAGGACTACGGATAAAAAGCAACACACTCACAATAAGTACCAGCAACACCAATAGTATCACCTTCAATACCTTGAAAAATTTATAAAGTACCTTTTTTGATTTGTTCAATTGTGTCTGTTTAGTTCCCTTAGTAAAGATAATAAGTAAAAGTATTCTTTGATTAAAAATGTTTTCATGTTGATCGTAAAAACAACGTGTATAAAGAATAAACCAATTTTCATGCTAAACCAAGGATATTCCAAAATAATTTGGAGTTAATCCCCGCAGTCTCAACCTGTTTCCGGACATTTCACATGGGTAATGAAAAATCCATCAGCGCAAAAAGATTAAGCTACAAAAACCTGTCATTTTGTCGGTATTTTATTAATTTCGCATCTCAAATTGATTGAAAGTGAGTTATGGAGAACATTATCAAGGATATCGACATCCTACCTGCAGAAGAGGCGCAGGCATGTGAGTTTAAGACTACGGAAGAGGAGAATACAGGAAAGCAAAAAAAACTCTACATAGAGAGCTATGGCTGTCAGATGAATTTTTCTGATAGTGAGATTGTCGCATCCATCATGAAAAAGAATGGTTTCGATACGACATCAAACTTCGAGCAAGCCGATGTCATTTTCCTGAACACCTGCTCCATCCGCGAAAAAGCAGAACAGACCGTCCGAAAGCGACTTACACAGTTCAATACCATCAAAAGAGAAAAACCGGAACTTACCATAGGCGTTTTGGGCTGCATGGCAGAAAGGTTAAAAGACAAACTGCTGGAAGAAGAAAAGCTTGTGGATGTAGTCGTGGGGCCTGATGCCTACCGGGATCTTCCAAACTTGGTAAAAGTGGCCGAAGAGGGAGACAAAGGGGTCAACACTTTCCTTTCTCGCGAAGAGACCTATGCCGACATCTCTCCGGTAAGGCTAAATACCAATGGAGTAAGTGCCTTTATTTCCATCATGAGAGGCTGTGACAACATGTGTTCCTTCTGTGTAGTCCCCTTTACGCGGGGCAGGGAGAGGAGCAGAGACCCGCACTCGATTGAAAAAGAAGCTAAAGAGCTATTCGACAAAGGCTACAAGGAAGTGACACTCCTAGGGCAGAATGTGGACAGCTACAAATGGTCTCCAGAAGAAAACAACAAAGCCCGGCTCAACAAACAAGAGGGGGAAGTCAGCGAGGTGATCAATTTCGCCAACCTACTGGAGATGGTGGCCAAAGTGGATCCAACATTACGAGTAAGGTTCTCCACGTCCCATCCTAAAGACATCACCGATGAGGTATTGTACACCATGAAAAAGTACGACAATATCTGTAAATACATCCACCTTCCCGTCCAAAGTGGCAATAGCCGCGTGCTTGACCTGATGAACAGGACCTATGACCGTGAATGGTACCTCGAAAGAGTGGCCAAAATCCGCGAAATACTAGGTCAGGAATGTGGTATATCTTCTGATATGATCGCAGGATTCTGCTCAGAAACGGAAGAAGAACACCAAGAAACCTTGAGTCTAATGGACATCGTGAAGTATGACTTTTCGTACATGTTCTTCTATTCAGAAAGGCCTGGCACCCTAGCTGCCAAAAAATATGAAGATGACATTCCGCTGGAAACCAAAAAGCGTAGGCTTCAGGAAATCATTGCCAAACAGACCCAGCATTCCCTGGAAAGAAACAAACTTGATCTGGGACAAATCCAAGAAGTATTGGTAGAAGGCACCTCCAAGCGTTCGGAAGAACAGCTAAAAGGCAGAAATTCCGCCAATAAAGTGGTCATTTTCCAGAAAGGGAATCACCAAAAAGGAGATTACGTCCGCGTAAAAATAGTGGATTGCACTGCCGCCACCCTATTTGGCGAAGTCCTTTCCTAACCCACTAAAGCACCTGAAACATATGATAACAGACGCGGAAGTATTATCCATAAAACAACGCTTTGGAATAATCGGCAATAGTCCCCTGCTCAACCATGCCATCCGGGTAGCCATGCAGGCTGCGCCTACAGAGATGACCGTATTGATCACTGGGGAAAGTGGAAGCGGTAAAGAATCCTTTTCCAAAATCATCCATTCAATCAGCCCCCGTAAGCATGGAAAATTCATTGCCATCAACTGTGGAGCCATCCCTGAAGGCACAATTGACTCAGAATTGTTTGGCCATGAAAAAGGCTCCTTCACCGGAGCCCATGAAGCGCGAAAGGGATATTTCGAAGTCACTGATGGCGGTTCGATATTCCTGGATGAAATAGGAGAAATGCCGCTGGGCACCCAAGCCCGTTTGCTCCGGGTGCTTGAAAATGGAGAATTTATAAAAGTAGGTTCTTCCAAGGTCCAAAAAACAGATGTCCGTGTCATCGCCGCCACGAATGTCAACCTTATCCAGGCGGTAGAAAAAGGAAAATTCAGGGAAGACCTCTATTATCGCTTAAATACCGTCCCCATCTTCGTTCCTCCCTTAAGGGAAAGAGGTGACGACATTAGCCTGCTTTTCAGGAAGTTTACGACCGATTTTAGCGAGAAATACAATGTCAAACCCATTTCACTGGATCATGAAGCCAAAGAGCTCCTGAAAAAATTTCCTTTTAAGGGTAATATCAGGCAATTGAAAAACCTTGCCGAACAAATATCACTACTGGAAGAGGACAGGGACGTCAATGCCATCACACTGGCCAAATACCTTCCCTCTACAGAGTCCAACTTACCGGCTCCCTATACCCGAGGAGGCAAAGAAGGCGAGTCTTCTGCTGATTTTTCGGAAAGGGAAATCCTCTACAAAGTCCTCTTTGACATGAAGAAGGATATGACCGAACTCAAAAAGCTGGTACTCGACACCTATCAGTCAGGAGGCATCAACCAAAGCATCATGAAAAAGCACCATTCGCTTTTTGAGGACATTGACACTTCGGCATCTTTTGAAGACTCTTCTTCTTCCAAAGAACAAAGCCCTTCCTCTATGCCTATCGTGCTGGAGTCAGGGAAAATCTCCAATCAGCACACACGTACAGAAGAATACGATGATGAAATCGAAGACATCATTCACGAAGAGGATGACAATTCACTTTCCATCGAGAAAAAAGAAAAAGAGCTCATCATAAAAGCCCTCAGAAAGCACAATAATAAACGGAAATATGCGGCACAGGACCTGGGGATTTCGGAACGTACCCTTTACCGAAAAATCAAACAATATGACATCAATGAGTAAATCCAAGCTCATGTTTATCATGCTGTACTGCCCACTGATGCTGCTATGGGGCTGCAAAGTAGAGTACAGTTTTACCGGTACCAACTTGGACTACAATGTCACGCAGACATTCTCTGTGGCCAACTTCTTCAACGACTCCGGTGGAGGCCCCGCCAATATGGGGCAAAACTTCACCGAATCCCTGAAAGATTATTTTCAGCGAAACACGCAATTGGAACTGGTTCAGACCAATGGAGACCTGCAGTTTGAAGGAGCCATTACACGGTATGCCCTCAGTCCGCAGGCCACCGTATCCACGACAGACCCCAACCAACCGGACCGGGCCGGCCAAATGCGCCTGACCATTGCTGTGGAAGTCAACTACATCAACCTAAGCGACGAAGAGCAGGATAGTAAAAAGACTTATTCCTTCTATCAGGATTACGATCCCAGAAGCACATCGGTACTGGCAGTAGAAACGGACCTTATCGACACGATATTTGAAAACATCATACAGGATATTTTCACCTCTACTGTGGCAAATTGGTAATTTTCTTTAAATTAGGTAAACAACCAAAAAATCTGAATTGTGAACGCAGCCCAGTTTTTAAATATTATCGAAAAGAGCAACTCCCTGGACAAGGAGGATTTCAGGGCACTACTGAAGCTCCACGAAACGTTTCCGTATTTTTTGGCCCCAAAAGTGCTGGCTGCCAAATACGAAAAAAAAATCTCTAAGGGAAAGTCACAGGAACTCTTGCACTGGGCAGCAGTACAAAGTCCAGACAGGGCTTGGCTTAAGAACCTGATCGAAGAAGACATCACCTTTGTGACAGTCCAAACAACTAACGCTACCAAAACAACGGCCGCCCCACAGCCCACAAAAGTGGAGGCACCTGAAAACCCCGTGAAACCAGCCCCCCGTGATCAGGCCAAAACGGAGGAAAAGCCCCAGCCTTCAGGATCAGACCGTGCAGAAGTGCTTCGTAAACTGGAGGAAAACCTCAACAAGTTGCGCCATGTAGAAACAGAGAAAAAGACCGAAACCCTGGAACAGACTTCTGCAAGTAAAAAAAGCACCTCCCAGAAAAAGCCAACAAAGAAAAAGAGTCCCAAAAACGATGACCTGATCGAAACCATCAGAAAAAAAGAAAAAAAGGTCATTAAAGACGCCAAAAAACAGGAGCAGCTGGATATTATCAAGGCTTTTAGCAAAAAAGAAATCAAGCTGGCCACCATTAAGGAAATAGAGGACACGGGCAAAAACACAGATCTCTCCAAAAACAGCACCCAACTGTCTGACAAGTTACTTTCTGAATCCTACGCCAAACTACTGACCAAGCAGGGGAAAAAAGACAAGGCAATTGATATTTATAAGAAATTAAGCTTGAAGTTTCCGAATAAAAAAGCTTATTTTGCGAACCTAATAAAAGAATTAAAAGATTAACTTCATTTAGCATATGTACACTTTAATTATCAGCATCATCATTGTTTTGGCGGTTATCCTAGTATTGGTAATCCTCGGTCAAGATTCCAAGGGTGGTGTTGGTGCTGCTTTTGGTGGGGGAGCCTCACAGATCATGGGCGTCACCAAAACCGGTAATATCCTAGAAAAAGCCACGTGGGTATTGGCCATTTCTATCTTGGTCCTCTCTTTAGGCACCTCCGCATTTCTGGAAAGTAATGGAGGTGGATCTACTGAATTTTCTTCTCCTAACATCGAAAGTGCCAAAGAGCAAATGGTCGCTCCATCCTTCGGTGAAGATGAAAGTATTCTTCCTGCTGAAGAGGGAAGTACAGAAGAATTATCCGTACCTGCAGATAGCGCACAATAATCGAAGCTAAAAAGCATATTTTACCCTGCCCAGTCTTTGACTGGGCTTTTTTGTTTGGGAATTACGATTCTGTGAATATATGTTAATATCAGCCCAAACATTTGTTAAACCGTATTTTTAGCTTTATATTTTAGTTTATTATAAAATTTTAATCACTTATAATATCAATTTTATGTTTGAGAACTATAAGACCCTGGAGGACATAGGTGCTACAGAATGGCCAAACATTATCCTCTGGGCGGCACCGGTTATGTTTGCACTGGTTTTTGCAGAATGGGGATTGAGTATTTATAAAAACAGAGACTCTTACGACGGCAAGGATTTTTTGGCAGCTTCGTCCATTGGCCTGATCAATGTAGGTATCAGCGCCCTGATCAAAGTAGCTTTGTTCTCTGCCGTACTGTTTTTCTGGAACATCGTCCCTTGGAAAATCCCCCCAACTTGGTGGTCTTTTATCCCTTGCTTTATTGCCATTGACTTTGCCCGATACTGGGCACACCGTGTGGCGCATGAGCAGCGCTTCTGGTGGGCTACCCACGTCACGCACCATAATTCAGAAAAATATAACTTCTCCGTTTCTTTTAGGCTTAGCTGGACGCAGCACATCAAATTCATCTTTTTCATACCTGTGGTTATGATCGGATTTGACCCGTTTGTGTTCTTTATCTGTCACCAGATCGCGGTATTGTACCAGTTTTGGATCCATACGGAATATATCAAAAAGCTTCCTGCGCCGATTGAATACATTTTCACCACCCCTTCCCACCACCGTGTGCACCACGCCAGTGACGAACATTACCTGGACAAAAACTACGGATCTACACTGATCATTTGGGACAGGATATTCGGGACTTTTATGGCAGAAGGCGAAACGCCCAACTATGGCATCACCAAGCCGGTAAAGAGCTACAACCCTGTCACCTTGGTATTCCACGAGTGGTATGACATCGTCAAAGACCTGAAGCAAGCGGAAAACAAACAGGAAGCATTTAAAATCCTCTTTGGCAAGCCAGGTGATGAAGTCATCAAAAACCGCGAGCTAAGAAGACAAGAAAGGGAAGAACAAGCCCAAAAAGTGAGCTCCCCATCGCCAGCTCCCATACTGACGGAAAAGGAACCCTCATTGCTCCAAAAAGAAAGTTAAGGTACCAAGCCCGGCAATTGTCGGGTTTTTTTTATGACAAAAGTCATAGTGTGTATATCTGTGTAGGTGATTTTTTTAGAAACTCAAAAAATCAAAACATATTAGGAGAAAAGTAAGAGATCATTATTTAAACTCTTCTAGTATGAATAAGTTCAACTTCTACTTTTTCTCATTGATCATAATGGGAACTACAGCTATGACCTCCTGTCAGGATAACGGACAGGTAGAAATCGAAAAGAAAAAAACAGAGACCACCGCTGCCACACCAACAGACATCATAGAATATGAAAGAAAACTTGAAGACCTGGCTCGCTATATGGGAGAAGTATTCAAGGATCCAGATGCACGAAAGGAACTTTTTGGTTTTGCCGAGCTTAAAGGAAATGCAGGAGAAGTACAATATAACCTCCGTCGGCTATTTGAAGAAAAAACTGACCCTGTGAGCCGTAAGCAGTCCGCCATCGTACAGGCATTTAACAGGAATGCTTCCAACAGTAGAGTGGCAAGTGAGGCATCCATTAACATTGACAGTCTAAAAAGCTTTATCAACCAACACGATATTAGCATAATAGCTCCCTATCTGGCTGAAACTTTTGATCCTGACTCAATAAAGGAACTGACTGTCTCCTGGTGGACAGAAGAAATGGAGATAGAAGGTCTCAAGAAAGACCCTAACTGGAAGGGAGAGACACCCGCTATTAAATTTAAGATAGAAGAAAAGGAGAAAGAAGCCACCATAGGCAATAATCAGGAGCAAATAGGTATAAACAACCAAATAGAATACATTATCATAAATGACAATTATGCCTATGAAAATCCTACCATAATATTCGGTCAATTTGATGAACCTAATTATTATCGCGACACCTTACATAGCCCAGACTATTCATCCACCTACAGGGATATAGATTGTAGAAAAATCCCCGAAGATAAGACTGTAAAATTAAAAATGCCCAAACTCCGCCTACACCATAACACAAGAAACTGGCCCAACTCAAACAGACTTTTTATTTTTGCCATTACCGGAGATTACTCCATCGACAGAAACGGAATTACCAACCTACACCAAAATATTGACTTTCCTTGGGGTAATGAAAAAGGGTTTAAGGTTTCCAGGTTTAGTGTCAGAAAGGGAAAATGGGTGAATTCTGGCATATCATATTTGAAGCAAAATTGGAAAAGAAGCCAACCAGACTTACGAATCATGGTTGCAGCGCGTAAGGATGGAACAGGGGATATTGACTATACGGGCAACATCTCAATTGATACCAATGGAGATTTCCACACTGATACTAGTGCCAAATTTTCCCTAAAAACTAAAAAACACGCTTATATGCTTTTCAACGTTATTTTTGACAGGTGCGCTGTAATGGCGGAGAATGGATCAGATGGTGTATATGGTTTAATGGATGGTCACCATATTTATCACTTCAATGGCTTTTCTTTTTATCTAGCACCTGAAATAAGCGAGTAACATTAAAAAAGGCAAAATTAACTATATTCTATTAATGTCTTTGAGTAAAAATATGGACTTCGAAGAAAATTTACCCCCCTTTCCCCAATGCTATTAAGTTAAAGGGGTGAGAAGGATTTTCTGTGCCGCAAAGTTATTTTTTTAGGAAGTCAAAAATATCTGGTTCTATATGGAATACTGTGGGTAAAGATATTATTCCGGTTAAATTAATGTTGATTCATGTTCCTTTTCAGTGGGCAATTTTCTATTCTGCCTTGAGGTATTTGACGTTAAGAAATCAAAGAAGTGGGCTGGAAAAAGCGCAGGCTTGTTTGACGTGAATCAGTACAAAAAATTGGTATGCTGCACAAATAGAGGAGTTTGCCTGCGTGAGTGCTGGCTTTGATTTTAGTCATATAGCTCACCGCAGCGGGTTTTTTTGGTTACGTTTTTCACCTGAAGGAAAAAAGTAACAAGGCAACAAGATGAAAGGCAAGCTAGAATTTGACATGCAAAGTAATAGTTACCCATAGTAAATCATATAGGACCAAATATCTTTTCTGTTTTCACTTAATTCTGCTTTTCCAACGTAAGCAAAATTTAGTCGGACGAAGGCGATATTCTACCACTACTTATGTTTTTTCATTGGACGAAACAGTAAAGACCTCCCTGGCAACCTCTACAGCCGGATCGGTATTAGCCGGATGTTTTGAGCCAAAAATAAATCATACTATCTGCTGCATTCGCCTATAGTTGCAGCATTAGAACGGTTCTTGGTAGAATTTAGAGTTGACCCCGCCTATTTTGAGCAGTGCCTGGAACCACCTTCCGGCACTTTTTTCACTACATTTCTAAGCAATCATCCTGAGCAGGATCCGTTTGCTCACGGGCAGTAAACTTTCTTCCAGTGGCACTGTATTGCTGCTGTGTACTCTCCAAGTAGCGGGATTGGGCAACTGCTGATTGGACCGGATCAGCCCCATCTTGATCTGTGCATAGGTATGGGCAAGGGTTCTGGTCTCTTTTCTGAGAAAGGAAAAGGCTATTCCACGATACTTTTCAAAGCTGTTTTCGAACAGCTTTACTTGGTAGCCATAAATAAACACATCTGCTGATTTTTCTAAGGTAATGAATACATAGCCCTCTCTTTGGTAAAGCGGAGACAAGCCCACCGGTTCCACTTCCAGGTTTTCTTCGATAAAATCATAAATACTTTTCCCTTGGTCGATTTTACGCCTGAATATTGGAATGGAAAAAGCAATAATCTCGTCCAAGGCCTGCATTATTTCCCCTTCGTCTGCCATGTTTTCTTTATGCAGCCGGATGTTTTTATAGTCTATCCCCACCACTCTTTTAGGGAATGAATCACGCAACCCATCCTTATGCTGCTCCAGCTCTTTTAACCTTTTATAATGTTTGATAAGGTCGGCCAAGGGAGGATAAAGCTTGGCATCCCCAAAATCCTGCTCCACTTCCTTCAAGTAAGCAAGCAGCAAATATTTCTTATACTCAAAATCAATCCATCCTTCAGAAATCCAGTTATCCGAGAGCTTTTTCATAGACATGTTTTTTTATCAGAATTTAACAAAAAACTGACAAAAATGACAATAGCAAAAGGTAAAAATGTCATGAACTACATCTCCACCATATTGAAATATCGCAAAACAAGTAGTATTTAAGACTTTATGTCATAGAAAAACAGCTCGTATCCATTGGCACAAGAAATGATAGAAAGGAATAGGAATCAATGAACCAAACTTTATAAAATCAATACTATTATGTCAAAAGTGAACATCACACCACTTGCAGACAGAGTTCTGGTAGAACCTGCTGCTGCTGAAGAAAAAACAGCTTCTGGACTTTACATTCCTGACACTGCCAAGGAGAAACCTCAAAAAGGCACTGTCGTAGCTGTAGGCAACGGTAAAAAAGATGAACCACTTACTGTCAAAGTGGGAGACACTGTATTGTATGGCAAGTACGCCGGTACAGAACTTTCGGTAGAAGGGGCTGATTATTTGATCATGAGAGAATCCGATATTTTTGCGATTCTTTAATCACTCGCTTTAATCGTTTATTAAACTAGAAAATCTAAAAAATCAACAAAAATGGCAAAGGAATTATTTTTCGATACCGATGCAAGAGAGAAGCTTAAAAAAGGCGTTGATGCTCTTGCTGAAGCAGTAAAAGTAACATTGGGACCAAAAGGTCGTAATGTCATCATTGACAAGAAATTCGGTGCACCTACGATCACCAAGGATGGTGTATCTGTAGCAAAAGAAATCGAACTGGAAGAACCTATCGAAAACATGGGCGCCCAGTTGGTAAAAGAAGTGGCCTCCAAAACTGCAGACAATGCAGGTGACGGTACCACCACCGCTACGGTCCTTACCCAGTCTATTTTCAACGTAGGCATCAAAAACGTAGCCGCTGGAGCTAACCCAATGGACCTTAAAAGAGGCATTGATAAGGCTGTAGCTGCTGTAGTGGCCGAATTGAAGACTACTTCTAAACCGATCTCCACTTCCAAAGAAATCGCCCAAGTAGGCACCATCTCTGCCAATAACGACGAAGAAATCGGCAACATGATCGCTGACGCGATGGACAAAGTAGGGAAAGACGGTGTAATTACCGTAGAAGAGGCTAAAGGTACTGAAACTGAAGTAAAAACTGTAGAAGGTATGCAGTTTGACAGAGGATACCTTTCTCCATACTTCACTACCAACACCGAAAAAATGGAAGCAGAACTGGAGAACCCTTACATTCTTATCTATGATAAGAAAATCTCTTCCATGAAAGAGTTGCTTCCAGTCCTAGAGCCAGTAGCACAATCAGGCAAGCCACTTTTGATCATTGCTGAAGATGTGGACGGTGAAGCCCTAGCTACCTTGGTAGTAAACAAAATCAGAGGTGCCCTTAAAGTAGCAGCTGTTAAGGCTCCTGGTTTTGGTGACAGAAGAAAAGCAATGCTGGAAGACATCGCCATCCTTACAGGTGGTACTGTAATCTCTGAAGAAAGAGGTTATAAACTGGAAAATGCTTCTATCGAATACTTGGGTACTGCTGAGAAAGTAAACATCGATAAGGATAACACCACAATCGTAAACGGTGCCGGTGAAAAATCCACTATCGAAGCCAGAATTTCTGAAATCAAAACCCAAATCGAGAAAACCACTTCTGATTACGATAGAGAGAAGCTGCAGGAAAGACTTGCCAAGCTTTCTGGTGGTGTAGCCATCCTGTACATCGGTGCGGCTACCGAGGTAGAAATGAAGGAGAAAAAAGACCGTGTGGACGATGCCCTTCACGCCACTCGCGCCGCCGTTCAGGAAGGTGTAGTAGTCGGTGGTGGCGTTGCGCTCATTCGAACAGCTTCAGCATTGGACGGGCTGAAAGGTGAAAATGACGACCAGGACACCGGTATTAACATCATCAGGCAAGCTATTGAATCTCCACTCAGAGCCATCGTGGCCAATGCCGGTGCTGAAGGATCTGTGGTGATCAATAAAATCAAAGAAGGAACCGGAAACTATGGCTATAACGCCAGAACAGACAAGTTTGAAGACTTGTTCGAGGCGGGCGTGATCGACCCAACCAAAGTTACCCGTCTGGCACTGGAAAATGCCGCTTCCATCGCAGCCCTACTACTAACCACAGAGTGTGTGGTAGCGGATGTGAAAGAAGAAGGCGGCCAGCCTGCACCGCCAATGGGTGGTGGCGGAATGGGTGGCATGATGTAAGTCAGCCTTATTTCTTAAAAGAACAATATAAAGAGGACATGAATCATGTCCTCTTTTTCGTTTACCAACTTATTAAACAGGTAAATATTCGCAAATAAAAAGGCAAAAACAGAGGATAAAATATTTTTTGAAACTTAAAATATATCCGTATCTTACTCCCAATTGGCAAAATGGAACTTGAAAATTTTAAGACACGGTTGATGCTCGCATTTGATTCAATTGTTTTAATAGATGACGATCCTATCAACAACCTGATTAACAAGAGATTACTAGGAAGACTCAATTTATGCGATGAGATGGCGGAGTTTTTGGAAGCTAAAGATGCTCTTGAAAGAATCCGGAAGTTGGATAATGAAAAGAAACTACTGATCTTTCTGGACATCAACATGCCAGTTATGAACGGTTGGGACTTTTTGGACCAATATGAGATGCTCTGCCCCGAAAGGCAAGACATTATCCTAATGCTGTCAAGCTCCATTGATTATCAGGATCGTAAAAAATCCAGAACGTTTGAGGCGGTTAAAGGGTTTATCGAGAAACCTTTGACCAATCAAAAATTATTTGAAATATTACCCGAATATGTCAAAAACGAATGAAAAATCAGATTCGTTTATGCCTAAGCCTGTCTTGGAGCTTTACTCTTTTGGGGAGCAACATTTAGAAAAACACCCTATTCAGCACTGCGAAGAATTAAAACCATTTCTGGAAAGGAAAGACCTAAAATTTTGGCTAAATATTAGCTCTATCCAAGACAGAAATCTAATTCTAGAAATTGCATCTCTGCTGTCCATACACCCGCTCGTTGTCGAAGACATCACCAACACCTCCCAAAGGCCAAAAATCGAAGAGTTTGACGATCATATTTTTATTCTGGTCAAAATGCTCTTTTCGAAAAACAAATTTTCAGAAATTCAAACAGCGCAGGTCAGCATCCTCTTTGGCCCAAATTATATCTTATCATTCCAAGAAACCGCGCAGGACATTTTTGACAACATCCGCATCAGGCTAGAAAACCCCAAAGGGAAAATGAGGAAGTTGGGACCCGATTATTTCACTTATACATTAGTGGATGCTATTATTGATGAATATTTTGACATACTCGAAATGATCAGCGACACCGTGGAAAAATATGATGACCAAATCTTACAGAATAAACCCAATGTAAACCTAAACACCCTTCACCAACAGCGAAAGATGCTCCGGAAAATAAGAAGTAATATCTGGCCGACGCGAGAACTGATCTCTGTTTGGAAAAAATCAGAACATCCACTGACAAAACGAAAAAACCTTACCTATATAAATGACATCTACGAACACACCATCGAAATACTGGAAGGTCTAGAGCTTCAGCGGGAGACCATGAGTAATTTAGCAGAACTTTACATGACACAGCTCAGCATCAAGCAAAATGAGGTCATGAAAACCCTCACCATCATAGCGACTATTTTTATTCCTTTGACGTTTATCGCTGGTATTTATGGGATGAATTTTCAGGTCATGCCTGAATTGGAATGGAAGTATAGCTACCCCGTGCTCTGGGTAATTTTCATCCTTATATCAGTTTTTATGATCAGGTACTTTAAACAAAAAAAATGGTTCTAGCCTTCGTATAGTTCTATTGGTAAACCATCGGGATCCTGAAAAAAGGCAAATCGTTTACCTGTAAATTCATCCATCCTAATCTCCTTAACCGCCACGTGATTTGACTCCAGCTCGCATACGGCGGCCACTATATCCTCCACCTCAAATGCCAAATGCCTTAAGCCACATGCTTCTGGCCTACTTACCCTTGCAGGTGGTGCGGGGAACGAAAATAGCTCAATGACATACCGTCCTTCTACACCCAAATCAAGCTTGTACGATTGCCTTTCTTCCCTATACACCTCCCTTAGCACTTTCAAACCTAAAATTTCCGTATAAAATGTCTTGGATCGCTTGTAGTCTGAACAAATAATCGCAATGTGATGCACACTTTTTATAAATCCCATTTGTTAATTACTATAAAGTACTCTGAATATGCACCAAGCAATATCCCTGAATTCGAAATGAACTTAAAATTTACAGAAATCCCCTAACAATAAACAGGCTTACTTAAATTACCATCAAAAAAACCAAGATAAAAGAACTGACAGGGCACCAATCAAGCAACTGTTTTTTCAGTCGATCCTTTACCCATAAATTCTTCGGGCCCAACCGTAGTTCCATTCCCCTATGTGAGTAAAAACTCCTCATATCTATCATTTGCATGTGGCCATACAATTGGTTTCTATAAGATTTCTCAAAGCTTAATTTGGTACAATACTTGTTTTGCATGTGAGTCACACTAAAATTTGCTAACTTTCCCAAAACCCAACACTTTATCGCATGGCTGCTAAACACTTACTTATCACCTCACTCTTCACCTTGGTCATTGCAGGTACCTTGCCTGCCCAGAATTTTTATAAAGAAAGTATTCCGCGCGTATATACCTTGACATTAGCAGGCGGGCCTGCATCCATGTACTCCGACAATGGAGGGCCGTACAGGAAATTGGACTTCCCTATATTTGGTTCGGTAACGTTGTCTGCGGCAAAGAAAATCAATCGAAGAATCAACCTAAGGCTTTCCGCAGGCTATCAGCATGTCAGTAGCAACATGGAATATGTGGCAGAAAGGGCCTATGAATGGGGAGAGGAAAACAAGGCCTATGCCTTTACCGGCGATGCGGTTTATATTGACTTTATGCCCGAATTTTATTTCCTTCCCTACGAAACCCATATCGAACGCTTCCGCGTAAATGGCTACGCAGGAATTGGCCTGGGGTTCATGGCTATTCCAGAAAAACAGGCTTATGCTTATCCTAATGAAACAGAAATCACCGTCATAGAATCCACTCCCACTGCATTATACCTACCGGTAAGGCTTGGGGGAAGTGTGGCTTTTGGTCCAAACTGGGACGTGGGTTTTGAAGCCAGTCTCTTTGCCACACTATCCGATGAACTGGATGGAAATGCGGGAAGCAACAAAACCAACGACATGTTGATGCAGGGACAATTTTTCGTAAAACGCTACCTATCACCTTTCCCTTTCTGGGAGAAATGGTTCAAAAAATAGCTCATAAGGGCTTGGATTAAACCCATTAAACAATCCTTTTCAGATAAGTACCATATCCGCTCTTTCCGAGTTTTTCGGCTTGCTGGAGCAGTTGCTGTTTATTGATGTAGCCCTTGTGATAGGCCACTTCCTCCACACAACCAATCTTGAGCCCTTGCCGTTCTTCTATTACTTCCACAAATTGGCCAGCCTGCTGCAGGGATTGGTGGGTACCGGTATCCAGCCAAGCCGTTCCTCGACTAAGGATACCTACACTCAGGTTTCCTTCTTTCAAGTAAACATTATTAACATCGGTAATCTCCAATTCGCCCCGAGCACTGGGCTCAATCTGCTTAGCGATCTCCACTACGCGATTGTCATAAAAATACAGCCCTGGAACAGCAAAATTGGACTTAGGCGCTTGTGGTTTCTCTTCTATGCTGATGGCCTTCTTGTCCTTATCAAATTCCACTACCCCATAGCGCTGTGGATCATTCACATGATAAGCAAAAACCACCCCTCCTTCTGGATCGGTATGTTTGAGCAATGTCTCCTGAAGGCCGGAACCATAAAATATATTATCCCCAAGGATCAAAGCCACCTTATCGTCCCCAATGAACTCCTCGCCTATTACAAATGCCTGTGCTAGTCCTTCTGGTTTTGGCTGAATGGCAAAAGAAAACTCACAGCCCAAATGGGAACCGTCACCCAATAATTTTTTAAAGGCATCTGAGTCTTCCGGTGTGGTGATAATCAGGATTTCCCTGATCCCTGCCATCATCAATACAGACAAAGGATAATAGATCATCGGCTTATCATAAACAGGCATGAGTTGCTTACTTACTGCAATGGTCAATGGATATAGTCGTGTACCGGAACCACCGGCTAAAATTATACCTTTCATAGTAAAAAACGTTCTATTTTGTTTACGAAGATAAGGCTTGAAATCTGCAATTACGAGCCCATTTACTTTCAAGACAAAAAATAAGCCAAAGCACTCACGTAACTTGTAAATCAAAGCCCAAAAAAAAGCCCGAAGGGAATCCTTCCCCCCAGGCTTTGACCCTAATAAATATTTTTCAGCCTACTGAAAGGCAAAGACGATAGCGTCTTTTTGCTTAATGTCTTTTCTAATTTTCTCCGGAATAGTCACCACCACCTGACCAGCTGTTTTCGCTATTCGCAATGATATATTTCCTTCTAACAGCTTCACTTTTTTACCACTTACATCTTGCTCAATTGCCCACGATACAGTATTTGGCACCTCCATTCCTTCCTCTATGAGCACAATTGCATACTTTTTTCCTCCTTTGTCTTGGGTAAAATATACATTATCGTCCTGGTAATACTCCACCGTCCTGGTACCATAGATGGCTTCTCCATTTACATCGAGCCATTCTCCTATGCCTATAAGTCGATTGACATCTTCATCAGTAAGCAGGCCTTTAGGTGTAGGCCCTACCCCTAACAACAAGCTTCCTCCCTTGGCCACGACTTCTGCCAATGTATGAACAACTTTATTGACAGACTTATAATTTTGATGTTCATGATATCCCCAAGCGTGCCCGAGTGTCATACAAGCCTCCCAAGGCACATCCATCTGCTCTTCTGGAATACTTTGCTCAGGTGTCTGGTAATTTTCATATGGACCATGTACAGTTCTATCCACCATTAAAATCCCAGGTTGGGCCTTCCGTGCCATTTTTGCTATTTTTGGCATATCGATATCCTGGCTCCATTCAGGTATCCTTGCTCCCCATGCTCGTACTTCGTCATTTACGGTCTCCAAAGGCCTTACCCAGCCACCATCTAGCCAAAGAATATCCACACTACCATAATCATGCATCAGCTCACTGATCTGGTTAAAGGTGTATTCCTTGAATTTATTCCATCTCCACTCATTCTTGCGGATGTCGTAATTGTTATTTCTATCAGCAGTCGCATACTTATCCCACCAATAATACTGTGAATGCCAGTCAGGTTTGGAAAAATACGCACCGATCATAAAGTCTTTTTTACGGAACGCTTCAAAAACATACTTCGCCACATTCGCCTTAGGATGATCCTTAAAGGGACCATCTGTAATCTTATAATCGGTCTGCTGTGTATCAAACATATTGAAGCCATCGTGATGCTTGGTCGTAAAAACCAAGTACTTCATCCCTGCTGCATCAGCTGCGTCTGCCCATTGATCGGGATCAAAAGCCACTGGATTAAACTCATCCTTCAAGCCCCAGTACCATTCCTTAAAATCAGAATAGGCAACGGTACTGTCCCGATTGATCCAGTCTTCCGAACAAAGTGCCCATGATTCGATCATTCCAGGAACAGCATACACTCCCCAATGGACGATCATGCCAAACTTGAGATCTTTCCACTTTTCTAGCTTGGCAATGACCGCGGGGTCTCTCGGAGCTTCATAAACACTGGACTGCCGGTGTAAGTTATCTTCCTGCGCCACTGCTCCGTGAGCTGCGCCGAAAACAGCCAATGCACCTAATAACCTCAGTATTTTTCTCCTCATTTTAAGCTAAGTTAAGAATATAGCAACTGTATATTTTCATAAATAAAAGTACAACTTATAATCTATAATTAAAAATTTTAAAAAAGATTTAATCATTTACAAAACATTTACAGTCGCAAATCCCGATCATTTTACCTGCCACTCATAAAAAAGCAGGAGATTCAGGATATAAAAACAAGTGGAATTTATTATATTATTAACATGGTTTAGGGAAGCATGTTCGAGCTTTCTGTTTCATAACCTGATAGCCTACCGTAACAGGCATACCCTATCAGAATTGCCCAAATATGAATGGAGATCAATCAATTAACACTAAACCATAATAACATGATGAGACCATATATCCTGGCTGAGTCCAACTGGAAAGACCTAAAGCATGCCAATATTGACCTTGCTATTCTTCCTTGGGGAGCCACAGAAGCACACAACTACCACTTACCGTATGGAACCGATAATTATGAAGCAGAAGCCATTGCTGCAGAAGCCGGGCGCATAGCCTATGAAGCAGGCGCGCACCTCACGGTGCTGCCGACCATACCCTTTGGAGTCAATACTGGACAGGCAGATATCTTTTTGGACATGAACCTTAATCCCAGCACTCAGCTGGCCATCGTAAATGACCTCGTAGAAGTCCTCCACCGTCAAAAAGTCAGAAAACTGCTCATTCTAAACAGCCATGGAGGCAATGATTTTAAAACGATCCTCCGGGAACTGGGATTGAAATTTCCGGACATGTTTTTTTCAAGCTGTAATTGGTTTAAGGCATTGGACAAGAAAAAATATTTCGAAATGGACGGCGATCATGCTGATGAAATGGAAACCAGCTTGATCATGCACTTACAGCCCCATCTGGTTCGCTCACTTGAGGAAGCAGGAGAAGGTGAAGAGCGTGAATCACTGGTAGAAGGCATCAGGGAAGGCTGGGCTTGGTCTGAGCGAAAATGGTCCAGGGTCACCAAAGACACCGGAATAGGAAACCCCAAAAAGGCATCATCCGAAAAAGGCCAGCGCTACTTCAAAGACCTCACTGAAAAAATCAGCAAACTTTTCATAGAACTGGCTGAACTAAACCAGTACGACCCGTACAAATAAAAAAGCCGGGAATAAACCCGGCTTTTGATTGACTTCTGTCGAACCTTGATTATCTCAAGAACAACATTTCTCTGTATTTTACCAGTGGCCAGAACTCATCGTCCACATATAGTTCTAGCTTATCTACTGAGTACCTGATTTTTTCAAAGAAAGCATCTTTTACATCTGTACTGTAGCCTTTGGCTCTCTTAGCGATGTCTTCTTCTTTGTTCAGCCTTCGTCTCGCATCGATCATTGCAGAAACATTTTCTTTGATGGCCTCGATGTGCTTGCTGATTTCATTGATCGTATCAATAGCCGCTTTGGAGTCCAATCCAAGACTCTTAAGTCCATTGGCATTTTCTATCAGCTTAGTTTGATACTGAATAGCTGTAGGAATCACATGGTTCAAGGCAAGGTCTCCCATCACTCTTGACTCAATCTGCACTTTCATGATGTAGTTTTCAAGACGAATTTCATGTCTTGCATGAAGCTCCGTAACATTCATTACGCTATGCTTCTCATACAACTCTGAAGTCGCTTTTGCCACCAATACATCAAGTGCAAACGGGGTGCTCTTCAAATTGGAAAGTCCTCTTTTTTCGGCCTCTTTTTCCCACTCTTCTGAGTAACCATCTCCTTCAAACCGTACTTTTTTGCTATCCTTGATGTATTTTCTCAATACATTAACGATGGCGATTTTCTTCTCTTTACCTCCTTCGATTTCTGCTTGGATGTCTTTGTACATCAACCTTAGGGTATCTGCAGCGATCACATTCAAGGCGGTCATTGGCCCAGCTACGTTTGAAGAAGAACCTACAGCTCTAAATTCAAATTTGTTTCCGGTGAATGCAAATGGAGAAGTTCTGTTTCTGTCAGTGTTGTCGAGGATGATTTCAGGAATCTTGCTGATCCCCAACTTCATGTACATATTATCACCTTTCTCGATCTTGATATTTCCATTTTTCTCAAGCTCATCCAATACCGTGGTAAGGGTAGAACCCAAGAAGACAGAAATAATTGCAGGAGGTGCCTCATTGGCTCCTAGACGGAAATCGTTTCCTGCAGAAGCAATACTAGCCCTTAGAATGTCAGCATGGTCATGTACTGCCTTGACCGTAGCCACCAAGAAGGTCAAAAACTGAAGGTTTTCCCTTGCTGAATTGCTAGGCTGGAACAAGTTTACACCACTGTCGGTGATCAATGACCAGTTGTTGTGCTTACCACTACCGTTTAGTCCAGCAAATGGCTTCTCATGAAACAATACTTTTAGGTGGTGCTGATCCGCTACTTTATCCATCAGATCCATCAACAACTGGTTGTGGTCGGTGGCTTTATTGATTTCTTCGAATACCGGCGCTACTTCAAATTGACCTGGAGCCACTTCATTGTGACGAGTAGAAACAGGGATACCCAATTTCAAAGCTTCAATTTCGAAGTGCTTCATGAAGGCTTTCACCCTACTTGGGATAGAACCAAAATAGTGATCATCCAACTGCTGTCCCCTGGCAGGATTGTGACCAAAAACAGTCCTTCCAGCCATTACCAAGTCAGGTCGAGAAGCATAAAGTGCCTTATCGATCACAAAATACTCTTGCTCTACACCCAATGATGGGTTTACTTTCTTTACACTTCTGTCAAACAACTGACAGATAGGAGTGGCAGCAGCACTTACTGCCTCAACAGACTTTAACAAAGGTGTTTTATAATCCAATGCCTCTCCAGTGTAAGAGACAAAGATAGTAGGAATGCACAGTGTGTTCTCAAAGATAAACATCGGAGAACTTGGATCCCATGCAGTATATCCTCTTGCTTCAAATGTTGTTCTTATACCACCATTAGGAAAAGAGGATGCATCTGGTTCTTGCTGTACCAATGCTGAACCTTTAAATCTTTCGATCTTTGCGTGTGCATCAAAGAAGGTATCGTGTTTTTCAGCTGTAGAGCCAGTGAGTGGTTGGAACCAGTGCGTGTAGTGGGTCACCCCTTTGGACAGCGCCCATGCTTTCGCCGCGGTAGCTACTTCTTCTGCGCTAGAGGTGTCTATTTTTGATCCTTTTTCGATCGCTTCGCTCACCTTTTTATAGACAGATGGAGCCAAAGCGTCTTTCATTTTGGATAACCCGAACACTTCAGAACCAAAGTAGTCGGAAATTTTACTAGAAGGTGCTTCAAAAGCTACATTTTCTCTTGATTGCACCATCATTAATGATTGTTGTCGTAAAGTTGCCATGTTTTAATAATGTGGTTTAAAAACAATAGCGAAGATAAGCAAAAATCTGAAATAAAAAGAAAAATCGTATTTTTTTACACCAATCCTTAAGAAAAAGACATTATTTCACCCAAAAAAGATACAAATCCACACAAATACACGCAAATCAGCGTAAATTCCTCATTATTAACACAAAATTGAAAACTGGAAGAATATCCTTAAATTTGCAAATCAATACATCAAAACAAGGGGATCGCTGTGAAAAAGGTAGCATTTTATACATTAGGTTGCAAACTAAATTATTCTGAAACATCCACCATTAGTCGGCAGTTTGAAGAAAAAGGCTATAAAAAGGTTGGCTTTGAGGACACGCCGGACATTTTCATTATCAATACCTGTTCGGTAACCGAGAATGCAGACAAAAAATGTAAAAAGATCGTCAAGGAGGCCAAAAAGATCTCTCCAAACTCTTATGTCACCATTATAGGATGTTATGCCCAACTAAAACCCCGTGAAATCTCGGAAATCAAAGGCGTAGATGCTGTCCTCGGAGCTGCTGAAAAATTCAGACTGATTGAGCTACTTGATGGATTCGCAAAGGAACAAGAAACCAAAGTCCTTGCTTCCGAGATCCATGAAGCCACTGCCTTTAATAATGCCTACTCCATGCATGACCGCACCCGGACATTCCTAAAAGTCCAAGATGGCTGTAATTATGGCTGTGCTTTCTGCACCATCCCCCTTGCGAGAGGAAAAAGTCGCAGTGACAGTATTGAAAACATCCTGCAGTCGGCCAGGGAAATTGCCTCCACTGATGTAAAGGAAGTAGTACTGACGGGGGTCAATATTGGAGACTTCGGAATACAAGGAGGCAAACGAAAAGAGAAGTTTGTGGATCTTGTCAAAGACCTGGACGAAATCGAAGGCATCGACAGGTTTAGAATTTCATCTATTGAGCCTAACTTGCTTACCAATGAAATCATCGAGTTTGCTTCCCGTTCAAAGCGTTTTGTGCCTCACTTCCACATACCGCTCCAGTCTGGCAGCAATACCATTCTGAGGAAAATGGGAAGGAGATACCTTCGTGAACTTTATGTGGACAGGGTCACCAAAATCAAATCGCTTATGCCGCATTGCTGTATCGGTGTCGATGTCATCGTAGGATTTCCCGGCGAGACTGACGAGCTTTTTTTGGAAACCTATAATTTCCTAAACGAACTGCCCATTTCATATCTTCATGTATTCACCTATTCTGAAAGACCAAATACCCGGGCTACGGAAATGAAGGACGTCGTCCCAATGAAAGCCAGAAATCAACGCTCCAAAATGCTCCGGATACTTTCTGAGAAAAAAAGAAGGAAATTTTATGAGGAAAATCTAAAAGGCACCTTCGATGTGTTATTTGAAGAGGATATTGATAATGGCATGATGCACGGTTTTACGGAAAACTATATCCGAGTAGCGGCCAAATATGACCCATTACTGATCAATGAGATCAAAAAGGTCACCCTCTGGGACATCAATGAAAAGGGAAATGTGAACGTAGTGGAACCTGAAATCATTTATGAGCAACATTAACGTCACCCAAAAGATCCACACCATCTTTGGTCACCACTTCCCTCGATAAAATCCATTCGGATAAGTGGTGACATATTTTACCAGAAAAATTCAATACTCACTTTTTACTGGCTATTTTAAACAATTTTTCTATTTATACGGTATATTAGAATAGACTGTAACCCAACTAGCCATGAAAACTATTCTTGAACCTACAGGGAGAATCACCCGACGAAAGTACTTAGTCCTTTTTGTACTATTTTATTTTATCAATCTGCTTTGCATCATGTTGCTTTATGAATCCATGAAGGCAGAAAACTGGCTCACCTTTGCTATTTTTGGCATTCTACTTATCACGACGATCGTTTTGTTATTGGTACAGGCCATCAAGCGGCTTCATGACATTGGGATGGACTGGAAGTATGCGCTGTACCTACTCATTCCACCTCCAATAAACCTGATTGGTTTTATATACCTGGCCATTAAAGCTGGACATGATGGACCAAACAAATTTGGGCCAGACCCAAGAAAAACGGACGTTGTTTAGGCATTATTCATATCGGAGTGCTTCTATCGGATCAAGCTTACTCGCCTTGATCGCAGGGATTACTCCTGATACCAAGCCTACCAAAATGCAAATCATAAACGCCAGCAACATCCACAGCCACGGCACTAAAAAGCCCCCCGGCCCTACAAAACTGGCAACGATATTTCCTATCCCCATTCCTAGGAGCACGCCAAAAACCCCTCCAAACACACAGATTACGATCGCTTCAATCAGAAATTGCTGGCGAATCCGCTTAGGCGTGGCTCCCAGTGCTTTCCGGATACCGATCTCACGGGTTCTCTCTGTGACCGAAACCAGCATTATGTTCATCAAGCCTACGGACGCTCCCAGCAAAGTAATGAAACCGATACCAAAGCCGCCAATCCTTAAATACCCTGCTACTTCTTCTAAGCTCTCCCCTACATTGTTGGACTTTACTACTTCGAAAGAATCCAACTCTCCCACCCTATCTTCTCGGACTTTTCGCATTAAGCCAGTGGCATGGCCCATTTCATAGTCCATTTTGGCAGGATCTGAGCTCGTAACAGTGATTGAATACCAAAAACCACCTGTCTGATCCAATCTAGAGGCATTTTCTACCGGAATCAATATGGTACGGTCCACCCCAGCATCATTTCCTACTGCCCCCTGTTCTTCCAAAACACCAACGATCGAATACCGATTGCCAAAAAAAGAAACGTGCGCCCCCACAGGGTCCTCATGACTTTTAAAGAGCAATTCCACAATTTCACTGCCTATCAGGCACACATTGTTCCCGTACTCGATTTCGACGTTACTGAAATTTCTTCCTTCCTCTATATTTTGGCCTTTGATCAAGACATAATTTTCGTCCACACCTATTATTCGCACATTGGGATTGGTAATTTCAGAACCGCGCTTTATCTCTGCAGATCCACTTACGCGCGTAGAAACCGTCGCCATCCCGCGGGAAGCATACGCAGTCTTGAAATCCAATGCATCCTTAAAGCTAACTGGCTTAAACTGCTTCTCTGCTACACCCGAGCGGGTCACCCTTTGTCCTGATGTATTCTTGGAACGCACATCGAAATTATTGGCTCCCAAGCCGCTAAAGCTTTCTTCTATCTGCGCTTTCATCCCATCGATGGCCGTAAGCATCCCTACCAGCGCAGTGATACCAATAGCAATGATCAACCCCGTCAATATGGTTCTTAACCGATTGGACTTAATTGACCGCAGTGCTTCTTTAATGTTCTCGAGCAATTCCATAAAGTGTTCGTTTTAGAACAAATCCCGTTTTTCATCTAAAAATCAGCCTTATATTATCAATAAAATAAACCAATGGCAATAATAGCTGAATAAAAATATTGCCTGTCTTCCGTATGCCCACCAGCGTCTGACCACATTTATTTCACTCAGGGATTCTATTTACCCATTGCATAAGGACAGCTCTCCATTGGAACAATGGCACCACGCCGGTGCAGCACGGATCAATGCATGCGGTCTGGCCGAATTTCAAGCCCTTTTAGCACCTTCGCCTCATGGGCTAGCCATTGCTTCCAACGTTTATCCACTTCTGAGGGATCATGGTAATGCTTGGCCAAGTCAATGAAATTCACATAATGCCCTGCCTCAGAAACCATCAGCTCATAATAAAATTGCTGCAACTCAGCATCCGCTATGTTTTTCCAAAGCAACTTGAACCGCTCACAGCTCCTCGCTTCGATCAGGGCATTCATCAGGAGATGTTCGGTCAACTGCGCCATTTTACTTCCGCCTTTCCGAATGAACTCACTTAGCTTGACCACGTACATATCCTTTCGTGGTTTTTCAAACTGGAATCCACGCTTTCTGATCTGCTCCATCACCCTTTCAAAGTGCGCCCATTCCTCCGCTACTACGGGGGTAAGCACATCGACCAACCTATCCAAATTAGGATAGCGTACGATCAGCGAAATACAAGATGACGCCGCCTTTTGCTCGCAATAGGCATGATCTACCAGAATGTCCTCCAAGTTCATCGATGCTATGTCCACCCACCGTGGATCAGTGGGCAGCTGGAGGTTAAGCATTTTGTTTTTTGTACTTTCTTCCCAGCTCACTTCATTAAGTATTTGGAATTTAATATGTTATTTACTGATCGATGATCATTGGTAAAATGAACAATATAATCTCCTGAACATTCTAGCTCTTCGACCTTGATTAATCAAAGAAATACCAACTGATCCCTAAATCCAACGATCCCTTCAACCCCGTGTAATATGGAGTAACAAAGTAACCTTGCCTCTCCATAAATCCGCTGTTCAGGTGATTATACCTAAACAGCACTCTTGTCCTGTTAATCCTCAGATCCACGAAAGCATCCAGCACGGGATAAGCATACACATCGAAGTCATTTTGTAAATAAAACTGCTGTGTGGCCGGCATGTAGGCCTCCGCATTATAGCTGCTTTTATACCTGCCCTCCACCCCAAACTGGATGTATAGATGATCGTCAAACATGGGCCCGTCAAAGAACAGCCTGCTCCGGGCGTATAAATCCGGAATCCTGAATGCATCTGTCGCATCTCCTGTTATGGCTGTATAAATCACTTCGCTCTGCCATCTCAACTTTTTCCAGAAAGTAACATCAGCTGTGACCCCGGGAATAACCATAAACGCCCCCCCGTCCGCCTGGGCAGCTTCTTGGTTCTGATCGAAGTAAACATAATTGTTCACTCGGTTTATAGTTAGACTTGGTCTTAAGGAAATATTGGCGAAGTCAGCTTTGATCACACCTTTGATTTGATCGACCCCGATATTGGAAAAACTATTGGTCCAAGAATAGTGGTTACCACGGTACATTTCCTGCATCGCTGTGGGTTTGTAGGAAGCCTTCGTATAACTTACATCCAAAAAGGGCGAGTGAAAATAACCATTGATCCGGTACCCGCTTGGAATCAAATATTCACCATCCGCCTCAAAAGACCACTGGTCGTTTATCTCTCCTCGTAAAGCACCGCCGATATAAACTTCATTGAATTTATAATCACTGTCAAAATTAGGACTGGTAAATTTTCCTGTCCTAAACTTTACAAACGCATTATAATAAACCGGCCCAAAGTCACCTTTAAAACCAGCTTCATTTCGCACTTCCGAAAAATGGTGATAATTAAACGTACTGTCTTGATTTATCATTTTGGGCAGCCCAAAATAATTAAAATAGGCAGAGTCACTCGTGGTCAAATCTGAGAAAAAAGACAGTCCTTGCTTCTTCTTATCAAAGACATGATAAACCTGCCATTCCTCCAAAATATTATATTGATGATACAGGTGATAGTCCTGCCTGATGTCAGTAGCCTCAGTGTTGCTCAGCCACACTTTCGAATCCTCATACGTAAAATAAAGAGACGTTGAATCTACTGTTGGGGGAATTATCCCACCACTTTCGTACACGTTATGGTGCATCCGGGAAAAGTTGGCCAGCAGAAAATATTTTTCATCCTTGGATCGGTAATTTGTGTGCAGGGAGTAGGAAGTCTGCTCTACCATATTATCATCACGTGCATTGGGATTCAGCGTTTTTCGGGCCTTGATGGTATTGAAATTAAAGCCAATATTCCATCTCGGGTTCACATTACGGGCAAAGGCCACATTTAGCATGTTACGATTCCCCCCTCCGTAAAAAGCTTCCAACTTGGTATAAGGGGACTTAGTATCAAAATACAGCATGCTGTCCGGTGAATGGTAATACAGATCATAGGCACTAAAGCCTGACGTCGTGCCTATCAATCCCGGCAAGGTATAATACACCGGTTTGGCCGCACTACCAATATTAGCCAACCCTTGGTATTTATGACCACTTCTAAAAACTGGCTCAAAGTTATGAAACCCTGTCAGCCCCGTATCGAGGGGCGTTTTCTCCATTTTGTTATACCGAAGGTTTTGCTCTTGAAAATACAAAGTCGTGGTAGGTCCATATACCATTTTAGTCGAATCATCGATCAATCCTCCTCGCTGTGGCTCTTTCTCTTCTTCTTGATTTTCACCACTTCCCCTCATCTGCGTCTGGGCTGAAGCGAGTAGATTGAAACAAAAAATCGATATAATTAAAACAAATAGGTACTTAAACTTCACGTTGATAACCTTTATTTCTGATGGCCTTGGTCACATGTTCTAACAAGGTGTTTTTTTCTTCTTCTTCCATTTTCACCTGAACAGGTAACGCAAAAATCGGAATTTCCTGTAAATATCTAAGCAATTTGTCCGCTTTAAGTTTGACAGCGTCCTTCTCCGTCGTAAGGAGTACGGGAAATTGGGCCTTGTGTAGGTTAAATCGCTCTACTATTCTCTCCATGTCACGCTCAGTATAATGGTGGTGGTCACTGTATTCCAAGGTTTCCAGGAGCTCATACATTTCTCCTACCTTCTTCCTCAACAAGTCATTATTGGCTATTCCACTTAGCAAAATCACTTTCTGAATCGGCTCCTCCTTGTTGTCTCTCACATTATACGCCCGGCCGTACTCAAGGCCAGCAAAAAACACCGGACAATCCTCAGGCGCATACCCCAAGATCTTTTGTAAATAATGGGTCTTCGAGGCTTCATCGAGCTTATCAGGACATTTGGTCACCACTACCGCATGAGCACGGTTTGCCCCGTCCCTATTTTCCCTTAAGCTACCCATCGGCACCACATGATCGGTAAAGAAAGGACGCTCAAATGTAGTAAGGAGCAAGTTAAAATCCCCTTTTACGTAACGGTGCTGAAATGCATCATCCAAAATAACCAACTCGGTCTCCGGCCGATCTGCGATAATCCGCGGAATTGCCTCAATTCGCCGCTCCCCCACTGCCACACATATCTCATGGCCAAATTTACTATAAATCTGAAAAGGCTCGTCACCGATTTCCGTTGGTTCAGTGCTCTCTTCTGCCAGTATATAGCCAGAGGTCTTCCGGCCATATCCTCTGCTAAGCGTCGCCACCGCATAATTTTCCTTGAAAGCCCTGATCAGAAATTCCACCATCGGTGTCTTACCAGTCCCTCCCATGGACAGATTACCCACCACGACAGTGGGGATTTCAAAGACCACGCTTTTCTTTACCCCACGATCAAACATTCTGTTCCTTAGACGGGTAATCCCATCGTATAAAAATGAAAATGGATACAATAATAGATGATAAGGGCGCATTGCTTATTTTTTTATACTTTTGGTCAAACGCTAAATACAAATATATGGTTAATTTGATTAGTGACGTAGTCTCCTACTTGGAAAGCATCGCACCTCCTTCCTATCAGGAATCTTACGACAATGCCCAATTGATCACCGGAAATGCATCAGACGAGGTAAAAGGCATACTTTGCAGCCTGGATGTCACCGAAGATGTCGTCCAAGAGGCCATCGATCTAAAGTGCAACATGGTCGTTGCGCACCACCCTATTGTTTTTAAAGGCCTTAAAAGCCTTACAGGTAAAAATTACGTAGAAAGAACGGTCATCAAAGCCATTAAAAATGACATCGCCATTTACGCTATCCATACCAACCTGGACAATGTCCATACCGGAGTAAACAAGCGAATTGCAGACAAAATAGGCTTGGTCAACACCAAAATCCTGGCGCCGAAAAAGGGACTTCTAATGAAACTTAGCGCTTTTGTCCCCGTTCAGGAAACATCACATGTCCTCCAAGGCCTTTACCAAGCGGGCGCAGGAGCCATCGGTGAATACAGCAATTGTAGTTTCCGAGTGGAAGGAACCGGGACTTTTCTACCTTCAGACCAAGCCAATCCCTCTATCGGAAAAAAGGGAAACACTGAAGAAGTCAGTGAAAACCGGATAGAAGTTATCTTTCCTGCCTACCTCCAAGAAAAAATCATCCGTGCCCTCAAAGCACACCACCCCTACGAGGAGGTAGCCTATTACTTACAGCATACAGAAAACGAACACCAAGATGTAGGCTCAGGAATGATTGGTGAGCTGGAATCTCCCATGGCAGAAAGTACCTTTCTCCAGTACCTCAAAAGCTCCATGAACCTTAACGTCATCAAGCACACCCCGCTTAGAGGAAGCCCTATAAAACGAGTCGCCATCTGTGGAGGGGCAGGCATCTTTTTACTAGGTGCGGCAAAAAGCAGCAAAGCTGATATTTTCATCACAGCTGATGTAAAATACCATGAATTCTTTTATGCTGACAATCAAATAGTTATATCAGACATTGGACATTACGAAAGCGAAATTTACACAAAAGATTTATTATTAGAGATATTGTCACAAAATTTTAGTAATATTGCACTCTATTTGACAAAAGTCATTACGAATCCCATAACTTACGTATAGTACATGGAAAGTACAGTCGCACAGAAACTTGATGCCATTTATAATCTTCAGAAAATTGACTCCCGCCTAGATGCTATTTTTAAAATTCGGGGAGCCCTTCCAGAAGAAGTTCAAGATTTAGAGGACGAAATAGCAGGCTACGAGACAAGGTTAGAGAAATTCAACAATGACATCGTAGCCCTTGAGGATGAAATCAAGAAGCATAAAGAAGCTATCAAGGACTCTGAAAAACTCATCAAGAAATATCAGGATCAGCAGATGAACGTCAGAAACAACCGTGAGTATGACGCCATCACCAAGGAACTTGAATTGCAGGACCTTGAAATCCAAGTCTCCAAGAAGAAAATCGGAGAGGCTGAGATGAAAATTGAAGGCAAGAAAAGTGACCTGGATGATCTTCAGGAAACCCTGAAGGATCGCAGGAAGGATCTCGACACCAAAAAAGATGAGTTGGACACTATCGTCTCTGAAAGCGAAGCAGAAGAAAGCAAGCTGAAGGCCGAAAGGGAAAAAGCTACCAAAAAAATCGAAGATCGTCTCCTAAAATCCTACAAAAAAATCAGAGCCAACGCCAAAAATGGCTTGGCAGTGGTGGAGGTTAAGAGAGGTGCATGTGGCGGCTGCTTTAATATCGTCCCTCCACAGCGTCAAGCTGACATTAGGGAAAAGAAAAAACTTATTGTCTGTGAGCACTGCGGCAGAATCCTTGCTGATGTAGCGGATGAAATTGAGGACGAAACCCTTCCAAAGAAAAAAAGAAGCTCTAGAGCTAAAAAATAATTTAAAGCCCGGTTTTTCCGGGCTTTTATTTTTATCACCACTTTTCCATTTATTCCTAATACCACTAATTACAGACTAAGGGATCAGGCAATGTTTCGGAAGGGAGAGGAGGAATCAGTAGCCGCTTACAAGCACATCATCTGCGAGATCCCTAAGCCCCCATACGTTTTCCGCCCCCACAACCGAAAAGAAGAAAAAACATCGATGGCGAGGATTTATGAGTCAAAAAACCATTTGCGCTACCTAAGTGGTTAAACTTCCCACTTGATCCAGAACAAGTATTTTACCTCTGAAGACTCCTGTCTATTACTTTAATATTATTTTTAGGATATGTGACAACTCCTCTTGAATGCGGAGAAATATTTTTATATATTACTGACATGAAGCATTTAATATTTGTACCGCTATTCTCCCTTTTTGTGTCGGTAGGTTTCTGTAAAAACCCAGAAAACAAAACATTCGTCGTAATCTTTAGTAAGAAGGAATTAAAAGAACTTAAATCCAGTGCCGAGTATATTGAACTTAGCTTTATAGAAGATTACAAAACCAAGACTTACTCCGGCAATTCCGACGCCGTCATTTACATCAATGTCCCCAATTGTGACTTTGATAAATGCCAAATCGGAAAAAGACTGGTACAAATCAACAACACAACTTGGAAGCCACTTCAGGAAGTCGCTTTTAGGATCATTGACTTGAGCGAATCAAAAGAAAATTTTCAGGAATTATTGGTTTCCTTCAATGATCAGGAAACAGAAAAGGATAATAAAAAAGGCGGAAAGGTTATCCAATCAATCCTTTAGCTTTTAAATGCTTCACGTTATTATACCGATCTAGCATAAATTTCCCATTTTCCTTTACCGTCAATTCATAGTACCCGAGATTATGATGATCAAAAACATCCATAAAACGCAGGTCATAATCCAGCATTAAACTTAGCATCACCCGCATGGCCCTTCCATGCATACAGATCAGAATGGTCTTTCCCTCTTGGGACAAGATGTGATCCAAACCTCTTTTTAACCTTGCAAAAACCATATTGGGTGACTCACCTCCCTCTATCGAAAAATCAAGTTCTCCATCGGCCCATTTTTCCAGCATCCCTTGATAGTAAGAATGTTCATCCTTACTCATCGGCACCCCTTCATACTTCCCCCAGCTGATCTCATTCAAGTCTGGCAATGACTCATACGGAACCTCATTGTT
Source organism: Echinicola rosea (assembly GCF_005281475.1). Lineage (NCBI taxonomy): Bacteria > Pseudomonadati > Bacteroidota > Cytophagia > Cytophagales > Cyclobacteriaceae > Echinicola > Echinicola rosea. Next base: position 2,649,607 of record NZ_CP040106.1, on the reverse strand, counting down.
CAGGAATTTCTCAATGGATTGTCGAGTACGCTGCAGTCCAGTGTAATAAATCCTATCAAATTTAATGTGCTTATGCGCTTCATAAAAGGCATCCGCTTGCTTTTTACCAGTTTCGTTAATGGGGGCATCAATGCCACTTCCTTGCACCACCCCCCTAAGGTTATAATCAGTCTGGCCATGACGGACAAGGTATATTTTTTTAGTACTCAAGATTCTGTATTTTTGTTATCGATTTCTTAAGAATAGTTTTGTAGGTCAAATGGGCTTATCACTGAACTTATTCACAGGGAATCTCCTTTTGAAATCTAAAAAGATCGCAAATTCAATTCAAAGAAAACGTTTTTATTTCAAAATTCATGATATTTCCCAAAAACCTCAGCCTTGACACCCTGAATCAATATGGCGAAGGTAATATGTTAGAGCATTTAGGGATTATTTTCACTAAAATTGGTGATGATTTCATAGAAGCTACCATGCCGGTGGATCACAGAACAAAACAGCCTTTTGGTTTGTTACATGGTGGAGCCAGTGTAGTGCTGGCAGAGACCTTGGGGAGCGTGGCTTCGTCTTGCTGCCTGGATCCTGCAAAACACTATAGTGTTGGTCTGGACATTAATGCCAACCACATCAGGGCTGTTCGATCAGGCTTGGTAAGGGGCATCGCCACACCAATTCACATTGGAAAGAAAACTCATGTTTGGGAAATAAAAGTAGTCACCGAAGAAGATAAATTAGCCTGTATCAGTCGTATTACGATGGCTGTGCTGGATAAAAAACCATGATGAATACACCAACCGCAGACCGTCATCTTCTCACACAGGAAGAATTACTGGACAGGTGGCTTTACGCTGCTTTGGAAGGCGATTACCAATTGGCTGTTTGGAAATCACCTAATTCAAAGAACATACAGTTCATTTTGGACCAAACCGGAGAAATAAAACGGGTAAACCTTGAATTGGACACCCTATCACCAGGTTTTATCGCCCACCCCTTTACTGACCAAGAAGACCAAAAAGCTTTTTTTCTTGAAGCATCGGATTATTTCAAATTCAATATCGACAGCCCCATGCCTGAGGAAGGGCTGTATAAAAAAACCAAGTTCACTCCTACGGAGATAAAAAAACAGGTCAACCAACTTTTGCGCAGCGCACAACCAAATAAATCGAGTGCTCGGCTTACCCCCACTTCCAAATCCAGTTTTATTGAATTTGTAAAGAAAGGAATTAAAGCCATTCAAGAGGGAAAACTGTCCAAAGTGGTCCCTGCCAGGATCCAAAAGGTTGATCTTAAGGAAGGTTTTGACCTTACGAAAACATTTTTGGCGCTGTGTCGGCTATACCCTGATGCATTTGTCAACTTCTTTCATATCCCAAACGTGGGTACATGGCTGGGAGCCACTCCTGAGATACTTATCAAGACAGAAGGCCATTACTTTCACACCATGGCCCTAGCGGGAACCCAAAAGGCTGAAGGAGAAGACCCTGTACAAAATGCAGCATGGAAACAAAAAGAGATCGAAGAACAGGCAATGGTCAGCCGCTACATTGTCAACAATTTTAAAAAAATACGCCTAAGGGAGTACGAAGAAAACGGCCCCAAAACGGTAAAGGCCGGTAATCTATTGCACCTGAGGTCTGACTTTAGGGTAAACATGGAGGCTACCAACTTTCCGCAACTCGGATCAGTGATGCTAAAGCTCCTGCATCCCACTTCAGCGGTATGTGGCACACCACGAGAGGAATCCATGAAATTTATTTTGGATCATGAAGCATTCGATAGGTGCTTCTTTGCTGGTTTTATCGGCCCAGTAAATATTGAAAACCAAACAGCCATTTACGTCAATTTAAGGACTGCCCAGCTCATCAATGAGGAGGTGCTCCTATATGCTGGAGCAGGGGTAACGGCAGATTCCATCCCTGAAAAAGAATGGGAAGAAACGGCGCTAAAATGTGACATTATCGGAAAATTCATTCAATAGACACCAACTTGATCATCCAACCAATTATCGACCTAGTGGCCATATGTGCCAGAAAAGATGTAAAAAATGCCATCCTTTCCCCTGGCTCGCGATGTGCTCCATTGACTTTGGCTTTTGCTAGGCACCCTGACATTCATTGTCGAACCATTTCGGACGAACGTTCAGCCGCATTTGTCGCACTTGGTATGGCCCAGCAGCTCAAAAAACCCGTGGTTTTGGTCTGTTCAAGTGGAACGGCCGCGCTAAATTATGCTCCTGCCATTGCGGAAGCTTTCTTTCAACAAATCCCCCTGATTGTCATCACAGCTGACCGTCCGCCAGAATGGATAGACCAATGGGACGGGCAAACTATTCGACAACGAAACCTATATGGCCAACATATCAAGCAATCCTTTGATTTCCCTGATCATTCTGAACATAAAGATGTGATTTGGCATGCCCACAGGATAAGTAATGAAGCTATAAATACAGCAGCGAATTTTCCTGAAGGCCCCGTTCACATCAATATTCCGATAAGGGAACCGTTCTATCCCGAAAGCGAAGAGGCATTTGATTTTTACCGACCAGTTCCTTTGGTTAACCCACTCAAAAGTGACACTAGTCTCAGCAGTGAATCCAAGGTCAAGTTTCAAAACGAACTGGAAAGATTCAACAAAATCGTCATTGTCCCTGGTCAGCAAGCGCCTGACAAGGGTGTCATGGTCCTATTGGACCAGCTTGTTTCAGCAAAAAAAGTTATCGTTGTCAGTGATACGATTTCCAACATGCAGTCCGAAAACACCATCACCTATCACGATCAAATGTTACCTGTGGTGGATCATGCTAACTTCTCGCCGGATCTGATCATCAGTTTTGGCAAATCTATCATATCAAAATCGCTAAAGAATTTCCTCAGGAGCTCTGGGGCTGATCATTGGCATGTCCAGCCTGCAGGCTATTCACCAGACACTTATCAGGGCCTGACCAAAATCATTCCTTCCACCGCAAAAGACATTCTTGAGCTTTTGCTCCAATCACCACATAAGATAGATAATGATTTCCAGGCCCGTTGGCACCTAGCTGATAAGTCCATGGAAAAAGCTATTAAAAAGCTCATGGAAAAGGAGAATTTTGGGGAATGGAAAGCAATTTACCGTGTCCTTCAGCAGCTCCCTCATCAATCAAAACTCCACCTGGCCAACAGCATGGCGGTTCGCTACGTTAATTTTTTAGGAGCAAGACCACAAGAGATCATCTGCAACAGGGGTACCAGTGGAATTGACGGATCCAACTCGACCTCCGTTGGCTGTGCGTTGACCACCAAAGATTATGTTACCTTGATTACAGGAGACATGGCCTTTTTTTATGACAGAAATGCTTTTTGGAATAATTACACTACAAACAATCTGCGAATCATCCTCCTCAACAATCATGCAGGTGGTATATTCCGAATCATTAAAGGTCCCAGCCAGCAGCCTGAACTCGAGGAGTTTTTTGAAACCACCCAGTCATTAAATGCAGCAAATCTGGCCAAGGATTTTGACTTTGACTATACGAGTGTCAAAACTGAAAAAGAACTGATGAATGGACTGACCAATTTCTACCATCCCTCGATCAGACCCAAAATTATAGAGGTATTTTCCGATAGCGCCAAAAATACCGCCATTCTCAGCAGAGTAAAGTCCGCCCTGAAAGAATTTATTGACATATAAAAGCCAACTACTTAATCTTGGAAAAGAAGTCCTCCAAATCCAGCTCAAACCCTTCCACGGCTTTAGATCGCACCATGTCTCCACTGGTCATCAATTGTGAAGGGACATACTTTCCTTTTACCAATGTGTAAACCAATAGCGTCTGTTCATCAGGATGAATGATCCAGTATTCTTTCACGCCACTTTCTAGGTATAGCTCGTACTTATTTTGGAGCTCCAAACGGTTATTGCCGGGGGAAAGGATCTCCACTACCAAGTCAGGTGCTCCGATACATCCTCGATCATCCAGTTTCGCCCGATCACAGATCACACACAAGTCTGGCTGGACAACCGTGGAAATATCCTTATCCACCTTGGACTGGTGAGGAAGCCGTACATCAAAGGGCGCTGAATACACCTCACAAACCTTCTCTTCCAAAAACACCGCCCATCGCTTTATCAACTCCACTGCGACTTTTTGGTGAATCCGGCGAGGGGCTGCGGCGGCTTTCTTGAATACCTTGCCCTTGATCAGCTCCACCATCTCATCCATCTGCCATGTCAGGTAGTCTGCATAGGAATAACGGCCGTATTCTATATCAGGCTCCTCGACTTTATCGCTATCTTTTTCAGAAGTGCTCATATAGAAATTTACTAAAAAATCTTTCGCATCACAAAAAAGCCACTTTGTCGCCATAGCAGCTCATTATCAAATTTCACTGAACATCAATCATCTATTGCCGCACCTACCATTTGCCGAAACTTCCAGCCGGTCTTATCATCTATCGGGCCTTGCGTTTGTTTCATAAGGACACCGATTACTTGCTCCTTGGGGTCTGCAAAATACTGCGTGTTAAAATAACCACCCCAATCAAAGGTACCTTCACTTCCTATCCCTCCGTGTGCTTCCCCTTCAGCAGTCACCACCCCAAAAGCCAGACCGTAATACTGATTTTCTCCACCAAACAACTCCCCTGTCTGGTTGCCCAGAATACTTCGGACCGTGGTGCGGCTAAGCAGCCTTACTCCGTTTAGTTCTCCTCCATTGAGGTACATTTGGAGGAAAGTGGCATAATCTTTTGCAGTACTGCTTAACCCTGCTCCCCCAGAGAAGAAAGTTTTTGCTCCTTTTTTGGGATAATCAGGATCATAAAATGTTACCGGAAATTGTCGCCATTCCCCTTCCACTTTTTGCTGCACGGTCACCAGTCTATCTGCCTTACTTTCCGGAAGGTAAAACCACGTATCATCCATTTCCAAAGGGTCAAAAATATGTTCTTTCAGATACTCGTCAAACGGCTGCCCAGAGATCACCTCTACAAAATACCCCAGTACGTCCAATCCCTCACTATAGGAGTATTGCTCTCCCGGGTTAAAATGCAAAGGAAGCTTGGCTAGCTTGTTTACACTTTCACCGATTGTGATGGACTTAGTGGTAAACAGATCTGTAACCCCTGCTTTTTGGTATATCATTTTCATCCGCTGATCCCTATCGATCACGCCATATCCCAAGCCAGAAGTATGAGTGAGCAGATGACGAATTGTGATCTCGGACGTAGCCGGCACGGCAGTATAAGTGGTATCCGCGTAGTTAAAAGTACTCAACACTTGGGGGTTTTCAAAAGCTGGAATATACTTGGAAATGGGATCATCCAACCTGAACTTGCCTTCTTCCCACAGCATCATCACAGCTGTGGAAGTAATTGCCTTGGTCTGGGATGCAATCCTGAAAATCGTATTTTTCTTCATGGATGCCCCTGTGGCATTATCGGCCATACCAAAGGCCTCATGCAGTACAATTTTGCCGTCCTTGGCCACTAAAGCCACTGCTCCGGGGATATTTCCTGCATCCACTTCAGCTTCCAACATATTGGCGATCCTCTCCAGCCGCCCAGCTGACATACCAACACTATTAGGGTCAGCTTCGGTAAGTGGTTGGGAAGATAGACCTGTAGGAGTCTGACTAAATGCGCTTGACGTCGCCATCCAAAATGCTATCGCGATTAGAATTCTTTTCATGGTATCTGGTTTGTTTTGGGTAAAAAAAGTCTGCTATCCATTATCGGTAGCAGACGGTGGGTATTCTTCCATTTATGGAATCCATTTGATGTCTTTGAAATTAGGCTTTCTCTTTTCCAGAAAAGCATTCCGTCCTTCCTGCGCTTCTTCCGTCATATAAGTCAAGCGGGTAGCTTCTCCGGCAAATACTTGCTGTCCCACCATACCATCATCCGTAAGGTTAAAAGCAAACTTCAGCATCTTAATGGAAGTCGGCGACTTCTCTAAAATCTCCTGAGCCCACTCATAAGCCGTATTTTCCAATTCATCATGTGGAATAACAGCATTGACCATGCCCATTTCGTAGGCTTCCTGCGCAGAATAATTTCTCCCTAGGAAAAAAATTTCCCTGGCACGCTTTTGTCCTACCATTTTGGCCAAATAGGCCGAACCATAGCCCCCATCAAAACTGGTCACATCCGCATCCGTTTGTTTGAAAACAGCATGTTCCTTGCTGGCCAAGGTCAGGTCACAAATCACATGTAAGCTATGGCCACCTCCAACTGCCCAACCCGGCACCACGGCAATCACGACTTTCGGCATAAAACGAATCAGGCGCTGTACTTCTAGGATATTCAGCCGGTGCATACCATCCTCGCCCACATAGCCTTGGTGCCCGCGTGCTTTTTGATCACCTCCGCTGCAAAAGGAATACACTCCGTCCTTTGGAGAAGGCCCCTCGGCTGACAGCAGCACCACTCCAATAGACGTGTCCTCTCTAGCATCCAAAAACGCCTCAAAAAGCTCACTGGTAGTTTGAGGCCGAAAAGCATTCCTTACTTCCGGACGGTTAAAGGCTATTCTGGCCACGCCGTCACATTTCTTATAGGTGATATCCTTAAATTCCTTTACTACTTTCCACTCCATATTTTTTTTTGATTTTTTGCTGATAGAAATACCTATGCAAGATAATAGCAACTGATCGATTAAGCATATAAAAATGGACAAAACCAGCTATCATTTGAATTTGACATCATTACATTTAAAAACTGAGGTCAAGCCTATCGAATACTTTATCCAGTATTGGCACGACCTGTCCTTTTAGAATTGACTATTTTTGTGGAAATTGAGAAAAGTCCATGGGCAAAATCATCATTGGAACATCATCTATTCCCTTCGGGGAAATCAAAAAAGGAAACTGGCCTGACTGTGGCCCCTACTTTGACCGATCGCTGGCCTTCTGTCAAGCTTGGCTAAATGGTGAGGCAAGCTTTCAGCTGAATACCTCCGGCTCCACCGGGACACCTAAGACGATCGACATAAGCCGGCGGCAAATGGAAATAAGTGCGGCTGCCACAGGTAAATTCTTTGACATTGAGCCAAAGGCCAATCTACTTTGCTGTTTAAACACCGACATGATTGCCGGTAAAATGATGCTCGTCAGAGGACTGGAATGGGACAGCATCATCTATTTGCAAGAACCTTCCGGAACCCCTTTGGCTGATTTAGATGGTTTGGGCACCTTTGGTTTTGTAGCGATGGTACCGGCACAAGTCGAAAACAGCCTTCTCTATAGTATAGAAAAACTAAAAAACATCCAACACCTCATCATTGGCGGAGCACCCCTATCACATAAACTCCAAAAGGAAATATCCCAACTATCCTGTAATGCCTACCAAACATACGGCATGACAGAAACCGTTTCCCATATTGCCTTGGCCAAAATAACCGGTCTTCCTCCACTCATCTATCGTACGCTCCCTGGAGTGACTATTTCCACCTCCAAAGACTCCTGCCTGGTCATCAATGCTCCAATGGCCAACACCACCCTGACCACAAATGATAAGGTAACCATTCCCGCAGCAAACACCTTTATTTGGCAAGGACGGGCAGACTTTACCATCAATTCCGGTGGGATAAAAATACAGCCAGAAAAACTGGAAGTAGAAATCGCCTCAACCATGGAAATGCATTTACCAGGGAAACGCTATTTTATTGCTGGAGCACCTGACGAAAAATGGGGACAGCGGGTAGTATTGGTCATCGAGTCAGCCCCTATTTCCACTGCCAAAAGGGAACAAATTGAATCTGAAATTGCCGCAAAAGTCAAAAAACATGAGCGTCCAAAAAACATTTATTTTATAGAAAATTTTACAGAGACCCCTTCCGGCAAAATCAAAAGGATCGCCAGCCTAGAACAGGTTTTGGATAAATTCATTTAACTTAAAAATACAGGTCAAAAGTCATATTTAAACATTGATTTATTATCTTATCCTAGCGAACCTAAATCAGCCTATGCCGTAAGTAAAGGCAAGGTTTTAACAATTTTTAACCTATTCGCGTATGGATGATCTACTGGCCGCCAGGTCTCAAATGGCACTTTCGTTGGGTTTTCACATCATCTTTGCCTGCATCGGCATGATCATGCCCTTCTTGATGGCAATTTCCCACTATAAATACCTCAAATCCGGAAAAGAAAAATACAAGACCCTCACCAAGGCTTGGAGCAAGGGCGTGGCCATCTTCTTCGTGACGGGAGCTGTGTCGGGCACCATGCTTTCCTTTGAGCTAGGATTATTGTGGCCGGAATTCATGAAGCATGCAGGCCCGATTTTCGGGATGCCCTTTTCCTTGGAAGGCACCGCCTTTTTCATTGAGGCGATTGCCTTGGGATTCTTTCTGTATGGGTGGGAGAAATTCCATCCCTGGTTCCACTGGTTTACCGGAGTGGTAGTCGGGGTAAGCGGCCTGGCTTCAGGCATCTTGGTGGTCGCTGCCAACGCTTGGATGAATTCCCCTGCAGGTTTTGACTACGTAAACGGTGAATACCTGAACATTGACCCCATGGCCGCCATGTTTAACGACGCTTGGTTTACCCAATCGCTGCACATGATCTTGGCCGCATTTGTGGCGACATGCTTTGCAGTGGCCGGCATCCATGCTTGGCTGCTTACCAAGGGCAAAAACACCAATATCCATAAAGCCGCTTTGAAGATTTCCCTCACCCTAGGTGCAGTGGCTGCCATCTTACAGCCCCTCAGTGGAGACCTTTCTGCCAAGGACGTCGCAGAGAGACAACCTGCCAAACTTGCGGCAATGGAAGCACATTTTAAAACGGAAGAGGCTGCCTCATTGATCATCGGCGGCATTCCTGATGAAGAAAACCAAGCGGTACATTATGCCATTAAGATCCCTGGTGCCCTAAGCTTCCTGGCCCATGGGGATTTCAATGCAGAAGTCACCGGCTTGGACCAAATCCCCAAAGATGAGCAACCTCCTGTCACCATTACCCACTTCGCTTTTCAGATCATGGTAGGCTGTGGCATGGTGCTCATGATAACGGGAATTATCTGGCTTTTTGGCCTCTGGAAGAATAAAAAGTACATCTATTCCAGTAAATTTTTGGGATGGATTGCCCTGCTTACCCCACTAGGGTTCTTAGCCGTAGAAGCAGGTTGGTTTGTCACAGAAGTGGGGCGACAGCCGTGGATACTTTATGGCATCATGAAGACCAAGGATGCCGTCACCCCGATGCCGGGCATTGTGTATTCCTTTTTACTATATGCAGCGATTTATGTCTCACTTGCCGGAATCGTCACTTTACTCCTGATCCGCCAGATCAAAAACATCGATAAAAACCAAGACTTATCACTACCGTCAAATTCCTGAATTATGCTTTACGTAGTCATCGCATTTTTATACCTTTCTTTACTATTTTACCTCCTCTTTGGAGGAGCCGATTTTGGTGCGGGAATCATCGAGCTCTTTTCGGGTGGATCATCCAAAGAACGAACACGACTGCTTACTTATCAGGCAATTGGTCCGATCTGGGAAGCCAACCACATGTGGCTGATCATTACAATTGTGATCTTGTTTGTGGGGTTTCCGGAAATTTACACATTGGCCTCGGTCTATCTCCACATCCCCCTTTCCCTGCTCTTGATTGGGATTATTGCACGCGGAACAGCCTTTATATTTCGGCATTATGATGCCGTGAAAGATCATTTCCAAAAAATCTACAACCTGATCTTTGTTTACTCTTCTTTTATGACGCCATTTTTCCTTGGTATCTTAGCCGGCACCGCCATCTCAGGAAGAATAGATCCTGATGCCACAGATTTCGTGTCAGCATACCTGAGTCCGTGGCTGGGGTGGTTTCCGCTATCGGTAGGGCTTTTCACTGTGGTAATCTGCGGATTTCTCGCGGCGGTATTCCTGATCGGGGAGGCCAACGACAATGATGACCGTGAACTCTTTCGAAAAAAAGCTTTCCGCATGAACATCCTGACTGTAATCGCTGGAGGCTTGGTGTTTCTGGTCGGGGAATGGGAAGGCATCCGGCTGTTTACAGAGCTGATCAACCACCCAGTTGGATTGGCGGCATTGGTCTTGGCCACCTTGTCCCTGCCAGTAACTTGGATGCTATTGCGACAGAAAAAAGTCTATTGGCCCCGGGTACTCGTAGGCTTTCAGATCACCATGATCCTGGTAACGCTGATGGTCAGCCAACATCCCGATTTTATCATTCTCAAAAACAGCACGATAAGCTTGGAAAATGCAGCCGCAGGTGAAAGTACCATATTCGCATTGGGCATGGCCCTGCTGATCGGCAGTCTATTTATCCTTCCAGCACTGTTTTACCTGATTTACAGCTTTCAGAAACAACCGGTTTCGGTCAAAAAATCATTAAAACATTAAGTTTGTAAACACCTCCCTCATTCAGGCCATTATTCCTCCCCATACCAGGAAGCATATTTAGGGTAATTTTCAGCAGTGCGTTTGATGACCGCCATCATCTCCTCACCTGTATCTTTTACCTTTTTGGCGGGAATCCCAGCATAAATGCTGTTGGCTTCCACCACCGTCCCGGCTAAGACGATGGCTCCGGCGGCTATCACTGCACCACTATGCACCACTGCATTGTCCATGACCACTGCCCCCATACCGATCAGGACATTATCATGAACGGTACATCCGTGTACGATGGCGTTGTGGGCGATGGACACATTGCTTCCGATATAGGTACCAGCCTTTTGATAAGTACAATGGATGATGGCGCCATCTTGGATATTGGTATGGTTTCCGATGACGATTTCGTGGACATCACCCCGTACCACGGCATTGAACCATACCGTACAGCCTTCTCCCATACGCACATCTCCTACCACGGTGGCGTTATCTGCCAGCCAGCATTTATCCCCGAGTTTAGGTGCCTTACCATTTACCGCTTTTACTAGTGCCATATAACTATTCTACGTGTTTTTTCGTCTTATACTCAAACATTTAATCATCAAATCTAGTTTTTTTAATGACAATGTGAACCTTTTTTTCTAAATTTAAATTTACATGTACATACATCTAATACACATAAAATTATAAGACTAAACAATTATGAAATCAATTAAAACTACCGGCCTATTACTGGCAAGTGCCCTCTTAATGGTGGCTTGTGGCCAAAAAAGCGAAACTGTAGAAACTTCTGAAGCACAAGAAGTAGCTGAAGCAACTGGGACCACCGTTGCTGTAGATCCTGCCGCAAGTGCAGTTTCTTGGACCGGCTTCAAGCCTGCTGGCAAGCATTTTGGGACAATCCCCGTGACGGCTGGAGAAATCACCATCGAAGGAGATGCCATTACCAGCGGTAATTTTACCTTTGACATTGCTGCCCTCGAAATTGGCGATATGGAAGAAGGTTCTGAAAATTACGGTAAACTTCACGGCCACCTTCAATCTCCTGATTTCTTTGATGCGGCTAACCATCCTACGGCGACGTTTGAAGTGACCGCTGTGGAGCCATTTACGGCTGATGCTACCATCGAAGACAAAGAAGAATTCGAAACTGAATTTACCCCTAACAGCCTTAGCGAGCAAATGGTAGAAAACCCTACCCACTGGATCAGCGGAAACCTGACCATGAGGGGCACTACCAAAAACATCAAGTTCCCTGCAGCTGTCAGCCTAAACAATGGCGTTGTATCGGCCAAAGCCGGTTTTAATATCGACAGAACTGACTGGGGCTTGACCTACAGTGACGAAAGCTCTGTCGCGGACAAAGCAAAAGACAAATTCATCTACAACACGGTAAATGTTGGCTTTGAAATCAAAGCAGACTAAGTGCTGATAGAAAGATTTACAAAAAGAGGAATTTGATCAAATTCCTCTTTTTTTATGTCCTTTCCCTTAATTTTGCCCCATGATGGACACATTAACAAGGGAATTTCCGCTCAAGAAAAACTGGATCGAAAAGGCCCTGCACTGGGTCACAGAGCATTTCGACTACACCAGTTATCACCATCCCAACGACATTGCTTATCCAGTACAAGGTTTTCCCCATGTGCTCTATGCCGGACAAGAAACCATCCCTTGGAATGTCCTCGAATCACACGTTGGTCCCAAGGCAGGAATCTTGAGCTATGACCTCAAAAACAAATTCGAAAGGCTTAAAAGCCAAAATCCATCACTAGTAAACTGCCCCGAAACTTGTTTTTTCCTTCCGCAACTGACCATTTTATTCCATCAAGAAACACTTGAGATCAAACACACTGAACCGGAAAAAATATTTATGGAAATCGACAATATCCAACCTAAAACGGTTTCCAAAAGTATTTCCCCTATCGTAGTAAAAACCAGCAAAGACCAGTATATCCAACATGTAAGGAACATCCAGAACCACATCCGTGAAGGAGACATTTATGAGCTAAATTACTGCATCGCTTTCGAAGCAGCGATACAATCGATAAGCCCTGTCCAGCTGTTCTTCGAATTACAGGAAAAATCGCCAATGCCTTTCGCCAGTTTCTTCAAATGCAAAGATCAATGTATAGTGGGGGCAAGCCCAGAAAGGTTTATCAAAAAACAGGGAAGCAAGCTTATTGCACAACCCATCAAAGGAACTATCCGAAGAGGCAAAACCACTGATGAAGACCAACAACTCAAGGAAACATTGCGTCAAAGTGAGAAAGAACAGTCTGAAAACCTGATGATCGTGGACCTCATGCGAAATGATTTGGCGCGGATTTCACAAACGGGAACAGTAAAGGTAGATGAGCTTTTTGGCATTTACCCATTCCGCCAAGTCTATCAAATGATCTCTACCATCTCGGCTACCCTTCGCCCCAACCTTTCCTTTGCGGAGATCATTGCTGCTACATTTCCGATGGGAAGCATGACGGGTGCACCTAAAATAAAATGCATGGAACTGATCGAACAATACGAAAACTTCAGAAGGGGATGGTTTTCTGGAGCACTGGGATACATAGACGAAACGGGAAATTTTGATTTTAGCGTCATCATCAGGAGCATCATCATCGACACCAAGGCCAAACATCTCTTTTTTGCTGCTGGTAGCGCCATCACGTATGATGCAGATCCAGCATACGAATATGATGAATGCATACTCAAGGCCAGTGCTATCCAAGAAATCCTGAACACCTAACTTTCTCAACCTCTAAAACGATCCAACATTCGACCAAACCAGCCCTTTGACAAGGAACCGGGTTCTTCATAGTATCCCGAATAGTGCCCTTTTTTAATAAACGAATAATTATAGCCATAGCCATAGTTATACCCACCAAAATCATTTCCATCTGCCTTCACGGCATTGAATACGCCATAAAAATGATCGACCTGCTCATTGTCAAAAAGATCATTGATCATGAGCAGGTACTTCTTCCGAGTGTAATCCTGCCTGACGATATATAAATTCACATCCGAAAACCGCAATAAATCTTTCGTCTCCGACACAAGCGCCAATGGAGGCGTATCCAAGATCACCACATCAAATTCTTTTTCCAACGAAGCCATCAGCTCACTCAATTTTGGTTTTAACAGAAGCTCTGAAGGGTTGGGAGGAACGGGACCGGATGGTATAAAATAGAGATTTTCATGTTCGGTCTGATGGGTAATTTCTGATCTTGTGCATTTCCCCACCAGATAGGAAGAAAGGCCTTTTTTATTACTGATCCCTACATACTGCGCAATTCGCGGTTTGCGGAGATCCATCCCGAGCACACAGGTCTTTTTTCCACTCAGGGCCATGGCTGCGGCCAGATTTAAACTAACAAATGTTTTCCCTTCTCCCGAAACGCTGGACGTGACCAAAACCCTTTTACATTTCTTATCACTGGCAAGGTAAAAGAGTGCTGATCGAAGTGACCGGAAGGATTCCGAAGCAATGGCCTTTGGATACTCTGCCACCAGCATATTTGTCTTTTTTTCGCTATAGCCAATGGTGCCCAGTAAAGGCATTCTAATGGCATTTTTAAGTTGAATTTGATCAAGGATTTTGTCATTTAAAAAATCATAAAGCAATATAAGTCCCAATGGCAATAACAGTCCCATTCCCATAGCCATCGTGTAATTATTGAGCTTTTTGGGAAAGATCAAGTCTCCCCGTTTAGCATAATCCACCACCGAAATATCGGACACATTGGAAGCTTTTGCTATTCCAACTTCCGCCTGCTTTTCCAATAGGTAATTATAGAGGTTTTCCCTTAACTTAAACTCCCTGTAGATATTGGCATAATTGGATTCAGCTTTAGGGATCTTTGAGAATTCCTGATCATAGGCTGCCAGTTTTTTCTCGGCTTCCAGCTTTTTCTTTTCCGTATTGGAGATCAGGTTTTTGATATTTTCAAAGATGTTTTCCCTTAATCGGCCTATTCGTTCATCAAGTTTTTTGACATCTGGATGGTTTTCATTCACAATAGAAAGGACACTTTTTCTTTCCATGGAAAGTGTCATCAGCTGCTGGGTCATGTTGTTCAGGGTAGCATCGGTGATTCCCATCATGGAAGGGGCCACGGTTTTGCTGAAATCTCCATTTCTTACGCTGAGGTATGATTCCAGTGATTTATAATATTCCAGTTCAAAATCCATTTCTTGAAGTCGCTCTTCAAGTGCTTGGATCTTGGTTAGCACTCCCCCATATTCAGAATTCACATCCAGCATCTTGTTATCCACCTTAAAATCAAGCATTCTCCGTTCTGCCAAGTTCAGGGAATCTTCTACCACATACATCTGCTCCTCAATAAACTTAAGGGTATTTTCTGCAATTTGGTTTTTCTTTTCAAGGTCATGTTCCATGTAGGCATTCATCAGAGCATTTATATAATCCCTGCCCTTTTCCACGACTTTAGTGCGTAGGGTCACCTGAAGGACAGAACCATAATTGTTTTGGGGCCGCACAGCAATGGCGTTGGAGTAATAATCCACCAAAGAAGAAGGATTATTGATAACAAAGGAAAGTTTTTCCCCTACCTCCATTGACGTTTCTTTCTCCACGACAAATTTGGTCCTTGAAGATTCGATCACCTCGCCAAATCGATAGGTTTTACCAAGGATATTGGCATCCTTTGGGATGGATTTTTTGGTGACAAAGTAATTAAAAAGACCATGATCCGCCGTGCTCAGTATAAATTCATCTTCACTCACCATGGTCAAATCGATCAGTCCATGCTCTTGCTGGACATGGTCCCAATCCACCTTTACCATGACAGGAGATTTTTGGTACAGCTCTATCTCTTTTATATTGGTATAAGCAAAATAACTCACATCGAAATGCACTTTTTCAAGTGCTTTTGCCGCAAGGTTTTTGGATGTAAAAACCAACATATCATTTTCCAGGGTACCCGGATTTTCAAAAATATTTGACCGGTCCAATATGCGCACCTCAGGGCTTGGAGCAGCATTGATCAGCATGCTGCCCCTTACTTCATACCTCTCAACCGTGTACCGGTGATACATGAATACACCAGCCAAAGCTATCATTGTACTGACCAAGTATATGGGCCAAAACCGAAAATACTTTAGCAAATAGTACTTTATATCTACCGGCCTATCGTCTTCCTCAAACTTCGGCATGTCATAAGCATCTCTCATGTATTAATTTTTTGTAAGGGCAACAAAGAACAATACTGCTGTCACCAATCCAATAGCCAGCTGTAGTGTGGTTGCAAGGTTATTAGCATCTCCGACCTGTCTAACGGACATTGGCTGCAGGTAAAGAATGTCATTGGGCTGGATAAAATAATATGGTGAGGCGAGCAAGGCCCGATCGTTTAGGTTGATCTGGTGGATTTTGGTACCTCCATCGTATTGTCTAATCAGAAACAGTTCATTTTTCTTTGCCAATATATCGCTCTCGCCTGCCAAAGCAATTGCGTCGAAAATAGTCGCCCTGTTTTTATAGATCACCTTGGTACCAGAACTGTTGAACTCCCCGATAGTAGTAAAACGTATCCCTCCTATTCTCAACCTCACATAAACCTCATCTTTGAAATACTCGTTGATTTCTTTTTCGATCTTGGCACGCGCAGCCTCTTCTGATAGTCCTGCGATCTTGATCCTGCCAAGTTTTGGAATCCGTACCGCTCCGTCCTTGTCGATGGTATATCCAGTAAAGTAAAATGGATCACCACCATTATTACCACCTCCGGATCCGCGTGCGTTTCGAGCACCCTGGTATTCAAACACCTTCGTCAGCTCCTCATCGGAGGAAGCAAAATCAATATCTACGATATCAAAAGGCTGCAGAATATATTCATAATCCACCTCTGCATAAGGAATAAACTCGTCCAGATCAATTGGATCGTTTTCGGGTAAGTTCTGCAAATAATTAAGACGCTTATTACTAATGCACGAAATCATGAGCAGTGCTATGGGGATAGCAAACAGCAATTTATTCATTCAAAACTAGAATTCTACTATGTTGATTGGTGTTATATCAAATCAAATATACTCAAATATCCAAGTTATGAAAATGCAAATATCAATTATGAACTGCTTCATTCACCATCAACAAAAAAGGATAGCCAAAATACATATTCGGCTATCCTTTTTTTTCTTTAACCACTCTCGCAAGCATCATTCCCCATAGTGCTTATCGTAATAATTCTGGTAATCTCCCGAAGTTACACTTTTCAGCCATACTTCATTGGACAAGTACCAATCCACGGTTTTTTCTATTCCTTCTTCAAATTGTAAGGAAGGCTTCCACCCTAGCTCTTTTTCAAGCTTCCCCGCATCAATGGCATACCTCAAATCATGGCCAGCCCGGTCTTTCACAAAAGTGATCAACTGAGCGGATGTCCCTTTTTCATTCCCCAACTTTCTATCCATTATCTCACAAAGGAGGGTTACGATGTCAATGTTTTTCCATTCATTCCAGCCTCCTATATTGTAAGTCTCTCCTGATTTGCCTTGGTGAAAGATGACGTCAATAGCAGCTGCATGATCTTCCACATAGAGCCAATCCCGTACATTTTCTCCTTTTCCATATACAGGTAGTGACTTTTGGTTTTTGATATTATTGATACAAAGTGGGATCAATTTTTCAGGAAACTGGTTAGGACCGTAATTGTTAGAACAATTGCTGATGACGGTCTTCATGCCATAGGTATTCGCATAGGCTCTGACAAAATGGTCAGATGATGCCTTGGACGCGGAATAGGGTGATTGGGGATCATAAGCAGTGGTCTCCAAGAAAAAACCACCATCATCAAGTGATCCATAAACTTCATCCGTGGAAACATGATAAAACAAATGTCCATCCAATTCCTTCCAAGCAGTCTTGGCAGCATTCAGCAAGTTCACCGTACCAATGACATTGGTCTTTACAAAAGCCAAAGGGTCAGAAATAGACCTGTCCACATGCGACTCAGCGGCCAAATGGATTACATCGGTAATTTGATATTTACCAAATACCGCTTCTAGCCCTTTTTCATCCAATAAATCGATTTTCTCGAAATGGTAATTTTCCTTTCCCTCTACTTCTTTCAGGTTTTCCAAATTACCTGCATAGGTCAGGCTATCGAGGTTCACAATAGTATAATCCGGGTAATTCGCTACAAATAGCTTGACGACATGGCTTCCAATAAAGCCTGCTCCACCGGTAATTAAAATTGATTTCTGCATGGGATGTATGTGTATCTTTTATATAAGATTGGTTATTTATTTAAGGGCTAACCCAAAAACAAATTTACAACAACCAAAAACAATACCATAACACCCCATACTATACCTGATAATAATCTCTATACCAGTTTACAAAATTCGTCACACCGTCCTCCACGAGGGTATTGGGCTTATACCCGGTCACTTCGGAAAGGGCCGACACATCCGCATAGGTAGCAGGGACATCCCCTGGTTGCATGGGCAACATCTCAAGGACAGCTTCCTTTTCGGTAGCTTTTTCGATCGCCCTGATAAAGTCCATAAGATTCACTGATTTGGAGTTCCCGATATTGAAGAGCCTGTAGGGAGCCTTGGAAAGCGGATCATCTTCTGTCGTCTCTTTTCCCGTCGGAGGTACTAAAGCCGTACGATATACCCCTTCTACGATGTCATCCACGTAAGTAAAATCTCGCTTCATCTTCCCATAATTAAAGACCTTCAATGGCTTACCTTCTAAGATGGCTTTGGTAAAAATAAACAAGGCCATATCTGGCCTTCCCCATGGGCCATATACTGTAAAAAACCTTAAGCCGGTCGTCGGAACACCATAAAGATGGCTATAGGTATGCGCCATCAATTCATTTGACTTTTTCGATGCGGCATATAAACTTACTGGGTGATCCACATTGTCACTGGTCGAGAAGGGCATCTTCTTATTGGTGCCATACACGGAACTGCTAGATGCATAAACCAGATGCTTTACCGGGTGATGCCTGCAAGCCTCCAACACATTCAAGAAACCGACAATATTGGCATCCACATATGCCCTGGGATTTTCCAAACTATACCTCACCCCGGCCTGTGCTGCCAAATTAACCACAACATCAAACTTCTCCGCCTCAAAAAGTGCCATCATCTCCTCCCCATCTTCCAGCTTCATCTTCACAAACTCAAAGCAACTCTTGTCGGTAGAGGCTACCTTTTGATGATCACTGAGATCAGCCACCTCAATTTTTAGGTCCTTCAACCTATCTAGTTTGAGATTCACATCGTAGTAGTCATTAAGGCTATCAATACCAACCACTTGGTGCCCTTCCTGCAAAAGTTTTTTTGATAACCCATGGCCAATAAATCCAGCAACTCCAGTTACTAAAAATTTCATGTTGTCTTTCTATTATCTATTAGGCTCCAAATGGAACAATTTCTTATACTTCTCTTCTATTCACTAAAACAAATATATAAAAAAGTATTAAACATTAAAACAAATGCTTTTCATAACAAAACTTAATCACTGATCCACTTCAATTTGTCATGCGAATATAAAAAAACACTCCGTCTATGAAGTGTTTTTTTTCGTTTGATTAAAAAAACAGTGATTACCACATACCGAAGATCCCTTTTCCATAGTGGTCAAAGAGCCTAATAGATGCCATAAATTCATGTGTGCTTCCATACATTCTAGACTGCTTTTTAGTAGCCATCTCATAACTGTACCCCACACTGACGCGATTCATCAAAAATCCCGCCTGCAATCCTGTCGAATAGTCCACCCGGTGTCCGACTCCCAACCAGACGCGATCCATAAACAACGCCTTCACGTTAAATTCTGCGTTATACGGCAAATCTTCCTGAATGCGATAAAGCACATTACCGACCAATCCGATATTTTCGCTCACTTCTCCCCTATAACCTGCTTGGAGATTATGACTCATTGGACGATTTACGTAAAACTCATCCCCTGATGAAATTTTACCCGCAGCTATGTTCTGTACTGCATACCCAACATAATACTGCTTATGCCGCAAGCCCAAACCAAAATTAAAATCCAAAAACTTCATTTCTGCAAATCCTCCCAAATACTTGGAAAGGGAAGGATCATCGGACTGCTCTGGAGTTAACCGCATTCCATCCAGCTCGGTATTTTGGTATTTGACACCTATCCCCAAACCCAAATGGTGCTTTTCGGACAATTTAATTCGACTGGAATAATTGAGCACCAATTCAGTCTCTGTAAAAGCTCCATGCTTATCGTACATGATAGAAAGGCCGATGGCATTTCGTCCGATGGACGGCACGCTATCATTCCCTCCCATATGTGCAAAATCACCTTCTACACTTCCATAAACGGTCTTTGGTGCTCCGTCAATGCCACTCCATTGGTTCCGGACAATACTTCTGGCACTGCTTCCTTCCAATCCAACCAATGCAGGATTATAATAGCTCTGGAGGGAATTAAAATAACTAAAATACTTTCTGCTCTGCCCATACCCTTGGTTTAGAACCATGGCGATGAATAGAAATATAAATATGAGCTTTTTCATGTTGTTGCTTTTCATGGTAACCACTGTTGGAATTAGTTTCTAATGAGGTTAAGGACTCCCCTACGCTTTTGTCGCTCTTCTCCTAACTCGATCACATAATAATAGGCTCCGACCGGCAAATCCCCTCCTTCATACCTTCCATCCCATCGCTCTTCTGGATCATACGTCACAAAGACCATCTTTCCGCCTCTTTCAAAAACCATCAACTTTACATCACCATAAAATTTCAATGAGGACACGCCCCAACTGTCATTGATACCATCTCCATTTGGGCTGAATACATTGCTGATATTTAGATCATCCAAGTCGGGTTTTGACCGGGTGATCATAAAGGTCTTGGAAATGCTATTTCCCATTCTGTCCGTACTGCTTACGGTAATGGTAAATTCCTGCTGGCCATCTGGCATATCTGCGGATGTCCAAAACAACCTATCCCCCAAGATGTAGAAATACTGCTCATCCTCATATTCGCCCGTGAGGGCATAGGTGTGCTGATCGTCGTCCTCATCTACAGTCGTCAATATACCAAGCGGGGCATTCGGATCATCCTCAACTGAAAACTCGTCATCACTTAGCAAGATATCTTCCGGAAGTGATTTCTCATTGACCATAATGGTCAGGTTGGGCTGATGGTCACCATCGTAGCTGTAGTGATCTCCCAAATTCAGTGTACCGGCATTCTGATAAATCCCTGGAACCAACTCATCGTATTGTTGAATATCCCAAACCACATCAACCATCACTGTCACTCCTGAAACCAACACGGCTTCTACCTGCATTGGCAATGGTAAGTCCTCCGGGGCTGTCCCCCAACTCACCGTCAGCATTTCAGGGTCAATCAATGAAGCGATAATATTACTTTTCAAGGTAATGGTAAATTCGTAAACCGATTCGTTTCCTGCTTGATCTACAGCGGTTACTGTTATTGGATGGGGCGTCTCATAGCCACTGAGCACCGTACCTTCTGCGGGGACCTGCACTTGCGAAACCACGGTACAGTTGTCCGAAATACTCAATACCGACAGGTAATCCTCCAATACGTACTCTCCGCTTGCATCCACATAGATATCAATATTTTCTTCCGTCCCTGTGATCGTGGGAGAAGTACTATCTACCACAAGTATAGACGTGGTCAACGTTTCCGCAAATCCTTGATCACCTGTCACCAAAACATCCACACTGACCTCTCCCAAGTCTGCACAACCGAAACTTGACCTACTCAATTCATAACTAAAATCCTCCAAGCCCAAACAAGTCCCGCTAAGTCCTGTCACCATGTCGGTATAAGACACTTCCGCTGCTCCATTTTCATCCAAGGAAACCTCCACTTCTTCCACCACAAATGAAAGTGCCTCGCTGTGGGTCACCGTCACCATGGCGATCGTTTCAGTCACATTGCCAGCTATATCCGTAGCCGTAACGCTCACTTCATTTTCACCCAAATCATCGCAGGTAAATAAATCCTGATCCAAGGAAAGCACTATTTCATCTGATGAGGAGAAATTATCACTGACCGCCTCCACCAAGGCATTTACCGCTATCGATGCCTCTCCATTCTCTCCTAAGGTAATTTCCTGATCCACGGTACTGATCACTGGACCATTCATATCTATGGTTATCGACAGTTTATTACTTGACTCACTGGCATTGCAAGCGCCATCTACCGATACGGCAGCAAGCTCATATTGTCCCTCTTCCCAAGCCAGTTCTGTAGCGTCAAAAGCCCAATCCCCACTATCATCTGCTGTTACTTCGCCTACTTTTTCGTCATTGGCGAGAAGGCTGACTGCTAGATTAGGCTCGGCTGTGCCGGTGATGGTAATGGAGGAGGTATTGGTAATTTGGTCGCCATCCGAAGTTCCTGTATCAGGGCTGATACCAGTTACCTGGGGTGGTGGTGGCGCAGAACCATCTATGATAATACTGTTCTGTGCAGGGATTTCCGTACTTTCCAACTCTAGGTCTATCAAAGCATTTCCTGCCAGATCCATGATCCCTTCTTCCTCTACCTGCAATGCGACCACCTCAATTCCATCTTCGTCCACATCCCCTGAAATGATCTCATAGGTAAAGATCAATCGTTCGGCACTGCTCTTCTCAGTGTCCAGATTGGCCAATATTTCACCTGAATCCAACACCACTTGCAAAACTACCGGCCCATTGACGGTGACCGGTTCACTCATATCCAATGTAAACTCCAGGGCACTTCCTCCACACACCGAGTAAGTAGCATCTTCCGGTAACATCACTTGGGAAACAATTGGGCGGATACCGTCCACCTGGACACCTGAAGTGTTGGGAAGCTGGCCAATCGTAAGGTCTGCCGCTTCCTCCTCGCTGTCCACAATGCTGGCTCCTCCCACATTCACTTCCTCCGTCAGCCCTATGCCATCCTCATCAAGGTCGCCTTCCTCCACAGTATAGCTGAACTCCAGCTCATTAGATCCCGAACCTGCAGTATAGCTAGCTGACACAGTCTGATCCCCAATTTGCAGGGTCAGATCCGGCTCACCGCCATTTACCCATACCGGTCTGTTGAAAACCAGCACTATGGAAACCTTGTCGCCAATACCATACAGGCCATCTGCCACCGTTGTTACTTCGGTGATGACAGCGGGGACGTTCTTGATTTTGATAATTCGGGACTGCTCGGCACTTTGATTACCTTCAGTATCAAAAACCGTATATACTACCACCCTATCTTCAGTATCTGGAAATGGCGAAAGGTTATTATATGTTACCTCCCTGAAAATCCGTTGGTAAACAGAAAAATCCGCCTCTCCCGTAATGGTCAACTCACCACTCGTAAAGTTGTAATTTATCGTGAGACCACTATCATTGGCCAAGTCCACCACGTCAGGGCCGATATTCATAATTTCATTACCGCCGTCAAGCAGATTGGCAAGCTTGACAATGGCTTTGGAGGCTTTTGGCGAATCCTCATCTGTCGCGGTCACTCCGCCATCAATCGTAACGGCGCCATCTCCAGGCTCAAATTCCGTATATCCTGGAGTAGTGGTAATTACGGGTGGAGCTCCTGGTACTGGCTCTCCGGAAAAAGGGTACGCAATACGGTATAGCATTACCCCAATAATGCAAAAGAGTAGAGTTCTTTTCATATGTCCTAGTGTCTGGTCTTAATCAACGCAGGAAATAATTTTTACAAAATCCACATAAATAGGTTCAAAAAACACAAAACCATATTTATATGAATTTAAAAATTATAAAATAAAATTTTACTATGTCGGTTAAAAACAAATATAATAAAGCAATTGGCGTATCAAAAAAAATCACCAAAAAATTGTATTTTTAACTAGTTTATTTAAAGTATAAACCTTTCTCACATATTTGGCCGTGGAATTCATACACTCTAAAAGATTTACCCATTTAATTATAATTCCATTCATTAATGCTTAATTTTGGTTCACTATAAAACCTATAATTAAACCGATGAAGAAAATTGCTGTATTAACCTCGGGAGGAGATGCGCCTGGCATGAATGCTTGCATCAGGGCGGTGGTCCGTACCGGGATTTTCCATGGGATGGAAATGTACGGAATCATGTATGGCTACGATGGCATGATCAATGGTGAAATCCAAAAAATGGAATCCCATGCTGTAAGTAACATTGTCCAGCGTGGCGGTACCATCCTTAAATCTGCCCGTAGTGAAAAATTCCGTACCAAAGAAGGTCGAAAGATCGCCTACGAACAATTACAGAAACTTGGCATCGAGGGACTCGTCGCCATTGGGGGTGACGGTACGTTTACGGGAGCCAAGGTGTTTTACGAGGAATATGGAATCCCTACCATAGGATGCCCTGGCACCATTGACAATGACATTTATGGTACCGACTTTACGATCGGATTTGACACTGCCATTAATACGGCCTTGGAAGCTATCGACAAAATCAGGGATACGGCTGCAGCACACGACAGGATCTTCTTTATCGAAGTGATGGGAAGGGACAGTGGCTATATCGCTGTAGAGTGTGGCCTAGGAGGCGGAGCAGAAATGGTCATGGTACCGGAAACCAAAACCACCCTTCATGAAGTAGTGGAAAAACTGAAAGGCTCCCGCAAAACCAAAACATCCAGTGTCATCGTAGTGGCCGAAGGGGATGAGGAAGGCAGCGCTGCCGAAATCATGGAAAAGGTCAAAAACATCATCGATGACGAAACGAAAGACTTCAAGGTGACCACACTTGGACACATCCAACGAGGTGGAAGCCCTACCGGAAAAGACCGAATGCTCGCAAGTAGGTGTGGCATGGCTGCGGTGGAAGGCCTTATGAGTGGTCAGGCCAATTGCATGGCCGGCATTATCCATGACGAAGTGGTCTATACAAGTTTTGAAGACTGTATCACCAAAAACAAACCCCTAAATAGAGACACCCTAAAACTTATCGAAATCTTAAGTATATAACATGGGGTTTATTCCAATATTACTCACCTTAGCAGGCTTTATATTGCTCTTCGGCATGGTGGTCAGTTACAGCATCAACCAGAAAAAAGAGCAATATAAAACTGCTCTGCTAACCCTTCAGAAAAATCTTGGCGTAAAGCCATCTCATGACACCATGGAAATCGTGATGCTGGAAAAAGAAATCCAAGGCCTTCTTGACACCGATCATCCTGACACAAATTCCGCTAAACGGCAAATTGGCCATATCAAACTTCTCAAACACCAATACAATCAACTGATCCAGACGAAGCCCTACAGCCTAATTGCAAAGCTCACTGGTCACCGGCCCATTTGATCCTGAACAAACATCACCACTTTTTCATACTCATCTGGAGCGAACCATTGCATCTCCTCATCTTTCCTAAACCAAGTCATCTGCCTTTTGGCATACCTCCTGGAGTTTCGTTTCAGCAATCTTACCGCTTCATCTTTATCATATCTCCCCTCCAAATAACCAAATATTTCAGAATATCCCACTGTTTGCAAAGCGTTTAATTGGCGAAACGGGAACAATCTTTCGGCTTCGTCAAACAATCCCGCGGCTATCATCTGATCCATACGCAGGTTGATTCGGTCGTAGAGCTCCTGCCGCTCTCGTTTCAGCCCCACTTTGATCACTTGAAATGGCCGATTGATTTTATTCCTTTTTCGATAACTACTAAACGGCTTTCCTGTCCCAATTGTCACCTCACAGCCCCTGATCAAGCGTTGCGGATTATGGCTATCGACCTGCTTATAATAATCGGGATCCAATTCTGCTAATTTTTCCTGCAAAGCAGTGATGCCTTCATCTTGGTATAGCTGATTCAGTGATCGCCTAATTTCTGGATCGACCTCGGGAATCGCATCAAAACCATTGCAGATGGCATCAATATAGAGCCCGGATCCTCCCGTCATGATGACCACATCATTAGTCTGAAACAAATCATCCAAAACCAACAGGGCGTCTTTTTCAAATTGCCGTACATCATAATCATCATGAATAGACAAGTTGTTTACAAAATAATGAGGAACACCTTGCATTTCAGCATGGGAAGGTTTGGCTGTACCAATATCGGTTTCTTTATAAAATTGCCGACTATCAGAAGATATGATAGCAGTTTGAAATTTTTTAGCTAGCTTTATGCACAATTCGGTTTTGCCTACAGCTGTAGGCCCGGCTACCACAAGAAGATATTTATTATTTTTTATCAAAGACACCACATAAATTTAGGGAGAACCAATGGCCCAAAATTAGAGGATTAGGTCATGGAAAACAAAAGGATATTAATAGTTGACGATAACAACCTGAACAGAAAAGTTTTTGAAAACATCATCTGTCACAATTTCCCATTTTCATCAGCTGAAAACGGTCAGGATGCTATTGATAAAATAAAATGTGAAAGGTTTGACCTGATCTTAATGGATATCCAAATGCCCGTGATGGATGGCATCACCGCACTTAAGATCATCAAAGCAGAAGGACTCACTGCTGCGCCCGTCATCGCCATATCGGCGTATTCTGACCAGACAGACCGTGACTATTTTTTATCTGCAGGTTTTGACGATTTTATCGACAAACCCGTAAAGCCCAAGGACCTACTGGAAAGTATCAGCAACCACCTTCATAAAAACACCTTGGAATCATCCAATCAACCATCAGGTGATGATCAAGACATACTGGATAAAAAGGTGTACAACCAGCTGAAAAAATACAACTCCAATGAAGACATCAAAACGGTCTATGAAGACTTTTTTGAAGAAGCCCAGACACTCTTGGATGAAATCAAGTTGTTAATTGATCAGGGAAATTATTCAGAAATTGATGAAAAACTTCATATATTAAAAGGAAACTCTGGTACTTTGGGGGCGACGATATTGTTTAAGCATGCCAGTATTTTGGAACAAAAATTAAAAGACTCAAAATATAATGGTATTATTGAAGATTATTTAACATTAGAATATCAACTCAAGGTATTCAAATCGCATTTGGAAGAATTAAACAACCTATCTTAAAAATGAGCGAGAGCAAAAAAGTTTTAGTAGCTGAAGACAGTTCGGTGATTATCAACCTGACTAAAAACGTTCTGTTGTTTGAAAATTATGAAATTACCGCTGTCAAAAACGGCAAACAAGTTCTGGATAAACTAGCAGAGGAAGATTATGACCTAATCCTTATGGATATCAACATGCCCAAAATGGACGGTATCGAATGTACCAAGGCCATCCGGGCACTTAGCGATCCTAAAAAAGCTGCCATTCCAGTCATAGCCATTACGGGCAATTACAAAAACTACACCATGGAGGACTTTAAACAGGCGGGGCTCAATGATTACCTCCAGAAGCCACTGGACTATGACCTATTGCTATCCACCGTCAAAAAACACCTTGGCCCAAAATAATCCCATATTGTAAATTCCTGATGGCAATAAAGTACACAAAAACTTATCTGGATAAAATCGAAAGTCTTTTTGCTGAATCGGACTATATGCTCCGGTATGAAAAAGGGAACTTTAAGTCAGGCTACTGTATCTTAAAAGACACCAAAGTCGTAATAATAAATAAATATTACACGCTAGAAGGAAAGGTAAACACCCTGATAGACATTCTAAAAGAGCTTGATTTTAATCCGAAAGAATTCGAGAACAAAAAGAACCAAGATTTCTATGTCGAGCTACAGCAAACTGAACTGAAGCTCTGATCATCAAACTCCAGCTGTACCTCGGAGGATTTGCACTCCTGCGCTTATGATCCACCCCTCTCTCTTTTATTGCGCGGGAAAACAGTAAATATAAGAATAACAAAAAAATGAAAGTTACTTTTCTAGGAACAGGAACATCACAAGGAATCCCAGTAATCGGTTGTACATGCGAAACATGCAGTTCTGTCGATTTTAGGGACAAAAGACTGAGAAGCTCCATCCACCTAAAAGTAAACGACAATAGCTTTGTGATTGACACCGGCCCAGACTTTAGGGCACAAATGCTGCGTGAAGGCATTCGTCAATTGGACGCCATCATCTATACGCACGAGCATAAAGACCATACTGCCGGAATGGACGATATCAGGCCATTTAATTTTATGCAGATGAAAGACATGCCGCTCTATGGCACCGCTGCTGTACTTGACCAGCTCCAAAGGGAATTTTCATATGTCTTTGCCCCAAAAAAATACCCAGGCGTCCCTCAGGTAGTCACCAATGAAATCAGCAACAAGCCATTTGAAGTGCTCGGAACGACATTCACACCTATTCTGGTCATGCATTATAAGTTACCTGTCTTTGGCTATAGAATAAAGGATTTTACCTACATCACCGATGCAAAATACATCGACGAAGAAGAGTTGGAAAAAGTAAGGGGCACGAAAGTTCTGGTGCTAAATGCCCTCCAGCTCAAAGAACATCTCTCCCACCTTACTCTCTCCGAAGCGCTGGAACTCATTGACATCATCAAGCCTGAAAAAGCTTACCTCACCCACATCAGCCATAAACTTGGTTCGCACCAAAAGGTGGAAGAAAAGCTGCCAGATAATGTCTTCTTAGCCTATGATGGCCTTACGATCAGCCTATAACCATGCATCTTAATTACCATTTCCTTAAATACCTCTGTCCAGAACTGGAGACAACCTTCGCGGGACTGGAGTTGGTCACCTGTTTTTCCCAGCACAAAGACGAATTGGTCATGGGGTTCGCTGATGATGAACAATCCCATTACCTAAGGGCCAACCTGAGCCCTTCCAACCCCTGCATTTGTTTTCCGGAGGATTACAAGCGCAGCAAAAAAAATAGCGTTGACCTATTTCCGGAGCTGATCGGAGATACAGTTGTTTCCGTTAGAGCATTATCATTTGAGAGGGCATTCAGGTTTGATTTCAAGTCCCAAAAAACCCTGCTCTTCAAACTTCATGGAAGCCGCAGCAACATACTTCTTTATTCATATGGCGATCATCAACACCCTAAAGCCCTATTTAGAAATGAACTCAAAGAAGACCACAATATCGCTCTACATGAACTGGAGAGGCACTTGGACCTTTCCTACGAAGAATTCCTAAAACTGGAAGGAAAAGCTGCCGCATTCTTACCGACACTTGGAAAAATCCCACGCGAATGGCTAAAGTCCCACGGGTACATAGAGGCGGATATCGAAACCAAGTGGCAGTTAATGCAAGAAATGCTCGACATGCTGAATGCCCCCCTCTTCAGCATCATCAAGAAAAATGACCAATATCAGCTTACCCTTCTCCCTGTCCAAAATGCCATATTTTCTTCGGCAGACCCTACAGAAAGCTGCAATGCCTACTTTCAACATGCGGTCATTCATCAAGCCTTCGAAAAAGAAAAAGGCCTATTGGTAAAGAAGCTGGAAGACCAAAAAAAGAAAACCAATACATACCTAAACAAAACATCAAACAAACTGGCCGAGCTGCAAGACAGCCCCCCACCCAGCCAAACGGCCGATGTGATCATGGCCAACCTCCACCAAATCCCACAAGGAGCTGAAACAACCACTTTGTTTGACTTCTATCAAAACAAGGAAACCATCATTAAGCTGAAAAAAGGGCTTACCCCCCAAAAATACGCCGAAAACCTCTACCGTAAATCAAAAAACAGGAAACTAGAAATCCAACAGCTCCAAAAGAATCTATCGGAGAAAGAAGATTACTACCTGCAGCTGGAAACATTATTGGAAGAGCTGGCTCCTATTGACAATTTTAAAGAACTAAGAGCATTTTCCAAAACCCATCAATTATCTACAAAACCCAAGGAAGACCAAACCAATCTCCCATTTAAGCGGTTTGAAATAGATGACTTTGAAATATTAGTGGGCAAATCCGCTAAGTCGAATGACCAAATGCTCAGGTACTACAGTTGGAAAGATGACGTATGGCTTCACGCTAAAGATGTCGCAGGATCCCATGTCATCATTAAATACAAATCAGGCCAACCCATTCCTCAAACCACCCTGGAAAGAGCCGCCGAGTTGGCTGCCTACTACTCAAAAAGCAAAAACGAATCTCTTGCCGCGGTGATTTACACGCCTTGCAAATATGTCAGAAAAGTAAAAGGCTCACCCGCTGGTGCTGTAATGGTCGATCAGGAAAAGGTGCTTATGGTTGCTCCTAAGGGCCCTGTCAGTAGCTAAACTACAGGAAGTCTTGGCTGTGATTAAAGGGAAAAGAGCAAAGAAAGAGTAAAGTCGCAAGCTTGAAGCCCGAAGAAGGAAGAACGATCTGAATGATACAGATGACTCCTTACCCATTTTCCAAGTTAGGCTTTACCCAATAAAAAAGCACCCCGTTTCCACGAGGTGCCACAGGTTAAAAACCTATAGGTAACGACCTTCTACTCCACCATGTGGATTTTAAGCATATTGGTCTTGCCTTTGTCCTGTAGTGGCATGCTAGCGGTATTGATCATAATATCACCTACATTTAGATGGCCTTTTTCCTTCAGCGTATCCTGGATAAATGTAATGGTATCATCAGTCGATACTTGTTTTCCTTCAAAGAAATAAGCCGTCACGCCCCATACTAAGCTAAGTTGGGTGATCAGCGTCTTATTATGGGTAAACACAAAGTTTTTGGCAAATGGTCGGTGGGAAGCGATCCTAAAAGCCGTAAACCCAGAAGCGGTAATCCCCACAATGGCCTTCGCATTGACATTTTTGGACAGGCCAGAAGCCATCATGATGACATTGTTGCTCACAAAGTAATTACTGTTTTCTGGAATATCATAGAGGTAATGGTAAACATCGGAATTGTTCTCTACATATTGGATCACTTTGGTCATTGCCTGGACGGCATGGACAGGATATGCACCGGAAGCAGTTTCGGCTGAAAGCATCACTGCATCTGCACCATCCAATACGGCATTGGCCACGTCATTGGTTTCTGCACGGGTAGGGCGTGGGTTTTGGATCATGCTTTCCAGCATCTGCGTAGCAATGATCACGGGTTTGCTGGCTTGCTTGCACTTTTCTACTATTCTCTTTTGCCATAGCGGCACCATCTCCATAGGCACTTCCACACCAAGGTCCCCACGGGCCACCATCACACCGTCTGTCACTTCGATGATTTCATCGATGTTGTCAAGGGCTTCGGGCTTTTCGATCTTCGCTACGATCTTACACGCTTTTCCTTTGGCATCTATTCTTTTCTTAAGGTCAATGATATCCTCAGCAGAACGGACAAAACTAAGCGCAATCCAATCCACTTCATTTTCGAGGCCAAACGCCAAGTCCTCTTTATCCTTTTCTGTCAGTGATGGTGCACTCACTTTCGTATTGGGCAAGTTGATGCCTTTTCTGGATTTTAGAATTCCTCCGTGTACGACGGTACAGTTTACATTTTTTCCATCAGTACTGTTTACGGCCACCTCAAGATTACCATCATCGATCAAAATCCTGTCTCCAGCAACTACATCCTGTGGAAGGTTTTGGTAAACGGTGCTCACCAAAGACGACGTACCGATTACCGCGTCATTGGTAATCGTGATAGGATCGCCTTCTTTGATCTCCACTCCATTGTTTTCTACTTCACCGACACGGATTTTAGGTCCTTGTAAATCCTGCAAGATCCCTACGTTCAATCCATAGTCTTTGTTAATCTTACGGATCAACTGGATCACTTCGGCATGCACTTCATGGTTTCCATGGGAAAAATTCAGCCTGAAAACATTGACTCCGGCCTTTACCAGTTCGGTAAGTGTCTTTTCGTTGTTTGAAGCCGGCCCAACTGTAGCCAAAATCTTGGTCTTCTTATTCGCGATGGGTAAGTTCATTGTTTGTATATTATTATATTTAATAGGTTAATAGGTTCTCTTTTGATTTTAATTTGCTCACATCCAACTTAACTATATTCTGTACATAGCTACTCTCAGAAAGCTGCCCAATACAATGATTAAGGTTAGTCTCCTGGGTGAAATCCTGTAGAAGGAGAAAATAATCCATAATCTTTAATTCCGGCACAAGATACAGCGTTTGTCCCGAATCTGAAAAAGAACGGTTCTTTAATAACTGAATATACCCGTGATCTTTTTCCAAAATGTACCTGGAAATCTCCAACTTGGGCTGATTCAGAAACTCCAATTTAAAATCCTCGATCTTTATCATCCTGATTCCCAGAAAACTATTGACCACCCAAGCCATCTTGTAGTCCTTCAATGGAGCTACCAGACCCAAAAGATCAAAATCATAATCATGTTCTACCTGGAGTTTTGTTTTCCTCATGAAGGGAGGGTTTTTAAAAGAACAAAATTAAAAATAATTGCTCAACTTCAATGTTTCACCGGAATATCTTAAATTTAGTTATCGGTTTTTTTTGACATTAAGGTATTAAATATATTTCTTTGCGGAGTGTTTTAACTAAACTAATCACAAAATGTCTGAAATTGCACAAAAAGTAAAAGCCATTATCGTGGATAAGTTAGGCGTAGAAGAATCTGAAGTAACTCCTGAAGCAAGCTTCACTAATGATCTTGGCGCTGACTCTTTGGATACGGTTGAGCTTATCATGGAATTCGAAAAAGAATTCAACATTTCTATTCCAGATGACCAAGCTGAGCAGATCGGCACCGTAGGTCAAGCAGTAAGCTACCTGGAAGCAAACGTAAAATAATTTAACTTCTCAAAATTCATTTATGAATTTAAAAAGAGTTGTAGTAACAGGTTTAGGCGCCCTTACGCCATTGGGAAACACCGTTCCAGAATACTGGAAGGGGCTAGCTAATGGGGTAAGTGGTGCTGCTCCTATTACGAGATTCGACGCCTCAAAATTCAAAACTCAATTTGCTTGCGAGGTCAAAGGCCTCGACATCGAGCAATTTATTGATAGAAAAGAAGCCCGGAAAATGGATCCTTTCACCCAGTATGCCGTTATCGCATCTGAGGAAGCCATGAAAGACTCCGGACTGGACCTTGATAAGATAGACCTTAGTAAGGCCGGTGTGATCTGGGGTTCTGGCATTGGGGGCTTGAAGACTTTTCAGGACGAAGTAGTCAGTTTTGCTACTGGTGATGGAACGCCTCGTTTCAACCCGTTCTTTATTCCCAAAATGATCGCTGACATCAGTGCAGGATTTATCTCCATGAAGTATGGCCTTCAAGGTCCCAACTTTGTGACGGTATCCGCATGTGCTTCTGGCACAAATGCCCTGATTGATGCCTACAATTACATCCGGCTGGGCAAGGCCAATGTTTTTGTTTCCGGAGGTTCTGAAGCTGCTGTCACAGAGGCAGGTGTTGGTGGATTCAATGCGCTAAAAGCACTTTCCCAACGTAATGATGATCCAGAAACCGCTTCCCGACCGTTTGACAAAGACCGTGACGGTTTTGTCCTCGGTGAAGGCGCTGGAGCCATTATCCTGGAAGAATATGAACACGCAAAAGCACGTGGAGCCAAAATCTATGCGGAGATCATCGGTAGCGGCATGTCCGCAGACGCTCACCATATCACAGCACCACACCCTGAAGGAGTAGGCGCTGGCAATGTGATGAAGTTTGCACTGGAAGATGCCGGAATAAAACCGGAAGAGGTCGATTACATCAATGTACACGGTACCTCCACTCCATTGGGAGACGTAAGTGAAATCAAAGCCATACAGCGGATCTTTGGTGACCATGCTTACAACCTCAATATCAGCAGTACCAAATCCATGACAGGACACCTTCTTGGTGCCGCCGGTGCCATTGAGGCCATCGCTTCTATCATGGCCATTAACCATGACTTGGTACCGCCGACGATCAACCACTTCACCAAAGACGAAGCGTTTGATGAAAAGCTGAACTTGACTTTCAACAAAGCCCAGGAGCGGGAAGTAAATGTAGCTTTGAGTAATACCTTTGGATTTGGCGGACATAATGCCTCTGTCATTTTCAAAAAAATAACTGAGTAAACCGACCTTGAAAATATTTCGAAGACTCAGATTACACGAACTACTTTATAATAAAAAAGATAAAAGGCTTGCTGCTGCCATCAAGTTAATGGTAGGCAGCAAGCCTTTGAATTTGTCGCTTTATAAGCTCGCCGTCCGACATTCCTCAGCAGCAGAGGAAATCAGGCAAGGCATAAAAGTTTCTAATGAGCGATTGGAATTTCTCGGCGATGCCGTCCTCGGTGCAGTAGTAGCCGAACACCTTTTTATCAAATTCCCCTACCGGGACGAAGGTTTCCTTACCGAAACCCGCTCCAGAATCGTAAACAGGGAATCCCTAAACCGGGTAGGACAGAAAATCGGCCTTTCCAATATCGTCGAATCGGACCTCTCGGACAAAGGGCTTTACACCCACAAATCCATCTACGGTGATACCTTGGAAGCTTTGGTGGGCGCAGTCTATCTGGACAGAGGCTATGACTTTTGCAGGAAATTCATCCTTTCCAGAATCCTATCCCCATATTTTGACCTTGAGAATATCATCACTACGATCACCAATTTCAAAAGCAAGATCATAGAATGGTCCCAACGGGAAAATAAGGAGGTGGAATTCACCCTTCAATCGGTAACCGGCTCTCAGCGCTTTAAAGAATTCACCATAGATTTATTGATCGAGAAGGAGGTTTTTACCGAGGGAAAAGGCCCTACAAAAAAGAAAGCAGAGCAGGAAGCTGCAAAAAATGCCTGCGAAAAACTAAAATTGGCCCTATAGTACCCTATATTTGCCCATTGTGTTAATCGGTATTAAGCGGCCTTCCATCTTATGTCTGAAGGAAGGTTAACTTAAAATTCACCTTGCGATATGTCAATTTTGAAAATAGGTGGGGCCACTGTCAATCAGACTCCCCTTGATTGGGAAGGCAACCTTAAAAATATCTCTGATGCCATTACAGAGGCCAAGGCAGCAGGAATCGAACTGCTGTGCTTTCCAGAACTTGCCGTCACAGGCTATGGTAGCGAAGACCTCTTTCTAAGTAGGTGGTACCCTGAGAAAGCCCTTGGACAGCTCAAAAAACTCCTCCCCTTCACCAAGGATATGACGGTCTGTATTGGCTTACCCGTAAGAATAGGAGAGCTACTATATAATTGTACGGCCGTGCTTGATGATGGAAAAGTCTCAGGGATAATGGCCAAACAATTCTTGGCCATCGATGGAGTGCATTATGAATTTCGATGGTTCACCCCTTGGGAAGCTGGAAAAATCGGTTCGTTGGACTTTTATGGCAGGAGTATTCCCTTTGGGGACATTGTTTTCAACAAAAAAGGGATTACTTATGGATTTGAAATTTGTGAAGATGCATGGAGAGGGGATCTTCGTCCTGGCCACCGCCTAAAGGACCGCAATGTGGACCTTATATTCAATCCAAGCGCCAGTCACTTTGCCATGGGAAAAAGCGCACATAGAGAAGAACTTGTCACCGAAAGCAGTGCTTCGCTGAATGCAGCCTACTTTTATGTCAACTTGTTGGGGAATGAGGCTGGAAGGATGATCTTTGACGGAGAAATACTTTTCGCCCAAAACGGCAAATTGCTCATTAAAAACAAATTGCTTTCTTATAAGTCTTACCAAATCTATGGGATTGACTTTTCAACGTCACCTGTCCCGGCACCAAAAATAGATTCATCGCACAACAAGAACGAGGAATTTACCGCCGCAGTTTGTTTGGCCTTGTTCGATTATATGCGAAAAAGTCGCAGTACAGGGTTCGTGCTTTCACTCAGCGGAGGTGCTGATTCTTCATCAATTGCTACCTTGGTGGCAGAAATGGTCAGAAGAGGAATAAGCGAATTAGGGCTGGACAATTTTCTAAAACGGAGCCATTTAAGCATCTCCGTAGATGAAAGCACCCCGATAAAGTCGGTTGTAAAGCACATATTGACTACCGCCTACCAAGGTTCCGAAAACTCTTCAGATGACACGTTGGCCAGTGCGCGGAGCTTGGCAGAAAGCCTTGGGGCCACCTTTTATGACTGGAAAATCAGTGAAGAGGTAAGTTCTTATACCCAAAAAATAGAAAATGCCATTGACAGAAAGCTCACGTGGAGCCAAGATGATATCACCCTACAAAATATCCAAGCCAGGGTACGAGCCCCCATCATCTGGATGCTCGCCAACCTGAACAACGCCCTTCTCCTTGCCACCTCAAACAGGAGCGAAGGAGATGTAGGGTATGCCACCATGGACGGGGACACCAGCGGAAGTATTTCCCCTATTGCTGCAGTGGACAAGGATTTTATCCTTCAGTGGCTGAGATG
Organism: Echinicola rosea; assembly: GCF_005281475.1. Classification (NCBI taxonomy): domain Bacteria; kingdom Pseudomonadati; phylum Bacteroidota; class Cytophagia; order Cytophagales; family Cyclobacteriaceae; genus Echinicola; species Echinicola rosea. The sequence continues at coordinate 2,614,120 of NZ_CP040106.1, read as the reverse complement.
GGCCGAGGAGGAGCTGGGATACAAAGGACTCCGAAAGGTAAATTCCCTTCAACCTACTGCCGAACTGCGACCACAAGAGCAACATCAAACGGATGAACAAGACCTGATGCCCTATCCGGTCATTGTCGAAATCGAACGCTTAGCCATTCGAGACCGCAGAAAACCTGCTGACATTTACCTGATCCTAAAACAAGAACTTGACATATCGCCCGTTCAATTAAAAATTTACATCCATAAATTCTTCCGGCTATGGTCCAGGAATCAGTGGAAACGAGAGCGCTTGGCACCTTCCTTCCATTTGGACGACTTCAATGTGGATCCCAAGACATGGTGTAGATTTCCGATACTGTCAGGGGGCTTTACAGAAGAATTACATGAACTGGATCAATTAGACGAATAATAAAACTATCTTAGCAGAAATTAACTAGACCAATGATCAGCACAATTTTAGATTACGTAGTCTGGAGCCCTAACCCGGCTGTTTTTCCAGGTTTTGACAGGATCAGATGGTATAGCCTGTTATTTGCACTTGGCTTTATCATTTCGCAACAAATCGTCATTTATATTTTCAAAAAAGAAGGTCATGATGAAAGGCTGGTGGACAAGCTCACCATTTATATGGTCTTGGCGACCATCATAGGTGCACGATTGGGCCATGTGCTGTTTTATGAACCCGAAAAATACCTTAGCAACCCCATCGAGATCCTCAAAGTATGGGAAGGTGGACTTGCCAGCCATGGTGCCGCCATTGCCATATTGATAGCCCTCTGGCTTTATGTGCGCAATACGCCAAAGCAACGCTACCTTTGGGTGGTGGACAGGATTGTCATCGTAGTGGCCATGACAGGGGCACTGATCAGATTTGGTAACCTGATGAATTCTGAGATCGGCGGTAAACCTACCGGTACTGACAATGGCTTCGTCTATGCCCATAGCATAGAAGAAATCCTGGAAACCCTGAATGTACCCGTCGAGCATGTTTCTGCCTATAAACCGGATGACCGCTCTGGAGAGCTGCAGGGCAATGGACATGTCCCTGTAAATATCGACATTGAAATCAAAAAGGGAAATTACCAAGAAGTGGACTTGAGAAGAACCTTGGAAAATGACGTAAAATACGTCCTCACCAAATTTAACAGTGCTGAAAAGTACATGGCAGAGCCCGAAAACACCCCTTTGGATTATGATTTAAAGGATGAAGGAGACCATTATCTGGCTACAGTCCGTACATTCGGCCTGACCAAACATCCCACACAGATCTATGAGTCACTTTCCTATTTTGCTATTTTCATATTGCTGTATGCCCTATGGCACAAATACAGGGAAAAGCTTCCTGACGGACTACTGCTTGGCCTGTTCTTGATCACTGTCTTTGGTATGCGTTTCGTTTGGGAGTTTTTCAAAGAAAACCAAGTGGACTTTGAAGAAAACCTGACCTTGAACATGGGGCAAACACTAAGCATCCCGTTGGTATTGGGAGGCATTGTACTGGTAATACGAGCACTAAAAATAGGCAACCCAACTCAAACCGATTAAGGAACGGGGTCATGGCCATGGCCACCCCATGGATGACAGCTGGCAATGCGCTTGATCGCTAGCCAGCCTCCTTTGATTATTCCGTGCTTGAGAATAGCCTCTTTCGTATATTGGCTACAAGTGGGGGTGTACCTACAAGCTCCAGGAAACATTGGCGAAATCAAGTACTGATAAAACAACACTGGAAAAACGGCTATTTTTCTTAAAATAGTTTTCAAGATTTAGTTCATTTGGTAATAAAAGGCTGAAACATTAAACAAAGTTCCACTGCGTGAAACAATATCGTTTATCAATACCGCAAAGATACATCAAAAGCCTTTACTTGCTTATGGCGCTTATCTGCTTGGTCTTGATAAATAAGCACACGACCCTGGCACAAACTCCTGAAACTGTCCCCCAAGATACCACAGCCTTAAAGATCCCCAAGCAAGTCTCCGTCAACAATGTCTTTATCATCGGAAATGAAAAAACCCGCAAAAACATCATCCTAAGGGAGATGAACGTGGCTCCGGGAATAGTATATGACTGGGAAGAATTTTTACGCATCCTAAAAACAGATCAACAACGGATATACAACCTTCAATTATTTACCTCAGTAGAAATCACCCCTCTCTTTGTAGAAGACGAGGAAGTAGAACTATTGGTATCCGTAAAAGAACGCTGGTATGTAATCCCGAGCATTATATTTGACTTGGCCGACCGGAATTTCTCAGAATGGTGGATCAATCAAAACCGGGACCTCTCCAGGGTAAATTACGGACTGAAGCTCAATCATAACAACGTCGGTGGACGAAATGAAAAACTGCGCGTCATGGGACAGCTAGGATTTACCCAAGCATTTGATCTCATATACAGCATTCCTTATATCGATAAGGAGCAGGAGCATGGCCTTGCCTTCAGGATCAACTATAACACCAATAAAACCATAGCTGTAAAATCAGCTCAAAACAAACAGGTTTTTTACACCAATGAAAACGAGGAAATCCTTCGTAAAAACCTGGGCGCCAGCCTACAATATACATACAGGGGCAATTTCTATAATTTCAATTACCTCACCATAGGTTTTAGTAATACTAAGGTCCATGAAGACGTACTGACCCAGAATCCAAATTATTTTCTCAACGACAGCACAAGGCAAAAATACTTCTACGCCTCCTATAACTTCAAGCACGACCGCAGGGACAATATCGCTTATGCCACACAGGGCGAACTTATCAATGTCGGCGTCACAAGGTACGGGCTTTTCACCAACGATGACGTCAATGAAACGGAGATCTCCTTGATTGCCAATAAGTATTTTAGATTTAGCGATAAAACGCACTTCGTGACGGGTATTTCTGTATCCAGCTACCTCAGCTCCAGGCAGCCCTATACCTTGGTTCGTGGAATTGGCTATGCTCCTGATTTTATACGGGGGTATGAAATTAACGTGATCGAAGGCCAGCAAACCTTCATCCACAAAAACAGCTTTAGGTATAAACTGCTGGATGTGGCTTATGATATCTCTAAGCTGATCCCAATTGAGGAATTCAACACCTTCCCGATCAGGGCTTACCTCAGTGCCAATTTTGACCATGGCTACGTCAACGATCGCAACCACATCCCCGAAAATGCCGCACTTACCAATACCTACCTTTATGGATATGGACTGGGGCTAGATTTGATCACTTTTTATGACCAAGTTATTCGATTTGAATACTCTGTCAACAGCCAACAGGTAGGAAGTTTTTTTATCAATATTAAGGCCCCGCTTTAAAGAACAGGGGTATCACTTTGAAACTATTAGAAAAGAGATATCAGCCTGAGCGGACCTGTCTATCCTCCCATAGCTGTCAGGCTAACGTACGTAAGTTGCTGAAATTCTATATCCTTATTGATAATTGTGCTCTTTACAAATGGCGTAGGGGATTTTAAACCCCGAACATACACATCCCGAACAGCTAAGTACATTTATTTGTGATAGCTGGTGTGTTGCTAATGGCTTATACTGACGGCAATGGTCTTTCCACCAGGTAGCGTCTAAGGTTAGACGTTGGACCTTGACTCCGCTCGGGCTGACTACTTTTGCCTGAAATTAAATAGCCTCTTGGGGGTAAAAGCGATTTCTTCGCTTTAAAGAAAGAATTTTTATTTTTCCAGGATTTTTAATAGTTTAATTCAAAGACATTTTTTAACTGTTTATTTATACTAATATGAAGTTTATTTTAAATGCTTTTTCGTATTTAATCCTTATTGCACCATATTGCAGTTATGGCCAGAATGGTTCTGAGATTTTTGCGAAAGGCGCCAGAAGTTACGGAATGGCAAATGCCCATGTGACATTGGCAGACGCTTGGAGTGTCTTTAACAACCCAGGAGCTATGGGAAGAATGTCAACCTCTACAGCGGTATTAGGCTATGACCACCGGTTAGGACTCAATGAGCTGACCACCTTAGGAGCAGGCGCCGTCATTGCCACAGACAAGGGCAACTTCGGTATTGGGCTATCCCATTACGGTGGCGAATTATTTAATCAGCAAGCAGCAGGAATTGGCTACGCTCACCAGATGGGGATCGCCAGTTTTGGCATCAAAGCCACCTACCTCCAGACCAACATCGCTGGATATGGAAGAACCGGGGCTCCTATAATGGAGTTTGGAGGTACTGCAGTACTTGGACCAAAGCTAATTTTTGGAGCCCACGTCTATAATTTTACCAGAAGCCAACTGAGCCGTGACTCCCAAGATTACCTCCCGACCATCATAAAGGCCGGATTGTCTTATAAACCTTCGAAAAAACTGCTTATCACCATGGAAGCTGAAAAGGACATTCTACTGCCGCCTTTCGCCAAAATAGGAATGGAATATAACTTTATCAATCGCTTTTGGGCCAGATGCGGCATTCGAACCAATCCATCCAATTTCCACTTTGGCATCGGTTTCAAACCGAAGCAATTCCGATTTGACTATGCAGTCGCCCAAAACAACCAGTTAGGTTTCACGCATCACGTTTCTTTGAATTATACGTTTGCATCGCCATGAAAACCTGTCGAATTTTACTTTTATCCATTATCCTTGTCTGCGGCGAAAAGACAAAGGCACAGACTGACTTTGATGTGGAGGCATTTGCAGAGGAACTGTTTTCACTCCAAGAGGAAAACCTAGACTATGAGCAGCTATATGAGAATCTTCTTCAGCGTTACCTCAATCCTATTGACCTTAACCGCTGCTCCCCAGATGACCTACAGTCACTTTACATTCTGACACCACTTCAGGTGAGCAATTTTTTCAAATATCGCAGGATTTATGGCCAATTCCTGTCCATTCACGAGCTCCAGGCCATTCCGTCATTTGATGTGGAGACAATCAGAAAGCTCGACCCTTTTGTCACCTTGGAGAAAACGCCGGAAAAGTACGCCCATAAACTGCCCAAGAGGATTTTGAGTGAGCAAACGGCCTACGTTATATACAGGCATCGCATATACCTGGAAAAGCGAAAAGGCTTTACGCCACCGGATACATTAAAAAACGGATCCCTCACCAGTAGATACCAAGGGCCTCCTGGTACACAGTACCTGAGAATGAGAAGCCAGCACAGCGGGGACTTTAGTTTTGGCATCACTATGGATCGGGATGCCGGCGAAATGTTTATTTGGGATCCAGGATCCCGGAGGTATGGCTTTAATTTTCTGAGCTACCACTTTACCCTCTATGATAAAGGCCACTGGAAGCAAATCACGGTAGGAGATTACCAAGCCCAATATGGCCAAGGATTGGTCTTCGGTGCGGGCTTTTCGGTAGGAAAAGGTGCAGAAACCATTACCACTACACGAAGAAGCTCTACTGGCATCAAGCCCTACACCTCCTCCATGGAATCGGGGTATTTCAGAGGCATCTCCGCCACCTACCAAAAAGGACGATTTGAAGGATCCGTCATGGTCTCTTCTGCATCCAGAGATGCCAATATCGACACCTCTGCCATACTCCATCACATCACCTCACTCCCATCAAGTGGCTACCACAGGACTGCATCCGAAATAAGTAGAAAAGCCGCTGCAAACGAAAAGGATGTAGGCATCAACCTTAATTATTCGTCCAAAGACCGCAACCTACAAATAGGCCTCAACAGCTTGTTGACGCGGTTTGAATTGCCCTATAACCGGGATCTTCGGAACTACAATGGGTTTGAATTCAGGGGCAAAATGAACCACCTCCACAGTGCGTACTTTTCCTATAACCATCAAAACCACTTCTTCTTTGGAGAAACAGCCATATCGAAGAGTAAGGGAGTTGCTTATGTGGCGGGGATCATGAGCAGCCTCAGCAAGCAGTTGGATTTGGTACTGCACATCAGAAATTATGACCGTAACTTTCATAGCTTCTATGGCAATGCCTTTGGTGAAGCCTCACGGCCGATCAATGAAAAAGGCATCTACCTCGGCTTAAGCTATCACCCCACTAAAAAGCTTCAGTGGAGTGGCTATTACGATCAATTTAAATTTCCATGGATGAGGTACCGCGTATATGCTCCTTCATCTGGTCATGAGTGGCTCCAGCGCATTAGCTACCGACCAAAAAAATCAATGGAGCTATACCTTCAGGTGCGAGAGGAAGTAAAGGACCGCAACGTCACCGCAGCTCAAAATGATCTTGCCACCTATCAAATCCAAACAGGAAAAAAATACAATTACCTGCTTAACCTGGACGTAGAAATCAATGAATATTTCTCCATACGCTCCAGGATCCAAATGAGCACTTTTGACTACAATCAAAAACTCACAAAAGGCTATACCATTGTCCAAGACCTGAACTTCGAATACAAAAAATGGAAATGGAGTGGCAGGATTGCCCTTTTTGACACCGACGATTATGATAACCGACAGTATGTATATGAAAAAAATGTGCTTTGGGCATTTTCCATCCCCAGTTACTATGGCCAGGGGATGCGCTACTACCTGCTTACCCAATTTAAGCCAATAAGAAAATTGAGCTTTTGGCTCCGCTGGGCAAGGACGAGCTATACCGACCGTAATACCATCAGCAGTGGGCTTCAAGAGGTAAAGGGCACTCACCTAAGCGAGCTGACATTTCAGGTCCGCTATCAATTTAACCGATAAACCTGAAGCCACAGAAATCGCAGCACAACAAATTCGATCGCCAATAAGTCTGCTGAAGGCTATAGCGTAAATGGAAAAAATCAATCACGCTGCCATTGCTTATCCAGCAGCGTGATCATAATTCATTGTAGGAACTTTGCCACTATTTTTCCTTCAGGATATCCCTGATTTCAGCAAGCAACAGTTCCTCTTTTGAAGGAGCCGGAGGAGGAGTTGGTTTCGCTTCTTCTTTCTTCTTTAGTTTGTTCATGGTGCGAATAGCCATAAAGATCACAAAAGCAATGATCACAAAATCAACAATAGTATTGATAAATGCACCGTACTTGATTGCTACTGCCGCCACTTCTATTCCATCAGCAGTCACAGAAGGCTCCTTAAGAACCACCATCAGTTCCTTGAAATTGACTCCGCCAAGAGCCAATCCAATCGGTGGCATGACCACGTCATTGACCAAAGAGGTGACGATTTTACCAAATGCACCTCCAATGATGACCGCTACAGCAAGGTCAACCACATTCCCCCTTAGGGCAAACTTTTTAAACTCTTGAATAATACCCATATTAAATATCTTTAAAAACTTATAAATATAATTTATTTTGCCAATTATACATTATTTAAATATTTAATTTCATACCCATCAACTTTATTGCTCGTAAACCAATGCCCAATATATTTGGACTTTTAGCACACTTCCCTAACTGCCCATACCCTATTATCAACATTGAAAACACCCATCCTTAAACCGGCAGTAACTACTAAACTTATTAAGTGCCCGCAAACCATCATTGCTGTCCTATTCTTTTCAATCAATTTAAAGGATCCATAGGTTTCTTTTTTGGCAGACTGTAAATTTGCAGGAGTTCAATTTGAAAAGCGAAACGTTACTTATGAAAAGAGTAGAAGCCCCCAAGGCTCCCATTAAAATACAGGAAATCACTTACCATAACCATACCCGAATCGATCCTTATTATTGGATGAATGACAGGGAAAACCCTGAAGTCATTCAATACCTCAACAAGGAAAATGATTTTCTAAAAGCCAATTTAGCGCATACGGAGCCACTACAGGAGAAGCTCTATCTGGAGATGAAAAACCGCATCAAAGAGGATGACGAAAGTGTTCCCTACTATAGAGATGGTTATTTTTACTACACCAAATTTGTAAAAGGTGGTGAATACCCTGTTTTTTGCAGAAAAAAGGACGCTCTACAAAACCGTGAAGAGGTGCTCTTGGATGTAAACCAAATAGCAGAAGGGCACGAATACTTTAACGTCAATGCAATTACCCTTTCTTATGATCAACAATTGCTTGCACACGCTGAAGATAATATCGGCAGGAGAATATATACCATCAAGGTAAAGGACCTCAGCACCGATACGATCCTAACAGATGAAATCACCGAGGTCACAGGCAACATGGTCTGGGCAAATGACAACAAAACCCTCTTTTACTCCAAACAGGACCCCAACACACTAAGGGCTTTTCAGGTTTACAGACATACATTGGGAACGCCACAGGAAGAGGATATTTTAGTTTATGAAGAAGCCGATGAAACGTTCACCTGTCATGTCGCCAAATCCAAATCCAAAGATTTTGTCTTCATCGTCAGCGAAAGTACCGTTTCCTCAGAAACCCGCTACTTGGACGCTCATCAACCGACCTCATCTTTCCAGCTCATACAAGAACGAGAGCGTGATCTGGAGTACAGTGTGGAACACTTTGAGGATCACTTCTTGATCCTTACCAACCATCAAAAGGCCAGCAATTACAAATTGGTCAAAACCCCTGTCGCGAATCCACAAAAAGAACACTGGCAAGACGTGGTCCCTCATCATCAGGATACGCTGTTGGAGGGATTTGAGGTATTCAAACAGTATCTGGTACTCGAAGAACGTACAAATGGACTGACAAAAATACAAATCATGCCGTGGGACGGTACGGAAAGTCACTATATCACTTTTGACGATCCCACCTATACCGCTTGGCTAGGTTACAACCCACAATTTGACACTACTTCTTTACGATTTGGCTACAATTCCTTGACCACTCCTTCTTCCACTTATGACTATGACATGGAAGTGCGTGAAAAAGAACTACTGAAACAGCAAGAAATTCAGGGGGGCTATGATCCTTCCCAATACCAATCCGAGAGAACCTGGGCCATTGCCCCAGATGGCACAAGAGTCCCTATTTCACTCGTTTACAAAATGGACACTTTCAAAAAAGATGGTTCCAATCCATTGCTACAGTATGCATATGGCTCTTATGGATTCAGCACCGATGCCGTGTTCAGCTCAAACCGTCTCAGCCTTCTCGACAGGGGTTTTGTCTTTGCCATCGCCCACATCCGTGGTGGACAGGAAATGGGAAGACACTGGTATGATGATGGAAAAATGCTCAAAAAGCAAAACACCTTCACGGACTTTATCGCCTGTTCCGAGCACCTGATCAATGAAAGGTACACCTCTTCGAAGAAGCTTTTCGCCATGGGCGGTAGTGCTGGGGGAATGTTGATGGGTACGGTCATCAATATGCGCCCCGAGCTGTACCAAGGTGTCATCGCCGCCGTACCGTTTGTGGATGTGGTGACCACTATGCTGGATGAGAGCATTCCGCTGACCACGGGTGAATTTGACGAATGGGGAAATCCTAAAAGCAAGGACTATTATGACTATATGCTTGCTTATTCGCCTTATGACAATGTGGAAAGCAAAGACTACCCTCACCTACTGGTCACCTCCGGACTACATGACAGCCAAGTCCAATACTGGGAACCTACCAAATGGGTGGCCAAGCTAAGGGATAAAAAAACAGACAAAAACCTGCTCTTACTTTACACCAATATGGACGCAGGACATGGAGGTGCTTCGGGGAGGTTTCATGCTTTAAAAGAAACGGCCATGGACTATGCCTTCTTAATAGATCTCGCAGCACAAACATAAAACACTGTAACCCCCCCCCCCCCCCAGGAAAGTCCTCTAATACAAGACCGTTTGACAATTGGTATATTGTAAGAAGATCGATTGTACCGTGTGTCTCAAGGGGAGGTTATTGGATTGATTAGGCAATGTCGTTTAGTTAGCGTGTATCTGGAAATATTGGTTTAATTATTTTTCATGTTAAATTCCAAGATGGTTTTCATCTCTTTACCTTTGTTTAAAAAAGGCCATGGATTAAAACCATAATTTTCTCAATGGACGATCCGTATTGGAAAATCTCTTTAACTAAACGACATTGATTGATTGGGTCAATGGTCATTGAGGCTCTTATGCTATTCGCACTCATGGTCGATCGCCAATAACCTCTCTTAATTCCCTTCTGTGGACTGGATTTCTTCCGCGAAAAAACCTTCCAATTCCTTAAGGGTAGCCTCTGATGTTTTGGTATCCCGCACCACTTTGCCTTTATCAAGCACTACGATGCGTTGACAAACTTCCGTCACATGCAGCAAATCATGACTACTGATCAACAAGGTCACTTCATCCATGTCCTTGTATTTGACAATAATTTTTTTGAGCCTAATTTGAGTGGTGGGATCTAGATTGGCAAAGGGCTCGTCAAGGATAATCACTTTTGGATTCCCCAGAAATGAAGCAACGATCCCCACTTTCTTTTGATTTCCCTTTGAAAGATCCCGAAGATATTTTTTCCCTCTAAGGATTTCTCCATCAAAGAAATCCTCAAAAGGCACCAGAAACTCACTGACATCCTGCTTGTTCATCCCGCGCAACTCCCCGATGAAATAAAAATACTCTTCTGGCGTCAGGTACCCGATCAAAAAAGTTTCATCGATAAACGCTGCGGTAAGCGGCTTCCAGTCCTCGCTGGTGTTTACTTGAATCCCATTGTTCAGCACCTTTCCAGAACTGGGCATGATAAGATCCAAAAGCAAACTAAAAAGTGTGGTCTTCCCCGCACCATTGTTTCCTACGAGGCCAAAAATCTCCCCTGAGGGAATTTCCATTGCGTCGATATCCAGTACAGTATCTTTCCCGTATTTTTTTGATAGATTTTCTATATTTATCATAATCACTAGCTTTTTTGCTTATAAGCAGCTATGGTCTTGTATTTCTCCGTTTTATAATTTTTCTCAATTAAATTGAACACCCTTTCTTTAAATGCAAACCCGAGAACGGCCACTATCGCTACGAAAAGGTACCCCAGGTAAGGTCCCTTTACCATATGTCCAATGACATAAAGGATCATTGGAACGATCATCTTGGGAATGGTTAGCAATAAGGTTTTGGCATTAAATGCCTGGGAACTGCCAAAAGCCCCTTTATTGCTGGAAAGGTCAATGGGAGTCCTCACATATACACCTCCCCACAAAACCATGTAGCAATTGACGCCTACATTGTATAGCCCAGCTACCAATATGGCCAAGTAAACCTCCCATCCAAAATACGCATAGAAAGAAGCCAAAATCGTAGAAACCACCGTGGCCATTACCATCAGCCACCATTTAGCATTGAGGTAATCCCGGTAGCGGACGTTTTGACTCATCATCAAGGGATAGTAGGAACTGTCCCAGCTGGGCACATACTGGCCAAAGCTAAACAGAAAGCCTCCCGTCACAAAAAGTGCTGCAAAAATCCTCCATGCCGGTCCCTCGTATGCATCAATGGCATTTGTGAAAAACAAAAGGCCATAAAAAAGGAACATGACACTCATGAGCACGGTAGTCTTGGAGCGCTTGTTTCTTTTGATAAGTTTGATATCGTTTTTCAAGAACACCGAAATACTCCCAAACCGATCAAGCCACTCCAGGTTTTCGGATTTGGCCTCTTTTAGCTTATTTGAAAGCCCCGCGTCCATATAAAGCCGCTTCCTAAAATACCTATATGCTACCCAATAGACGGCCACCATTAGCCCCAGTGGAATCAATGCAGCACCGGGGAATTCATAAAGATACTGAAACAAAGGACCGGTATATACCGAAATATCAAACACGCCATAATAATGCATCCCCCCCAAACATGCCAATATCCCCGCAACTGAATAGAGCACAGCGTCCACCCCGTTCAGAAAAATATTGATAAAATTATTTGCCATGATCAAGGCATAAATCCCCATTAGCCACATGACAACAGAGACGGTCGCGTATCCATTGATCACCAAAACCACTGCAAAAGGGATAAAGAAAAAAGCGTGGATAATATTAAAAAAAGACAACACCGTCTTCCAAATACTATATTGAACAATGGCCGATTTCTTAATGGGCAAGAAAAGCAATGGCTTTATCTGCACGACAGGCATTTTTTGAAGCAAATACCTAATGACCAGATCAATAATCAAATAATAAACCAACAGCCTGTTCACCGTATCCAAGGCATTTAGCCCCATCTCTTCCATAATATAATATGAAGCCACCCCCAAGAATCCGAAACTTAGCATCATATACAATGCTGCAAATCCCATCAGAATCTTAATGGCGAGATTGGAAGAAAAAGCAGCAGACCTAAAGAAAGATTTCCATTGAAGTTTTATAAGATGTTTAATCATGGACAAGACCCTTTGGGTGTATTGATACAGTTTTATGAACAAATGCCTTTAGTGTTTTCTGAACCTAAAAAGTTGAACAAAACACATGAATGTGGTAGCTAAAACTTAGCTTCAGCTTCCATATACCCTATCAAAGAAATATACAAAATAAAATTTTAAAACCAACACCCCAAATGTTGATTAAAATGCCCCATCAAATTGTCATGACGTCTTGAAACCACAAGGATAGAACACATGTTCTCTCCAACTTACCATACTGACCAACAACCCCTTACCAAAAAACAAAAACAGTCCAACCTTTGAAAAACATAAAAATTTAACCATAAATTCTTATATCTTACTACTATTTGGTTTTTATCAACAAAAAAATAATTATTCAAAACAAACATTCGACTTTCATAAAACAAGCCCTAATAAAAAAATAATCTATATTCGTTTTTTATTATTTAAAATACATTTTTATTTGTTTTAAATTATTTAACTTTATTCATCGGAGACAATAACTACCTCTATTTCAAAAGCTGTTTGTCTCTACAGAACTACACTCTTTTGCCATGAATACCCATAACATTACCCCCCTTCCCAAGATGACCCTTGTTGACCTTTTAAAAAGGCGGCCAATGACTGCCTCTACGCGAGATGCCATATCGTTTGAAAAGAGCCATATTTCCTATCAAAAATTGGAAGACGACAGTAACCGGCTGGCTCATTTGATCATAGACAAGGGTATATCTCCGGGCGACAAGGTCGCGCTGTGTGCCCATCGATCCATAGAAATGATTGTTGCGATGCTGGCCATTTTAAAATGCGGTGCTGCTTATGTCCCTATTGCTCCTGAATTTCCAGTGGAGCGCAAAAGGTTTATCTGCACAGCAGCAGAGGCAAAACTATTGATTCGTGACCGTAACTATCTGGACGAAGCTCCAAAAAGCTTACAGCAGATTGATCTTTTGGAAAAAATCCCTTCCAATTACCCAATTTTAGCTCCTGCGATCACTTTTGCGCCTGAAAACACGGCTTATATCCTATTTACTTCAGGATCCACAGGAGAGCCAAAAGGTGTTTGCATGCCTCATGGTGCCCTGGTAAACCTATTGCTGTGGCAAGAAGGGCAGTTTGACAAGTTACAGGGATCAAAAACGCTCCAATTTTCAAAATTCACCTTTGACGTATCTTTTCAGGAAATTTTCAGTACCCTGACTACAGGGGGGACGTTACACTTGGTGGATGAAGAAACCGTAAAAGATCCACTGGCCCTCTTACAGGTTATCGACAAAAATAAGATCAACAGGCTTTTCCTGCCTTTTGTCAGTCTTCAGTCGCTGGCACATACCGCCGTCGCGCATAATCTCTACCCCAGCTCCTTAAAAGATGTCATCACAGCCGGAGAGCAGCTTAAAATCACCGACCAAGTCAAGCGGCTTTTCAGTCACCTGCCCAACACCACACTCTTCAACCAGTACGGACCTACAGAAGCCCATGTGGTATCCCAATTGGTCCTCAAACCTCAAAACATCAACAACTGGCCGTCCTTGCCTTCCATTGGCTATGCCATTAACAACGTCCAGCTATACGTATTGGATGAAAACGATCAGCCTGTTTCCTATGGCAAGGAAGGAGAATTGTACATTGCAGGAGATTGCTTGGCCTCTGGCTACCTGAATCAGCCTATCCTCACAGAAGAAAAGTTCAAAACCCTCACCACCCTCCCAAAAAGGCCTTCCCTTCGGGCTTACAAAACGGGAGATATTGCCAAAATCAGCGAGGATGGGGAAGTGACCTTCCTTGGTCGGCGTGATGATCAAGTTAAAATCCGCGGCCACCGTATCGAGCTCGGGGAAGTAGAAGCAGTGCTTGGCAAATTTACCGCCGTTTACCAAGTCGCCGTACTGGCTAAGACATATGATGACGGACAAAAATACTTGGTAGCCTATTATATCCCTTCAGAAAACCAACGGCCCAGCCAAAAGGAATTGATCGACCACTTGGCGCAAAGCCTACCGGAATACATGATCCCGGCCGTATTCTACGAAATGGATGCTTTCCCCAAAACAACCAGTGGAAAAATAGACCGCAAGCTACTTCCTGACCCCATCAATAAGCGTGAACATGTCGAAACCCCTATTGTTCCCGCCAAAACAGCCTTGGAAAAGAAACTGGCCAAACTATTTGAAAAGGCACTTCATTTTGACCAAATAGGTACTTCTGACAACTTCTTTGAATTTGGAGGCAACTCCCTGCTCGTGCAAAAATTGTCCAACGACATTCGGCTAGAGCTTGGTTTGACAGTTCCTGTCACGAGCATATATCAATACCCCACCATTAAGCAACTGACTGATTACCTTTCTGAAGACCAACAGCCATCCCCTACAGCAAGCACAAGTACCAAACCTTCTTCATCCAAGGCTGTGGCCATCGTAGGAATGGCGGGGAGGTTTCCAGGAGCAGAGGATATCGCCACATTTTGGGACAATCTGGTGCAGGGGAAAGAATCCATTACCCGCTTCAGTGATGAGGAACTTGACGATTTGATCCCTGAGGATCTCAAGAAAGACGACCATTACGTAAAAGCGCGTGGCATTATCGAAAATGCGGATAAATTTGATCATAGCTTTTTTGGCATCACACCCCACCAAGCGGCCTTGATGGATCCCCAGCAGCGCTTATTTCTGGAGCTGGCCTGGGAACTTATCGAGAAAACCCAGCAAACGACTTCAGAGACATCGCACAAGACTGGTGTATTCGCGGGCACCAACAATAACACCTATTACCAAAAAAATCTCCTCAGCAACCCTGACCTGATCGAGCAAAATGGTGCGATTCAGATCATGACCCTTAATGAAAAAGATTATATCGCAACCCGAACAGCTTACCAGTTTGACCTCACAGGACCAGCGATAAGCGTTTATTCGGCCTGCTCTACCTCTTTGTTGGCGGTAGCACAGGCAGTACAGAGTATTCGTTCTGGCCAATGCGTGATGGCCATCGCCGGAGGAAGCACCATCACTTCTCCTATCCACAGCGGACACTTATACCAAGAAGGTGCTATTTTCAGCAAAGACGGTCACTGCAAGCCATTTGACGCTAAAGCGACAGGAACCTTATTTAGCGATGGTGCGGCTGCCATCATGCTCAAAGACCTCGACACCGCTATCCAGGACGGGGATAAAATCTATGCCACCATCAAAGGATTCGGCATCAACAATGACGGTAATGGAAAAGGCAGTTTCTCTGCCCCTAGCACCAAAGGCCAAGCAGATGTCATTAAAGCAGCCCTACAGGACAGCAAGGTATCTTCAGCATCCATAAGTTATGTAGAGGCGCATGGCACGGCCACTCCTTTGGGTGATCCTATCGAAATCGAAGGATTGAAAATGGCCTTCGGGAGACATTCCAAGGCACATTTTTGCGGCATTGGCTCGGTCAAAAGTAATTTTGGCCACCTCACCGCTGCCGCAGGAGTGACAGGGTTGATCAAAACGGTCCTTTCCCTGCACCACCGAAAACTTCCGGCCACCCGGGGTTTTGAGGAGCTAAATCCACAAATAGATTTAAAAGACAGTCCTTTCTACATTAACGGAGCTACGGTAGATTGGGAAGGGGAATTTCCACTTAGGGCAGGTGTCAGCTCATTTGGTATCGGCGGCACCAATGTCCATGTGATCTTAGAAGAATACCCGCACATTCAGCAGTCTTCTGATGAATCCACGGCCCCTTACCACCTTCTCTCCTTTTCTGCAAAAACGGAAAACAGCCTTGAACTCTATAAGGCTAAACTACATCGATTTGTACAATCCTCTACTGCCCTAAACCTGGCTGACCTAAGCTTTTCCATCAATACCAAACCCCAGCAATTCCTCTATAAAAGCTATCTCACCTTCAAGGACAAAGAAGACCTTCTTTCCCAACTGGAAGGCACAAATGGGGCCACAGCAAGGAAAAAAGCAATGAAGCAATTGCCTCAAAACACCGTATTCGTATTTCCCGGACAGGGAGCTCAATACTTGAACATGGGCAAGGACTTGTTCGAATATGCTCCGGTTTTCAGGGAGGCATTGATGCATTGTGCTGCTTTGTTTGATGAGTTAATGGACAAGCCGCTTTTGGACATCATCTATCCTGCGGAAGAAAGCCATGAGGCGGAAGCCATCCTAAAAAACACGCGCTATACGCAACCGGCCATATTTGCTATTGAATATGCGCTGGCACAGCAATGGATGGCATGGGGATTCGCTCCTTCATCACTGGTCGGACATAGCATCGGTGAGTTTGTAGCGGCCCATTTGGCAGGTGTTTTCTCCCTAGAAGACGTCACCAGATTAGTAGCCAAAAGAGGACAATTGGTGGCCGACTTACCCGGTGGCGACATGCTATCGGTCAGGGCTCCACAGTCCAAAATACAACACCTCATTAAGGAAAATATCTCTTTAGCTGCAGTCAACTCCCCCAATTTATGTGTGCTGGCCGGTCCGTCAGAAGCTATTGCTGAGATCAGCAGTAAACTTGATCAGGAAAGCATCCTTCACAAAAAACTGTTTACCAGTCACGCCTTCCATTCTTCCATGATGGATCCTGTTCTTGATGACTTTGGCAAAGAGGTCGAACTGGCCAAGCTGAGTACTCCTCAACTGCCCATTATATCTTCCGTCACAGCCTTGCCACTTACTGATCAAGAAGCTACAAGCAGCCAATACTGGACGGACCACTTGCGAAAATCCGTGCTTTTCTCTCCTGCCATCGAATACCTTTTGGGCAATGACCCAAATGGTGTCTTCTTGGAAATAGGACCAGGAAATGTCATCAGCACGCTGATCAAACAGCACCCTTCCGCTAAAAGCGCCACAACAGTCAACAGTATAAATCGCCAAAGCAATCAACATCACTACCAAGAACTGCTGGGCAATTTGGGAGAAATGATCATTGCTGGTATTCAGCCAGATTGGACACGCTTCTATTCGGGGCAAAAACGCATCCGACTAGATGATCTGCCCACCTATGCCTTTGACCGGAAAAGGTGCTGGATCGACCCGCTCCCTAGGGAAGTTACTACGCCGACACTTGCTCAACCCTCTACAAATACTAATAATAACGAAACTACTACTAAACATATGAGAACCGATACTATACGAAAAAAAGCCATTGACGTATTGGAGGACCTTTCTGGTCTGGAAATCAGTCTCCAAGCTGGTGACAGCACTTTTCTGGAACTTGGATTGGACTCCCTTTTGCTCACTCAATTATCATTTGCCCTCAAAAAAGCATTTGGTGTACCACTTTCTTTCAGACAGCTGAATTCCCAAATCAACACTATAGATGCATTGGTGGGATATTTGGACCAAGAACTTCCTGCGGATCAATTTCAGCCTGCGCCTGCTACCGCTCCCGCTGCCAGTTCTGCACCATCACCCACTGCTGCCTCGCAGCCTAAAAACGGCAGCAATCACACCATGACTGCACCATCTTATCCGCCGGCACACAACCAATCTGCCATCGGATTAATCGGTCAACAGCTAGAACTTCTATCCAAGCAGCTGGCCCTTTTGCAAGGCACACCTCTGCCCACCTCAGCTCCCGCCCCGCAGCCAACGGCTCCACCAAACGGAAATGGCCAAGCCAATGCACCTTTGCCTACCAACGGGACCACGGTCAAGTTAACGAAGGAAGAAACCGAAAACCTGAAAAAACCTTTCGGTGCCACGGCCCGAATCGATAAGAAGGGTCAAAAATTACCCGAAAAGCAGCATAACTTTATTGCTGATTTTACCAAAAGATATACTTCCAAAACAGCCTCCAGCAAAGCCTACACCCAGCAAAACAGGAGCCACATGGCAGACCCACGGGTGGTCAGTGGCTTTAATCCAAGCATCAAAGAGACAGTCTATTCCCTTGTCGTAAACCGCTCAAAAGGAAGTAGGATCTGGGACATCGATGGCAATGAATACTTGGACATCCTGAATGGCTTTGGCTCAATTTTATTCGGACATAAGCCATCCTTTATCGACGAGGCCTTAAAAGCCCAGATAGATAAGGGCTACGAAATAGCCCCCCAGCATGAGCTCTCCGGTGAAGTGTGCAAACTCATCTGTGACATCACCGGCCACGACCGGTCTGCTTTGTGCAACACCGGCTCTGAAGCCGTAATGGGCGCCTTACGCGTGGCCCGAACCATCACCCAGCGATCGCTCGTGGTTGCCTTTAACGGGTCTTACCACGGCATCTTTGATGAAGTCATCGTTCGGGGAACCAAAAGCCTTAAATCATTTCCTGCAGCCGCAGGCATCATGTCCGAGGCAGTCGAAAACATCCTTATACTGGACTATGGCACGGAAGAAGCCCTAAAAATAATAGAGGAACGAAAAGATGAAATCGCTGCGGTACTCGTAGAACCTGTCCAAAGCAGAAGGCCGGAGTTTCAGCCGATAGAATTCCTGAAAAAGGTCCGTGAGATCACCGCAGCTTCTGGCTCCGCATTGATTTTCGACGAGGTGATCACTGGGTTCAGGATGCACCCGCAGGGCGCCCAAGGCATCTTCGGTATTAAAGCAGATCTGGCGACGTATGGAAAAGTCGTAGGCGGAGGATTGCCTATCGGGGTCATTGCCGGGAAAGCAGCCTTCATGGACGCTCTGGATGGTGGTCACTGGCAGTATGGAGACAACTCCGTCCCAGATATTGGGGTCACCTATTTTGCAGGAACCTTCGTAAGGCATCCCCTGGCCTTGGCCACTGCAAAAGCTTCCCTCGAATATATCCAACAGGACAATGGCAAGCTTCAAGAAAAGCTGGCTGCCAAAATCCAACGGTTGGCAGACGGACTGAACGGTTTCTTCCAAGACCACAAGATCCCCGCATACGTAGCCAATTTTGGTTCGCTATGGAAAATAAAATTCAAAGCGGAACTCCCGTACACGGAGCTGTTATTTGCCACTTTTAGAGAGCAAGGACTTCATATTTATGATGGTTTCCCATGCTTCGCTACTGCAGCCTACCAGGACGAGGATATTGACAAAATCTTGGAAATTATCATAAGCGGCTTTAAGCAACTTATCTCGGCTACGTTTTGGGACGAAATCATCCCTGGCCTTTCCGAAAGCCTCCATTCTTCTCCACATGTCATCTCCAAAGATCAGCCGCCTGTACCCGGTGCTAAGCTAGGACAAGACCAAGAAGGAAAGGCTGCTTGGTTTGTCCCTGACCCAGATCGCCCCGGAAAATACCTTCATTTAACTTTTAAGACTACCTAATATCCTTGTCATGAATACTGATCTAACCTTTGAAGTTGTTGATTATGACCCCTTTGGCATTGCCATTGAGAAAGCCTATACCAGTATCCCGTCGCAGCGAGAAATTTGGCTAGCCTGCAAAATCGGAGGAGAAGACGCCAACAGGGCCTATAACGAGTCCATCTCATTGGTGCTGAAAGGGACGTTTGACCAGCCATCCTTCTTAGAAGCACTTCAGGAAGTAGTCAATAGACATGAAGCACTAAGGGCCATATTTGCCATCGATGGCCAGCAGATTCTTATCCAGGAAAAAATGCCTATTCGGATCCATACAGAAGACATATCTGCCTTGGATGCTGCCACAGAGGCCGAATACATAGGGCAATTTCACCGCGAAGATGCCCTGACCGCTTTTGACTTGGAAAATGGCCCGCTGTTCAGAATGGCCCTTCACAAATTATCTTCAACGGAGCATTACTTCACCCTTTCCGTCCACCACCTCATCGGCGATGGATGGTCGCTTGGTGTGATACTGGAGGACATTTGTAAAATCTACAATGCCAACGTACTAAAAGGCGCTCCCCAATTGCCCAAGGTCAATCCTCTCAGTGATTACTGTCGGCAAATAACGGAATTGGAGAGCCTCCCGGAACATGCCGATACCATTTCATTTTGGATGGAAAAATTCAACCATCAAACGGAAGATTTTACGCTTCCTACTGACCACATCCGTCCTGCAATAAAAACCTACGATAGTGAACGGCTGCAATTTAAATTGCCCAAAACTCAGATCGATAAGGTTCAAGCCTTGGGTAAAACTGCTGGTGCGTCTCTTGTGACCACCTTTATCGCTGCGTTTGAGCTGTTTCTTTCGAAGAAAAGTCAACGCCAAGAAGTGATCTTGGGCATTCCTGCAGCTGGGCAGTCCGCGACTGGTCTTTTTAACCTTGTGGGACACTGCGTCAACCTTTTACCACTATACAGTAAGATTGACAACGACATTACTTTCCTCTCTTTCCTAAAACAGCGAAATGAGGAAATACTCGATTGCTATGACCATCAGCTTTTCACATACAGTAGTCTGCTAAACAAGCTGAACCGCAAAAGGGACCTTTCAAAAAC
Organism: Echinicola rosea; assembly: GCF_005281475.1. Classification (NCBI taxonomy): domain Bacteria; kingdom Pseudomonadati; phylum Bacteroidota; class Cytophagia; order Cytophagales; family Cyclobacteriaceae; genus Echinicola; species Echinicola rosea. Next base: position 2,593,642 of record NZ_CP040106.1, on the reverse strand, counting down.
GGCCTTAGTGCCTGTTATTTTTAACCTGGACATGGGGATGGACGCACAAGTCCAGTTTCACGGCCTTGACCATGAACTGATCAGCAACCCGAGGGCTTTTGATAATTTTGAGTTGGCGCTTAACTTGACAAACAGTGGGGACTCCTACCAATTTGACTGGTCCTACAACACGAAGCTGTTTAAAAAAGCCACCGTTGGGAAGATGATGGAGGAATTCGATCGGCTTCTGCAAACCATCGTCCATCACCCCGAAACGAAATTAAGGGACATTCACCTTTTTGACCCTGTCAAACTGGTCGGCTTTTATGAAAAGTGGAATGACACTGAGCAGGATTATCCCAAGAATGTACCCTTTACCAGATTGGTGCACGCCATGGCCAATCAATTCCCTACCAAAACTGCCATCGAATTCCAACATCAGCTGGTCACGTATAAGGAACTAGAAGACCAGTCCAATAGGTTTGCTGCATTTTTACAAAGTAAAAACCTAAAAAAAGGTGACCGAATAGGCCTTTTGATGCCTCGATCAGCAGACATGGTGATCGGGCTTCTGGGAGTAGCCAAATCCGGTCTGACCTATATCCCTATCGATCCGGAGTTGCCACATGACCGTATCCAGCACATGCTGAATGATGCCAGTGCCACAGCGATCGTAACGACCACTTCCATAAAGGATATTCCTCAAGCAACAGTGCAGCGGATATTTATCGAGGACTTCCACCGGGATTATGAAACCTTGCCCAACACCTATCAAGAGGCAAATATCCAGATGAATGATCCAGTTTACCTCTTATATACCTCTGGATCCACCGGTTTGCCCAAAGGTGTAAAAGTCAGCCACCAAAACCTCACTAATCTCCTATACAGTTTACAAGACCGTCCTGGAATTTCCTATTCAGATCGCGTATTGGCCGTTACGACGATTTCCTTTGATGTGGCGGGAATGGAACTTTTTGGCCCTTTGATAGCCGGCGCTACATTGGTAATCGCGGACACACCTACCCTCAAAGATGGCCGGCTGCTTCTTAAGGCGCTTGGAGAAAAGAAAATCACACGGGTATTTTCCACACCGGCCACTTACCAGATGCTGGTCCAGGTGGGATGGGATTTTCCTCTGCCGCTTAAAATCGTCTCTGGTGGTGAGCCCTTCCAAAAGCACCTCATCGAAAAACTGCTCCCCATTACCGAAGAGATATGGAACGCTTATGGCCCTACAGAAACAACCATACTATCCAGTCTGAAGCACATAAAAACACCGGATGATTTTGATTCTATAGGCACGCCTATAAATAATACTGAGATCTATTTGCTTGATGAAAACCGGCAGTTGGTCGATATTGGTGAAGTCGGCGAAATACATATTGGCGGAGATGGTGTAGCGCTGGGATATTGGCAAAAGGTGGATTTAACAAAGGAACGATTTATCCCTAATCCGTTTGCGAATAATGGAAAGTTGATGTACAAAACAGGCGACCTGGGCAAGTTTAAGACCAATGGTGAATTGATGTGCCTGGGAAGGATCGACAACCAGGTCAAGATCAGGGGACACCGCATTGAGCTAGGAGAAATAGAACAGCAGATCAACCAGCTGGAAAGTGTCATGGCTTCTCACGTAACGGTACAGGAATCCCAGCAAGGCCATAAACAACTCGTCGCTTATGTCACCAGGAATACTGTCAACGCACACAATGAACCTTCAGCCATATCGGATGAAACCCTGAAAAGATGGAAATCAAGTATCCAGGCTAAATTGCCATCGTACATGATACCTTCCCACTGGGTGGGCATAAAGCAATTTCCACTCACACCAAATGGAAAAATAGACCATAAAGCCCTTCCCTTTCCTGCTTCAAAGGCTATAGAAAAAACATCTCCAAACGACCGGGAGTGGTCCAAAATTGAAAAAATCATCGGTGAGATCTGGAAGGAAAGCCTTAAACTGAGTTATATCGATTTGGACGATGATTTCTTTGAGCTTGGGGGTCACTCTATCCTTGCGGTAGAAGTCATGAGCAAACTGGACAAAAAAATCGATGCTCAGCTGCCCTTAACGACGATATTTAAGCATGCCACCGTACGGTCTTTTGCTGCACTCCTAGAAAATAAGGAAGAGACCAAAGCAGTAAGCAACGAATGGAGTTCGCTGGTCGCTATCAAGCCTGAGGGCAGTAAACCACCCATCTATGTAGTCCATGGTATCGCTGCCAATATCACCAATTACTATAAGCTCATCGACCACGTAGATAAAGACCAGCCTATCTATGGGCTTCAAGCGAAGGGCCTAAACGGTATTGACACCCCAAATTCAGGATTGGAAAATATTGCCGCACACTATGTCAATGAAATCATTGAGCATAATCCTGAAGGCCCATACCATATCGGTGGTTATTCCTTTGGTGGCTATGTGGCATTCGAAATGGCGAGGCAACTCATCGCAAAAAACAAAGCCATGGGAAAATTGATCATCTTCGACACAAGCGTGGAGCCGATGGAAGAGGAAGGTGACAAAAAGGGGATATTCGACATGATTTCCAAAGAATTCCACAAAAGAAAAGTGGAAATACAACTTCTGGTAGAAGCTCCTGAGACATTTAAAACCACCAAAGGAAGAATGATCAAGCGGAAAACCGAAAACCTGCTGACCAAAATGGGGCTTCAAAAAGACAATTCCCCCCATGACCGTGCCGCTATTATCAAGAGGATAAAACAAATCAATAAAGAGGCTTTGCTCAACTATTCTTTAAAACCTATAAACGTTGACATGGTACTTTTCAAAGCAAAAATCAAGCTGGCACCAGTAAGTGAGGAAAAATACTACGGCTGGACTCCATATGTAAATTCCATCCAAGTAATCGATATAGAAGGCGATCATAACAGCATGTTTGATCACCCTTTTGTAGCACCATTTGGCTACAAACTCCAAGAAACTCTGAATGCTAGGGAGTAGGCAACTGTAATTAAGCGGTGTCCGGCCATAAACCGGATACCGCCAATTCCCTAGCGTAGAATAATCTATAGATAAAAGATAATTTTTTCTTGGTGTTATACACTATTTACACTGGATTATTGCTGTATAGTTTCATTTCAATTACATTTTATTTAAATTCATTTTTTTTAATTTAAAATACATTTTTATTGATTTAAAAATTAACTAGATTTACTTTTGATTAACACGGGCAAAAGACAATGGTACCTTCTTTCTTACACTAAATAAAACCAACGTAGGAAAAAGACGATAAAGTAAAAAAAAACAAAGTTGTCAAGTGCTTCTTGTTAAGACCTTCCATTCAATATGGAAAACACTAACATAAAAATGAATAATAAAACTACCCTACCCGCTACTACATTATACAGTATTATAACCTATCAACGATTATCAAGCTGCAAAATTAATAGCAAAAATGTTGTTTGCATTTTAAATACCAGGAGAATAAAACGTGTCCTATGAATAGCCAACTATATATCAGTAAGATTCATTGCAGCACCGTTTTACTTCCCAACTGGAACCAACAATCGGATTATATGATCGATGATCATATTGACCTTTGGAGAGTATCTGTAAAAGAACTGATGGGAAAACTTTCTCCACTTCAGCAACACCTTACAGAAGAAGAACTCACAACCATGAACAGGTACCAACGGGAAAGTGACCGGATAAGGTATATTATTGGTAAAGGGTACCTAAAAGTCTTGCTATCAAAATACCTTAACAAACCTCCCAAGGAAATTGAATTTATCGAAGGCATCAATAAAAAACCGATATTAAAAAGCGACCGGAACATCCATTTTAATATTTCCCACTCCAAAGACTGGGTGATTTTCAGTTTTTGTCGTGATGAAGTTGGAGTGGACATTGAACACGTTGACAGCGATTTTGACTTTCTATCATTGATCAATAACTGTTTTACCAAACCTGAGACACACTTTATTGAAAATGCGTATTCACCTCGTCATGAATTTTATAAACTTTGGACCCGTAAAGAGTCCCTGCTAAAAGCCACTTCTGTAGGCATGGTGGACAACCTCCATACCATCAACTGCCTAGACGGCACGCAGTATATTCCCTATGAAGTAGGGGGAGGCTTCTCGGATTGGAAAATAAAGAGCCTGCTGATGGACGAAACATACTTTATCAGCCTGTCATTCCCAGTAAAATATCGAAAACTTCGTTTTTTTGATGTATAATGATCAATACCCCTCCTACCAATCAATAGAATAACCTAGCCTATTGGCAAGAGGCTTTATTAATGATTGCCTTTTTGTGCTTGTCACAGCAGCACTCGCATACGGTGACATTTTCAAATTTCTTAGAGGCATGCCTATGCGCTTCTAAGCAATTATTAAAAGGTCCCAAGTAACTTAGCTCACTCATATCGGGCATATCCGGACAATTTAGGGCATGAATAATATGTGGAGCTGTGTGGCTATAAAAATTGGTCAGATAATAGAAGGTCATGCTAGGAATTGGTAAGGTTCACAATATTTCAAAGCTAAAACTTTAATATCAACAAAAAAATACCCCAAATCGGGTATTTTTAGAACAGAATTCAAAAACAACATCTACTTTTAATCCTATTTCTTATATTAAATCAATATCTCAATTTATTATGCTAATAACCAATTTATTCCCAAACCAATAATAAACCGTTTTAGTCAAGATGATACAAGCCGATATCGTAAATTATAAATTTCAAACACTCCATATATTTTTTTAAAGAAATAAAGCATTTTCATAGGGATCAAAAAAAGTCCGCTTTCCAAAGAAAAGCGGACTCCAAACTAAAATTGATCCGTATCAATTGATCTGAGACCCTGGAGCGGCAGGGCCACTTGGCATCATCAGGCGGAGTGAGCCATCTTTGTCCTCGGCCATCAAGATCATTCCTTCAGATTCGATTCCCATCATCCTACGGGGAGCCAAGTTAATCAACATGGTCACTTGCTTACCTATTAAATCCTCCGGCTTGAAGTGTTCTGAAATCCCACTGAGGACAGTACGCTTGCCAAGGCCAGTATCCACCACTAGTTTAAGCAGTTTTTTGGATTTCTTCATTTTCTCTGCTTCCAGTACGGTAACCACCCTTAGGTCCATTTTCATAAAATCATCAAAGGCAATGGTATCCTTCACTGGTTCAGCAGGAGTGTTTGCGGATTCATTTTGTTTTTTGGTCTCCAGTAGCTTGTTCACTTGCTGTTCGACTACACTATCTTCCACTTTTTCAAACAGTAAAGCAGCTTCCCCGATAGTTTCTCCACCCTTGAGGATTTCTCCATTACCAGCCTTTGTCCAATCTACCTCCTTTGTCCCCAGCATTTTGGCAAGTTTCTCAGCAGTAAATGGAAGGAAAGGCGCTGAGACCACACCGAGATTCGCTGCAATGTTCAGTGCGATGTTTAGCACCGTACCAGTCCGCTCCTTATCCTGCTTAATGCTCTTCCAGGGCTCAGTATCTGCCAAGTACTTATTGCCCAAGCGGGCAAAATCCATCACTAGCCCAAGCGCTTCCCTAAACCTGAATTTTTCGATAGAAGCGGCTATTTTATCTGGATAACCTTCCAATGCTGCCAGCACTTCTTGATCATATGGTGACAAGGCTCCCCGCTGTGGGATAACTCCTTCAAAGTACTTATGGGTAAGCACCACCGCCCTATTGACAAAGTTGCCATAAATGGCCACCAATTCGGAATTGTTCCTTCCCTGAAAATCCTTCCAGGTAAAGTCATTGTCCTTTGCTTCCGGTGCATTGGCCGTAAGAACGTACCGCAGCACGTCTTGTTTGCCGGGAAATTCCTTCAAGTACTCATGAAGCCACACGGCCCAGTTTCGAGAAGTAGATATCTTCTCTCCTTCCAAGTTCAAAAACTCATTGGCCGGCACATTATCTGGAAGGATATATTCTCCGTGGGTTTTTAGAATGGCTGGAAAAATGATACAGTGAAACACAATATTATCTTTACCGATGAAATGCACCAGTTTCGTATCTTCATCTTTCCAATAAGGCTCCCAGTCCACTCCCTTTTCGGCGGCCCACTCTTTGGTAGAGGAGATATAGCCTATCGGCGCATCAAACCACACATATAACACTTTCCCTTCTGCTCCTTCTACAGGCACGGGTACGCCCCAGTCCATATCCCTGGTCATCGACCTCGCCTGAAGGCCATCGCCTGTCTCGAGCCAAGACCGACATTGCCCCAGTACATTATTTTTCCAGTCCTCTTGGTGCTCTTCCAATATCCACTTTCTCAGAAAACCAGCATATTTTCCCAGATCCAAAAACCAATGCTTGGTTTCTTTAAGAACAGGTGAATTGCCACTGAGTTTGGATTTAGGATTGATCAGCTCGGTAGGGCTCAGTGATGACCCACACTTTTCGCATTGGTCACCATAGGCACCTTCGTGCCCGCATTTTGGGCAAGTCCCTTCGATGTAGCGATCCGCCAAAAACTGGCCGGCCTCCTCGTCGTAATATTGCTCTGTAGTCTGCTCCAAAAACTCACCTTTTTCATACAAGTCCTTAAAAAACTCAGAGGCCGTCTCATGGTGCACCGGCGAGCTGGTACGGCTATAATGATCAAAGCTAATCCCAAATTCTTCGAAACTGCCCTTCATAATGCCATGATAGCGGTCCACGATTTCCTGAGCGCTGACACCTTCTTTTTTGGCCTTTATGGTAATGGCAACGCCATGCTCGTCAGAGCCACCAATATACACCACATCCTTGCCAAGCGATCTCAAGTAGCGCACATAAATATCTGATGGAATATAACACCCTGCCAAATGGCCAATATGGAGCGGCCCATTCGCATAAGGCAACGCTGAAGTAACGGTATATCTTTTAAAGTCTCTTTTGCTCATAGGCTGCAAAGATAGGGAAATTTGATTTTTCTTAAGGAATAAATACCAAGGTGATTTCCACCTTTCTCAAAACACCCTTTGGAAGTTTCTGGCCGTATTACATTACTTTCCTGCCGCAGCTTTTTTATTTGCAGGAATCTTATAACTTTCAAATAATTGCGTTTTTATGCTGACCAAAAGCGTAATGCACATACCCATCATGGCTATCACAGCAAAAGACACCTGGAGGTCGAACAATTCCGCAATAAAACCGATCATCGGAGGGCCCAGTAAAAAGCCAAAAAATGAAATCGTGGACACCAATGCCAAAGATATACTTGGAGCGTACATTTTGGACCTACCAGCGATGCTATATGATAATGGAATAACAGAAGCTGTCCCAAAACCAACCAATAAAAAACCTGCCACAGCTGTCCCAAACGCAGGATAGATCACCGCTATCAAAAGCCCGATGCATATCAAGGTACCGGAAATCCTCAGCATCACGATTTTACTCCACTTATTGGCCAGGGCATCAGAGAAAAACCTTCCGGAGGCCATGGCAGCCATGAAGGTCACATAGCCCAGTGGCACCAAATCAGGACTCGCCACAACCACTTTCTTCAAATAAACACCGCTCCAATCAAACATGCATCCCTCGCACATCATCCCAAAAAAACCTACCAAGCCTATCCTAAGCAATAATGCATCGGGCTTTTTGAGCATTAAACCGCCACTACCTGCTCTTTTCTCCTCTTTGAAAAGCAAATTGAAACTTGACACCAAAATCAGCAGCATAATGCCGGCTACCAGCCAATAATGATTGACCGGTGCCCAACCGAGCTTGATCATTAGTGCTCCGATACCTGCTCCCGCAAATCCTGCCAAACTCCATAAACCGTGAAACGAGGCCAAAATACTGCGATTGTACCCATCCTCTACCAGCAGGGCCTGGGTATTCAAGGAAATGTTCATGATATTTCCCATCATCCCAAACAAAACCACCGCCACGCCCAGCTGTATCACTGAACCGGTATAGCCTAAGCTCAATAAGGACAATGCATACAGCAAACTTCCTGTCACAATCACTCTACGACTGCCATACTTATCCACTGCCCAGCCCGCCAGTGGCAAAGCTATCAAGGAGCCAAGGGGCATCCCTAGCAGCAATGTCCCCAATTGCCCCTCGCTCAGGTCAAACAGCTGCTGGAAATCTGGAATCCTTGATGCCCATGAGGCGAAACTTAAACCGGCCAGAAAGAAAAGTCCGCTTAACGCGATACGCCGTTTTCTTAGTAAGTTCATAGTTGCTCTGTCAAATAGGTTTGATACCACAAAGTAAAGGACTTTTTCAGCATTAAAAACCCTGATTTTCTAACAAAAAACAACACAATCGATTGCAGCTGAAATGTTTTTTCTCCATTCACTCCGATTCATGTAATTTTAAAACTACCTTAACGTACAAAATCACTTCAAAATGGAATTCGTAATCGCTGGAGGCACCGTCCTCATCGCCATCTTTATCATCCGGACAGTATATAAAAAAGTCTTCAAATAAAATCTGGCCATATAGGCGGATTAGGCAGGACGCTCAGTTGCTTACACCTATTCTTGGTTTAATGCCGTTTAGTTAAGGCCATTTCCCTGTTTTCACCTGCTAGGAGTTTCTTTTCTATTTGACTTTAATTGTATGGCTTTGGCCATTTTGGTGGATTTTATCCTTTTCCTTTTTTCCCCCGAAAGCCTTCGGGGCAGGCTATTGATGAAAAAAGAAAGAAAAAATCTAGGTCCTTGGTTACTTAAGAAAATATACCACTACATGGAATAATGATGATAATTTATCCATAAGAAACTTATTAATCGGATCCGCCTTGCAGGTATTGGGCGTTAAGGAATTAAATAGCGGGTGGGCAAGAACGCAGGCTTGTTTGACGAAAGGCTGCCCAAAAAGAATGTTGGCAGCTAGAAAAGGAGGAGTTTGCCTGCATGAGGGAAGGCTTTAATTTTAGCCCAATAGATGCACACCTGTGCGCCGTGGCGTAGCGGCGGGGTTTTTTGGTTACTTTTTTGACCTGAAGCAAAAAAGTAACAAAGGTAAAGAGATGAAAACCACCTAGGGATTTAGCTAGAAAAATAACTGCCCAAGGAAAAAATATAGAACCCATATTTTCCAGATACACACTAACTAAACGGCATTGATTCTGAGTTTAACCTCAACCAAGCCAACCACTATACATGAACAGATAGCTGCGACGGCTTGTTCGATCCAAATCAACTCATCATTCTTTCAGCCTTTCCCGCCATTCTGTAAGATAGGCTACTGCGGTTTCCAATGTACAAATCGCAGGGAAATCGGGGCAAAGTGCCAGCGGCCCGGATGATAGCCATGCCTACACGAAAATTGTCTCCCTTCAAAACACTAAACGCGTTTGCCCTGCGAAGGCATCTATATCTTTTAGATAGTGTATATCTGATTTCGTGTTTATTAGTGGGCACCGGCATCAGTAGGGATGCTCCACTAGTAGCATTAGTTAAAAACTTAAACCTCGTGGTCCCGCAGCACAGCTGTAAGAACTACTGTAACCATTTGATAACTGCCAAAAAACAAACATGTATCAATTGGGGAGTTTATCAGCCAACCTACCATACACCCAAGTGCCTAAAAGCGCACTGATAAAGGTCACGATGACCACAGTATAGCCAATGCCTATTTGGGCAAATATCGGCCCTGGACAGGCACCAGTGACAGCCCATCCCAACCCAAATATAAATCCGCCAATCACCTGTCCTTTTCTAAACTCCTTGTCTTTTATGACCACCTTCTCTCCTGAAACGGTCTTAATGTTAAATTTCTTGATAAGGAATATGGAAAGCATGCCCACGGCTATTGCAGCTCCTATCACACCATACATATGGAAAGATTGGAGTCTAAACATTTCCTGGATCCTGAACCAGGAAATCACCTCGGCCTTCACCAGTACAATTCCAAAAAACATCCCTACCAAGAGGTATTTGGCCAAGGCAAACCCTTTTTCTGATTTTATAGTACTCATATTTATAATTTCTTAATTCGTAATTCCTTTTAGCAACCGAAAACATAGGAGCCCCTAAAATGGTCAACCTAAAACCCTGACAGCCGCATCAGAAATGGTAGTAATAAATGGGTCATCGCAAATCCTCCAAGCATAAAGAAGATCGTAGCCACCACAGAAGGCCACTGGAGGTTACTGATCCCCATGATGGCATGACCAGAAGTACAGCCGCCCGCATACCGGGTGCCAAACCCAACCAGGAATCCTCCAAAGACAAAGAAAACCAATCCCTTCATCGTCAATAGGTTGTCCCAAGTAAATATCTCGGATGGCAAGAGGTTTTCGAACCGGGTAATCCCCAGAGCCCTTAAATCCTGCTGTGTACTTTGGGCAACGATGACCTCCGCAGGGTTGGACAGAACCGATGCGGCCACCACTCCGCCAAGTACGATACCCGCCACAAAAAACAAGTTCCAAGCTTCCGCCTTCCAATTATAGGAAAAGAAGGGGATTTTAGCGGGCACACAAGCGGCACAGACATGCCGTAACGATGAAGACACGCCAAATGACCTGTTGCCAATCAAGAGCAATATGGGCACCGTCAGCCCGAGCAAAGGCCCTGCTACATACCAGGGCCAAGGCTGACTGATCCATTCTATAAAATTCTCCATAATAGTTACCGATTATAATTTAGTGGTGGGACAAACAAAATCAGTCAAGTCAAACGCTTCCGATTCTTTGATGGCCTTGAACCCGCCTGATATATCCACTAAGTTGTCATAACCTCTTGCCCGCATGGTCGAAGCGAAAATCATGGAACGGTATCCTCCTGCACAGTGCACGAAGTAGGTTTTGTCCTTCTCCAATTGCCCCATATGTTCATTGATATAATCCAAGGGAGCGTGTTCTGCCCCTTTGACATGCTCGCTATCATATTCACTTTGCTTACGGACATCCAAAATAACAGCATTGGGATTGTCTTTAGTGACTTTAGCTACTTCCTCGGGTTGGAGGGAAGTAATGGTATCCACTTCATTTCCAGCCGCTTTCCAAGCTTCAAAACCACCTTTCAGGTACCCCAAGGCAAAGTCATAGCCTACCCTGGCCAATCGCGTGATCACCTCTTCCTCTCTGCCTTCTTCCGCAATGACCAAGATCTTCTGTTTCACGTCTGGGATCATTGTACCTACCCAAACGGCAAAGCTTCCGTCTATGCCAATGTTAACAGCATTGGGAATAAACCCTTGGGCAAATACCTGAGGGCTTCTGGTATCCAGTAACACGGCTCCTGTATCATTGGCTACTGCCTCAAAATCCACTGGGGACAAGGCCTTGACGCCCCGCTCCAGCACTTCGTCGATACTATCATACCCCTGAATATTCATTTTGACATTTTGTGGAAAATATGCTGGCGGTGGGGTAAGCCCTTCTATTAGCTTTTTGATGAATTCCTCTTTGGTCATTTCCTGAAGGGCATAATTTGTTTTCTTCTGATTGCCCAAGGTATCCGAAGTTTCCTTGCTCATATTTTTCCCACAGGCACTTCCTGCCCCATGAGCAGGATACACCACCAGATCATCTGGAAGCGGTAGTATTTTATTCCTCAAAGAGTCATATAAATGCCCTGCTTGTTTTTCTTGTGTCAAGTCTTCGGATACTTTCTGCGCCAAATCCGGTCTCCCCACATCCCCAATAAATAAGGTATCACCAGTAAATATCGCTTTGGGTGTTCCTGTTTCATCACTTAACAGGTAACATGAGCTTTCCATGGTATGCCCCGGTGTATGCAGCAATTTTATGGTGATATCCCCAATTTTAAATTCTTGTTCATCTTCAGCAATGATCGCATCAAAACCCAACTTGGCTTCAGTGGGACCGAAGACAATACTGGCACCTGTTTTCTCCGCCAAGTCCTTGTGCCCTGACACAAAATCAGCGTGAAAGTGCGTCTCAAGGACATACTTGATCGCAGCATCATTCCGCTTGGCTTTTTCGACATAGGGATCTACTTCCCGAAGTGGATCGATGATGGCAGCTTCTCCCTTGGACTCAATGTAATAAGCCCCTTGCGCCAAACATCCCGTATAGATTTGTTCAATTTTCATTTTTATCTTTTAGTTATATTTGCGGTTGATTTCTATAATAAATGCCAAAGGAACACGTGCTAGTTCCGTTTGGTAAATAATACTACTAATTTAAGGTAGGCAAATCATTTTCTCAGTGACATCTATCACATAAGCCCCCACTACCCGATAAAGATTTCCCTGATCAGAATATAGGCTCCCATCAGCAGCACAAACCACCCAAAGGCTTTTTTCAGGGCTGCCTCATTCACCTTACGGGAAAGCTTCCCGCCAATAAAAATCCCTAGAATACTCAGCCCTGTAAAGACCAAAAGAAAAAACCAATCAATATCTTGAGAGACAAGGTCTCCTGTAAACCCCAAAAGTGACTTAATCCCAATAATCAACAAGGAAGTACCGACCGCCACTCGCATGGGTAGCTTAGCGATCAGCACCAATGCTGGAATGATCAAAAAGCCTCCTCCTGCTCCTACGATCCCCGTAATACTTCCTTCCACCATTCCCTGCACTGCGATGAGTGGATAATTGAGTGCTTTTGTCTTACTTTCCGGTTTTGGCTTGGCTCCATTTTTTATCATGGAATATGCCGCTAACAACATGATGGCAGCAAAGAACACCATGATCGCCAAGTCCTTTGAAACGGTAAAACTACCCATTGTAAATAAAATCTCAGGCAGGGCATGCACCACAAATTTGCGCATGAGAAAAATCGCCAAAAAAGAAGGAATGGCAAAAACCAGCGCAATTCGATAAGACACCTTTCCTCGCTTCAGGTAGCTTCCTGCCCCCACCAAAGAGGTGCTTCCCACGACAAAAAGTGAATAGGCGGTGGCCAATATTGGTTCTATCCCTAAAAGGTAGACCAAAATGGGTACGGTCAAAATAGACCCTCCACCACCGATCATTCCAAGACTGATACCTATCAATACTGCCCCTACCAACCCGATTAGTGAATTTACTTCCATGCGATTGTTCCTCTTTCATCAAACTTGTACAAAGCTACCTTATCCATTCCGCTTATTCAGTGACTTTTGTTACATTATATCAGCCCCGTTCTTATTGAGAATATCCTCCAATGTTGTTATCTTTAATTGTTATAGGCATTTATGACCAAGGATGAAATTATTAGTAGGTACTGATCTTTCCGAAAATGCGCAAAACGCATTGGATTTCGCACTGCATCTATCCAAAGCTCACAGCAGTTCAATTACGCTGCTGTTTGCTTACACGCCTGTATATGACTTTGCGGCCCAAACAGCCGAATACATTACCACGATAGAGCAGCAAGCCACAAAGGCATTGCAGTCCTTGAAAAAGATTTGTAATAAAGAAGGAATAGAAACCAACTACCTGATTGAGCAGACGGCACCCTCTTCGGCCATTTGTGCGGAATCCGAAAAAGGGGCTTATGACTTGATCATTCTGGGCAGCCAAGGAAAAAGTGACTTCCCTTCCAAAATATTTGGCTCAACCACTTCGGAGGTTATCCGGCTAAGCCGTACGCCTGTACTTACCATTCCCGCCAGCGCCACGTTTAAGGCAGTAGATACTATCTCCATGGCCATGGAGCTAAACAGGGAAGATATTGTCTTTTTGGGCCAACTTATTGCACTTACCCGTCATTACAAACTCCCATATCAAATCATCCACATCAAAAAGGACAACGACCCACTTCCCGAAATACCCTTTTCGGAATTGTCCATGTTTTTAAAAGACCGGTTCCCCGAGTTGTCCATCACCTTTGACACGTTAAATGCCGATCAGGTCAACGAAGGACTACAACAATACGCCCAACACCACCCCAGAACACTTCTGACCATGTTTTCGAAACACCACGGCTTTTTTGACTACCTTTTCAGGACTAGCCACTGTGCGGAAATGGCCCTCCACACTACCACGCCCCTTTTAGTGCTCAAGTCCAAAAAACCATAGTTACTGATCAACATCACCTTCCCACTTCTGCCAGTTCCTCAAAATCACCCCGGACAAAGATCCTGTTTCGTCCCAGCTCAATCCACTTTTTCTTTTCCAATTGCTTGAGGAGCCTGGAGATCACCTCCCGTGAAGTCCCCAGTTCATTGGCTATTTCCTGATGGGTAATGGAAAGATCAGTGGTGCCGTTTTTCTTCATTCTGGCCACCAAGTACCTGGCCAATCGCTGATCCATTTTAAGAAATGCCACAGAATCAAGCACTTTCAGCATTTCCTGAAAACGCTTTTGGTACGTTGCCATGACAAAATCTTTCCATTGTTTATACTGCTCATACCACTGCTCATGATACTGGACAGGAACCATGAGCATCTTGGTATCTTCTTCCACTATTGCTTTTACTTCACTTGCCCTCCCTGCCTCGCAACAGGTTAGTGACAAGGCACATGTCTCGCCGGGATACAGGTAGTACAAGAAAAGCTCCTTTCCCTCTTCGTCCAACCTCAAGACCTTAATGGCGCCCTCCAACACGATCGGCACGGTCTTTATAAATTTTCCTGGTTCCATGATCGCTTCCCCTGCGGCAATCTCCACCAATGCTCCCTGCTGATCCATTTCATCTAACAAGCGCTCGTCCGTAATCGTAGGCACCGATGCCCGGATCCTATTTTCTTTCATACTCGTTTCACTTTACTGTCCCCCATACTTTTTCCCCATCAGCCACATCCCGTAACACCGTACTTCCCGCACCAATCACACAGCCCGCCCCCACACGAATCCCTGGCACTAAAGTACTCCCTGCACCGATCAAAGCTCCCTTTCCTATCTTCACCTCTCCACACAGGACTGCTTTTGGCCCGATGTGTACATAATCCCCGACCCTGCAATCATGATCTACCGAAGCCGATGTATTGACAATGACATGGGAGCCGATCCTGGCGTCGGGCTGAATAACGGCCCCTGCCATCACCACAGTTCCCGCAGCTATTACCGCATGGCCACTGACTAGCGCATGCCTGTGAATTGCCCTGCCATAAACCACTCTTCCCAACAGCCTCTCCACCACTTGACGCCGTATGGAATTATCCCCAATACTTACAATTAAATGTTGGCTAATATCAGCAGTACCGTCCCACTGAAATACCGGATAATTCAAGCATTCCTTGACGGAAGGGTCGTCATCATACAAACCGTGGACTACTTCACCTTGGCTTTCCAAATTTGAGATCACGACCTTGCCATGACCAGATGCTCCAAACAAATACATTTCGGTTGCTTTTGATTTATAACAGGTTCAAATATAGGAAGAATTACAATTTTCATTACCGTTTACCTAATACACCGTAAAACCACCAAACAACCAGACCATGTCCCCACTAAAAAATTATTCATTTTTCTTTCAACCATTAATCTTATATATTTAAACCTTGTCAAGAAATATAATCGTTCAAATTATTAATAAATGCAATCATGAATAGAAGGGACTTTATGAAAACCGGTGGTGTAGTTTTAGGCGGATCCATTCTCCCTTACCAATTCGCAAACGCGTTCCGAAACAACACCGATAAAGGTCCTATCAAAATAGGCGTCATAGGCTGTGGAGACAGGGGAAAGGGACTAATGCACGTCATGTCGGGCATGCCTGAGCAATTTGAGATCGTCGCCATTTGTGACAACATGGACTTTCGGCTGGATCAAACCCGCAAAGCTTTCCCAGACCTAAAAGCCAAATCCTACAAAAACTACCAAGATTTAGTGGATAACAGCTCCTTAGAAGCAGTGGCCATTGCTACCCCACTTAACATGCATTTTGCCCCGGCAAAAGCAGCCCTGCAAGCAGGAAAGCATGTTTATCTCGAAAAAACGATGACCTATAACATCCCTGAGGCCATGGAGCTTATCGATTTGGTGAAGAAGAATCCTTCACTTACCCTTCAGGTAGGCCACCAATATCGCTACACTCCTCTGTACTATAAAGTAAAAGATATGATCCAATCGGGCTATATGGGAAAAATCACCCAAATCGATTCCCGATGGGACAGAAACTGGAATTGGAAAAGACCTGTTCCCGATCCTTCCTTGGAAAGGATCATTAATTGGAGAATGTATAGGGAATTTTCCGGAGGACTTCCCGCCGAACTCCTTTCCCACCAAATTGACTTCATCAACTGGGCCTTCGAGACCCACCCTGACACCATCATCGGAACGGGAGGGATCGACAATTATCACGATGGTCGAGAAACCTACGATAATGTACAGCTTCTCCTAAGATATGAAAAGGAAGGGATGATCGGTAATTTTGGTGCTACCTGCAGCAACGCACGAGAAGGATATTCTTTCTCAATCAAAGGCACACAAGGAACCGTAGAGCTATTGATGAGTGAAGGATATTTCTATCCTGAAAAAGAGCGAATGGATGAATTGCAAATTGTCGATGGCGTATCTGGCGCCACCAAGCTCACTTGGAAAGAAGGTAAAGGAATCCCTATTTTGGAAGAAAAGACCAAAGACGGAACTTGGTATGCCTTCAGCGATTTTTATAAATCCATTCAGAACAAAGAATACCCAGCCTCTAATGTCATCAGTGGCGCCACTACCGCCACCTGCATCCATTTGGCCAACCATTCCCTGTTCAACAAAACCATCGAAAACTGGAAACCAGAATATAATTATGGGTAAACCGCACACGGTCACGACACCGTACGTAATCCCATAATGTCAAAAGCCATTCATTTAAACGAATGGCTTTTATATTATTGGCAAGAAGATACATTGGCCTATCTACCCCACAACCACAGGTATTGTGACCTGATCCGTCGCGGCGAATGCCTCAATCTTCAAGCCAATTGATGTTCTTTCTTTTTCAGTCTTGAATGTGATTCCTAACGCATAAACAGCGTTAAAGTGCCAGCGGCACGGATGATCCTCACCCTACACGTGATTCGTTTCCCTTCACTTTAATAAACGCCTTTGCCATACCCCTATCTTTTGTTCCACATTTGAAATGCAAACTGTTGAGAAAGGCATTTGTAATAACCTGAGCTCGACTTATTTTTATTATAAAAAGCGTTATTGCGAACCCTTTTTAGGAGGATGTGGGTTGGAAAAGGGTGTGGCAACTCGCCGCGGCGAGCTGCCACGGCTTCCACCCGCTCAGGCCTACCTCTAAGCCTCGCAGTGACGGTTTTATAATCGAACTGAGGTTAATCCTCCTTGCAGATAAACCCAAGAAGTATGGCCTGATCCTATAAACCCCAGGCTCTATATGGATTACAGTGGGTAGATTTTTTTCAAAAATCCTGATGATTAATCATCACCTAGTAAAATAGCCCCAAGGACATCATCCGCCTAGCAGCTATTGGGCGTGAAGAAATTAAACAAGCAGGCGGAAAAAGGGCAGGCTTGTTTGACGAAATAGTGGGAAAAATGGTTATTGGAAGCTAAACACGAGGAGTTTACCTGCATGTATGCAGGGTTTTTTGGTCACTTTTTTGACCTGTAGCAAAAAAGTGACAAAGGTTAAAGGAGCCATTTCACTGAAATTTAACAATCTACCCTAATACTTACCCACACCAAATCATATAGAACCAAATCCCCCAACTCGCCACACCTACTTAACAATTAATTAACACCAAGTCAGGAACGAGCTTTACACTGGCTCAAAGCCTACCAGTAGCACAAACAGGCTAAAATAAAAACCTAATACACTTAAAAACTGACACTTACACCAAAAACCGGTTAATACAACAGCCCAATAGAAAATTGATTTTGTTAAAAATCAAAAAACAGGTTTAAAAACAACACGAAAATCAAATTATTTATGCAAAACAAACGAAAACTGGTTTAAAAAAAGACAAAAAAAAGAGGAATCCTTGCAGAGATTCCTCGAATGGGTTTATTTTAACTGACTAACAGCCGTATATATTTTGGAAAAAAGGAAGTTAATCCTCGTTTTTAGAACCAAAACTTCTTTAAACTTAATAAAAATATTTTTGATTACAATAAAACACCAAAAATAATTTCTCCGATCAATCGTTCAGTTCCTTAATCAACACTTAATCCCACTCCATCCGAAATACAACTACACCTCTACAATCCATACTAAAACGATTAATTCTCCACTTTCCTAAGAAAGCCATAGTATCTCGATAATTTCCCAACTTTCCCAAAACAATCACAAACTACCCATCACATTCGAAAAACGCTCCATACAGGTCGAATTAAACCAAAAACATCAATAATTTTATTATCTTAAAAAAAACATACCAATTGCACGGACTTTTCGACTATGCTTTCAATAGAAGAGGTAATCACCAGAATGGATCAAATAGTAGCCGACTGCAGAACACAAAAAAGCAGAATTGGCTACTTTGCCATTTTGTATCGGCAAGTCACCAAGAGGATAAAAGAAGGAATAGACCTTGGAGAGTTTGAAGACAACGCACGCATGGAGCGACTTGACATCATCTTTGCCAAGCGATTTTTCGACGCGTACGAGAACTACCTTTCTGGGGTCCCCACCAGTCAAAGCTGGCTTTGTGCCTTTGACACCACCAAAAAAACCGGAAAGGTTATTCTCCAGCATTTACTCTTGGGCATAAACGCCCACATCAACCTGGACTTAGGCATTGCGACCGTCCAAACCATGCAGGGAAACGGCCTGGAGACCATAAAAGATGACTTTGATAAGATCAACATTATCTTGGCAAGCATGGTGGACGGTGTAAAAACCAACCTTTCCATCATTTCTCCACTATTTGGTTTTCTGATCCAGCTGGCCGATGGGAAAGATGAACTCCTGCTCAATTTCAGCATCCAAATCGCTAGGGACGGGGCATGGAAGTTTGCCCAAGAATACAGCACCACCCAGGATATTGATCGATGCTTCATGATCCGCGACCAAGCCATTCACCGAATCGGGAACAAAATAGCCAATCCGGGAAAATTCTTTGGGTGGATCGTATTTGTCATCAACCTTACCGAGTGGAAATCCATCCCTCAAGTAATGGACAGACTGGAAGGAATTGCGCAAACCGCAACCCCTAACAACCTACGAACCGCTTCACTATAGACTAATCTTTAATGGCCTCCTCCTGATGCTCAGTTTTGTCCTGTCCTTTAAGCTCATTGGCATCTTTTATCCGCTTTTCGAGAAGGTTCATTTCTGCTTCGGTCAAGACCTCATTGCGATGGAGTTTTTTCTTAATGAGCGATAAGGTCTCTGCGGCGATCACCTCATCGAATACCCGGATCCGGCTGGTGCTTTCAGCCTGGTTTTTATAGTTGTACTCATCGGCATACACCTTTACAGCACGCTCTGACTTGTCCAGCATTTGGTCGTAAGGCCCTCTTCCTGCCATCAACTTGACCAGCACAGGAGCAGTTTCCATCGCCACAAAAAGCAACATAATGAAAAAATTGGCCAGATAGACCGCTTGACTCTCCCCTGTCAGCTCCGACAGGGCATGCATCCTAGCTGCCAACCCGTCAAGCTGATCGATTGAAATTTGCTGCTTCTCAAACACTTGTTGCTTTCTGGCCAATACTGCTGCGATCTCCCTCTCATTCTCATCGATCTTCGCCCAATTCCTTTCCTGCATTCGCTCCAAATCCTGTTGGGCTGCATCCAGCTGCTCTTCTTTCTTTTTTGCATTGCTCCCCAAGCCTACTACGCCCGTGGTGCCTGGGGTCTTTATCCCAAAACGCTCCTCATCATACTCCTTTTGTACCTGATCCCTGAAGGTGGCCTTTGCCGCAATTTCATCGCGCAGCTGTTGATTCTCCCGTTCCAGACGGACTATCTCGGGAAAAGCAGCTCCCAAATTCTCTTTGGCCTCTTGCATCTCCACCACCTTTTGCTCCCCCACTTTTTGATTGATTTCCTTCTCAAAGATCTTCAATTCCAGCGGCTTGGAGATCACCATCGCCAAAAACACGGCGAGCAATAGCCGGGGAAAGGCCAGCTTCCACTCAGCCCAAGACCTTTCTTTCTTCCTCATGCTTGATACAATAAAACGGTCTAAATTGAAAATCATCACGCCCCAGACCAACCCAAAAGTCACCGCAAAATACCAACTTTCAAATACCGTGTACAGGGCATATCCAGCCGACAATCCCGCCAATACGCCTGTAAAGAATACCGTACCTCCGATTCCTACATATTTGTTCGTTTCGGTAGGACATTTTTTAAGAATGGCCATATTGGCGCCACTGCAAAACCAAAAGAATGCTTTCACTTTTTCCATTGACAATCTATTTCATTGGGATACTCCACTTCTTCCACTCAAAAAGCGAGCAACAATCCTCTGAAATTACGCACCGGAAAACACATCCAATAACCAATGTGATGAAAACACCCTATAATGCCACCAATCAGCACTTTCAAGGTGTAAAAACTCCTGCCCAGTCCGTCAAAGCCTTTTAAATCTCATTGACCAAAATCGCACAGGTACCGCCTATGTACGACAATATGTTCGGAAATGAAAAAATAAGCTAGACCCAGTTTGGGCATTCGGGATCCGGGTTTAAACACTCCGTTCCCTTTTCAGATGTATTAACATTTCTCCTTTTCCAATATTTTTAGTTATTTACATAACAGAATAACTGATAAAACCTTAACACTAACCACTAGCACAAATGTCCCTCTCAGCTTCATTTCACCGTATCACAGGCATACTACTTGTACTTCTCCAAGCATGCATTATCCATGCACTATCAGCACAGGACAAACCGGAAAAATTCCAAAAAGAAGTAGATCAAATTGTCTCCAACACCCCTGTACCATCAGGAGATATTTATCTTTTTACAGGAAGCTCCAGTGTGAGAATGTGGAAGGACATCAACCGCTTTTTCCCTGACGTGACGGTAGTCAATACCGGGTTTGGGGGTTCGCAGACGTTTGAATTGCTACATTATGCTGATGACCTGATCATTCGCTACGCTCCACACAAGGTTTTTATCTACGAAGGTGACAATGACCTGGCGAGCGGTAAAACTCCCGTCACCATCCTGAACACCATGCAAAAACTGGTCGGCAAACTCCAGGCAGCACTTCCAGAAACTGAAATAGTCCTCATAAGCCCCAAACCCAGTCCATCTCGTTGGCAGCTCAGAGAAGAATATGAATCACTAAACCGGCTATTGAAAGTATATGCCGAAAAGACCAGCGGGGTTGCATTTGTTAATGTTTGGGACATTGCCCTTAATGAAGAAGGACGACCCAAGCCGGAAATCTTCCTCTCCGACAGCCTCCACATGACCAAACTGGGCTATGAGGGATGGGCAGAAATGCTTGAACCACACATTCCATAGGCCATCCTCCTGTACACTCAAAAGCCAAATTGTTTGGAAAATCAACCGGGCTGATGTTACTTTGCATGACTTCAGGAGACTGATTTATACAGAAGAGGCGAGAGACCAGGCTCTTTGACCCTCTGGCAACCATTCGCTGCTGCGAAAAGGTGCCAAAACCTGCCCAAAACGAATTAGGGACCTATAAATTAGACATTATGACCAATCTGCCTTTTCACCGCTTTTTTCTTATCCATTATCGGATTTCGTGGGTCTATGCCATGTTCGACTAATATTGACTTTTCTTGATTAATGACCGATTCTATAAAACTGAAAGATATTAAATACCATGTCAAATAAGCATTTTGAAACAGAAGCCATCAGGATCGCTTCATCCAAATCCAACCAACGGGAGCATTCTGCCCCCATTTACATGACCTCCAGCTTCACCTTTGACAGTGCCGAAGAGGCACGTCAGATGTTTGCAGAGGAAATCCCGGGCAATATCTACTCCAGGTATGCAAACCCCAACAGCTCGGACTTGATCGAAAAGGTTTGTGCCCTGGAAGGCACCGAAGACGGCATCGCCACTGCCTCTGGAATGGCCGCAATGTTTGGAAGCATCGCTTCTCTCCTACAACAAGGAGACCATATCCTTGCTTCCAGATCATTGTTTGGATCTACCCACCAGCTGCTCACAAGGGTCTTTCCCAAATGGGGCATCACTTCTACCTACGGGGACATTTCGGATATCGAAAACTGGGAAAAGCTGGTCAAGCCCAATACAAAAATGCTCTTCATAGAGACTCCTTCCAATCCTGGTCTAGAGGTAATCGACCTGGAATGGATCGGCAAGTTTGCCAAAGCACACAACTTGATCCTAGTGGTCGATAATTGCTTCGCCACTCCCTACCTCCAGCAGCCTGCCAAATGGGGAGCGGACATCGTCGCCCACAGCGCCACCAAATACATCGATGGACAAGGACGGGTACTGGGCGGATTAATCCTTGGAAAGCAAGAACTTATCAAAGATGTACAGTTCTTTACACGCCACACGGGGCCATCTATTTCTCCCTTCAATGCTTGGATTCTCTCCAGAAGCATGGAAACACTTTCGGTCAGAATGGAAAGACACTGCGCCAATGCATTGGCAGTAGCGTCTTATTTCGAGGACAACAAAGAGCTAGAATTTGTAAAATACCCTTTCCTAAAATCCCATCCGCAGCATGACCTTGCCAAGAAGCAAATGAAACATGGCGGCGGCATAGTCACACTCACGCTGAAAGGAGGAATTGAAAGGGCTCAGCGATTCATTGACGAGCTGCAGATGATCACCGTCACCGCCAATCTAGGGGACACCAGAAGCATCATTACCCATCCTGCTTCCACGACACACAGCAAGCTCACTGAAGATGAACGCCAGCGCGTAGGCATTCTCCCTGGGCTGATCAGGCTCTCTGCGGGACTGGAGCACCATGATGACATCATCGCCGATATTGAGCGGGCACTGGAAAAATCCAAATAGCCTACCCTAAAAAATAGATACTGAAAAGATGGCGACTATTCATCACCGTCACAGCCGACCTGGCTTTTATCACAGACAGGTCCGCTATGACGGTGTTTTTGTTTATGACAGTACTTTTGAACCCGCATTATGCACTAGCCTATCTATTTCGACCTGAAACCACTTAAAAATCAGTTGCTTCTCTTCCCGATTGACCGGGACTGATTTTCTTGTAGTTTCAGCTCTCATAACGATTCCTAATGCATAAAGCGGGCAGGCAAGAAGGCAGGCTTGTTTGACGAAATAATAGCCAAAAAGAATGTTGGCAGCTAGAAAAGGTTTATCTGGCTTTAGATAGGCCTTCTTGGCTTTAGACAGGAGGAGTTTGCCTGCATGAGGGGTAGGCTTTAATTTTAGACCAATAGCTGCACACCTGTGCGCCGTGGCGTAGCGGCGGTTTTTTTTGGTTACTTTTTTGGTGTAGCACTTACTTGATTTTGACCGTATTGGTAATAAAACCAAATGACCGTGCCATGAAAAAGTTCAATTATTTTCTTCTTTTATCAATGGTTGTTTCCACAGTTGGATGCATGGATGGGGATCCCCAAGACCGCGATATCCAGCCCAACCTACGAACACTGACTGCGGAGGAACAGTCTCTAGCCACCTACAGCGGAGATTTTGCCATCGACCTCTACCTGAAGCTTAAGAACCATGACGACACCAACCTCTTTTTCAGTCCTTTCAGTATTCAGCAGGCACTATCCATGACCATGAACGGCAATAAAGGAACAGTCATTGAAGAGTACATTCAAACCCTCAGGTACGATAACCTCACCGCTGACCAAGCCAATATAGCCAACGAAGGGCTCACGCAATTCCTCCAGGAAGTAGATCCAAAGGTGACATTTAAGATTGCCAACGGCATCTGGTACAAAGAAAGCCTCACCGTAAAGGAAGCCTTTCAACAAATTGTCCAGCAACACTATTTTGCTGCGCTGAGTGGCCTAAACATGGCAAACCCTAATTCCGTGGACATCATCAATAGTTGGATAGAAGCCCACACCAATAACCTCATTCAAAATATGCTGGACTACATCCATAAGGATGCTGTCATGTATTTGGTGAATGCCATATACTTCAAGGGAGATTGGAAATACCAGTTTAAAAAAGGCGCTACAGTAAAGGCCCCGTTCCATGTCGATGAACACACCATTGTCAATGTGGACATGATGAACACCCAAGAACCTGCTAATTTAAACTACCATAAACCCGAGCACCTGACCTATTTGGAAATCCCCTATAGCACGGGACAATATTCCATGGGGGTACTACTACCAGACGAACCGAACTTAGATCAGGTAGAAGAACTGCTCAATTCAGAAAATCTCCTGCAATGGCGAAACGCAGCAAGGGAAAGGACCATCATCCTCCATATGCCCAAGTTCAACATGCACAAAAAAATTGGTAACCTTAAAGAAGATCTAAAAGCACTAGGATTGGTTACCCCATTTGAATTTGACGAGCAAAACTTCACCGAACTGTTTGACACCCCAACGGATGATTTAAAAATCAGCCGAGTCATTCACGATGCAATGATCGAAGTGGATGAAAAAGGCACCGAAGCTGCAGCGGCTACAATTGTAGAAGCAATCGCCACTTCTGCCGCCCCAGTTGGCCCCCCTATCATCAAGCTAGACAAGCCATTTTTGTTCTTTATCCAAGAAAAACACAGCGGGGCCATTTTGTTTATAGGAAAGCTCAGCGATCCGTCATTGCTCTAACCCTAAAAAAGCCACCACAAAAAAGCACGTAGGCCGATTTGGGAAAATCGGCCTACGTGCTTTTTATTTTTCTTCTTCCTTATCTTTCAACAGCGGTGATCTGTAATAATCCACATTCAGCGCCTCCAGCCTGGCGGTATGCTTGCGCAATCGTGCCTTATAACTCTCCCAATCCCGATTATCGGGTGAGGTCCAAGCCACCTCAGCAATTCCGACCAATCGGGGGAATACCATATACTCAATATCATCCATCGTCTCAATCGTCTCAGTCCACAGCGGTGCTTCCACTCCCAAAATATCATCCTTGCCAATCCCCTCTACCAACTCGGTAGGCTCCCATATATAAGCACTGTCCAATTCAATATACGCTGCCCAATGCAATCCCAACTTGGAAGTAGAATCATACTGCATGTCCAAATAGGCCTTGCTCGCTGGAGAAATCAGCACTTTGGATCCCTGCTCCACGGCCATTTTTGCATTATCTGCTTTTGCCCAGTATTGGGCTGTCGTACTTGGCCGCAACGCCGCATGGGCGATTTCATCCCAGCCGATGGCCTGTTTGTCATATGAATTGACTATATCTTGTACCTGTTCTATAAATGGTATGTAATCCTCCAAAGCGGTCACGTGTGACTCATCGCCACCAATATGAATGTAGGGACCAGGCGTCATTTCCACCAATTCGCGTACCACATCATCGATAAATTGATAGGTCACTTCCTTGTCCGTACAGAGCGTACTAAACCCTACTTCGATACCTGTATATAACTCTGGAGCCTCATCATTACAATTGAGTTCTGGATAAGAAGCCAAGGCCGCATTAGTATGTCCCGGCATATCGATTTCCGGCACGATCGTAATAAACCGCTCCCTTGCATACTGCACGATTTCCTTGTATTCATCCTGGGTATAGAAACCACCTGCACCACCGCCTACTTCCGTACTACCACCAATTTCGGTCAGTTTTGGCCATGATTTGATCTCTATCCGCCAACCTTGATCATCCGCCAAGTGCAGGTGCAAATGATTAAACTTGTACATTGACATCAAATCAATATAACGCTTCACATCATTGACATCAAAGAAATGCCTGGCTACATCGAGCATACTTCCACGATACGCGTATTCTGGATCATCTTCTATCTTTCCCGCCGGCACCTTCCATGACACCCCTTCATAAGTCCCTTGCTTTTCGATCGCTACAGGCAATAATTGACGAAGCGTCTGCACTGCCCAAAAAGCACCCGCCGCAGAACCCGCTTCAACCTGAATACGATCGCGGTTTATGTCAAGCGTATAGGCCTCTCCATCCCCTGATTGTACCAAGGAAATATAATTACCTGCTTCAGGAAGATCCTCTACTACCTGTACATTAAAACCAGTAGCTTTATGAATAAATTCCGACAAAAAGCCAGCTACACCATGCATGTCATCAGCACCTTGTTGTACATGGATTTTTGTAGATTTGTTGATTTCAAAAGCACCCTCAGCTTCACTCACCCTGTCGGGAAGCGGGATCAGTGCAGCACCGGACATTTTAGGGTCTTGTCCACACGAAAAGATCAATGTCACTACCAATAAAACCACCGAGATCCTACCTATGTTATGTACAGTCATTTTATTTATATTTTTTTTAAATTTCGCTTAACAATCCCTAAACTTAATTAATTTTTTACTAAAACATTATTCATGATCACATAAACTTTTAGACATAAAAAAACCATAGATTTAAAGATAATTTAACGATTTAGCAATAGCTAAAACCTCAATTATATCGGTAAAAATCGTTAAAAACCACAACCATTTATCCTAAAATAAGACCTTTTAAAGTGAAAAACTATTTTTTAGATGGAAGTAAAAAAAGTTTTTGATAAATTGTTTGACCTAAAAAACAATCAAAAAATTTTCAACCGACAATAATTCCCATGAAGAAACAAAAGCCACTCGGCAATGGCAATTCCAGAAGAACGTTTTTGAAAGGTGCCGCCACTGCAGCTGCAGGATTCTATTTAGTACCTCGGCACGTCCTAGGAGGCACTGGATTTACCGCTCCAAGTGACAAGATCGTCATCGCAGGCATTGGTGCTGGCGGAAAAGGCCAAAGCGACATCAATGCCATGTACCAAAGTGGCCACGCAGAAATCGGCTATCTTTGTGATGTGGACGACAGAAGGGCTGCCACTTCCCGTGAGCGCTTCCCCAAAGCCAAGTACTATAAAGACTATAGAGAGCTACTAGAAAAAGAACATAAAAACATCGATGCGGTTACCATTTCCACTCCTGACCATAATCATGCTGTCATGACCATGGCCGCCATGCAGCTGGGGAAACACGTCTATGTACAAAAGCCACTTACCCACGATATCTACGAGGCCAGGATGCTTACCGAAGCTGCCGAAAAATACAAAGTGGTTACCCAAATGGGCAACCAAGGCTCCTCTGGGGACGGTGTTCGCCGGATGGTGGAATGGTACGATGCAGGACTGATCGGAGAAGCCACCAAAGTATGGTGCTGGACAGACCGTCCGGTTTGGCCTCAAGGCATCAAATGGCCAGAAAAAGGCACCACACCTCCTAAGGAGCTCGACTGGGACCTTTGGCTGGGCACTGCCCCCTATAAAGAATACGTGGACAACCTCGTCCCTTTCAACTGGCGCGGATGGTGGGACTATGGCACAGGAGCACTTGGCGACATGGCCTGCCACATCATGGAACCGCCATTCAGGACCCTTGGCCTTGGCTATCCTACGGAAGCTGAATGCAGCGTAGGGTCGGTATATGTAGGCGAGTTTCAGCGTGGATATTTCCCTGATGGATGCCCTCCGTCCTCCCACGTTACCCTGAAATTTAAAATGCCAAGTGGCAAAGACTTGGAATTCCACTGGATGGACGGCGGCATCCAGCCTACCCGGCCAGAAGAACTTGGCCCTAACGAACAAATGGGAGATGGTGGCAATGGCGTGATCATCGAAGGGACCAAAGGCAAGATGATGTGCTCCACCTACGGCATCAACCCAATGCTCCTTCCAACCTCCAGGGAAGACGGAAAAAATGTCCCAAAAACCATCCCTAGGGTAGAAAATGGCGACAATGGCCACTATGCCCAATGGGTAAAAGCTTGTGTAGCCGGGCATGGCAGCAAGGAATTCAAAGAACTTAGTTCTCCTTTCTCTATCGCCGGACCACTTACCGAGTCAGTCCTTATGGGCAACCTTGCCATTCGCAGCTATGACATCAGAAAACCTCGCGAAAATGGCGGCTACGACTATCCTGGCAGAGGTATCAAACTGGTATGGGACGGACCAAATATGAAAGTCACTAACTTCGAAGAAGCCAACCAGTTCGTCAGAAGGGATTACCGTGGCGATTGGTCGTTGGGTGTATAAAAGAACAAAGATTGCACATAAATTATCCGTCATTGCTTCATTCGGCATAGCCTTAGAGAAACAATGACGGATTTACTTTTATATATTGTATAGCTTTTTTTAATAAGCCTTCGTGAACATTAAATAAATCACCTAACTTTAGAACGAATCAACTTATTGTAATGTACCATGA
The DNA here is from genome assembly GCF_005281475.1 of Echinicola rosea. Taxonomy (NCBI): domain Bacteria; kingdom Pseudomonadati; phylum Bacteroidota; class Cytophagia; order Cytophagales; family Cyclobacteriaceae; genus Echinicola; species Echinicola rosea. Next base: position 2,565,625 of record NZ_CP040106.1, on the reverse strand, counting down.
ACATCAGCCCCACCATAAAGACCAGGGAAAACTTCATCAGTCTAGTGAATGACATGACCATCGATGAACTCAATGAAATCCCTAAAGGATTCAACAACAATATCGCCTGGAATTTCGGGCATGTTATCGTCACGCAACAAATCATCTGCTACAAGCTTTCAGGACAGGAAATGCTGGTTCCCGACACACTAGTAGAAAAATACCGAAAAGGAACAAAACCCGAATCTCCTATCACCTCCAAAGAACTTGAAGAGCTGAAAGTGTTAGCTCTATCAACCTTGGAAAGTTTTAAAAACGATCTTTTGGCCGGAAGTTTTGCCACGTTTACCGAATACACCACCAGCTTTGGCGTCACCCTAAAAAACATCTCTGAAGCAGTCGAATTCAACGCCATCCATGAAGGCATGCATCTTGGCTACGCCATGGCCCAAAGAAAAGCTGTGCGCGCATAGTCATCTATTCCTGACTGCACACTGATAGGTTTAGCCGCTGCCAAACTTATTATTCAAGGCTGTAGAAATTCACCTGATGGGGAATAGCCTCGATTTTGATCTGATCTGTCGGGGGCATGACCTCTCCATCGATCTGGAAATCTGCCCCATCTGGATTATCTATCTCTGCCTTGTCAAAACTCCTACTTTTTACGTGATTTATTTCTTTCAGACGGTCATTGAACAAGGCAAGGGAAAGACCGATGATCTCGTCTATACCTTCGGGATTTACCGTCACCACTTCAAATTTACCATCACCTACTTTGCCAAACGGATTGATCACGGCCCCTGTACCATATTTGTTACCATTGGCTACTACCAGCATCTTGGCAGTCACTTTCTCTTCCTCTCCATTTGCCCTGATGACAAAGGAGTACGACCTCATCTCCCGTAACTGCTCCAGTGAACTTTTGGCATACGCGAGCATCCCCCTTTTCTCCATAGCGGTGGATTTTTTCACTAACCCGGCATTAAAGCCAAAATCACTGAGATGGATACACAACTCACCATTTATATCCCAGAGATCCACTGGTTCGATTTGCCCTTTCTGAATGGCAAAGCAAGCATCCGAAACCCCATGGATCCCAAAACCCGTAGCCAGTCCATTGGCCGAGCCCAAAGGAATTATCCCTACCGGGATGCCCGTCCCCAGTATGGCAGACACGACCATTTTTATCGTGCCATCCCCTCCTCCGATCAGGATTCCGTCCCAATGTTTTTCCTTTAGTTGTTGCTGGATATTTTGTGGATCTTCGGGCTTGCCCGTCGTCTCGTAGACCGTCAGGTCTATACCGTAAAGATTATTGGCGAGAACGTCGTTCACTTCAGCTCGATCAACCCCTTCTCCCGAGATTGGGTTGAGAATGTATAAAAACTTTTTGCTCATAGCTTTTTAGGAAGGAATAAATTCGTGTTGTTTGGCGTGCTTGATGGCTTCTTGAGTATTTTTCACAAAAACCATTTGTGGAGATTCCCCTATCTTTTTTAATTCTTCTATCAGCTTGGTCCGTCCTTCTTCCTTACCATCACTTACCTTTCGGATATAGACCGATTTTATCCGTTCAGGGTACTCCCTTATCACTTCTCCGTATAATTCCGGATCATGCTGTCCACTATCTCCAATAAGAAAAAAGCGCATCCCTGGATACATATCAAGCAGCATTTTGATCTTTTCAAGCTTGTGTTGGTGGCTACCGCCACCTGATTTCCAGATATTCTTCAGACTTAAATGTAAATCTTGTAATAGGATCGGCCCGGCTGGAATTTTTCTAAATGCCAAAAAGTCTTTGATCAGATCATACAGGTTCCAATCACTGCTGGAAACATAAAATATAGGATGCTTCCCATTCTCCGTAAGCTCTCTATAAAAGCCACTGACTCCTGGAAAAGGTCTCCTTGTAAACGCGTTCTTGGATACTGACAGCCATAACTTCTTGCCAATATCCGTGGCATGTGAGATCAAAACCGTATCATCAATATCAGAAATCACCCCGATCGGATGATTTTTAGAAAATTGCTGTACTTTCAAAGAACTCATACTTTTCTCAGACACCAGCCCTTCCTCCTCCACCAGGCTAAACCGCACACGATGCACTTCCGATGTTTCTTGGCACACGGTATGGAATTCGCAGCTAATGATACCTTCCTCATCGCTATATAATGCTTTCTTCTGACCAAAGTAGGTCACCTCTACTTTCGCATCCGGCACACTGCTGCCTGCATACCGTCGAAGTGCCGCCACAATATTCTGAAGACTGTTCTTCTTGTGGGAGGGCTTGCTTTGTTTATACGCTTCTATCACCCTGCCCTTCACATAAATACAATCCTCGTTTCCAAAAGCATATAACGGCTCAATTTTAATTTTGTCCAGTTTTCCTACTACCTTTTTCAACTTGCCAAAGGTATAGCGAAATGGGAATGTCAATAACCTTAAAATCATGTATCTGCCTTTTGTACCTTACATTGATTAAAAAAGTACCCTAAACACTTCTTCAAGAATCATCCCAAAAACCTGTTATTCTAAAGATACCTTTATTTTTTATAAAAATTACACGAAATTAACGACTTCCAACGCCTTCTCTGCTCCGCCCATTTAAAACTGTAAGGGCTTTTCAAAAGATTCTTTTATCACTTTACCTCCACCTGATTTGAAAAAACTAACTTCTCTCCTCCATACCCCGATAAGGAAAAGCGTATTTTGGCCACCTTTTATACTCATTTTAGCCGCCGTATGCACCAGCCTTATCAATGCTGATTTTTTCGAATACTCCATGAATAGTATCAATAGCTTTATTTTGGATCACTTTTCACTGTGGTTCTCCTACAGCTCTTTCGCCATGGTCCTCACTTGCATCTTAGTGGTTTTTTCACCCTTAGGCGGTGTGCGTATTGGAGGTAAAAATGCCAAACCAAAGTTCAATCGTATGAGTTGGTTTTCAATTGTGCTCTGCACCACCGTAGCTGTCGGGATACTTTTCTGGGGGAGTGCCGAGCCACTTTTCCATTTCCTGTTCCCGCCTTCATTCACTGCGTATTCCAGCGGATCAGAAGCCGCTGCACAATTCTCCATGGGGGCTATTTTCCTCCACTGGGGACTGACTCCATACGCCATTTACGCGATCCCCTCTCTCGGCATTGCCCTGGCCATTTACAATGCCAACTCCACCTTTAGCCTTAGCAGTCCGCTTATTCCACTGATAGGAAAAAAAAGTCGACCAAAACTCGCTGCATTGATTGACATGGTCTGCCTTTTCGCTTTGGTTGCAGGCATGTCCGCATCCCTTGGCGCTGGTATATTAAGCATATCTGGAGGCATCGCCGACCAATGGGGCTACTCGGAAAGGGGATTTTTATTACCCTTGGTCACCTTCGCTATCCTCTGCTCATTTATCATTTCGGCCTCGTCAGGAATAGACCGTGGCATCAAAAATCTCAGCCAGATCAATTTTACATTTTTTGTCTTATTCAGCATCACCATCCTTATGATCGGTCCTTCTGCAGCCATGGTCGATGCTGCTTTTGAAGGAGTCAAAAGCTATATCAAAAATGTACTTCCCCTCAGTCTACAATGGGGCAATGTACACAACAGCGAATGGTCACAATCTTGGTCCGTCTTCAACTGGGCCAACTGGATGGCTTGGGCACCAATTACGGCCTTGTTTTTGGGAAAGATCGCCTATGGCCGCACCGTCAAGGAGTTCCTTCTGTTCAACTGGCTACTGCCCGCAATTTTCTGTCTCTGCTGGATGAGTATTTTCGGAGGCAGCACCTTGTTCTACGCATCACAGGACACCGGCCTGTTCAAAACCCTCTTGGAAACTTCCGGCCCTGAATCTGTCATCTACCAAGTTTTTGATGAAATTGGCTTTACAAACCTCCTCCGGCCTGCTTTTGTCATCGCCATGTTTATCAGCTATGTCACGGCCGCAGACTCCAGCACAGAAGCCATGGCTTCGCTCAGCATGAAGAAGTTCTCGCTGGAACAGTTCGACTCAGACACCAATTTGAAAGTGATTTGGGGCACATTAGTGGGGCTATTGGCTTGGATCATGATCACTTTTGCCGGCATTGACGGGATCAAAATGCTGTCCAACCTGGGCGGACTTCCTGCTCTCTTACTGCTTACCGGCATCACCATCAGCCTCAACAAAATGATGTGGCAACCTCAAAAATACCTAAACCGGTAGCAACGGCACCTTTCCGACCCACCTTTGCCTTACTTCATACTGCCTAAAGCAATGTCCGCATTAAGCACTAGGATCGTATTTTAGCTTACCAGCAATATACAAGTACAGCACCTTAGAATACCGCAGCATCACTGGTAGCAAGACGATGTTTGCAATCCCTACAGACACCAAGTAAACCCACAACGCTGGATCGCCGAAAACAAAATTGAGGATGATCATGACATTGACCACCAAGGCCACTGACAAGGCATAACTAATGTACATGGCTCCATAATAAAAATCAGGCTCTGGCTCCAAAGAGGCGTTACAGTGAGGACAATGGCTATTGACCACTGACAGCTTTCTAAAACTGACCATTGAAACAGGAAACATATTGCCTTGATGGCATTTAGGGCATTTTGCCGCCAAAATCGCTGCACCTTTGCTCTTCATAATCACCATTTTTTTGATTGCACAAAGATAATAAAAATGTCTCCCATTCCACTTGAATCTTACAAGTTCATTTTACTCCTGAACGCTTGTAAAACTGGGTCACTCCCCCTTTTCTGATCACCTCCTGCCTTGGCCACAATCACCAACAAAAAGTTTATTAAATAAACATTATGAGGTTTGTTTAATAAACTTTTTATATTTGCACTAAAACCATAATCACTTCATAGTCATGTATCTAAACTGCCATTCCTATTTTAGCTTTCGCTATGGAACCATGCCTGTTCAGGAACTGGTAGATCATGCAAAAAAACATGGGGTAAAAACCATGGCCCTGACCGACATCAATTGTACAGCAGCGGTTTATCCTTTTCTGAAAGCCGCAAAGGCAGCCAAAATTCACGGTGTCGTAGGAGTTGATTTCCGAAATGGCATCGAACAGCAGTACATTGGGCTGGCCTTAAATCATCATGGTTTTTTTGAACTAAACCGCCACCTTTCTGACCACAAGAGAAAAAAGCGTCCCTTTCCCCAAAAAGCACCCCATTGGCAGCATACTGCTGTCATCTATCCTTTTCCCCGGCCCTATTCCCAACTTGGCCCAAATGAGTACCTTGGCATCCATCCTCACCAGCTCAAAAAAGCACTTCGCTCACCATGGATAGCAGAAAAAGATCGCTGGGTGCTGTTACAGCCTGTAAGCTTTCATTCCCAAACATCGTTTAATATCCACCGGCTCCTTCGCTGTATAGAACTAAATATCTTGCTGAGCAAACTCCCTGTTTCTGAGCAAGGCAACATATCCGACCGTTTTTACAGCACATTGGAATTGACCGAACGATGCGACCAACATTACTGGCTGCTACAGCAAACTTATGAACTGCTCGCAAGCTGCCATTTTGAGCAAGATTACCAGGAAGTAGAAAACAAAAAACGTGTATTCGGATCAGAAAAGGAAGATGTCGCCAAATTAACCGAACTCACCTATAAAGGGGCTAAAAAAAGGTACGGCCACGAACTGTCGGAAGGGCATAAACAACGGATCCTAAAAGAACTGGACATCATCCAAAAAAAGGACTTTGTCTCCTATTTCCTGATCAATTACGAAATCGTAACATATGCCCGCAACCGTGGCTTCTATTATGTCGGCAGGGGCAGTGGCGCCAACAGCATCGTAGCCTATTGCCTATTCATCACGGACGTGGATCCCATAGAGCTTGACCTGTACTTCGAGCGGTTCATCAACTTGTACCGTTCCACTCCACCGGACTTTGATATTGATTTTTCTTGGCGGGACCGTGACGAGATCATCCAGCACATTTTCCAAAACCACAACACAGACCTTCATGAACATGTCTGCCTGCTCGCCACACATAACACTTTCCAGATCAATTCCTCCATTCGCGAATTGGGTAAAGTCTTTGGTCTCCCCAAAACAGAAATTGAAGCCCTCATCAACTATGTCTCCAAACCGGGCAATTACATCCCTGACCGCATTGGCTCCTTGGTACTGAAATATAGCCAGCTGATCCAAGGCATGCCCAGTCACCTCAGCATCCATGCAGGCGGCATACTGATTTCCCAACAACCCATACATTATTACACAGCCACCGACCTTCCCCCTAAAGGCTTTCCCGTTTCACATTTTGACATGGTAACGGCAGAGGAAATCGGCTTTGCCAAATTTGATATTCTCAGCCAACGTGGACTGGGCCATATCCGAGACAGCCTGGAAATCATCCAAACCAACCAAGGGAAAAAAGTAGATATCCACCGGATAAAGGATTTTAAAAAAGACGAAAAAATCAAACATCACCTTCGAAAAGGCCATACCATTGGTGCTTTTTATGTGGAATCGCCCGCTATGCGGATGCTTCTGGCAAAACTCGAAGCAGACGAATATTTAGGATTGGTCGCTGCCAGCTCCATCATCAGACCTGGTGTGGCCCGATCCGGCATGATGCGTGAATACATCTTAAGGCACCGTAAACCTGAATGGAGAAAATCCCGGGCACACCCCATCCTATATGACCTGATGCCGGAAACATACGGCATCATGGTTTATCAAGAAGATGTCATCAAGGTAGCCCACTATTACGCAGGGCTGTCCTTTGATGAAGCTGATGTACTCCGTAGAGGCATGAGCGGAAAATTTCGGTCTCGAGAGGAATTTCTTAAAGTAAAAGACAGCTTTTTTAAAAAATCATCAGAAAAAGGGCACGACCAAAAGATTACAAGTGAAGTGTGGTTTCAGATCGAAAGCTTCGCAGGATATTCGTTTGCCAAGGGCCATTCTGCCTCATTTGCTGTCGAAAGTTATCAAAGCCTCTATCTCAAAGCTCACTTTCCCCTGGAATTTATGGTTGGTGTGATCAATAATTTCGGTGGTTTTTACAAAACGGAGTTTTACATCAGAGAACTTCAGGCCTGCAACGCAGATGTCCAACTCCCCCATATCAATGAAAGCGAACACCTCACCATGATCAAGGGAACCACGGTTTACTTAGGCTTTATCCATTTAAAATACCTTCATAAAGAAATCGCCAATACTATCCTCCAAAACAGGAATACAGAAGGAGCTTTCAGCAATCTCAGGGACTTTATCAACCGTATAGCGATCAGCTTGGAGCAGCTTTTGATCCTGATCAGGATTGATGCCTTTCGGTTTACATCCAAGACCAAACAAGAACTGCTTTGGGAGGCCCATTTTCTCACCAACAAGCAAAAAAACAAGCCATCCACCAACCACCTCTTTCGTCAAATCAATCTCCGGGGACTCACCATCCCCAATCTGGAAAACAATGATCCGCGGCAGGATATCCTCGATCACCTGGAAATCATGGAATTTTCGATTGCAGATCCTTTCCTATTGCTAAAATCAATGCCACAAGGCACTGTAAAAGCAAGGGATATCAAGTCATATGCCGGAAAAGAAATTGAGCTATTGGGCTATCTGGTCACGGTAAAATACACCAGAACTGTAAAAGGGGACATCATGAACTTTGGCACTTTCCTCGACAGGGATGGCCACTGGATAGACACGGTTCATTTCCCTCCCGTTGTAAAGCAACACCCGCTAACTGGACGAGGAATCTACCTGCTACGAGGAAAGGTATCTGAAGAATTCAACTTTTACACCATCGAAATCATAAGCTGCGAAAAACTGGCCTATTGGAATGCTGCCGACGACCAGCCCAAGCCTAATCCACCCAGTCAGATATCCTACACCAAGGGGTAACTCCAACTACTCCACCAAGTTTACTGGCCAGATAATATTATCCTTTTATTTTCAGCGCCTCCTGATTGGTCACTGGATTGGCATACATCGACAAGAAATTAGTGACCGCCACTTCATCTTGAAGGTCAATCCCCTCCGCCATACGCTCTTGAAATTGCTCCCGCTCTTCCGGGCTATATTTTTCTATATATTGCTCGCTTCCATGGAGCAGGTCGTGCGCGATATAATTTGTTGGCCATAATTTATAATTCCCAATGATCCTTTCATCGATCACTTCACTCAAATACTGAAACTGCCTGTTGGCAGGCTCTTCTGTTTTGATGATTTTATCAATCTCATCATCCAATGGCTTATCCACATGAACATGGATGTGCTTTTTCTGCCCCATAATCCCGTTCAGAATGGTATTAAAATCCTCATTTTCATGCTTTACATACACTTCAGAGCGGGATTTGGCCATTAGCTCTGGCATTTTCAGCACGTCGGTAGGATCGTACTCGTAAGAAATGGACACCGGCACAATGTGGACTTTCTTGAAATACTCCATTTCGCCTACATCTCCACGCGCCATTGAAATCATCTTCAGCACGCCTTTCTGCGTCTCATCGTTACCATCTTTGGTACGGCCCTCTCTTTGGGCTATCCACACGGATCGGTTTTCATGAAAAAGTAAGTCTTGTATATATTCAGACATCAGCCTGGAACTCTCCAATAGTTCCCGAGGAGAAAGTCCACGCTGAACCACAAAATTCCTTGTCAGTTTGGAAAGCGCCATCAGCAGTGGCCGTTTTACCAAATTATCCCCTATCGCCGAGGATGTCATCATCAATCCATTATTATAAAGGACATAATTCAATAAAGACGTATCCAGTATAATATCCCGATGATTGGAAATAAACAAATAAGACACATGCTGGTCGAGCTGGTTCAGACCTGAATAGCTCAGTCCTTCTGAGCTACGCTTCAGCACCATTTCTATGGCCGGATAAATAAAGTTAATCTGAAAATCCCTTATAGAATGCGTCCTGCTTAGCTGCCGCTTCCATTCGCTTTCCGCCATTTCAGGAAAAGTGAAGTTCATAACTGCCTTCATCATGGGATCATCGACTATCCCCCTGATGGCTTGATTCACTTCAGTATCATAAAATGGCCTTATATGATCAAATTTGGACATGTAGTTCTCATTTACAAAGTCGCAAAATACAAAAAATAAAACGTCAACAGACCATATAAGTCAACTTTAGTTGGCCCTACATAAAGAAGCCCTTACTAGACCCAAAAAAAAAGCCATCTTGTGATGGCTTTAGTTTATTTTTTTGTTCTGAAATTCTTGTCGTAGAGTTCTATACTCTCATTTACAATCCTCATGGCATCTTCTTTTCCTAAGAAATCTTCCACTTTCACTTCTTTGTTTTCCAGTTTTTTGTAATCCTCAAAGAAACGATGGATCTCTTTCATCAAGTAAGGAGGGAGCTCATCGATGTCATTGATATAATTCACGGATTGATCGTCAGCAGCGACGGCGATGATCTTATCATCAGCTTCTCCACCATCCACCATTCTCATTACACCGATCACCTTTGCTTTTACCAACGTCATGGAAGGGATATCGATCTGCGACATGATCAAAATATCCAATGGATCATGATCCTCGCAAAAAGTCTGCGGTATAAAACCATAGTTTGCCGGATAATGAACAGCGGAAAACAACACCCTATCCAGCATCAGCATGCCGGTTTTCTTATCCAGTTCATATTTCCCTTTACTACCCTTTGGGATTTCTATGATGCCTTGTACATATTCAGGTGCTTCTTCGCCTATTTGGACATCATGCCATGGATTAATCATATTAAAAACCTTTTGTTACTTTATTTGTAAAATTTTACGGATGGCAAATTACTGCCATTTACGTAGTTAACAAAACAAAAAAAGCTGAATTTATTATATTTTTTACCCCCGCTGTCATATTGGCTTATGATTTGTCGTATAGGTAATAAAACTGACTATTAGTTATGAAAAAAACGCTTTTAATTATTGCAGTAATCTGGGCAGGAATCACCACAGCCAATGCCCAAACCAAATCAGAAAAACAACATATAGCGGTGACCGGAAAGAGTGAAATCTCCATCAAACCTGATGAAGCCCTCATCAATGTCCGTCTTGAACACAAAGCCATGAAAGCTTCTGATGCCTCTGCGATGCTCAACAAAAAGACAGGCATCATCGAAAAGCAACTCAAAAGCAGTAAGGCCAAAGGCTACAAACTGACCACCAGTAATTACAATGTCACTGTCAACCGAGTTTACACCAAAGGTACCAGTAAAGACAGTGGCTATGTCGCAAGCCAAAACCTGAAGATCACCCTCCCTAACCCCCAGGATGACTTGGTGAAAGTGGTGGAACTTCTTAATGAAAATGAAGAGATCATGTTTGACGTCAATTTTTCGATCTCAGAAAAAATGAAAAAAGCATATGAAGAACAGCTTCTCGAACAAGCTCTACAGGACGCCAGGGAGAAGGCCGACCTGATTGCAAAGACCATGTCTTTGCAGGGATTGTCCGTGACCAGTATCAACTACACCTCGAACACCCCCATCACCATGCCGCGACCTTCACAGATGCAATACATGAGAATGGATAAAAGCATGGCCGCCGAGGCTGCTCCCTCCTTTTCTCCGGAAGAGCAGAAGCTTACTGATGAGGTACAGGTAATCTTTAGCTTTGAAGATTAATGGGCAATAGCCTTAGAAACCCAGGACTCTAAAAGCACTTTCTTTGCTCCTCTGTCCCGGCAGGGGGGCTCTTTTTTATAAGTATGGGATGGTTATCGTAAATAATGTCCCTTCCCCTACCTTTGAGTCCAACTCTATGGTTCCTTTTAGTTGTTCTACTGATTCCTTGACCATATAAAGGCCAATTCCAGAACCTACATTTTTCTGAGTAGCACGCTGGAATAGGTCAAAAACATCCGTTTTGTATTTTTCATCTATGCCGATCCCATTGTCCTGCACCTTAATAACGGCCTTCCTATCCTGCACATCCACCCGGATCTTAATGTACTTATCTGGATTGATTTCCTGTTGAAATTTATAGGCATTGCTAAATAGATTATTGAAAATCACTCTTAACTTAGCCTCATCAGAACGGAATCTTTCCTCTTGATTTATGGTGGTTTCTACCTCTATGCCCGTAAGGTCCCACTTGTTTTCATAAGCTTCGAATTGCTGGGCCAAAAGTTCCTCGAAATTTATATTGGTGACCACGTTATCAATCTTGGTAGAGCGATAAAAATCCAGCATTTTATAAATAAAATCATCCAGCTTGACTGTAGCGGAATCGATCATTTCAAAATATTCCAAGATCGTCCGGTCATTACACTCCATCTTGGCCAATTTAGAGACCCCAGAAATGCTCATCAAGGGACCTCTCAGTTCATGGGAAAGGCTATAGACAAACTGGTTCATTTCGGAGTGCATCTTCTCCAGACGAGCATTTTTTTCTTTTAGTTCCTGGCGGATAAAATAAATATCAGCGGCATTCGTGATAGCATTCTTGATCTGCTCGATATTCCATGGCTTATCAATGAACCTATATACCTCGCCCTTGTTAATGGCATCAATGACACTCGAAATATCCGAGTAACCGGTAAGTAAAATACGAATGGGATCAGGCTTAATCTGAACCAATTTTTCAAAAAACTCCACGCCGGTCATTCCCGGCATCCGCTGATCGGCTATGACTACATGAACATCCTCATTTTGGGCAATCACCAAGCCTTCATCAGCATTCAAGGCAGTAAAAATCTTAAAATCCCTTCTTAGGCTTGCTTTGAAAGAATTAAGGTTGTTATGCTCATCATCTAGATATAAAACATTTATCTTACTACTCATTACGCGCTGTTTTTTGATAAATTGGCAAAGTAATCACAAAAGAGGTTCCTTCTCCTTCCGTAGAGAACACCTCCATTGCTCCTTGGTGGTTTTCAATAATTTTATAAACTATGGACAGTCCTAATCCAGTCCCCTTCCCAACTTGCTTCGTCGTAAAAAACGGTTCGAATATTCGCTCCTTCACATGCTCAGGCATACCAGGACCATTATCTTTGATTTCTATCCGTACCCTGTCTCCTCCTAGAACAGAAGTGGTGATTTCTACCAACGGATTGCTGTTGTTTTCTTGCTCTTGCAGTGCTTGAATAGCATTACTAATGATGTTCATAAACACTTGGTTGATCTTTCCTGCCAAGCATTCCACCATAGGAATCTCTGCATAGTGCTTGTCCACTTTCACACGCCCCATGGTACTGTTAAGCAAAATCAAGGTACTATTCAATCCGTCGTGCAAATCCACTTTTTTCACATCCTGCTCATCCACCCTGGAAAACAGCCTTAGTCCCTTTACAATTTCGACGGTACGCTTGGCTCCTTCCTCCATCCCTTTCAGCAGCAGGTCTATCTCCTCTATCAAATACGAAAACTCCAAATCCTCTTCTAGGTCATGGAGCTGCTTTTTAGTAGTTTCTGAAAACTCTTCTTTTCCCTTTTCCCTGTACTCTTCCATTACCTCCAACACATCCTGAAGATCGCGCTTTAATGGGGAAATATTAGAGCTTACAAAATTTATCGGATTATTGATTTCATGGGCAATCCCCGCTGTAAGCTGTCCCAAGGACGCCATTTTCTCCTGATTAACCAACTGCGTCTGTGTATTTTGAAGATTTTTCAATGTCTGCTCAAGCTCTTCAGTCCTTAATTTAACTTTTTCCTCCAAAATAACATTCTGTTCCCTCACTAACCTTTCATTTTCTTTTAAGGCTTCCAATTTCCCCTGTTGCTGTTGTTCCTTTTCCTTTTTTAAAATGTTGATCCTATTGGCCAGTGCAAGTGAAAGCAAGATCGCTTCCAAGGCGGTTCCCACCAGCATCGGGAAATTTGCCAAATCCTGAAGCAATTCGAACCCTAGGTTTTTCAACACAAAGATCACCACACCTACCAAGAAAAATGACCATGCTATCAGGAAATAATATGCTGGCCGGTAACCACTTCTAGCAGCTAAAATAGCGGAGAGAAAAAAGAACACTGCCACCAACATCCCTGCAAGATCTGTCAACCGATAACTCAGCTCTACAAAGGAAAACACACGAGTAAAAAGTACCAGTCCGTAAATCACTCCGATGCCCAACAATACCTTATCGAGTTTGGGAATGATTGTTTTGGTCTTCAGGAAAATCCTGATAAAGGTAACGGCAAATATGCCTGAAAAGCCTGAAAACAACACTGCGCTCTCTTCAAAAAATCGGAAATTGTCGCTAAACAAAAAAAGTTTTGAATACCCGGCAAGGGATAATTGGGCCAAGGATATAAAAAGGATATACAAACAATATACTAAATAAACACGGGCATGAACTGAAAAATAAAGCACTAAATTATACAAAAACAGCGCTAGCATAATCCCTATGTAAATATTAGTCAGCAGCATCCGCCTGGAATCCATTTCTTCGAAAACACCTTTTGCGTAAACAGATGCCTCGAAGGAAATTGGCTCTTGGGAATATAGCTTTAAAATAATGTCTCCCGTCCCGATATTTTCAACCAAAAACGAAGGCGCTAAGTGGCCATTTAATCCCTCCTCCATAAAAAATGTCCCCTTCTTGCCCACTGAGACATAAGCTCCAGAAACATCCTTCACAAAAAGTTCTAAATACCTTATAGTGGGATTTTTGACTTCTAGGTAATACGGTCCTCCACCAGATCCCCATTCGCTCACATCTATTTGGGCCTTGACATAAACCGTATCAGACTGTATCCCAAGGTTTACTACCTCATTTACAGAAAAATCTTTTTCTGTTTCGGCTGTTTGTAAATCCCCATTCGCTACATTAAGCAGCTCATAATGACTGATTTTAACGTTTCTCACTTCCTCATGACCGACCTGACCTGAGCAACTGCAAAACACAATGACTACTAGCATTAATGGTAGGAAACTCCTCCCAAAACCGATTTTTGTGAATTGTAATTTCATGGCACTATCAAGTCTCCAAATCATATAATATTGTAAAGTCTCCTTTAGGACTTGTTTCTTCGGAAGCATGAACGGGATTATTTTTTAAATAAAAAATCTTTTCTTTTTCTTCCTCTTTAGCATTGGGCAAGTCCTTCAGGTTTTTTATATCCAAGATGGTAGCAATCAACCCCTCTTTTGGATACAAGAAGGTACCACTGTCACCTAAGCCTTCTATGATTCCAAACCCCAGTTTTTGGCAATTTTGTAAGGTAAATGGAGAACAAAATCCCATTAGGCATTTCAGATTGAGCAATGAGGCCACAGCCACACCAGCCCTTATCAAAAAAATGCTTCCAATCCCATAGCCTGCGACCTCTTTCGAATTCCACACACCACATAGCTCAGCCACTTCCAAATCCTCATACTGAGCCATATATTCCACGATACGAGTGTCTTTTTCGATAATAGCAGGCTCTAAGGGAAGGTTATAGTTCCCACTCTTTATCTGTACCCTACCTCCACCATACACCTTGGAGCCATCCTCTGACTCTACTACCAATAGGTAAACATTTGGGTTTTCGGCCCATGATCGGTCTGCCGAGGTGACTTTGGTCACACCATATGACTCCAGCACCGAAAAATGTCCATCAATATATTTATTAGTAGTAGTAGTATCGCATATAGATCTGACTGCCCGTATCCTTACCCTCATTTCTATCGACTAATTTATGGCGTCTAAATCTACATAAAACCGGTTTGAAGGAACATCCTGACCAAGAAGTATCATTCTAGCATAATGTGCTCCCATCGCTCCTCCCATGATTACGGAAGAAGCCAATTGGGGCCACGTAGTAATAGTTTTGCCAATTTCGCTCATACTATATTTTAATCTTTCAGATAATTGCTCAAAATGCAAAATCGCCAATAACATTTCCCTATAATTATCCGCTAATATATCAAGCAATTCTTTTTCATCACCAAATTTCTCCAGATAGCCATGAAAAATAGGTCGTTCAGACTCTATATCAAAACGTTCGATATCCATCATACCCCTGTCACTAGTATCCATAACAACAGGAATCCCCATTGATTTAGCCATCAATCTGCTCTTTATCTTTATCGGCAGGCTATCACACTCCTCCACCAACAGGTCAATCCCCCCGTCCCTTTCAAAAAAATCTTTAATATTCCCTTCCGTGATTCCTTCATCATAAATGGTCACTTTGAGAAATGGATCTATTTCTGCGATTTCCCTGGCCACTACCCATACCTTTTTCATCCCCAGACTATACAGGCCGGTGCGTATCCTGTTCATATTGCTGAGTTCGAGCGTATCAAAATCTGCAATACGCAACTCTCCAAAAGACCTCTCCATCGCCAAGCTCAAGGCTACACTTTGCCCAACAGATAGACCTATTACACCAATCTTTTTAGTATAAAGACGCTGCTGTTCTTCATCCTTGATTTTGTACCGGTTTCTGGATGTCCGGAGGTTTACAAAATCTTCTTTAGCTAAAATACGAATTAATTGCCTTCTCCAATGAAAATAAACCCAATTTCCATATTTGTCCCGTGGGTGCTCATTGAAAAAAGCTTCCATTTTATCTAGCAATTCTTCCTCATCAAACTTCCGGGCAGGATGTTCTATTTTGATCAGTTCGGACACTTGGATATCCAGCTGATCAATTTTCTCAATTGTCTCGTCTTCCAACAAACGTCCCAAGGCCTCCCTTTGAGCTCCTTGAGCATCCGCGGGAATAATTAACGCTTGATAATTAAAATCAAGCTCTTCATTGTCCTGTAAAATCATTTAACTTGTTGGTGGTTCATTAGGTAATTAAAGCAAGTAAAGTTATATTATTGATCGCAGAAATAAATAAAAAATTGCATTTTTTACAGAAGACCGCCATAATTCGTTAAAATAGAATTATCAAAAAAGAGTTTGAATAAGTAAATTACGTCTATATTTGTACTATATTTCAACAAGAAATTGAAACATTCAATCACCCTAAACCACTCATGCCCCTACAAGAGTAACGCCCTAAATAGAATTCCCAATGAGTGAAGAAGCTAAAGATAAGATCCGGATCCTTTATGTGGATGATGAATCGAACAATCTCCAGGCATTTAAAGCTACCTTCAGGAGAGAGTTCAAAATTCACTTGGCAGAATCTGCTGTCAAGGGCCGTGAGATCCTGGCCGAAAATGAAATTGACATCATCATTACTGACCAGCGCATGCCAGAAGAGACTGGCGTAGAATTTCTGGAGTCTATCATAGACAAGCATCCTGAACCCATACGCATACTTCTGACAGGCTACACTGATATCCAAGCGGTCATCGATGCCATTAATAAAGGGCAAGTTTACCACTACCTGACCAAACCTTGGGAAGAGGAATACATCAAAACTGTCATCAAAAATGCTTATGAAGTCTATTCGTTAAGAAAGGAAAACAAGAAACTAACGGATGATCTCCTCAAGGCAAATGAACAACTTGAATTTTTATTAAGACAGAAACTCTTATCCTAATCTTCCCAAAGTGAAAAACAGGAAAACTCAATACAAGTAAAAAACACATCAAACTGGCTAAAGAAACCACCCCGATCATCCAGTTTAGTTGAAAAACGGGCACCCTTTTGATTTTGTGGAAAAGCTATTATTACTGGATCAAGTAGAAATCCAAAAAAGGAATGCTTGACAAAGGGAGTTAACAATTCCCGTGAAGATGGATCCCTCGGCCTAGAAAAATTGAATATCCTAATACCTGGCTGCCAGCAGCAGTTGCAATTCCTTATGGGTCATCTGAAACTTTCTCGCCAAGTGGGCATTGGTAAGGCTTCCACGATAGGTATATACGCCTTTCATAAACCACTTATAATTGAAAACCATTTCCTCAGCTCCACCTAAGTCCGCCATCTGCAGTAAAATAGGTGTGAAAATGTTACTCAGCGACATAGAAGCCGTTCCTGAGACTCGTGAAGCGATGTTTGGCACACAATAATGAATGATATCATACATGCTATAAACGGGATCGTTATGAGTAGTCATCCGGGATGTCTCTACACAGCCTCCTTGGTCAATACTCACATCGATCACTACACTTCCGGGCATCATTTCCGCCACCATTTCTTCTGATACCACTACCTTAGCACGGCCTTTTTCGCCCCTAAGTGCTCCTATGACTACATCTGCCTTTTTTAAGGCCTGGCCCAATGTATAATTATCGATGGTAGAGGTATAGACCTGCTGTCCCAATAATTGCTTTATTCTCCTAAGCTTGTAGAGGTGATTATCAAAAATCTTTATATTGGCCCCAAGTCCAAGACCGGTCCTGGCAGCATATTCGGCTACTGTTCCCGCCCCAATGATGACCACATTGGTAGGAGGAACACCGGTAATTCCGCCCAAGATCAGTCCTTTCCCGCCTTTTTTTGCACTGCTAAGGTACTCAGCAGCGATGAGCATCACCGAGCTGCCAGCGATCTCACTCATGGCACGTACCACTGGCATCCCTCCCACTTTATCCTCGAGGTGCTCGAATGATACCGCTGTTATCTTTTTTCTATTAAGAGCATGGATATAATCCGCATTTTGTTTTCCCAACTGGAGTGCGGAAATGAGGCAGCTACCCGGCTTCATATAACTGATCTGTTCTTCTGTGGGCGGCTCCACTTTTAGCACTACCTCCGCTTCAAAGGCCTCTTTGGAGGAATAGACTACTTTGGCTCCGGCATCTGAATAAGCCTTATCTGAGAACTTTGAGGGCTTTCCGGCTCCGGACTCCACCATCACCCGCTGGTTATTGTTGACCAACAAAGCCACCGCTTCCGGTGTCAGCACCACTCTCTTTTCTTGCAATTCCGCTTCTTTGGGAACTCCTATCAAAATCGAATGGTCCGAAGTTCTTGTCTTTGCCAAGGACTCCTGCGGGTAGATCCCACTCTCTTTACTTATCTCAGCCATTTTAGCCCCCATCTTAAAACTTTTTTATGCTCATCTCCCTACCATCGTTTTCGCTTACTGATATTCTGATTAGGTAAAATTCCTCCGGTAAATAATCCGGGATATTTTCTGCCCATTCAAGCCAACAGTAATTGCCGCTATAAATATATTCATCCACTCCGATTTCCAACACCTCTTCTTGTTCTTTTATCCGATAGAAATCAAAATGATAAAAGGTCTCTCCCCTATCATTTTGATATTCATTTACGATAGAAAAGGAAGGGCTACTTACGATATCTCCCACTCCAAATTCTTTAGCGATGGCCTTGATCAATGTAGTCTTCCCTGCCCCCATCTCTCCCTGAAAGATCCAAACCGGCAAGTCCTTACAAACGGCCACCACCTCCTTTGCCGCTTTGGGCAAGTCCATAATATCTCTACACTTGATTGTTTTCAACCTCCTTTTATTACTTCATTTTAGGTGATAAATGCATGATCGGAACAATCATTTCTTCCAAAGAAACCCCTCCAT
This sequence comes from Echinicola rosea, assembly GCF_005281475.1. Taxonomy (NCBI): domain Bacteria; kingdom Pseudomonadati; phylum Bacteroidota; class Cytophagia; order Cytophagales; family Cyclobacteriaceae; genus Echinicola; species Echinicola rosea. Next base: position 2,547,302 of record NZ_CP040106.1, on the reverse strand, counting down.
GTTGAAAAGTATCCCTGTAGTAATTTACATAATAGTTGTAATTGTTCGGATATGCAAAGAAATAATCTTCAACTGCAAAAACATAACTTGTGGAAACATTAAATCTAGGAAGCTTGATGTCTTCCGGTTTTCCTATTTCAAAAACTTTTCCAGATTCGAAATTCAAATTTTTACCTTGCTTGTACCTGAGGTTAGTGGTCACCTTTCTGTCCCCAATGATTTTGTACGGACGATTCACCTTCTTCGTCCCATGATCTGTCGTCACGATCACTTCACATCCAGCCTCACTTACCTTCTTAAACAGCTCAAACAGCGAACTATGCAAAAACCAACTTTCGGTAATAGACCGGTATGCCGATTCATCTGGCGCCAGTTCCCTGATCATTTTCATATCTGTCCTGGCATGGGACATCATGTCCACAAAATTGTACACCAGTACATTGAGGTCATTGTTCATCAGATTGGGAAATTGTTCCAGCACTGATTTCCCCTGATTTGCTTGGAGGATTTTGTGATAGCTGAATTTACTCTGAAGACGGTTTTTCTTTAAATTAACAGCCAAGAAATCTGCTTCATGGCTATTCTTACTTTCATCGGTATCTTCATTTTCCCATAAATCCGGGTGGAAGCGGGCCATGTCCAATGGCATCATTCCACTGAACAGCGCATTCCGAGCGTATGCGGTAGTAGTGGGCAAGATACTATAATAGGTATCTTCTGATTTGATATTAAAATAATCACTTAAGGCCGGCTCAATGATCTCCCATTGATCGAGACGCAAGTTATCGATCACCACAAAAAACAAGGGCTTGTCGGATTCTTTCAATTGGGGAAAGACTTTCTCCTTCATCACCCGATGGGACAAAATCGGCTTGTCGGCATCTCCATCATTCAGCCAATCCAGGTAATTGTCCTTTACGAATCGCGCAAAATTAGCATTGGCTTCTGTTTTTTGCGTGTCGAGCACCTCTTGCATGCTTTTGTTTTCGGTTTTGTCGATCTCTAGCTCCCAATAGGTCAACCTCTTGTAGATATCGGCCCATTCCTTATGGTCGATGGCGTCATTATACGCCATGCTTATCTTGGAGAAATCCTGCTGGTAAGATAGATTGGTCTTTTCACTTATCAATTGCTTATTCTGCAGGATCTTCTTAACCGAAAGCAAAATCTGGTTGGGATTGATCGGCTTGATGAGGTAATCGGCGATTTTACCACCGATGGCATCATCCATGATATGCTCTTCCTCACTTTTGGTGATCATGACCACGGGCGTCTGCGGTTTGAGGATCTTCACCTGCTGCAATGTTTCCAATCCAGTCATCCCAGGCATCATTTCATCCAAAAAAATCACATCGAAATTGGTTTTTTCTACCATATCAATGGCGTCCACACCACTGTTTACCGTGGTGATTTCATATCCTTTTTGCTCCAAAAACATGATGTGAGGTTTCAACAGATCAATCTCATCATCTGCCCAGAGTATTTTAAATTTTTGCATCTTATCCGGTTTAAATCTTTTAAATTTATAATTACTTTTGATTTCTATCAACTAATTCTTAGGCAATTGAAAAGCCATAAAATACTTAACGATCCTGTTTACGGTTTTATCACCATCCCCAGTGAGTTGATTTTCACCATTATCGACCATCCTTTTTTCCAAAGGTTACGGAGGATCAAACAACTTGGTTTGACCGATTTGGTTTATCCCGGTGCGCTGCATACACGTTTTCACCACGCCATTGGTGCCATGCACCTCATGAGCATCACCTTGGACAACCTCCGCAACAAAGGACATGAAATAAGTGACCGGGAATACGAAGCTTCATTGATTGCCATTTTGCTCCATGATATTGGCCACGGTCCCTTTTCCCATGCGCTTGAATACACCTTGCTCAAAGGGATTCCCCATGAGTCCCTATCGCTGTTGCTCATGGAGTCTTTAAATAACCAATTAAACGGCCAATTGGATCTTGCTTTAAGAATTTTTAAGAATAAATATGAACGAAAATTCTTTTATCAATTGGTTTCCAGCCAATTGGACATTGACCGCTTGGATTACCTTCAGCGGGATTGCTTTTTTACCGGTGTCTCTGAAGGAACAATCGGTGCTGACAGGATCATCAAGATGATGAACATCAAGGATGATCAGATCGTAGTAGAAGAGAAAGGCTTGTACAGCATAGAGAATTTCCTCAGTGCAAGGCGCCTGATGTATTGGCAAGTGTACCTGCATAAAACCACGGTAAGTGCAGAAAAAATGCTCATCAACCTCATTACCAGGGCCAAAGACCTCCAACAATCAGGCGTAAATGTAGAGGGTTCACACGCTTTCAGGCATTTGCTACAAAATAATTTCACCTTAAGGGACTTTCAGCAATCCTCGGATTTGCTGGAAACTTTTGCTGACATGGATGATTTTGATATTTGGGGAGCCATAAAATACTGGAAAAACCATGATGACGTTGTCCTGAGGAGTATCTCAAAGATGTTTTTGACCAGAAACCTGTTTAAAATCAAGCTGAGCAATACCCCAATCGAGGAAAAGGAACTCTCCCTTATGAAAAAGGAAGTCGCCAAAGGCCTGAAAATATCCGATGAAGAGCTTCATTATTTCGTCTCCTCTGGATTTATTTCCAATAATGCCTATGTGGCCAAAGAAAAAGTCATGATCCTCACCAAAAAAGGTGAGGTAATCGATGTGGCCCAAGCAGCAGACCTCCCTAACATCAAAGCGATGAGCAAAATTGTGAAAAAGTACTATGCTTGTCGCGCTAAAAATTTAACTTTGCGGTAATATAATTTTAAACTCATGGAATTTACTGTCAGTCAGATTGCAGCGCTTTTAAACGGTACAGTAGTGGGTGACGGTTCCCAAAAAGTCAACCGTCTTGACAAAATCCAAGATGGTAAAGCAGGAGGAATCAGTTTCTTGTCCAACATGAAATATGAGCCTCACATCTACAGCACGGAGGCATCTGCGGTTATTGTAGCGGAGGATTTTTCACCATCAAAGCCACTCAACACTTCACTCATCAAGGTAAAGGATCCCTATTCCGGTTTTACCCAGCTTTTGGAAGCTTATGCGCAGCTCACCAAACATAGTAAGACAGGAGTGGATGAGCCCTCCTACATCGACAAATCCTCCAAAATGGATGAAGGAGGTTACCGTGGAGTTTTTAGCCATATTGGTAAAAACTGTCAGATAGGCAAACAGGTCATCATCCATGCTCAAGCCTACATCGGAGACAATGTAAAAATCGGCGATCGCTGCATCATCCATTCAGGTGCCAAAATATACAACGACACCGACGTTGGCAATGATTGTGAAATCCATCCAAATGCCGTTATTGGAGCTGATGGTTTTGGTTTTGCCCCACAAGAGGACAAAAGCTATAAAAACATCCCTCAGCTTGGTAATGTCATACTGGAAGACAATGTCAGCGTAGGAGCAAACAGCACCATCGACTGCGCTACCATGGGCTCTACCATTATCAAGAAAGGGGTAAAAATAGACAACTTAGTACAAATTGCCCATAATGTGATCATAGGAGAACACACCGTCATTGCTGCCCAATCGGGCATTTCAGGATCTACCGAAATCGGAAAAAACTGCGTGATCGCAGGACAGGTGGGCATCATTGGACACCTCAAAATCGCCGACAACACCACTATTGGAGCAAAAACGGGCATTACTAAATCCATTCTTCAATCCGGAAAAACCATTTTTGGGTATATGGGGTATGAGATGAAAGAATTCCTCAAGTCCTATTCAATTTTCAAAAAACTGCCATCTCTTCAGGACAGAGTGAAAGAACTGGAAAAAAAACAATAAATTTGTGGCAAAATAAATGATGCCCAAAAATCATCTTTAATGAAAGTCAAACAACATACTATAGGAAAGCAGGTAACCATTTCCGGTGTAGGGCTACACACTGGAGTGGATGCCAACATGACCTTTCTACCTGCTCCGCCAAACCATGGCTATAAGTTTCAACGTATAGATATGGAGGGAGCGCCCATTGTGGATGCTGATGTCGATAACGTAGTGGATGTATCCAGAGGGACAACTATCGAGCAAAGTGGCGCACGCGTCAATACGGTCGAGCACGTACTGGCAGCCCTGGTGGGATTAGAAATAGACAATGTGCTTATCCAGTTGGATGGACCCGAGCCTCCAATCATGGACGGTAGCTCTATCCAATTCATCAATATCCTCGAAGAAGCGGGGTTGAAAGAGCAAAACGCCCTTCGTCGCTTCTTTGAAGTCCCAGAGAGCATCCATTACAGGGATTCCTCGAGAGAAGTAGAAATGGCCGCGTTACCACTGGATGATTATAGGGTCACCGTCATGGTGGATTATAACTCTCCGGTCCTGGGCAGCCAACACGCTTCTATTACCGACATTAGCCAGTTCAAGGCAGAAATCGCTTCTTGTAGGACTTTCTGCTTTTTGCATGAACTGGAGATGCTCTATAAACAAAACCTCATTCAGGGCGGCGACCTGAACAATGCGATCGTTGTGGTGGACAGGGTCGTTACGGACGAGGAATTGGAAGGACTGGCTCAGATGTTCAACAAGCCAAAAGTAGAGGTTCGCAAGGAAGGCATCCTAAACAACGTAGAACTTCGCTACAAAAACGAACCAGCCCGGCATAAGCTGCTGGACGTCGTTGGCGATCTCGCCTTGGTGGGCCGTCCGCTTAAAGGCCAAATCCTCGCCGCTCGTCCGGGCCATGCCGCTAATGTAGCCTTTGCCAAAAAACTGAAGCGGGCAATGGAAAAAGTGGGTCCCAGTCATATCCCTCACTATGACCCTAAACTACCTCCTGTCCTCGACATTAATCAAATAGGGAACATCCTTCCACACCGCTATCCTTTTCAGTTATTGGATAAAATCATTTATCTTGACGAAACGGTTGTGGCAGGAGTAAAGAACGTCACGATCAATGAGCCGTTTTTTATGGGGCATTTTCCAAACAATCCAGTAATGCCAGGAGTATTACAAGTAGAAGCCATGGCTCAAACTGGCGGAATTCTTGTGCTCAGTACCGTGGATGATCCTGAAAACTATTGGACCTATTTCTTAGGCATCGAAAGTTGTAAATTCAGAAAAATGGTCCTGCCGGGTGACACGTTGGTTTTTAAATGTGAGTTACTGTCCCCTATCAGAAGAGGGATTGCCAAAATGAAAGGTGAAGCCTATGTGGGCAACACATTGGTTTGCGAAGCCGTTATGACTGCCAGTATAGTAAGAAAAGAAGCATGATAAGTAAGCTATCACAAATACATGATAAAACCCAAATCGGTGAAGATGTAACCATCGATCCTTTTTCGGTCATTCATGAAAACGTAGAAATAGGAAAAGGAACCTGGATAGGATCAAATGTAACCATCTACCCTGGGACTAAAATTGGTGAAAATTGCAAAATTTTCCCTGGGGCAGTCATCGCAGGGGTACCCCAGGACCTTAAATTCCAAGGAGAAACTTCTACGGTAGAAATTGGGGACAACACTACCATTAGGGAGTGTGTAACGATTAGCCGTGGCACCATCGACAAAAGAATCACCAAGGTCGGCAGCAACTGCCTCCTGATGGCCTACGTACACATTGCCCATGACTGTATTGTTGGTGACAATGTCATCATCGCCAATGCGGTGCAGGTCGCAGGGCATGTGGCTATTGATGATTGGGCGATCATTGGTGGAAGTAGCGCCATCCATCAGTTTGTAAAAGTCGGTATGCATGCAATGGTCTCCGGCGGATCGTTGGTCAGAAAGGATGTACCACCATTTACCAAAGCCGCTCGGGAACCTTTAAGTTATGCAGGGGTAAATTCCCTTGGATTGCGCAGAAGAGGCTTTAGCAGTGAGTCCATCAGTCATATCCAGGAAGTCTATCGCTATCTGTTCCTGAACAGTCTCAATAACAGCCGGGCACTTGAAGAAATAGAAGTCAACCTTCCCGCAACGAAAGAAAGGGATGAGATCGTGAACTTCATCAGGTCTTCCGAAAGAGGCGTGATGAAAGGTTATATAAATTAATAAATGCTCGAAATAAGGTTAACCAATGCAGCAAAACGATTCCAGTATGACTGGATTTTTAGACACCTTGACTTGCATGCAAAACCAACCGATAAAATCGCCATTACGGGCAGCAATGGTTCCGGCAAGTCCACTTTTCTAAAATGTCTTGCCGGAATCAATCCTTTTACCGAAGGCGAGACCGAATATTCGCTCGAACAACGGAGCATATCCGACAACGAAGTTTACAGGCACTTGTCCATTTCCGCTCCCTATATGGAACTGCCGGAAGAATTCACATTGCTAGAACTCCTAGGCTTCCATTTCAATTTCAAAACACCTTACCAAGGTATCCAGCTGAAAGAGATGATTAAGGTCATGTACTTAGAGGACGCGATCAATAAGCAAGTCTCGCATTTCTCCTCAGGCATGAAACAACGCCTAAAATTAGGCCTTTGCTTTTTTTCGAACACTTCGCTGTTGCTGCTGGATGAGCCTACTTCAAACCTCGATCGCAGGGGGAGTGAATGGTACCAAGAACTGGTACATGCATATGGACAGGATCGCACCATTTTTGTGGCTTCCAATGATCCTGGGGAATACGAATTCTGCACCGAACACCTCTCCATAGAAGATCACAAGATAAAAAAGTCACGATAACTTTTGATGAATCTGATTATATTTAGCCATATTCATACTACTCGGAAAAAACACGCTATATGACACCACGAATTTACGCTTTATGTTCCCTTATCGCCTTGATGACATTTTTTTCTTGCGGCGGGGATGACGAGCCTACCCCATCCAAATCCAAAGAACAAATCGCCCTTGAAGAATTAACCGGAGAAGGAGTGCAGGCTTGGGTAATCGGTAATGAGGGTTTTGTCACCCATAAAGGACAAGATGAAACGGCTGACTTTGCAGATTTCGAGATCATATTTTCTTCATCAGGGAGTAACAAAGCCTATACTTCTTCGAACAGCAATCTACTGTTTGACGAAAGTGGCAGCTGGTCCTTTGAAGGCACCAACTTTGACAAAATATCCCTTAGCGGGGTTCAACCTGCTGCAGGACAAGAAATTGCTTTTTCCGGGCAGGGCAATATGTTACGACTGGAGTTTAATGTTCCCACTCCATCAAATGGTAGGGTAAGCGCCTTGGCCGGTGATTACGTATTTATGCTTGAGAAAAAATAGGTTGCCTTATGACAAAATGGATACTCTTCACCTTCTTCCTTTGTGGCATCACCCTTGGTAGCTTTGCACAGTCCCAAAACAGCATCAAACTGGTAAACGCAGTTCAGGACCTCACCCGTCTGATGATCCATCCAGATGAAGCGCAGCTAAAGACAATGACGCACAAAAAACTGTCTTATGGCCATTCCAGTGGACGCCAAGAAGACCAGAGCACCTTCATTTCTTCATTAATGACCGGAACGTCAGATTTTGTGACCATCAACCTAAATGAGCAATCTTATGATGTTGTCGATGATATCGGCATCGCCAGGCATATCTTGGTTGCCGAAACCAACGATAATGGAATTCCTGGACATGTCAGGATAGGGGTACTGATGATTTGGCGCAATAATGGTGAATCCTGGAAACTATTGGCCAGACAGGCCTATAAAATCCCCCAGTAAAAGTAAACTGAAATCATAGACAAGTCACATTGCTTACTTCAAGGTAACCAATGTGACCCCAGATCCGCCACGATCAGCATGTTCGTCTTCATATTTGCCCACAGAAGGCATGGACCGAAGCAAATTACGGGTAATCTCCCTCAGGATTCCATCCCCTTTGCCATGAACAATCCGCAAGTCTTTTACCCCAAGCATATATCCCTCATCCACAAAATTCTGGACTATCGGTAAAATTTCCTCTCCTCTTCTACCCCTTAGGTCCAAATTTGGGGAAAAGTCTCGCATCTTAGAGGTAGTATCGAAAGTAGATCTTGCTGCGATGGTTTTCTTTTCCTTCTTCATGGCAGTTTTGGATACTTTTTCCAGCCTGTTGAGCTTGACATTGGATTTCAGATCACCGATACTGATCTCTACATCCTTATTTCGGATAGCCAAAACTTCAGCCACGGCCCCATTATCCTTTAACCGAACATAGTCCCCTACCGCTATAATTCCACTTACCACTTTTATTTCCTCTGAGCCTTTCTTGGGCTTAAAGGTCTTATCTGGTTTTACCTTGTCCTTATGACGTTCCAAATCCTGCCGAAGCTTCTTGGTCACTTCTTTATCAGCTTTATTTTCCTTTATAGATCGAATGGTCTCCTCTATCTTTTGGTTGGCTCCGTCCAAGATCCCTTTTGCTTCCAGCTTGGCTTGATGGATCAATTGCTTCTTATTGCTATCGACGGTTTCCTTTAGCTCATTATACTCTTTGAGCCGCTGCGTCAAAAGCCTCTCTTTACGCTGCGCTTCCAGGATCAATTGCTCGTATTTGTTCTTATCGGATTCCAGCTTATTGAGGAGTTTATCGTACCGAACCCGCTCATCACCGATCTGTGCCTTGGCATAGCCGATGATATCCTTTTGAATCCCGATCTTAGTGGCGATTTCCAGTGCAAAAGAACTCCCTGGTTTGCCTATATCCAGCTGGTAAAGTGGCTCCAATTTTTCGATATCAAAGCGCATCGCACCATTGGTCATGCCTTGGTTTTTGGCTGCAATCTGCTTCAAATTACCATAATGAGTGGTCACGACCCCGTAGGCACCGGATTTGTTCAGTGCCAACAAAATTGACTCTGCTATCGCGCCCCCAAACTGCGGCTCAGTTCCCGTACCAAACTCATCGATAAAAAAAATGGTTTTCTTATCCGCAAACTGCGTAAAATACTTCATGCTCATCAAATGGGAGCTGTACGTGCTCAGGTCATTTTCGATATTCTGCTCATCCCCGATATCAATAAAGAAATGATGAAAAACAGAACATTTTGAATGTGGATCCATCGGCACCAGCAGACCACACTGAAGCATGTACTGAACCAGTGAAACGGTTTTTAGCGTAACAGATTTTCCGCCGGCATTGGGCCCAGAGATCACCAGTAAGCGACTATTATGGTCCAAATGAATATTTAGCGGAACAATCGGCCTATTTTGCTGCTTCAACGCATGCTGCAGCACAGGATGGCGGGCATTGTACCATTCGATGATCTTCTCTTTCTGAAGAGTGGGTTTGCTGGCATCCATCTTCAGGGCCAGCCGTGCCTTGGCACGGATAAAATCCACCATACCCAGAAATTTATAGGCACTTTTCAACTCCGGAATAAAGGGCCTCAAGGTATCTGTGAGCTGCATCAAAATTTTCTGCACCTCCCTGCGCTCCATGTACTCTAGTTCCTTCAGCTCATTATTGATATCCAATACCTCAGCGGGTTCCAGAAAAACCGTCTGTCCCGTAGCCGATTCATCATGGACAAAGCCTTTGATTTTTCGTTTATTTTCGGCCAAAACAGGCATCACCATTCGTCCGCCACGGATGGTGATGGATGCGTCATCCGGTGTCAGCCCTTTCGCTTTGGCCTCTCGAAAAATCCTATCCAGCACCTTTCTTAGGCGGTTTTCTTCATAAATGATCTGCCCACGGATCAGGCCAAGTTCCCGCGTTGCATTGTCCTTGATTTTGCCTTTATCGTTCAACACGCGCTCAATGGCCCGCAACAGACTGTTATCGAGTGCCACCATTCCGATCAACTGGAACAATTGGGGGTATTCCTCTTCATTTTTGCTAAAAAAATCAACACACTCTTTGAGTGTAATCAGCGAAAGTTTGATCTCGTGAAAGTCATCCTCATACAAAAATGTGCCTTCTATTTTCGCCTTTTCCAGATAGGGATAAATATTCAAATAGTTGGATGAAGGAAAAAGATCACCGGAGATCAATATCTGGCGAAATTCTTCCGTTTGGTCCAACAGCTTGTTTAGCAGATTTATATCATGGGAAAAGGCCACCTTCTCCACCATTGCTGTTCCCAGTGCACTGCTACACTCCTCCCTGATCCATTCTTTTATTTTATCGAAATTAATCTTGGTTTCAAGATTATCCGGATATTGCATACGTCAAAATTAGTTATTCGCTAATAGTTACTCGTTATTTGGCCCTGATAGTACACAGATGGAATGTGAGAACATGACACCCTGGCTACTTGTACCGCTCACTTTTCAGTCTTCTTGTCCGACTTTTTCTTTCACGTTCAAGGAGTCGATCACGCGGCTGTACAGTTCCTTCATCTTTTCGGTATCCCTCAAATAATACTCCAAGCTCTTTGTGTAAGTCGTATCGGCCACGTGGTGCTTTTCGAAAACACGGTTTTCAAAAAGTGGATACAGCTTTTTGGAAGAGTCATAGGATACAGGCAATGAACTGGCCATTCCTTCGGCCATATGGATATCCACCATTATTCCCACCATCTCATTCTCAGAAAGCAGGTAATTTGGGGCCTGGTCATCATCACATGAAATGACCCCAATCACGAAAACGAAGAAGAATATTGTCTTTTTCACAATTCAAAATTAGCCATTTCCGTTGAAATTTAGGTAATATGTTAGCCATTACTCGTTTTATTATTCAAAGGAGTCCATTAAATTTAGGCCTTCGGAATAAAACCGCCCATGAATCAACTGCTGAAAAAACTCAGGAAATACGAAATAATGATCCGGAAAGTGGCCAATAACCACCTTCAAGGGGATTATCAATCTATATTTAAAGGCGCAGGCCTGGAGTTTGATGACCTGAGGCCTTACCAGTATGGCGACGATGTCCGGACGATTGAGTGGAAAGTATCTGCCAAAGGCCACGGGGCATTCGTAAAAACCTTCCGGGAAGACAAAGACCAATCGGTGTATTTTCTGTTGGATATTTCCGGATCCCAAGACATTGGTGACGAACGCCGCAAAAAGATCGACTTGGGCAAAGAAATCGCAGGTGTACTTACCCTTGCTGCCATTCACGAAGGCAGTCAAGTAGGCCTTATTTCCTTTTCTGACCAAAAAGAAAAGATAATCCTTCCCGGCAAAGGTCCTAGGCAAGGAGTAAAGGTGATCCGGGGAATTTTCAACCATGAAAACAAGTCGCTGAAAACGGATCTTAATGAAATGTTTTCCTTTGCCCTGAACCTGATTAAAAAACGAAGCATCATTATCATCATCTCGGATTTTATCGATGAAAATTACCACCGGTCGCTAAAAGCTATGGGCGAAAAACATGATGTCGTAGCCATTCAGGTGACCGATCCGCGTGAATCAGCACTGCCCTCTCTCGGCATCATCCCAGTATTTGACAAAGAAGAGGGAAAGACCACTTGGGTCAACACCGCTTTTGGCAGCTTTTCACGTAAAATTGCCGAAACCTTTTCGGAAGAAAGAAACACATTAAAAGAGCTATGCAAGAAAAACCAAGTCAATTATCTTCCCATAGACACCCGTGAGGACATCGTACTTCCTCTGATAGAATTGTTTAGGTATAGAAATAAATCCATGAAACGTGGGTAAAATCAACGCATTTATTCTAAGTTATTTATTTGCAGTACTCAGCCTTTCACTTCCGGTCAAGGGATGGGCGCAAGGTCAGCCCCAAGGACTCAAAGTGGATGGGTACTTTATGCAGGATTCCGCCAAGCTGGGCGAACGTATCGGCTATGTCCTAAAGGCTGAATATCCTTCAGAAATGAATATTGTATTTCCTGATTCATCTTTTCAATACAGGGACTTTTCATTTCTGGAAAAGCAGACCTTTACCTCCTATACCCCTGACAGCATCACACAAGACAGTGCGATCTACTTTCTTTCCAATTTCTCACTGGATTCTGTAAAAACCTATGCATTGCCGGTGTTTGAAATCCTCAAATACGATAGCATCGTTCATTATGCACCACAAGATGAACTAGCACTTCAGCTTACCATCGATCCGCTTCCCGAAGAACTGACCTTTAAGGACAATGACAAGTACATGCCTATCGAAAAGGATTTTAACTATCCCTATTTGCTGATTTTCATAGGAATTGTTCTAGTAATAGGCGTAGCTGTTTTATTGCTGTTTGGAAAGAAAATCCAACAAAGATGGGCTGCCGGACGCCTGAAAAAGCAGCATAGTACATTCCTCAAAAAATGGGACACTTCCATTCAATCACTTCAATCCGCTCCTTCCCTGCAAACCGCCGAAGAAGTACTTTGGCTATGGAGGGATTATATGGAACAGCTCACAAACAAGCCATACAAAGAATGGACGGCCACAGAAATCGCCGAATACCTGGAACAGCCATCGCTGTTAACTGACTTTAGAAAAATCGAAATCATCATTTATGCCAACAGGCCGGCTGAGGACATTGTGGCTACAGCCGATAAGCTAAAAGCTGTCTGTGTGGACATGTACAACCAAAAAGTAAAAGAAATCCATGAACGCAAATAATATCATTGATTGGTTTTCATGGAGTTGGTTTTTACCGGAAACCTTCCGCTCATACGAATGGAAAAATCCGTGGGTACTGCACCTGCTATGGATTGTCCCCTTGATCCTGCTGATAAGGAAATTAACCAAATTCATTAAAAATCCTTCTCTCGAGCTTTCACTTCCAGGGAGCGTATCCAACAGCAATCCATGGACGTATTTGCGCTTGGTACCAACCCTGTTTTTTATGCTGACCCTCGCTATGGTGATCATCGCCCTAGCGCGTCCACAGCGATCTAATGAAAAAGTGGAACAATCCACAGAGGGTATTGACATTATGTTGGTCATGGACATCTCTGAATCCATGGACTTGCAGGACTTCGAACCCAACAGGCTAGAAGCCGCCAAATCCACCGCCATCGACTTTATCAATGGCCGATTTGGAGATCGGATAGGGATGGTAATCTTCGCAGGAGAGGCATTTTCATTGGCACCCCTCACTACTGATTACGAGCTACTTACTGATCTTATTGACGACATTTCATTCGATATGATGGATGCCAAAGGCACTGCGATTGGGAGTGCTGTGGCCACCGCCACCAACCGTATGCGCGAGTCCGACTCCAAGTCAAAAGTGATGGTACTTCTCAGTGATGGAGACAATAATGCCGGAAACGTGGATCCCACATTTGCAGCAGAACTAGCAGAGGCTATGGACATCAAGATCTACACTATTGCCGTAGGAAAAGATGGTATGGTTCCGTATGGCACCGATTTCTTTGGAAGGCCACAAATGGTAGAATCCTACCTGAATGAGACTACCCTTCGCGACTTGGCAAGAATCGGCAAAGGGCAGTTTTTCAGAGCCTCGGATGATAAGGCCCTGGAAAACATCTTCGAACAGATCGACCAAATGGAAAAAGCAGAAATCTTAGAATCCCGCTACAAAGAGACCCAGGATTTCTATCGTCCATACCTTTTCTTGGGCGTTATTTTCTTCTTCATCTGGCTGGGGCTGAAAAGCACCTTTGTCAACAATTTCCTATTGGACTAGTGAAGATGGAACGCCAAACTATTGGAGCGTAAAATTGTCTTATACCCCACGACAACTGGTCCAAGTCTAGGACTTGGACCCAAACTGAAAAAAGTCTCCAGACTTTTACGACACCTATTGTTTACGCCGCCGATTCCGAAAAATCAGCATAATTACCGACATTCCAAACATCAGCCTCGCCATTCTGGAATAAAGTTCATCTGCCAAAAAGGAGCCCCAAAACACCATGTACAGCACGCTGGCCAATAGGATTAGGAGCAAAATAAAATCTTCAATCTGAGCTTTTTTCATGGCCTTGCCGGACAACTTTCTTGATGTTTATTTCCCGCACTTACTTCTCTTCCACTTTTCTCTGACCAAGTCAAAAACAACAATAAGCACAGGCATCAAAAACAAAACATTCACACTGTCTGTGGACACCCATTCGTATTGGAGCGTTAGCTTCGCCAAAATGACCAACACTCCGCTAAATATTAAAACCTCAGTTCGATTATAAAACCGTCACTGCGAGGCTTGGAGGTAGGCCTGAGCGGGTGGAAGCCGTGGCAGCTCGCCGCGGCGAGTTGCCACACCCTTTTCCAACCCACATCCTCCTAAAAAGGGTTCGCAATGACGCTTTTTATACTAAAATTAAGTCGAGCTCAGGTTATTAAAAGTACTATTTCTTTTGTCAAACTCATACGATTAAGCCTAATCAGTACTGCAATTCTTGATGATACTGGTAATTAATCCAATAGATGAAACATCATCCCTACAGATATCAATACTGCTGTAATGAGCTTTACTTTACTTGTATAATACCCATACCACCCCACTCCAATGAGCAGCAAAGCCAAGCCCAGAATAATTACCCGCATGATTTGTTCCCCGTCCATGAGCCCTTTGGTCATATACACCCCAGAACCGTTGGCATCAAGGAAATCAACACCGCCGGAACATTCATCACCAACCTACGCAATCCATTAAAAAAATAGGAAAGACATATTCCTCCTCCTACCATACTCATTAAAAAGGTCATCTCTCCATTCAAAAAATCAGCTTTATGATCAAAGGCCAAGTAAACCAAATAAACACTTGCCAAAAGACTAAAAATCACTTTCCCTATTTTCACAAACAACTCCATAACAATCAACATTTTAGAACTACAATATAAAAACTCCCCACCACCAAAAACAGGGCATAAAATGACAAAAATCCCAGTAAAACCACTTGAAGGGCTGATGTATGGCCGTGGAACTGTGGGATTGTGTGACTGTATTATGGAGAAGCTCCTCCCTCTCACCAGCAGCGTTGGTTCAAGTCTGAAGACTTGAACCATGACTCAAAAAAGTCTTTGGACTTTTAACCTAAATATATTCAATACGCTTCTAGCAACCTCTCCACCTTCACCGTCCCCTGAAAACGCTTGACCAGTTTACCGTCAGGGCCATACAAAAAGATCTCCGGAACGCTGCCCACAGCATAGTAAACGGCCACTTCCATGTCCCTATCCTGGAACCAATGTATGTTTTTACAAGCATCCAGTTCCATCCTTTTGGCAAAGTCCCCTATCACATTCCCCGCTTCGCTCGATACCAATAGCAATTGGATATCGCCAAATTCTTCCTGTCTCTCCCTAATGGCCTGGATTTCCTTTTCACACAGGTGGCAGGTAGAGTTAAAATAGATCAAGATGACCGGTCGATCATAGGGCAGCTCGTCGGTGGTGAACTTTTCCCCGTCAGGCCTATAAAGCGTAAACGCTGGAAACTGGCTGATCCTTTCTGCTACGCTATTTTTCTCCATTACCCTATCCATGATCAGGTACCCCATTACCCCAAGAAAGGCAATTACCAAAAAAAGCACCACAAACTTCAGTTTCTTCCTCATATCAGGACATGTTCAAGGTGATAAAGACCGTAAACACCACCCAGCAAAACAGTGCCGTACCGTATGACCCGAGGACTATATTCGAGCTTTTGGGCATACTCAGTTCCAGTTCCTCTTTCACCAAATACACCAATACAAATACATAGACCAACTCAAACAGGTTCACCAACTGAAGCGGATAACTGAAAACGGGATTAATATTCTCTAAATCGAACAAGTTGAGTAAGGACAAGGGGTAAAAGGCAGCAAACTCCTGATAGCTGAGGCCATAGGCCGATACGTACACCAGCTTCACCAGTCCGGCGATCACAAAAACCACCTCCGCATATACGGCAATACCAAAAAGCGTCCCCAGCCTTACCTCCTTGTGCCGATCGGCAAAGAACAGCCCTGCATAGAGCACCACGGCCACCAAAAAACACTTGACTGTAAACATCAGAAAGGCAAACAGCGCACTGAACCTGTTCCAATACAGCATCTCGTCGATCGCCGTCTGGACTTCCTTAAATGACAGTTCAAGCGCATCCTCATTTAGCATTTCGTTCAGCAGCATCCCCTCAAAATCAATCAACAAAAGTGTTGCTAAATATAAAGCCAATGAATAGCCCAATAAGATCAAAAATGGTTTCATACTGATAATTCTAACTTCAATGTCTTTTAGTTAACTATTCTCCAGTTATATCATACCGAGCAGAGTCGAAGTAAAGGGGCATACCATTTACTCTGTTTATGGTGCCTATCCCCTCCCCTCGCTTAACTAAATGACTTTGACTCTAATTCTCGCGGATTTCGCAACTTTTTTCATCCAGTTTAGAACAATAAGGACTTTAACAACTAAAAAACAGACTGTGTCACACACCAAATAGGTAATCATCTGAAAGAAAATCCCCCAATAATACCAGAGACTAGAAAGTCAAAACAAGATTAATACTGATATGATATATCCTTTTGCGATCACAAGAAATAGCAACGGAGTCCATGGCATCATAAAATTACCATTAATCATTCTCATGTTTCCAAAGGAGTATTTCTCTATCAAATCAGCAAGTTATAACGCATAAAAGAGTTATTAACGCTGTCTGACTCTTTTTAATTCTCGAAAGAAAAAGCCCAAACAAATTATTCCTAGAATTAAATTGGAGCGAAATAGAATTTCTCCATTTGGAATATCGTCCATATGCAAATAACCAAGATAAAACAGGTATCCTGCTGCAAAAAGGTTAATGAATAGTTTTATGAATTTAATTGTAAAGCTCATATATACTTTCATAGATTTAACATATTTACTCTAACATTTTTGATAACCAAACATCAGAAATACTGTTATGCACGATTGATTTTCAATTGTTTTACTAAAGATAAAATTCCCCACTACGGTACTATTTTCTAAAAACAGAACATCGTAGTGACAAAAATCCAGTTATTATTCAGTTGCCATTGAGCGACATTAAAGCTTACCAGTAATCAAAACATCCACCAGCAGCTGCAGCAGCTGTTATCCCAAGTGTTGCAGCCCACTGTTGCCCTACTGCAGCTAGAAATGCAACGCCTCCCAATCGAGAGCATGTTCTATTTGAATAATTATCCCCTCCTTTAATTTCAGACATTTTTTCAATGGAAATAGGTTTCATAATTGTAAGTTTTAAGTTGATATTAGATATAAATCAAGTATTTTGGCATGCATGCCATAGGTTAATTCCACTCTGCAAACAACACTACTGCCACCAAAAAACACTTGACTGTAAACATCAGAAAGGCAAACAGCGCACTGAACCTGTTCCAATACAGCACCTCGTCGATCGCCGTCTGAACTTCCTTAAATGACAGTTCAAGCGCATACTCATTTAGCATTTCGTTCAGCAGCATCCCCTCAAAATCAATCAACAAAAGTGTTGCTAAATATAAAGCCAATGAATAGCCCAAAAAGATCAAAAATGGTTTCACAAGAACTAAACAGTAAACTGATTATTAAGACTATAGACAACACCAGCTCGATCAAAATAAATCGTGTAAACTCTATTTCAACGGAAGAGCTATTTTAAAATCAATTTCAAAACCTCGATGCTTTTCTAATAAAAATCACTCCTAATAAAACATAACTCAATAATATTGCCATTACCAATAAGCTAAAATAACTTTCATATTTAAATTTCACTATATCCAGCCACATAGTCATTAAAGCCATAAATAGAATTGTTCCAATTATTCTCAAAGGCTTCGCTACTTTAACAGATTTCTCAAATTGATTGTATGTTCTCGTAATGTTTTGATTTTTTCTTTCAGGTATAGTTTTAAGGTATTTATATAATGCATAATTAAAGCCTGCCACCATAAACAAAATGGTGAACACCGAGAAAAGCTTCAAATCACTTGAATTGAAATAAATAAGCACAATAACTCCAATAGACCAAAGCGGTATAAGAATTCTTAAATATCTAATATTCATATGCAAATCAGTATTAATTGAGTTAAATCTCCAAAATACTAAAATCAAGGCTTTCCAAAACCGTGTACCCGGACTTAACTATTGTCAATGTAATTTTTAAGTTTTTAGGATAGCGCAGGGATTAGAGCTTATAGCAATTATGTAAAGCCAGGTGATATTCAATCACCTGACTTTGATGAATTTTGATTTTGTTAGCAACCCTCGTATATAGCAATGCCTGCAGCGGCAGAAACAGAAGCAACAGCCTGCAAACCGGGCCCCGTCATTAAAACCCCCATAAATGCTGCAGGAGCAAAAAAAGCTGTTGCTCCTAATGCAACTGTTGCAGCTATCCCTCCAAAACACCTAGCATGGTCATTTATTCCCCCTCTAATATTCTCCATTCTCTCTAAACTTAGCTCTTTCATAATGTACAAAATTTAACGTAAAACATTGGTTTATTGATAAGCTAAATTTATCCCTGACCCACTGCAATTTCCTTGCAGTCAGCTGTTTTTTTGAAAAATCAACTCATTGTACTTTATTTTCTTGCTTATGTCTAAAGTATAGACTAAAAAAGAGGATTGTGGAAATGAACAAACTTGTAGCGGTCAATACCATTCCAAAACCTAATGATTTGGTTAACATTATGATTGAAAAAATAAATGCAATCAGACTGATTGTCCCTAGTATTAAACTGTACCTTCCCATAATTTTATTTCGTAATTTTGAAAATACTCTTCTACTTTGAATACCTCTTCATTGTTTGTTTATTCTAAGTGAAGAATGAATTAAATTCTTTAAGAAAGAGAACTCAAAATATTAGGCTGAGAATATTTATTATACTTCATTAAATACTACTTTATCTGACTATCCACAATGCCCCATCTAATAATTTATTGATGGCCGGAATCTCCCCCCCGCCATTCAAGAGGGATTTTGGCGAAAGATAAAATTCACCTAAAATGAGGAGAAAAGATCTCCTGTGATATTTCTTCTTAGCCTAATACTTTTTTTTACTTTTAACTTCTTTAATAATCCATAGGGAAACAAGTCATAAGAGCACCGGTCGTAGCAACTATAGCAGAAAGCCCAGCTAAAGCCCCCGCTCCCGTTAGAACCCCTACAACTCCTAACCCAAATCCAACTGCAGCAACCCCACAATTCATATCTCCATTAAACCTTACTCCCCCTCTAACATTCTCCATTCTCTCAAAACTTAACTCTTTCATAATGTACAAAATTTAACGTAAAACATTGATTTATTGATAACCCCAATTTATACCTGATCCACTGCAATTTCCTTGCAGTCAGTTGTTTTTTTCTTGGAAACAGTAACTTCTTTGCTCTTTGCAGTAACTGATTTCTTGCCCCAGCGTCAAACGCAAATCGTCCAGTAGGTTATAAACCATTCTTTCTTTTATGCCCAGTTTTCTGGCCAACTCCCCTGGCCTGCCCGTTTTCTTCTTTTCGATCAGCTCTATCAGGAGCTTTGTCCTTTCGTAGTATTTCAGTCCTCCCATAGTACCGTTATTTAATGGTTTCGCTGATGATCTGTTGGTAGGCTTCTGCATATTCGTTATTTCCCAGGACGAGTGCTTCATGGGCTCCCTCTCCGGTAATGCTTCCCTGCTTGAGGATCAGTATCCTGTCCGCTTGCTTTGCCAGCCCTACCCGGTGGGTGACCAGCATTACCCCCATCCCTTGGCCGTACATGGCTCTTTTCAGCAGCAGCAATAGCTGCCGCTCCGTATCGAAATCCATCGCCGAAGTGGCTTCGTCCAGCACCAGAAACATTGGTTGCTTATAAAGGGCCCGTGCGATGGCCACCAGCTGCCGCTGGCCTCCACTGAGGTTCCGGCCATTTTCACCACATAGGGTCATCACCCCTTGATCAAACTGCCCAAAGAACCTTTCCAGTCCACTCTGGTTTAAAAACTCCACGCAACGTCGCCATTCTTCCGCATCATGACTCAGGCAGATATTGTCCAGTATCGTAGTATTAAAGACCTTTTCGGTCTGGGAGACTACCGCCAGCTGCTTTCTCCAGTTCGCAAGAAGCCAATTATCCATGGTTTTGTCCCCTAACTTAAGGCATCCCTTTTCTGGTGTATAAAATCCTTGTAGGAGATTCACCAGTGTCGTTTTCCCCGAGCCTACTTGCCCAAATAGTGCGACCATTCTCCCCTGATCCAGGGAAAAATTCACATCAGACAAAATAGTACGCTGTCCGGCAAACCTAAAGGACACGTTCTCCATGGCCAGTTTATTTCCCTGCTCACCCAAATGTATTTCCTTCATGCCCTTATCCTTTCCTGGGTTTTCCTTTTCCAGAGAGGCTATCTCGTAAAGCCTGTCAAAAGCCACCTTAGCTTCCTGAAGTTGGATATTGGCGATGATCAGGGAGGCCGCACCGGGAATGATGCCTCCCCCTACAGCCAATACGGCCATCAGCTCCCCGAGCAATAGGTGTCCCTCCAAGATCATCCACACTCCCAATGCAAACATCAAGCTTAGGAATACTGCTGATACGAGTTGGGTAAAAAAGCCAAATTTATTTGCCACAATGGCCAAATCATAGCTTTTGCCTTGATACAGACCATATTGACCCGATCCTGAAATACCTCCTCCTTGCCATAGGACCTCACGGTATGAATTCCTGTTAGGGATTCTAGGTACTGGGCTTCATTTTGGCTGTGTGCCTCCATTACTTGTTTTTGAAACGATAGTATAGGCTTATGGAAGCGGATACCCACCACTGTAAAGAAAACCAAGCCTATCAGACAGATCAGCCCAACGGGCCAGGAGAGGTGCAAAATATACCCGAGGGAAACCAACACCACCAGGACATTGATCGCAACATTTCCGGTCAGGAGGGCCACCGTCCTTCGGATTCGCATGGAGTCATTCATCCGTGCCACCAGATCCCCCGTACTGTAACCGTTCAGGACTGGTATCGGCAGGCGAATGATCTTTTGGACAAAGGATTTTACTAGCCGAATATTAAGTTCCTTTCCCTGTCTTCCATACTTTTTCCTCATATTCATAACTGATGAGAAACACGGGACTAAATCCCTGCCTGCGCAACCATTCAGCCAGATTCAAAAAGGCATTTACATGCCCCATGGCAGGAAAAGGGTCTAGCAAAACGGTTTTTCTATCTTTTTTTGACCCTTCGCTTTTTTGCATTTTTAGTTCAAAAACACTTCTTTCATTATCCATAAAAAATCCACCCTCTGTATCCACTAATAGTCCCAGTAATTTAAAAAACCAACTCCACTAAAAACAGGGCAAAAAACGACTAAAACCCCAGTGAAACCACTTGATGGGCTGATGTATGGCCGTGGAACTGTGGGATTGTGTGATTATATTATGGGGAGGTTCCTCTCACCAGCAGCGTTGGTCGAAGTCTTCAGACTTCGACCCAAACTCAAAAAAGTCTTCAGACTTTTAATGTATTTTAAAAAGGCTCTTGAAAAGAGCACAGTTTTCCACTGAAAATAATTACTGTTACCTAACTGACTTTCACATTCTCAGAAGAAACACCTTGCAACTCATACAGCATCGATAAGTTCAAAAGTCAGTAACCGGGCCATTAGCTTAAAGTGCTTATCGAAGCTAAACATGGTGATTTTTTCTTCAATGACCTGTTGTAGAATAATGAGATCAGGAATACCGACCTTGTTTATCCCATTCTGTAAGTTGATCGATTGGTATCTTCTAATCAGCTCCCAATCGATATTCAATGGAATGACTGGAAGAGCCTGTAAACTATCCCAGATATCGGCCCTTCCTAGGTGATTCAGAAAAGGCCCAAGCTCCGTCAGGATTAACTCGTTAGTACATACCAAATCCTCTTCAATCAGATTATCCAAAAGCCTATTTTCTCCTTTTTTAAAATAATCGATCCAAACGGAGCTGTCCACCAACACCATATACCTATCCATCTTTTCTCTTTCTTACCGAATCCAAGTCGATAGCCAAGTCGATAGCACCTTTAAAAGTCAATAACCTTTTCCTTTTTATTTGCTGCACTTGGGCTTCCAAGGCCTCTCTTATCAATTGACTTTTGGTTCGGGCACCAGTAAGTTCCATTGCTTCACGAATGAGTTTTTCAGGTATATCCAATGTCGTACGCATAATAAATCATGTTAATACACATAAATATTTATGCCTATCTTACGAACTTCTTACTAAAAAGGTTTCTCTGTCTTATGTCTCCACGGGGCCAAGTCTTGAGACTTGGACCTAAACTTGAAAAAAATCTTTGGGCTTTCACCAAGACTTGCTCACCGCGTACCATAGCAACCTTAGTCCAAAAACCACCAAGACCACTCCAACTGCCCTGTTCATATATAACATAAAAGTAGGTGTGATAAATTTGCGTAACCTTTTGGCTATATAGGCTTTCAACAAGTCTGTGCTAAATACCGTCAGCAACATCCCTCCGTAAAATAGCACCACATCCACTTCCGAGTAGCCTTTTTTCAAATGCACCATCCCGGCAATTGATATCCAAAAAAGCAATACAAAAGGATTTACACCATTTAGGCTAAGCCCTTTTAAAAAACCTTTTCTGCGTCTCGGCGCCTCTTTTCTCAGCAAGCTACTCGAACTGGGTCGCTGGATGGTATTTTTAAAAAAACTGGCCAATCCAAAACCGATCATGATAACTCCTCCAACATAGCCCAGTCCCGCTTTGAAACTCGGGTTGTGGGTCAAATAGCTGACGCCAAAATGGGAAATGAGCACATACAGGCTATCACTCACCAAAATCCCCAAGGCCATGACCATCGAGTGCCGAAAGCCATGCTCAATACTATTCTGTATCAATGCAAAAAAAACAGGGCCAATGATCAAGCTCAGCACCAACCCCATACCGATTCCTTCTATGAATGAAAACTCCATTGGACTATTGTTTTTCCAGAAACTCCAGCCAAGCTTCCATTCGTGGACCTTTGAGCACCCTTGGAAATTTATGCTGTCCTCCTTCTTTTCCCTGCTCGCGCAGCCAATCATAAAAAACAGCAGATGGCAATACTTCTAAACTGACCTCTTTTAAGGCATGCTTTCGTTCGGTCACATAATCATCGTTAAGTACTTTTAGGTTTTGGTCGATTACCGCACACAACTGATCACGATCCACTTCATCGTCTGTCCCGATAAACCAACGGTGAGCAAATAAGGTCCCATGCGGCACCCCCAACACCGTAAACTCCCGAATATGGATATTCATTTCATCTTCGGCCATTTTCACGGCCTTGTTCATATTATCCACGGATAAATGCTCTCCGCAAAGGCTCAAAAAATGCTTTGTCCTTCCTGTGATCACTATTTCACATTCTGCTATAGAAACAAACCTGATCACATCGCCAATCATATACCGCCAAGCACCCGCGCAAGTAGAAATCAAAATCGCATAATCCACCCCTTCCTCCACTTCATCGATCTTCAAAGGCTGCACTCCCGATCTCAACTCACTGTCCTCATCAAAATAGCGCCCATTAAAAGGCACAAACTCGTAAAAGATCCCATTGTTCAGCACCAATCGCATGGAACTACGGTCTGGCAAAGCCTGAAAGGCCAAAAAACCCTCGCTCGCAAGGTAAGTCTCCAGATAAATCAATGGCTTGGCCAATAGCTTCTCGAAGCCTTTTTTGTAGGGTTCGAAGGATACGCCTCCATGGACAAAAATGGTCAGGTCGGGCCAAATATCATGAATGGTATCCAATTCATAGCGCTCAATGATCTTCTCTATCAGGATCTGTAGCCAAGCCGGTACACCCACGATGATACCAATATCCCATTTCGGGGCATTTTCCACGATCTTTTCCAATTTTTCACCCCAGTTTTTGTTACGGGCGATTTCCTGGCCGGGTTTGTAAAAGCGCTGAAACCAAATCGGAAGTTTGCCTGCTGTGATTCCGCTGAGATCGCCTGCAAAGTAAGTCCCATTAAACTCCAGATCCGTGCTGCCCCCTAGCATAAGGATTCCTTTATTAAATAATTTGGAAGGCAGGTCATATTTGGAAAGTGTCAGGATTTGCCTCACCCCTGTCCTTCGGATGGCCTTGACCATTTCCTTGGTAATCGGAATGTACTTGGAAGCACTTCCAGAAGTCCCAGAGCTCAGCGCAAAATACTTGATGGCTTTTGGCCAAGTGACATTCCCCTCCCCTTCTTGGAGTTTATGCCACCATTCTGCATAGATCTTATCATAATCATATATGGGAACGTTATTGGAAAAAGCCTTATAAAAATCATCTCCCCTCTTAGGAAACTGTGAAAGGATGGCCTTGAAACCATATTTTTCGGCCATCTGGGTTTTACTGGCAGTGATAAGTAGTTTCTTTAATTCCTGTTTCTGTAGCTCCAGTGGAGAACTGTATTCCTGCTCAAGGGACTCTCTTAGCCTAATGCCTCTTTTGAGCAATGTACCTAGTATAGCCATATGTATGATGCCATGTTATTGTCGTATTTTCTATTTGCTTGATGATTCCCTGTCATAACGAAGGCCGATGGCAGCCTATCCCGCTACGAGCTTTTACCGGCAGCCCCAGCGTGACTGGCTTGACCATTCCATCAATACCAATTATTAATTCCTTATTCTTAATCCATTCTTCATTTGCCTAAAGCCTGCTTCCCCACTATCTTTGGATAAAGCATCGTGAATGGTTCACTCCAGTAACCATCCTGCTTTCAAGCATAAAAATAATGGAATGCACATAAAAGAGAACCTATCCAAGTTAAAAAAGCAATTTAAAAAGCAAGATTGTTTGCTGATCGCGGTGAGCAAGACCAAACCTGTGTCCGATATTCAAGAGGCTTATGATGCTGGCATGAGACATTTCGGCGAAAACAAGGTCCAGGAACTTGTCGATAAACAACCCCAGCTGCCCGAGGATATCCGCTGGCACATGATCGGCCACCTGCAGCGCAACAAGGTCAAATATATCGCACCTTTTATCCACCTTATTCATGGCGTGGACTCATTTAAATTGCTCAAAGAAATCAATAAGCAAGCGCAAAAGGCAGACCGCATCATCGCTTGCCTATTGCAGGTTCACATTGCGAAGGAAGAGAGTAAATTTGGTTTTAGTGAAGAAGAAATACTTGAAATGATCCAGCTGCCGGAATTTGCAGCATTGGAAAATGTGCGGGTCATCGGTCTGATGGGCATGGCCACCAATACAGACAAGGAAGCAGTAGTAAGGGCGGAATTTGCCGGTCTCAAAAAACTGATGGATCAACTAAACACCTTGGACTTATTAGGCGGCATGGCGCTCAAAGAACTTTCTATGGGCATGAGCGGGGATTATCAAATTGCCCAAGAAGAAGGCAGCACCATGGTCCGGATCGGCAGTGCCATTTTTGGTGAAAGAAATTATGGGTAGATAATAGTAATGAGTATTGAGATCTGAGATTTGAGATTTGTCATCCTCCACTTTTTGGGGAGGTTAGGTGGGGCTTTCGGTGTAAGGACAAGCCTATAAAGGTTCTAGGTTAGCAACAAACCGGCTTGCATTCAGTGAGGGCTCAAAGAATTAATTTTAGCCGTGGACAGTAAACAATTGACCTTGGACACGAAAACAATCAACGAAAAGATGAACTATATCAGTACGATTAAACTTGCCGCAATCCTAGGCGCTTTAACGGTGGCCATTGGGGCTTTTGGTGCACATGGGCTGGCGGCTACTTTGGAGCAGTTTGGCCGGACAGCCACCTTTGAGACTGCCGTAAAGTACCAATTTTACCATACACTTGGCATTTTCCTGATCGGGCTTTTACAAGCAAAACTCCCTCATGCCAAATTGCTGGATACTGCCGTATATGCCTTTTTAGCTGGGATCATTATTTTCTCTGGATCTTTGTACTTGTTGTCCACTACTGGCACCAACTGGTTAGGCGCCATCACCCCATTTGGTGGGGTAGCTTTCATTGCCGGATGGATCCTGGTTTTTCTGGCTGCCAAACCCTTGGCCAAGGGTTAAGGCCATTTACAAATCCCGTACTTAAATTATGCTGCTGATTTTTGATGAAACATTCTAATTCCTTCATTTTTCTTTGCTGTTTATGCTTGCCCATCACCCTCTGGGCACAAACCAGTCCTTCTGCTGTCCAGACCTTAGAAAGACAGTTGGGTGATCACTCCTTTTTTTCGAAGCACCTTACAGGCTTCATGCTTTATGACCTAGATGAGCAGCGTCCAGTATTTGAAAAAAACAGCGATTTGTATTTTGCGCCAGCATCCACCACCAAACTCTTTACGTTCTATGCCGCCTTGGTCTCCTTGGGTGATAGTACTAAACGCCTGCGCTACCTTCCTAAAGGCAAGGATGTGATCGTGTGGGGTACTGGAGACCCTTCTTGGAAGTACAAACCTGTGCCGGACATCGATATGAAGGATTTTTTTTCCGACTATGAAAATATTTATTTTTCCGACAGCAATTGGGAAGACACTCCTTACGGCTATGGCTGGCAGTGGGATGATTATTATTATTCGTATGCAGCAGAACGGTCACCATTACCCATTTATGGCAACCTTGCCACGGTCACCAACCAACAGCGGTCTCCCACTGTGACACCACCGCTCTTTGCCAATGCTCTCGCCATCACCACCAAAGCCATCAAGGATGTGGAGCGGGATTTTCGTAGCAATCGATTCTACTATAATCCAAACACTTATGTAATCCGGGGAAGGGACAGCAAGGTCCCCTTTGTCACGTCCACAGAAACTTTTGCTTTATTGGCCAGTCAAGAGCTAGAGAAAGATGTCATACCCTCCAAAGACCCTTTACCTGAAAGGCATTTTATCCTAAAAGGCATTCCGCTGGACAGTCTTTATCTGGAAATGCTGCACGAAAGTGACAATTTCCTAGCCGAACACCTCTTGCTGATGGTAGCGGATGAACTTTTCGGAAAACTCAATGCTGAAGAAGCCATTGACTTTGTGACTAAAAATTACCTTTCCGACATTGAAGACGAGCCCATCTGGCTGGACGGGTCAGGATTGTCACGGTACAACTTATTCACACCGAGATCCATGGTTTCCATTGCTGAAAAGATTTACCAAATCGTGCCGGATACTACCTTATTCAGGCTATTGCCGCAAGGTGGAAAAACGGGCACACTTAAAAACGCCTACCATGCCCCTACCCCTTACATCTTTGCCAAGACAGGAACGATCAGCAATAACCACTCGCTGGTCGGCTATATCAAAACCAAAAAAGGCAAACTTTATGCCTTTGCTTTTATGAACAACAATTACCCCTACAAAGCCCGTCAAGTCATCAAGGAGATGGAAAAGGTGTTATTGTATGTCCGGGATAATTTTTAACTTCAACCAAAAAAACACCTGCATGAACAAACGAACATTTATCAAAGCCCTGGGACTGACAGCGGGCCTCTCACCGATGATGGCCCTCAAAAGCGACGTGATCGCCTCCACCATAGATTCAAAAGCCTTACTCCCCAAGCCCCTAAAGCGAGGAGACTTGGTAGGCTTGGTCAGCCCATCCTCCGCGACCAATGACGAGATATTGTTCCAGTTTGCACAGGAAACACTGGAAGCGCTGGGCTTCCAAGTGCTTCGGGGAAAACACCTCACTGACCGGTACGGCCACCTTGCAGGACGTGACGAAGACCGTGCCGGAGACATCAATGCCATGTTTGCGAATGAGGATATCAAGGCCATCATCTGCATCCGTGGTGGTTCGGGAGCAGCACGGATATTGCCCTTGCTGGATTATAAAACCATCCGCAAAAACCCAAAGCCCATCCTTGGCTACAGCGATATCACGGCCATTCACAATGCCATCTATGCCCAGACCGGCCTGATCACCTTCCACGGCCCCAATGGCACGGGCAGCTGGAACAGCTTTAACGTCAACCAATTTGAGCAAATGTTCTTTGACCAGAAATTGGTGAGATTTGAAAATGAGCAGGAAAAAGGCGATGACCTGATCGTGAAGAAAAACCGGATTCAGACCATCACTTCAGGTACGGTCGAAGGGACCATTGTGGGCGGAAACCTCACGGTACTGACCGGAATCGCTGGATCGCCCTACCTTCCTGATTTCAAAGATAAAATCCTCTTTCTGGAGGACGTAGGAGAAGACCCTTATCGCGTAGACCGTATGATGAGTACACTGATGCTCATGGGGGTATTTGACAAAATCAAAGGATTTATCTTCGGCCAATGCTCCGACTGTGAGCCCTCTGGGGGCTATGGTTCATTGACCATTTGGCAAATCCTCGAAGACTACATCAAGCCGCTGGATATCCCTGCCTATCGCGGTGCGATGATCGGACATGTCAGCAAACAATTTATCGTCCCCATAGGTGCCAACGTAAAAATGGACGCTGACCGAGGGGTTTTCGAAATGACTGAAGGCATCTTTCAAAGCTAATTTTACAGTTTGAATCAAAGTACTAAGGTAATCCCCATTTCCTTAAATTTCGTATGTTCAGGTATGAAAACTTCACCATTCGACTGGATCTTAATCAGCTTGCTGTCAATCCTTCTTTCGGCCTGTGTCACCAATGGCACCAATCAATCACCCAAACCCCAGTCATCACCATTATCCCAAGATATGACCAATTCCACCGAAGAAATCACCTATTTAGCACTTGGAGACTCTTACACCATTGGAGAAGGAGTCAGTGATTCCGATACCTATCCGGCCCAATTGACCAGCCTGCTCTCTACCAAAGGTATCAAAATGGCCAAACCTAAGATTATCGCCACTACTGGCTGGACCACGGACGAACTCCAACAAGGCATTCAAGCTGCTGAAATAGATGACAACACGTACTCAATCGTCACCCTGTTGATTGGTGTGAATAACCAGTATCGGGGCCGAACAGTAGAAAACTACAAGGGAGAATTTGAACAGCTACTAGACCAAGCAATCGCTTTTGCAGATGGCAAGACTAACCGGGTGGTGGTCATATCCATTCCAGACTGGGGCGTCACCAAATTTGCTGATCAGCAGCAAGTGGACAAGGCTAAAATAGCCTCAGAAATCGATGCATATAACCGCACGCAGCAAACCATTTCAGAGGGCAAAGGGGTCACCTTCATCGACATCACCGAAGAATACCGAGAGATCGGGCATTTAAAAGAAAACCTTGCTGCTGATGGCCTTCACCCCAGCGGGAAGATCTATCGCTCTTGGGCACAGCAACTTGAAGGAGTTTTAGTTGAAAGATTGCAAGATTGAAAAATTGGCAAACTGTCAAACTGAATGATTGCTAACCATAAACCAGTTCGACAGTTTAACAATTCAAACGTTAGATCAACTCCTTGATAAAGGGGTCTTCATAATCTTCTATAAAAGCCAGCACATTGGAGTATTGGTCGAAATCTTCCTTCGGGTGAGCTGTGGTGAGTACAACGGCTTTCATACCTGCATTTTGAGCCGCTTCCACACCTTTCGGGGCGTCTTCAAACACGATACAATCTTCCGGCTCCCTCCCGAGTTCATCCGCTGCCATCGCAAAGGTATCCGGATGGGGCTTGCTCAGCTTCACATCATCTGCTGTGACAATAGCTGAGAAGTACTTCCTGATATCCAGATTGTCCAATGCAAAGTCCACATTGAAAGGAATGGCTGCGGTTCCAAGGGCCATTTTCACTCCAGCCTTATCTGCTCTGTCAAAAAACTCTCCCAACCCTTTGATCAAACCCAAATGAGGCTTATACGTCTCTTGGTACCTTTTCTCTTTCTCCATGGACCACTGGTCGGCTTCCTGAGGGGTAAAATGCCCCTTCCCGAATACCCTGTCCAACACTTCCGGATTCTTTCCGTACATCTCCACTTTCACGTCTTCCCAGCTGAGATTGGCGCCCAAATCCTCATTAAATAACTGGTGCCAAGCTTTGGTGTGAAAATGCATGTCGTCTATAATGGTACCGTTCAGGTCAAAAATAAACGTTAAATCTTTGTTGTTCATCGTCATCAATGGTTTTTAAATAGGTTGACAAAGAGTAAAAACGGTCAGCCCTTAAATTTGGTTCTTTTAATGGTAAAAAATTTGAACCTTTGGGAGGTTGGAAGATTGTGAAATTATAAGGCTCTATATGGATTTCAGTGGGTAGATTATTTTATCAAAAATCCTGATGATTAATCATCACCTCGTAAAATAGCCCCAAGGACATCATCCACCTAGCCGCTATTGGGCGTGAAGTAATTAAACCCGTTTTATCAATGTCGTTTAGTTAAAGGGATTTTCCAATACGGATCGTCCATTGAGAAAATTATGGTTTTAGTCCATGGTCTTTTTAAACTTGTATAAAATGGATCCGCCTTGCAGGTATTGGGCGTTAAGAAGTTAAAAAGCGGGTAGGCAAGAAGGCAGGCTTGTTTGACGAAATGGTGAAAAAAATGGTTGTTGGAAGCTAAACACGAGGAGTTTGCCTGCATGTGGGCGGGGTTTGATTTTAGCCCAATAGATGCACAGCGGCGGGGTTTTTTGGTTACTTTTTTGACCTGAAGCAAAAAAGTGACAAAGGTAAAGGGATGAAAACCACCTAGGGATTTAGCTAGAAACCTCAGTTCGATTATAAAACCGTCACTGCGAGGCTTAGAGGGAGATTTGAGGGGTGGAAGCCGTGGCAGTCTCAGTATTTCGGGATTGCCACACCCTTTTCCAACCCACATCCTCTTAAAAAGGGTATGACGCTTTTAATACTAAAATTAAGTCGAGCTCAGGTTAATACTTACCCACACTAAATCATATAGAACCAATTATAAGATTGGGAGGTAATGGTTTTTGGCAACCCTTTGTATGCACTAAATTCATCGTTTCATATCAGCATAGCTTCTACGGTTACCGAAACGATTCCTAGTTTTCAGCGTTTTGCCACGCTACAAATACATTCAGCATCCGCCTTATGCCCTAACTGATCCATTATTATTTTCAGTATTGGTATTATCATCGTAAATAGCTCTGTTATTTTTTTTATTTTTAGAGAACCAACTTTAAAAACAGGAATTACCCATGGTAAATTTCACCAAACCACTTACTGATCTTCCCCAGGCTGCCCAAGAGCAATATCGCGGACATTTTAAGGAAGTCAAGTATCCAAAACCCCAACGACTTTATCTCCAAAACCAGTCTGGAATAGAAGGCTTTGACTTTGTAGTGGAAGGGGGATATGAAGGCTATTTCTACGACCGGAACCAAAAAAAGCGGCGTGTAGAACAGTATGGCCCAGGTGCTTGGTTTGGTGGCATTTCCTTGCTGTACAACAAAGGGATCTCCCTGCAGACCGTGGACATTCTTCCGAATACCATCATCCTGCGCTTGACCCCAGAGCAATTCTCGACACTATGTGCCGAGCATCCACTTTTCAGAGACCATTTTGTCAGGGAGTTTGGAGAGCGCATGTTGGAGCCGGAATTTGTTCACTTTATAAAGGGAGCCACTTATTATCCCCAACAAAACAACATCACATCTGACACTTTTTATACACAAAAAGTAGGTTCGCTGAATCCCCGCGAACTGGTCACCACACGGGCACAATCCAGCATCGCCGAAGCCGCCATAATCATGGGCGAGGAAAAAACCAGCTGTATCTTCATCACAGATGACGCAGACAGCATCATCGGCTATGTCACGGACATCACCTTACGGGATCAGGTCATCGCACAAAATATCCCCACTCACACTCCAGTGGTGGGAATCACCAAAAGGGACATTGTATCAATCGATGCAGATGCCTATATCTATGAAGCCCTGCTCCTGATGTTCCAAACTAAAACCCGCTATCTCTTAGTGAAAAACGAAGGAAGCTTTACAGGATTTATTTCCCGGACCAAACTCCTCAGTGAGCAGTCCCAATCACCCTTCTTGTTTATCCAGTCCGTAAAACAAGCCACCTCAGTAGCAGAGCTTCGCGAGAAATGGAGCCAAGTCCCCGCCATTGTTGAGCAGTTATTACAGCGAGGTGTCAAGTCCGAAACGGTCAACCAGGTGATTACTACCGTTTCGGATACCATTGCCCTGCGAGTGATCGACGACGTCATCCATGAAGTGGGACCTCCACCATCGCGGTTTGTATTCATCACACTTGGCAGTGAAGGCCGTAAGGAACAGACCCTCAAAACCGATCAGGACAATGCGATCATTTATGAGGATAAAGCCAACGAACACCGAGAAGAGGTTCGGGCTTATTTCTTGGACTTTGCAGACAAAATCTCTACTCATCTGGATACTATAGGCTTTAGCTTTTGCAAAGGTGGTTTTATGGCCAAAAACCCCAAATGGACCCATTCTCTATCCCATTGGAAGCGTAATTATGATGCTTGGATGATGGAATCAACACAAGAAACGGTCATGAAGTATTCCACGTTTTTTGATAAGCGTCCGATTTATGGTGACTTCAGCATTCTGGATGAGCTGCACGACTACATGGATAAGCAGCTGGATGTACCGCTGGAACGCTTCTTCTTCAATATGGCCACCAATGCCTTGCAGTATGAGCCTCCATTGACATTCTTCAAGGGCATCAGGACTTTTACCGTAGGCGAGCAAAAAGTCTTTGATATCAAAAAGGCCATGACGCCTATTGTGGACATCACGCGGGTGTTTGCGCTAAAGCACAAGATTTTCCTGACCAATACTGGGGAACGACTGGATGCCCTGGCTCTGGCAAATCATGTTACGGAAGAGGAACTCTTGGAACTTAAGCAGGCCTATTATTACCTGATGGGGCTTAGGCTGGACCGACAGGCCAAACAGATCATGCTGGACAAAATGGAACCCGAAAACTTCATCAGCATTGACAGCCTTACCAAAATCGAAAAGGTAACCCTTATTGAAATCTTCAAAGTCATCAAAAACTACCAAATGAAGGTGAAAATTGCCTTTACCAACACGCTCTTTTAGTGACCAGTTTTTAATTTATCAAACAATCCCGCCACTTACCTAGTGTCAAGGAAAAAAAATTTGGGGGATTTTGTCCAATGATGCTACCCGAAGAAGTATTTAGTACAAGGTAAGAGGTACAATGTATATGGTATGTAGTATGTGGTGCACATTTCTCGGTTATCCCTTCAGATGTACTGAGGGATGTCTAAAGTTGAGCCTGTGGCTCACAATCAATAAAGCATCCTTAGCAGCCTAAAAAAACCTCCGAAAATAGGCCAAGCGCCGTCTTCCCGGAGGTTTAATATAACATCTTAAGTCTATTATCTAAAATCTTGATCCTGCCTTATCTTCCTGACTTGGTCACATTAGAGATCAACGCTACTTTTTCGATAGGCTCAGAGGCATTGGAGTAAATTCTCACAACGCTACGTTGCTTGCCCATTTTACCGGCAGAGTTGAAACTCACCTTGATTTCACCTGTCTTGCCTGGAGCTACGGGTTCTTTTGGCCATTTTGGCACAGTACATCCGCAAGTAGCGGCCACATTTGATATTTTCAGCACTTCTGTTCCAGTGTTGGTAAATTTAAAGGTGTGCTCCACCTTAGTTCCTTGAGAGATTTCACCAAAGTCTTTTTCTGTCTCGTCGAAGGTGATCACAGGCCCTTTTACTTCTTCCTTTTCAGCAGTAGCCTTTTCGGATTCACTCTGTGCCTGAACAGCAAATGCTGTAAAAGCCATGGCAAAAATTAGAATTAACTTTTTCATTTCAGTTGGTCTTTATTAATTACTAATAGAAAATTCGCTTCAATATTCGTTCCAAATATACTATACTTCAATGCTCAACCATTTAGTCCTTAAACGCATTGCATCGTAAATGTTCCGATTTTTTGTAGAATAATCAAGCTAATGGACTTTTTATATGATTTTTTCACATCATGATTTTTATCATCCCACAAAGAAATTCGCATGGAAATTCACCATAAACACTTCGGCAGTAGCTCTTGTAAGGGCCGTGTATAGCCATCGGATATAAGCAGTATCCAACTGGTCTTCTGTCACATAGCCCTGATCCACAAAGACAGCACTCCACTGCCCACCTTGGCTCTTATGGCAGGTTAGCGCATACGCGAATTTCACTTGCAATGCATTGAGATAAGGGTCTTTCTTGATGTATTCCCGGCGTTCCTTTCTGTTTTCCACCCCTGCATAATCTTCTGTCACCTGACGGTACAATTCCCTAGAAGCATCATTACTAAGGGAAGTGGAAGCGGTGTACAGTGTATCCAATATTACCTTTGCTTCAAAAAAAGGCTCCTCAGGGTAATCGATAAGCCGCAGCTCCAATGTCGCAAACCTCAGCCCGTACATTTCCTCAAACGAACGAATCTTGACCACCTCCACAAAGTCCCCGTTAGCCAAAAAACTCACTTTGTCGGATTCGGCCATATAGGTATAGTTGTTCCTGACGATCATCAGCATGTCACCGGTAGAAATTTCCTCTTCGAAAAAATGAATGGTCCTTCGAATGTATTGGTTATACTGGACAGCTGTCTTATTGGACCGTGTGATGATGATGGTGTTCTCCACACCATATTTATTGTAAGCATACCGCAGACCATCTTCCAGCCTTTCGCCAGTCATCTTAAAGAAATCTGGAAATCCTTTGATCTTAAATGAAATGACCGGCTCCTTCTTGACGACCTCTTTCCTCAGTTCGGTAGCATTGTACAAGATTCCTGAATCCAGTTGCTGCCGCATTACCTCCGTGAGTTCAGCTTCCAAAACATCCAGTCCATAATGGTGAATAAGGTAATTACCATCCAATGCAGGACTACTTTCGCTGTTTACAGGGGGCAGCTGCGCGGTATCACCTATCAAAATCAGCCTATTGGTAGGATACTGAAAAACATATTGTAGCAAGTCCCTGAGCAGATTGCTCCCTCCCAAGGCATCATCTGCCAGCATAGAAGCTTCATCTACGATAAACACCGTATTTTT
Organism: Echinicola rosea; assembly: GCF_005281475.1. Classification (NCBI taxonomy): domain Bacteria; kingdom Pseudomonadati; phylum Bacteroidota; class Cytophagia; order Cytophagales; family Cyclobacteriaceae; genus Echinicola; species Echinicola rosea. Next base: position 2,512,665 of record NZ_CP040106.1, on the reverse strand, counting down.
ATAGTAATTCTTTTGAAGGTCAAAAGCCGACCCCACAAACCCCTCCTGCTCCTTGGGACGGTAAATGATCTTATGGATGGTAAACCCCATTTTTCCGGAATAAGCAGACATGACCTTGGCAGCACGCCCAGTGGGCGCCAAAAGCAACGAACGATAGTTCAGCTTGGGCAATGACCTCACCACTGCTGCAATCACGGAAGTTTTCCCTGTCCCTGCATATCCTCGAAGAATAAAAACAGGCTTCTTATCAAAGTCCTTATCCAAAAAGGTATCCATTAGGCCAAAAAAAACTTTTTGACCTTGTGTAGGCTCGTGGGGAAAATTTTGACGGATCAATATCGCCGGTTTCGGAATATCTTGCTTACCTTTATCCATGTACAAGCGAATCTACGGCTTAAATGCAGCATTTAGAAACAGAAATCAATGAGAAATTTGGAGGTAGATTGCGCACTAGGGTAAATGGCGTACTCATCCTTGAGGACAAGATCCTGATGATCAAACACCTTATGGGAAATGGGAAATACTTTTGGAACGTCCCCGGAGGAGGAATGGACTATCAATCTACCGCTCCTGAAAACCTCAAAAGAGAATTCTTGGAAGAAACCGGCCTAGCGGTCCAAGTAGGCTCACTGCTCACCGTGACCGAGTTCCTAAAACCACCCCTTCATGCAGTAGAGCTTTTTTTTGAAGTCCATAAGGAATCCGGTGAACTGACCAAGGGAATGGACCCAGAACTCCCCGACCACACACAACTCATTGAAGATGTGCGCTTCATGGACATCACAGAAATCAATCAAATTGCACATGATGAAAAACATCATCTTTTTTGGAAGATAAAATCGCTTAATGACATAAGAATATGGAAAGGATATTTTAATTTTGAAAATAAATGCATAAAATAGCATCTTATTAGATACCATCAACCTTTATATAAGAAGTAAAATCCACTGAAAAATGAATTTGACTAGAATCTTATCGATTGTTTTTCTCATCGCAGCTTTGGCCGTTGGCTATAGGCTATACAAAGGTGTTGACGATGTCATGCAAGAAGAAAAGCGCATTGCCAACATCGAAGCACGTGTTATCGAGAAACTTCAAATGCTTAGGGAAGCACAACAGGCTTATTTGGCCACCAATGGAGAATATGCCGGAAACTGGCAGGATCTAAAAAAATTCATTGAGGACGGTGATATTTTCATTGTCCAAAAAACAGAAGAGACCAAGTTACTGGATTATGGTGAAGAGGAAGTGACCATTCACTATGACACCCTGGGGTCTGTTAACGTAATGGACTCGCTCTTCAATGAAAGAAAGTATCCTGAATTCAACATCAACACCTTGAATGTAGTACCTGGTTCAGGGGGAAAAACCTTCGAGTTTTTTGCTGACAAAGTGGAAAGAGGAGCCAGCAAAACGCTTATCGATGTATTTGAGATCAGGGACCCTGCCCCTGTTAATCCTGAAAGAAGACAAAACAAGAATGAAAAAGCGCTGAGAGTAGGATCGAAAACAGACGCTTCTACCTCAGGTAACTGGGAATAACCTTGGCAAAGACTGTAACAAATACACATACAGAATTTCATTGCGATAAACTTGACGTATCCAATACGTCAGGTTTATCGCTTTTATTTTACCCTCAAAGGCTCATCGTTCTGGCCAAAAACCAAAACGGATCGGTCATCGGAGTAAATGACTATCCATTTGTGGAAGAAAAAGAACTGGAAATGATCTTGCAAAAAGATTTGTTCATTTCCGCTAGGGGCAATCATTGCAACACTACACTTTACGTTTACTCCCCTGATTTTTGCTTAGTTCCCAGTGTTCTTTTTGATGCGGAAAAGATCAATACATACCTTAATTTCAGCACGGATGTAACTGGAAAAGACACCTTTTATTCAAACCTGAATGAAGACCAACTCGTCGTAGTTGGAGGGATAGATACTACAACTTTGGCCATCTTTGGCAGGTATGCCAAAAACCTCACATTAAGGCACGGCAGCAGCCTTGCGGTCACGTATTTGCTTGGAGAAAAACCACAAATGCTTAATCAGGAACTTGCGGTGGTCATCGAAGATCATGAAATCTACATTGCAGGTTTTACGAATAAAGAATTGAGGTTTTTCAACCGCTTTGACGTTCGTAACAACCAAGAGTTTCTAAAATACAGTTTCAGTGTCCTTCACCAATTGGCATTCGACAGGATGCATTGTAAAATAACGCTTTACGGAAACCTAGAAGAAATCAACGTACAAGAGCCAGTGCTAAAAAAATATTTCAAAAACATTGAAATAACCGCTCCAAAATCCATCCAAAATTACCTTCCAGGAGCCGAAAGCTTTAGGGAAACCAAAAAACTGGAAGCCTTTTGGGCAAGCTAAAGACATGAAAAAGACAGCTATTTTCCCAGGTTCATTTGATCCTTACACCAATGGCCATCATGATATAGTGATGAGGGGATTGGATATTTTTGACGAAATAGTCGTGGGCATAGGTTATAATTCCTCCAAAAAGTCGCGCTACTTCGAAATAGACATGATGGTTCAGAAAATCGAAGAAGTCTATAAGGATATCCCATCGGTAAAGGTAGTCGTTTACAATGAACTTACTTCTAGCTTAGCAAAAAAACACGATGCCAATTTTTTACTTAGAGGCCTACGGAACACAACGGATTTTGAGTATGAAAATACCATTTCCCAAATGAACCGCTACCTCAACACAGACCTAGAAACCGTATTTTTGATCACTTCACCGCAGTATGCAGCCGTCAGCTCTACTATTATTAGGGAAGTTCATCGATATGGCGGAAATGTAAGCGAATTCCTTCCTTACGAAGTCTGAACTTCCGGTACCATTTTCAAAAACCGCTTGTACAAGTACCTCATTGAAGGGTAAGAGTTTACCAAAGCCACCTTCGCTTCTTGGTGACTGAGCCATTTGATGTCATCAATGCCCTCTTCTCGCTGAGGCGCCATACTGGAATCATCCTTACACTCCATCACATACCAATAGGTCTTCTTCAGAATACTCTTCCTGTTTTGGGTATAGGTGTGCCAGGTCTTGCAGATCAGCTTTCCCCGTTTTACGGACACGGCACATTCTTCTTCCACCTCCCGCACAGCACAAACTTCCGGTGTCTCTCCCTTTTCGAATTTCCCCTTTGGCAGATCCCACTTTCCCAATCGATGGATAAACAATACCTTCTCGTTCTTGGTGACGATCCCCCCTGCAGCCTTGACAATATTAAAACGGCCTTTTATGAAAGACTTTAGCATCTCTACATCATCCGAAACAATGGTAATTGAATCCAGGTTTTTTAATTTCCTCGTCCGAAGCAAGTAAAGTAGCTTAATGATGATGTCTTTGGAAGGCTTGGTGATCAGGACATCATCATGAAAAGCAACATAGGCTGGCAAATCCTTAGGATTTTCATAGACGCATTCAAAAGTCTTTTTCTTGTTCAGTTGGGCTGGGGATAAGATGTCCAGCGGCTTGTCATTGATGAATATTCGCATAAAATGGTCATTTCAAATCAAAAATGCACAAAAATTTTAGCCATCACAACAGCCAAAAGATTTTTATGAATTAATTTTGGGACATGGAATTACACAGCAAAGAAATAGCGGCAACCGTCGCACGAAAATTACTTGACATCAAAGCCATCCGTCTCCAGCCAAAACAGCCCTTCACGTGGGCATCAGGCTGGAAATCCCCTATCTACTGCGACAACCGCCTTTCCCTGTCCTTCCCTGAAGCCAGAACATACATTAAGGAAAAATTGGTGGAAGTGATCAAGCAAAACTACCCTAAGGTAGAAGGCATCGCTGGTGTTGCCACTGCGGGAATTCCCCAAGGAGCACTGATTGCTGAAGAAATGGGCCTTCCATTTATCTATGTAAGGTCGAAACCCAAAGGCCACGGAATGGAGAACATGATCGAAGGCAAGGTCACCAAAGGTCAAAAAGTTGTGGTCATAGAAGACTTGGTCTCTACTGGCGGCAGCTCTCTGAAGGCTATTGAAGCGCTTCATGCATCAGGCTTCGAAGTATTGGGAATGGCAGCCATCTTTACATATGGATTTGAAGTAGCACGTCAGAATTTTATAGAGGCTGACGTTAAGCTGATTTGCCTCAGTGATTATGAAGCCATGCTCCCCCAGGCCATTGAGAACAACTATGCTTCTGATGAAGATCTCCAATCCCTGGCCGAATGGAGAAAGTCTCCAGACACTTGGGGCGCAAAATAAATAACTGCTTTATGAAAAAATTGTAGGGTTGTAAAATCGATCACCTATTTTACAATCCTACAATTCAGCAGTCTCATTTTTTCAAAAGCGCTCTTCTATTCCCAATCCAAAAAGGGCGAAGTCATATTTCACAGGATCATTCGCATCAAACTCCCTTAATCGCTCAGTCAATTCTACGGCTGTTTTCCAGTCGGTTTGTTTTCGCTCAACCAACCCCAACTTTCTGGCCACCCTATCCACATGCAAATCACAAGGACAGATCAATTGGGAGGGCTTGATTTTATTCCAAATCCCAAAGTCCACACCACAGTCATCCTGCCTGACCATCCATCTTAAATACATATTGATACGTTTGCAAGCTGCTTTTCGCTTTGGAGTAGCTATGTGCTTTCGGGTCCTTAGCGGGGCTTCGGGATCATTGAAAAAAACGTCGTGGAAGTTGGTCAACAACTCCCCCATCACATCGACATCACCTGTCCACCCATGGGTAAAAGCCTCCTCTAAGCTATCATGTTCTTTATAGAACCTGCTTAAAAAAGTAATGAACCATAGCGTATCAATATCGTTAAATGTACGGTGCTTAAAGTCCAGAAATCGCTTCAGGTCATGCTCCTGATGGTGCAACATAAAATCATGCGGTGCATCGTCCATCTTGGCCAACAGCGCTGTACACTTATTAATAATGGTCTTTCGCTGTCCCCAAGCCAGTATCGCAGCAAAAAAACCTGCAATCTCAATATCCTGTTTTTTGGAATACCGATGGGGGATCAATATGGGATCCGATACGATAAATCCAGGCTGATTATACAACGCCGCTTTTTCATCCAAAAAGGCTTTTAGGTCTTTCATAAGTCCACTTTCACTTCGCCGCCCTGAATACCATCAAACCACTTAAAACACAGCTCCTTTTCTTCCTTCTCTGCGAGATGCCAGTCGAAGCATTTGATATTGGTCAAGGGTATAAGCCGGTCTTCATCAGGCTCATAAAGACACACGTCAAAATCCGGAAGCTTTTTTGCATCAGTGGTATTCCACTTTTCCAAGATATAACCTTCATCGATTAGTTTTACCTTCGTCCCAAAAACAAAATCTTCAAGTACTGAAGGCACTCCGTCTTTACGCCGGACATTATAGCAAGAGGGCCCAAACATAATCTGCTTATGGAGTTTTCCTTCCAGCAGTTCTACTTCCTTGGATAGTGGCTCCCACTCGGGCGTATTGATCTCAGTAATGGACTCCTTCTTTTTGATACGCGTCAACAGTCTGGATATCCAAGAAAAAAAATAGGTCACACCTATAAAAACCAATCCAAAAGTGGCTAAAATAGGATAGGAAACGATAAATATCAGGTTCCAAATAAACCTGAAAATGTGGTGGAATATGAGTTGGATTTTATTCATTCATTCAAGCAAACGTCCCTGCAAAAATAGCCTAATTATCAGCAATTAACAAAATGACCTGTTTTTGCCCCACGATCAATTTACCATTAAGATCTTCGGTTCACTTATTTTCATCACTCCACCCTAATGACCAAAAAACAAAAAAAGGCTGCATCAAGCACATTGCTATGGATCCAGCCTTTTGGAATTTCAAGCTTCCTTAATACGATATTTCGACCCTAAAACGGTTGTTCACCGCTCTTAATTGGTCAAAAGCCGCTTGGGATACCTTTATCAATAGTTCTTCATTTTCGCCAGTATCAGGAAGCTTTCCAACCACTCTGGCAAAAATAGTCACATCATTTTCTTCATTTCGGATCCTCATGATCGTTCCAACAGGCGCAGTTTTATGCAGTACCAAGTATTTCTTGTGATTGCTCGTGCCTTCGATTACTTCAGCCTGTCCAGATTCCTTAATGTTTTTATATGCGGTACTTTCATTGGAAGCCTTTTTTACCGCCGCCGCTGTGGCTGCTTCTTCCTCTTCTGGAGTAGTCACCACCTTATCCTCACTGGAAGTGACTACTGGCTCCGCAGGTTTGGAAGGATTGTTGACTGCACCTTCTTTCCTTCCTACTTTTAGTTTTTGTCCTTCCCTGAGGTTATTGGACGAAAGTACGTTCCAATTGATCAAATCTCCCATATTGGCATTGTACTTTTTGGAAATGGAGTAAAGCGTTTCTCCATCTCTTACCGTATGGGTGATCCATCCCGTTGATTCGTCCGCAGCGACATCTTCTATGCGTTGCTCGCCTTGTGGCTCCTCGACCTCTTGGGCTTCTTTGGTAGGTTCCTTTTCTTTTTTATTTTTCTTATCATCAGCTTTTTCTTTTTTGGCCGTCTCCGCAGGGGTCGCCGCTACAGGTGCTTGCTTTACTTCAGTGGGATTGCCCCTTAATTCAGGAGCCTCTCTTTTTGGAGTTTCCTTTGGTTTAGCGCCTTCTATGATCAATGCCTGCCCCACACTTAGGTCATCTCCCTTCAGGTCATTCCAGGCTTTCACATCAGAAACAGACGCATTGTACTTTTGTGCAACAGAAAAAAGCGTTTCCCCTGGACTCACTTTGTGCAGCACCGCTCCTTCGGGAATTTCTGTTTTGGGAATATATGGCACTTTAATGCGCTGGCCGATTTTCAGACCTTGCTTAAGTTCGTCATTATTCTTGATGATATCTCCCACGGGCGTTTCATATCGCCTGGATATGGCAAATAACGTTTCTTTTGCCGTCACTTCATGAATAATAAACGTCTTGTCCCCGACCTTTTCCACTCCTACCGAATCCCTGGCTGCTCCTGTCGAAAAGGCAGCCCCTGTACCTGTAAAAAAAATAAGAATGACTAAACTTACACTTTTGATAAAACTGTCCATACTCACTGTAAAACTCATATTTCCTGTTGTGATTACTATTAGCAATTAAGCTTGAATTTGCGCTTTTTTCTTAGCTGCAAATTACAACAAAAATACTGCTAAAATTTTCAATCAATAGAAATTTCCTGATTGATTCCTCTTAAAGTTTCTAAACGGTAATTGTGATAAAACCGCTATATTTATAGTAGCCTTTTCAAATAAATGGTTGCAATATGCGCTACAACACTCAAAAGGAGCATTATCTCCACCAGTAGCGGTAATCACTACTAAAATTTATCTATGAAGACCATTCGTTTTTTCCTCTGCTCATTTTTATTGCTGTCCCATTTTCACCTTTTGGCGACCACCGACTCCTTGAGCATCAAAAAAGTTTACGTCCTCGAGATTCAGGACAATATCGACCCTCGGATGAACAGAAAAGTACAATTAGCCTTGGAGGAAGCCTCGGTGGTCGGAGCAGACATACTGCTGATCCACATGGACACGTATGGTGGTGCGGTGAATGACGCAGACGATATCCGTACGATGCTATTAGAGGCCAACATCCCTACGATATCATTTATCGATAAAGACGCCGCCTCTGCAGGAGCGCTGATATCCATCGCTTGTGACAGTATCTATATGGCTCCCGGTGCCAGCATTGGAGCAGCCACCGTCGTCATGGGCGGATCTGGGGAAGCGGCACCCGACAAATACCAGTCGTATATGCGCTCCATGATGCGAAGCACAGCCGAAGCCAACGGTAGAGATCCCAAAATTGCCGAAGCAATGGTGGATGAAAAATTGGTGATAGAAGGCATCACCGAAGAAGGCTCTGTTATTACATTTTCGGTTTCAGAGGCGATTAAAAATGGATTCTGTGAAGCAGAAGTCAGGTCAATCGATGAGGCTATAAAGCAATTTGGCATACAGGATTACGAACTCATTGAACACGAAATGAGTATCGTGGAACAAATCATCAGCATTTTTCTCAATCCTGCGATCAGTGGTTTCTTGATACTGATCATTATAGGAGGAATCTACTTCGAAATCCAGACTCCAGGAATAGGTTTCCCGCTAGCAGCAGCGGTCACCGCTGTGATTTTATATTTTATCCCCTATTACTTGACAGGCTTGACCGAAAACTGGGAAATCATCGTTTTTGTATTGGGGATTATCCTGCTTGCATTAGAGCTTTTCGTCATACCGGGCTTTGGTGTGGCTGGTATTCTGGGAATCGTCTGTATCCTGACAGGATTGACCCTTGGCATGCTGCCCAATGATGTATTTGACTTTTCCTTTGTGCCTTCCGAGGAACTGTTCGCGGCATTGGTCACTGTAATATTGGCCTCTGTATTGGCCATCGGAGGAATTTTCATGCTGGCTCCCAAAGTAAACGAATGGAAGGCATTCAGTAAGATCACTTTGACCACCACCCAAAAAAAAGAGGATGGTTACACCTCCTATTGGTATTCCGATGATTTGCTTCAGAAAGAAGGCACTGCCCACACCAGACTAATGCCAAGTGGAAAAATATTGATAGACGACCAACTCTATGACGCCCATTCTCGGGGAGAATTTATCGATCAAGGTGAAAAAATAAAAGTCATCAGTACGGAAGGCACTTCTTTGAAGGTGAAAAAAATCAGTTAACCGGCATTGGTCTGGAAGTTACGGATCATTACCGGTTCCATGGTATCTGACATACTGTAGTTGGTACTGTTTTAAGCATTTTTAATTAAGTTTGCCATAACTATCACTTAAAGCCCCATGAATGAATTCCAAACGGTCTATCAAGCCATAGGAGAAGAAAAAATCAAAGAACTGGCAAGGCATTTCTATGAAGGTGTGGCTCATAATGAAGCCTTGAGAGCCCTATACCCCAACGACCTTGATGCTGCTGAGGAACGCTTATTTTTGTTTTTACTACAGGTTTTTGGCGGCCCTGCCACCTATTCCGACAAGCGGGGACACCCAAGACTCCGCATGCGGCACTTGGAATGGGCCATCGATGACCACATGCGAAACCAATGGCTAAGCACCATGTTTACGGCGATGGACAAAATCGCCATCGACCAAAACATCAAAGAGCTCATGATGAGCTACTTCGTGAAAGTAGCCAATCACATGATCAACCAATAATTTCGGTATGCGATTACTCAGGAGGATTTATTCGACATACGGCACCATTATCTTTTTGGGGTCATTCTTGGTGCTGCTCCCTCTTTTCATCATCACTATAGAAGTGCCGGGGCTGAAAAAATACGGCAGAAAACTCAACGGTATCTGGGCGAAGGTCTTCTTCACGGGGCTGTTTATGCCAGTAAAAGTAAAAAACAGGCATCACCTGAAGAAGCACTCCCAATACATCATTGTGGCCAACCACTTTTCCTATCTGGACATTCCCGTGATCGGTTTGATGTCCGGTGATGCTGTATTTGTTGGAAAAAGCTCCATAGGCAAAGTTCCACTTTTTGGTTACATGTTCAGGAAACTTCACATTGCTGTGGACAGGGCCAGCTTCAGAAGCAGGGGAGAAACCCTCAAACGGACCAAGGAAATCATTGATGAAGGAAGCAGCATCATTATTTTTCCAGAAGGAGGCATCCGAAGCACCGATCCGCCAACGATCTCTTCGTTCAAAGATGGAGCATTTAATCTCGCTTTTGAAAAACAAATCCCTATAATTCCTGTAACTTTATCCTATAATCATTTAATTTTGCCGGACGACAATAAATTCTTATTGCACTATAAAACGGTAAAAGTGGTCATTCATGCGCCCATGATACCTGAAGGTTCAGGCAAAAAAGCAGTGGCCGACATGAAGTCGAATTGTCATCAAATCATCCAAGAACAGCTTTGGAAGGACAATTGACCCAGCAGATTTACCAAAAAAATATTTAACATGAAAATTGACATCAATACGTTAAAGAAAATTGCTCATTTGGCCCGCCTCGAATTTGATGAAAACGGTGCCAAGAAAATGACCAGGGACATGACTCAGATCTTGGACTGGGTGGAGCACTTAGAGCAAGTGGACACAGAAGGAATAGAACCGATTACCACCATGTCCTCGGAAGTAAATGTACTGCGGGAAGACACTGTCGGGGAGCACCTTTCCCATGAAAAAGGCCTTAAAAATGCCCCCCAAAAGGATTCTGATTACTTCCGTGTGCCTAAGGTGCTAGAATAATGCCTGAGTATCCCATAGACAAGACCAGCAACATCATATTTCAAAAACTGCCAATCCTCATCGTGATCATTGGCAGTTTTCTTTTGTGTTATCAGCATTTTTTCGCTCCAGGTGAGGCGTTGCCTTTGCAGCCGGGATTGTTTTCAGAAATGGTAGAGGTACCTCTTGATATCTTCAACTGGGGCATCAGCAGCTATCCGCTAAAAGTAGAAAACTACCTTATCTTCCAAAACTATGAAGTGCGGGCTCCAGTGCCACAAGCAACAAAGACGTATTTCTTTGGCGCGGTCACCGGCCTACTGATCAGCTTGGGCATCACCTTGATCACCACCTTTAAGCGATACTACTTTATCGGTGGCATGGGGCTGGTCATCGTCCTCCTCACCCTCAGTGGTGTTAACGCCCTCAATATTGGAGGCGTCAGCAGCAATCTCTCCTTGATCATTTTAATCGTTGGCTTCACGATTCCCGGCATGATCATTCACATTTTTTATGAGCACATTTCGCTGCTCAAAAGGAGCTTGATCATCATCCCTATCATCTGGCTGACCATCGCCAGCTTACTATCCCTAAGCCCTGCGATGAATCCAGCCTTGTTGTTTTCCGAAAACATTGGCTTGACCACACTGGGCATTGCTGCCATTTTCCTGCTGTATGTGGGGCATGCAGTGGTGGGAAGTTTTTTTTTATTGCTTACCAAGCTCAATCGCGGTGTTGGACTTAAGATCTCCTGGCATATCACGGCATTCACCATGGTGTATTTGCTCTTGCTATTAGCGATCTACTTGCACCACACGGGCAGTTTTTCTCTTCCCATCACCTACCCACCACTCTTTCCCCTGGCCCTATTGGCGGGATATTTAGGTTGGTTTGAAGTAAAGGCCAAGCTGGACCAAATAGCCCAGCCATTCGACTGGACAATTGTCGGAAGCGCTTTCTATTGGATTGGTTTTGGGATCACGGCAATGGTCTTTTGGAAGGCTGATTTCTCCATGAACGAGCCCATGCAAGATTTTCTGGACCATTGGCTGCTGTACACGCAGATCGCCATGTCACTACTCTTTTTCTTTTACCTAATGGCCAATTTCCTGGGATTTATGAATTCGGGAAAACCGGTGGATGAGGTGATCTTCAAGCCCAAATATTTCGCTTACCTCCATATGCGTATAGGTTCGTTTATCGCCTTGCTCTCCTTGATTGTCTATGCGGACGGGGTCATTGCTCCACAACTTAGCACCAGCTCCACCAATTTCTCAGCAGATTACTACTACGCCACCGATCGGCCTTTGGAAGCGCGCATTCTATTTGAAAACAGCTGGATCAGATACCGCCGCAACAGCAAAGCAAAAGTAGCTACGGCATTACTCTATGAAGGCGAAAACCAACTTACTCTGGCCAAGCAACAAATGGAAGAAGCTTTTGAATGGGAGCCTTCAGTGGCGGAGGTATTACTGGCTGCCAACATGGCCCACAAGCGTAACCGCTATTTTGACGCCCTTTTCTACCTGGAAAAAGGCTTGGAAATGTTTCCGAATAACGGCCATATCAAAAACAACCTGGCGCTGCTTTACAGCAAAAGCAATAAAGGACAACAAGCCCTTGAGCTACTGGAAGATGAAGCGAACGCCGACCCAACCATGCTGGCCAATCAAATTGGGCTTCAAGTAAAGCACTTGCTCCGCATCGAAAGCATGCCTACTCCCGGAAAGAACAAAATTGCCAAGATCAATTCCTTGGCATATGAAAACGTTTTGGGGAATTTTGCAGCTTTCTCCCTGACTGCTGAACCACTTGACGCTCCACTTATCCAGCAAGCCATTCTCCGAAACCAATGGACAAACCAAACCACCGCCCCACTGGCACAGGATATCGCACTGGTGGATTCGCTGTATAGCCACGAACAGCATACCGCTGCCCAGCAAGAGCTACGTATCACCCGAGTGATCAGAAGCTATCAGGCGCATCATATCGGTGAAACCCTAAAGTATCTCAATGGTCTGGCCATCGATTTTAATGGATCTGCGGGATATTTCCACGCCTTGGCCGCACAAATATTGACAGGTGAAGCGGATTTTGAAAAAGCCGCCAATGAACTTGAAATGGCCGAAATGATGGGCTTCAGGGATCTTAAGGCCGACCACTTGCCCATTCTTTATTTTGGTGGCAAAAAGGACCTTTCCTTTAAAATTGCCGACAAATACGACTTGGAGTTCCCAAAATGGATGGCAACCGAACAAGATCCCGCTACCAACTCAACCCAAGAAAGCTTATACTTTGGTCACCTTGCAGGGCTTAACAAAGCCACCAAGGTGGATTTCATTGCCCAATTGGATTCAATGGAAGGAGGACCGCTAAAGGTGATTTTTGCCCATGAAATCCTATTCAAAAAGGGGCACTGGCTCTCAGAAAATGAAATCGAAAAAATCAGCAATTACCTGTTTTCCCATAACGAACTGGATCGCCATTATATCCAGGAGCTGGTGTCCATTGCGAGACAAGAAATGGAGAATTCTCCCGAAAGCCCCCTCCTGAAAGCATATTTCCCAGAGAATGCCCCAGTATCTTCCAATCCTTACTTTACGCCCGTCGTACTCATGGCCGCAAAGACAGCCTCTTCTGCAGAAGCGCGCTATGAACTTTTGAGAAGTGCCGCAGAATTCAACAAAGACCCCAAATTATGGGGCAAAATGATCAGTGCCGCACGAAGCCTAGGACTTACCGGATATGTCAACGCCTACATAAAGGAAATGAGGGAATGGGTGCCTCCAGTCGAGCTTCAGAAAATATTGGAAAATGACCATTGACCTCCACTATTTAACAGGTTGATTTTCGTTTTATCAACGGGACTTTAGGTAGTCTTTACTGGAGGGGCAATTCCAATTCACCTGCCAGAGGAATGGTTCTTCGTCTAAATTTATTTTGTATGCTCGGGACAAGTGTCGGAAACAGCCCAAATGGATCAACGAATCAAAGCATGACCTTGCTGGAATATAGCCCCTACACTTTTTTCTTGGCTCCATGGGCCTATCTTCATACTTTCATTTTGCCTTTTAGATAAATTAAGAGTATTCCATTACACTTTTTGGTTTAAAACTGTATCTTTAGGAAATACAAAACATCAATTTTTATCATGGGGAAAATAATTGAAACCAAAGACATCAAGAAAACATATGTGATGGGCGCCGAGAAAGTACAGGCACTCAAATCCGTCACCATAGATATCAATAAAGGAGAATATGTTGCTTTTATGGGACCATCAGGTTCTGGAAAATCCACTTTAATGAATATCATTGGCTGTCTCGACACCCCTACTGCTGGCAACTATGTACTGAACAGCAAAGATGTCAGCCATATGTCTGAAAACGATTTGGCCGAAATAAGGAACAAGGAAATTGGCTTTGTGTTTCAGACGTTTAACCTTCTCCCCCGTGCTACTTGCCTTGAGAATGTGGCATTGCCGCTTATATATGCCGGTTTCAGTAAATCAGACCGTGAGGACAAAGCCTTCTTGGCACTGAAAAGTGTAGGCCTCGAAGACCGGATCAATCACAAGCCCAATGAATTATCAGGGGGACAACGCCAAAGAGTAGCCATCGCCCGTGCTTTGGTCAATGACCCCAGCATCATCCTTGCCGATGAACCTACAGGAAACCTGGACTCCAAAACTTCCTATGATATCATGAACCTCTTTGATGAGCTCCACCAAAAGGGGAACACCATCATCATGGTGACGCACGAGGATGATATTGCCCATTATGCCCACCGTATTGTGAGGCTCAGGGACGGCCTAGTGGAAACAGACCAAAAAAATCCCAACCCAACAAAAAATAATTTTCAGGCGGTCAGCGAATAGTATTGCAATTAAATGCTTAATTTTGCTTCCTGATTTCAAAGTAGAAAATGAAATTGGTAAAATATTCTTTAGCAAGGGCTTAAGAATATTTTACCTTTTCTTTATACCTGAAGCAAACCTAAAAACGTTACTGAATGAAGCTTTACACAAAAGGAGGCGACCAAGGCCAGACCTCCCTATTGGGTGGAAGTAGGGTTTCCAAAGCTGATTTAAAAATAGAAGCTTATGGGACCGTGGATGAGCTAAATGCTTTTGTAGGTTTACTTAAGGACCAAAAGGTAAACAAAAAACGCTCCGATCAGTTAAAAACGATTCAAGACCGGCTGTTTACTATCGGCGCGGACTTGGCCACTGAGGAAGGAAACAAGAACGTAAAAAAGCCAGATATTGTAGAAGGGGATGTTGCCTTTTTAGAGAAGGAAATCGACCTGATGGAAGAAAAACTCCCCGCTTTGAAAAAGTTCATATTGCCCGGTGGGCATCCTGCCATTTCATACAGCCATGTGGCCAGAACAGTGTGCAGGAGGGCTGAAAGAAGGGTCACCGCACTCCATGACCAAGAGGTGGTGGATGAGATAATAATAAAATACCTCAACAGGCTTTCAGATTACCTGTTTGTCTTGGGAAGGATGATAACAATAGAATTAGAAGTAAAAGAGATCACGTGGGAATCTAGAGTTTAATACCATGAATACAACAATAGACATCCAAATAAAACAAACCAGTCAATCCAAGTTACCAGGAACCGATTTTGAGAACCTGAGTTTTGGACAGGTCATGAGTGACCACATGTTTGTGGCCGATTACAAAAATGGCGAATGGCAGGACTTCCGGGTAGCACCTTACGCTCCACTCAGCCTAAATCCAGCCAACGCCACCCTTCATTATGGTCAATCTGTCTTTGAAGGCCTAAAAGCCTATAAAGACGACCACAACAATGTGCTGATCTTCCGACCAGATGCCAATCATCGTCGTTTAAACGAATCCGCTGACCGGCTGTGCATTCCGCAGATTCCGGAGGAAATTTTCATGGATGGATTAAGAAAGCTTTTGGAAGTGGATCGGGATTGGATCCCCAACAAACCGGGCTGTTCACTTTACATCCGACCATTTATCTTTGCCACGGATGATTATTTGGGCATTCGGCCATCCGCCACGTATAAGTTTATGATATTCACTTGTCCCGTAGGACACTACTACGCCAAGCCGGTATCGGTAAAAGTGGAGACCAAATACACGCGTGCCGCTGAAGGAGGAACAGGTCAAGCAAAAGCAGCAGGTAACTACGCCGGCTCGCTTTATCCTGCCCAAATCGCCCAAAAACAAGGCTATGATCAACTGCTGTGGACGGACGGAAAAAGCCATGAAAACATCGAAGAAAGCGGCACCATGAACGTTATGTTCATCATCAATGACACCCTCATCACAGCCCCTACTTCCAAGGGCACCATCCTCAAGGGCATTACCCGTGATTCTGTTTTGACACTAGCAAAGGAAAAAGGCCTTGAAGTGGATGAACGATTCCTGACTGTAACAGAACTCAAAGAAGCGTTGGAAAACAACACCCTCCAAGAGGCATTTGGTACGGGAACTGCCGCCACCATTGCCCATATTTACAAAATCAATGTTGGGGACAAGGATTACGACCTGCCGGAGAAACCAGCTGATTCCTTCTCCTACCAAGTGTTGGAAACCCTTGACGCCATTAAATATGGCCGGCAAGAAGACACTCATGGATGGATCACTAAAGTCTAGCCAAATCAGGAGAAAAAATTCACGAAAAGCATTTCAGGAAACAAAACACCTCTGGAATGCTTTTTTATTTACCTTGCGGATTTCAACATTATTCTTGACCATCTGCAAACCCACTTTGCCATCTCACGTAATATTAAGTGAATTTTTCTAATCATAACCAGTAGCACATGAAAAAGCACTTAGGACTTCCCTTGTTTTTTATCATTTTGGCCATAATTGCCCTAAGCCTTCCCCAAGCCCAGGCCCAACGATATCTGATTTTGCAGAAAGGAGGAAACCAAAAAACCAAGATCAGGTATGATGAAGGGGATCTGATCACCTATCAAACCAAAGACATGGACTATTTCATCAGTGATCAGATCAAAGAAATCCACCGGGATTTTCTGGTCCTTAGGGAAAACATCCTCCGTCCAGAAAATATCGCGGTAGTGGACGTACGCGACAACCGTGAACAAAACCGAACCATCAGAAGCTTCAGCACCATCTTTGCAGCCGCTGGCGGGCTGCTGCTCACAGCGGAAACCATCAACAGCCTCTATACAGAAGGTGAGCTCTCTTATTCCAAGGGAGGGCTCATTATATCGGGTGCATTGCTTGCTGGGAGCTTTGTCATCTCAAGGTTTAAGAAAAAGTACTTTAAGAATGAAGGAAGGAACAAGATCCAAATCATTTACCTGGATATCGCTCCCCTAGAAGAGGAAGACGACAAAAAGAACCTTTACCAATAACTAGGATAAAGTAATTTTTCTGGATGGAAGGTTTTATTTTATCTGTAAGCGGGGTTATTCACAGAATGCACTTTTACATGGCAATGAAACAAAAGGCCACTAATTTACCCGGACACAAAGTTTTTCATATAGGGCGGAGATTGCAAGGCAAATACCTTCCCGTTGTTCCGACAGCTATGCTGCGGAACCTAAAAGCAATGAGTTTTCAACTCAACACCACCTACTGGGATTTTTATTTGTAAATATAAGGTATGGACCACACGCCTGCGGCTACTCCCCAGCGTCTTCGTGGCAACAATCCTTGTAAAAAAACACTTTACCGTCGAGCACTTTTAGGGGATAAATCCCAAAATCCAATGGAATCCGAATGCTTCCAGAAAGATCACCGTTGGGATTTAGGTAAAGCCATAAAATTTGCCGAAATTCGCCATTCTTAAAATCAATTAAACGAAAATAATTTTATGACATCAGAACAGTTGAAAGACTTGAAGGCGCGTATCACGGCCTTAAGGAGGTATCTTTGACTACGATCGTAAGAAAGCAGAAATAGAAGACCTAGAAGCCGTATCCGCACAACCAGATTTTTGGAACAATCCGGAGGAAGCCGAAAAGACCATGAAACAAATCCAGGCACGAAAGGGCTGGACAGGTGCTTATGAAAAGGCAGAGACTAGCATTCAGGACTTGGAGGTATTGTACGAATTCTACACAGCAGGAGAGGTAGAAGAAGAGGAAATCAAAACCGATTATCAAAATGCGCTCGATGAAATCGAAGAGCTTGAGCTGAAAAAAATGCTCAGCGGTGAAGAGGACCAGCTCAGTGCACTAATGGAGATCAACCCTGGAGCAGGCGGTACAGAAAGTAACGACTGGGCTTCCATCCTCATGAGAATGTACATCATGTGGGGAGAGAAAAACGGCTATAAAGTCAAGGAAGTGGATCTACAAGAAGGTGATGTGGCAGGCATCAAATCCGTCACCCTGGAGTTTGACGGACCATTGGCGTATGGCTTTTTAAAATCGGAAATCGGAGTGCATCGGTTGGTGAGAATTTCACCATTCGACAGCGGAGGCCGAAGACACACCTCCTTTGCTTCGGTGTACGTCTATCCGGTAGTGGATGACTCCATCGAGATCGAAATCAACCCTTCTGACATCGAGCTTCAGACTTCCCGATCCGGTGGTGCCGGAGGACAGAACGTGAACAAAGTAGAAACCAAAGTTCAACTTACGCACAAACCTACCGGAATTGTGGTGGTCTGTCAGGTAGAACGCTCACAGCTGGCCAACCGTGAAAAAGCCATGCAAATGCTGAAATCACGTCTTTACCAAATGGAAATGGAAAAGCGAAATGCTGAACGTGACAAGATTGAAGCAGGCAAGATGAAGATTGACTTTGGCTCGCAGATCAGAAATTATGTATTGCATCCTTACAAACTGGTCAAGGACGCAAGGACTGGTCACGAAACTTCAGACGTACCCACCGTATTGGACGGCGGGCTGAACGACTTTATCAAAGCTTATCTATTGGCACAAAGTGAAGAAGAAGCTGAAAACAATTGACCTTAGCTTTCATTCAAGACCTTATAAGCGCACCGAAAATCCTTCGGTGTGCTTTTCTGTTTTAATTGGCAAACCATGAACCTGCAAAAAATTCTTCCTCCTTTTTTTACGTTGCGCTTTCTGCAGTTGTGTCTAAGTTCCTTTCTGTTCTTTGCCAGTTTTAACATGATCATTCCAGAACTTCCCGCTTATTTGAGCAGTTTGGGCGGCGAGGATTATAAGGGATTGATCATTTCATTATTCACCTTGACTGCTGGCCTTTCACGACCATTTAGTGGAAAACTGGCCGATAGGATCGGAAGGGTTCCGGTAATGATTTTTGGTGCTGCGGTATGCCTGGTAGTGAGCCTGCTTTACCCATTGATTGCCGGAGTAGCCGGTTTTTTGTGTTTACGGTTTTTTCACGGCTTCAGCACTGGATTCACCCCTACGGGCATTTCAGCCTATGTGGCGGACATTGTCCCCTTCAACCGTCGCGGGGAAGCGATGGGACTACAGTCACTCTTTAGCTCACTCGGCATGGCTGCCGGACCGGCTTTTGGAGGCTATATCGCAAGTCTTTACGGGATCACGCCTCTTTTTTATTGTTCATCTGGGGTGGCCTTGGCATCCATTTTATTACTGGTTCGCCTAAAGGAGACTGTACCTGAAATTGAATCTTTCCAATTGGCACATTTCAGGTTGAAAAAAGATGAAATCTTGGAGAAACGGGTGTTTTCGCCCTGTTTTGTCTTATTCTTCTCTTATTTGTCGTTTGGAATCATCCTCACCATAATCCCTGATTTCTCCGCATACCTGAACATTGCAAACAAAGGGATCTTCTTCGCCGTTTTTACGCTTAGCTCGCTGGCCATACGACTGCTGGCCGGAAGGGCTTCGGATCGGCATGGTAGAATTCCCGTTTTAAAAGCCGCTACCCTATGCCTTGCACTGGCCATGGCAGCCATAGCCTTTAGCCATTCCAAGGAAATGCTGATCTTCTCCGGTGTACTTTTCGGATTCGCCCTGGGCATGACCTCTCCGACCATCGCCGCCTGGACAATCGACTTATCATTATCGGCTTTTAGGGGAAGAGGTCTGGCGACCATGTATATCGCCCTGGAGGCAGGTATTGGCATTGGAGCGTTGGGTTCAGGCTGGATTTACGGCAATCAGTATGACCGATTTCCGCTGGTATTCCTCCTAGGAACCGCAGGAGCCTTAATAGCTTTCATCTACCTATTCATCACCAAAACGGCCTCCAAAACTCAGCCCGACCACTTAGGATTGGATTAAAACAAGGTTTTCATCCTCTGGATTTGGACGGTATTTGAAAGACTGCAAAACCTAGAGGTTCCCTCCATTCTTCCAAGCCAATATGAAAACGGGCTGATTAAGGTTACTCTTTGACCCCGTTGAGTCAGAGATCCAATGTCCGCCAATGCTGGAACAGCACCCAACACAACCTGAGTTCAAGTCAGAGAAGACCTATACACTGAAGACATTTTTCTCAAATCTCAACACTACTTTCCTTATTCCATCTCCTTCTAAGATTTCTTAGCCTGGTTAATACAGCGCTGATCTTTCAGCAGCTTATCGATATCTTGTTTTTCCCAATTGGACTTTATCTCCTGTAAATTGGTCTCATAATTCTGTTTGAACTTCCGGCGGTAAATTGCCTCTACAAACCTTCTGACATCAGTAGCATCTTCCAGTATCAACTTAGGGACCTTGGTTGGCCTGTCATCTTCACCTTTGGCGACCATCGTAAAATAGCAGGTGTTGGTATGCTTGACATTCCCTATTTTTACATTTTCAGAAATCACCTTTATCCCGATTACCATGGAGCTGTTCCCCACATAGTTGATGGAAGCCATGAGAGACACTAGCTCTCCCACCTCCACCGGTTGCAAAAAATCCACTGTATCTACCGAAACGGTCACACAATAGGCACCACTGTGCTTACTGGCCGTAGCATATGCCACCTTATCCATCAAGGAAAGTAAAATCCCACCGTGTATCTTCCCTCCAAAATTGGCATAAGAAGGAATCATCAATTCGGTAATGGTGGTCCTGGAAAAGGCAGCCGTTCTTGCTATTTCTTTTTCTGTACGCATGATTGGTCTCTTTAAAAACTGCAAACAATTCGATAAAGATAAAATAAACTCTCCAAAAGACCCTGACATAGGCTAAATTCTAAAGGGTAAACACATTTAAAAATGCCCAATGGGATATACACCTGTCCTTCCTATAAATATGGAAGGGGTAATAAGGTATTCAGCTAAAATCAGCATTTTTCTCCATTTAGACCTCCTCCAAAGATGGGGCATACCGCATGCGCCACAGCATAGATCCGACCGACCATGATGCCACCGGTACGTATGACAGCAATCCTATTGGAAAAAAGCTAAGACGTATGAGGGATCAAGCAATATTTCTGGGGGGGACGAATGTTTACATGGTCTTATGAAAGAGAATTTCATACCATTAAAACGATTTGCTTCCTTCATCCGTACGAATGGGTTTTAGCGGGAATTTTTAAGGAATAGGCTGGGGAATGCAGCTATAACTAAAAACGTTGGATGGGCAATTTACCACGGGCTTCACCCATGGTTATGAACGTGTCACTCCTCAGGAGTTAGCTTTCGAGTGCCATCTTTCAATGCAGGTCCGACATGCACTGGTGCCTTTGGGACTTTTTGGCATTTTTTTACAGTGGTTTTACCATTAAGAAAACTGGCAGACCCCAACTTTTCCGCTTGATCCCGTATGTCCTGCTCAATACAATATCATCAATAGGTTAACCCATATAAAACACACCCTCACACTACTTCCAGTTGCTGACGCTTCCGAGAGAGCAACCGCAAACTCAAGCGCTGAAACCGCCAAAGTAGCATCCCCCCAGTGATGGTCAGACCAATCAAGAGTCCATACCAAATGCCCTTTTCCTCAGCACCCCAGTGAAAAGCCAGCATGTATCCCAGCGGAAGGGCGATCACCCAATACGCCACTAACGTGATCACAGTAGGCATCTTCACATCCGCCATCCCCCTGAGCGCCCCCAGTCCCACTACCTGAATACCGTCGGATAGCTGAAACAACCCTGCTATTACGAGCAGCCCGGCTGTCATTTCTACCACATCTGCATCCCCAATATAAAGCAAGGGCAGGTAGTCTTTGAAAGCAATAAAAATCCCCGCAAACAACAACATAAACGCTGCAATCATCCCAAAACATGTAAATCCGGCCTCACGAAGGGTTTTGATATCATTTCTGCCCAACTGATTCCCTACCCTTACCATTGCGGCGGCAGACAAACCTGATGCCATCATATAACTGATAGATGCTAAGTTAATGGCAATTTGGTGGGCAGCCAGTGCATTTACCCCTATCCAGCCCATCATAATAGCCGCCGAACTGAACGCCCCGACCTCAAAAACAAACTGGAAGCCCGTAGGGACACCGATCTTCAGCAGCTTACTGAACATCGGGAAATACAGTTTGCGAAGATCCAATTTCAGCCTATACTTCTTAAACAACGGGCTTTTCCACACAAAATACGCCATCACCAATGCCATCAGCACCCTTGAAATAAATGTCGCCCAACCTGCTCCGTTTAGCCCCATGGGGGCAAACCCTAGGTGACCATAAATCAGCACCCAGTTAAGGAAGACATTGATCACATTACAAAAGATCGTAATCAGCATCGCTTCCTTGGTATGGCTCAATCCCTCGGCGAACTGCCTGAACGTCTGGAAAAACATCAGCGGGATCAAAGAAAGTGTAATCACTCCCAAAAATGGAATCGCTTGCTCCACAACTCCTTCGGGCTGATTCATATGTGCCAGCAGTGGTGATGCCAATACAATCACCAAAAACAAAATAACACCCGTAAACCCGTTTATGGCAAAACCGTGATTAAAAATCCGTGTGATCTTACGCGGCTTTCCTTCGCCATCGGCAGCAGCCACCAGTGGTGTCATGGCCATCGAAACCCCAGTACCAAACATCATCACCACGAAAAAGATGCTATTGGCCAATGAGGCTGCCGCAAGCGGTTCTGCCCCTAGCCTTCCGACCATCATACTGTCGGCCACTCCTACCAACACCTGCCCCAATTGACTCAACATCACGGGATAGGCAAGGTTAAAGGTCTTGGAAAAATGTTCCTTAAAGTTAAGTTGCTGTAAATTCATCATCCATTGGCACCTAAGTCCCTAACGATATAATAGGGAACAAATCGTCGAAAAATTTTATACACCGAGCATTCTGGCGGCTTTTAACAACACCGCCACACTGATCACATCAGTGATCTCTCCATCGAGGACCTTCTGAACAGCCTCCTTCAAGGGCAGCTTTTTCACCTCAATTTTCTCCGTATCCTCAAAGGCGGTTTCCCCCGGGGTCAGGTCCTGGGCCAAATAGGCAAAACCTTCTTCATCTGTTACAGAATTCGAAGTATGAAACCGCATGATCGGCGTCCATCTCTCTGCCGCCAACCCCGTTTCTTCTTTCAGTTCCCTTTTGGCTCCCTCAAGAACGTCCTCTCCTATCGGGCTACCCCCCTCGGGGATTTCCCAACTATATTCATCAATAGTGTACCGAAATTGCCCCACCAGCCAAGTATTGAGCTCCTCATCGACGGGCAAAATCGCCATGGCCTTATTTTTAAATTTGACTTTCCCATACAAGCCGTCAGTACCTGCGGGGGTGACCACTTGGTGCTCTTCAAGTTCTATCCAAGGATTGGAGTATAATGACTTCCTAGACTTGGTTTTCCAAGGATTTTCTTCCATAATATTCAGTACTTTTCAAAAAAAAAGGGCGACTGAACAGCCACCCTCATTTGATTAAACTTCTTTTAATTTAAGCAGGGATTGGCAATACTTTGCTGTCCTTAAAGGTAGAAAGAATAACCATTGACTGCATAGAGTCCACTTCCTTAATCTCACTTACCTTCTCCAGCATCAGCTTCTGATAAGAAGTAATGTCCTTGGAGATAATCTTCAAAATAAAGTCCCCAGTTCCGGTGATATGGTGGCACTCGATCACTTCCGGAATCGCTTCGATTTCCTTCATAAAAGCATCAATATTTGATTTATTGTGACCGATTAGGCTTACCAAAACAAAAGTACTTACGCCAAGACCGATTCTTTCGGGATCCAGTTTTGCGTGATAGCTCTTGATAATTCCAGACTGCTCCAGTTTCTTCACACGCTCCAAGGTAGGAGCAGGAGACAAACCAATATCTTTTGAAAGCTGTGCATTGGTGATTTTCGCGTTTGCCTGAAGGATTTCAAGGATTTTGCGATCAATTTTGTCGAATTTTACTCTTATGTGATTATCCATGATTTATAGTATTTGCGAAATTTTATGTCGTGCAAAGGTAATATAATTTCAAATTATTTTAAAGCTATTCAAGGCAAAAAACGACCATAAATACAAAATATTGTTAATTTTAGTCTCGAATATTTAAAACTTTTCACGACATAAAACTTTATTACATCCAAAATTTCAAATTTTCTCCTGATTCATTTTAATATACACGTAGCAAACTGGATTAAAGTTTATTCTTTTTTAAAAAATCTCTGGCTTCTTGATGAGCGGGGTGTTTTCGCTTCGCATATTTCTTCACCATTTTTAGGTATTCCTTTGCTTCTTTATCCCTTCCTTCACTGGCAGCAATCTTCCCTAAATGCACTAAGGCAAAAAGGTAATACCCACTTTCTTGGTTCTCTGACTCCTCTCCAAAGGAAAGTGTTTTTTCGTAGTACTTTTTGGCATTCGGCACATCATTTATCCGATCATAGTATTGGGCAGCAAAAAACGAGGCATATCTTCCGCTGTTGGCTTCATATCCGAGCTGGGTTTCTTCTATCCGTCCCAAGATATCAAGCGACACGTCTTTTGCTTGTGCTCCTCTCCCCACGGCATATAGCTGTCGGGCATAAAAACGATGGAAATAAGGATTGTTTGGATATTTTTCATGCAGATACGCTGTAATCTGTAAGGCATCGTAAGGACGGTTTTCCTCTGAAGCATATAACCGGAAAAGAAAATACTGAGCCTCCACTCTGGCATAGAATGCATTCTTCGCCACTTCTTCCAATTGCATCAGCCCAAGTGCCTTGTCTCCTTTCGGGAAAAGTGCCATAACAGGCTTCATCAACGGATAATTTTCAGGTATCCAAACCGAGAAATAATTGAACAAGGCATCACCAAGCAACAATTCCGGGCTCAACTCTTCCTCGCCCTTGCTCAGCTCCATATACTTTAAGGCATTCTTTCCTGCAAGTGCAGTCGCTGTCCAGCTGTTACGCTCACTCAGCAGCCGTCCTTTAAATCCATACGCAGCCGCCAAAAAGAAAGCCGCCTCCTTATTATCAGGATCCTCGTCCAGCATCACCTCTGCCTTTTCAATCGTTTCTTCCATAAATCTCAAAAAGATCTTGTCATGCTCTTCGTTATCCATGTCAGGAACAATCTTCCACCATTGGGCGAGCCCCATAAGGAAATAAGGCAATGGGTGCTCAGGATATGAATACCGCATTACCGCAAACCCCCTTTCGGCGGTTTCAAAATCAAAATCGTACATGCTGTTGATCGCCTCTGTAATTCTAAACTGGAGCCCCTTGTCCAGCAATAAATAGGTTGGCCCTTCCGATGAGCTGTCCAAAGAATCGCTTTGAAACTGTCGGCCATTTACCTCCTGAAATACAAACAGCAGAACAATGAAAAGGTATGTTGCGATTTTCATTTAATTATTTTTTTGCAAAATTACGACCTTCTTCATTTTCCTTCATGATAATCCGGCATTTTATTACAATGCCGATTAAGATTGATAACGAACAGCCTCTTTCTTAATTTTACAATCTGTATTTTATATTCATGTTTAGTTAACTGGCTAAGGAAACCAATCATGCCCAATTTTAGTTTCCACTACCTCCTGAAAAAACACCGTTTTCACAATATTAATTCAAAAGACCTATTATCCACTATAATATAGAATATGCCCCCAAAAAACCATTACATACCTATAAAAACGGTCAAAAAAGGAGCTTTTTTGGTCAAAAAGGGGTTTTAATAGTCTTTTTCCTTTCAAAAGTGCAATAAAACCTGTATTCTCGTGTTACAATAACGAAACCAACTAGAATTTCTAAACACCAAACCAAAATGAAAAGAAGTATTATCATAGCACTTTTCGTGTGTATCGCTGTATGCAATACCTCTTTAGCACAGGAAACTCCTGAGTCTGAAAAACCACAGAACTCACTCAATGGCGGCACCATAGAAAGCCAGTTTGACTACCTCAATGATGCCTCCAATAACTACCAAGAGTACAAAGTGGTCAAAAAGACCAACCTGAGCAAAATCAAATCAAACATTCTGGACTCACTAGGGGTATTCAAAGATCAGATCGTAGAAAAAAACAGTAAGATCAACGAGCAGAAAGCTAAAATCGATCAGCTAAACACCGGAATAGAAAATGCCGAAAATGAGCTCAAGGAAACATTAGCGGCCAAAGACAGTTTCTCCTTCTTGGGGATCCAAGTGTACAAGACAACCTACAGCACTATGATGTGGAGTGTCATCATTGGCTTGGGCATCGCCCTAGCATACTTTATTTACAAGTATAGTAATAGTCACAAGGTAATCGCAGAAACTCGAAAAGACCTCATGGAAACCAAAGAGGAATTTGAAACCCACCGCAAAAACACCTTGGAAAGGGAGCGCAAATTGAAACGCCAGCTCGTCGATGAAATGAACAAAAAACAAGGGATCACTTCTTAAGGATATTCCAAAAAGGGAAAGCTCGGCTTTCCCTTTTTTCATGACCATTTCCCAGCAACCTTTTAAAAATGGTTAAATCCCCCTGTTTTCGTGAATATTTTTTTATTTTCGCCTTTCACATTAGTGTAACTCAAACATGATCAACTATAGAAAAGTCAACAACCTCACAGGTTGGGTTTTATTTTTAATTGCCTCACTGGTTTATCTTCTGACAATAGAAGAAACGGCCAGTTTTTGGGATCCGGGAGAATTTATAGCAGTAGCCTATAAACTACAAGTTCCTCACCCTCCAGGTGCACCTTTCTTCCTGCTTATTTACAGGATGTTTTCTTTCTTCGCACTTGGAGATCCCCTTGAGATCGCCTTTTGGATGAATGCTGGCAGTGCTCTCTTTAGTGGATTTACCATTCTATTCCTGTTTTGGTCCATCACCCTTCTCGGGAGGAAACTATTCAAGCTGGATAAAGGAAATGAAAGCAAAGGTCACACCATCGCCCTCATGGGAGCTGGTATCATTGGTTCTTTGGTGTACACATTTTCGGATAGCTTTTGGTTTTCGGCCGTGGAATCCGAGGTGTACGCTATGTCGTCCTTTTTTACGGCCATCGTGATCTGGGCCTTCCTAAAATGGGATGTCATCGAAAATCCCAAGGATGAAAACCGATACATGATTTTCATCGCTTATTTGGTTGGGCTATCCATTGGTGTCCACTTGCTCAACTTGGTGACGTTGCCTGCCCTCGCCTTGGTAGTTTACTTCAAGAAATACCAAAATCCGAACCTCAAAGGAGCCATTGTCGCCTTCCTTTTGGGGGGAGTAGCTTTGGTAGCCATCAATAACATCATCATTCCCGGACTGCCAAGCTTGGCCGGATCCATGGAGATTTTCTTCGTCAATAGTATTGGGCTTCCATTCGGCTCAGGGATTATCGTCTTTATCGGCTTATTTTTGGGCGGGCTGATCGCAGCGATCATTTACTCCATCAAACAAGAAAAAGTCATCCTGAATACCGTATTGCTCTCCTTGACATTTATCTTGATCGGCTACGGCTCGTATGCGCTTATTGTCATCCGCTCCAATGCCAACCCTCCCATCAATGAAAATGCACCAAAGGACATCATCAGTTTTGTGAGCTATCTTAAGCGTGAGCAGTACGGATACCGTCCCCTGATGCACGGACAATACTTCACTGCAGAAGTACAAGAACAAAAAGAGGGAGACCCGGTGTATGCCAAAGGAGATAACAAATACGAAATCGTCGATTATGAAATCGTCACTGAATACGACCCTGAAAAAACCACGATTCTCCCTCGAATCTATTCCACACAGCCCCAGCATAAGCGCCTTTACCGTCAAAAACTGGGCTTAAGGGAAGGTGAAGAACCTACTTTTGCGGACAACATCGCATTTATGCTTGATCATCAGCTGGGACACATGTACTGGCGCTATTTCTTATGGAATTTCTCCGGCCGGGAAAGCGACATCACTGATGCTCCCTGGATGGGCATCACCAATGCCTTTGAAGACTACCCGGATTATATTGAAAACAACAAGGCACACAACAATTACCTGATGCTTCCGCTGATACTCGGACTCATTGGGCTGCTCTTTCAGGCAAAATACGATACCAAATCATTCTGGCTTACCACGATGCTTTTCCTGATGATGGGTGTCGTGCTGGTACTATACCTCAACTCCCCTCCTGTAGAGCCCCGTGAGCGGGACTATATTTACGTGGGATCCTTTTATGCTTTTGCCATTTGGATAGGAATGGGGGTATTGGCCATTGCCCATGCATTGGCGAAGCTAAACAAGAATTTTGCGGTAGCTTCCATTTTGGCGACGCTGATCGCCTTCCCTATACCGGTATTAATGGCTTCCCAAAACTATGACGACCATGACCGTTCTGACCGCTATTTCTCAGTAGATTCAGCAAGAAACTTCCTTGCTTCGTGTGAAGAAAACGCCATCCTCTTTACCGGTGGGGACAATGACACCTTCCCACTATGGTATGTACAGGAGGTAGAAGGATTCAGAACAGACGTGCGCGTCATTGTCTTGAGCTATTTTGACACGGATTGGTACGTGGAGCAAATGACCCGACCTATCAATAAATCCGCTGCCTTGCCATTCTCTTTGGAGAAAAAGAACTTCAAGCGGGGAACCAACGACATCCTTTTTGTCAACGACCGCCAAGGACTGGAGATGATATCGGTAAAAGAATACCTTAGGCTTTTGAAAAATGAAAGTGATCTCCTGAAAGTAAAGTCGGGCTATACCAACACCATCTATCAAGTACCTTCCAGAAACCTCATTCTCGAAGTGGATTCTGCCGAGGTCATCAAGGACGGCGTGGTACCGGAAGGCATGGAGGACCTCACCGTCAACCACATGAACCTAAGGGTAAAGGGTAATTACCTTACCAAGGGAAACCTGATGTTATTGGACTTGATCGCTACCAATAACTGGGAGAGGCCGATCTATTTTAACAACACCTCTCTTTCCTCCATCAGCTTGGACCTGAGCAATCACGTGGTCATGGAAGGCCTTACCTACCGATTGCTACCGGTCCAAAAACCACAAAATGTCGATGAGTTTGTCAACACAGACTTAGCCTATAAAAACGTAACGGAAAACTTTGCATACCGCGGCATGAGCAACCCTGACAGTTACTTCGATGAAGAATACAGAAGGTTTACCTCTAACCACCGTAGCATGTTTAACAGCCTGACCAATGCGCTGATCATGGAGGATAAGCTGGACATGGCTGCCGACATCCAAAAGCTGAGCATGGAAAAATTCCCGAACGAAGCCATACCGTATGATCTGTCCAGCGGCCAATCTGTACCTTCATTATTCGAATTAGGTGAAGATGACATGGCCTTGGACATCATCGAAGTGCTTTCAAGAAGGGCTTTCGAGATGCTGCAATTTTACCAAGAAAAAGACCGTGCCATGGATAGGGAAGCGATGTATTCCCTAGAGATGATGCGCTTCTTCGTGCCGCTGCTGCAGGAACGTGGCTATGAAGAGCTGGCCACTGAAATCCAGAACAATCTGGACAAGGTAATGGGGCCAACTGCTTCCCCGAGAGGTGTTTTGCAGAACAGGAAATAGAAAACTAGGAAGAGCGGCATTATAGCCGCTCTTCCTAGCTTTAATACTCCTACAAATAATTACGCTACGGTAAAACTAATATCTTTTTAGTAATTCTGAATTGCACATCCATCTCACTTCTTCTCCAACACATAAAACAAATCAAGCCCTTTGTCCGGATGATCCACCACCATATAATCTTCATGGGTTATACCGGTCACGGCATCCCCTCCCTGTTTGTGGAGCTTATTGCGGTTCATCCGGTTCAATAGCTCATATGGCATACGCAGAATAGATGCCGGCAGGCGGTGTTGCAAGTCAAAAATATCGAACCGCATGATTTTATTGACAGACTTTCTATTGGCCTCATGATAGCTCCAAACCTTATCGTTGCCTCCGATTCCTTTGGCCACCACCTTGTCAAACACCTGCTCACATAAGTGGATCAGTTCAGTGCCAGTATATTCCCTAATGTGCCAAGGGTTTCTACTCAGTGTATGACGAATATTTGGGGTAGAAATAATGGCCTTTCCGCCCGGCTTTAGCACACGATAGATTTCTTGCAAGAATAACTTATCATCTTGGATATGCTCAATCACCTGAAAACTGACCACCGTATCATAATGGTCTGCCGGCACAGTCGCCAAGGGTGGTATTACCGCTTGCTCAAATTTAGCTTTGGGAAATTTTCGCTGTAACTCATTGATGACTTTACCGATTTTGTCCAATCCATGGTAAGACTGTACCAGATCGCTAAGCACTTCTACTCCTCGGCCTTCTCCGCAGCCAATTTCCAATAATTCGCCACTTACCAAGGGCTTTGCCGCAATGTAAGCTTTTAATAATCGTTGATGTATTGGGTTATCACTAACCAACTTATCGGAGGCAATTTCCGTTGTATAGGTAGCCATTTAAAATTTTATTATTTTAAGCAAAAATAAGGTTAATTTTTAAAACCGAATGATGACGACGACAAAGACAATAAAATTAATCATGCTCCTCAGTGCCTTATGGTGCTGGTTCTCAGTAGGGATCGTCCATGGACAGAGCAATCTTAAAAACATCAACCAAAGCCTTCGCTATTCACGGTATTCGCGAATATCACCAAAAATCATCCCTATTAAAACAGGAGAGCGGGAATTTTTGTTGCAAATGCCCGTGGAAAAAATCGAAGAGAATATAAATTTTGAAGATTATACCTTCTCCTATGTGGTGGTGGAAGATTTTAATGAAGAAATCAATGAAAAAAACATTGTACCCCTTACCGCGTCGGATATAAAAAAAGACACCGACAGGCACTTTTATTTTGAGAAGTCCATCACCATTCCTCTGGACCAAAAAGAGGCCTATGCCGTAATCATCTGCAAGGACACTCGGCAAGGCGACCAATATGTTTACCATGCTGACCTGATCAGCCCATTCATTGGTGACATCCCTAGTTTTGGTGCCTATTACGATAATGACATTCCCTTTGATCAAACATTCATCAATAAAGGAGAGGCGCTGCTTTTCAAGAGTGACAAAAGCATGAACCTTTATAATTATTTTTACCCGCAGGATTTTGAAATCCCCTTGCCGCCCATGGAAACTAGGCCTGCACCGGTAGCCAAGGACATTCAGGTGATCGATAACGGTGAGTTCTTGGTCAATGTCCCTCAGCCATTTGGAGATGAAGGATATTATTTTGTCCAATCGGACACTACGGAGCAAACTGGATTTATGGTCAAAACCACTAATGCCGCCTACCCCCGCGTATCCACCTATGATGAGATGATCGACAAATTGGTATATATATCTACCAGAAATGAACATGAAGCCTTGCGTGCCGCAGAAGACAAGAAAAAAGCCCTGGACAAATACTGGTTGGAACTGACGCATGACACGGAAAAAGCACAAAACATTATCCGCGAGTATTTCCGTCAAATCGAGTTTGCCAACATCCTATTTACGGATTTCAAAGAAGGATGGAAAACCGACCGCGGCATGGTCTATACGGTCATGGGGCCGCCTGCCAGTGTGTTTTTTGATGCGGATAAAGAAATTTGGATTTATGATAAAATAGGCTCCAAGTCAAAAATAAGCTTTACCTTTGCTCGCATTAAGAATATATTCACACCGAATTACTACAAGCTGAACCGGTCGAGGTCATATCAGCCTGAATGGTTCCAAAGCATTACATTATGGAGAAGCGGAAAGATGGCTTTCTGATAGAAAAGGGAGCACACGAGAAAGATTTCATATTTGGCACTAGAGCAGTGATGGAAGCACTCCATGCACATAAGGATATTGACAAAATCCTTGTCAACAAAGAGCTTAACAATGACCTGATCAAAGAACTCCTTAGTCAAGCGAAACAAGAGCGGGTACCGGTGGTAAGGGTTCCTGAGGCCAAGCTGAATAGGATCACCCGAAAAAACCACCAAGGTGTCGTGGCCCACATGTCTGCCATCCAATATGCTTCCATCGACAATGTCATTACAGAGTGTTTTTCCAAAGGTGTGGATCCTTTGATCCTGGTATTGGATAGGATTACGGACGTGAGGAATTTTGGTGCCATCGCCAGAACAGCCGAGTGCGCAGGTGTCCACGCCATCGTTATCCCTGAAAAAGGCGCCGCGCAGATCAACTCTGATGCCGTAAAGACTTCCGCAGGAGCGCTTAACTTTTTACCGGTCTGTCGTGCACGCAATCTCCATTTTATGGTCAAAGACCTCAAAAAGATGGGACTAAAAATCATCAGTTGTACTGAAAAAACAGAGCGAAAAATGTAC
This sequence comes from Echinicola rosea, assembly GCF_005281475.1. NCBI lineage: Bacteria > Pseudomonadati > Bacteroidota > Cytophagia > Cytophagales > Cyclobacteriaceae > Echinicola > Echinicola rosea. The sequence goes on along the minus strand of NZ_CP040106.1, from coordinate 2,480,905 downwards.
GACGCGGATTATGCTGTACCTACGGCCATCATCATGGGCTCTGAGGAAGATGGTATATCCGACGACCTGATGGAACTCAGTGATGAATTTGTCAGCATTCCCATGGCCGGTCATATCGAAAGCCTTAATGTATCAGTGGCCAGCGGCGTACTAATCTATGAAATCATCCGACAGCGATCCAATTAAGGTGAATTTGGGCTTTCAACTCACCACTACCTTAAAAGGCTACAGCTGATAGGGATTTGTAATCCCGAATCAGGACAATGGGGATTTGCAATCTCCCTAACGCCATTTGCATAGAGCACAAACATCAATAAGGATATAGAATTTCAGCAACCTATATGCGCTAGTCTGACGGCTATGGGCAGCTAGACAGGGTAACCGTAGCGATGCCACACTCACACCTCCAAACTTCAAGGATTTTGCTATACAAATTGGCTTTTACCGTTTAATAAAAAAATCAGCGCGAATCATAAACATCTGCGTTGTAAGCTTTCCACAAGTCCCGAACTTTTCGACTTGACACGAATATACCGCCCCTCTGGGGCTAGCCATCGCGTGTACATCATACACATTACCATCGATAGAATAAATCGTATTTCGTACCATGTACTTTACCTCTCTCCCTGGGAAATCAAATCCCTTTTGCCAGCCCATGAAGTTATATAATTCAGGCCGACATCTCTTTACTAATAGTTTAAAAGTGCTCGCCCTGGGGGGAACTGCAAATTTTCATTATAGAGTAACATGCCCCAAACTTTTCGGCTTGACCCCTATTCGCCAGATAGAGCCGAGGTCCCACATGCAATTGGTGCCTTTGTGGCATTTTTTATCGGTGGTTCTGCCATTTAGAAAACTGGCAGTTCCCAACTTTTACGCTTGATCCGAAATATGGCTTGGTCAATTTTGGATAAAAATAAGAAAGCACCGACTCAAAAAATCGGTGCTTTAGTCATGAATAAAAAGAAACTACTACTCCTCTACTAGTATTTTTCCCTCAGCATCGTATTTCTTTTCGATGCTTTGTTCGCCCGTTCCGAATTTCACCTTATAGATGACATTACCTTCTTCATCTGTCACCTGATAGGCCTTCGAAATGGTTAAATCTTTGGTCTCAGACTTCTCGTCTATCGTATCTTTAATTGCCTGAGGCAAATCCTCAGGAGCAATTTCTAAACTGTCTTGCAAATGGACTATCGATCCTTCTGACGATATCGCCACCGAGGCTTTCACTTCTAGGGACATCATCATGCCCAATGCAATGATGAAAGCTACTCTTTTCATGTATATTTTGGGTTGGTTTAGTATTCTAGCACTTCACCCTCTTCACTGATCAATACCATCATGGTCTCCTTCTCGTCGGTCTCGAAAGCAATGTCATAAAAGATTTCTCCATCTTCCATTACCTTGTACACCTTTTTGAGCTGAAGCGCTGACAGCAGAGAATCATCTTTCAACAAATTGGTCACCTCTTCAGGAAGTTCTCCCTCGGAAATTTCGTCTCGTTGAGCTTCATCATCTGAAGGGGTTTGCAGTTCACTCACCCCATCAATATCCGGCATCGCTTCTTCGGATTGAAGCTTTTCATCATCCGAATTCGCCTTCTCACGTTGATTGGAACATGACGCCAATAGCATCATTCCCAATACACTCATACACATCAACAACTTCATGGGTTAATCTGTCTTCTAGGGTTGATACATTATACTGTTGTTTGGTACGCTGGAAGCAAGCTTTATAGTCACTTTACCCACTTCTCTTTTTAATTGCATCCCAGTGACTCCAATTAATGCCACCAAGAAAAAACCAATCAAAAACACCAACAACAGTACCTTTCTTCTCAGCTTAATCATTTACTGCTTCATTTGATAACCAAGTGTTCATAACCCGTGCCATTTATGAAATCAGCCCTAGAAGCCACATTCTACGTTTTAAAGTGTGGAATGTGTGTAGATAATATCCACACTTTGTAGAATTTCTACAGACACAAATATAACAATTATAACTTGCCAAACTATTATTAATTAACAATAAAATTCAAAAAAAGCATGAACCAATAGATTCATGCTTAAATTTTTCGCTAAATAAACTTATTTAACACCTCGAATTTACAGGCTATATTTTTTTATCAAAAGATAACTTTAACGAAGCTGTAATTTCAGTTATCCTTAAATATCATCAGGTCTTTGCTTTTTCATACCCTTTGGTTTCACCTCCGGTTCGCAAGTGCTTGATGACAATGACCTTAGGAGCGGTCAAATCCTCCTTGTCCAAATGAATAAAATATTCATTGCGGTGAATTTCTTCAGGGGTGTATGTTTTTTTTGGATTGTTGAGGTCATAGACCTTCCCCAAAGAAATTTTTGAAGGTGTTTTTATTCGCAATGCTCCATTGATGGGCCTATTAAAAACAACCATATATACTTCACCATTCTCTCTGTTTTGGGTATAATAACCCCAGATTTTCAGTAAAAAAACTATACAAACATGCCAACGCCATACAGTTGCCTCCCCTTATCACAATTTACTGGATCCCATTATTTATGTGACAGGATAATCAAAAAGCTTTTACATACCAGTCATCAACATTTTCCTTAGGACTTATCAATCTAAGCAAAACCTAAAGCCAAGAGCGCCAAATTCTTCAACCGTATAAAATCTCTTTTATTCATTCCTTGCAAAGATTTCCTCATTTTTGGCAAGCAGCTCCCCATAAAAAGTCACCATCCGGCATCACGGGGCTAACTTAGTTGAAATATTAAACTGCAATTCAATTATGAAAAATTTCAAACACCTGATTTTCGCCACCTTACTTTTTTTCCCTGTACTCGTCCATGCACAAATGACCGCAGACGAAGAAATCCAACTTATCCAAGCAGAATTCGGTATGGAAAAGAAAACGTTGATCGAAAACTACATGGACTTATCAGAAACTGACCAGCCCGCTTTTTGGCATGTGTACCAAGACTATGAAGATGAACGAAAAGCCATCGCCCGAGAGCGAATTCTAATCGCCAACGAATATTTGGACAATTATTCGACCTTGGATGAAGACGAGGCAGACAATTTGGCTAAAAGAACCTTGAGCAATTCCCTAAAACTGACCAAACTTCACGCGAAATACTATAAGAAATTTAAAAAAGCAACCAGTGCCATGGATGCAGCAAAGTTTATGCAGGTAGATGATTATATTCACTCCACCATCCGCAATGCCATGCAGGAAGAACTTCCGTTTATTGGTGAAATGGACTAATAAAAAATCCCCGGAATATTGTCCGGGGATTTTTACCTTTCAAACCCTAATAAAACCCATTAAATGATTTAGGATTCAAATTAATGTAAAATAAGGGCTTTTGCACTAATTAAGTTCTCCAATATTGATACTATATTTGCCAACCAAGTAATTTTAAAGGAAAAGGCTTGTATTTTTTTATTACTTCATCCACCACAATTGGTCCCAGACACCATTCCCATCATTCGTCTGTGGTTTGCCAGATGTACTTCGCCCTTCGGTAATGTATTGGGTCAATAACTGCTTTAATTCTTCTACTTTTGCCGGATACGTCGACTGAAGATTATTGGTTTCAGCGGGATCTTCTTTCAAGTTATACAGCTGAACCGGAGGCAGGGAATCCATCTCCTTCACTTCCTTGGGTGTCGGAAAGCTCCATCCTCCTGATCCTGGGCACATGGCCAGCTTCCAATCACCCTTCCGGATCGCAAAACTACCATTAATGGAGTGGTGAACGGTGGCTTCTCGAAATGGTTGAGAAAGATCCTGGCCTTCAAAAAGCGGCAATAAGCTGTAGCTATCCTCTCCTTCATCGTCCTTGAGCTGATATCCCACGATCTCTGCACACGTGGCCATTAGATCTGTGGTGCAGATGGTCTGAGTGTTTACTGTCCCAGCCTTGATGATCCGGGGCCACTTAGCGATAAATGGCACCCTGTGACCTCCTTCGTAGATGTCCGCTTTAAATCCCCGATAAGGACCGCTTGGATGATGTCCCTTCGCGATCAGTTCGTCAGGTTTGGAGGCAGGGGAACACCCATTATCGGTGACAAAAATAAACAAGGTATTTTCCTCAATTCCTGCCTCTTTTACCGAAGCTACCAACTGCCCCACATAATCATCCACCATCATCACAAAGTCTCCATATGGATTTAAGCCACTTTTTCCCTGCCATTCAGCAGTGGGTAAGATCGGAGAATGTGGCGATGGTAAGGGCAGGTACAAGAAGAACGGCTTATCCGAAGCAGCCCTATCCTGAACATATTTTATACTTCTCCTGAAAAAATTTGGCGTGACATCCTCATGATCGAAATCAGCACCAGTCGCCCCTTTCCTCCACCAACCGTACTTGTCCGTGCTTTCCGTAGAATCCACCGGTAAGGCGGTAACTTTTCCATTTTCCACGTAAACATAAGGCGGTATATCCAAAGAGGCCACATGGCCGTAAGCATAGTCAAACCCATTATCATTGGGATTATGGGTAATGGGTTTGGTGAAATCGATATTACCATCTTCGTCATGTGCCCAGTTCCAGCCCAAGTGCCATTTTCCAACATATGCGGTATGATATCCTTGGTTGTGTAAAATAGAGGGAACCGTAGCCCGTGCAGTGTCTATCAATCCTTCCGCATCACCCCATAGCACACCACTTTTTAAGGTTGAACGCCAGTTATACCGACCGGTCATGATCCCGTAGCGGGTGGGAGTACAGACCGATGAGGAGGTATGCGCATCTGTAAACCGCATGCCATCTGCTGCCAGCTGATCAAGGTGGGGCGTTTTGATTTTTCCGTCCGGATTAAAGGCCTGGATATCCCCCACTCCCATATCATCTGCCAAAATATAAATGATATTCGGAGGAGTTGGAGCATTTTCCTTCTTTCCACCATTACTGCACGAATACAACGCCAACGTCACCAGTACGAATGTTAGCCCTTTGATGTGTTTTTCCATGATCACCTTGGTCTATTTATACAAAATTTCAATAAGTGCAATTACCCAAAAAACAAAGTCAAAACCTGCCCTTTATCTTCCGCTTTTGCATGCTTTCTTTGCTTGTGAAATTATTTATCCTTGATCTGCTGCAAGGCAGATTTCATCTCATCCACTATGCCGGGAGATGCCGCGGAGATATCTTCGGTCTCTCCTGGATCTTCTTTTACATTGTACAGTTGGTCTTTTTCAGCAAATCCTGTTTCAATGACGGGACCCCAAGGTACCATATCGGGACCGTTATTTGCAGGGATAAACTTATACCCATCACGCCGGATGTAGGTCAAATTGCTGAACAAGGCTTCCTGCACCAGTCCTTCCCTTCCTTCACTGTCCTCTCCAATGAGGGCAGCCCAAGCGTCCTGGGTGTCCACGGCATGCTGGGCATTATACTCCTGTCCCAGAAATCCAGCGAACGAACCTACCAAATCCACCTGGCTGACCATCGCACGAGAGGTCTTCCCCGATTGCACCTGGGCTGGCCATTTTACAATAAACGGCACCCTTGTTCCCGCTTCAAAGGCGCTGTACTTCCCTCCTCTAAGCACTCCCCAAGGCTTATGGTCACTTAGTAGCTCCCTAGCTTTATCTTCATAGCCATCGTCTAGAACAGGGCCATTGTCACTGGAAAAAATAATCATGGTATTCTCTTCAAGCCCCTTTTCTTTCAGAAGCTTTATCAGCTCACCCACTGTCCAATCCAATTGTACGATCACATCGCCTCTCGGTCCAAAACCAGAAACCCCTTGGAATTTCTCATGGGCAATTCGCGGTACATGGATATCATGCGTGGCAAAATATAGAAAAAATGGCTTTTCAGAATCCTGGGTGATAAACCTGCTGGCCTTATCCACAAACGTCTGGGCAAAGTCCTCGTCCCTCCACAAAGCCGATTCTCCACCTGCCATATAACCAATACGACTGACCCCATTCACGATGGTGTGATTATGACCATGGGACCACATCATCTTAAGCAGCTCGGGATGGTCTTTGCCTGTTGGGCGGTCTCCTACTTTTTTTCGGTAACTTACCTCGATAGGATCTGAAGGATCCAGTCCTACCACGTGATGATCCTCCACAAAGACCGTAGGCACCCTATCACCAGTGGCAGGAATAATAAAGGAATAATCGAAGCCAATTTCCAATGGCCCCGGATTTAATTCCCCATTCCAGTCGGGACCTTCATCCCCTCCAAGTCCTAAATGCCATTTACCAATGACTCCAGTCCTATAGCCTGCCCGCTGCATCACGGAAGGCAAGGTCTCCCGGCCTGGCCGAATCAATGCAGAAGCATCTCCTGGAGCTACACCGCGACCTTTTGCTCTCCATGCATATTCACCGGTAAGCATCGCATACCTGGATGGGGTACACGTAGCTGCAGTGGCATATGCATTGGTAAACAGCAACCCTTCTGCTGCTAATTTATCGATGTTGGGCGTGGGGATTTGCCCTCCATACTTGGCCACATCCCCATAACCCAAATCATCCGTATAGATCAAAAGGACATTAGGTTTCTTGGCAGTCAACTGCTCTTCCTCGTGGGTTGTAGTCTTTTTATTGGCACAGGAAAAAGCAATCAATAGCAGTAATAGCCCTATGTAATTAATCTTGTTCATATTCATGGTTTAATAATCAATTCAAATATAGTCCAAATGGTCTAACAATCCTTTGTCAAAGACAAAAAGACCGGCAAGAAACCGGTCCTTTTTTACTTCAAAAGTCGATATGCTCTTGCACATTCTGGGGCTAAGAGCTGTCAACTGTTAATATCCTGGATTCTGGATCCATTTTGGATTATCGGCTATTATTCCTTGATCAATGGGAAAATAATAGCGCTCAGGTCCAAAAGTTCTGGTTACAGGTTCGGCATTTTTAAGTGTAATGATGTACTTATCCTCATCCAAATCATATTTGAAAACCAACCCCTTCATTCTCACATCATCCAAATACTCCGGTGCAATTCTCCACCTTACCAAATCCCAGTAACGTTGGTTTTCGAAACACAGTTCTACCTGTCTTTCTTTCCGCAGATTATACTCGTTGATCTGATCATAGAGCGGCATTCCAGCCCTTTCACGAAGCATGTTTATCGCTTCTAGGGATTCATTCATATTATTGAGGTAGAATGCCGCTTCTGCTAGATTGAGGTAAGTTTCACCCAGACGAAAGATAGCAAAATCTTGCCCAGATTCTCCTGAATTGGGAAGGTCAAGGTATTCGTTTACACTTTTCCTTCTCAGCAATGCTGTGTTTCTGACATTTCTAGGGTGTGCAGCTGCAGGCCAAGTTTCTCCATTCCTGTCCAAGTTTCCAGAGGATGCCTCCACCTTTTCACCCGAGGAATTGGTATAAAAGGTACTGGTGTGAAAATAAATGAGCCCTCCCTTAAAGGTCGTCTCAGGATAAAAAACAGCGGCTCTAAAACGCGGGTCTCTATTTCCGAAAAACTCATCCATATCCCACATATTATCACTGGTAAGCTGGTCCCTAGAAATAGAAGTCCCCAAAGTTCCATCTTGAAAGTCAAACAACTCCACTAAGTCATATATTACGGGGAAGTTACATCCCCATCCACCACGAAACTCAGCTGGAAAAGCCAATCGATCAAAACCAGTACCTTTTACAATTGGCTCAAATACCTGTGAAAAGATCAATTCACTATTTCCATCATCCAAAAACAAATTGATATAATTTTCCACTTTGTCTTCGTAGGAATTATAAAGGTTAAAGTGACCTGACTCTAGGATCTCCTTAGAAGCATCATAGCTCATCTGGTAGTAGCTTTCCGCTGCAGAATTTGGTACACCCACTACTCCGTCCAACTGAACTTCTCCAAAATTGGCGATACTAGCAGCATATAAAGCTGCACGGCTTTTCAGGGACAAGGCCGTCCATCTGTCGGCACGTCCCAAGCCTCCGGTCGGCTCTGAACTAAGGAAAGGAATGGCTGCATCCAGCTCTGAAATGATAAAATCATAAATTTCCTGCTCAGTTTTCCTGCTGGGATATAGTACCTCTTCAGGATCATCCACCTTTTGTACGTCAGTGATCAATGGCACACCACCATAGCGCTTTACCATTTCAAAATACATATGCGCTCTCAGGTATTTCGCCTCAGCAGTCTTGGCGTCGATAAATGCCTGGTCAAAGGATGTACTTTTGGCAATGTTTTCGATGACATAATTGGCATCTCGAATATTACCCCAAGGGTAGTAACCGATGGGGCCATCACCGGCCGCAGCAGAATAGGTACGCTGATAGGTAGTATTTGGGGTCTGCCAATCTGCAAAACAAATATGCTCTCCTCCAATCGCAGGAATCATAGCGACATTATAGCCATTGTCACCACTAAAATTAATAAACCTTAAGTCTTGGTATATTTTAGCAATATAGGCCTCCGTCAATGGAGCCGATTCAAAAATATTATCCTCCGAAATAAAATTCGGAACCTTGGTCAATTGGTCTTCACAGGAAAACAATAGGAAGACGCAAAATGGTATAATTATATTTCTAATGTTTTTCATAACGGTCAGCTTTAAATTACAATGCTACTTGAACACCAAAAGACATTGTCCTTAACAGGGGAAGGTTAAAGGCATTTGGCCTGGACGCTTCCTCTGGGTCAATATTGCCTTTGAAAATACCAAGCTTGTTAAATGACACAAGATTGTCTCCAGACACGTACATCGTCAGTCTATCCAGCCCAATTCGGGACAGAATTTGCTGCGTAAACGTATAAGAAAGTGTCGCTGTCTTCAACCTCATGTAGGTACCATCCTTCATCCAAAAATCAGACTGCGCCTCATTCCAAGTTCTGGCACCATCGCGGTTAAATGCCGGCAATTGTGCATCGGGATTTGCCCCTACGCCAGGATTTGCGGGATCTTGGGTCCACGAGTACTGCTCATGCAGCTTTAATGGCACTTGTTCATTTCCAAATGGCGCCTGGAAGGCCCCTACTACAAATACATTAAACTGTGAACCGCCCTGCCATAGCATGGTCAGGTTAAAATTCTTATATGTCAGGCTAGGCTGAAGACTGTAAGTCAATTGGGGATCATTTCCAAATCCAATTTCATACCTGTCTTCTCTATTGATCACCCCATCTCCTGTAATATCCACATAACGGATATCGCCAGGCTTAGGACTGCCGTTGAGGTCTTCAAAGGTATAGGTATCCAAATACTCATCCACCTCTCCCTGAGAGTTAAACAATCCATCAGACTTATACCCAAACACAGTATTTACCCATCTTCCCGTGCGCTTATTGAATTTTACCTGAACAGGATCTGACTCGTCGATATCCTCTTGGTACTTTTCATACTTTTCGCGTGTATATCCTACACCGGCCACGATATTGTATTGGAATTCACCGACAGATCCGCGAACACCAAGGGATGCATCAAAACCTCTATTACTCCTGGCATCCAGGTTTACAGCAGGCAGGGGGGCGCCAAAAGTGCCTGGTAGGTCTTCCAATGGAGTCCTTAACAGGCCATCCCTGTACCGGTAAAATCCATCGACACTACCAAATACCCGCCCATTAAACAAGGTATAGTCCACCCCTACATTGTACAAAGTGGTCTCTTCCCAAGTCACCAACTCATTAGGTAACCCACTTGACTGAATCTGGGGAACTTGCGAACCGTTTAGCACATAAATATTACCGACTCTTTCTTCAAATCCAGAAAGGTATTCAAAAGAGGTATTGCTCAGGTTATTGTCTACTCCTGTCTGACTGTATGAAAGCCTAAGCTTCAACTGGTCCACTGCAGCTGCATCTTTCAGGAATTCCTCTCTGGCAATATTCCATCCAGCAGAAACAGAAGGAAAATAACCCCATCTTACCTTGGGGCCAAACTTAGAACTGGCATCAGCCCGTAAGGTCGCCTCAAAAAGGTACTTTTCATCATAGGAATAGTTAAAACGCCCAGCAACACTTATTCTAGTGTATTCTATATCACGCCCGGTACCACTTGTGATGGTCAATTCATTGGCGCCACTCACTTGGGGAATATCAGGAGAAAGCAAATCCCTCCTGGTCACGGCCAAACTGTTATAGATGTTATCCTCGCGCTCTACAAACGCCAAGGCAGACAAATTATGCTTAGAAATATCTTTATTATATCGAGCATAGCCTCTATATAAGAACCTACTTCTCGGGTCACTGGGGCCATAAATGGATTTATTATAAGCGTTTATCCCTTGTGACCCTTCTAATGTATAACCGTCAAAATCTGCTGTAACCTCTTCCGGGTTATAAGAATAGACCTCATAAAACTTGGTCAATCGCTCCCTTACCGCTTCTCTAAAACGGAAATTTATTCTGCCGCCTACAGTTAAGTCCTTAAAGAATGGCAGGTTATAACTCAATTCAGCAGCACCTGCTGTAGTCTTTTTATTGGTGTTTTCATATCCTACCACATCTTTATTGATGCGTGTTACAGGAGACCTCGCATTGAATCCGGAGTATGGATTCCTGGAAGGATCAGGTAAGGACGTAGGGTAAATGGGTTGTGCAGTCCTCAAGTCATTCCAAACATCTCCAATACTGGAAGAGGCGTAATCCTGCTGCTCGTTGATATGGCTGACATTTAGTTTCAGGTCTAATCCTTCTGAAAGTTTTATATCAGTATTACTGGTTACCGACAGTTTACGATAATCATAATCTCCCTTAAAAATGCCCGATTGGTCCTGCATGCCAACACTTACGTAATACCTGACATCTTCACTACCTCCCCTTAAGCTCAAATTATGATTTTGCAATGGAGACCCACCTTCTTTTACAGTGGCATTCGCCCAATCATAGCTTGGTGCGCCGGGAGCATTGTATTTTTCCAGATTTTCCTCGGTAAAGGTGGTACCGTAAGGAATTTCCGCATTTGGATTTGCAGGATCATACTGGGTATTGAAAATCGCATCACGGCCGAGCTGAATAAAGCTCCCGGCATCCACTTGCTCAGGAAAGGTCAGTCTTTTCTGAGAAGCAAAATAGCCATGGTAAGAAATCTTTGGCTTGCCTGACTCCCCTCTTTTGGTGGTCACCAAAATAACTCCATTACCCGCTCGTGCACCGTAAATGGCTGCTGAAGCATCCTTAAGAACTGAAATACTCTCAATATCATTCGGATCTAATCGATCCAAATGCGACTCTACACCATCTACAATTACCAAAGGAGCCCCAAATCCACGAATACTGATGTTTACATTATCAGCACCGGGGAGCCCTGGATTTTGGTTAGTTACCAATCCAGGAACTTGACCAACCAAAAGTCCTTTCACATTGGTCGTAGGGTTCTTTGCCAACTTATCGGCTTTCAGGTCCGTCACAGAACCAGTCAAGGTACTTTTCTTTTGAGTACCATATCCTACTACAACGACTTCTTCCAGATCACCTAGGTCCTCTTCCAGCATGATATCCAGCTGGGAACTGCTCCCTACCTGCACCGTCTGGGACTTGTAACCTACGTAGGAAACCACCAGTTCACTACCTTCTTGGACACTGATACTATACTTGCCGTCCAAGTCCGTTACGGTGCCATTTGTAGTGCCGTTTTCTACGATCGCCACACCGGGCAGCGGATTGCCTCCTTCGTCGGTGACGACACCATCCAGGTCTATTTTCACAATATTAATCTCCACGACATCAGCCCTATTCTGTACATTTTCGCCGACATAGACGGTATTGTTGACCTGTTTAAATTTTAGCTTGGTGGCTTTGGCAATTTCGATCAGTACTTCTTCTACTGACTTTTTTCCTCTATCCAAAGTCACCGTTGGGTTATTGTTAAGCAAATCATCTGGATAGACAAAGACATAGTCTGTTTTGGACTCCATCTCCTCAAACAGCGATTGTACTGTTCGAGCTTGATGATCCAGTTTCACAAAAGCCTTGTCCAAGGGCTTGATTTGTGCATTTCCCTCCGCTGCCATTAGCGAAGTAAGAAATATACACTGAATTATTATACCATATAACAGGTTCTTAGACACCATTTTAATTAGGCTCAGTAATTTTCTTTTCATAGTTTTGTTAAATGTTTTAAGGTTAATCACTTGAAACTTTCAGGACAGTTAATTCATTTGGCGATGGAGGGCTGTCCTGATTTCTTTTTACATAGGCAATATTATTTTTTGAGTATCACTTGTTCGTTATCAATTCTATATTCAAAGCCAAGGGAAAAAGTGAGTCCCTTCAGCACATTTTCAAGATTTTCATTGTTGAAAGTACCTGATACTTTTCGAGCGGCATTTATACCTTTTGCCAACTTGATCTCAACACCATACCATTCTTCCAAATCAGCTAAAATCTCCCCAAGCGGTTTGCTCCTAAAGTGGATCCTTCCTTCTTTCCAAGCCGTAACATCCTCCAGGTCAAATGTTTCGACCGTTAATTTTCCGATCATGTTACGATCAATTGAGGCGATTTGACCAGGGATCAAGATGACACTTTCCGCATCTCCTTCCACGTCATTCTCCACGCTCACCTTGCCTTCTGTGAGCGCTACCGAAACATCACTTCCCCTGTTTTCTGTATTAAAAGCAGTACCTAAAGCGGTGACCACTACTTTACCAGCCCTTACCATAAATGGTCTTTCTTTATCTGGGGTGATTTCAAAAAAAGCTTCCCCATCCAGTTCCACCTCACGGGTTGCCTTACCAAATTCCGAGGTATAGCTAATCGTAGAGTTGGAATTTAAAATCACAAAAGTCTTATCCGGCAAACGTAACTTTAGCTTTTCTCCTGCTCTTGCCTGTTTAGTATAGGTCTTGAAGGCTTCAGGCATCTTAGGGGCAGTATAGTCCAGCTGCTTGTAGAGTAATACAGTCAATAATGAGACCAGCGCCACCGATGCAGCTATTCTAAGTACCTTACCCCAATCGTAGTGCTTTGACCTGGACAGGTTTTTATGGGGAACTGCTCTACCCATCTGAAGGTGAATCCCTGTCAACATTTTTTCCACCTCATCTTCCCGAACTTCATTATGCTCTTTTTCCCATTCCTCCTGCATCAAGGATTCCAATTGAGCTTTTCCTTCATCAGTTTTAAGCCAATCAACTACAGCTACTTTTTCCATTTGGGAAGCAGTGCCCGCTAGATATTTTAATAGTATCTCTTTTTCCAATTTTGCTTCTATTTGTGGGTAGTACACTTGACAGGGAGCAACTACTTAATTTATCTATAAAAAAATTTAATCACTCACATAAATAGTTGATTATCAGCTCATAAAATAGTAAGTAAAGAAGAGATTATACTTAACAATGATCACATACCGGACAAAAAACAGTGGACTTTCCGAAAACCGACATGCTAAGGATCAAGCAATATTTCTGGGGGAACGAATGTTGACATAGTCCAATAAAAAAAGGTTCTATATGATTTAGTGTGGGTAAGTATTAGGATAAATAATGAAATTTCAGTGAAATGGCTCCTTTAACCTTTGTCACTTTTTTGCTACAGTTCAAAAAGTGACCAAAAAACCCCGCCGCCTAGCAATTTACCACGTGCTTCACCCATGGCCATAAATATATCGCCCCTCTGGGGCTAGCTTTCGAGTGTAATGTTTCAATGTAGGCCCAACATGCACTTAGGCCTTTGTGGCATTTTATGTATCGGTGGCTTTGCCATTAAGTAAACTGGTAGCCCCCAAATTTTACGCTTGATCCCATGCTAAGAATGAAAAAAAAAATAAAACACTACACCAGCTAGAAATCAACAGTTTAACTGTTCAAAAAAAATCAAACTGAACAACGTCAGGGAAATGACAGATGCCTGCTTTAATAATTGTCCTTTCAGGAATTTAGTCGCCAAGTAACAATGATGCTCTACCGTACGAACCGAAACCCCGAGCTTTTCGGCTATTTCCTTATGGCTGATCCCCTCAAATCGGCTCAACTTAAATACCTGCCGCTGCACACGCGGAAGGGTATCGATCAATTCCAGTGTGGACTGCTCAAATTCTTTATACTCCAAAGCTTCCAAACCGGTATTTTCGCAATACATGGGTTGAGCCATTTCTTCCAATGCTACGGTACGCTTCACCCGCCTGATTCTATTGTACACTTGATGCTTGACAGCTGTGAACAAATAGCTTTTAAAATTCAGTGCTTCATCCATGTCACGACGCTTTTCCCATAACTTTACAAAAACCTCCTGCACGGACTCTTCTGCAATATCCTGATTATGAAAAACACTTTTAGCAAACCCAATTACACAAGGTGCATATCGATAATACAGCTCATCAAAAGCTGTCATCTCCCCCTCTTTCATTAGAGCAACTAACTCCTTTTCTTTATATTTTATTAGTTTTCTCATAACCAGACATTTCTTAAACATAAATATTTTTAAACAAAAAAAACAACAAAGTAAAACTTTTTATGTTTTAAACGCCTAAAAAACTATTAATTCTATTTATAAAATAGATAAAAACTACCTGTTTATTTTTAAAAGAAAGCAATTGAAAGTATAATTGCTCTACACAATTATAAAATACACCCCATTTAAAGACATTCTTTATAATTGATAGGCTTAAGCCCACCATAAACCAATCACCACTAAAAAAAGCCACTTATCAACAAATCAAAAACATCCATTTTACTCAATTGGAGAAATAAAACAAAAAAACATATCAAAACATTACCTTTTAAAAGGGTAAACTTTCATAACACAATAAAAAACACTACTTTACCCTATTAAATCACGACCAAACATAAACAAATGAAACCATACTATTCCTTCTTTCTGCTTTTCCTTTTTGCAATGAGCGGCAGCTTGGCCCAAGAAAAACCAAACATCATCGTCATTGTCAGTGATGATGCGGGTTACGCCGACTTCAGCTTCCAATCGGACAAACTCACGGCCACACCAAACATTGACAGGATCGCTCATGAAGGGGTAAAATTCACAAACGCCTATGTCACCGCCAGTGTATGTAGCCCCTCACGGGCCGGGCTACTTTCCGGTATCAACCAACCTGAGTTTGGCCATATTTATAACTATATCAAAGGTGTAACCTACAGCATTGACCAAGATGAATATGGACTACCACACAATGTCAAAATGATCGGGGAATATCTTCAGCCATTAGGCTATGCTACCGCAGCATTTGGTAAATGGCATGAAGGTTTTGCCGAAGAATTCCAGCCCCAGCAAAAAGGCTTTGACCATTTTTGGGGATTCCTATGGGGATCAAACCACTACCATACTGGAAAAGCCATCGATGTCATCGACGATGGAAGGCCCGTTGACTCAAATACAATCCCCTATATGACCGATGCTATCACCGATGAGGCACTGGACTTTGCTACCCAAAATACCGACACCCCTTTCTTCCTGTACATGGCCTACAATGCCGTACACAGCCCCTTAGAGGCCAAACCTGAACATCTGGAAATGTTTAAAGGCAAATTCCCCAGCGATCCTAAAAGGGACATCCTGGCCGCTATGACCTACTCCCTAGATGAAAATATCGGCAAAGTGTTCGATCAGCTGGAAACAATTGGCGAGTTGGAAAACACGATTATTTTCTTCATCAATGATAATGGCGGTTCCAAGCACATCAGCGCCAACAACAGTCCCCTGAAAGGCTACAAAGGCCAACTATATGAAGGAGGCATCCGGGTTCCTTTTGCAGTAAGGTGGCCCGGGAAGATCAAACGTGAAACCGTCTGTCACTCCATCACCTCAAGCCTCGACATCCTGCCAAGCATCTTGGATGCCGTAGGATATTCCAAAAGAAACCTGGAAGGTAAATCGGTACTGGAACTTATCAACAAAACTCAGGAACAGGACCATCGTGAACTTTACTGGCACACCAGCCAATATAATGGCGCCGTCAGATCAGGGCAGTGGAAACTAATCGTAAACAAAGACAGCCATGAGCTCTACAACCTCAAAGAGGACTTATCAGAAAAAAACAACCTTATCGAACACAATCCCCAACAATTCCTGAAAATGAAGGAAAAGTATGACCAGTGGCTCGCCCAACTCCCCCATCCCTATTTCGTCCCAACATCCGGTAAAAACGCCTGGGTGTCGGGAGTAGGAGACTGACCTGAAGACTGATTAGCCGACCTCTGCTAAATCCCTCAGCAAAGGTCCTAGCTGGGGGATTTAGGGCGTGGTCACTTCAAACTCCCATTTATCCTTTACTTGCTCCCCTACTTGCTCAAATACTAAACGGTAAACTACTTGCTGCTCCCAAACCTTTAACAGCCGGGGATCCTCTACTGGCCACTCCTCGATGGCTAAAGACAGCTTATCGGAAGGATAATGCATGATTACATCCTGGCCGTTGGGCAGTGAGATGCTCAAGCTGCCATTTTCCTTCTTTACTGGAGGATAAAGGCTCATAAAATGCACCTCAGATGCGGCCACCCTCTTATCCAATGAGAACTGGTCCGCAATCGTAAATGCTCCTTTTTTCCTGTCCAACTCATAGCTTCTATTCCAAAATTCACTCGCCGCCGACTCACCATAGGCATGCCTTATCTCCACACCAAAACGAATGAACCGCTTTCCTTCGGAAAAATCCACCGACGAAGCCTTAAAGTCATTGCCTTGTTGCTGCGACACGCCGTTGATCTGGGGGAGGTTATGAAAATCCGATTGCATGGTCCAGATATCATAGCGATCTTTACTGAAGGTTTTGGCGGAGTACGTTTCTACGCCTACATCGATAAAAACTGGGTTCCCCTGATAATAAAGCACAAATGTCCCCACATCATTATGGTTATGGCTTTCATTATTGTGGCCACCTTTTGCGGCAAAAAACAACCCATCATCACCCCGTCCTCCAGCGACTTCTGTTTCCGGATACCAAAAGTAAGGAGTTTTCTCTTGGTAGGCTTTTTGGGTTTCCAGCGTCCGGTACTCCATCAGATTATGAATCGTGCGATCCAAGCTTCCTTTCAGCAGCCATTGATCCAAATCTTCCTTCTGGGCCACATCGGCAGCAAATCCCTTCAGTCGTTCATCCGAAATATACTGACCATATCTAAATATAATCCCTGGATGCGCCTTTAGCCTAGCTGATGCATCCGCAAAATTCACATAATAATCATCTTCAATATGGACTTTCCGAATGTAGTTCCCCATATTTTGGATCACCGACTGACTACCGACATCTACTTTTCCATTCGACAGGTGCTTCAGCAATTCCAAATATTCCAGCATTTTTCCTGCTGCATGATCCCAGTAAGCAGGCCCCTCCTCACAGGCACCATCAGCTTTATAATAATTGATAAACTGGTCCACTGAATGTGCACTCTTTTCTACGACCTGCCGAAGCTTCTCTTGGTCTCTCTCCACCAAAGCGGCTGTCATCAGCACATTATAATTGCACCAAGGATTCCAATTATTTACAAAAGAAGCATCAAACCCCATCCACCAAAAATCGTCCCTTGCCAGATAGGGAGCAATGATTCGCTCCTCCAATTCTAGTTCTATCCTCCTGGCCAAAAGCGGTGAAACGGTTTCAAAATCACTTCTGAAATAAAAATGGATCCAAGAAAGCAGATTGGCCACTTCCCCAGCCCCCAGATCAATCACTGGCTCTTCCACATCCGGCATGCCTGATTTATCCTTCTGTGCACTCAGGTGGGCTGACAATACCCACGTAGATTGTTCACACATCGCCCAAACACCATCCATGATGGCGTCAAGGTAAGTCCCATCTTGTACGAGCATTTCGGCCAGCACCAAGCTCTTCAATGCTTTTGTCCGTTGGTTTTGATAAGACTGCATCCTGGTGCGGTTTCCATTGCGCACAAAATCCAAATATGCCGAAACGGGTATGGCCGGCCATTCGTATTCGATGGCCTCGTCACCCTCTTCTACCAACCGATCTTGAATCTCTTCCGGAAGTTGGCTGAGCGATTGATGAACAGTACCTCTATCGGGAAAAACCGATAAGGGATTCGAATCCAAGTAAGAAGTATTAGGAAATTGTTTGATTTCATTGGTCAGCAGATCTCGTTTTTCCTGTGCCGATGTGCTAAGCACTATCCAGCCCAATAAACAACACAACAACATTCCTCTTCCGGTAAAAATTACGTTACGTTTCATCAGTTATTATTTTAAATATGACCAAAGGACTCCCAAGCCCGTTGGTCTATTGGATATCATTATTTTCTTTTTATGGCCTTTCGTACTTCGGTATAGTCATCGCCTATGATGACTACATAGTACAAGCCATTTTTCATTCCAGTCAGGTCCAGTTCATACTCATAGCCATTGACGTCTTGTTTTTCCATAATGACCTCCCCGGTGCGTTTCCTGATTACTACCTGTCGAATGAGCCGTTCAGAAGCAATGGTCCCCATTCCTTCCAATGGATTTGGAAAAAGTAACACCTTGTTTTTAGGTGCTGGCCTGGTTTTCTCCATAGGATCAGGCTCCGATTGCGTCGCCAGCACATAATTGATCATTGGATGCCGACTACTGTCAGTGCTCTCTCTCGAGGCAAAGGAAGTGTAAACACCGGACGCAGTGGAAACCACCTTAAACGCCACGGTATCCTGCTGAGGAGCCACTTGCTGCAAATATCCTGTGATATCAAAAGTCACCGGACCTTCTTGGCTCAGCCCTTCTATGGTAGTGAGCAAGGTACTCGAAATGGGCTTAGTGCCCCATGTAAGCCCCTCTTGGCTATTCCCCTGCCAATTACCAGTTCCCTTCTCCCAGGAAAGATCCTCCACACCATACAGCTCCCAAGAAGTAGATCCCGCCGGAGCCAAGCTATACAGCTGGATCATTGCTTCCTGAACGGAGCCGGTGAGTTCACTTATGGCAAATTTAAGATAAACCTCCCTATCATAGCCTCCATTTTGAGCGGCCAAGTAACCGGCCGTGCCAAAATTCTTATGGCTAGCATCTCCATTGGCATCTGTTCTTTGTACGAAGGTATCCGCAATGGCCTGCAAACTCCCCTCTTCGCCTCCCGGCTCAAGGGTTTTGTACACCACCAAAGCAGGGCGATGGCTTGGATCGCTGTCTTCCCTTGACGCAAATTGCGCATCGGTCTTGCTTCCATGATAGGTCCCAGAGATGGCGACGGAAAACACCCCATCCTCCAACAAGCTCTCCATAACCGGACTGGTCACATCCAATTCCACAAATTGTCCCGCCGACACCCCTGGGATTTGCCCCAAAAGGCTATCCTTCCCAGGCTTGGTATTCCAGGTAATTCCTGACTCCTGCCAAGTGTTGTCTGTCAAATGGTGAATTTCCCAATTGGTGTCGGTCACAGTAGTGTTCGCATTTTCCACCCACAACCTTAGCTTTACACTATCCAGTTGATTGCTCAGCACTCCCGTATTAAATTTAAGAAAACTTTCCCGACTGTACCCGGAACCGTCTTTCTTTACCACCAAATTACCTGTGGGATAATTGGTGTCGGCATAGCTTCCGTCCCGTACAAAAACATCCGCTACGGCCTCCAGCGTTTGCGGCAATTTCAATGGCTCAAAGACGGGTGCCCCCTGATCTATCGTGCCATCCAAACTGCTTCCTAAAAAATCCCCTGTCGGCAAGTCCAAGTCCACCATTTTCATTTCACTAAAGCTCTCATTTTTCAACCCAACCCTTAGCTTTCGTGAATTTCCCTGTGAAGGATCAGCAGCGGTTACGGTCACATTTGAAGTAACGGCCCCTTTCAGCATCAGTACACATGGCTGATTGACGTTCAGTTCTGTCGTCCCCAGCACATAATTTCCGGGATAGTAAAACACCGCCTGTAGCAAATCCAATCCTGCATGCCTGACCGCTTGCACAGAATCGGAATTGGACAACAGCTCCAACTGTTGATCATCAAAACCTGCTACCTCTTGTTGTGTAGCTCCCGGGAGCAAAATATAGGCATAGTGATCATTTGAAGGAGTTACGCCATGGTCAATCCACAACTTGAACACTTCCTCGGCGACTGAAGCAGAAGATTGTGTTTGGTTAATACTATTCCAAGTGCCTGCTTGACTTTGGTTGCTTAGTTTTATTTGTCCACCCATTGGAAATACATAGCCCACATCATTGTGCCAAGCCCACTTAAGGTCATTATCAAAGGCATGACTCCCTTGTCCCAATACCGTGCTCCCGTTTCCGGTATCCACCTTAACACCTCCTTTGAGCAAAGCTTGGTTGACAGTAGTATTGATGGTCTCTGTAGCTGAGGAACTGATTTCCGCCCCCAAACAAACCACCTCTTCATCAAAGAAGAACCAGGCTTTCTTGGCTGTCGTGTTATAATCACCCATATCATAAACAGAAGTTCCATAGCGTCCATCGGACACTCCTCCCACAAAAGATGTCTTTCCGGGATTGGTACCCCAAGAAGACCTTGGCGAAAAAGAAGTGATGGCAGGTGTGGTAGTACCTGGGATTTTATTCCAGTCCCACACAGGATATATCCCAAAATACTCATTTCCTTCTACGGCGATATAAGTGGCACCATCCGTCAGAAAATGTCCTTTGATATTTTCACCATTGCCCATTTCGGATTTTACGGTCCGAGTGGAGACTTTACGCAGTCCCACCATATAAGCAGGCCGATGGTGCACCGTATAATCTGACTGCCAATAGTTGATATGCTCAGGAGCCACCCCGTAATCGGGGCTTTCTTGCTCACTCATCCTCATGATCACGGTGTCGTAGCTCGCTTGGTGTTCCGGCAAATCAAAATCCCTGACCTGCTCGATCAAATTCACATCAGCCCGCCCCACACCTGAGCGGGTAATGCTTCTGCCAAAAACATTGAAATCGGCATAGGCGCCACGCGAACTTTTGATGAATCCTTTTCGGACAAAATCAGAAAAAACAGCTATTTTTTCGGGGGAATATGCATAGGAAGTTCCGGTAATGTTTACTGCGATATTCCGAATGCCCGAAACGTATTCCCTGCCATAACCATAGATGTAAAGTTGCGCACCATGGGCCATATAGGAATGATCTCGCTTGATACCTTCTCCTTGACTGATCTTGATCGAATTGCCCGTTTCGGTCACGGCGTGTTGCATCAATGTACTATCCTCGGTAAGACATGCCCGCATGATATAATGCTGGCCAATATCGGTAAGATTGGAGCCGTCCTTTCCGGGGGAAACGGTTAAAGAACCCCCTTTGTCCATCCATTCGGTCATACTGCTTTCCAATAAAGGATCAATGCCCGCGGGTGAATTCCTTAGGGCAATTAGGATATTCCCAATATCCTTGGGAACCTTGATACTGAGAAACCACCAATTGGTACTGTAGGGAGCCGGATTCAGCCCCAGCCAAAAGTTCATAGCATCGGTAATGTCTGCCAATACCGTCGTGTCTCCAAAGTAACTGCTCTCCGGCCTAGAATAGGCCTTGGCTAGCACGCTGACTCTTTCGAAATGCATTACTGGCTGCCAATTGGTCTGCGATTGGTCTGCGTAATGGATATCCGGCCAGCTCCCATCCATATCCATACTTGCTCGCAAAGAAGCTACTTGACTGTCCAAGCTGCCGGTAGAAGGGGTGTTTTGAAAATTGTCAAAAATCCGCTCCATGATAGTATCAAAATCATTTTGGGCAAATGAGGGCACTTGTACACCTAATCCCAGCCATACAAGCACCAAAAACGCTCTCCATCTCATTGTCAATTGATTTAGCATAAACCAAAAGAGGACTTGGCCGTAGCCAAAGTCCTCCTTTCAACCTATTTTACCAATTTGGATTTTGCTCCAATGCCGGATTAAGCCCCAGTTCATTGATAGGCAAAGGCCATAGATAATCCCTATCGGGGTCAAAACTCCTGTTTTCTGCTTCCTGCAATACGATGATATTGTCTTCGTTCACATTCGGGGTCACATCGGTACCATATTCATCGAAATAATAGTTGCCCAAAACTGTCCGAGGCAAAATATCTTCAGCCGTCTTCCAGCGGATCAAGTCCCAATAGCGGAACCCTTCTAAGGCAAGCTCTACCCTTCTTTCCCTACGGATTTCCTCTAACATGTCCAGCCCATTTGCATTGACAAAGGAATTGCTGATCTGAGCGACCCCGGCCCGTTGCCTGAGGAGGTTTATGCTGCTATTCAGCTCTTCATCCGTAATGTTTCCATTCAGTTCATACGTAGCCTCTGCATAATTCAACAGTACTTCTGCATATCGAATAATGGTATAATCAATGTAAGAACGGCTATTTTGCCAATCCGTCAGATTAGCATACCGTCTATTGGCAAAACCGGTACGCTGGAATGAAAGGTTGGGCACATTAAACACCGGCTGTGTACCGATATACTCATCACCTTCCTTGAAGAAAGTATCCAACATCCTGGGGTCTCTATTTTCAAAAACTTCCAAAATACTTTCCGGAGTAGCATAAAGGGGCGATTTGTCCGTTGGCAACCCATCTTCCATAAGGTAGGCATCCGCTAAAGCTTTGGTAGGATTGGCAGCGCCTGTTTCCAAGGTTCTCTGCGTAGTATGGCTCACGATCGATTCGGAAACATTTACCCCATATTGCTTCACCAAAATATTCTCTTTATTTCCCGGTCCCTCTCCTTCATACTGGAAAATGTCAAAATAAACATTCAACAATGCGTGCTCTCCAGCATTCATACAAGCCTCTGCGGCTTCTTTGGCCAAAGTAAGATGAAATTCGGGGTCTCCATAGCCATGGTATTTGGCCCTGGTTCCTTCAAACAAGGCCACGCGGGATTTAAAAGCCAATGCAGCGGTATTGGTGAGGCGTCCATAATCTCCGCTGGCAAGCTCAGACGGTGCCGGAAGGTATTGGGCACCTTCATCAAGGTCATCGTACACGACTTCTAACACTTCCGCTCGGAGAGCTGCAGGTGCATATAGCTCCTCTGCATCCTCAGAAAGCGTCGTCAAAATCAACGGCACATCACCATACCGCTTGACCAATCTAAAATAAGCCCAAGCCCTAAAAAACTTGGCCTCTGCCAAATACCGGTCCACCACTTGGGGATCCACACCATTTTCAATCGCCCTAGGTGCCTTTTCGATGATGTTGTTTGCCGCTCTGATCAGGGAATAGGCATTATTGTAATTTCCATCCGTAGCCGGTGCTATACGGGTACCATCACTGATACTGTTTGCAGATGTCCCAAAGGCATCATCCGACCATACGTCCGAGGTCACCGGAATGGAAGGGAGATACGTGTATAGGTAATTGGAAGCTAATTTGAGGTCGTTTTCATTTCTCCAAAACGCCGGGTCGCTCAATTGGGTTTCGGGAAGCCTATCGACATCACAACTGGTGATGCCCACAAGGAGCACCAGCAAGATTGCAGCTATATTTTTTATGTTATACTTCATTTTCTTGAGTTTTAATTTCGTGATCGTGGTTAAAAGGAAAGGTTCAAGCCTATCGCCAAGGTGCCAAAGAATGGATAGTCCGCACGGACGTTATTGGAGTTTTCTGGATCAAAGACTCCGTTAAAGACGCCCATTCTCGTAAAAGTCAATACGTCTTGACCTGTAACAAACACCCTGGCCCGGTTTACCTTTACCTTGCTTACCAGTGCTGCCGGCAGCGAATAGCCTACTTGGAAATTCTTCAGCCGGATATAACTCCCGTCCAGCACCCATCTGTCAGAGGGAAGGTAGTTATGATGCCCGTTCAAAAAAGGTCTTGGAAAATCGGCATTTTGATTTTCTGGTGTCCAATAATTCTGGTGATGCTTCATCGGCATAAACCAACTTTGACTGAGTGGCATGATCATGTCACGGGTAGGCATGAAGCTTCTTTTTCCCACCCCTTGGAAGAAAACAGAAAAGTCAAGGTTTTTCCACTGGGCAGAGGCGGTCATCCCAAATAGATAACGCTGCTGGTTTGTGCCCAAGAGCACCAGATCTCCTGCGTCATCGGTGGTTCCCCGCCCCACTGTAATGCGGTCATCTCCGTCTTGGTTGACATATTGAATATCACCTGGACCTGTTCTGTTGTCTTGGAATGGAGCGGCATCTACCTGATCCGCCGAGGTGAAGTAACCCGGTGCAGTCTCATATCCCCAAATCGTATTCAATGGAAATCCCTCAATGATATTGTTATTTCCTGCCCCCACTACATTTCTTCCTGAATATTCTATCAACTCATTCTGATTGTCACTGATGTTAAAACCAATATTATAATTAAAATCTTCACTTACCCGATCACGATAATTGACCGCCAGCTCCCATCCCCAGGATTTTAATACGCCATTATTGATTTTGGGTGTGCCCACACCAAAAGTCCCTGGCAACTGAAGCGGGGTAAGCATATTCCTGTTGTGCTTGACATAATAATCAAAGCTCATTTGAAGCTTATTCTCTAACAAGCCTAGATCTACACCGCCATTCCAGGTTTCGATGGTTTCCCATGAAAGCTCAGAAGAAGGCACCGAAGACTGATAAAAATAAGTGGACCGCGTTTCGTCACTGCCCATGATCAGACCTGAGCCTCTGGAAAGTACATTTAGATAATCATAATAACCGATGATATCGCCCCCCAAGGCACTTCCTAGCTGTCCCCAAGACCCTCTCAACTTAAATTCGCTAAAGAACGGCAGCGCATCTGCAAAAAAGTCTTCCCGGTGCATATTCCACCCCACCGAAGCCGCAGGAAACACCTTCGTGCGCAGTCCCGGTGCCAATCGCGAACTTTCATCCATCCTGATAGTCCCCTCAAAAAGGAAACGCTCGTCAAAGCTGTAGTTTATCCGGCCAAAAACCGATTGGTTTGCATAGGTACTAATGGACTGATTGGTCACCTTGGTATTATCATCACCGAGGTTGAGCGTAGGCAGATCGTTATTGATCAAATTGGTCGCCCGGGAATACAGTCTTGTCCACCTGTAGTCTTCCCACTGGTAACCCGCCAAAACATGGAAGACATGTTTCTCCGCGACGGTCAGGTCATAATCCACCAACATCTGGAAACTTGTGTTAATGGTATTGTCCTGGGTCAGCTCATAGGCATTTGGATTATTGAGGATATAAGCAGGGCTATCTCCACCACGATCCCATAAATCCACTGTCCTGGCAAAGCGCTCCCTGTCGGCCCTCCTATACTGTCGTCCAAAAATCGACCGGATGGTAAGGCCTTTGACCACATCTTTTAATGTCCCCGTAAAGACACCGTCAAAATCATTTCTCTGGGTATTGTTATAGCCCCCTTGTGAAAGGTAAGCGTAGGTATTGTTTCCAGAAGTACCCGCTCCACCAAAAAGGCGGCCATCTGGCATAAAAACTGGAAACCGTTGACGTGCTTGATACACTTGCTGAAGCAAACCGTATCCGCTCGCTCCTATGGAAGGTGCCTCGGTGTAATGATTTGCATATGAAATCCTTGAATCAATGGAAAGGTGTTTGGTCAATTTAGCCCCCAAGTTAAACCGGGCATTGTACCTCTCGAAGCTGTCTGGGCCAATTTTAAATACACCCTTCTTATCGTAATACCCGAGAGAAACCAAATAATTAACACTTTCCGAACCACCTCTGGCACTTAGGTTATGGGTCTGCATAGGAGAAGTCTTTCGCAAGACTTGTTCTCGGATACTTTGCTGGTTATAGGTCACCCACCTGTTTTCGTTGGTTTCGCTTGGAACAAACTCTACTCCGTCACGGATATATTGAAGTGCCTGGTCATTATACTCCGGCCCCAAGCCAGCATTGGCTCTGGCCAAATTGGAATAAAGGGCTTCATCCAACAAGGAAAGCCTTTCCGGAACATTTAAAGCCCACTCAGTACCAAACTGATTACTATATTCGAAAGTGGTCTTTCCTGTTTTCCCGGCTTTGGTCTTCACCAAAATCACCCCACCTGCAGCTTGGGCACCATAAATGGCGGCGGCAGCAGCATCCTTCAGCACCGTCACTGATTCAATATCATTTGGGTTTATCGTCTGCAAGGTAAACAAAGGTGAAGGCACTCCATCCACCATCAGCAACGGATCCACAGCACCATTGGCAGAAGTAACTCCCCTTACCTGGATACCCACATTTTCATTTCCCGGCTGTCCACCAGTCCTGGTAATGTTTAGGCCTGGTGTGGTTCCTTGAAGGGCATTGGCCACATTGGTAACCGGACGGTTTTCCAAAGCCTTTGCTTCCACGGTGGATACAGCTCCTGTAAGATTGGCTTTTTTCTGAGTACCATAGCCCACGACCACTACTTCTTCGAGATCTCCCAAATCCTCCAGCAGCGTCACCGATATCGTTTCCTTATTGGCTACCGAAATCTCTTGTGACTCAAAACCTATAAAAGAAAACACCAACACAGCATCATCTGCTATATCATCAAATGAAAACACCCCATCCAGATCTGTCACGGTTACTCTTTTGGTACCTTTGACGATTACATTGACGCCGGGAATAGGAATCCCTTCTTCATCCAGCACCTTCCCTGAGATATTCCTTTCTTCAAGGACTTCTTGGGGAAGGGGAGCATTTTTTGTGGAGACATGAATGGTATTGTTCACTTGGGTAAACCGGACATTATGATCCCGTGACAACTCTTCCAAAACATGCAGCAAAGATTTGCCAGATACGTTGAGGGAAATACCCTTCTCGTCAGAAAGCTCCTCCTCAATAAATGCTATGTGGAACGTGGTCGAAGACTCAATTTCCTTGAGCACTTGGAGCAAACTGGCATTTTTCATATTTAACGAGACTTTTACGTCTGCCAGCTTCTGATGCCTTTTCCAAGAGGAATTGGCAAGCGCATATTGATGGGCAGAAATATCGCCAAGACTTATGAGCATAGTCATGACGAATATCCCTACATATTTCATTTTAGAAAGTAGGTGTGTTTTCATTTTTCTTTGGTTATGGTTTACATTCATTCAATTTTGGGTTACCGTTTGATTCGTTTTTAGCGCATTATTTCTACCTGCTTGCCATCGATTCTAAATTGAAAATCAAGAACAGTTGATATTCCTAGCAGGACATTTTCAAGGGACTGATTATCATATTTACCCGTGTAGGACTTACCAATGGCCATGTTTGGTGGTACCGTAATCGTGACCCCATACCAATTCTCCAACCGCTCAAAGACTTCCTCAAAAGTCTCGTCTTCGAATACCAGAATCCCGTCCTTCCAGCCAAACTTAAATATGGGGTCAAAATGGCTGGTGATCAATTCGCCACTGTTTACATCCAATCGGGTCATTTGTGTTTTGGTAAGGATTTCTTGATTGCCTGTATATGAATTGACTTTTACCTTCCCAGAGGCCACTGCCACTTCAAAACACTCCCCTGCCGGATCACTCAGGACATCAAAAGATGTCCCTAGCACTTGGACATCCACCTGATCTGCCTCCACAATAAAAGGTGCCGCTTCATTTCTGGTCACTTCAAAAAATGCCTGCCCCACAAGTTTTACTTTTCGTAGCGTGTCTGAAAAAACAACCGGAAATTCTAGCGAGCTGCTGGAATTCAGCTTTACCAATGTGCCATCTGGCAAGTAAAAACTTGACTTGGTGCCTTTGGTGGTCTGCTTTACGACCATCCGCTCCTGGGCTGGCTGCTCTTCTTGTATCGTTATCGGATCGAAAACGCCAAAATAATTGGCTGTAAGAATACCCAAAATGACCATACACGCAGCCATTAGTACGGCGTTGGTCCTTCTTCTTGGTTTTGTCTTGATCCTGTCCCAGGCAGACTCCTGCCGACGCTTCTGATCGGCATACTGCTTGATGTGCCCTAGTATATCGTCTTTTTCACCACTTCGCAGCCGGTGGATGTGCTTCGGCTCTATCGCGTTGACCACTGCCTTGATGTCTCTCAAAACAGCTGCTTTGTCTGGATTATTTACCATCCAGGATTGCCAATACTTGTCCGACGCTTGATCAGGCGAAATTAGCCATTGGATGAAATACTCATCCTCCAACAGCTCCCTAAAAACATTGCTTTTGAAATCCATTTATTACAATACCTTATGGTAGGTTCTTTTGAGGGTAGAGGGAAGAACAGGTGAAACGACCACTCCTTTTTCTATTTTTTTTCAAAAAATTCTGAATACTAGGTATTACGCAATGGTCAAATGGCCTAATTGCCTATAATCATTGAAGTTTTCAAAGTGGCTTTAAGTCAAAACAATAGGTGCCACGAAGGCGCAAAGGCACTAAGGGGTGGGGAAAAATTTAATTCCGACAGCTGGACTGTGGAATCAGGGGCTTGGATTACTATCTCCATAGTACACCTTGCTTTTTACATTGGGTAATAAGCTTGGATGCCAAAAAATAGAAAAAGTAAACCAAAGTCTTCTTGGTGACCTTGTGTCTTTGTGGCAATAAAAACAGGTGCCACGAAGGCGCAAAGACACTAAGGGGTGGGGAAAAAATTTAATTCAGACAGCTGGGCTGTGGAATCAGGGACTTGGATTATTATTTCCATAGTACACCTTGCTTTTTACATTGGGTAATAAGCTTGGATGCCAAAAAATAGAAAAAGTAAACCAAGGTCTTCTTGGTGACCTTGGGTCTTTGTGGCAATAAAAACAGGTGCCACGAAGGTGCAAAGACACTAAGGGGTGGGAAAAAAATTTAATTCAGACAGCTGGGCTGTGGAATCAGGGGCTTGGATTATTATTTCCATAGTACACCTTGCTTTTTACGTTGGGAGCTAAGCCTGGATGCCAAAAAATAGAAAAAGTAAACCAAGGTCTTCTTAGTGACCTTGGGTCTTTGTGGCAATAAAAACAGGTGCCACGAAGGCGCAAAGACACTAAGGGGTGGAAAAAAATCTAATTTCGACAGCTGGGCTGTGGAATCAGGGGCTTGGATTATTATTTCCATAGTACACCTTGCTTTTTACATTGGGAAATAGCTTGGATGCCAAAAAATAGAAAAAGTAAACCAAGGTCTTCTGAATCAGGGACTTGGATTATTATTTCCATAGTACACCTTGCTTTTTACATTGGGAAATAAGCCTGGATGCAAAAAATAGAAAAAGTAAACCAAGGTCTTCTTAGTGACCTTGGGTCTTTGTGGCAATAAAAACAGGTGCCACGAAGGCGCAAAGACACTAAGGGGTGGGGAAAAATTTAATTCCGACAGCTGGACTGTGGAATCAGGGACTTGGATTATTATTTCCATAGTACACCTTGCTTTTTACATTGGGAAATAGCTTGGATGCCAAAAAATAGAAAAAGTAAACCAAGGTCTTCTTGGTGACCTTGGGTCTTTGTGGCAATAAAAACAGGGCCACGAAGGCGCAAAGACACTAAGGGGTGGGGAAAAATTTAATTCCGACAGCTGGACTGTGGAATCGGCGAGCTGTGTTTTAACTCCGTTTCAATGCCGTTTTGTTAAGAAAAAGTGGGGAGATTCTCACGCCGGCACATCAC
The DNA here is from genome assembly GCF_005281475.1 of Echinicola rosea. NCBI lineage: Bacteria > Pseudomonadati > Bacteroidota > Cytophagia > Cytophagales > Cyclobacteriaceae > Echinicola > Echinicola rosea. The sequence goes on along the minus strand of NZ_CP040106.1, from coordinate 2,451,592 downwards.
CTCATCAGTTCCATTATGATCAGTGCTTGTAAGAGCTGGGATTTATAAGGAGTCAGGGAATCCGAAAGTTTGTTTAGTCCCCTATACATCATAGTTCTAACGGTCTTGGCATTGGCAAGCCCCATCACTTCGGCAATTTCCTCATAAGGCATGTTCTCGAAAAACCTCATCATGATAATCTCTCGCTGCCGCACAGGAAGCTCATTGCAGTACTGCTCCAGAAGTTTCTTTTGGTTCATCGACAAATTGGAATCGATAAAATAAGAAGTGGCATCCACTGAAATAAAAAAAGCTTCGTCGTCCAATACGGCATCGACATCCCTACGCTCTTGTTTCAATGCACCCATTAATCTCCTGCGAAAGCAAGCCATTAAGTATGCCTTCACGGAGTGGGCATGCCGCAGCTTTTTACGATCATCGATCAACTGACAGAATACATCCTGGATCGTATCCTTTACCAATGATTTGTTCCTGGTAAACTGCCGCCCATAATTATAAAGCCTGTCTATGTTTTCAGCATAAATAAAGCCCAACGCCTCATCATCTCCTTCCAAAAACGCACTCCAAGCTTTCTCTAAATTCTGGGTCTTTGCTATCATGACATTATCTGCTTTACCGATTTTTATCCTATCTTGACTATGGCAGGTCAAGCATTTTATGCGGCACTCTCTACACAAAAAGAAATGACCAGTTTCTGCACAGAACTGATATTATATTTTCAATATCTTACTATTTACTAACAAAAATGAAACTAATCAAAACTTAAAGGCAATAATTTCTACTTTATTTTAATATATTGGCATGACAATAGGAGCAATTTCCAGCAACAACTTTATAAAAAATATGGATTTACAAGTGGTCTTTTTAACAAAAATCAGCTCTATACACCTGTGAAACATTAAAAAAATAGCTTTATTAAGATTTTAACAATCAAACACTCATGAAACTACATTACAAAATAACCTTTTCTCTCTTGGCGGTGGGCTTTTTGGCAAGTGCTTGTAGTCAGTCCAAGCAAAAGGAAAAAGAAAAGGTATCAAATGAAACAGCCATTACCCAGGAATTTATTGAGGAAAACGTAGCATTTTCCGTCAAGCAATACCAACACCTAAGTACACAGGTACCGGAAGACAAGCTACCGAGGACTTACCTTAAAGATGAAGACAAATCCGTCCCTTCCGGCACCAGCTGGTGGACTTCAGGTTTCTATCCGGGCACTTTGCTGTACCTCTATGAGCTATCGGGGGATTCCAGCATGCTGGAGCTGGCCGAGCAGAAATTGGATATCTTGGAGAAAGAAAAAGACAACACAGGCACCCATGACCTGGGCTTTATGTTATTCTGCAGCTTCGGAAATGCCTACAGGATCACGGGAAACGAGCATTATAAAGCGGTAATGCTACAAGGTGCCGAATCATTGGCCACCCGCTTCCACCCAGAAACGGGACTGATCAAATCCTGGGATCACGGCAAATGGAACTACCCGGTAATCATCGATAATATGATGAACTTGGAATTTCTTTTTTGGGCGTCCGAGGTTTCTGGTGATGACAAATACCGCAACATCAATATTTCCCACGCCGACAGCACCATGAAAAACCATTTCCGGGATGATTATAGCTCCTTCCATGTAGTAGATTATGACCCTACAACCGGAAAAGTGGTCGAAAAGAAAACCCACCAAGGCAAGGCAGACAATTCCGCTTGGGCCCGCGGACAATCTTGGGGACTTTACGGATACATTGTCATGTATCGTGATACCAAAGACCCTGCCTATCTCGACCAAGCTGAAAATATCGCAGCCTTTATCCTTGATCATCCCAACATGCCAGAAGACATGGTTCCTTACTGGGATTATGATGCGCCTGCTACTGACTCCACTTATAGGGATGCATCTGCAGCAGCACTCAATGCATCCGCACTCCTAGAACTGAGCAGATACACGGAGGATAAAGCAAAATCAGAAAAATACATAGATGCCGCTGAAAAAACGATCCTCAGCCTGTCTTCCGATAAATACCGTGCAAAGCTCGGCCAAAATGGAGGCTTTATCTTACTGCATAGTGTGGGCTCCCTGCCTCACAATTCTGAGGTAGATGTACCATTGACCTATGCCGACTACTATTATATCGAAGCATTGAAGCGCTACCAAGACTGGTTTCTTAACTGAGTAACCCAGTACTCAAAAATGCTGACAATCAGTAAACACTTGACTTGTCAGCATTTTTTGTTTTCTCCCACTACTACTTTAGCACTGGTCGTATTTCTCCCCCTCAATTGCCATAGCCATGAAAATTTACATTCTCCTTTTTGCTGCATACTTCTCCTCTTTGGTTTGCTTCGGCCAAAGCAGCCCTGCGATCATTCCGCTCCCCAGTGCTTATGAAGGAGGTGCATCTTTTTTCCCTATCACTTCCAATACTAAAATCCACTACACAAATGATCTTCTGAAAGAGGAGGCTTATTTTCTGCAAAAAGAACTCCTAGGGAGAAAATCATTCCCCATTAGCATACAATCATCCGAAGCCACGGCACCTGGTATCAGTTTGATCCTAAGGAAAACTACTCAGGAAGGTTACAGACTGTATATCGACCAGTCCACCGGGGTCACTATCACTGCAGCAACCGAAACCGGCATATTCCAAGGCATTATCTCGCTGCTGCAATTGATCGACCAAGCGGAGCCTTCCCAACACCAGCTGGCCATTCCCACTTGGAAAATCCAAGATACCCCGGCATACGCTTGGAGGGGATTCATGCTGGATGAGTCTAGGCATTTTTTTGGGGTGGAAAAAGTAAAATCCCTCCTTGACTGGATGGCCTTTTATAAGCTCAATAAATTCCATTGGCACCTTACCGATGCACAAGGATGGAGAATAGCCATCAAAAAATACCCTAGGTTGGCGCTGATTGGCGGAATAGGCAATAATAGCGATCCCTTAGCTCCTGCCCAGTACTACAGCCAAGCACAAATCCAAGAGATCGTGCGCTATGCAGCAGAACGAAAAATCGATATCATTCCCGAGATCGACATGCCGGGACATGCCACTGCCGCCAACAAAGCTTACCCTGAATTTAGTGGTGGTGGATCGGTAAAATACCCAGAATTCACTTTCCATCCTGCTAAAGAGGGCACCTATCAGTATCTGACGGATATTCTTCGGGAAGTCGATGCGCTTTTTCCCGCTCAGATGATCCATCTAGGGGGAGACGAAGTAAGCTTCGGCAACCAACAGTGGAAAAATGACCCGCAAGTAAAACAATTGATGGCCTCCCAGCAATTGAAAGATCTAAAGGCAGTGGAAGATTACTTTATGAAACGAATGGCAGACTCGCTTTTTTCACTCGACAATACCATTCTTGCTTGGGACGAAATGGCCGAAGCCGGCCTACCTACGGGCCAAAGCATCTTGCTATGGTGGCGGCACGACCAGCCTCAGCAGCTCCAAAAACTCTTGGACAATGATATCCCCACCGTCATCTGTCCGAGAATACCACTATACTTTGATTTTGTTCAGCAAGAAAATGACCGCTATGGTAGAAAATGGGGCGGCAAATTCAACCCTGTCCAACGGGTCTATGATTTTAGCCTATCAAAACTAAACATTCCCGACTCCAAAAAACCTTTGGTTTTAGGATTTCAGGCTAACTTATGGACAGAGACGGTCACTGATGAAGATCGATTGGACTACTTGACCTTTCCGAGACTGGCAGCACTTGCTGAAATCACCTGGACATCCGAAGAGCAAAAAGATTTTGAAGGCTTCTCTGCCAGACTGAAAAAGCACCTACCACTTTATCAAAAAGCAGGAATTTACTACCATGATCCTTTTGATCCTGACACTCACCCAGAACCGATCATGGCAAAATAACCATCGATCCCAAGAACCTACTTGTAAATTAGTGCAATCAGACTAATTTTAAGCGATATTAAAACCGTACATTATGAATAGACGATCTTTTGTAAAATACATTCCAGCAGTAGGAGCCATTGGTGTTTTGCCAAACACCCTGTCCGCAAACACCGCCTCGGCAGCTCCAGAAAACGCCAATACGAGAAGCTATTGGGCAAAGACTTTATATAAAATCGCCTCTCCTATGCTCACCCAGATGAGCCAAGGGAAACTGCGTGCGACCATGCCCGTGGAAACCCCTCCTAAAGCCTACAGAGGTCGTGAAAACGTCACTCACCTAGAGGCATTAGGGAGAACACTCGCCGGCGTGGCTCCGTGGCTTGCACTGCCCGAATCCACGGATGAAGAAGGAAAAATGCGTAAAGACCTCAAAGAAAAAGCGCTGAAAAGCATCGCCCACAGTGTAGATCCCCAATCCCCTGACTACCTCAACTGGACCAAAGGTTCCCAGCCGCTTGTGGACGGGGCATTTTTGGTGCACGGTATCATGCGTGCTCCAGAAGCACTTTGGGAGCCATTGGACGATGAAGTGAAGCGACGGTTTGTCCAGGAAATCAAAAACCAGAAAGAAGCCATCCCCCCTTATTACAACAACTGGCTGCTCTTTGGGGCGATGTTGGATGCTTTTTTGCTCTTTGTTGATGAGGGAGGTGATTTTATGCGAATTGATTTTGCGGTCAAAAAACATGACGAATGGTATGTAGGAGACGGTTGGTATGGTGATGGCCAAAACTTCCACATGGACTACTATAACGGCTATGTCATCCAGCCCATGATGCTCCAAGTACTAAAAATAGCCGCATCCAAAAAGAAGAGCTACGAAAAACTTTATGAGACAGTCGGTAAGAGAATGACCCGTTTTGCTGAGCAACAAGAACGCTTGATCTCCCCAGAAGGTACCTATCCACCAGTAGGAAGGTCCATCACCTATCGTGTGGGAGCCTTTCAGCCACTGGCAGAAGCGGCATTACTGGGCATCCTGCCCGAAGCTATTTCAGGAGCACAAGTCCGCAGTGCATTGAGTGCAATCATCAAAAGGCAATTTGAAGCACCGGGTACATTTGATGGAGACGGCTGGCTGACTATCGGATTTTGTGGCCATCAACCAGAAATGGGAGATTCATACATCTCTACAGGAAGCCTTTACCTGTGCACATTGGGCTTCCTGCCTTTGGGACTTCCTGCTGACCATTCCTTCTGGACAGCTCAAGAAGAAGACTGGACAGCTAAAAAGGCTTGGAATGGCATTAGCATCCAAGCAGACCATGCCATTTCATTTTAAGACCAATAGCCGGTGAAAATAATTTTCACCGGCTATTTTTAAAATAGTATGCCAGTACATCACTTTTTGGCTTGCCCCATAAATACCACAACGTCTCTTCTTACCAGACACCAGTCCTCTCAGAATAATCATTTTTAATCTTCAATCGCTTACATTTCCCTCATCTATTCCATAACTTTAAGTAAACTTAAACAACTATGGAGCAGATGACTAAACAAATCTTTCGAGTAGTTCCTATTTTGATGGGATTGATGGCCATTTTATCTAATGATGTATTCGCACAAATCCCAACAGGAACACCAAGAACGGATGAACCGATTGACCTAAGCACCACTTCAGACATCATTATTTATTTGGTACTTCCTCTTGTGGTAATTGTCTTGGGCATATTTTGGTGGTTTTTCTATAAGAAACCCAAAAACCAAAAGGCAGAAGAAGAGCGAAAGAAATCCAATAAATAATTTATCTTATCCCAATATCATCCCGATGGTTTAAGCAGAGATTCGTTTCCATACGACACTTTAGCGGTTCCTCAACTCTTCAAGGACGGCTTTAAGGGAAGCTTGATCATCCATATAAGGGGCGAGATCAAACAACTCCACCTTGCGAAAATCGATAGGATGACTCTCACTCTGCAAGGAAATATAGCCTTCCGAAAGTAATTTACCATCCTGCTTGACCTCCGGATCGACAGGCGAGACATTTCCGCCGCCAATCTGAGGATCATAATAGGTCATCACCGTGTCTCCCTCCACGATATGCTGGACCAATGAATCCGCCAACACTAAAAAATCAGCTGTCACCCACTGCTCTCCATGATAGGTCTTTGAGGTCGAACTTACACAGTGTGGCGTAAACAACTCTCCGTCCATCACCACATTAGTACCAGGGGTGCACAGGTTGCTGGTGGTACGATCATGCTCTCCATCACCGCCAAGAAGCTGGCCTTCGATAGAAATCGGAAAATCCTGATCCTTTAACATGCTTTCGGGAGACTGACCATGGAGCATCGCACCACTATTCCTCAATGCCCAACCTTCACCTCCCGGTGCTTGCTCACCCACAAACCGGTATTCGAGATGAAGTAAATAGGCTGAAAAAGACTCATCATAAAAAATATGACCATACTGCTGGTCAAAATCCTCATAACCATCATAACGCACTTTCATCATGCCATCTTCTACCCTGAAGGTATTGGCATAATTATCATTGAGTTCGTGTTTTGAAATCTTCACCTTCCAATTCTCCAAACTCTCCCCATTAAATAATGATACCCACCCATCTTGAAGATCAATGACCACTTGAGAAGTATCTTCTCCTTCGGATTCGTGGGACTGCTGACTGGACTTGGAGCAGGCACTACAGATACAGATGGCTAAAATGGGCAATAGTAGGTTTTTCATGTTTTTGAATCAGGTTAAATTTCACAAACCGTTAAAATAGTGCAGAAAAAGGACAAACAAGACCTATTTTAAAAGAAATTATGCTTTTTACAATCACATTAGATTCGCTTTTCGGGCTAGGCACACAAGAAAACCACGACATCTAACAATTTTCGCCCACCTGCTATGTCAACGAAAACGTAAGATAGAAGCAAGTCCCTTCTCCAACCTCAGATTCAAAATGGATCGTTCCGTTTTGGAGTTCGATGAATTTCTTGGTTATCATCAGCCCCAACCCTGATCCCTTGTCATATTTATTGGCATTTGATGCCCTAAAAAACGGTTTAAACAGATGCTCTTGTTCGTCTTTGGAAATCCCATCGCCATAGTCTTTTACTGAAATGATGAGCTTACCTTCAGCTATATTGGCCCGTACGAGCACATCATCCTCCCTACTGCCATATTTCAATGCATTTTCTACCAAGTTTGTCATGACCTGATTCATCAGACTGACATCGATGGGATGGGTAAAATCGTCAGGCAATGCTGTTTCAAATTGAACTGCATCTTGATCGACCCAGTCCTCCAGAACAGAACGGAGGTATGAATTGATCTTTTTTGTTTTAGAACTGACTTGAATTACGCCCTGATTAATCTTTTCGAGGTTCAGAAGGTTGACCAACAACGAGTTCATCCGGTCCACCTCATTGTTTACCCGATTAAAATGTTTTTTAAATTTTTGCTCAGACGGATGCTCTTCCAGTTGGCGCTGCAGCTCAATATTGCAGATTTCTATACTTGATTTAATGGTAGAAAGCGGCGTTTTAAACTCATGGGAAGTGATGGAAATAAACTGGGATTTCATTTTGTTCAGTGCTATTTCTTTTTCCAAAGCCTCGGACATTTTTTTGTCCCCCTTCACTTCCTCGGAAATATTTCGCACAATAGCCATATGCCCTTGGATTTCTCCATCATCATCATACAAGGTGTCAAAAATACTCTCTAACCACATCCTTTCCTTATTTGCATTAAGATTGGTGAAACGGTATCTTTCTATACCATCTATTACCACCTTTTTCATGTCTTTCACCTCACTCCGGAAACATTCAAAAAAAGAAGGATTCATCAATTGCTCTCTCGTAAACCCAAAAAGATGCTCAAAGGAAGGAGAAAGAAACTTGGGCGACCAATTCACATTAAACACTCCGATAGCATCTGATGAATATTTCATCAACATATCCAAAATCTCATTTTTACTTTTACCGTTGCCCCCCTCTACTTTACCACCAAGCCGACACTCGGATAAATAAATCATTTCAAAAGTGGCTGCCAATTGCTTAAGAATTTCACAACAATCATCTAGGTCAGACAAATTGGCATTCAACAAGACCAAAAAACTGTGGGTTTCTTTATCCAAAAATGTAGGGATCAGAGCATAGCCTCCTTTCAAACCTTCATAATCTTTTACTCCCGAGGTAAAATCTCCTTGAATAATCGATCCTTTATCCATTGATGCTGCATTATGGAGAAAAAGATCATTAACCACATTTTTGGTTTGGGTCCAATAAACCAAGTCTGATCGGTCATGTTTATCAGAAAAAAAATAAGTATATCCATCCACCTTCCCCGAAACAGCTTTCCCAAAAAGTATGGACTCGTGCGACACTATCCCAAAAGCAATTGACCTCAACTGATCAAAGGCCTGACAGCTGCTAAGTTCTCCTACTTGATGCTGCCGCTGTATATTGATAAGTGCTGTATAGATTGTTCCTGCATCCTGCTGTTTATGCTTTAAAATCATAACTTGATCTTTTCTGGTCTTGGATAAACCTTCTTGATCTACTTTACTTTGGTTATTTCGGTCTATTGAATACGATGCTCTCAACATATCCCTCCTCGTTAAAATAAAAGATTTACTTCTTTTTCCATAATCCCAAAAGAATTTTTAGTATTGGCCAAAAAAGGTAGATACTCTTGATCCTCATAGGTCATCCTTGCCATCAAACATTATTTGCAGACAACACCTTTTTGATGGCAATGGTCAACACAGGATTTTCGGTCTTGTACTAAATAGTTGGTTAAACTTAGCAATTCATTGACCAATATATATACTAATAATTACCTTTTTTTACCTAAAATTTCGCCCATTTACCAGTTGGCTAAATTGACCAGGCCCTCATCCCATTTACAAATCTACCAACATTTCTTCAACTTCCTTTCAGGAGTCAAACCGGATGTTTCAATTTCAACTGAAATTTCAAAAATAACACATTGATGACATGGCTTGGACAGGTTTATTTTACCACTTATCCGAACGTCAAGATAACATAATTCGGCCTTTTATTAACTAAAACCTGCTGATTTTTTATAAAAACGTAAAAATATACAAATAAAGCTTGCGATTATTACGTATTGAAAATATTACAACAATATCTCATTATATTTTTTTCTTTTTTAGGCAAATCTCGTATTATTTACCCGAAATTCTACGTATTATTGACACAATTTGGAGGAATATAAGTAGTTAAAACATGAAAACGCAGATACTGATCGTAGAGGATAACCTTGAATTGGCCGACAATACCCAAGACTTGTTGGAAGCTGAAGGGTTTGAGGTTTGCGATATCCTGGATTCAGACGAAAAAATCGAAGACACCTTGTTTGAAAAGTTCCCCGCAGCAGTCCTTTTGGACATTCACCTTAAGGGCAATAGCAATGGAATCGACATTGCACATAACATTCGGAATAAATTCAACATCCCGGTGGTCTTTTTTACAAGCTCTACGGATAAAGAAACCTTAAATAAGGTAAAAGAAGTATCACCCGACGGATATATCGTCAAACCTTTTTCAAAGGACACCTTGATTACCACACTGACACTGGCCATTAGCAACTACGAAACCAAAAATACCGACAAGGTCTCGGAACTTATCCTGCACGATAAAATCATCAAAGGCTCTTTATTTATCCGGGACAAAGGCTATTTGAAAAAAATCGCCATAAAAGATATCGATTGGATCAAGGCCGATGGTTCATATACGCATATCAGCACAGGCGATAACACAGTCTATACCCTGAGAAATATCCTCAAGGATGTTCTCCAAAAACTCCCCTCCATGCTTTTCTGTAAAGTAAACAAGGCATTTATCGTTAACCTCGACAAAATAGACGCCCTCAATTCCAAAGAAATCATCATCAAAGAACAATCGATTCCCGTAGGCAGAAATTACTACCAAAATATCCTTTCCAGACTAAACCAAGTCACCCGCTAAAATACGCCCCTCACTTCGGGCTACCATATCACTTTTATCTGCTGGGCATGTCCTTGGGTATAGATCAGGTAAACATACCCCCCAGGCTTGAGCGACTTGCCTTGATAGAGTTTTTTAGCCTGCCCCGGAAGCAATTGGTCTAAAGTAAAACGATCCACCACAGCACCGCTTTGGCTGACGACCTGTACCGTAATATGATCAAACTTCTTTGGGCTGTGGTTTCGCAATACAGGAATATCCATGACGGGGTTTGGAAAAATGCTAAATTCCTGCTGCCTTTCAATCTCGCTATCCAACCGCATTACAGTGGAATAATTTTCCTTACCATTGAGCTGTACCGCTTTGATCCGATAGAAGTTTATGCCAGAAGCAGGTGCTTCGTCCGGAAAATCAAATACCCCTCCAAAAATGTGGTCACTTGACAGGCTAATCTCCCCTATTTTGTACCACTCGAGTCCTGGACCAGCTCGCTGGACAATCAACTGCATCAGGGGATTCTGAGCACTAAACTCCCAGTTCAAATAATTTCCATTCTCCTTCGCATAACCCTCAAACCGTAACCAGCTGACCGGCAGGATAACAAACACCTGCTCTACTGCTTCGATGGCGCTACATCCCGTATCACCATTTTGTAAGATCAAGTAAACTTCATCGATTTCTTCTTCTGGAAGAAGCCCTTCGATCTCCAACGCCCCATCCGGCCGTAAACGGTAAGTCACGGTATGCCCCCCCTTATCCACGACCAATTCATCCGTGATCGTGGGTACGCCATCTGGCTCCAAAGACCAGCTAAACTGTGGGTTCTCTATACCGGCACTTAATTCCAAGTTTGGTCCCAAAACCACCACTTCGCCTTCACCATATGTCGCCTGACTGGGAAGTGCCTCATAATCCTCCTGTGCCGGAACAGCCAATGCATCCACCTCCACCGCTACCCTGGCGGACTCTATTTCCTCCCCGCTGCATTCATCCACACTGGATACGTAATAGGTTTTATCTTCTGTCACTTCATCAATATCCAAGCTTTCGGTGGTGCCAATGGGAGTACCTCCCTCTTGTGCTTCATACCAGCGGAGAGAGGCTCCTCCATAGCTTTGCGGTGATACACTCAGGGGCTGTCCTTCGCAAATGGAATAATTGTTACCTGTCACCCCGCCAAAATCCGGCATACCTACAGTGCGTTGCACCTCGTGGACATTCAGGGCTTCCCCCACATCGACATCCAAAAAAGAGCCCACACTGATCTCAAACCGATCAAATGGAACACCCGGCGAAACTGGAAAGGTCACCGCCTCTCCATCCCCAAGAAGTCCCAGCAGGTCCAGCTTGATCAAGCCCAACAGTTCTGCTGACAAAGCTCCCAAATCCTGCTCAAATACCTGCGAATCTCCATTAAAAGCTTTAAAAGAAACATTGCTCAACAATTCTATGTCCACTAGAGAAGGGTCTCCACTCAATGTCACCATCACCTCGTCTGTAGGAGCGGAAGCTTGTGTGAAATAAAACTGCTGTGTAGAACTCCCAAGGACGTTCAATAAGCCTGGACTCACTGAAGATGCCGTGGCCGGATCATCATCAATGGCATTTTCAGGATGCTCCACGATTCCTCCTCCTAAGTTTAACGCATCCAAGTTAATCCCTCTGCCATCGTAAGAGATAAATTCGGGAGCATAATTGCATGCTTCATCATAATAGAAAGCTTCATACACATCAAAGTAAAACTCAATACCCAGACCAGCTAAAGCCGTCGCTAGATTGGTGATTCTTAGCCTTTGATATGGTACGTCTGGGGTAAACATTAAGTGGTAATAACCATTTCTATCCTTGACCATTTTAAGATCAGCAGATCCAAGCCCACCTAGTGTGCTTTGAGCAAATAGCAGAACCCCATTTGAATCCTTTGCTTCCACTTTGATTATTTGCTTTCCCAAGATGCTGCCGGCCACCCCACTCAAAAGCTCACCCAGCGTCCCTCCTAATAATTGTTCAAGTAATCCCTCATCTCCATCCACTCTGATATAAGTCGGGGTATTGGCAGGAACAATCTCATCATACTGGATTTCAACATACCCACTATAAGCGCCTATGTCTAAAATGAGACCTGCACTAGATAGTAATGTTGCAAATTGTTCATCACCTCCATTAGCCGCCCCGTTTTCATTTAATACTGTTTTTTTATTATATGGAGGTAATAAATCCCACCATCCCGCAGGGACATTATTACTCTTTCTTATATAATTATCTGCATAAACCTTCTGCCCCTTGACCTCGGCAGGCCAGATAAAACACAAGCAAAAAAAGGCCAAGACCGCCCTGCGGGCAGTCTTGGCACCTAAAAAATTAACGTGAAGGGTATTATTAACTACTACCGAACTCATCCCTCCTAGTTGAAAGTTTTATTTGAAAAAACTTCTCTCCTTAATAATCCACGATCGTAAATTCCGTGCGACGATTATCTTGATGCTGCTCATCGGTACACTCTACTCCATCGTCACACTCATTCAGCAATCTCGACTCCCCATAGCCTTTTGCCTCAATCCGCACCCGGGACACACCTCTGGAAATGATGTAATCCACTGCTGATTGGGCACGTTTTTCAGAAAGGGTTTGGTTATAGGAATCTGATCCACGGCTATCTGTATGGGAATTCAGCTCAATTTTCATGGTTGGATTGTCTTCCAGGATTTTGACCAGCTTATCCAGCTCCAACGCCGCGTCCGGCCGAATCTCCCACTTGTCAAAATCATAGTAAATATTCTCCAGCTCGATGGTTTTGCCTATCTCGATTTTATCCAGATACAGGTCCCGGACAATGGTGCTATCGGCAAACAACCTGATCCCTTTTGTGCTCAGCCCTTTGATCTCTGCGGTAATGTAGTCGGTCTTTTTGCCCTCGACATCGTAAACGGTCTCTTCATTCAGCTGGAAGCTATATTCCCCTTTTTCATCAGTCACATAGGTAAATTCGGTTCCAGTGCTTTTATCGGACAGCACCACCACGGCATTGGGAAGTGGCTCAAGGGATTCTTTGTCCTTTACGGTACCGCTCAGAAAAATTTTAGAGTTTATGTCCAGTACAAAGGCATACACATCATCCCATCCTTCACCGCCTTGACGATCAGAAGAAAGCACTCCCCTGTCAGGAATTTCGGGATTGATAAAATAGGCAAAATCGTCACGGGTGGAGTTTATCGGTGTTCCTTGGTTTTCTGGCTGTTGCCAATGATTGCCATTGGGTTTGCTCATGAAAACATCCAATCCGCCGAGCCCTTTTCGACCATCCGAGGAAAAATAAAGCTGTCCGTCCTTATCCACAAATGGTGTCCGTTCATCTCCAAAGGTGTTGATCTCATCTCCAAGATTAATCGGCTCGGACCATTTGTCCTCGCCCATATACTTGCTGTAATAAATGTCCGCCTTGCCATGCCCTCCTGGCTTATCTGATGAAAAATAAAGCCGCTCTTCCTTTTCATCCCAAAACGGATCACTTACAGAATACTCATAGGGATTGTTGAAAGGCAGCCCTTTGAGTGCTCCCCAAACGGTATCTCTCTTTATTTTATAAAACACCTGCGGATAGAGCGTATAGTTCTTCTTGTTTATATTATCACCCTTTTGTTTATTGCCGGGTTTACCGGCCTTTACCCAAAACACCATGCTCTCCGTCTCGAATACAGGACCACTGTGATGGTCACTCTTATACTTATCCAACTTGATGACCGTATCCACGTCGTAATTGTCCCAGTCCCCCGTGGCTTCATAGACGCTCAAATAACCGTTTCCAGTCCATCCATAAATATCACTCCTCAGGGCATTGTACTGATCCACTTTCATTTTATCAGGATCTTGGTCCATTCGGTCACTGGCAAAAACCAAAGTGCTATCCTTGATAAAAGCACCAAAATCAGCAAAAGGGGAATTCACATCCTGAAGATTGGTCATGCGCACATCCTTGGATGCATTGAGCAGGGATTTGGCCTCTTTTACCGTTTCGAGTAAGTTATTGATTTCATCTTGGCTTACTTCGGTGGCCTCAGAGCGGTTGTACTTGATCAGTTGCATCCGCGCTTCATCAAACTTGGAATTGGCAATGAGTGCCTTGGCAAAATCAAGCCTGTCCTGATTGGAAAGTTGGTCTTCCCTGTCCAGCCTTGCATACCATGATTCAGCCAGGTCAAACTCCCGCATCTCAAAATAGGATCTTGCCAACCCTCTTGCTACTTCCGGAAGTTCTGTTCTTTCCCAAGCTATTTTATAGTGATTTACTGCCACGGCATAATTAAGCATTTCATACTGCTGGTCGCCCTTGATCAGGTCCCTGTTTTTCAAGCTGGAACATGAACAGACCCCTGCCAATATCAATACCGTAAGAAAATAGTAGGTAGTTCTTTTCATCATATATCTGAATTAAAAATATCTTGGAGAAACTAATTTCACGCGTTTTGGCGGGAACAAATACCCCACAGAGAAATCATGTGTAGAAAAGGCCTTGGTACTGAATCCCGATACATTGTGATCGTAAGCATACCCAATCCTGAGGCGGTCATTCACATAAAACTCTACTAAGCCCACCACGGATACCGGTCGTTTGGTTTCCCCTTGAAACTCCTCTCCTTGGAGGTTTACCGATGTTCGATAGGAAGCTCCTACCCACAATTTTTCACCCAACAGCACAAATGCATTCAAATCCAACCTAGAAGGCCCGTTAAAGTCCTCTGCATAAAGTATGGAGGGCTTTATGGCCACATTATAGGACACATCGATGATGGTTCCTGCTGTCAGGTACAGGTTGGAAGAAGGCTGTACCAGCACGGCTCCATTGTCAAAATTAAAACTGGAAGAAAACAAGTTGTCAGCGGACAGCCCAGCATAGAATTTTGGGTTATAGTAAAATAACCCCGCCCTGAGATCAGGGTAAAGGACCCTTTCGTTACCAGTGGAGACCGACGGATCCGAAGGATCCATCGGATTTAGCATGGCTCCATCCAAGCTGGTATTCACTAGCCCGGCACCAAGTCCAAAACTTAAATAACCTTCATTGGAGACCCTAAGGTGATAGGCTGTATTGGCATATCCACCGGTGGTTTTCTGCGCACCCAAACGATCCACCATGATATGACCACCGATCCCGACATTGGTATCGGTAATCAATCCATCACCGGAGATGGCAAATGTCTCCGGGCTTCCCGGTACACTTGTCCACTGTTTCCTGTAATAACTCTGAAGGTATATTTGTTGCTTGTACCCTGCATAGGCAGGGTTCAAGAACAAGGGGTTAAACATATACTGACTGAAAACGGGAGCCTGCTGGGCCTTTGCATCCAAGCAAGTAAAAATTATCCCCGCTACGATCAAGATGTATTTTAAGCTTTTCATCGATTCTTTATCTTAAAATGGTTACGTATCCTGTAAACTCGGTTTCTCTTCCTGAATCTCCATCCCTGATGATCACCCTGTAGTAGTAGGTTCCTTCGTCAAGGGATCCACCATCCCAATCATTGTTGTAGTTGGAAGTCTTGAACACTTCCCCACCCCATCGATTGACCACGATGATCTCATTGTCAGGATATAGCTCCGTCAATCCTTCGATCTCCCAAGTATCATTGATGCCGTCACCATTTGGAGAGAACACATTAGGTATAGTGACTTTCAACTGATCGTGACTAATGGTAGCGGTATTATCGCCCTCGAAACGATCGATTTGATCCGCTGTTTCCACTGTGGCTGAGTTGGTCACCAAGCCGCGGTCCCGTGCCTCTACACGAAGCATGATCTCTACCACGGTCTCTCCTGGTATTTCAGGAATAGTGAAGGTCAACTCCCCAGAATTAGCGTCGTAATTTTCAATTATATCCGCAGGAGCATTGGATCCCAAATACCTCACCTGATCTGGCATATAATCTGTCAAGGTCACATTCAGTGCTGGTGTGGCCGTTTTATTGGTCACGGTAAGGATGTAAGTAAATTCCTGACCGATCTCAATCACTGGTGCGGACACTGTTTTGTCCATTGCCAAGTCAACATCATCGCTTAGGATGGTCGTAGGATCAGAGTCGTCATCGTCTGGATCGGAATTATCACTATCCGCGGTGACACTGTTTACTACCCCTTGGCTTTCTGTCAATGCCATCACACCAAGTGTCAGCTCCAAGGTCTCACCTGCTCCAATTTCAGCAATTGTCCAAGTGACATTGTTACCCGAAACGGCACCTTCATGAGAAGCTTCCAAGACCTGTAGCTCAGCAGGCACATCATCGGTTACCACCACATTTTGGGCGGGAACTGCTCCTGAATTCGTAATGGCAATGGTGTAATTAAACATCTGTCCGACCACAACGGTTGGCAGTTCTGCTGTTTTGGTCACTTCCAAGTGGGCACAATCCTCAACCATGATCGCCAATCTTTCGACACTCTCACATCCCGTATTGACATCCACCTGGGCGGCATAATAAGTCATGCCTTCCATGAGTGCATCGGATGGATTCAGTTGGGTTCCGCCAGTAGCGGCATCGTACCAAACAATGCTTGCTTCATTTACCTGTAGGTCTGCGATCGTACCTCCACCGGTACCACAGAAGGTCTGGGTAGTCATGTCGGTAGTCGGAGTGGGAACTGTATTGACGGTTACAGTTATTGACAAGGCATCTCCAGGTCTGTTCTCACAAACACCGTCACCCTGAACTGTTACATAATATGTTGTAGTGGCGGTAGGCATTACCTCCATATCTTCCAGCTCCATCGTCAGATCAGCATCTGCATACCAGGTAAATACTGAGCCGGGCACGCTGCTGTTGGCAGTAAGGGTGAAGCTGCCGCCAGGACATACAGTCCCGCCATCGGCCTCGATATCATCAGCGGTGGCGTTTCTATTCACCACGACGGTTACTGCTTTGGCAGTGCCAGGGTTATTTTCACAAACCCCGGTACCACTGACGGTCACATAATAAGTAGTCGTCACTGAAGGGTTTACCTCTGCATCGGTGATTTCATCGGTAAGGTCTTCATCTGCATACCATGTGAATGTAGCATTTTCGATACTGCTGCTGGCGGTAAGTGTATAACTTTCGCCGGTACAGATCGTAGTTCCTTCTGCCTGAATGTCTGAGGCGGTACCGATCCTATTGACCGTCACGGTTACAGCTTTGGCGCTACCAGATGTATTTTCGCACACATCATCACCCGTAACGGTCACATAATAAGTAGTGGTACTCGCTGGCGAAACTTCCAGGTCGCTGATCGGGTTGGTCAAGGCTGCATCACTGTACCATGTAAAGGAAGCATTACTGATCGTGCTTGTCGCTTCAAGGGTAAAACTTTCACCCGCACAGATCGTCGCTCCGCTAGCCTCGATATCATCCGCAGTAGCCCCTCTATTCACCGTGACGGTCACTGCTTTTCCTTGTCCTGGCTTATTGGCACAGACGCCATCACCGCTCACGGCCACATAATAAGTAGTCGTCACTTCGGGACTAACGGTAGGATCGGTCAGTTCATTTGTCAATTCTGCATCTGAATACCACGTAAATACCGGATCATCGACCGTAGTACTGCTCGCATTCAAGGTATGGCTATCCCCTTCACAAATGGTGGCGTCATCAGCCTGAATATCAGAAGCGGTAGCATTTCTATTTACTGTCACGGTCACCATGACCGCATTATCAGTGTTACTGGCGCATACACCATCTCCACTTACGGCCACGTAATAGTTCTTGGTAGCGGCCGGCATTACTTCTGGGTCTGAGACTACCATCGTCAACGCGGCATCAGTAAACCAAGTAAACACAGGGTCTTGGATTGTTGTACTGGTAGCAGAAAGTGTAAACGTATCTCCTGCACAAATCGTCCCTCCATCGGCATCTATATCTGCTTTTACAGCATTTCTATTTACCGTAATGGTAACGGCCTTGGCTTCTCCGGGAGGATTTTCACATACGCCATCTCCACTTACGGTTACATAATACATCCTTGTACTCGACGGTGATACCGTTAGATCAGTCACCACATTGTTCAGGGCTGCATCGGTGTACCATGTAAATACCGGACTCTCCACTGTGCTGGTACCAGCACTCAACGTATAAGTATCTCCGGCACAAATGGTCGCATCAGCCGCATCTATATCTTCTGGAGTTCCCACCGCATTTACGGTTACCGATATGCTGGTTCTTTCACTACCGGTGCATCCCGAATTACCGTTTACTTCTACCCAGTAGGTAGCATCGGCGCTGACATTTTCCAGGCTGATGATATTATCGACAATAGAAATTCCATCCGTCACCTCATTTCCACCTATTTCAGCATCAAATAATTTATAAGTCAATCCACCGGCAAAATTGGTGACTTCAAAAATCGCATCATTGCCTGTGCCACACACTACCATGTCAGCCATGTTAAGGACTGGCTTGTCGAGCGTATTTGAGGTCCTGACATTGACCCCTTTCCCTGCAATATTCTCACATACGTCCCTTCCGCTTACGGTGACATAGAACATCTCACTACTGTTCTCGGCAATTCCCTCGATCGTCAAGGCTCCACTAGGAGCAATGCTATAGGTCACGCTTCCATCGCTGTCTCCATCATTTATCGGCATGGTCTTGGCTTCATCCAAATACCAACTGAATACTGGATCAGCCACATCAGTGCTTGGCGTCAAGGTCACAGGCGTGCCCACACATTGGGTGATTTCATCGGCTAACCCAATATCAGCATCCGTAGCGTTGCGGTTGATTTCAACAGGTACTTCTTTGAGCATATCTGGAGCATTTTCGCATCCATTATCTCCCACTACGCTTACGTAATAACGGTAAGGACTATCGGCGCCACTTAGGCCTGTAATGGTCAGCACACCATTAGCGTCAATAGCATAGCTAATGCCTCCATCCACATCACCATCCTCGATCGGCATGGTGCGGGCAGCATCCAAGTACCAGCTAAAGGCACCCGCACCAGTCACTAACGTGCTGCCAGGGGCCACTGAAGGCGTCAATACCACGGGCACGTCAGCGCATACAGGATTCTCATTTCCTGACACGGCTATATCTGCAGCTGTAGGACTTGGTTTCACCAATACATCCACTGGGATTCTTTCGGGATCCTCGCACGTACCTTTCACCACAGCCAAATAATACGTTACAGTACCAGGCGTCATCAACGCTCCTGTGGTGTAGGACGCTCCCTCTTCTAGCATAGTGCCACCAGTAGCCGTATCATACCACCTCAAAGTCGTTCCATCACTTGCCGTTGCGGAAAGTGTGGCCATATCGCCAGCGCATACTTCTGTGCCAGAACTGATCGATGTGGGTGAGGAATAATTGGTCTGTGCCTGATACACTCTCCATCCACTGTTCAGGATCCCTGCCAATGGCATATAGCTTATCCGGACGCGATCAAAATTACCACCTGCCGCAAATACAATCTCGGCTTTATCTTCTTGTCCTTCTAAAAGCCTTAAATCAATGACATTATCATCCACTACTCCACCATCGCTATTGGAAGTTTGTCCATTGTATGTTTCAAATCGTAGCCCGCTCAGCAAATCAAGATCGATCAATGATCCACCACTGCCGATGGTCACGATGATGGTATCGCCTGCAGTGCCATTGGATGGAAACTTAAGCTCTTGCCAAACACCTCCAGATACTGAAGCCGGCGCTATAAACCTGGCGTAGGTATTGGGGTTGCCGTCCACCGCATTATTGGGGTCTTCCACGGAACAAAGCACACATATCGGGTCGGTGCCATTGGTCTGTGCATTGGCAATCGTACAATCCTCAATTGGATTTGGAGGGCCTACGGTGACGGTCACCTCTCCTCTGCCCGCTGATGTACAGCCGGATGCCGAATTTCTGGCTTGAGCATAGAATGTATAGGTCCCTTGGCTCAACGGCCCGGTATTGTACGAGGCACCAGTGGCCAGTTCATTTCCTGCTTCATCGTACCAAACAATTTCCACATTTGCCGGAGCGGGGTCACCTACTGATGCGCTTAGCATCGTGCCAAAGCCTTCCGAGATGCTTACATCCCCGGAAACGCCTGGTACATCTGGCACTTCGTTTACCGTCAATGTTGCTGCAGTGGCTGTTCCAGGAAGGTTTTCACAAATACCATCTCCCTGAACCGTCACATAATAGGTGGTAGTCGAAGCAGGTGAAACTTCGTATTCAAAGCCTTCATGGATCAAATTGGTCAGGTCTGCATCACTGTACCACCTGAAAATCGGATTGGTTACGGTAGCACTTGAAGCTGACAATGTGGTGGTCTGTCCTTCGCAAATCGGAGCGCCGATCACTTCCAGATCGGATTCATCCGCAATTGGCAGAACAGTCACGCTGATCTCACTCCTGATGGTACCGACACAGCCTCCGGCACCACTTACGGCAACCCAATAAGATGCACCAGCAGCCACATCGCTAATGGTAATAATATTATTTGTTATACTGACTCCTGAAGTTACTTCCGTACCTCCAGTCGCGGCATCATATACCGTATATGTAAATCCTCCCGCCGAGTTGGTCACTTCAAATTCGGCGTCTTGTCCTGTTCCACACAGACTCACATCAGCGACGCTGAACGTAGGTGCAGGTAGGTTATCGGATACAGTAGCAGTCACTTTCTTGCCTTCTATATTTTCACAAACCTCATCACCAGTAACCGTCACATAAACTACTTCACTGGAACCATCAGCTATTCCTGTAATGGTCAGCTCGCCATCCGCATTTATGGCATAGGATATTCCGCCATCTGTGTCCCCATCGGTAATAGGAGCGGTTTTAGCAGCATCGTAGTACCACGTAAATACAGGGTTTGCTATACCGCTGGATGGGGACAACATCGCTGGCACGCCCACACATTGTGTGAGGTCGTCGATGTTGATGTCGTCATCAGTAGCGTTTCTATTGATGGTAAAATCCACCGCAATAGGACCTGGTGTACAGAAACCATCTGCAGAAAGTGACAAATAATAGGTATAATCGCCAGCTGTAAGACCTGACAGTTCTACGCTAGCATTGGTCTCATCAGAAAGTGGCTCTGGGGTACCGGCATTGTCCACAAACCACTGATAATCCACACTGGATGGCGCACCGGAAATCAAGCTGGCTTCCAAGGTAACCGGCTCAGAAGAAGGGCAAAATGCTCCTGCATCGATCCCATTTACCAAGATATTTTCCAACAGATCTCCCGAAGATTCCTTTACTCGGATTTCGATTGGCCTTCTATCGATTCCATCTTCACAGCCAAATCGCACGGTCTGCAAATAAACTGTCTGCACGGTACCTGGTGCCCAAGCAGCTATTTCATCTGTAGTGAGCGCGGTATCTCCAGTCTCATCAGTATAGAATTTGATTTGATCACAACTGGCATCTGGTAATTCGATAATATCCCCTGGACAAATCTCTATATAATCCTTTCCTGTAGTATCATCGTGCTGCTCTCCATCCAACTCACTCAGAGGGATGAGCTTTATTTCATATACACGAAGGTTATCGATGGCCTCCACCACTCCACCTGTGAGGATTTTAATCCGGTCAAAAGGCGTGTCATTGATAAAGGTCAATGCCTGTTCGGTATCACCCTCCAGCAAACGCAGCTCAAGAAGGCTTGACCCCACTTCCAAAGGCTCACCGACTTCCTGATTGCCCAGATAGCGCTGTATAGTATATCCTTCCAATAAGGTCAGATCCAACAGTCCTGTCGCCGCACCAACTTTTATAAATACAGAGTCGCCTGCAATCGCCGGAGCAGCAAAGGTCACATCCAACTTGGTGCTGACATTGACACCAACGGCATTGTTCATGACCGCATAAGTGCTTTCATCATTATCAAAAGCCAATGCTGGATCGGTTACTGATGTCAATCCACTGGCCACATCCAACCCGCCAATAATCGATTCAAAACCAGCCAAATAGTCCAACGCTCCAAAAGTGCAACTCTCTAGTGTAGTACTGGTCTCATGATAATAAGCTCCATATACCCTTACTTGCTGAACAGCATTTAGCAAGGAGGCCAAAGAGATTTTCACAGCATTGTAAGGCACTGGAACACCATTGGCGTCCACAGGGATAAATGTATAGACAAATTCATTAATGCCATTTACGGCAGATACGAGGTTGGCATCGGCGACTTGGCGAATGCCCAAAAGTTCATCCCCGTTCACCGGATCACCATCCACCGCCTGAACGTAGATTCCTCCAGCTACACCGGCAGCACCATATTCTCTGCCCAACTTGATGGAAACCGGCGTACCAGCAGGCACCATGGTATTCCAGCGAATTGTTTGGGAAGTTTCTCCTGTCAGTCCCAATAGGCTGGTACCTACTGTCTCCAATAGCTCGGAGTAATCCTGCATGTTACTTCCTGCTGCCAATTCCGTACTGCTGACCGAGCCAAGCTGCAAGCCTAACAGACTACTGGTAGTAAAATCCTCGGCACTAGTGGCGTACCTTCTATTGTAAACCGGCGGACATCCTTCAGGATCAAAGACGTTCACGACCACATCGACAAAATTGGTACATTCAGCCCCGGTTGCCGATACGCGATATACATATCGACCGCCTTGGGTAAATTGCCCTGCAATGTTCGGTGCGGTAAATGGTGCACCTTCCAAGCCCGTCCATGTGACGGGGACATCGCTGCCGTCCTCATTGACAGCTGTCGCGGCGGGAAGGAAAAATGACTCCCCTACAGCCATGGTATAAACCGCCGATCCGTTTAATGAAATCCTTGGATTTTTATTGATATCTACTGTAGCCGGTACACGAATGGACGCTTCTGCACAGCCCGGTCGTACAGTAGATGCATAATACGTGGACTTACCACCTATTTCACCAATATTAAAACTGGCACCAGTATGCAATAAATTGCCGCCAATAGGTGCATCGTACCATTTTATTTGGTCTCCACTGGCCACTGCTGCATTCAGCGTCACATCTTCACCAGCACAAACCAACATGTTTTGCTCATCATCCACGCCATCGATCACAGGACGGCCTGGCGTACGGGTGACTTCATGTACCCTTAAGCTCTGGGATGTCCCAAGATCCAGCAATGTGCTCACTTCTATCTCAAACCGGTCAAAGGCAGCCCCAGGCGTCATCGTAAAGGTAACGGTTTCCCCATCTGCCAATAAACCCAATAAGTCCAACTGCGCAATCCCTAGTAATTCACTGCCTAGATTTTCTAAATCCTGACGGCCCACCTCGGTATCACCATTGTAAGCCACCAGTTCTATGTTTCCTAGTAAATTGACATCCAAAACATCCGGATCGGCGCTGAATGTCACCATTACTTCATCGGTATCTTTGCCTATGCCATCAAAGTAAAAGTGTTGCTCCAATACTCCGGCAATGCTCAAAACACCCGGACTGAGAGCGGTAAACGTACTTTCGTCACCATCAATGGCAAGATGAAGATCATCCGCAGCAGAGCCGGACAAATTCAGCAGATCGAGGTTTACCCCGCTCACATCATATGAGGTACCGACTGGGTTTCCGCAGATACTGGCAGACTCGTAAGTATAGGCAGTAAACACATCCAAGTTTACCTCATCCCCTAATCCGATTAGGGATAAGGACCCATTTTCTATGAAGACCCTATCATATTCAGCATCGGGCGTAATGGCAATGTAAAAGTTTCCATCAGCTCCTGTGATTACCCTAGCTCTCTCAATATTGAAGCCTTGGTCAGTACTCCTCGAAAACACTTCTGTATTTCCATTACGAGCGATGATCGTGAACTCCTGCTCCCCTAGGGCCACCAAACTAAGCACGTCACCTAGTAAATTGCCCAAGCTTCCACCTAGCAGTAAATTAAACAAAC
This sequence comes from Echinicola rosea, assembly GCF_005281475.1. Lineage (NCBI taxonomy): Bacteria > Pseudomonadati > Bacteroidota > Cytophagia > Cytophagales > Cyclobacteriaceae > Echinicola > Echinicola rosea. The sequence goes on along the minus strand of NZ_CP040106.1, from coordinate 2,427,930 downwards.
CACTGCTTCCATCCACCCGGACATAAGTAGTGGTATTGGCAGGAATGGTAAGGGGGTATTTTAATTCCAACTCTCCATGATACGATCCGAGCCCCGCAAGCAGTCCCGGACTGGCCAGTAGTCGACCGAAATGTTCGTCATCCACCGTTGCATTCTCTGGATTTTCTACTGTGTGTTTATCATATGGAGGAAAATCCAAAAGTCCTGCAGGAACATTTGGGCTGAAATGGGTCACTTCATCTGCTACTATTTTAGTCCCCTGCCCATATAATCCGTGGAAGGATAGCAGAAGTAGTAGAAATAAAACCGTAACGTCCCTACACGTTATTGGTTTGGTAAAAATCGATGCCATAAAATTAAAATCGTTTAATAATTGTAAAGGTCTTATGTTTCTCTCTTCACGACTGAAGGCGTATTATTTACCACCATATCCTAGCGGCAGAACAACAAAATATAACTTTACATATATTATATATTGTTAATAAAAACACCCCTCAGTAAATAATTGGATACTCATCACGTTATATAATTAGGACAAAACACCAAATCACGTTAAAAAAGCACCCAAAAGTCTATATAAGCAGTAAATACCCTTACTAAAAAGACCAATTACCGACTCATACACTTATCAAAATTAACCACAAAAAAATCAATTATTATTAAAAATATTTATATGATACAGCATGGTGAAAATATGCCATAATTCACCTGTTTCTTGTCATTTTAACTTCAAAACCCATCGCACCAATCCTAAGACAACCGCCCTAAAAAGAAGCAAGCAACATCTCTAAGTGCGGGCGATCCTTCATGGAGATCCCCCTTCTTATGGGTTGCCGGGTCAATGCCGTTTAGTTAAGAAGATTTTCCAATACGGATCGTCCATTGAGAGCGTTATTACTTTAATCCATGCCATGGCCTTTTAAAATATGTACAAAATGGATCCGCCTTGCAGGTATTGGGCGTTAAGAAATTAAAAAGCGGGTGGGCAAGAAGGCAGGCTTGTTTGACGAAATACTAGCCAAAAAGAATGTTGGCTACTAGAAAAGGAGGAGTTTGCCTGCATGAGGGAAGGTTTTAATTTTAGGCCAATAGATGCACACATGTGCGCCGTGGCGTAGCGGCGGTTTTTTTTGGTTACTTTTTTGACCTGAAGCAAAAAAGTGACAAAGTAAAGTGATGAAAACCATCTTGGAACTTAGCAGAAAAACAATAGAACCAATATTTCCAGGTACATACTAACTAAACGGCATTGGTTGCCGGGTGCCTCCTGCTACAATCATGGATATGAATAGAGAACATTTCGGTATAAATATCAGTGTACTAGTCTCCATCGGACTGAAAAAAATGGCTCTATATGGATTATAGTGGGTAAAGATATTATTCCGGTTAAATTAATGTTGATTCATGTTCCTTTTCAGTGGGCAATTTTCTATTCTGCCTTGAGGTATTTGACGTTAAGAAATCAAAGAAGTGGGCTGGAAAAAGCGCAGGCTTGTTTGACGTGAATCAGTACAAAAAATTGGTATGCTGCACAAATAGAGGAGTTTGCCTGCGTGAGTGCTGGCTTTGATTTTAGTCATATAGCTCACCGCAGCGGGTTTTTTTGGTTACGTTTTTCACCTGAAGGAAAAAAGTAACAAGGCAACAAGATGAAAGGCAAGCTAGAATTTGACATGCAAAGTAATAGCTACCCATAGTAAATCATATAGAACCAAAAAAATTTAGAAGATTCACTTATGGATTATATTTAATAAAAACAATAACATAAATCTCTATAACGCACCGCACAGTAGCAGACCAGTACCAACTGTCTCATCAGGGAAAGTTTGTGTCCCCACCAAAAGTATCATCAGATGGCTGGGCAAACAAAAAGCCACCCGTTTTAGCGGGTGGCTCTTCATTTGGCTAATTCTTACCATCAAGGATTTTGTGTCAATCCTTCATGTATGAGCAATTGTCCTTCTGGCAAATATTCTATCACAGCATTATCATTTGCAGGAATGGTATAGATCGGGCTGGTTCCAGACAAGTGAGTACCTGGATACTCGCGATTCATTGTCCTGTCGTTTCTGAAAACATCCATTTTCCGATGCCCTTCATAGGCCAATTCCAGCTGACGCTCTTCCAAAACCACGTCCAATACAGACTTGTCTCCCAGATTTGCCATCGTGTGCAGTCCGATATCTGGAATGCCCGCCCTGGACCTGATCGTGTTTACATCTTCTAATGCCGCGGCATCATTTCCTAGTTTGGCATTGGCTTCTGCCCTATTCAGGTACATTTCTGCCAATCTAGATATGACAGGAGACCAAAGGTGTACCTGATCTTCTTGACCAGAACACTTAAGGACATAATATTTAGGAAAACCATTTCGTACATCCAACTTATTATCAATCAAAACCCGCTTGGTACCTTCTGCTGTTTCGATAAAATAGTGGTAGCCACCATGGCCGTCGCTTTCTTTCGCCAACATCTTTTGTTGACCGTCTTCAGTGTACACATAGTCATCTCCAGAGGCAGTCACTTCTTTCCATTTATACGAAAAGGTATCATCTACGTATAGGGCCCAAGTAATGCTTTCGTCCACCACCACGGGCTTGATGAAATTGTATCGCTGGTCTTCAGGATATTCCCTGACCATTTCCAAGTATCTTCTGGAAGCGTACATCTCACCCCATCCAGTACCTTGAATATTGGCATACAAAGAGCCCACGGTGTACCACCCATTGCTCGCATAATCAGCATCCGGTATAAACTTGATCGCAAAGATTGTCTCTGAGTTTGACTCTGGAGCCAGCTTGGTGTAGTCAGATAGCCGCTCGGTCGCCACCAAACCAAACTTCCCTGAATCAATTACCCTATCGGCAAATTCAATGGCCTTGGCATTATCTTCCATGTAAAGATAGAGTCTTGACAGCAGTGCCCATGCAGCTTCTTGTGTAGCATACACATTGGATTTGTCTTCCGTAAAGAGGGATGCAGCGCGTAGCAGATCCGACTCCACTTGATCATAAACCTCCCCAACGGTGGATCGCACAGGAATGCTCTCAGGATCACCATCCAGCTTTAACGGTACACCTTCATTGTCCCTGCCTTGTACATAAGGCCGGCCAAAAATATTCACCAACTGATAGTGCATCAATGCCCTGATATAATAGTTTTCAGCCAATAGCTGATCATCTGCATCTGACGCTCCTTCCTCTACCGCTTCGATCACCTTATTGGTCCCCACAATGATCTGGTAAGAGCTTCTCCAGAAACCTGCCACACGGGAGCCATTGGGAATACGCTGGTAATTATAGGTGAAAAACAGCGGATCCGTAGTCGTCCCACTTAGGGCCACATTGTCCGAAGGATATTCAAAAAGGCGGTGCCAATTGTCGCTCCATCCTTTCATTCTACTGTAGTTTCCCAAGGTTACCGACTGGGCACTTGTTTCTGAATTGGCCAAGTCATCGGAAGTAATGGAATCGTATGGACTTCTATCTATATTACAGGCAGAAAGGGTGAGCACAGCCAGCCCAATCCAGTATTTTTTATTTAGGTATTTCATAATTTCGTAACTTTTTAGATCAGAAAGAAAGATTTACACCGAAGGTAAGGCGTCTAGGAAGTGGGTAAGGAGATGAGGTATCCCCATTTACGGCTGCTTCAGGATCCAAACCAGAGTAATCGGTGATCGTAATCAAGTTGTCTGCCGAGAAATAAGCACTCAGGCTTCCAATCTTCCAGGAATCTGTAATTTGGGAAGGAATGGTATATCCCAAGGTCACATTACGCATTCTCAAATAGCTCGCATCTTCCAAATATCGGGAAGAGGTTTTGTGCGCATTATTGTTCCCTCCATATATAGGCTGTGGATGTGTGGCATTTGGATTGTCAGGTGACCATCTGGACCAGCCATCCTGTAACCTCATGAAATTATAAGTAGGATATGCGCCATCGCTGTCAAACAGCTCTCGAGCCGATTGATAAACCATTGCCCCTTCAGAATAAGCAAAAGTAGCGTTTAGATACACTCCCTTGTATTCCATACTGGAGCTTAGACCACCGAAGAAATCCGGTGTGGAAGTCCCCACTTTTTGAAGGGTCGCTGCTGAGTATGATCCTGTAATGGTGGTTTCCCCAGTTGCAGGATCTACCTGCTCCCACTGCGGTGTACCGTCCTCTGGATTTACACCGGCCCACTTTCTCATGTACCAGGTATCGATATTTTCACCTTCTTCAATGATCGTATTTCCTGAAATTTGGCTCTTTCCGCCATAAAGTTCCGTGATCTCATTGTCGTTTTTGCCGATATTAAAATCCAATCGCCAGTTAAAACCTGATGCAGTGTTCAGCACATCAGCCCCCAAGGTAAACTCAATCCCCCTGTTTCTTACACCACCGATATTGTCAAAATATCCCGTATATCCTGACACATCTGGAAGGGGCACAAAGTGAAGCAGCCCACTGGTGCTTTTGTTATAGACTTCCAGCACACCGGTCAGCCTGCTCCACAGGCCAAACTCCACTCCAATATTGGTATCGTATGTTTTTTCCCATGTCAGGTCATCATTGCCAAGCGTAGAAGCTACGGCCGCCGGATCACCATTATATTGGGCATTGAGGGAATAAAGCTCGTACTGTGGATACAATGAATTAGGTGTATTTCCTACACCACCATAGGATGCTTTTAACCTTAAATAATCAAACGCCTGGCTATTGAAGAATTCCTCTCTATTAATATTCCAGGATCCACTGATCGCAAAAAAGTTTCCATATTTGTTATTTGCCCCAAAACGCGAAGCCCCATCGCGCCTGAAAGAAACTTGTGCATTATACTTGCCTTTGTATCCGTAATTGGCATTGAAGAGGTAAGACTGGAATGCATAATCATTTTTGGTCCCTCCTATCGTCGTGGGCTCGGAAGTACTGCTAATGATCGATGCACCAGGCACAATCCCCTTACCTGTGGCGCTTAGACTGTTATAGACGTAATCATTATACTCGTAGGCTATCAAAGCACTGATTGTATGGTCATCAATGGTCTTATTATACGATAACATTTGATTGGTAAATCGCGTGGTTCTTTTACCTATCCCATTATACAAGCGTCCATTGTCCGCCAGTCCACTATTGGAGCGAGGATCCGTGTACGAAAAGGTCTCTGCTTCATAATAAGTGATGTTATTGGTAGAGATAAAGGATAAATTTTCCGTAATATCATACTGAAAATCCACATTGGCCATCACATTTACTGTATCGCCAGTAGAGTAGTTCCATTGGAGGTCGTAGAGATAATTGCTATTGTCCCTGCCATACCAGGTCACGTCCCCTTCTTGCGGATTTACCGGCTTGCCATCCTCTCCATAGGGATTGTCCCAAGGAAGGTTGCGGTACATATCATAAATGCTGTGCTGTCTGTTTTCGGTATTGATATAGGTGGCCGCGAGTTTTGGTTTGATGGTGAATTTTGGTGAAATATCATATTCAAAATTCACTCGACCGGTCATTCGCTCGTATGTATAGCCTTTCACCGAACCCTCTTCTTTAAAATAATTGCCCGTAGCAAAAACCCTGGTCTTATCGGCGGTACCTGTATAGCTCAGGTTATAGTCCTGAACAGTCCCCGCTTGCGTACCGATATCCAACCAATCCGTATCCGTGTCAAGAAGTGATTCGTTGTAATAATCGGGAATCGCACTTTCATTTGGAAACTGACCCCACAAGTCATACATTTCTTGGCTATTGGAAATCTCAAATCCGCCCGTATTGAAGAGAGAAACCCCCGTCTTGGCACTTACATTAATAGTACTGGTATTTGCTCCCTGAGCGGTTTTGGTGGTGACGACTACCACACCATTCGCCCCGCGAGAACCGTACAATGCTGCAGATGCCGCATCTTTCAAAACGGAAATGCTCTCGATATCTGCAGGGTTGATATTTGGCGTACCGTGCCAAATCACACCGTCCACTACCCAAATAGGATTTACCGAAGACCGAATGGAATTCTTACCCCTTATTCTAATTTTGGGAAGTGATCCCGGGGCCCCAGATGAAGCACTTACATCGACACCTGCCAGCTTACCTTGCAGCATGTTCCCGACATTTGGAGAAGTAATGTCCTGGAGTTTATCTCCGTCCACAATGGCTACCGAACCGGTGAGGTTTTCCCGCTTTTGGGAAGTATAACCGGTAACCACCACTTCCTCCAATCCTTGCGTATCCTCTTTTAAAACAATCTCCAATTGGCTGCTGCCTCCTACCGTGACCTCTTGGCTCTTAAAACCAATAAACGATACTTGAAGCACAGCGTCTTCTGGAATATCCTTTAGTATAAAATTACCGTCCATATCGGTAATGGTTCCTTTGGTGGTACCTTTCACCAAGATACTCACTCCCAAAAGCGGCTCTCCCGAAGAATCCGAAACGGTTCCTTGAATATCTATTTCTGCTTCCTCTGCAAAATTGCTGCCCTCATAGCTGTCAATTTTCAGCACCTCTCCCTTTAAGGGACTGGCACTTACCGGGAATGCGGTCGCCGATAGGGAAAAACTTCCTAAGGCTACCCACCCTAATCTGGTAAGTAGTTTTTTCATCATAATTTTCGATTTGTGTTGGTAAACAGTTTACAGATCCCCAGACTCCAAGCCTCCTGGGGCTCCTACTCATTCTTGTTATCGTTAGTACTTGGGTTTAATGCTAAATCATACCGGGACACCAAGGAAATCGCTATTAAGCCATCAATTTAGAGATGTCCGCCTGAGCGGAATCAAGGGCTAGACACAGCACCTCGACCCTGCTCGATCCGACCCTTTATCACCTGAATGAAGCAACAACACTGGGTTAGAGGCGATTTCACTGACCAGGATACCCCTTGCTTTCTGAAGGTCCCATTTCAATGTACACCCATGACAGAAATAGTACTTTTCAACCATTGGGTTAAACAAATACCAGAAAGAAAAACGCAAACCACCTTCACTTTCTTTTCTATTTGTTTCATTACCATCCTAAATGTAACAAATAAATATTTCGAATCAATAAATATGGATCACATTATACAGATAAAATTAGAAAACAAAAGAAAATTACTTACGAAAAGATTTTTAAAGAATAATATTAACCTCAAACCCGCAATCCACCGTCTCCAAAAAGTAGCTTTTGGTCTTACCATCAACGACCACCAAAAAAAAAGAGCCTATACATTTAAAACGCATAGGCTCTTTTGAAAACTTTACTTTTTTTGCTGTTAAGGCAAACTGTTCACATCCACTTCTGGAGAATTATGGGTTGGGGCTCGTTGGTGCATACTGTTAAGCGCTTCAAACGCATCGAAAAAACCACCATTGCGCAAGAAGAACCTTCCCGCTTCTTCTCCCCCAGCATAATCCATTCTATAGCCTCTATTGGCAATATCATCCCCCGTAAACTTCGCCTCCGTAAGCTCTACCCAATTACCTTGCACATCCATTGCCCACTGGTCATGATAAAAAGCCTTTCTCCCAATATATCCATTGCTGTCGATAAAATTCTCCAAAAAAGAATGTGGCCGCTTATACCACGTGTCGGTCTGAGGTCTCAGAAAACTGGCAATCAACTTCCACTCACCTAGCTCTGGCGCATAGAAATAGGCCGTATAAATGGTATTGCCCTTCCCGTCAGGCTCCACGGAATTTAGGAACCTGTAGGTATTTCCCGTGATCCACTTGTATTTCCAATAGCTCTGTCCACCAGATCCCTCGTTTCCAAATTCACCTGTATAAACACCGTCTCCCTTTTTCAGCAGCTTGATCTGCTGATCCTCAGGGATTTCATCAGGGTTATCCGTATGAAAGGGGCTCCAAACGGAAAACAGCACCCTGCGCTCATCATCTGAATTGGCTTGTATCCCGAAATAACCTTCTCCAAAACCATTGGCCATATAATAGGAGCCATTCGGATCTTCACCCTCAGGAACGGTAATTTCATTGTAAAACCACTTAAAGTCCTTATCACCCGGTAAGGTATAGCTTAAGTGAACGGATGGCCCTCTTCGCCCCCAATAATAGCGGTTGCTTTCATTATCTTTCACAAAGACAATTGGCGCCTCTTCCTTCACGTTCACCAAAAGGGATTCAACGGAGGGAAAATGTGCCCCTTCCTTTGCTTTACCTTTAATATCTACATTCACATACCCCTGCCCTAGATCAAATGTCCCCACACTCACCGTATCGGAACCCTCTGCAGAAACCGTAACACCCTTACGTTGTCCAGCTGCTGTTACCTCAAATGTACATGACGATTTTCCATCCAACACCAGTTGCAAAAAAACCTGCTGTGGCCTTTCCATTTTAAAATAGGTACTCAAAACCGCTTCCTCAGAAGTCCAGTCCTGCACGCCATTCCGGGTCACTTTTAACCCTTTACCGGCTGTCAAATATGAATTGCCTCCTATCGGGATTTTGGTCGTCACTTGGAATTCCTTGGCTACCTCCTGAAGTCCTGAAGACTCACAGGCCAATAATACTCCCAGAACGGCCATTGGCAACAATCTTTTAATACTCATCATATTGGGTTTTATTTTAGTATTTCTTAACGATTTAATTAAAACGGTGCAATCACGTAACTATAGGCATAATCCTCAAAAGCGACCCTATATTCTTCCAGCGCAATGGATCCCCAGCTATTGATTCCCGCCACACCGGTTTGGACCAGGTCCACATGCAAATTGGTGAAACCATTTGGCTCCAGTTCGCCACTATGGATGTTTTGCTTTTCCTTGCCTGGATACAGCTGGTCAATTCCGTATGGAAGTGCGCTCACGTTCAGCAGATCATCCACTGCATAGATCGTCACACCCTCCTTTTGGGACCTACTGACAGAAGCCCAACGAACGTCGGTTTTATTGCCAGACTCCTGCGGCCTGACATAGGGATGGTATTGCTCCAGAACACTGCCTTCGTAAAGCCCCACCTGGGCACTGTACTTTCGATCTGAATAGCTTTCCCACGGCCCTCTACCATACCATTTAAAATGATCAAGCTTACCGGGGAGCTTCAGGTCGTTTCCGATCTTCAACAGATAATCGTGCTCTCCTTTTAAGGCTTTAAAATCATTGTCCACTTTGATTTTACCGGTGTTGTCAAAACTATACACTTGAGTAAAAGCAGCATCCCCTCCAAGCACTTCGTACGTAACTGTCACCTGATAGGTCCCGTCCGCTGCAGCTTGGTGCTCCAAACTTTTAAGCGACGTCACATTTCCATGCTGATAGTCCAGTTTGCTCCCACGACCACCACCAAAGTCATTATCCACAAGTGGCCGGAAAAGGGACAAGGAGGGACCGTCCACAATCAACGTTTCCTTCCCAACCATATAATCATGAAAACGCCCTGTAGAAGTATCGAAATAAACACTGAAGTTCTTATTGCCAATCAGCAACTTGCCGGATTCTTCACTCACCTCGAGTGCTGCCCGGACAGGCTCAAATGTCATCAACACAGGATCTGTCAAGGCAAATTCCTCCTCCGCCAATAGCGTACCTGGCGCCATCCTTCCCTCTTCTTCGATGATCTTACCTTTTACTTGCAAACGGTATTCGGCACTCTCTTCCCGGGTCAGTTCAAAAGGAAGTTCCACTGTAGTATGCTGCCTTGGCGCCAGCGCAAACGAACCGATGGCGGCGCGCTTGACCTCCTCACCGTCCTTTAGCAAGATCGCCTCAAATGTGTAATTGGAAAGGTCCCTAAAGAAGTACTCGTTAAATATCTCCAAACGGTCATTGGCAGTCAATTCAAAAGTAACCTCTTGATGCACCCTTCTCACTTCATAGGCATGTGGGTTCCACCTTCTGTCCGGCATGATCACCCCATTGATCAAGAAGTTATCATCGCTAGGCGTCCCTTCGGGCCCCCAATCGCCACCATAACCAAAAATCTTTTTCCCATCTTTCTCCAGGTAAATTCCTTGATCTACCCAGTCCCAAATGTATCCACCCTGAAGCATCGGGTACGCCTTGATCACCTCCCAATATTCTCGGAAATTCCCCATACTATTCCCCATGGCATGGGCATATTCACTCATGATATACGGCCTTGGAGGATTGCTTTCTGCGTACCTGATCATGGATTTTGGATGCGGATACTGAGGGACGATAATATCGGTATTCCATTCATATGTCGAACGCTCGTACTGCACTGGTCGCGAAGGATCGTAAGCTTTGATCCACTCGTAGGCTTTATAAAAGTTATAGCCATTCCCTGCTTCATTTCCCATGCTCCAAGCGACTACAGAGGGGTGGTTTTTGTCCCGGAACACCATTCTTTTGATTCTCAGCATATGGGCGTACAGCCACTCTGGGGCATTGCCCAATGAACGCTCCGGACTGTAATACATCCCGTGCGATTCGATATTGGCCTCATCGATCACATAAAAACCATATTGGTCGCATAGCTCATACCAGTAAGGATCATTGGGATAATGTGAAAGGCGGACTGCATTCATATTCAGCTCTTTCATGATCCGGACATCAGTTTCCATCTGCTCTTTCGTGATCACATGGTGCGTCTCCGGATGGGATTCGTGACGGTTTACCCCCTTAAAGAGTACCGCTTTTCCATTCACTAAAAACTGGTTTCCTACGATTTCATACGTCCTAAAACCTACATTTTGGCGGATGATCTCAAGGGGTTCTCCCGCTGCATTGGCCAAGGTCAGTTCCAGCTGGTATAGTGTCGGAATTTCCGCGGACCAAGCCTTGACACTGGGTATTTCAGTGGTAAAATTCAAGACCGTCTTACCTAGCTTACGCTTCAGACCAATGGTCTTCTGCTCTTTTTCGAAGATCACATTCCCTTCAGGATCAAAAAGTTTTGCGGAAACCGTATTTCCCCCTTGCGCTTCATCAGTACGATTCCAAAGATCAACGGTCACATTTAACTTACCATCCCTATAACTATTGGTCAAAGGACTTTTTACGAACAGGTCATAAAAATGCACTTTCGGACGGCTGTAGAGGTAAACATCCCGCTCTATCCCTGAAATACGCCAAAAGTCTTGCGCCTCCAGGTAAGATCCATCATGCCATCTTCTCACTTCTATGGTGATCAGGTTTTCGCCGTCCTGCACATAATCGGTCAATTCAAACTCTGACTCCAGCTTACTGTCTTCCCCCATTCCCACATATTCTCCATTTACATATAACCTGAATGCCGCTTTGACCGCTCCCAAATGGATAAAGACTTGCTGGTCTTCCCAACCATCCGGCAAGGCAATCCTGCGGCGGTAAACACCTACTGGATTTTTCTCATTTTCAATATAAGGAGGGTTTGGATTATCCACGGCAAACTCAAAAGGATGGTTTACATATATCGGTGTACCATACCCATTGAACTCCCAGTTTGCAGGCACTTGAAAATCATCCCAAGAGGCATCGTCAAACGAAACCTCATAAAAACCATCAGGAAGTTTCGAATAATGGTCAATCCAAAGGAATTTCCAAGTTCCGTTGAGGTCAAAAAAACGCTCAGAAGCAGCTTTTTCACCTTTTTCGGCCAACGCTTCATTTTCATAAGGAAAATAAGAACTGCGCATCGGCAACCGGTTTTCCGCTTGGACGTTGGGATTTTCAAATATCGGGTCGGCTTTCCTGTTTTGGGCAGATAGCTGTGTCACGCAGACAAGCGCACAAAACACCGAGGTAATGATCGACTTCATGAAATTAATTTTTATTTATAAGCTCAGTACCCTACAAAAAAAGGAAATAAAACGAATACTTTATAATGTAATATGAAATAATTTGAAAATAAAAATAAATCAAAAGTCAACTTTCGAAACAGAAAACCATTCACCCTGATAATTTTCCATTCAACCCAGTTAATGCATTTGGAATTACCAAGAGTGCCGAACGTGCACGGATTATAGCTTGTTTGGGGAAGATGCAGTACCTCTACGGCTTAACCACGACCTTTAGGTTTTGGTTACTCTTTTTTACCTGTAGAAAAAAGTAGCAATAGTAGAAGCTAAAGAGTAAGCTAAAATGGAATAAGAAGGTTACACCAGTTAACCATAACAAATCATATAGAACCATTTTTTTTTAATTTCATTATGTTTAAATAATTTTTTAAAATAACTCAAACTATCTTTGGGTAAATTTTAACATATCATACCCTATATTAACTTGCTTCACTCCTGAGATAAAGGTAATTTCGTAAAGCAACAACTAATGCACATAGCAAACTAGTCCCCATCATGAAACTGCATCCATTTTCCCTCGCTACTCTTTGCCTGCTTATAACTGTGGCCTCTTGCCAACGAGCATCTGACCAACAGGAAAAGACCTCGCACAGTGTTCGGCATAAAAACAAGCCCAACATCCTTGTCATCTTCGCAGACGACCAAGGCACATTTGACACGAATGCCTATGGATCAAAAGACTTGGAAACTCCAAATCTTGACCGGATTGCCCGTGAAGGCACACGTTTCACCCAATTTTATGCAGCGGCCCCGGTTTGCTCCCCATCCAGGGCAAGCTTGATGACAGGAAAATATAACCAACACGCCCGGTTGTTTGGCAACGTGGCCCCTCCACATGCTGATCCGGAATTCAAATCTGGTCTGCCCACAGACGAAACCACCATGGCCGAGGTATTCAAAGCCGATGGATATAAAACTGGGCTGATCGGAAAATGGCACCTTGGGCACAGCCCCGAAAAACTCCCCAATGGCCAAGGCTTCGATTATTTCTTTGGTCACCAAAGAGGATGCATCGATAACTATTCCCACTTCTTCTTTTGGGCAGGACCTAACATGCACGACCTGTACCGAAACGAGGAAGAAGTGTATTATCCCGGCCAATTCTTCGGCGACCTGATGGTGGATGAGGTCAAAAAGTTCACTGCTTCAGAAACGGAAGATCCTTTCTTTGTCTATTGGGCCATCAACATGCCCCATTACCCTTATCAGGGCCGGCCAAAATGGCTCGAGCACTACAAAGACCTTCCTTCGCCACGAAGGGAATACGCAGCTTTCATCAGTACTTATGATGAAATGATAGGCGAGGTCTTGGATCATTTGGAAGCCACTGGCCAGCTGAACAATACCATTATCGTGTACCAATCAGATCATGGGCACAGCACAGAAGAACGCGCTTTCTTTGGTGGTGGCAATAACGGCCCTTACCATGGTGCCAAATTCTGCATGCTCGAAGGAGGGATAAGAGTACCCGCTATGATCCGTTACCCTGATGCCATTCCTGCCAACCAAGTCAGAAACCAAATGGCCAACAGCATTGATTGGCTCCCTACACTTTCGGAGCTGACCGATACCGAAATCCCTAACCAAGAGGAAATTGACGGCAAAAGCCTGATGCCCATTATCAACGACAAGAATGCACCTAGCCAGCACGAAGTCCTCCATTGGGCCACTGGTGACCCTGAAAGCACGTCAAACTCCTGGGCCATTCGAAAAAACAATTGGAAGCTTTTGGGCAATCCCTGGGATGCTGAAAAAGAACTGGAGTTTGGTGAAGATGACAAGCTTTATTTGGTAAATATGGCTATCGACTCCACCGAGACGACCAACGTAGCAAAAGAAAACCCGAAAATCCTACAAGAACTCCTCCAGCTCCATCAAGAATGGAACAAAGAAATGATTGAGCTAAAACACCAAAGCAAATAAAAGCCACCAACCCGTACATTGATAAAGCCTTTCGAGCCTCACGAGAGCCTCTATTAATTTCTAAATGATAGAAAAACAAATGAAAACCACACTTTTCAGCTTTCTAATAGTCTTTATTATTGCAGTAAACGTTTTGGCCGGTGAGAAAGATACTGTCCATATCATCAGCCATGACCAGATCACCGTCGTTACCAATCCCCAAAAAGGCGAAAACAGCTATACCAACTGGGCGGTTTTTCCTGATAAGGACGAAGCCATTCGCCAAATCATCCTAAAAATCAACTTTGGCTGTCCGGACGGGATGCGCTGTGCGGACTGGGATTATGTAGACCACATCACCCTCAAAAGAGCCGGTGGCAAAAACGGCGAAATGTTGGATTATGAAATTGCCCGAATGCTCACTCCTTACGGTGGAGCTTTTGGAAAAGACTGGGAATTCGAATGGGAAGTGGATGTCACCGACTTCAGTCTATTGCTTAGGGACAGCGTGGAGGTCGAGTACAAACACACGGGCTACGAGCCCAATGAAGACCGGGGTTGGAAAGTCACGGTTGATTTTGAAGTAATCAAAGGCCAACCCATCATGGAGCCCGTCAGCATCACCAAGGTTTACCAAGGCTCCTATCGCTACGGAGACAAGGGGAACCCCATCGAGGAGACCTTGAAGGCCACCACCATCACCACTGACGAGGGAGCCTCTTTGGGCAGATTTAGGGTCATCCAGACCGGACATGGCATGGACAGCCCAGATGGATGCGGGGAGTTCTGCAACAAGTACCGGGATTTTTACCTGGATGGCAAACTTGTAGCCAGCAGACAAATGTGGAAGCAATGCGGCAACAACCCGCTTTACCCGCAAGCCGGCACCTGGATCTTTGACCGCGCCAATTGGTGCCCGGGAGACTTGGTACAGCCAGACATTTATGACTTTGCCCTGAACGCACCTGAGCATACCGTCCAACTCCAGATGGAAGATTATATATCTCCAAAACCCAGCGCCAACGAGCTGATAGCAGCCTATGTGATCCAATACAAGTCTTATCAGAAAAAGCAGGACGCATCCGTCGAAGACATTATCATCCCTTCCAAAAAAGCCGTTCACAGCAGGAAAAACCCAGCTGCTTTCGGGCCTACTATTGTGATTAAAAACAATGGGAGCCATCCACTGAAAAGCCTAGAAATCGAACACGGTACCGTCGGACTACAACCACAAAAATCCTCTTGGTCAGGAGAGTTGCTTCCCGGCAAATCAGACACAGTCACGCTTGAAGGAAAAATCCCTCAGGAGGGTAGCCTGAACTATCAATTTGAACTCAAAAAACCCAACGGAAAAAAAGATGGATACCTCGGCGATAATAAAACCATATCACCTTATGAAAAGATAGCCGTACATGGCGAGCAACTGATTCTGCACATTGAAACCAATAAAGCTGCCCAGGAAAATGGGTACACGGTCACCGATGCAGAAGGCAATGTTTTATTCGAAAGAACTGTGGGATCCATGGTGGCCGACACCACCTACAAAGACAGCCTAAACCTCTCCAAAGGAGCTTATCGCCTGCACTTTACCGATACTGGAGGAGATGGTCTTGAGTTTTGGTACAAGACAAAGGCAGGAAGAGGAAAGGTCATCTTATTGAACAATGACGGGCAGATCGTAAAAAGCTTCGATTCGGATTTTGGAAGTGGCATCATCTATGATTTCGAAGTAGGAGAGGCCATATCACCAATCAATGACAAGGAAATTTCGCTAGGCGTCTTCCCTACCCGCGCACAGGACTTCACTACCTTCGATTATTTATCCAATTACCCCGAAGAAGTCACCATAAAACTGGTAAAGGACCCGAGCGGAGAAGTAGTGGAAGAACACATCTACCAAGACCTTAAAGAAGGAAAGTTCACCCTAAACCTGACCCGCTATCCCAAAAGCCGCTATTTCTTCCAAGTCTTTGTCAAAGGAGAAATGATCTACAATAAGAGGCTAAGGGTGAAGGAGTAGTCCATAGTTAGCTACCTGTGTTTAACCCGGATTCAATGCCGTTTAGTTAAGAAGATTTTCCAATACGGATCGTCCATTGAGAGAGTTATGATTTTAATCCATGGCCTTTTAAAATATGTACAAAATGGATCCGCCTTGCAGGTATTGGGCGTTAGAAATTAAAAAGAGGGCGGGCAAGTAGGCAGGCTTGTTTGACGAAATACTAACCAAAAAGAATGTTGGCAGCTAAAAAAGGAGGAGTTTGCCTGCATGAGGGAAGGTTTTAATTTTAGGCCAATAGATGCACACCTGTGCGCCGTGGCGTAGCGGCGGGGTTTTTTGGTCACTTTTTTGACCTGCAGCAAAAAAGTGACAAAGGTAAAAAGATGAAAACCATCTTGGAATTTAGCAGAAAAACAATAGAACCAATGTTTCCAGGTATATACTAACTAAACGGCATTAAACCCGGAATGCATTAGCCTATCTATTGCGGCCTTTGACGTCACCTGCGCCCAAAATTGTAGCACGTATGAAGCTAAATTCCATAGGAACGGTAGATTTCTTAAAGCGGTTTCTCCAAGGAATTTCCTTAACTTTCGAAATCATATTATGTAATTGTTCCATTACGTGCAAAATCACAGATAGTCATTCTCTTTTTATTGCCTTCGCCCTGTTTCCTCGATTTTATACTTTAAAAAATATTTTTCTTTTATACAGCCAAAAGCAGATATACCACATCGCCAATAATACCAGCAAACTGAGGACAAGCCCAGCTCCAAGCTCACCTGTCCATCCAAAGATCGCATTGGAAAAGGGCAATAAAATCTTCCGAACCAAGTCAGCTCCTCCCACATGGGCAAAAAGGTAAATAAACAAAGGGTTCATCCCTACAATCGCAAAGACCCACACGCCTTTTTGATGCTTCCGGACATCTATCCACCAATAGCATATTGCCAAGCCAATCAAAGACCATCCCCCCGAAATGATAACAAAACTACTTGTCGCTATGCGTTTGATAATCGGTGTGAAAGTGCTTAAAGCATATCCTAGGAAAAGCGCCACGAGTCCTCCTACCAATAACAGCCTCCACTTTCGCTTGCCAGACAGTGGACCGATTAATAGTTTTCCTGCACATACGCCCCAGATCGTATGTGCTGCTGTCGGAAGAGCATTGAACATGGCCCAGTGCCCCGAATCTTCTTCACCGGCAATCAAGACATTGAACCAGGCACCAAAATTCTCCCCAGCTTGGAACGCATAGTCAAAGCCCTCCACAGGAAAAAAACGATAAAGCAATTCGCTGACAAGCAAGAGCAACAGTGAAAAGGCAATCTGAAAAGCCACCGTCTTTCGCATGACCAAGAAGGCCAAAAGATAGGTCACTGCCAACTGGGCAAGTACGTTTTGAAACCTAAACACGATCTCACCCGGATCTATGCAATAAAGCCCCCAACCCAAGACAAGCAGGACAAAAGCCCTTTTGTAGGCATGCTGGCTGACCTCACTGTAATTGGCTCCTTTTTCCATCCGTTTGGCAAAAGACATCGGCATGGCCACCCCAACAATAAACATAAAAAACGGTTGGATCAAATCCCAAAAGTGCAGCCCTTCCCATTCCACATGATGAAACTGCTCCCCCAAAGCATAAACAAAAGTCCCTTCAAATTCAGGAGAGACCAAATAAGAAAAAAGATGGGAAAACTCGGCAATCAACAGGAACATGGTAATCCCCCTGTAGAAGTCAAGTGACAAAAGGCGCTGCTGTGAAGAAGGGTTCATTTTGGGCATATTAATTTAGTAGCCCTTAATTTACAAACAATATGGACAATTCCTTTTTTAGCGATGACCCACGCAATCTTAAAAAGACGAGGCTATCTTACAAAACAAGACAGCCCCGCCCTGATATCCTCAATAAAGACCGAACTCAGCCAAATGTGAAAAGTACACATTTTCCCCACTACCATTGTCATGGCCTTCTGTCACCGTCACTTTGATATAGCGGAAACTCTCCGTTGAAGTCCATTCCACCACATCTCTTGCTCCGTCCCCAACCTGGAAATTGCCTAGGCCAATCCAAGAGGAATTGTCGCTGCTGATTTCTACATTAATGGTTTTGACCCTACCATTGTACTTGTCCAATCGCTGGCTGAAAACCATCCCATTTGCAGTTTCCACTTGATCCAAGTCTAGCACAAAGTAGTGTGGGTATAGTGGACTAGCCTGGTACCACTGGGAATGCCAAAAGGTGTCATCCTGACCATCAATAAGATGAGTACCTGCGCCTTTGTTGGTCCCTCCTCCTACCAACTCTTCCGAGGAGACATCGACTACTGACCAATTGTCTTTAGAGAGTTCTTTCACCTCTTTGAGATCTACATCGATAGCTGGTTTTCCTGCCAAATAGGAGTAGGGATAGCTTAATTCAGTATGCTTCCCATTGGTATGCAGGAACCTTACTCGCAATTCAAAAGGATATTGTTTAAAATCCTGATCTATTCCTGCCAGCGGCATGGTCAATGATACACTGTCCCCCTCAATTATATTATTGGTAGCCCAAGTAATGGCATTATAATTCCCATCTCCCAAGCTGGTTTTCGGATCATTGTATGCGATCACGCCATTAAAAGGAATGTCGGATTCGGCACGTGCTTTCAAATATAGGTTCTGGTTATCAGCGTGGATACGCATGGATTTCAAGTTAAACCCCACCTCTCCCGTATAGTGTCCACTTCCGGTACTTTCATTGACCACTTGGTTATTGTTGAGGATCAAGGCATCTGCCAAAGTCAATTTCACCTGATCGGGTGTATCGTTAAATTCATGATTGCCCCAAGACATCATGGACGTCCAATTATCCGTGGCCTTATGTTTGTTATGGGGCAAATTCAGCCCATGTCCCAATTCATGAATCGTGCCCCCAATCCAAAGTTCGTCTCCCTGCCGGGAACCATCTTGCCAATAGCTCATGTCAAAATTAAGGTAGTCCAGCGCATAGCACCACTTACCAAGCCCATAGAAGGGCACCCCTCCTGCATCCCAGCCATTACCTCCAGTCCTACTGGGCATAAACACCAATGTGTGGTCACTCGCTTCCTCAGCTGGGTGGGCTTGGAAATATTGACGGATTTCTGCTCCTGCCGAACTGCCCCCGCCTTGATAAGGGTAATCATCCTGTCCTCCCTCTCCTCGAATCAGGATTACTTTTACATAAGAAGGGTCCACTTCACTCTTTAGCAATCCAAAAGTCTTCCCAGGAAAGCCCAATGCTGTCATCTCACCCTTAAACCAATCCTGCATGAACAACATGACACCAGATAGCCGCTCATGGTAATTAGCCAACGGCTCAATGTCTGAGGGGACAAAATATACCACATTAAGATTATAATTGTAATCTGATTCATAGTTCCCGAGCTCCAACTCCTTTTCTATTTCCTCTTCCTCTACAGGGTTCACATTGTTTTTCAAGGTACAACCTTGAAAAAAAAAGCCAGCCAGTATCAGGCAAAATGTTAGTTGATTTCGAATAGTCATTTTGGTTATGGTTATGGTTAAAACAATAATATCCGATTCTAATCAGTACAGGCCTATTTCTGCAGCATGCACGAAAAAGTCACTTTCAGTCCCATCGTGATACCCTTCGGTAATAGTCAATTTTATGAACCTAAAATTTTCAGAATTAGTAAAATCCACCGCCCCTCCATCTAGGGGAAAGCTCAGCGTCCCGAGGGAGCTCCATGTCTGGTTATCATCACTTACTTGCACTTGGACGGTTTTCGGACGACCGTTTTGTTTTGACCGGTTTTGAATCAGTAATCCCTTAGCGGTCAATTCCTGCCCTAGATCCAAGGTGATGTGATGCGGATAACCCGGATTGGCACCAGCCCACTGACTATGCCAAAAAGTAGCGGGATTGTCATCGATGGCATCTGCTGCGTGGCCATTGTCTGCTCCTTCACCAGAGACCTCTTCGGACGAAAAATCCGTCACGATCCATGCTGCTTTGTCAAAGGGAATGACCTGATTATCCAAGGCCTTGTCTACCCTTGCGGACAAAGCAGTAAGGTCTGCCGCAGGTGCATTGGCCGAAGCAGTGGCGGTACTGACTGCTTGTTCATCTGCATGGGTATATCCTCCAGAACTCATATAAAACCGCTGTGATGCCCCGTCCAAAAGCCCCCCAGCATAATCGTCCCTACCTTCGGGCACTCCGTCAGTATGGGTCATGGTAGCACGATTAAAGTTGATCCAGCTTCCTCCTACTTCCTTTCCCCACATATTGTAATACTCTGCCATCCTTACCTTTTGACCGTTTCGATTGCCGAAGTTTTCTAAAAATGAATAAAACCCATCAAAATACCGTTGCTCTTGTGGGGCCTTCCAAGTGGCCATGTATTTCCACCCTTCGCTCTCCACATCCATAAACCAAGCAGACAACAGCACGGTGTTGTCATTGTTACGGCGGACATTCATGATGAATTTTACAGGAACGGCTGTTTCCCAAGGGTATTTCCAGTAAGACTGTCCTCCTGTTCCCTCGTTGCCAAACCCACCTGCGTGTACCTGGTCACCTTTATCAATCAGCGTAACCAAATCCTCCGGATCCACATCTTCACGGTCATCCGGTACATCCGAGCTGTCCCAAACCGAAAACAGCACCCTTCTTTCGGTTGCGCTATTTACCTGAATCCCAAAATAGCCCCTATAAAACCCTATGCACATGTAAAAGGTATACATGGGATCGTACCCTTGCGGCACATTGATTTGGCCATAGAGCCAATCGTAATCTCGGGAGACCTGATCACCGGGTTTGAAGCTCAAGTGTACCGATGGCGAAGAAAGCCAATGGGCGTAACGAGCCGATCCACTTTCTGTCCTGAACACAAAACGCTCCACCTCTGCCACTTCCGAGCCTGACTTGGAAATGGGGGACAGTTCAAACCTGTAAAAACCGGTCTGGGCGACTTGAATGGTATCGAATATGATTTCCTCAAAATCCCCTTTACCCGCCAGCGACGCCGTAGAAACGGCCTGAAACGCCACGTCATTTGGGGAAGAAATAGTCAATTGAAAATCGGTCTGCTCGCCAGCTGCTGTCTTAAGGGAGAGTCCTGTGATGTACTGGCCCGGACTGAGCTCGTAGTAGCCCACTAGGTCATGATCCAGGGATTGCCACCCAGTGACCACATCTTGGTCAGCATCTGGATTGTACTGCATGGCCGGGGCCTGGCCATCCCAAGGCTCCATATAGGATTTATTTGCCGGAATGAAGAAGTCTTTATAGACCACATCAGTAGCCGTGGTATCATTATTCTCTACAATTGGATCTGTGATTTCTGTCGCACAGGACACGCATACAGTCAAAATCACCTGCGATAAAATCATAAAATATCGTTGTCTCATTGTTTTTTAGTTATGCCCGTGTTTATACATGTCTACAGGAATTTCAAGTCCCCATTACCTCGGTTCGGGAATTGTAATCCCGAACCGCTAAATTGTGGCAGTTGGTGTGCCGATATCTGCTTAAACCCGGAATATGCATTAGCCTATCTGTTGCGACCTGAAACTGCTTCAAAATCAGCCGTTTCACTTTAGTTTTCGGCATAACCGTAGCGGTGCTACGCTAATGCCTCCAAACTAACTGATTTTCTTGCAATTTCAGCTCTCACTACGATTCCTAACGCATAATCCGGGTTAAACTGACGGCTATGATCTAGCGGCCAGATAGAATCAAATACAGCAGTGAGGCGACTGACTTTGTCCGTCTCGGCGGATCAAACCGCAATACCTGTGCGCCGTGGCGTAAATAGGCTAATGCATAAACTGGGTTTAAAACACTTATTGTCCATAAATATTTACCTCCGCCAAAAAGGTAAAGAAATTGGTTCCTTCGAGAGGAGTTACTTTTAAATACCTAATAGAGGGGTTGGCAGAAAGCCTGAATTTTTGTTCCTCATTGATCTGCTCAAAATCAAACTCGCCAAAATCCACCCAGTTTTCATTATCCACACTACCTGAAAAACCCACTTTGGTCATCCCCCTGGTGTCATTTTGTCTATTGACAAGTCCCACCCGACTGATGATTTTTTGTTCTTTTAGGTCGATCACAAAATAATGGGGGTAATCTGGCTGGGACCAAGACCAAGGCGAGTGCCAGATGGTACTGACATCATCGTCATATAGGTTATACTTTTGACCTTCCTCTTCTTCAGCGGAGATCTCGACTACCTCCCATTCACTCTTATCAAAGGCGGATTCCGCAAATGGTGCCAGCAAAACAGTCTGTACTGCTGATTGTGCACCCACGGGATTGCTCACATGAATTTCGTAGTGCTGTTCTTCGAATGCGGCATCAGAAATCTCTCCAAGCCCCTCAGGATCACTGGAATTGAAAACGGCCACTTTAGACTGCCCATTCACGTCCATGTAGGCCACATTCACGGCTACTTCGCGCTCAGTCGCATTTTCCCAAAGCACTTGTATACTACCAAAGTCCGGCTCTAACTTCACCGTCTCAGCAACAAAAAGATGTGGCGGTTTATTTGGAGTCACTGTCACCGACTGTGGAGCCGACAGGTTGCCTTCCTTATCACCCACCATGACATCAAACGTATAGGACCGCTCTTCAAGCCCTGCTATTATAGCTGTTTCGGCATGCCTACTGAATTTTTGGTGCAATTCCTCACCTTCGGCATTTTGATAATTTACCTGCACAAATTCAGCCGCGGGATCTTCCGGAAACACCCAAGTAAACACCACCTCACCGTAACCTGCCTCCGTCTCAATACTCGACGGGCCTGTAGGAAGGCTGATGTCTTCGTCACTGACACATCCTGTGACCAATGACCATGTAAAACATAGGGCAGAAATATATAATGTTATTTTTTTCATGTCAGTATTTTTTACCATCCGGGATTTTGAACTAGGTTTTGGTTGATCTCCAACTCGGAGATCCTAATGGGGAACAGGTAGTAAGAAGGAGTGTTGAAAATCCTGTTTTCTGCATTGACCACCTTATAGAAATCTTCAGGAGCATTGGCAGTGATCTCCAATCCTCTGGCCACTGTATTGAAGTTTTCATCCCCTTCTTTCCATCTTCTGACATCCCAAGTACGATGACCCTCAAAAGCCAACTCGATATTTCTTTCTTGCTTGATGATCTCTCTCATCTCCTCTTTGGAGAAGGAGGTCTTACCCACACGTGACCAAGCCTCCTGAATAGTCGGCACTCCGGCTCTTTGTCGGATCTCATCTAGGTACTCGATCACCTCGGTATGTCTGGCTGCGCCATAATATTCGTTCAAGGCTTCGGCGTAGCTGAGATACAACTCTCCGAGCCTTACCAATGGCCAAGGATAGTTGATGACTTGGTTTTGACTGGTGGTAATGATGGACTCAGGGTGGACTCCTTTCTGGACTAAATATCCGGTAGGGGAATAATTGTTTTGGCCACTGGACCACCCATGCTCTTCCCCTTCACGCATATGCATGACCACTTCGGTACTGTTGGCCAAAAACACTCCCCGATCATAGGCAATGGAAGCATAAAACCTCGGCTCCCTGTCTCTATGCAGCAGAATAGTACTATCCGCTAGATCGTACCTATCGGTGTAGTCAAATTCAGGATCTACGTCAATTGGCAGTCCATTTTTGGTGTAATACCGCTCCACCATGGATATGGAAGGTGCCTGCCCGTTATATGCGGCACCTGCCACCCTTGGCATGCTGTGCCTTTGCCAGCCATAATAAGGCTCTGGACGGCTGTAGCCCCACACCACTTCCTCATTCCACGGCTGCACCATCGAATACCGATAGTTCAGCTTCCCTTGCTCGCTTGGCGCTCCATCCACCAGTTCATGTTCATATAGCTGCTTGCCCAACGCCTCCGCTTGGTCAATTGCCTTTTTGGTTTCCTCCAAAGCCAAAAGCCACTTTTCTTCAGCGTATCGTGTGTTCATCAAAGGAGTCCCATCCTTGTTGGTGAAATCCTGATAAAATTCTGCATTACCATTAAACAGCGGACTGGCTGCATAAAGGTACATGCGGGATTTTATGGACTGGGCGATCACTTTGGTTACCCGTCCCAGTTCACTTGCCGAAGCCACACTGCTGGGGAGCAAGGAGATCGCCTCATCAAATTTCCCAGCTATAAAAGAGACGCACTCATCATAAGGCTCCCTTGCTGCAAAATATTCTTCTTCTGGCGCATCAAAAGCGACCTCTCCCCTCATCAATACAATCGGCCCGTACTGACGAAGAAGATTGAAGTGATAATAGGCAATAAGAAAAGTCGCCTCTCCTTTCATCCGCGTCACTTCTGCCTCCGAAAAACCAGGTGTACCGTCAATGTTGTCCAAGAAAATATAACATTGTCTGATCCCATCATACATGTCTATGTCGCCACTGGGAGTCCAGTAGTCAAAAAACGGATCGGTAGCATTTAACTCTCCCCGCATCATTCGCTTGGCATAATAGTGGGATCTGTCCCAAGGTGTCACCAGCTCATCCGTACCCCAAAGTGCTATGGCACTGAACATGTCATTCTCAGCTGGCATAAATCCGTACAGGGAGTACAGAAAATTCATGGCCTCATTGGGGCGTTTAAAGGCATCTTCGACGGTACTGACATCATCCGGCACAATGTCCAAATAATCACATGCCCCCATAGAAAGCGCTCCTGACAACAGCAGGCCTACAGACAGTTTATTTATTATATTCTTAATTTGCATCTTTTCTCAATTTTAAAGGTTAATCTGAACACCAATATTGATCACCCGTTGTGGCGGATAGCCCAGTCCATTTCCTCCACCCTGCTCTGGATCCCATAACTTGAATTTGCTAAATGTCATCAAGTTGACTCCATTGGAGTAGAACCGTACTTTGGGGCTGTACTGATAGCCGATCTCTGCATGTTTCAGGCGAACAAATGCCCCGCTGCGAAGCCACCAAGAAGAGTTCTGGGTATTGTTTGGATTGTCAAATTCTGACAGCCGAGGGTAAAAGGCATTGAAGTTTTGGTTTTCGGCTGTCCAATAGTCATCCGCTATGGCCTTCAGCACATTGCGTTCATTTTGGGCAAAAGGCTGGATGTCATTGATAAAGAAAGATGTATTGGCCACTCCCTGCATCAAAATGCCTACATCAAATTTCTTATAGATGACATTGACACCAAAACCATAGGTAATTTCAGGCACAGTGGGATGTCCCATCGGCACCTTATCGTTGGCATCGATCTGGGACAGTTCATCGTATGCTTGGGAGACATCTGTATACTTAATATCCCCAGGGTAATACTGCCCACTAAACGTCTGTGTGGAATGAGCGTCTATTTCCGCCTGATCGATAAAGAGGCGCTCTGCTTGAAGCCCCCATAGCTGGTTGATCGGTCTACCTATCCCGCTCAAGTAAGGATATAACCTATTGGGTTCATCGCGTTCGAGTACCTTATTCCTAGCAAAGGTGAACGTACCCCGGGTGGAAACGAGCAGGTCATTCCCAAATGACTGTGTATAGGCCAAGGTCAAGTCCACGCCCTTGTTCTCTACTTTCCCTAGATTGGCATACGGCTTGGCATCCCCCACACCGATGGTGCCCGGCACGGTGTTCCGCTGCATAAAGATCCCACTCCTCGTTTCCTTGAACACATCCACGTTAAGCATCATTT
Source organism: Echinicola rosea (assembly GCF_005281475.1). NCBI lineage: Bacteria > Pseudomonadati > Bacteroidota > Cytophagia > Cytophagales > Cyclobacteriaceae > Echinicola > Echinicola rosea. Next base: position 2,402,653 of record NZ_CP040106.1, on the reverse strand, counting down.
TACCAAAAAGCTCTACATCCATTCCGAGGTTCAGCTTTTGGCCTTCTTCCCAAGTGATGTTAGGATTCGCATAGCGATTGATCATCACCCCACTTCTACTGTTATTAAAATTCTGCCCAAAGGTGTAACCATTATCTGCACCCAAGTTGACATTACTTAGATATGGAAATCTCTCATTACCGATCCGATCATTTCCTGACACCCCAAATGATCCTCTCAGTTTCAGAAGACTAAAGGTATTGGTAAGTCCATAGAAAAAATCTTCATTACTGATCACATAGCCCAATGCCACACTGGGAAAAAACCCAAACCTTTTGCCCTCTATAAAGTTTTCGGAGCCATTGTACCCAAAATTGGCCTCTACTAAATAGCGCTCGTCATAGGCATAGGTCACTCTGCCAGAAATCCCTTGGTTTCTACTTGGCAATGAAGCTGTCAGGTTACCTCCTACTATGTTGGTATTATACTGCCGCTGAAGGTAAACAAAAAGACCACCAATATCATGCTTACCAAAAGACCTGTTATAATTTAAGGATGTCTGAAAATACAATGAACGATCACCATTATTTGCCCCTTCCTGGCTCAAGGCCTCTTGTCCTCCTTGCCCGATCAGCCCAAGATTATAATTGTACTGTCCTGTGGCTTCATCATACTCGTAAGAGGTCATTTCATAAAAATAAGGTTCAAAAGAACGGATAATCTCTGAAGATGACCAGTTTTTAAAAGAGGCCATTCCCGAAAATGTAAGTCCTTCGGTAATCGCTTTTAAATCTTGCCTGATCCTTACTGTGGACATCAAAGTGGAATTATTCCGTTCCTTATAGCCTTTCACCATGTCCGCATAGGGATTATAAAAGGCATTGTTGACAAAACCTCCCGTTTTGTTACCAAACCAGATATAGCCTGTTTCCTCTTGCGCAGGATAAGTCACCGGAAAACGCACCGGATTGGAATTCATCACATTGTTAAATATCCCCGAAGCATCTACCGCAGGACCATTATAATCAATAATATCTGCATTGATATTCAGTTCCAGTTCAGTAGTAGGGGAAACGTTTACCGTGATATTATTGACAAAATTATAGCGGTTCTGATCTATGTTGTTATTAAAATCATTGACATCAGTTTTTTGCAATATCCCTTGGTCCTTATAATAGGACACCGCCATGTAATATTTGGCCATTTTACCGCCTCCACGGACGTTTACATTGGCATATTGGCGAGTAGAGAAGTCCTTAAAAAGCTCATCCATCCAGTTTACATTTGGAAAAACGTAGGGGTCGAGGCCCTGTCTGGTGCCTTCGATCTTCGCTTCGGTAAACTTCGGAGGCTGAAAAGGGTTCTGGTTTTTACGTGCTGTGTTGTACATTTCCATGAAGGTCACCGCATCAGCAAATTCCGGCAGCTGGGTAGGCCCCATAAATGAATTTTCCATCATGATATTCACTTGGGGTTTATCCATGATTTCGCCACGCTTGGTTTCGATCAATATCACGCCATTAGCCCCTCTGGCACCGTATATGGCCGTCGCAGAAGCGTCTTTCAGAATAGAAAAATTCTCGATATTCATGGGATCTATGCTGTTCATGTCACTGATGGAAATTTCGATTCCGTCCATAAACACCAAGGGGTTGGTATTGCCAAAAGTGGCCAATCCCCTGATCCAAAATTGCGCCGCATCACGACCTGGCTCACCCGAACGCTGTACGGCCACCACTCCTGAAAGTCGGCCAGCAAATGACTGGGAGAGATTGGAGGTAGGAATCTTCAGCTCCTTGGGTTCGATAGTGGTCACGGATCCGACTACTGACACCTTTTTTTGTTCTCCAAAGCCTACCACAACCACCTCATCGAGTGCTTTCTGATCTTCTTCCAACACCACCTCATACACGCTGGAGGCGCCTATTTTGATTTCCTTGGCCTGATAGCCAACGAAAGACAATTTTATCACGGGATTAGTGGTCGTGAGCGTCATGCTGAACTCACCATTGATGTCAGTGGCAGTACCATTGGTAGTCCCCACTTCTATGATGTTCACACCAGGAATAGTAATTCCGGACGGGTCTTTTACCACCCCTTTGATCGTTCTCTCTGAAAGATTCTCCGAGGGGGGACCCAAAGCCACTACATTAATGGTCTTATTGATCCGTTTAAATTCCAAGTGGCCTTCCTTACCAAGGTAACTTAATACACTTTCGAGTGGAGCATTGATAAACTGTTTACTGATCCTAAGCGTGGGATCAAGATCGGTCGCATCGTACGAAAATTTGAAATCAGTTTTTGATTCGATGACACCGAAGGCTTCAGCAAGGCTATTTTGATCAAAGTACAAATTGACAAATAGGTCCTTTTCCTGATTAGTTGGCCTGTCGTTTGTAGCTTCGGCCATGAGCAATCCCATTCCCAAAAATTGAAAGGCAAGCCATAGGGCAGTACTTTTCAATACCAAATGGGGATTTGGTACATTTAATTTCATACTTTTGTAAAGTTTTTAATGAATAATCCACTTTGTTAAAAATTTCCGGCTGTTCGCCGGCCCTGAAAGGAGTAATGGCGGTTACTCCTTTCCTCTTTTGCTGTAGTTTTTCTACATAGGTGTTTTAGTTTAGGTAGACTTGATTATTTTTTTTTATGCTGTAGTTAAATCCTTTGACAAAGCCAATGCTCGCCAACACGTCTTCAAGGCGTTCTCCTTCAAAACTTCCGGTATAATTCCAGTCCTTTCGAAACTTACTATCATCACTGGTATGTATTTCTACTCCATACCACAGTTCTATTTTCTGAAAGACCTCCCTGCTGGAGGCATTTTTGAAGAGCAGAATATCCCTTTGCCAAGCAGTGACCTCATCAGGGTTAAAAGCCTCTTTCACAAAGGACACTTCCTCACCTAAATCCGCTACCACCTGCTCTCCTGGTAAAAGGGACGTAGCCACTTTCACTCCTTCGCTATCCGAAATATCCACACCCACTTTCCCCGTTAACAATGAAATAGCAACATCCTCTAAGCCCTCTCGGATATTAAATGATGTACCTAATGCCGTAGTAACTGTCTTGCCAGTGACCACACGAAATGGCCTTTTTTTATCTTTTGCTACTTCAAAAAAAGCTTCTCCTTCTAGGTGCACGACCCTTGCGGTATCACTGAAAAATTCCCGGTACCCAATCTTCCCTCCTGCATTTAGCATTACCTTCGAGCCATCACTCAAAATAGCGGTCAGCTTTTGTCCTTTGGCCGTTTCCTTGGTCAAGTACTTTCCTGACTTGGTCTCCAAGCCGAAGTGTAGCCCTCCCTGCCACCATGCTATCCCTGCCAGGGACAATATCGCTATGCTGACCGCTGCCAGCCATAGGAAATGCTTGCTTCGTTCGGTTTGGGGATACTTGGTGTTTATTGGGACGATATTGTCCTCGCGATTTTCTTTACTGATCCTGCTTTGGACCTTATTAAAGAGCTTGTCCTTACGGAGCTCCTCGACCTCTTCTCCTCCAAACTTAATGGCCAATAACTGTTTTTTTGCTGCTGCTGCTAAGGGAACTAAGTGCGGGTGTTGTTCCAAAATATAAGTCCAATCCTCCTCGACTGACAGGCCTCTCGCCCAATCGATAAAGGACTCATCTGTCAAAAAGTCCTGGATTTTGTAATCCGAGTAATGGTTATTTGTTTTTTTCAAAGCGTAAAAGAATATTAATACAACCTAATAATCCCCAGATACTGGTAATTACTCCCTGAAAAAGGGAAAAAATATATTCTTTTTAGGCCTGCACCATTTACCGCCTTCACCCTAAAAACATAACCATATGATTATCAAAAGAATAAGAGCAAATCAATAATTAATCTGAATTTTTATCTTAATTGGATTAACAACTAGTTTAGCGTCATATCATATCCGAAAGAATAATTCCAGCAAGTAGTCTTGAGTAAAAAACTCAATCAGGCTGTTTGGAGATTGGGGCATCCGCCGCGATGGTGAGCCTGCCTTGCGCCCATAGCCGTCAGGCTAATACATATTTCCATCTAACTTCGAAAAGCCATTATATCGTGGAATTTGGTGTGGCTAAAGGGAGCTCTTGAACTAGACTTTCAGCCTAAGGGAGGGGAATGCTTAGCGACACTTTCCCTATTGGGCCCTCTGTGGTTGTCAAATAAGTTGGCTACTTTATGTTACTTCCTCAAAGTATTAGAATTTTGGTGTAAGGAAAACTAAAAAAAACGACCTTTTCAGGTCGTTTTTGACACAAAGCACACTTCAACTAAAATTATTTTTTGAGCTCTTTCCTCATGACCATCATTGCTTTGGAAAGGGCATTGTACACAGCCTTGCGATCTAGCGCCATCACATCTTTTATTTCGTCTATGGACAGTTCATTGTAAAACTTCAAGTAAACCACTTCCCGCTGCCTGGAACTCAGTTTTACCATGGCCCTATTGAGCAGTTCTATTTGACTCCTCCTCGATTCCTCTCTAATAATATCCACCTCCAAGGAAGCCTCAAAATTCACTCCGGCTCCAGGAAATAGTACTCCGAACAGTGAATTGCTCTTGGATCTTTTTTTCAAGAATTTCAATAACTCTTTCCGAAAAGCCGCCATCACATAATAGCGGACATTATTCGTCACCTTTAGCAAGGACCGTTTTTGCCAAATCCTGCAAAACACTTCTTGGACACAGTCATCAATCACCGTTTGGTCATCCGTAAAGCTGTTTCCATATCGGATGATAAAATCCACATGGTCGCGATAGATCTGTTCAAAAGCTTCCAAATCACCTGCCTTCATATCCAACCAAAGCTGGGTATCACCTTTTTCGGAATATGAAAGACTTAATGAAGTCATTGGAAAGGGGATTAAAGGGTTAGTGGTGTTAATATCATTCAAAACGTAAATCAAACCACCCCAAATAAAAGATCGTAATCTTAAACAGGATGCATCTGAAACATTGAATAATAGATTTGAAGGTAAATGAAATTTTTATAAAAATCAAAATTTCAAATAATAAAGAAATAAAATAATTACATACTCTATTCAAAAGGATTCGACAAATAAATAGGGCTTTCACCCTATTTTACATAAAAAAAGCCAGAGTATTCCTCTGGCTTTTTTTTCCTTATTTAACGTATTTTATGTTATTTCAATGCTATATACTGCATAAATTCCTTTCTAGTACCATCATCTTTATCAAACTTCCCGCTATAAAAAGAGGTCACGGTCTTACTGTTTACATCCTGTACTCCGCGGGAGGATACGCACATATGATGGGCGTCAATGACCACAGCCACATCATCTGTACCAAGGATTTCCTTCAGCTCATTTCCTATTTGCATGGTGAGCCTCTCCTGAACCTGCGGTCTTTTAGCAAAATACTGGACGATACGGTTGATCTTGGACAGTCCGATTACATTGCCATTGGAAATATAAGCCACATGGGCCTTTCCATAAATAGGCACAAAATGATGCTCGCAATGTGAAAAGAAGGTAATGTCCTTTTCTACAAGCATCTCACTGTACTTATACTTATTTTCAAAAAGCTTTACATCAGGCTTGTTCTTTGGGTCTAACCCACTAAACACTTCCTGTACAAACATCTTCGCTACACGACGCGGAGTCCCGCTCAGGCTATCATCGGTCAAGTCCAGCCCCAGCACATGCATGATATCTTTGAAGTGCTTCTCGATCAGCTCCATTTTGAGCTCATCATCCATTTCAAAGGCATCTTCTCGCAAGGGAGTCTCGTGGGATGTGCCAATGTGCTCATCCCCTATTTCATCTACTGACCTGTCTATATCAATGCCCGTCGTATTCAACATAATTCCTTTCTGTTTCATATAATCGAACCGTTAGATCGTATTTTTCTTCAATTTCTTTCCTTAAAATATTCCAAATAACCACAGCAATGTTTTCTGCAGTTGGGTTGAGTTCTTTGAATTCATCTGTATCCAGGTTTAAATTCTTATGGTCAAACTTCTTTATTACTTTCGTCCTGATCATATCACTCAGGACTTTCATGTCATAAACATAGCCGGTAGCAGGATCTATCGGCCCCACCAGCTTCACATGAAGGTCATAATTATGACCATGATAGCTAGGGTTATTGCATTTACCAAAAACTTGCTCATTTTTCTCTTCCGACCAATCGGCATTGTGTAATCGATGTGCCGCATTAAAATGCTCTTTGCGATAAACCGCTACTCTCATGTTACTAACTCCATTTACGATGTTTTCTGAAAGAATGGCGAAATGAATTTCAACTATCCTTATACAGAACAATTATTTCCTCTTATTTGTTTTTCGCAACCTAAGCCCTACGATGCCTTCCTTCCCTCAACTCCTTTTTAATCAAAAAGTTGAAGTGAATTCGGACGGCAAAATTAACCAAATATTATTTCATTTACATCTCAATTCATGATTAAGATCAGTAATCTTGCCACTTTAAGCTGCCATCGAAGAAATATTTCCAGCTTTTTTAACAAAAATAAACAACCTTTCAGTTCATATTTACAATGATTACTTTACTTTTGCGTTATCTATTACAGAAGTAACACACTAGTGTTCAAACAATTAACACCCTTATCATCTTAATACAAAAATAATATATGCTTAGAAAAACAGGACTTATGCTGGCACTGCTGCTAAGCACAGCCCTATTTGCGTACACTCCCCAGCGAAACATCGCCTTAAAGCCCATCGCGTCTAGTGCAAATACTACCGCTGAGTTACTCATTCAGAAGGTACTCGAAAACCTGAACGGCCAAAATACCAACATTACCATTTCTTCAAAAGCACTGGAAATGGGCATCAACGGCTTTTTGAAATTGAGCGAAACCGGCAAAGTTTCTTCTACAAAACCGCTCACCATCATTGATTTCAGCCTTCCATCTTCTCAAAAAAGGCTCTGGACAATTGACCCTACTTCTGGTAAAATCCTGCACCATACTTGGGTGGCTCATGGACGGAACAGTGGCGGATTGATGGCCAAGAAATTTTCCAATACCAATTCGAGTTACATGAGCAGCCTCGGCTTTTACCGTACGGCAGAAACCTATTCCGGCAAACACGGCTATTCGCTCCGACTCGATGGGATCGAAAAGGGAGTTAACGACAATGCCCGCCAAAGGGCAATTGTCATCCATGGCGCAACGTATGCAAACCCTGACTTTATTAAGAAATACGGGCGGCTAGGAAGGAGCTTGGGATGCCCTGCTCTGCCCATGAACCAATACAAGGCGATCATCGACAGCATCAAGGAAGAGAGCTGCTTGTTTATCTATGCTCCCAACACCGACTACCTTCGGGCAACTGCCTTACTTGATACGGACATGACCACCTAATCCCTTCTGTTTTCAAGCTGATGCTTCTTAAAAATACACGGAACTCACCCTAGCCCCCATCTTCTGGGACAGCTGTTTGTCGCTATCATACACATCCTCCCTGAGCTGAAGCCCATTTGCCGATTTCCATGCCGTGAGGTATAGTATCCAAACTGCCGGCTTGGTGTCCAAATTCACTTGCTTCTCCTTTTCCAGCTGCATTGCATTATTGATGGAGTCTTTATTCCATTCTTTCTTATCCTTCAGCAATACCTCGGCAAAGCCGTCTGGGTCTGCTATCCGGATACAGCCATGGCTGAAGGTCCTTTCATCCCTATCAAACAATGCCTTGGCAGGAGAATCATGGATGTAAATATTATAAGAATTGGGAAACATAAACTTTACCCTCCCCAAGGCATTGTCATCGCCTGGCAACTGGCGGATCAAATAGGGAAAACCCTCTTCCTTGGACAGTTTCTTCCAGCGAATGCTGCTTGGCTTGACCACTTCTCTTTGCTGGTCCACGATTTCCATATTGTGCTCGGAAAGGTAGTCTTTATCCTTCAGAATAGCCGGTATGGTCTCTTCCCAGAGAATGCCATCGGGGAGATTCCAATATGGACTGAACACCACATAACTCATCTCTGCGGTAAATACAGGTGTTTGGTGATATTCCTTGCCCACCACGGCCTTGGTAGAAAAAACGGTGTCTTGATCCACTACATAATCCATATAGTAATTGGGGATATTTACCAGTACTTTTGGGCCATCTGTGCTTAAAAAATCCGGTAACCACCGCAACCGCTCTAAATTGACTTTTAGTTTGGCAAGCAAATCTTCCCTGCTATAATTGATGGCACGCCAAAAATCTTCTCCTAAAATACCATCTTCCTTGAGCCCATGCCTTTTCTGAAATCGCTTTACTGCTTGCTCCAATTCCTTATCATAAACATCGGCTTCCTTGTAGTCCGAAATCCCCGCTTCACCCGTTTCTTCGAGTGCCTTGCGCACTTGTGTAATTACCGGGTCACGATCCCCTACTTCCAATGCCCCATTAAATTTAATATGAGGTTTGTCTGAATGGTCTTTAGCCGCCAACACTTTCTCCATTTCCTCCCTGAGCCCTGCATAAAGCTGATTATCAGGACGCAATTGACTCAGCGCTTCATTTAGCTCCAGATTGCCTTTCCCTATCTCTACCAAAAGGGATTCCACGTCCACATCTTTTGCTTTTGGCTCCATCTTCCATTTGGAAGACATTTCATTCGGATCCACACTACCATAATGCAGATCATTTGCCAGATGGACAAAAGCCTCGGAAACCACCAATTCCAAATCAGCCAATAGTTCCACTCCTCCACCTTGGCTTATGCTATCTACTCGCTGCTTGATCAGTCCATAGTGATAATCATCCTTATCCAACCCATCCACAGGAATATCCTCCTCCATCACCTTCAAAAACCTTTCTCCATGCTCACTCAATCCCTCAGCACTGATCCAAATGGGCTGATAATCAAATTCCCCATATACCTTTTCCAGCACTTCTCCTTGAAGTTGCTGTTTGATTGCTTGTAATGTATCCTCATCTACTTTTGGGCTACAAGCAGCAAAAAACAAAAAGCTCAATACGATCCACTTCTGGCATCTATTCATAAAATTTTAATTGGTTTAGTACCATTTAAAATATCAATGACTATGCCATCTTAAAAATAAATAACCTAAAACAAATATTTAACACCAGCTCCTTTCAGTTTAGCAACGCTTTGGCGACGGCATCATCACGTTCATAAATATCTTTTCTGATATGTGCCTTGCCCGATGGATCAGCCCAAAAGGTCAAGTAGATCAAGACTACAGGCACCTTTTCTTTAAGCATCACAGTCGTTTCCTTTCCCTTATTCATTGCTTCACGGATACGCTGCATGTCCCATTTGCTATCGCCTTCTAATAGTATTTCTGCAAACTCCGCAGGCTGCTGAATCCTGATACACCCATGACTAAATGCTCTCAAATCTTTGCTGAAAAGGGATTTTGAAGGGGTATCGTGGATATACACGTTGTGTTTGTTTGGAAAAATAAACTTGGCCTGTCCAAGGGAATTGGAAGGGCCTGGACTTTGCCTTATCATATAGGGGAAATTACCAGAAGCGGCCTTTGACCAATCGATCGAAGTAGGGCTGACCTCTTTGCCCGAATACGTGAGAATCTTAAGGTGATTCTTGGTAAGATAACTTGCATCTTTCTTGATCTTGGGAATCATCTCCCTTTTGATAATAGAGCTTGGTACCGTCCAAGTAGGGCTCAAAACAATATAGGCCATTTCACCATTAAAAACAGGTGTGGTATGATATTCCTTACCGACAATCACCTTTGAGGTAAAGACAGTATCAAGACCATTATCCTGTAAATAATCCAGTTGAAAATTGGCGATATTTACCATGACAAAACGTCCATCCAACACGGTATCCGGCAGCCAACGCATCCGCTCCATATTGACGGCAATTTTCTTTATCATATCTGCGGGGCTCGCATTGAGTGCGCTATACGTATCCTTACCAATAACACCATCTGCGTCCAGTCCATTGCGTTTTTGAAAGTGCACCACCCCTGCCAGCATCGTACTGTCATAAAGCTCTTCATTGGGGACTGAATAGGTCGGCAAATCGTTCCAGTAAAAAAGTCGCTCCCTAATCGCTGGTACCGACTTGTTCTCTTCATTCACTTTAAGGGTTTTGCCACCGACCTTTTCCCACTTTTCCTCCAAGGAATCGTCCATCTCATAAAACTCCTTTATGCTTTTTCGCATGCTTCTATACACCTTATACCTCGGCCAAAAATCCTCCAGACTTTTTGAAACATCACCACTTTCAAGCCCTTTTTCCATGGCCTCTCCAAAATCCACCTTGACGCGTTTTGGGGTGATTTCCCACGAATTCTGAAGTCCTTTTTGGACTACCTTTCCTAAATACAGATCATTGGCAAGGCTAAAATAGGCATCAGCAAGCAGGAGATCCACATAGGCTTGGTGAACGGGATGTCCATTGTCGATGGACTGTTGTTTATCCCGTGAGATCACTTCCTTGATTGAAGACAGGTGATAGGAAGCAGGCAGGAGGCCATCGTATTTTGACTCCTCTATTTGGGCAAGAAGATCACTTGCCGATTCATGCCATTTCCCGTCATTTACCCAGACAGGTTCAAACTGCCTATTGCTATAAAACGCAATCAATAAATCAGGATGATGAAGATGTTGCTCACCTACCTGAGCGGCTTTACCAGGAGCAAATGACTCTAAAATGTTACGAATTTCGAGTGATACTTCCGCTGTGGAACCCATTACTTGTGCTGCTGCCGTGCAATAGAACAATGACATAAAGCAGCCAAGCCAAATTAATTTTTTCATAAAATTTCGCTTAACACAAGTAAATTAAAAATAAAAAATGAGGATTTCACCATTTAGTTAGCACAATCAATTTGATTCTAAATCGATTATAGTGGGTGAAGATATAATGTCGATTATTTAACCCTTGATTCATAATCTTTTCCAATGGAGAATTTTCTGTTCTGCCTTGAGATATTTGACGATAAGAAACCAAAGAAGTGGGCTGGAAAAGGCGCAGGCTTGTCTGACGTGAATCAGCACAAAAAGTTGGTTTGCTGCTCAAATGGTTTACCTGGCTTCCTTTAGCTCTACCTAGCTTTAGACAGGAGGAGTTTGCCTGCGCGAGTACTGGCGTTGATTTTAGCCGAAATCGCTCACTGCAGCGGATTTTCCACCACTGGCGGACAGGTTTTGGTTACTTTTTTGACCTGAAGCAAAAAAGCAACACGGAACAAAGTGATATTCAAGCTATAATTTAGCAAACAAAACAAAAGTTACCCTCAGTAAATCATATAGAACCAACAATTTAAAAAAGCTGCCCTTAACAGGTGACATCACCCCGTCAAAAGCAGCCAAAAGACATTTCACTATTCTACTTGAAAGGCACTATACTTATTTCCAGTTTCCCAACACTCCTTGAGCATTTCAAGAAAATCAGCCATCCTATGTAATGGAATCATATTTGGCCCATCGCTCAGAGCTTTGGCCGGCTCTGGATGGGTTTCGATAAAGAAGCCATCCACTCCCGCAGCCGCTGCAGCTCTTGCCAAAAACGGAGCAAATTCACGCTGCCCGCCACTACTTCCTCCTTGGCCTCCGGGCTGCTGTACCGAATGGGTAATATCAAATACAACCGGCGCAAACTGCCTCATGGTAGGCAATGACCGCATATCCACCACCAAATTATGGTAGCCTAATGAAAAACCTCTTTCTGTCAGGCATACGTTTTCATTGCCAGTGGACCTTACCTTGCTCACCGCATATTGCATATCCTCAGGAGCCATAAACTGGCCTCTTTTGATCTTGATCGCCTTACCGGTCTTCCCTGCTGCCAGCAAAAGATCTGTCTGACGGCATAAAAACGCTGGAATCTGCAGTACATCCGCTACTTCAGCTACTTCGGCAGCTTGATAGCTTTCATGAATATCAGTAACCAAAGGCACTCCCAACTCATTGCCCACGCGCTGCAAAACCTCCAGCGACTTGTCCATCCCAATGCCTCTAAAAGAACCGGACGAAGTCCTATTTGCCTTGTCAAAAGAAGCTTTAAAAACATATGAAAAACCATTTTTCTCGGCCTCGTCCTTTATGGTACTCCCGATCTCCATACAGATATCAAAGCTCTCCACTGCACAGGGACCTGAAAATAAAACAGGTTTTTCTTTGCCAAGCACCACTTGATCGGTGATGTGCATGGGCTGTGTAAATACAGGCATCATTTATTTTTCCTTCAGTTGGTTAATAATCATTTTTAATTTACCCTGAGAACGCAAGATCAGGTCAGCCACTTCCCTGAAAACACCTCCACCACCATCAAGGGATGAAACCATATCCACCTCTTCCTTGATGTAGGGTAAAGCATCTTTTGGCGCCACGGAAAGACCCACCATGACCAGCAAAGGCAAATCAATAAGGTCATCTCCGATATAGGCACACTCTTCCAGGTCCAAGTCCATACCGTCCAGTACTGCTTCTAGTTTTTCCCGCTTATCTTTAATGCCATGATAGTGAAAGTCAAAGCCAAGCTCTTCGCATCGGCTCCTTACCACGGGCGAGTTCCTTCCTGTGATGGCGCCTACCTTTATGCCGTGCTTTTGGAGTACCTTTACGATCAGCCCATCTTTGACGTTGAATTTTTTGAATTCGAGGTAATGGTCATCATAAATGACCCCTCCGTCCGTCAACACTCCGTCAACATCAGTTATTAACAGCTTGATTTTAGAGGCTTTCTTAATGACCTTTTCGTCTATACCCTTGAGGTAGTTTTCCATGATTCGTTATTGGGATAATAGTTATTGGTTAATTACGTTATTCTGAAAATTGGCACTGGGTATGGACCGCATCATTTTCTACAGCTATCAATTTCGCTTCCACTGAATAGAATAAAGGTCCAATCTCCGCTGAGCAAGGTTCCTTACGCTGCCCATTTTTCGCAGCTTGGTCAGCAAATCCAAATCCACATCGGCCACAATGGTCGTTTCCGTATTCAAAGACGCTTCTGCAATTACCGCATCATGGGGAAAAGAAAAGTCTGATGGTGAATAAATAGCCGCTTGGGAATGCTGAATATCCATATTTTCAACTCTCGGAAGATTCCCCACAGAACCTGTAATGGCCACATAACACTCATTTTCCACCGCCCTGGCCTTTGCACAAGTGCTTACGCGAAGATAGGCATTTTTGGTATCTGTCCAGAAAGGCACAAACAAAATATCCATCTCCTGCTCAGCCAGAATCCTCCCCAACTCAGGAAACTCCACATCATAGCAAATCAAAATCCCAATTCTCCCTGCATCTGTATCAAATACACTGATCCCATTTCCACCCTGTAAGCCCCAATAGGCCTGTTCATCCGGGGTAATGTGCAATTTATATTGCTTATCTATGGTACCGTCCCGCCTGCAGAGGTAGCTTACATTTCTTAGTTTTTTTCCATCATATTCAGGCATGCTCCCTGCGATGATGTTCACGTTATAGCTAAGTGCCAAATCCCTCATGCGTGACAGTACCTCTTCGGTATAGTCTGCCAAATTCCGGATCGCTTCAGAGGCATCCATATCATTAAAGTCTGCCAATAAGGGAGCATTGAAAAACTCTGGCAAAAGACAAAAATCCGATTTATAACCGGAAACGGTATCAACAAAAAACTCTACCTGCTGCATCAGATCGTCCACATCCTTAAACCGCCGCATTTTCCACTGCACCAGCCCTAATCGGACTATGGATTTGCTATTACCGATGAGCTTTTCATCTTTCTCATAGTAGATATTGTTCCACTCCAAAAGTGTCGCAAATGCCTTGGAATCCTTGTCCTCTGGTAAGTACTTGGTGATGACTTTTCGGACGTGAAATTCATTGGCCAGCTGAAAAGAGAGTACCGGATCGTAAATCTCCTTGTTCTTTACCAAATCTATGTACTTCCTCGGGGTCATCTGCTCAGCATATTTGCTATACCCGGGAATCCGCCCACCAGCAATGATGGAGCGTAAGTTAAGGTTTTCGCACAGCTCTTTTCTGGCATCATACAGCCTTCTCCCCAACCTCAGCCCTCTATACTCAGGATGAACAAACACATCAGTCCCGTAGAGCGTGTCTCCATTTTCGAGATTATGTGTATCAAACTTGCCAAATCCGGTAATTTCATCATAGGTATGGCTATCACCAAACTGGGAATATTCCACTACCACACTCAGCGCTACTGCTACGACCTTGCCATTATCCTCTATGCAGATCTGCCCCTCAGGAAATGCCTTTATCTGATTCTTCAGTTCCTGTCTGGTATAAGCCATGCCCTTCTGTTCATATATCAGGGTCATCAGCTCACGAATGTCATCATAATCTGACAATTGTACGTTCCTGAGCTTGAGCCTATGCTCCAGTTCCTCTTTTTGTTTGCTCATAATTGTTTACTGTTATCCGCCACAAATATCTTAAACTATCCGTAGTTAACCCATGCCAATAATAACAAAATCAGTCAGTTTTCGACTAGTTTCACAATATAAATATTATTAATTTGTAGGTACTTTATCACAGGATTTACATTGAACGATTGTTATGGAAGATCTTTTGCAAGATGTCAAAAAAGATGGATTTGGCGCATTTTTGGAGCGCTTGAATGATTTTTTGGAATATACATTAGTGACATTGGGAAGCTCTAAGCTCACTGTTGGGCTGGTGATAGCCCTTGTCTTTTCGGTCTTTATACTGGTAATAGTTACCGAATGGATCAAAAAAATCATAGTCCACAAAGTCCTGTCCCGCTACCAAATGGATATTGGCACCCGCCAATCTGTCGGAACCATCATACGATACGTGCTGCTGATCGGTGGTTTTGTCATCATCATCCAAAACTCGGGAATAGACCTCAGTGCACTGGGGATTCTGGCCGGTGCATTAGGGGTAGGTATTGGTTTTGGTTTGCAAAACATCACCAACAACTTTATCAGTGGACTGATCATCCTATTCGAGCGGCCTATCAAAGTCGGTGACCGTATCGAAGTGGGCGATGTAAATGGCGATGTCATCAAGATCAGCTCCCGATCCACCATGATCGTCACCAATGACAACATCTCCATCATCGTACCCAACAGCCAGTTTATTGACAGTCCTGTAATCAACTGGTCCCATAATGACCGAAACATACGTTTTAATTTCCCTGTAGGTGTTTCATACAAAGAAGACCCACAAAAGATCAAATCTGTCCTAATGGCAGTGGCCACAGCCAATGATGGTGTGCTCAAAACCCCTCCACCCGACGTCCTTTTTGTGGAATACGGCGACAACAGCATCAACTTTATCCTCCGTGTCTGGACCTCTCAGTACATCAACAAACCCAAGGTGCTCAAGAGCCAACTTTATTATGAAATCTTCCGAAAATTCAATGAAGAAGGCATTGAAATCCCGTTCCCACAAAGAGATTTGCATTTAAAAACAGGATTTGAAAAGTTGGACAATTAATTGTTTATTTACGGTATCAACACGTTTAAAACCAACAACAAGTCATTTAAACCTGCACCCAATTCAGGTTGATGTTTACGTATTAAATGCATGAGATACTTACTCTGTTTAGTATTCTTAGCGATCACTTTGCTTGAAGCGAACGCCCAGAGCTTTAATCGCTTTAAGTTTGAAGAACCGTGGTCATTCGGTGTAGGCGGTGGTGTCACACAGTATTTTGGAGAGCTATATTCACTCTGGAAATACTATGAGGGCGTCCAACCCGACTATAATATCAACATCAATGCCCGCAGAACCATTGGGACAAACACTCGGCTTCGATTGGATATGTCGTATATCCAGATGTCAGGGCAAGATCACCCATCAGATCCTAGGGCTTACCGCTATCCTCGAGAACTTCATTTCAGGGCCAGAAATGTAGAAATGGCCTTGATGGCAGAATACCACTGGAAACCTGTCAAGCTTTACAACATCACCCGGCACTTCCTTAATTGGTATGTCTTTGCAGGTGTAGGGGCCACTACCAACACCCCAAAAGCCCAACTGGACGGAGAATGGTACAACCTAAGGCCATTGGCACTGGAAAATAATGAATATCCAGCAGTGGTCATGGTCTTCCCTATGGGACTGGGCATGAAATATAAACTCAATGTTTACACGGATCTTTTTATAGAAGGAAATTACCGTTTTACACTTTCAGATTATTTGGACGATATCAGCGCTTATAATATCAAAGACTCCTACCTCAGCTTATTGGCCAGCTATGGAGAATACGGCGACGGCCCTATGCCCGAAAGGCTCCGACTGGCGATAAAGAATCCCAAATACCTGGATGACAATGGACTACCTGACACTGAAAAAATCCGAGAAGCCGTCTATTTTGACAAAAACGGTGAATTCCAACACAAAATCCGCCGTGGAAGTGGCTTGGACCACCGATATGACGGCTACTTCACACTGAACATCGGTGTCGAAATCTACTTCTCCCAAGACATCTGGGAAAACTGGCTAAGACGTGGCCGCACCAAGCAAAGAGGATGGCGATTCTGGTAATGATTAGTAGCAAGAAGGCTTGAACCAATTATCGGCATCCATTTTATTATGCCAAAGGCTCAAAGCCTCTCAGTACTTGGCCTGTCTCATTCGGCAAACAGGGCAGCTCCCCTTCTTGGCAATAGCTCAATTTTACAAATGCTGGTTTGTGCCGGGCTCCGGGCTGTGTTGGTCTCCGCCCCAGCACTGGCAAGTTTTGAGTATCTGACTCAAATAAGCTGTCCCAGATTTTTTACCCTCCCAATTATTACCATATTTAATAATGAAAACTAATATTAATCCGGTCAACACTAACGAGGGAAGGACACATTTCTCAAATCTCATGTTTAATGTCCCAAATCTAAATACTTGATACTAGAAACTTCCCGATACTACCGATACTTCCCCAATCCATCGGCATATCCCATTTATTTTTTTATTTTTGCAACCAATCCTATACCAAGTAACAATTTTGTTAAAAAATGGCTGATTACAATTTTCAAGAAATCGAAAAGAAATGGCAAGAAAGATGGGAAGCATCCCAGGTTTTTAATGCCAAAATAGACCCACAAAGACCTAAATTCTACAGTCTGGATATGTTTCCCTATCCTTCCGGTGCTGGCTTGCACGTAGGACATCCACTGGGTTACATTGCTTCGGATATCGTCACACGCTTCAAACGCCTACAAGGATATAACGTCCTCCACCCTATGGGGTACGATTCCTTCGGGCTTCCCGCAGAACAATACGCCATCCAGACGGGTCAGCACCCAGCCATCACCACAGAACAAAACATCAAACGCTATACCGAACAGTTGAAAAACATCGGGTTTGCCTTCGACTGGAACAAAGAGGTCAGGACTTCTGACCCTTCCTACTATAAGTGGACCCAGTGGATATTTATGCAGCTGTTTGACAGCTATTACGATAAGACCGAAGACAAGGCCAAGGACATCAACGACCTGATCAGCGTTTTCGAAAAAGAGGGCAATGCGAATGTCAACGCCGTATGTGATGAAGACATCAAAACTTTCACAGCCAACGATTGGAAAGCTTATTCCGAAAAGGAACAGCAACAGACCCTGCTACAATATCGCTTGACCTATCTTGCCGAAACCACCGTAAACTGGTGCGCTGCCTTGGGCACGGTACTTTCCAATGACGAAGTGAAAGATGGCTTTTCCGAACGTGGGGGACATCCTGTAGAGCGCAAAAAAATGATGCAATGGAGCATGCGCATCACCGCCTATGCAGAACGACTGCTCAATGACCTCGAAAAGGTAGATTGGCCAGAGCCTATCAAAGAAATGCAACGTAACTGGATCGGACGATCTGTCGGTGCCGAAATGGTCTTTCAGGTAAAGGATAAAGCACAAAAAATCAAAGTCTTCACCACGCGTATAGACACCATTTATGGAGTGACGTATTTGGCCCTCGCCCCAGAAAGCGATTTAGCTGCCGAATTGATCACCGATGACCAACGCAAAGAGGCCGAAGCCTATATCAAAGTGGCCAAAAACCGCTCCGAGAGAGACCGCATGAGTGATGTCAAAACCATCTCCGGTGCCTTTACCGGAAGTTATGCCATTAATCCATTTAATGGGGAGGAGATCCCTATCTGGATAGCCGATTACGTTTTGGCAGGCTATGGTACGGGAGCCGTTATGGCCGTACCAGCCCATGATGAGCGTGATTACAACTTCGCCAACCACTTTGGATTGGAAGTGAGGCAGGTGTTGGAAGGCAGCATGGAAAATGGTTCCTTTCCAGGACGGGACGGCATTGCCATGAATTCGGGCTTCCTCGATGGATTGGTCATGAAGGATGCCATGGAAAAAGCCATAGCATTCCTCGAAGAAAAGCAAATAGGCAAGGGTAAAATCCAGTACAGGATGCGTGATGCCATCTTCACCAGACAGCGCTACTGGGGTGAGCCACTTCCTGTATATTTTAACGACGGGATTCCCTATTTGGTAGATGAAAAGGACCTCCCAATCGTACTTCCTGAGGTGGACAAATACCTCCCGACCGAAGATGGAGAACCGCCATTGGGCCGTGCCAGGGACTGGACTTACCAAGTGGACGGCATATCGTATCCGCTTGAGCTAAGCACCATGCCAGGCTGGGCAGGATCCTCTTGGTATTTCCTTCGCTATATGGATCCCCAAAACAATTCGGAATTTGTCAGCAAAGAAGCCCAACAATACTGGGAAGCCGTGGACTTGTATATCGGAGGAGCAGAGCATGCTACAGGTCACCTGCTCTACAGCCGTTTCTGGACCAAATTCCTTTACGATAAAGGCTTTATCAATATCGTGGAACCGTTCAAGAAAATGATCAACCAAGGCATGATCCAAGGGCGATCAAACTTTGTGTACAGGATCAAAGGCACCAATAAATTTGTAAGTCATGGCCTTCGCAAAGACCATGAAACAGCAGCCATGCACGTGGATGTCAACATCGTGCAAAACGACCAATTGGATTTGGAAAAATTCAAAGCTTGGCGCCCTGATTTGGCAGATGCAGAATTTATACTGGAAGACGGCAAGTACATTTGTGGAGCGGAAGTGGAAAAAATGTCCAAGTCCAAGTACAATGTGGTCAACCCTGACGACATCATCGAACGCTATGGTGCGGACACACTGCGCCTTTACGAAATGTTCTTGGGACCTTTGGAGCAGTTCAAGCCTTGGAACACCAACGGAATAGACGGTGTGTCCAAGTTTCTGAAAAAGCTCTGGCGGCTCTTCCACGATAAAAACGGCAACTTTACTGTATCCGACGCGACCCCTACCAAAGAGGAGCTGAAAACACTGCACAAAACCATCAAAAAGACAGAGGAGGACATGAGCAACTACTCGTTCAACACCTCGGTGTCCAGTTTTATGATTTGTGTAAATGAACTTTCAGCTCTGAAATGCAATAAAAAAGAAATATTGGAACCACTGACCATCATCGTTTCGCCCTATGCACCCCACATTGCCGAAGAACTGTGGTCATTGATGGGCAACGATCGGTCCGTTCTGGAAGCCCGCTTCCCGAAATTCAATGAAGAATACCTGACCGAAGATGCACATGAATACCCTATCTCTATCAATGGTAAAATGAGGGTCAAGCTCCCAATTTCGCTTAGCCTAAGCAAAGAGGAAATTGAAAAAACAGCACTGGCAGACGCCAATGTGCAAAAGTGGCTCGATGGCAAAGCGCCCAAAAAGATCATTGTCGTGCCAGGCAAGATCGTCAACATTGTGGTCTAATAAGGTTTTAACGAATAAAAAGGGTTGTTTTTTTATGGAAAACAACCCTTTTTAGTTGATATGCCCTTACTCCATTTGGAGGCCAAGCTTAAGCAACTATCTTTGTAAAAAAGCAAAATGAAGCACATGGAAATAGCCAACAATACAGTGGTAGGCCTCACCTATGAATTAAAAGTGAGCAGCGTAGATGAAGAATCCGCCCCCTTCAGTGTAGAAGTAAGAAATGAAGAAGATCCCTTTTACTTCATTTTTGGCAACAGTGATTTGCCAAAAAAATTCGAAGAATACCTGGTCAGCAAGAAGCAAGGGGACAATTTTAACTTTACACTTGAAGTGGACGAAGCATACGGTCAGGCAGATGACGAACTGATTGTGGACATTTCCAAAGACCAACTCACTGAAGCCAGAGGCTTCAAGCCTGAAATGCTAGAAGAAGGCAACTTCCTGCCTCTTGTTGATGAAGAAGGGTATCCCATGCAGGCAAAAATACTAAAAGACATGGGCGATCAACTGCTCTTGGACTTTAACCACCCGCTGGTAAATTTCCGCCTTCATTTTGATGGCGAAGTGAAGGAGGTTCGCGAAGCCACTGAAGAGGAATTGAACCATGGCCATGTACACGGGTTAAATGGCCACCAGCATTGACAACGTTGCTATATCGCTGTAAGGATCAGGTAAAAGCAAATGCAAATACAACAGGCGTAAATCGTCATGAAGGTTCTCACACACTGACCCGGATATTACCATCCGGGTTTTTGCGTTCTTGAGCACCTGCATTTTTCTAGTCAGGAAGCCGTAAAACGAATCAAGCTCTCATTTTCGTATGTTAAACAGACATCGTCCCCTACTTCAAACACCCTGTTCGGGTCATCGACCTTCCAAACCACATCAGTGTCTGCTAATTTTACCGTCAACAGGTTATAGTGAAGGAGAAATTGCTGGCTGACAACCTTTGCTTTGAGGCCATTTTCACCGGTAACCTTTACCTCTGATGGACGCACATAAGCCCCTTCCGGTCCTGGTACCGGATTCAAGTAGCCAAACAAACGTGCCACATACTCATTGGCGGGATGCCAAAAGATGCCCCTGACATTTCCTTGCTGCACGAGTTTGCCCTTTTGGATAATTAAAAGCTCCTCACTCATCAGCAGGGCGTCATCCACATCATGGGTCACAAAAATCACAGTCACTTCCAAAGTTTCGAAGATGCCTTTTAACTCTTCAATCAACTCCCTTTTTTGGATGACATCCAAGCTGCTGAAAGGTTCATCCAATAAAAGCACCTCTGGCTCGATGCTCAACGCCCTCCCTATGGCAACCTTCTGCTGCTGCCCACCAGAAAGCTGTCGTGGCTTTTTATCCCTAAATTCCTGAAGGGACAGTAAATCCAAAATCTCTTCAGTCCGTTCTTTTTGATACTCCTTGTCATAAAGTAGCAGCGGCCGGGCGATGTTTTCCTCTACGGTAGAATTGGGGTATAGCTTATATTCCTGATGGATGAGTTGGATTTCATCATATCCCGGTACCAACTTCTGTGCTGGATTCAGGATCTTTTGATCCCCCAAATGAACGACCCCTTCACTCTGGACCTCCAATCCCGCGATGATGCGTAAAAGAGAGCTTTTGCCAGAACCGCTTTCCCCAACCATGGATACCACACCACCACGCTGCACCTGAAGGCTAAAGTCCTCCAGTGCCAAGCTGCCAGAGTCATAGCGCTTGCTCACTTCACTCACCTTAAGATAGCTCATCCGTTAATTTCGTTTTGGAGTTTTTTGGGCAAACTATGGAAAACCAGCTCATAGGAGTGGTCCACTAATTCCATAATCAAGGGATCAGGAACCGAACCATCAAAAGACACCGTATTCCAGTGCTTCTTGTTCATGTGGTATCCCGGAATGATTCCCGTAAATTGCTCTCGTAATTCTACTGCCCGCTCAGGATTGCATTTTAGGTTCACACTCTCAAACTTTTCAATATCGATCAGGGCAAACATTTTACCCCCCACCTTAAAAACCAGCGTATCCGGCCCGAAAGGGGTATCCTCGGTCACGCCGGATTTTTGAAGGCAATAATCTCTAAAAAATACGATATCCATGGTTGTAGTATTGAATTGAGAGATATGAGTATAGATACGTGAATCTTGAGTAATTGGTAAACGCGTCTGTAATTGGTCTATTGAACCATCCCCGATAGGATGGCAGATTTCGATGTAAAGACTTGAAAACAAAAACTTCACCGCAATTCAGCGG
Source organism: Echinicola rosea (assembly GCF_005281475.1). Lineage (NCBI taxonomy): Bacteria > Pseudomonadati > Bacteroidota > Cytophagia > Cytophagales > Cyclobacteriaceae > Echinicola > Echinicola rosea. The sequence goes on along the minus strand of NZ_CP040106.1, from coordinate 2,380,749 downwards.
TTTGCCCTTTCAGTCCTACATTAATCTTCGCACAATCCAGATGATCAGCGCTGCCAAAAACACCAAGATCGAAATCTTGTTGATCCCGTGCATCATCCGAAGGTTAAAATTGGATTTTTGGTTGGGGGCTGGTTTTTTAAACACCCTGAAGAAATAGTTTCCTACTTCGCCCAACTGAAAGAATTCCTTGAATTTATTATCGGCCATGTTTTTATGTTTATAGTATTGAGTAGTGAGTATTGAGCCCTTTTATGCGCTGGGGAATCTTGCCTTTGCCACTTCCTTACCTAGTTGCTTGATACCACCTACTTGCTAATAACCTGAGCTCGACTTAATTTTAATGTTAAAAGGGTCATTGCGAACCCTTTTAAGGAGGATGTGGGTTGGAAAAGGGTGTGGCAACTCGCCGCGGCGAGCTGCCAAGGCTTCCACCCCTCAAATCTCCCTCTAAGCCTCGCAGTGACGATTTTATAATCGAACTAGGTTTATAACAACTACTCCACCGCTTCGGGTTCAATCCACTGTCCATCTTCACGGATGATATTGATCAGCTCGTCCACGGCATGCTCGGAAGGAACGGCTCTTTTGACCACTTCCTTCCCTTTGTACAATGTGATCTTTCCCTTTCCAGAACCTACATATCCATAATCCGCATCGGCCATTTCCCCAGGGCCATTCACGATACAGCCCATGATGCCGATCTTAACACCTTTTAAGTGATCTGTCCTTTTCCGGATCATAGCGGTGGTTTCCTGAAGATCAAAAAGAGTTCTCCCGCAGGATGGGCAGGAAATATACTCCGTCTTCGACATCCGGGTCCTTGCCGCCTGGAGCACCCCAAAACTTACTGAATTGTGTAGCTTGATCGTATCCATCAGTGCTTTACGATCAGGGGAGGCTTTCTCTTCCAGCCCAAGCATGACCCCATCTCCCAAGCCATCAATCAACAATCCGCCCAAATCAGTGGCGGCATAAAGCATGGTTTGGTCAGCATCCTGCTCTTGATAGCCGGCTTCCGTCACCACGGGCAATCGGATTCCCGCATTGATCAAGGCTATATACGCTCTTCTCAAGGCCGGCATGTTATGCTTATTTTCACTGTGGAGAATAATGACCAGATCACTTCGCTCCTTCAATAACGGAATGGCCCTTTCTACTTCAGTATCCTTTAATTTCAAAAAGTTCAAGGCGTTATGCCGCACATCGACAGTTTCCAATTCCTCAAGAGTAAAAGCGGGGAATTTATGGTGATGATCCTCCATCTCCGCCCACTTGGCCACATCAATGATCTCTTTGAGGCCATTGGGCAGCATAAAGCAAATGGGATTTTTACCAGAATAAACAAAATCACAGCCCACATCATTCATTTTCCATTTGTCCAGCTCTGGCAAATAGAAATGGCCGACATTTTTCAGTTCCTTTTCAGTAATGTTTTCTACCCGTGAGATGTCGGTAATCACGCGGGGCACATTGGCACCACCGACATTATACACCTCCATGGTCTCCCTTTTTTCATATTCGTAGGGATTTAAGGGATAATGCGAAATCGGAGCAACGGTCTCATGGGCCAGACGTCTGGAATACCGATCGATCAGCGCCTTTGCGACAGGAGCTTCAAACTCTGGATCCTCGGTCAGTGACACGCGCACAGTATCTCCCAACCCATCTTCCAGCAGTGTTCCGATGCCTACCGCCGACTTCACCCGACCATCTTCACCGTCCCCCGCTTCAGTCACTCCAAGGTGCAGCGGATAGGGCTGAAAACCTCCTTCATCCAGTTTCTGCACCAGCAAACGGTACGCTTGTACCATTACCTGGGTGTTAGAAGACTTCATGGATATGACAATATCGTGGTAGTTTTCTTCGTCGCAAATCCTCAAAAACTCCAGGGCTGACTCTACCATCCCCAGCGGTGTATCCCCGTACCGGCTCATGATCCGATCGGACAAGGATCCGTGGTTGGTACCGATCCGCATAGCTGTCCCGTGCTCCTTGCAGATCTTCACCAAGGGCAAAAACCGCTCCCGGATCCGTTCCAGCTCGGCTTGGTAGCTTTCATCGGTATATTCGATTTCTTCAAATTTCTTCTTGTCTGCATAATTTCCCGGATTGATACGCACTTTCTCCACGATCCTTGCAGCAATTTCTGCGGCATTTGGAGTAAAGTGAATATCCGCTACCAACGGCACCTGATAGCCTCTTTCGGCCAATCCCGCCTTGATATGGCGGAGGTTTTCGGCCTCCTTGATGCTAGGCGCTGTGATGCGAATCAGTTCACAGCCACTCTTGACCATCCGGATGCACTCCTCAATGGAGCCCTCCGTGTCCATAGTGTCCTTGGTGGTCATAGACTGTACGACGATGGGATTGTCCCCACCAATGACGACATCTCCAATGGTAACGGGGATGGTCTTACGCCGCGAATAGCTGGTTAAGCTATTACAATAAGCGGGGTTCGCAATGGTTTCCTTGATATCCATTTTAAATTATTTTTACAAGTCACCCAATTGGGGCCTGATCACTATCTCTTCAACTACGGATTGGGGTGAAAGGTTATAGGCCGACCAAACTGATTCGGCCACGTCACCGGCCTTCATAAAACGTTCCTCAGGAATATCCACCCCCTCCCAGCTGGCCGTAAGGGTGGCACCCGGCATGACTGAAGTGACTTTGAGCCCGTGTGGCAGCAGCTCTTGTCGAAGGCATTTGGTCATGCCCAGCATGGCCCACTTGGAAATGGCATAACTGCCCCCATTGGCATAAGCGGTCAGGCCGGCAATGGATCCCATCGAAAAGATATGCCCAGACTTGCGGGCTATCATCTCGTCGGCAAATTCCCTCACCAAGTAATAAGCACTGTATAGATTGGTCTGCATCATCAACTCAAAATTACCCTCTGGTTCATCAAAGATGGCACCAGGCAAAAAAACACCTGTATTGTTGATCAGGACATCGGGAATGAAGACTTCCTTCACTGCCGAGGCAAATGCCTTTACCTCTTCTTTCTTGGAAAGGTCGGCGACCTTATAGGAAAACTCAACAGCAGGAAAATCGCCCTCTATCTCTCTTTTCAACTGCGCTAGGTCATCTTCATTTCTCGCACAGGTAAAAATAGCAAATCCCTCCGCTGCAAATCTACGGATGATGGCCTTGCCTATTCCTTTGGTCCCTCCTGTCACTAATATACTCTTTGGCATATGGGTAGTTTTTCTTTATCTGTTCACAAAATATTGGAATTCACACCAGTCCCAAACGGTAAACATCCTTATTACGCTAATTAACAAGTAATTATTCAGTGTCAATTAATTAGTATGACAACTAAATTTTCATTCACAAAGTTACATTTTTTTACAGGAATCGCTATTAACCTCATGTCGATTTGGCAATTGCTGAGGGACATTTTTGTTCTTCCCTAAACCCAATCGGAAGCCGAAGGCTGAAAGCCTTTCCTCACTTTAGCTCCAAGGCTAGGCCTTGGGGCAAACGTATTCCTCCCGCAGGCTGAAAGCCCAGCTCAACACCTTTACCGGATCCTTTTAACTCGCACTAGCCTACCTATTGCGCCTCCTAAGGAATATAGCAAAGTTTAACGGCCATTATTCTTAATTGGCCTTACAGGCCGTAAGGAGTATTATCCTCACCCTTCTGGTCCAATGGGCTCCATTGGACTAATGTAAATTTCCCTTTCAGGGAGCAGGTTAAAAATAATTTCCCCTATATCCTCAGGTTGACTATTAAATCGATGTTAAATCATTGCGAGCCCATTAGAAACAACGACCATCAACACTATCCTTAACCTAATCTTGGCGATTAGAGGAGACTGAAAAGCAATAGAATGGGAAATCTATCATAACAAGGAGACAAACCTTACACAAAAGGAATTAGCAACAAAAGCAGGAGTATCCCAACAATACATTTCCAAGATCACAAAAACATCAAAAATGGAATTGATCCATGAAGCTGAAAGCAACCTAAACACCATATTAAATGGAGCTGACCATAAACATCAATGACAATGCAGGCTTTTTCCTTGCAGGGACGATGGTAAACTTCACCACTTCATTGGTTCTAGGGTTTTGTTTGAAGTTTATATTATCATTTATTCCCTGAGCATTTTCATTGATATAGTAACCTAAAGGAAATCACCAGCAAATGGAACACAACACTGAGGGTGGTTAATCAGGCAAACGAAATTTTATTGCCATTTTTTTTTAAGGGCTTTCCAATAACTTATGGTTTCAACAACACTTTGTCAGGCAATTTATTAACTTTATGGTACCTATGCTTTTTAATCTAACAAATTCCATACTTTATGAACTACTTACTGAACCTTGTCTTGGCTGTCCTTGTCATGATCAATGTGGCCCTTGCCCAAGACAATCCCGAACTTCAAAAAATGGCAGATGCTGATCAGCAAGCCCGTTTTACCCCGAACATCGACTGGAATGAACTGAACAGACAGGATAGTATCCGAATGAAACGGGTCATGGCCCTGATGGACCAAGGGAAAATCAAAACGGCCAAAGACCACTACAATGCCGGTATCATTTTCCAACATGGCCACGACACTGTCGCCTCTAACCTCGCTGTCAAATGTTTCGGAAAGGCCATCTTGATGGATTCCACCTTAAACAAATGGTGGTATGCTGCGGCAGTCGATAGGGACCTGATGCGAAAGGACAAGCCACAGGTCTATGGCACCCAGTATATCCAAGAGCCATCCACAGGCAAATTCAAACGTTATAAAATCGACACGGTAAAAGTTTCGGATGAAGAACGCCAGTATTATGGCGTGGAAACCCTTGCCCAGCAACAGGAAAAAGAACGCCTAATGAACCTAAAATCAGTCGGTGACTTCTATGCCAAAACCAACTCCATCAAGAAAACAATGGCGCTTATTCGAGATCAATTTAAGAAAGGCAAAAGCGCCGATTATGACGTTTCGGAAAACAAACTGATAAATGTCGGGTTCCGACTTACAAAAGCTTCCAAAAACCAAGAAGCAATGGCCTTCTTCCAGATCATCACCCAGCTTTACCCTGATTCCTATAACGGCTATGCGCTGTATGCTGGCACGCTAAAAAAATCAGGGAAAATGGATGAAGCCATCACCGTCCTTCAGCTAGGACAATCACTCAACCCCTCCAATGAATCCTTAAAAAACCTCTTGGACGAATACGTGAAGACCACTGAAAATCACGAGTAAAAAGACACCCTAAAATAGTATAAAACAACCTTTATCGGCACCAAAGCCTATTTTATCCCCGTCGCTTGCTTGTCCTGCTTTTTTTCGGAGATTTGATATCATACTTATTTAATGATATCGAACTCAGGTTAGCCGGCAGAAGAATCAGCAGGGATGCTCCGTTAGGTGCATTAGCTTGGTAACAGAAGGCGGATAATGCATCTCTTCAGTGCCGTAGGTACTGAACAGGGCAAGCAAATAGGCATTGCTTTATCTGCTAAACCGGAGTAGATGAAGTAAGAGGCAAAATTTGATATATTTTATTGATAGGTAAATTAAAAAAAATGAAACTGATCGTTATTTCATTAATAATTCTTTCCTTTTCCTGTACTTCAAACAATGAAGACAGGAAGCCCACATTAGCATTCCATTAGAAAAATGACATTGGTGGAGCACAGCTCTGCGGCATCACCACGGGTTATGCTCACACGACTGATTCGACGACTTTCCACCTGTCAGAAGACGGTTCTGCCACCAGCTTCAAGTGGAAACCAAGGTTCAATGGGAGTAATGGAGAAGGGTTTATCGTGGCTTGTGTAGTAAGGAAAGAGAATTTGACCGACACCATAGCCCATTGTTTTATTTCCTATCCAAGTAAAGTGCTGATAGGCCCGGAATACTGGATCACCGTCACCGCCCATAGCTTGAATTTGGAGAAATTTTAGCAGATCCACTTCCTTTTTGCATAACAACCTGGCTGCCCCCCCATTGTCCAGCCTACTTTATAATAGGATCACAGGAGTGGGGTCATGACACTGCTATTGACTTACTTGAGTCAGAGACTCAAGGCTACTAAATACCGGGGCGGAGCCCCGGCATAACCAGGTAATCAACCGTAATTCAAACAACAATAAATTCAAAAAGCCATCCGGCGCTGAAGCTATGCGCTGGATGGCTTTTTATTGATTTGATCATTCTAGATACCCTATACCTAGTACAAAATATCAACTACTTACCACTTGGGTAAATCGCTTTTTCCAACTCCATCCAATGCTCTTCTATCATTCTTCCGGGCGTGAACAGACAAATTCCAGTAGCTCCATTTTCCATGGACTGGCGGATGGCAGCACCCAGCTCACTTGGTAGCAGCCCGTGACCTTCTGGATCTTCGATTTCCGCTTTCTTTTCTGGATCTGGACAAATAAACAAGCCGCTAAAAATCGGACGCTCGCCATTTACACTGGTCACTTCTTCTTTGACCACCTCACCGATCCAATCTGTACCTTCTAGGTAAAAATCATTATAGTTCATCGGAAAGACTGCGTCCAGGTTCCACTTGTTCCATTCCTGTCGCACCAGCTTCATCGCAGTGGACGGCCCCGGGAATACGGCCGCATTGATCTCTTTGCCTTGTTCGTGCACCTTCTCTGAGAGCCTGTTGACGATGCTGGTAATGAGGTCATAGCGGAACTGCTTCCATTCTTGCACTTGCGTGGGGTCCTCTGCTTCCTTAATATCGATTCCTGTTTTTTCTTTGAAATCACCAGTGCACTGATCACAATAGCAATAATCAAACTGAGGGTGTTCTTTGTTCATCGTTAGGCCGTACTTGTCCCACAGCCCTCTCGCAAGGATCACATCAGGAAACCGGATATAATCCAAGTGAATGGCATCTACTTCCTCCACTCTGGCCACATTGGAATACATATTTTCCAAAAACTGGTAGGTACCTGCCTTGCTCGGACACAGAAAGGTATAATGAGGCACATATGCAGGCTTTTCGAGGGCTGATTCTCCATTGCGGTTAACGGCATACCACTCCGCCTTGAGTTCATCGGTCTTATGCTGTACCATGGTAGGAATCCAAGCGTGAAAGCCCAGCCCCACCTCCTTGGCGATCCTGCCTATTTTCTTATAATCTTCGGGATTATGGCCACCATTGTACATCAAGGCATCAATACCGTGTTCCTTGAACTTGGTGAATCCCTCACGAATTTCAGACTCCGACTTGTCATTATAGCCGCCCAGCCAAGCGTGAACAGGTATTTTACTCTTTTTGACTTCTTGCATTTCGGTCTCTTGCCGTTGCTTGTTGCCTGAACAACTCACCAGCACGCTGACCGCAAACAATAGGGTAAATATTTTCCTCATAGTGTTTAAGGTAATGGGTTATTAATTATCAAAAGCTTAAATTAAAAATTTTTATCATCAATAACCATCTTTGGCTATTTTTTTAACTAACCAATCAGTTCCCGACTGAGGACTATATCCCGACTTTTGTTGGATGAGGGAGGATAACAACTATATTTGAACGATATACCAAGTTTTTTAATTATGCCTACCAACCCCAAAATCGACAAAAAACTGTTGGATAAGCTATATGCTTCACTGGATGTGAAATCTGTAGAAGAGTGCTTAGTGCGTTTCCGGAAACGTGCCCGGAAATTGGACGAAATTCTAGCCCAGGAGCAGGTGCCTGAACATTTGAGCAAGCTGGATCGTACTGATGGCTACTTTAGAATAATATCACCTTCAGATATCGAAGCCTTATTAAATATCGGGATCCATGATGCCTTTTATAAAAACAACCCAAAGCTGCTAAACGATGCACTTTACAGCTACAACAGGCTATCCTTTTATCGCCATCGGCTGCTTGCCTCTGGGACGGATCATTGCATCTATTTCAATCAGGTAATAGAAAGTTATGCCGGAAATGACCTAGCGCTGGTGCTAAAAATGTTTCCGCAGGGGGCAGGATTGACCAAAAACGGCCATAAATTTTCCATCACCTGTGCCAATCTCCTGATTTCCCTTATCCACCAAGATCCAAAATGGCTTGATGAAAGTACTGGAAAGGCCGAAAAATACCTTACCCAAAAAGTGGGCAAATTTGACCGTTCACTTATCCGGTATTTATTGGCGCTCATCCAAAAAGACACAAAAGGAATGTCCAAGGAACTGGCAGAAATTTGTACTGGCTATAAAAGGGCCACCTGGGTCCATGAATTTCACAATCCTTTCCTGAAAATACTCGGATTGCTCCCTCATGGGCTTTATAACCTGGCCTTTCATACACTACCTCAGAAGACCTTCAATGAAATCCAACAGCCCCATCATGAGGTTTTTTGGATTCCGCTAGCCGCATATCAACAGGAAAACCACTTCAGGACAGGTGAAAAATTCATCGTCTTCGACGGTGAACTGGATGGTTTAAACAGGATTTATCAATAAATTGTCCATCAACAAACACCATTCGCCAGTGCCCATTATACCTTTAAGATATTTCCTTCAAATTGCCTTTACGTTTGTTTGCTTTCTGAAAACACAGCAGGCTTCTTGTCGCCAAGCCGGACAATGGGTGAGCCAAACGCTAAATTCCCCAATAAACTTCACCATTCAACATCCTGCTTTTCCGCTGAAAGATTCTGATGGCAATTTCCTTACCATTGTTTATCTTATAAATCCAGGTTTTGAGAAGACCGGTAGCAATACCACCAAAGAGGATGTAACATGGTTGTTGGAGCAAGGCTACCGAGTGGTAACGCTAGACTATAACAGCCATAGCAAGGCCAGGTCTCCCCATATCAATAAAGATATCATCGCCATCAACGATGCTTTGGCAGCAAGTGATTTTTGTGGATTGGCAGACTGCTCTATTATGCAATCATACGTACTCTTTGATGGCTATAGGATAGATAGAAATGTAGCTTATTTCAAAGATGATCCCAGTGTGTACAATTACCCAGAACAATATACCGATGGTGACAGCTTGCGCATGGATATCATCTATCCAGCCAATCCCAACGGCCCAGTCCCCACTATTCTTTCTTTTTCATACAGCAATAGCTTCGCTACATTTGATGAAGAAAAAGGCGTCCTCACCGCCGCCAACCACAACAAGCGCACCTTTCTACCCTATACTTTTGCGGGATTTGACGACAGTATTTTGGAAGGAGCACCCGCCGCAGGAATGGCCTGGGCCATAGCCGATCACCCAAAATACTGCCCTTGGGGAAGTGGTCAACCCAGCAATGGGAAAAATGAGACCTACAAATCCTACCAAACCAATCCAGATGCCGCCCAAAAAGTGAAAGCTGCCATTCGCACGTTAAGAGCAAAAGGGACCGAGTTAGGGCTTTCGGGAAAAATAGGCATTTATGGATTCTCCCGCGGATCCACTGCTGGGGCATTGGCCATAGGTGACCGCCTTGTTCCGGCTTTCGAAAATGCCGGGTGGTATCGGGAAATCTCTGATGCTGTACAGGCCGCGGTACTCGGACCGGGTGTTTTTGACTATACTCAAATTTATAGGCATCAAAATGATGGTGACGAAACCCTTGAAAGCCGCTGTCCTTGGGCATGGGGAAATTTGGCTGAAAACCGAGAAAAATGGAAAACCATGGGTGCCGCCTATTTGATAAAATCCTCTGCTACTCCTCCTGTTTTCCTTTTTTACAACACCAGTGATGCCCCCTACTACGCAGATCAAACCACCGTGCTAACGCAAAAACTGGACAGCCTACACATCCCACATTTTATCCTGAAAGACTACGGATGCGGACACTCTGTACCCAAAAGAACGCAAGACTTGCGCCTAATATATCGATTCTTAGAAGAGAACCTTAAATGACCAGCAGGTGACTTCAGATAATAATCCCTGGTATTTCTAGGCATTTAAAATAACGCCGATACTTGCATCCTGCCGGTATGCACCAATCGATCCAACCCTTCTGAATCCCTCCCCTCATAGGTCAGGTTCATCTGTAATCCTTCTCCAATTTTCTGTATCCAATTGATGCTCCAGGAAACATTGCTCCCCACCGTAAGTGCTTCCAGCATTTCGTATCCTACGGGAGAGTTTGGCTGTCCATTATAGTCTATCTGGGTATATTTGACTAAGGCATTTACCGTCGTCTTGATGGCTTTGGCATATCGGATTTCTGCGGCTACTTCATGTAAAGAAGCCATCTCCTCAAATTCCATATTTTCGGCATTCTCCTTATGGGTAAAATTATATTGGAAAGAAGTCCTGAAAATGGGCGATGGCTGCCAAGACAATTCAGGGCCTGTGGACATCTGGTCCACATGGTAATTTCTGTTTTCCAAATAATCGGAAAGAGCTACATTTTGTCCCAGATTGGCCTTTATCCGGAGATTAACCAAGCGGTTAAAGTTCATCCTGAAATTCATTCGCCAGTCTTCCTGTTTGATATCTTCAAAACCACCGGTCAGCAATTGCTTATTACTGCTTTTAAACACCCCCAAGTCAGCACCATAAGACGATGAAGTGCGGTTAAAAAACAATGTGGATCGAAACACTTCCCTCAGTGACGCCAAATCTTCAGGTACCACCGCACTGGCTAACGGACTTATCCTCATCCAAAAATCCCCAGCGGTAATCTTCTTTTCCACATTCCAGCTCGTCGTATTCGAGAATTTACTCAACACTCGTTTTACTCCTTCTTCCTTGCGCCATTGATCTGGGAATTGCGCATTTAACCTGTAGTTGAACAGGGTGGTATAGGCCTGGATATAGTCGTCGGTCGGGGTAAACATCCTGATATAGTTTTTCTCTTCTGGGTTGATGGCTAAGTAAAACTCGCTAAGCTGCTGTACTCCATCCTCATTATCATCCCGCCAGGTATGCGTGCCTTCTCCAGTTGGCACCGGAAGGTAAACAAACTCCCGCCTCAGCTCCCGCCCATTGCCAATGGCATAGCTTAGTTCATTCCGGAGATTATTGTCCAATAAAGCACTGACATAATCCAGCCGTCCCATCACCGTGCTTTCCCGTGATTCACTGCCTCTTAGCTGGTATAACCGCCTATAGGTCAGCGTACCCTTTACATCATGTGCTCCAAATCGCTTCTGCAACCCATAATTGGTGGTAAAGGCTTTGGTGTCGGGAACCATGCTGCCCTCCACTGGAAAACGATCCTCCCTCCAGCTGACATCTGCAAAAAAGCTATAAGGCAAGGTGTCATTTGACCGCACATAGAATTTGTGCGAAAGGAAATTCATGGCGCTACTGATTACAGAATCCTGTTCACTGTCCAAATTTCGATTACGATCCACATTGAATTGATAGCCAGGAACCAGGATTTTAGATCGATAAAAGACTTCTGCATCATAGCGTACCCAGTCGGAGGTCATGGTAGGCATTTCGCTTTGAAGAAGGAATAGGTCTTGTCTGGCAAACCATTTTTCATCGATTTGTTGGTAATATTTAGCCCGTTGCTGCGTCCCTTCCAATTGGGCGCCGCGTTTTCGATAGTTGAGCTGATAGGCCAGCTCATTGGCAGCATCTTTCCGAATCCCTGCCTTTGCCATGATCAGCTTTTCACTGGTATTTACCGCTAGATTTTCTTGCGAAATCCCCCAGTCACGATCAAATTCGATGTACCGTTGCCGGTCGATAAATTGAAAATTCACAGAATTGTATTCCAGTTCTGTCGCTGCCTCCAATTGGTAGCCTTTTAGCCAGCCCAGGGGACGTCCTTCAGAAACCACCCCACCTTTCAGTCCATACCCCTTGTCATCCTGATTGCCCAAATCAGAAAACAGATTTACATCGTGATTGGACAGCGCTCCTTCTCCATAAATTTTCTCATATGCCCCCACTTTCACCTCTCCACCAGCCGTCATCATTTGTTTTTTATTGGGAGCAGGCAGAATGGAATATAGGGTATAATCTCCCTGCATTTGTCCATTTACGGGAGGAACATACTCATAGACAAAACCATTGGCAAGCTGACGCTGTCGCCGATAGTTTCCCCTCCCCGCCCCCACTTCCGAAAAGATCACATCAAAATTCGCCTCGGCTGGATCTGTCGAATATTCATAATAATGGTTGGATGCCCCAGTTCCATTACCTGCTGTCACTTTTCTATACAAAATCCGTTGTGGATCAAAGGCCACGCTATCTACCCGGGGGACTGCCGCGGCATTGGTATCATCTCCTACTGCTGCCAATAGCAGCTTATCTTCTTCAGTATATTCCTCAAACAATGGTCGATTGCGGTTATCCTGCTCTTTGTAATAATTCACGTAAAAGGTAGCCTTCTCGCTCTCTTGGACATGGTTGGCTGTTAGGATCGACCTGGAAAAATTCCGTTCTGAATACTCATAATCTATCCTCACGCGAGAGTACTGTGTGATCAGTACATTGGTGGTAAAGGTGATCTGGCCTTGATTATAATCAATGATATAGTCGTGGTTAAACCCTCTTTTTAGCGGCTTGCCGTCCAAAAACACCCGTTCGGAATTGGCCATTACAATAATGAAGCGTTCATTTTCAGGCCCTGGTATTCGATACGGCCCTAAGACTCCCTCCTGAATATCCAGTTGCACGGAATTGAATTTACCTTTGGCGATGGACGCTCCCACCTGAGTGGATGCCTTCCATTTTTCATTGACACTATAATCAGTGGTCAGCTGAAGTCCCTGAACATTTTTATAATACCTCAGAAACGTTGATTGCCGCTGGCGAAAGACTACATCTCCCGCTTGAAGGCTAAAATTGTCGTTGTAAAGTTCTATCAGGACGTTGTCAAAATCCTGTACCTGCTGGGTGTTTCCTTGGGGCTGAAAAGGGACATTTTGATCCGTAATGCTTGCACGGATGAAGAGATCATCCGTGAGCTGCCCATCCATCTGGAGGTTTAAGGCTGAATTGACAAAGACATTTTGGGTATTACCAAAAGAGATCCCCCGTGTTAAGCTCCCTGATTTGTTCAACTTTCCTGACGGAAAAATCTCTTCACGGAAATCATATACTTCTGCTTCTACGTCTTTTACCTTCTTAAAGTACGCCATGGAATCATAATTTGCTTCGAGCGTCCTATGAGAAAAGGTCTTGTTCAGGGCATAGGGAAAGCGCCGATAACAAACTTTCAACGAATCTGGAAAAGGCTCTTCTCCACGGTAAATGGTGAGAAAGCCAGAATCGGAATGATATGACCATGGATAATCCTGCTCTCCTGAAATGGAAATCGACCTTTCCTCCACCGTAAGCGAGTCCAATTTGACATGGACAGAATCAGCTAACGGGGCTGTTTCCAGCCATTTGCACAGGCTACTTTGGCCAAGAGCAGGCACACACCATATGAGCCCCACGAAGATGACCAAAAGCTTGAAAATTATCGGCACGAATACACTCCCACTCCACTTCATACTCCTTACCGCTTATGGGACACTTGGCTTTGCTTCTTTTACTAAAGGGAACGTCAAAAAGAAGGATGTCCCCTCTCCCATACTAGTTTCAAACCAAATATTTCCTCCTGCTGTCTCCACGCCTCTTTTGGCAATGGCAAGCCCTAAGCCTGAGCCTTCACTTTTCGTGCTAAAGTTTGGAATAAAAATCTTCTCCCTAAGGTCTTCAGGGATTCCCGTTCCGTTATCTTTCACCTCCAATCTGGCCCATTCCTTTTCAGTAGTCAAGGTGACGGTCACTGTGGCCGCCTTGTCTTCCGGCACCGATTGGATACCATTAATGATCAGGTTAGAAATCACCCGACCAAAAAGTTTATCGTCCCCCATGACGGGAAGCCTCCCTTGTACTTTATCATAAAACACCACCTTGCCTCGCTCATTGTTTTTAAATAGCTCTACGGCACTGACCACTACGTGTGAAAAATCCATAAGCTCATTTTTGGGCAAGGGCATTTTTGCAAAAGTAGAAAATGATGTGGCAATATCGCTGAGCGTATCCACCTGATTGATCAGGTTATAAATGGGTTTTTTGAGTTTTTCGGGGTCGTCGATCCGCCCTTCAGCCTGCAATCTCAACAAATGCTGAAGGGTAAGTTTCATCGGCGTAAGAGGATTTTTGATCTCATGCGCCACTTGTTTGGCCATTTCCCGCCAAGCAGACTCCTTCTCATTCAGTGCAAGGACTTTTCTACTGGCTTCAAGTTTGTACAGCATGTTATTGTATTCCTTTACCAGCAAGCCAATTTCATCATTGGTAGGCCAATACATCGGCTCGTTATCTTCCAGATTAGTAACTTTTAGTTTTTGCGTCAGCAATTTGAAAGGATCTGTGAGCTGTTTCGACACAAAATATGAAACGATCAAAAACACGATAAAAATCGCCACAAAAATATTGATAATGGTACTAAACACATCCACAATCAGCACATTCAGCTCGTCCTCCGATTCAAAAAACGGAATGGAGATTATCCCTAGGGTACTTTGCCGCTTCATCTCCCTAAGGCTAATATATACCGTTTTATATTTTAAGCTGCCAACCTGCTCGTCCAAGATCACCTGGTTGTTTTGTGCCTCTATAATTTCTGCATATGCTTCAGGATTCAGGTGCCTGGTAAGCACCTTCTTTTCGATAATATTAGGTTGACTGGTAGCCATTAGCTTCCCCTCAGAGGAGAATACATTGATGTCCGTAGCGGTGGTGTTTGCCAAGCGATACACCTCTGCCAAAAACTCATCCCTATCCATCACGCCTTTGGTCTCTTGTTCCAGGTATTGGAAAAGGTTATTGCGAATGATATTTGCTTTCTCAAAATACTGTCGATGGAGGTCTTCAAGATAGGATTTACTCAATAGGCCAATAGATATAGCACTTATCACCAGCATAGGCACAAAGAAGGCAAAATTCAGATAAAACTGGAGTCTGGTGGCGTAATTAAACCGCACCTTATTGAGCCCATTGAGCAAGGCATAAATAATGATAAAGAAGAGCGTGCATGCGATATAACTGATAAAGAAGAACGACACATCCGCCAAGATGTAATTGTATGGATAGATGGGGCTGGACACGATCAAGGTACTAGAGCCATTTCGCACACCATAATGATGATACCCATCCCTACTTACACCACCTTTGTACAAGCCATTATTTTCCAAAAGCTCAACGACATCCGGATTCCGGTAGTTATATACCCCTACACTATATTGCAGCACACTATCCCTGAACAGGGCATAATCCAAGTTACTATCATAGACATCATCGATATACTTCTTGTCGAGAAGTAGTTTTGGGAATACGCTAGTGGACTTTATTCGCTGCTGCACCAATTCTATGACAATGGTCCCAATAAAATCCCCTCCCTTCACCATAGGCATAAATCCATAAAATTTATTCCCTTCCAGGCCTTCTCCGGTTTTGACAAAGTAAAGGTTTCGCACACTCGTGGCATAGTCACTGTTCATATACCGATACCTAAAATCGTCAAGGGACTGCTCATTATTTCGGTTTAGGATATCCTCCCCACTGGGATTGAAAATCATGATATTGAGCTCATACTGGTCAAAGTAATTGGAGATGTAAATTTTCCTGATTTTTTGTTCCACAGGCTCTTTGGAAAGCGATGGATTTGTCATACGATTTTTGATGAACAGATCCTCCTTCACCCTTTGCATCACATCGCTCAGCAGAAATTCGGCCATGACATCCTTTTCCCTCAACACCTGATTGGCCAAGCGTTCTTTTTCGTGTATCTCTCGTTTGCCATAATCTTGGTACGACGCCGCCCCTGTGATCACTGCCCCGACAAGACACCCAAAGAAAAAAGTAAGGAAAGTATTGAGCTGTAATTTGAGTACATTATCGTACAACTCAAAGGAAATAATCGCTACCAACAAGATCAAATGTGCGAGGTACACAATGAGATAGATAAAATCCACCCACGCCGTAATGGCAAAAACAGGTACAGAAAGACCAATCAATACCTTCAATGCATATGCCTTTTTGGCCCTGGCCTTATAAAAAACGAGGTTTAAGGACATCAGGGTAAACATCAAATAACCGGCCCCTCCCAAAAACAAAATCAATATACTCAAGGCCTTGAAATAGTCAAAAGTGGGAATATCAAGGATATTTAAACTCCATTGGGAATTATTGGAGATATTGGTAAACAGCTTGAAAAACAGGAACAAGAAAAAGCCCGACAGTAAATAGGCCACCAGATAAAACACCCATTGGTAATAGCGTTTTCTGATTCTGGCAAAAGCCACGATCACTTCCCTTCTCCCCAACATGCTGATCAGCATGGCCAGTACTATGGCAGCAAAAACAACATTCAACAACAAGTCTCCCAAACTGGGATTCAACATCGACGATGCATAATAGGTGGCATCAAACAACGGCACTTCAAAATAATCCTGGGGAAAATGAAACACCAACATTATTGCCCTGACGCTGACCAAAATGGAGATAGTGTACAGTAACGCTAACTTCCGCTTACCATGGCTCCATAGACGTGCGACAAAATCCCCACCCAGGATAAACACCAAGCCCGTCAACGAAAAGAAAAACAACAACAATGCAGTGCTGGATTTATGTCCCACCGGAGCATAACCTGTTCTAAGAGAAACCGAAAAGAAGTATTCCCCTTTTTTTCCGGTCACCTTATCATATTCACCACGAGGCTCTGAAGATAATATAAACCGGTCGTTTCCAAACACTTCATTATTATAACCGGCATGCAAATATTGATTATCTATCTCTACCTTATCATATAATGAATATACTTGGACCAGCCAATATTGCTTGTTGTTCCGGTTAATGCTCCTTACCCTGGAGAAATAGGTGCCTTTTGCATTATCCAATAACTGATAAGGCTTAAACGATGCCCCGGTATCTATATCCTGAAATTCGGGTATCATCGAAATACTGGACCAGTATAACAGTTGACCTTTTTCGCTGTAAAGATAAAACGGATGCTTGGAGTCGAAATTTAGCGTGGAGAAGGAAATTTGCTTTTCAGGCCTATAATTCATCAAAAGCTGAATAAAATCCTCATCAAATTCCTCGGCTACATTTTGGGTAGTAGCCTCTATTTGCTCTAGCCCTACTTTTGAGACATCAGGACTTCCTGAGAAAAAATTAATGGCCAGGACAATCGCCATTAACATGATTCCAAAAACAATAATTAGCCTTCTCTTCTTAAGCATAGTTCACCTGACAGTAGCACTAAAAGTAAAAAAGCAAAGTCTAATTTCAAACTTTGCTTTCTTATTTACCGTTTATAAAACCTTTGCAAGTTTCTTCCTTTTGGAATTTCTATACCATAAGAACCCAATGACAGCAGCCAACAAATAAGGTGCTACAAAAAGATAAAGGATTCCCAAATTCAAGCTGGCACCGACCGTAGTATCGCCGTTGGACACGTTATTTTCTACTGAGGCCCGACACATGGCACATTGCGCTATTGCGATGGCTTTTGGCAGGACCACAAACGCTCCAATCAGAAGGATATTTATCAAGTACTTCTTCATACAATCTATTACGCCTTAATCTATATTTGGGTTTTAGTGATTATAATAAGGACTGATCATCCAATATACCACCACACCTGAAATCGTCACATACAACCAAATGGGATATGCATACCGTACAATCTTGCGGTGCTTTTCCACCAACCCTCTATAGCCATAATAGTAGGCCAGCAAGATGGGGAATAACGCCACCGCGGCTAAGATAATATGACTGATCAGTATGACAAAATAAAGCGTTCGAATCATTCCCTCACCTCCATAACTGGTACTTTCTGCCGATGCATGGTAGATCACATAGGAAACCAGGAATATAGCGCCTAAACCAAAGGCGATCGTCATACAAGTACGGTGATAGGTGATCATCTTAAGTTTGATGAAAAACAGCCCTGCAATCAATGCCAAGCTTGCCGTAAAATTGATCACCGCGTTTAAATGCGGCAGAAAATACACCCACTCACTGGCCAAATCCAATTTGGCAGGCATAAATAGTAGGATGGCAACTACAACGGGAACTGCTATTGAAATGACAGTAATGAGCCTATAAATCCCTTTGCTGCTATGTTGTCCTGAAAGCTCAGTCTTTTCCATGTAACAATATTTTTGTCTCCAAAATCAACAGGTCCACATCTTCGCGATTGGTACCACTATAATAGCCCCTGATCCGCCCTTCTCCATCAATCAACGCCAGTTTATCGCTATGGATAAAATCATCTGGAACACCTTTTCCATCTATCGTAGGGAGGATAAAGCCACACCTTGCCAATTGATACACTTCGTCTTTTGGGCCATTAAGAAAATGCCATTTATCAGGATTGGCCTTGTGTAGGTGGGCATATTCACTAAGCCGCGCAGGTGTATCATAAGCGGGATCGATGCTGATGGAATACAGCTGCACGGTCTCCTCATTTCTAAAGGCATCCTGGACCCGCTCCATTTCTAGTGACATCACCGGACAGATACTTGGACAGCTGGTAAAAAAGAAATCCACGATCGTTACTTTCCCCTTCATGTCAGCCCTTCCAATCGGCACACTATCCTGATTGATAAAGGTAAAGTCAGGAATGTAATGTTGTCCGGTATTGATATCATTGCAGTCGCCAAATGGATCTTCTACCCCATTTTCATATAAAACCGGAATCTCATAGTTATTTTCTCCAAAATTACGAAGAAAAAGGATAATCAACACGGGAACCATCAGGATGCAAACCAGCACCAAGCCCTGTAATACTCTAATCATTTTCATAACACCAATACAAACAAAAAAGTAGGTTGGAAGCATTCCCTCCAACCTACTTTTTTTTTTTTTATAAAGATGGCATTACCATCTGTACATAAAGATCTCTGCGCCTTCCTTAAAAAGGGCTATCAATAGCCAAACCAAGAAAATCAGGGGAAGCATAATGGACCAAAATAATGTTTTGGATTCATCCTTCAAGTGCATGAATTCCATCATGATATAAGCTGCTTTTACAAGTGTAAGGCCAATAAAGATGGCAAAAAGCAACATACCCCGCTCCATGGTAAAGGCCAGAAGAAATTCAACCGCTGTAATAGCCAGTAGAATACCCGCTGTTTTCCAGATCTTTTTGATCTTTTCCTTATTCCTAGGTAATACTTCTAAAGTGCTGTTATTTCCGTGTGATGACATAGCTAATAATGTTTTTAAGTGAATCTAGACCAGGTAATAGAAGGTAAATACAAATACCCAAACCAAATCTACAAAGTGCCAGTAAAGCCCAATTTTCTCTACCATTTCATAATGTCCTCTTCTTTCATAAACGCCAACTGCGGCTTGATAGAAGGCCAAGAAGAGTAATACCACGCCAATGGTCACGTGAAAACCATGGAATCCTGTGATAAAGAAGAACAACTGGGCAAAAGGCGCTGGACCATATTCATTTACATGAAGATTGGCTCCATAAACCACCTCTTTGATCGTTTCTCCGAAGTTGTTCACATAGGTCATCATCGTTCCCTGATCACTGCCATGGATAAAGTGGCTCCACTCCCATGCCTGACAGCTAAGGAAAGTGATTCCGCCCAGCATGGTCCATAACATCCACTTCACCACATCGTTCTTGTCATTTCTGTGTCCTGCCTCCACTGCTAGCACCATGGTAACAGAACTCATGATAAGAATGAAGGTCATTAACCCTACAAATACCAACGGTAAATGAACCCCATGAAAAAAGGGAAATGCATTGAAAATCATTTCAGGGATAGGCCAATGCTCATTCGATTTCACAAATTCGGACACGTGTCCCTCAAATGCCGGATAACTTACCCTTATGGAGCCATAGGTAATCAAGAAAGCGGCAAAAGTAAAGATGTCGGAAAGGAGGAAAAACCACATCATAAGCTTTCCGTAACTAGCCTTTAAGGGCTCATTTCCACCACCCCAGATTCCTCTCTTGGAGTTGATTTCAATTGCAGTCGATGACATATATTCTAGGTTTTAACTTAATATTTTCAATGATTCAATAACAAAAACATAAACAGGTAAATCCATAAGCCTCCCAGAAAGTGCCAATATGTAGCACACATTTCCATGGAATTCATTCGCTTGGAATGGATCTTATACCTAAAGGACGAAATTAATACAATAATTAGAAATATCACACCACTGATCAAGTGCGCTGCATGTAATCCTGTCAAAACATACATAAATGATCCTGCGGGATTCCCCACAAAGTACACGTCTCTTTCTACCAATGCGACCCAGCTAAACCACTGCCCTACAAGGAATACAAGCCCCAAAGCCGTAGTAATGGTCAAGGCTATTTTAAGGTGACTGATACGATCGTTCTTTGCGGACAAATATGCCCAATGCATGCTCGCACTACTAAGCAGTATAATTCCAGAAGTAACCCATAATATCGAAGGAAGATCATAATCCAACCAATTCCCTTCACCTTGCCTTACGATGAATGCACTGGTCATTGCAGCGAATATCATCACAACACTGACGATAAATAACCACAATGCAAATTTCTTTGGGTGCATCGCAATAGGCTGTTCTGCCCCCTCTATATATGCTAATCTTTCTTCCATTACGCCACTTTATCTAATAAATATGCAATCTGCACGATCGGCAAATATAAAAACGATCCAAACATAATCTTCAAGGCTGATTTTCTGGAGCAATCCCGCATCAAGGAAAAGGTCTGTGCCAAGAACAAAGCCCCACATACGGTCGCTACGATGCCTGAATTAAGCCCTGTCAAACCAAAATAACTAGGCAAAAGCCCAAGTGGTAATAAAAACAAGGTATAAATCATAATTTGTATCGCCGTGTTCAAGTCCTTCCGACCTCCAGAAGGAAGTAATTTAAACCCTGCCTTCTTATAATCCTCATCACTTACCCAAGCAATCGCCCAAAAGTGAGGGAATTGCCAGATAAATTGGATACCAAAGATGATCAATGCCTCATAAGATATCCCTCCAGTAGCAGCCGTCCATCCTAAAAGAGGAGGCATTGCACCAGGAATAGCTCCGACAAAAACAGCTATTGGCCCCACTCGTTTCAAAGGCGTATATACAAAAACATACAGCAACATGCTAAGTACACCAAGGCCTGTTGTCAGCGGGTTGGTGAAGAACCATAAAATCCCCACACCCAACAATGCTACCAATACGGTAAACCAATATGCTTCATTCACGGATATGATATTCAATGGTAGCGGCCTGTTTTGCGTACGCTTCATCAGTTTATCATAATCCCTCTCCAATATCTCATTAGCAGCACCTGAAGCACCACTAATTAGAAATCCACCTATCATCAGGGCAAAACAAGTACCCCATGAAAACAACGCTCCACTGTCTCCCAACACAAACCCGAATACAGCGGAAAACGTAACCAATGCTGAAAGCCTGAACTTTATCAGTTCATAGTAGGCTTTTGCACGAATACTTATGCTGTCAATAAAGGACGCTTCTGATAAATTGACTGTCCTCATGAATTAGTTGTATTTAACACTATTCTTTTTTGATCACTTAACTGTAATAGGATCACAAATTGCACCCCGATAATCAATGATCCCACCAAAAGGTGGAGAGGTTGCAAAAAAGCCGGAATACCAAAGTATGCCATGCTCGCCCCAGTAATGATCTCGATAAAGATCAATAACAGCAGCACTTGTGACCATTTAAATATACTCGATCTCCTTAAAGAGAAAACGTATGCCTTATAAACAAACCAAAGATGAACGATCAACAACACCAACGAAAACGATCTGTGGATCATAAAATCCACACCAAGGTGCGATATCCATTCAGAACGGAAAAGGTTGCCAAACTGCAAAGCAATCATATCGATCTCCTCCCTTACCTGAGTACCCCAGACCACTTGCACGATCATTAGCACAAAACCAATCAACAATAATCGGTATAAGGATCCTGGCTTCTCTGTCTTTTGATGGAATGTATGGTTTAACTTATACGCCCTGTAATGCACGTACAACAGCAAACACACAATCAACAATGCCAACAGCATGTGCACGGTAATCATCCAATGAAGAAGATTGGTAGATACGACAATCGACCCGATCCATCCTTGAAATATCACCAGCAATAAATTGGCAAACGACAAGAAGGCCAATGTCCTATCTTCCTTACGCAGCTTATAAGCATACACAAAGGTGGCGATGACCAATAAACCAATCACGGCTCCTGTCAGCCTATTTATATATTCAATCCAGGTCTTGATGGCATTAAACTCCCCTTCTACAAGTATGGCTTTGTTTTGCTTGATTTCCTCAGCTTTCTTGTGAAATCCAAGGCTATGAAGCATTTTAACAAACCTGTCGTTCTTCTCTAACCGTTTGTTGAGATAGATTTCCTGATAGTTATCTGGAAGCTGACTGACCGCTGTAGGTGGCACCCAGCTTCCAAAGCATTTTGGCCAATCAGGACAGCCCATTCCAGATCCTGAACTGCGGACTATTCCACCGACCAGTATCAGAAAATATACAGCGATCGCAGTGACCAAACTGATCCTGCGAAAGCTGCGGATATTTTTATGACTCTTTTGATTCATCTGCTACCAAAACATCTCCTCCCTCTTCTGCCATGATCTCACGTTCAAGCTTCACTTGCTCAGCTTCATGTGGAAGATTGGATTCTGGAGTGGAAGACAATGGTACCGTTTGTGGTATAAAATCCTCTTTGGCTCCAGGCTTGGAGTAGTCGTATGGCCATCTATATACAGCCGGGATTTCTCCTGGCCAGTTACCGTGCCCAGGATGAAGTGGAGTAGTCCATTCCAGTGTATTTGATCTCCAAGGGTTTAACGGAGCTTTTCTTCCTCTAAACATACTATTGAAGAAGTTGAACAAGAAGATAAACTGTGCCCCGAAAGTAACGATGGCAGCTACAGACACAAACATATTAAGGTCAGTGTACATGTCTGCAAAGTTAAAGTTGGTCCAGCTGTAATATCTTCTAGGGAAGCCCGCAATTCCAATATAATGCATTGGGAAGAATACCATGTACACCCCTACAAAAGTCAACCAAAAGTGGATATAGCCCAACTTGGCATCCATCATTTTCCCAAACATCTTAGGGAACCAATGATAAATTCCAGCCATCAATCCAAAAAAGGAAGCAGATCCCATCACCAAGTGGAAGTGTGCTACCACAAAATAGGTATCATGCAGCTGGATATCCACGGCAGAGTTCCCAAGGAATATCCCTGTCAAACCACCGGAAATAAAGAACGATACCAAACCGATAGAGAATAGCATCGCTGGTGTAAACACCAAGTTACCTCTCCATAGCGTGGTCAAATAGTTAAATACTTTTACTGCTGAAGGTACCGCAATGATCAATGTCAAGAACATGAATATGGATCCCAAGAAAGGGTTCATACCAGATACGAACATGTGGTGTGCCCAAACGACGAAGGACAATACAGTAATCCCAAGCATGGAAAGAATCATGGCCTTATAACCGAAAATTGGTTTTCTGGAATTGGTAGCGATCACTTCTGAGGTGATCCCCAATGCTGGAAGTAATACGATGTACACTTCAGGGTGTCCCAAGAACCAGAACAAGTGCTGGAATAGCACGGCACTACCTCCCGTGTTAGGCAATGCCTCACCACCAATATAAATATCAGACAAGTAAAAGGATGTACCAAAACTTCTATCAAACACCAATAGCAACGCTGCAGAAAACAATACCGGGAATGAAAGCAACCCAATCACAGCAGTCAAGAAGAATGACCAAATGGTCAACGGTAGCCTGCTGAAAGACATCCCTCTCGTACGGAGGTTTATGACAGTGGTGATGTAGTTAATCCCTCCCATTAGCTGAGAAGCGATAAAAAACACCATAGAGACCAACCAAAGCGTCATCCCCAGACCAGATCCTGGAATGGCTTGCTCCAATGCTGAAAGAGGAGGGTAAATCACCCAGCCACCACCTGCAGGGCCTGTCTCAATGAACAATGAAATAAACATGATCACACCAGCGATAAAAAACAACCAGTATGACAACATATTCATAAATCCGGAGGCCATGTCCCTAGCACCGATTTGGAGCGGGATGAGGTAATTGGAGAAAGTACCGCTAAGCCCAGCTGTCAGTACGAAGAATACCATGATCGTACCGTGCATTGTTACCAAAGCTAGGTAGAAATTGGTATCCAATGAGCCGGATTCATCGATCCATCCTCCCAAGATAGGCTTCAGGAAAGTCATGTCCATATCTGGAAAACCCAACTGCAGCCTAAAAAGAATGGATAGAAAACCACCGATAAGCGCCCATACAATACCGGTAACCAAAAACTGCTTACCGATCATTTTATGGTCGGTACTAAAGATATACTTCGTGATAAAATTATCACTATGCTCATGATGATCATCGTGATGATCATGTGCCGTAGTACCGTGTGTTGATATGTTAGCTACTGCCATAATTATGTTATTATATCAATTAATATCTTATTCTCCACTTTGTATCTGAGCCAGTTCCTGGATTTCTGCAGGAGCATCAGCTACCAACGATGGATCCATCTCAATAAATGTCTGCTGCTCAGCAAACCACTTTTGATACTCCTCTGGTTCTACCACTTCGATTTCTCTTCTCATGGAGAAATGGCCACCACCACACACTTCGGTACAAGCGATCTCATAAACAAACTCTTCATCACCTAGCTCCGCTCTCATTTCAGCAGTTGTCTTCGTAGGTACAAACCAAAATCTTGTTGGCATACCAGGCACTGCATCCATCTTCAACCTCATGTGAGGCGCAAACACGGAGTGCAATACATCTCTGGAACGGATTTTAAAAAGCACAGGCTCACCCTTGGGGATCACGACCTTTTGAGCAGGAAAGTCATCCAAGGAATTCTTATCTGTAAAGTCGATGCCCCTGGAGTTAGAAGGATCGATCAACCGATAATCATATTTCCCCAACTGCTGATCCTTACCGGGGTATCTGAATTCCCAAGCAAACTGATATCCCATTACCTCTACTACGTGTGCATTTTCAGGTGCAGGTGCCGTAATGTCCGTCCAGGATTTCCAGCCATACACAATCAATACGGTCAGCACTAAGGCCGGTACCAAGGTCCAGATGATCTCCAATTTGTTATTCTCAGGAAAGTAAGAGGCTTTGGCGCTTTCTTTGTACTGGTACTTATAACTGAACCAGAACAAAAGAATGTGTGTAATGATGAATACCACACCGGTAATCGCCGTAGTGACCCAGAAAAGGTTGTCCGTCACCACCCCATGCTCAGATGCAATTGGCAAATGATAATTATCGAATTCTTTAAAAGAATACCAAAAAAACAAGCCTCCAGCTCCTATCAAAAAGAGAATAAATAAAGCTGCATTGACTTTATTGCTTCCCGTAGCCACTTTTTTATCTGAACCCTTGACTACCGAAACCAACGTTTGTATCCTATAAACCATCCAAATGATGGATACTAATACTAAAACACCTAGTGCTATAAGAAATCCGTACATAATTCTATCTTTTTCGGATACGTATTAAATATGATGATGATATGTCTCTTCCAGCATTGGATGATTCTTAGCGATAAGGTTATTCTTAGAAAGAGCATTCAATACCACAAAGATCACCACAGAACCATATAACAAGAACATGCCTACTTCCATAAGACCAAAGCCGCCATTGTGTCCCAATGTACCTGGCTGAACCATCAAGAAGAAATCTAACCAGTGACCAATAATGATGATCGTACAAACCACCTTCAAGAAAACAAAATGTCTTTTTGAATCTCTGGTCATCAACACCAAAAACGGTATCACAAAGTTGAATATCAGATTGGCAAAGAAGAAGCCACTGTACTTGTCACTTGTCAGACGCTCAATGAAGTAAACGGATTCCTCTGGAATATTGGCATAATAGATCAATAGGAACTGTGAAAACCACAGGTAAGTCCAGAAAATCGAAAACCCAAAGATAAATTTACCAAGGTCATGAAGATGGTTTTCATTAAACATCTCCAAGTAACCTCTTTCCTTCAGCATAATGGTTACCAGGCAGATTGAAGACAATCCAGCTACAAACCATGAGGAGAAGACATACCATCCAAACAAGGTAGAGAACCAGTGCGTGTCAATGGACATCACCCAATCCCAAGAACTGATGGAAGAAGAAACGGCAAAGATTACTAAGAAAATAGCAGAGAATTTTCTGATTTTATACCAGTAGCTATCTCCTCCGTTAATGTCTTCTTGGAAGGAAAGGTTTTTAAGTTTATTGAAAAAGAAAATCCACAAACCGAAGAAAACAACCATTCTCACCAGCCAGAAGATCGGAAAGCTTCCTTTTGCCAATGGCCAGTAGAAAAAGCCTCCTTTACCGTCGATGATGCTATCGTAGTGGCTGCTTTCTGGATTAAACAGATCACTGTGTGTCCAGTGGAACAAATCGTGTCCAGCTATAAAGTAGGTAGCTATCATGGCAACTGCAGCAAAAGGCAGCCAGTTACCAAAAGAGATCATCACCCGCAAGATGGCCGTAGCCCAGCCTGCTTGTGCAGCATACTGTATAGCAAAGAAGAATACTCCAATAATGGCGATTCCTGCAAAATATACGTTGTTGATCCAAAGGTTAGCAAAGAAGCGCTTTAATGTAGGGCTACTTCCATGGGAAGCTTCTTCATGACCCGATTCTGCATGCGCTCCTCCATGCTCTTCATGGCTACTTGCTTCTGCATGGTGATCATCCCCATGTCCTACCGCAGGCTCTACATGCTCGGTCTGGTGACCGGCATCTCCATGCCCGTGATCTCCACCACCTGCTGTGAAGAGCCCAACGACTAACAAGAGCAACCCAATTCCTCCCATGATAAAGATGGACTTTTTCAGGGCTGCCGTGAAGTCAAATTTCTGATCCAGGTTAAAATTTGTAACGTGCGCCATTATTATTGTTTCTGAATTTCTTGTTTAACATAGTGAACAATTTTCCACCTTCTCTCAGGAGAAATCTGCGAGCCGTGGGCTCCCATCCTACCTTTTCCGTGCGTGATCACATGGAAAATGTGTCCTTCTGTAAGGTTAATGTATGCACCACCTTTTAGGTTGGCCACACCACCAATTACTTCACCTACTTTACCGTCGCCTTCCCCTCCAGCACCATGACAGGGAAGACAATATTGCATAAACAATTGCTGGCCTTCTGCCAATACCTCATCATTGAATTCGATAGGGTTGGCAATGCTGTCCGAAGCCGCTAGGTCTGCTACCCCCAATCTATAGGGAAGCATATCGTACTTGTTCCTGGCTACTGTATTGGGAACAGGCTCCCTCATATTCATATTATGGGGGTTGTAAATATTACTGTTGTAAAATTCACCCTTACCATCCTCTCTGTTGGATAACCAGCTTCCAGACGCTTCGTCTTGAATTTGGGTAAGCGGCTCGTAAGCTACGGAGTGATACATCTGCGGTGCATATTCCAGCCCCTGATCATCTCCTGAAGCCCCGCAAGATACTACTCCCAATGAAGCAGCGGAAAGCGCAACTAAATATATGGATTTTAAAATTTTCATATCTTTTTCGTTACCTACTATTCAAAACTTTTATTATTCACTTCTGAAGCTCCTGAAGCTTCCAGCAATTCTTTAATCTTAGCTTCTTCCAAGCCGGAATTTACAGCAATATCGATCGCCATCACGTGCTTGTCGTCAGTACTTCTTTTATCAAATATTCTAGGCTGGGCCCAAGGCTTAAGATCGCTGCTCACCATAAACACCCCTACCATTCCAAAAGAAGCCAACAGTACAGTAAGCTCAAAAGTAACCGGAATAAAGTCAGGAATGGCCGCATGGTCTTTACCACCAATGATCATTGGCCAATCCACTGCCATCATCAAAAGCTGCATGGCCAAAGCCAAACATGTCCCACACAACCCAAACAAGAAAGCAGCAATAGGTAATCTACTTCTTCTATATCCTAGCACATCTTCCAGACCGTGTACAGGGTATGGGGTAAACACCTCATGGATTTTCACTCCACTCTCTCGCACTTTGGTTACAGCTTCTTTCAAAACATCCTCATCATCATAAATACCGAGGACAAAATTCGTATCTCTTTCCATTATTTATTTACTTTTTCAGATGAAGACTTCAGTACAGATTTCACCTCTGCCATGTTGATTACTGGGAAAAATTTCGCAAACAACAAGAAGAGTGTAAAGAATAAACCAAATGTGAACAGGTAAACTCCAACATCGGCCCAAGTAGGGTAGAACATCGCCCAAGAAGACGGTAGGAAGTCTCTGTGAAGTGAGGTTACAATAATTACAAATCGCTCAAACCACATCCCGATATTTACCACAATCGAAAGCGCAAAGGTAAACACAATGGATGTTCTGATCTTTTTGAACCAGAAAAGCTGAGGGGAGATCACGTTACAGGTCATCATCGACCAGTATGCCCACCAGTATGGTCCAAAAGCACGGTTGATAAAAGCATATTGTTCAGCTTCTACGCCAGAATACCATGCGATAAAGAATTCCGTGATATAGGCGATACCTACAATGGATCCAGTGATGATAATAACAATGTTCATCAACTCGATGTGCACCATTGTAATGTAATCCTCCAGTTTAAATAACTTTCTGGTGATCAACATCAAGGTAAGCACCATGGCAAAACCTGAGAAAATGGCCCCTGCTACGAAGTAAGGAGGGAAGATCGTGGTGTGCCATCCTGGAATTACCGATGTCGCAAAGTCAAAAGATACAATGGTGTGTACCGAAAGTACCAATGGTGTAGCCAAACCGGCAAGGATCAACGAAACAGCTTCATACCTCATCCAGATTTTTGCAGCTCCCGTCCATCCGAAACTCAATGCTCCGTATATTATTTTTCTCAAGCCTGTAGCCCTGTCACGTATGGTGGCAAAATCAGGAATCAACCCAATGTACCAGAATACGAGTGACACCGAAAAATAAGTTGAGATCGCAAACACGTCCCAAAGCAATGGGGAGTTAAAGTTTACCCAAAGTGATCCAAAAACGTTTGGCAGCGGAAGTGCCCAATACGCTCCAAGCCAAGGTCGGCCCATGTGCAGTACGGGAAACATCGCCGCACAAATCACGGCAAAAATAGTCATCGCTTCTGCAGCCCGGTTAATGGAAGTTCTCCACTTCTGTCTGAATAGCAACAATACCGCCGAAATCAATGTACCGGCGTGACCGATACCTACCCACCACACGAAGTTGGTGATATCCCATGCCCAACCTACGGTCTTGTTCAGTCCCCACATGCCTATACCTTCCCAGACCGTGGCACCCACGGCAATACTGCCCAATAACAGTACCCCAATGGATACTGCCAGACCAAGCATCCAGCCGATGGTTGGCTTGCCTTCCACTTGTCTAGCCACGTCATGGGTGACGTCTTTGTATGTTTTACCGCCCGTAACTAACGGCTCGCGTACGGATGAAGTAACCTGCATATCTTATAAAATTATTATTTACGCTTCGTTTTTGTCCTTATTTCTAATCTTGGTGAAGTACCAAATGTTAGGGCTTACGTTGATTTCCTCTAACACGTGATAGGCTCTTTCCTCATTTACCTCTTTCACTGCTGAAGTAGTATTCTCTTCTATTTTCAGCATCTGAGAAACCTTGCTGTTCGGATCGTTTAAATCACCAAATACCAAGGCATCCGTAGAACAAGCTACTGCACAGGCTACGTTGATATCTCCATCCTTAACCTTACGGTTTTCACGCTTGGCAGCAAGTTTACCTGCTTGGATACGCTGCACACACATGCTGCATTTCTCCATCACACCCCTGGCGCGTACAGTCACGTCTGGGTTCAGTACCATCTTACCTAGATCATCATTCTGCGCCACATTGACCTGCGCAAAATCTTTGTTATCATGGTATTTAAACCAGTTGAACCTTCTTACTTTATAAGGACAGTTATTGGCACAATAACGTGTACCGATACATCTGTTATAAGTCATTTGATTCAGCCCTTCAGAGCTGTGCGTGGTAGCCGCTACTGGACAAACTGTCTCACAAGGAGCATTGTTACAGTGCTGGCACATCATCGGCTGGAAGGTCACCTCTGGGTTATCAGAAGCCTTCTCCAGCCCTTCCAAATCACCCGCTTCCGCATCTGAGCTGTAGTAACGGTCGATTCGGATCCAAGCCATTTCCCTTCTGTTCAAGACCTCTTCCTTACCTACTACCGCTACGTTATTCTCTACTTGACAAGCCACTGTACAGGCACCACAACCTACACAAGAGTTCATGTCTATCGCAAGTCCCCAGTGGTGTTGGCTATATTTATGTCCGTTCCACAGTGAAATCTTAGACGGTTTTACAAATTCACCATCCTTGTAGATTTTTGGCATTTCTCTACCCGCAGAGGCGTCTTCCTTGTATTCGGGCAAGGTGGCTTCCTGAATCACATTGCCACGATCCATATACGTCTGGTGGGTCTGTGTCTGGGCAATTCTATAGCTATCTCCGGTCAGCTCTATGCTTACGCCGGAAGTAATTTCATTATTGACAAAGCCTTTGGAAACATCTAGAAGTTGGTAGGCGTTTACCCCTACTCCATTGGCCACTCTACCGGCTTTTGTTCTACCGTATCCCAAAGCCAAACCGATGGTTCCATCTGCTTGACCAGGCTGGATCAACACTGGAACGATCAGTGATTTTCCATTTACGGTGATTTTAGCCTTTTGTGTAGCTCCTTCTACCATTTTAAGGCCATTTTCATTCGCCCATTTTTGGGAAACCGTCAGGTAGTTATCCCAAGTAGCTTTAGAGATGGGATCGGACATTTCCTGCAGCCAAGGGTTATTGGCATAGGTACCGTCGCCGATACCAATTTTTTGGTACATCACGAGTTCGGCACCACTGTTGGACGCAGCGTAGTTTTTAGCAATTGCGGCAGCAGCACTGCTGACATCTCCTATAGGAGTAAGCTCGGCCGTCTCGCTGGCTAACGGTGTTGAATAGAAACCATTATACAAGGCCCTGTCCCAAAATTCCGGAAAAGTACTGACCTCAGACTGTCCGGCAAAAAGCTCCTTCCAATTGTCTTGAAGGAAATCATAGTAATTGGTCGCCACACCGGCCCAAGTAAGGAATGATTCCTGAGCTTGGCGTGTATCGAATAGCGGAGAAATCGCTGGTTGGGACAAGCTATACTCACCCGCTTTAGGGTTAAAGTCATTCCAAGACTCCAAATAATGATGATCTGGTGCTATATACTGTACCAATGAAGCCGTTTCATCCATGGTACCGTTGGTGGCCACGGATACTTTGGCCTTCGCGATGGCCTGCCCCAATGCTTCTCCTTGTGGAGTATCATACACAGGGTTACAGTTATAGAACAGCACACCACCCACTCTACCTGCCGACAAGTCTTTGGTAAATTGGGCAATCGCCGCATCATTACCTTGCTTGAAGTTTACCGACTTGGTGTAGCTAATAGTATTGTTGTTATTGCCAAGTAGATCGTTGATCGCATTGATCACTACTTGTACATTAGGATCATTTGATCCTGAAACTACCAAAGATTTCCCCCTGTTTGCCCAGAGTTCATTTGCCGCTTTCGACAGATGTGCGATTTCGACACTTGCTGCTTTTACGGCTGGAGCTCCGGCTTTTTTGGCAAGCAAATTATACAATGCCAATACGGCCAAGCCACTCTGAGAGGCCCTGATGGGCGTTCTGTAGTCAGCATTGGCTCCGGCAAGTGACAGGTTGGATTCAAATTGGTAGTGACGGGACATCTCTGGATGCTCCTTGCTTATCTTTCTTCCTTGGGCATATTGTTTGGAATACTCGATGGGAGCAATCCAAGTCCCCAAGAAATCAGCCCCGAAGCTGACGATCACATCGGCTTTGTCGAAGCTATAATTGGGCAATACAGAAGTACCATAATAGGTTTGGTTAGCCTTTACGATCCCGTAAGCTGATGACGAGTCATAAGTAATGATTTCAGCACCACCAATGGCATCAGTAAGGGCATTCAATGCTTTTTCGGAAGAAGGAGACATAATGGTATTGGTCACCACTTTTACGTTTCCTGCCGCCTTAAGCTTGGCCGCTACTTCTTTATCAATAGTAGCCCAATCGGATTTTTCACCATTCTTATAAGGGCTTGTTAATCTTTCTTTGTCATACAGTGACAGTACTGAGGCCTCTACGATAGAGCTGGTACCACCTTTAGTTACTGGAGAAAGTTTGTTCCCATCTACTTTAATAGGCCTACCTTCTCTGGTTTTCACTACTACTGATGCATATTCCCCACCTCCAAAGAAAGTAGATGCGTAGTAGTTTGGAATTGATGGATTGACATCCACAGGCTTGTTCACATATGGAATGGCCTTTCTGACAGGAGCCTCACAAGCAGCCAATGAAGCTGCTGCTAAACTGAAACCCATCATCTTAAGGAAATCTCTTCTGGATGCGCCCCCTTCTTGTTGTCCGCCGATTGGAAGGTACTCAGGAAACTCCTTATCTGCATTCTTCACAAATTCCGGATCGTTTGTCAACTGTTCTAATCCCTTCCAGTATTTCTTTTTATTTTCTTTCATTTTATATTAAAGAAAAGAATGTTCTTAAAAGATTTTTTAATTAATAGTGGCACTTAGCACACTCCAGACCGCCGATGTCTTTTACTTTCAGCGCATCCTTGGATTCTGCGTGCAGCTGTACCAACTTGTCATAGTACTCATTACCAGCAGTCTTGATGTCTGTCTTTCTGTGACAGTCAATACACCACCCCATGGTCAGGGCACTGTGCTGGCGCACTACTTCCATCTCCTCAATAGGACCGTGACAAGTCTGACATTCAATACCGCCCACTTTCACGTGCTGAGAGTGGTTAAAGTATGCCAGATCAGGTAGGTTATGTACCCTTACCCACTCTATAGGCTGATTATTATCTACTGCGTCGTAAATTTTCTGAATCTCAGGAGAAACCCCTTCCTTGCCTGCTACGTTTTGTACGTGCATATGGCAGTTCATACAGATGTTTGGAGAAGGGATGTTGGCAGATCTGCCGATCTCCACTCCTGTGTGACAGTATTGACAAGGGATCTCCTTATCACCTGCGTGCAATTTGTGGGAAAAAGCAATTGGCTGAGTAGGCTGATAGCCCTGCTGTACACCTACTGAATATAATCCATCAATTGCCGTTTTGGCTACCAAAGCAACCACAATAGCCGTGACGATAATGATAAAGGCATCACTCTTAAGTACCTTCTTAAAATCCGTCTTTTGGTTGATGAACTCCTTATCTTCCTCTTCTAAAGGTTGCTTGTTCAAATATTTGGTCAATACCGAAACGATCAATCCCAATACGATCAGGATCAACAACAGCACCACTACCAAAACCGCTAAAATAATGGTGAGGTATTCGCTAGGCACTCCACTACTGGCTGCGCCGGCAGCAGCACCATCCGCTCCACCTTCAGCTGGAGCAGCTTCTTCCTGACCTCCATACTCAATGTAGGAAAGCAAACTCATCACATCCTCATCACTCAAGAATGGGTGAGCTGGCATCACCGTGTTATTAAACTCAGCAAAAAGCTTCGTCGCCGCGGCATCACCACTTTGGATCACTTTTTGAGAATTCTTTACAAACTCCTGAATCCAGGCTATGTCTCTTCGGTCACTAACCCCTCGTAGCGCTGGGCCGGTAAATTTCTGATCTAGCTTGTGACAGGTCTTACAGTTGGCGTTAAATAGTGACTCACCAGCCTTAATGGCTTCTTCACTATCAGAAACTTCAGGGTCAGCAGCAAAAGCATTAATTCCTAATAACAAAAAGGAAAAAATCAACGCCATGTTGCAAAATCTGAAGGGAACACTTAATAACGAGCGTTTGATTGACATATTTATGACTCTTTAATCAGTTTATTTCACGGTTTTTAAAACTCCCCACAAATGTACTACCCAGCTTCTATTTTTCAAACCCGTATAATGCAGGACGCCTAATTTATACAGGATGTAAACAAATCAATTAATAACCTTAATATCAACCATTTAACAAGCAAATAGCTAGGTCAAATCCTATTTAGAACCTTTATAAATAACCTCAAACCAATAATAATCATAAAAACGGAGCCTTTTAGGCAATGAATTTGCCGTGAACCGCCATTATTGATTATCATTTCCTGAATTTATGACGGATTTTTTTACCGAAAATTTAAGCAGTTAATTTTGCATAAAAAGAGTTTTTGCATACATTTGCCTCTCGATTTAGATGGTCGAGTGGCCGAGTGGCTAGGCAGAGGTCTGCAAAACCTTGTACAGCGGTTCGAATCCGCTCTCGACCTCCATCAAAAAGCATCCGCGAGGCGGATGCTTTTTTTGTTTTATTTTACGGTGAAGCTGTACCTATTTTGGTGGATTTCGGGGATCAAGCCGAAAAGTTGGGGGCTGCCAGTTTTCTTAATGGACAAACCGTCGATACATAAAAATGCCGCAAAGTCGCAAAGACACCAAGCGCATGTTGGGCCTGCATTGAACGTTTACACTCGAAAGCTAGCCCCAGAGGAGCGACATGTTCATAGCCATGGATGAAGCCCGTGGTAAATTGTCCATCCAACGTTTTCAGTTTTAGCTGCATTTCCCCTCCTATTCTCCACAAATTCCCGCTAAAGCCCATTCCTGCGGATGGAGAAAAACCATCGTTTTAACGGCCTGTAATGCCCCTCAACGAGACCATGTCAAAATTAATTCCCTCAAAAAAAAGGCTTGATTCTTACCACATCAAGCGGAAAATTTCTAGCGGTGCCCATCAATAATGGCTTTTCAAAAACCTGTTTCCAAAGCCAGCTACCAAATACCTCTTTGTTCATCGTGCTTAGTACCCCGTACTTCACCATCCTCCAGCTAAACTTTTTAAGGGGACTTCCGTTTTAAAATTTCGCATTAATAACTAACTTATATCTTTATCTAACTATAAAAATGAAGCCATGAAGTTTGGAAGTGTAGAAGATCCTTCGTCGATTGATTTCACCTTACCACCCGATCATCCCGAAACCAGTAGAATCCTTCAAAAACATAAATCCGACGATCCATTTGAAGTATATGTAGGCTGCGCAAAATGGAACCGGGCAGATCTAAAAGGGTTTTATCCAAGAGGAACCAAAGACGAACTCACGTATTACTCGACACAGTTTAACTCCATCGAGCTTAATGCGACCTTCTACAGCTCTCCTAGCATAGAACAAGTGAAAACCTGGGCGAACAAAACTCCTGAAGGGTTTAAATTCTTTCCGAAAATCCCCAATACAGTCAGCCATTTTAAACGCCTGATCAACGTACAAGAACCTGTAATGGCTTTTGGCGATGCCATTGCCAATTTTGAAGATCGCCTGGGCATGGCCTTTCTTCAGATGCACAACAACTTCAAACCGAAGGATTTTGACCGTGTGGAGAAGTTTATGGAAGCCTTTCCCCCAGAAATCCCTCTCGCTCTTGAGCTACGCAATGAAGAGTGGTTTGCCGACGAAGAGATACTGGACAACTACTGTAAGCTACTCGTAGAAAACGACCGTACCAACATTATCGTGGACACAGCTGGAAGGAGAGACATGCTCCATATGCGGCTGACCAGTGATGCCGCATTTATCCGATATGTTGGGGCCAATGCCGATAGTGATTACTCCAGACTCGATGATTGGCTGGAACGAATCATCGAGTGGAGAAAACTAGGCCTTAAAAAACTCTACTTTTTTGTCCATCAAAACATCGAAAAAGAATCCCCGTTGCTTTCTGCCTACTTTATCAAAAAGCTAAACAAGCAGTTCGATCTTGACCTGAAAATTCCAAACGAATAAAAAAAAAGCATCCGCCACGGCGGATGCTTTTTTTATTTCCATTAAGTGGAGGGACTAAGCATTATTTCTTGTCTCCACCTTCCATTTTCTCCTTCAATGCAGAAAGTGCATCCAAATCACCTAAGGTAGATTTTTCTTGTGCATCTCCACCAGTAGGCTTCTTCTTAGGAGCGGAAGTAGTCTTCTTAGCTGGTTGCTTAGAAGGCATCGCATCCTCTCTGAAGGTAGCCGTGTGAGAAAGTACAATTCGCTTGTCATCTTTAGAGAATTCAGTCACCACGAAATCAACCGCGTCACCTACTTCTACTTGTGAACCGTCTTCTTTGTCAAGATTCTTGATGGTCGCGAATCCTTCAAGTCCGTAAGGAAGTTCAAGGACAGCACCTTTGTCGTTTTTAGACACTACAGTACACTTATGGGTAGATCCCACAGGGAACACACCTTCAAAAGTATCCCAAGGATTCTCTTCAAGTTGCTTATGGCCTAGAGCCAATCTCCTGTTGTCCACGTCAAGTTCAAGAACAATCACTTCAAGCTCGTCATTTACTTTCACGTACTCAGACGGGTGCTTGATTTTCTTGGTCCAAGAAAGATCAGATACGTGCACTAGCCCATCGATACCTTCTTCCAGTTCTAGGAACAGGCCGAAGTTGGTCAAATTTCTAACGACACCTTTGTGCTTCGTACCAACAGCATACTTCGTTACCATGTCCTGCTTGGTCCATGGATCTTCAGTAAGTTGTTTGATACCAAGAGACATCTTACGATCTTCTTTGTCCAAGGTAAGTACTACAGCTTCGATTTCGTCTCCTACTTTCACAAAGTCAGCAGGGTTTCTCAAGTGCTGAGACCAAGACATTTCAGATACGTGGATAAGTCCTTCCACACCAGGAGCAAGCTCAAGGAATGCACCGTAGTCAGCCACGTTTACGATTTTGCCTTTCACTTTAGAGCCCACTTCAAGCTCAGCAGAAAGAGAATCCCAAGGATGAGCAGTAAGCTGCTTCATACCCAAGGAGATACGTTTCTTGTCATCGTCAAAGTCAAGTACCACAATCTGAACTTTGTCGTCAAGATTAAGCACTTCTTCTGGATGATTGATACGTCCCCAAGAAATGTCCGTAATGTGAAGTAGGCCATCCACACCACCAAGGTCGATGAATACACCGAAGTTGGTCATGTTCTTGATCACACCTTCCAGTACCTGACCTTTTTCCAGGTTGTTCAGGATCTCTGCTTTTTGCTTCTCCAGATCTTTTTCGATCAGTACTTTGTGAGAAACTACTACGTTATCGTTAGCGTGGTTGATCTTAACCACTTTCACTTCCATTTTCTTACCTACATAGACATCAAAGTCCCTGATAGGCTTCACGTCAATCTGAGAACCTGGCAAGAAGGCTTCAACACCGTAGATATCCACGATAAGACCACCTTTTGTCCTTCTCTTTACAAGACCTTCGATCACATTGTCAAATTCAAGCGCATCTTCGATGTCCTGCCATGCACGTACCATCTTGGCTTTCTTTCTAGAAAGAACCAATTGACCCAATGAATTCTCTTGCTCTTCAATGAAAAGTTCTACTTCATCACCGATTTTCAAGTCAGGAAGGTCACGGAACTCAGTTCTTGGCACTAGACCATCAGACTTGAATCCGATATTGATGATAACATCCTTGTCGTTGATACCTACTACAGTACCTTTGATAACTTCCTTTTCGCTGATTTCGGTCAAAGTCTCGTCGTACAGCTTTTCCATCTCTGCTCTCTCTGCAGAAGTGTAGCCTTCACCAAAACCTTTGGTTTCGAACTTGTCCCAGTTAAAATCTTCGTTATTAGACATATTAGTAAATTGACACTGACTTTCAACAGCCCTAGTGTCGTCAGGCTGAGGTTTTTAGTTATAGATATCTCCAGCTATCGACATGATCACTGAAAACCGTCCTCTTGAACGGACTGCAAAAGTACTGATTTTTTACGACTTAAAACAATTTCGATAAAAAAATTAAGTCTTGACCAACCACTGACTGTCAGCTCATTAACCATAAAAATATCAACAATCGTTAAAAGACCAGACAATCATACCCAGCCAAAACCGCTTTAGCCTCCTCCTAAATTTAACCCGGATTATGCATTAGGAATCGTATTGAGAGCTGAAATTGCAAGAAAATCAGTTAGTTTGGAGGCATTAGCGTAGCACCGCTACGGTTATGCCGAAAACTAAAGTGAAACGGCTGATTTTGAAGCAGTTTAAGGTCGCAACAGATAGGCTAATGCATATTCCGGGTTTAAGCACCACTCTGTACCCCGTAAATAGCAAAATCACTCCTTTCCAAGATCTAGCATCACACCACTGTACAAAAGTACTTGGCTCGAAAACCTCCCCATGCTACCCCCATGCATTCCGCAAAAACCTCAACCAATTGCCATGCATGACTTTTTCTATGTCCTTTTCCTTATACCCTCGCTTGCGCAATAGATCTGGAACATTGCTAAGGTCTGCGATGGTTTCAAGATCATGTGGACATTGCTCCTTGCCAAAAGCACCATCCAGATCCGACCCAATACCGATATGATCTGCATTTCCTGCCAGCTGACAAATATGGTCCAGGTGATCGATCATTATCTCCAAGTTGCAGCCAGTACCTTCAGGCGTGGACTTACCCCTTACCCAGTCAGGTACCATCATCCATGCATCCAGCGCTCCTCCTATCACCGCATCTCGGGCGATCAGCTCTTTAAGTTGATCATCGCTAAACTGACGGTTATGGTCTACCAGCGCCCGACAATTATTATGACTTGCCCACACCGGGCCACTAAAGTACCCCATGGCTTCCCAAAAGCTGTCATCGCACAAGTGCGTAGCGTCCAGAATGATGTTCAGTCGTTCCATTTCCTTTAGTAGGTCTTGGCCTTTCTGCCCCACCCCCCCCGTGGCATCCGTCCCCTGTGCATATCTCCCGGGGCCATAATGCGCTGGTCCCAAAGCCCTCAGCCCATAGGCATAGGCCTTTTCCAAATAACTCAGGTCCACAATAGAATCCGCCCCTTCCAAGGAAAGTATATAACCGACGGGCAACTTATCACCACCCCAATTCCAATCATCCAAGTGCTTCTCCAAGCTATCCAAGTCGGTAATTTGTACCATCTCGCCGGCATCTTCCATCGCCCTGTACCAAGCCAATTGCCCCTGTGTCTGGGCCCAAGCCTGCTCAGGAGAACGCCACCCGGGAAGAGGATTGTCTGGCGCTACATAGCGAGCTATCTGCGTGGCCACTACCAACCCTATCCCTCCTTCCCGAAGAGCTGGTAATGAAACTGTAGCCTTACCTCGATCAGGCTTATCGGTCAGCTTGGCTTCACGGGAATTGATCTCGGATACAGACAGCCTCAAGTCCCTATTCCACTCCAGGGCATTCATACTGAGGTCCAAATGGGCATCGATGGTAAACATATTTATGGGTTTTGAAAGGTTTATGAAAGTACTAAGGTTTAAATGTAAAAAGGGTTATAAAGTCAACACTAAATGGAGTACACAATCACACCTAACCTCTCCGCCGGAAAGGAATTTCCCCATGTACTTCCCTGATTAGCGTTGACCAGATTAATATTTATTCATTTTTAACCTCAGTTCGATTATAAAATCGTCACTACGAGGCTTAGAGGGAAATTTGAGGGGTGGAAGCCGTGGCAGTCTCGGTATTTCGGGATTGCCACACCCTTTTCCAACCTACATCCTCCTTAAAAGGGTTCGCTATGACGCTTTTTATACTAAAATTAAGTCAAGCTCAGGTTTTTAAATATCACTGTCGTCTGATTAAATTTCAATTACGCTGAAAACGTAGCTTTAAATGAAAACAGATAAGATTTATTTGATTTCGTAAAACTACCCGTTCTTGGAATGGATAATAAGAAGGTCCCCTTTAAGGGATTTAGGGGCAGATTTGGACGATTTTTATACAATCCTAAAATCTTTACTCGGACGACAATAATTAAATATGTTAACAACTGGGAGGGTTACAAATCTGGAACAGCTTAATTGAGTCAGGGACTCAAAACTTGCCAGTGCTGGGGCAAAGCCCCCGCACAACCCAGCATTTGTAAATCTCATATCTCACTTCTAAATATTGATCCTTCTCTTTCGTGCCAAGGTCTTCCATTCCCCTGCTACCTTATTATTTTCCACCGTTAGCACCTTGTCATACATGGCTACGGTGGGACAAATATGATAAGGAATGGCGTACACTACGTTGCCGACGGGCAAAACTTCTCCTTCGGGCACCTTTACCACTAAATGTTCCTCACTATGGCTCACCATAGCCCAAGAAGGATATTCAGGAAACCATACTCTCTTCTCCAGTGGCCCTTCAGACGCAACCGACTTATAGCCCAAGTCCAGACAGAGCAAATTCTTCCCAGGACGTGAAATCACCCGGGTCATCAGTACGGCAGCAAAATCAAAGGATTGTTCCGGCAAGCTCTCTTGGTAGCCTTTATCCCAATACGCAAATGTACCGGGACTGCAAGTAACCGCTTCCCGCTCGGCATGGACCGGAAAGGTGGGCGAACCTCCAGCAATCACCTTCAATTCCACGGGGTACTTTTCCCTTGCCCATTTGGCCAAAGTCTCTACCGGGGCAAATGCCGCTTGACAGGCTTCTTTTCGCTGTTCAAAATCCTGATGCCTGATATGGCCATCATAAATATGCAGCCCCATGGTGATCAAGTGGCTGGTGGCCTTACAATAATCATATAACTCCTTGGCTTCCGCCAATGGCCTCACCCCTGTACGGTCAGTACCCACATTCAGGTCCATAAACACCCTCAGGTAAACATCCGCCTGATACGTATGGGCAGAAAGGTGCCTCGCCTGCTCTGGACAATCCACTAAACAGGAGAACTCCGTGTCCTGATAAACCAACATCAACTTAATCATCCTGTCCACTTTTGGCCCCACCATGGGATAGGCGATCAGGACTTCCTTGGCACCAGCCATCCCCAGCATTTCAGCTTCCGCGATGGTGGCGCACTTAAACTTGTCAATCCCCGCATCCATCAGCATTTTTACCACTTCCAGGCACTTCACCGTTTTGATGTGCGGCTGAAGCTGGGAGACCTCTTTTACCATAGATTTTAGTCTTCCGATATTGGATTTCACGCGCTTGGGATAAACCGCAAGCACCGGTGAATCAATGGCTTCCACATCCTTAATCTCGTACCAATCCATTTATTCTTCTTTTGTGTTCTAATGCAATTCAAACATCGCCTCTACCTCCACGGGGATATTATCGGGCAATGAACCAAAACCGACGGCACTGCGCACGCCGACCCCATTTTCCTCTCCCCACACTTCTGCAAAAAGCTCACTACAGCCATTGATGATATAAGGGTGTCGCTTAAAATCCGACACACAATTGACCATACCCAAGACTTTAATGACCCTTTTGACCTTGTTCAAGCTACCCAAATTCGCTTTGATCGTAGACAGCATCGCCAATCCGACCTGCCTGGCTGCCATCTTGCCTTCTTTTTCGTCAAGCGCGTCCCCTATTCTCCCCATGATCAAGCTACCATCATCTTGCACTGTGCCGTGTCCCGAAAGGTACAAATATTTGCCATCGATAAGACATGGTTTGTACACACCTTTTGGTCCTGGTGCTGGTGGTAAAGTCAATCCTAATTTTTTAAAATTTTCTTCTGCTGACATGCTGCTTTATTTGATTGTTGATTTGTTGAATCGTTTTATTGTTTCTTGGGTGGATTGTATCCTCCAGCACGGCCGAAATTGTACTCCGTACAATGCCAAAAGAAGCAGCTACCCTACTATCCAATCCAGCACCATCACCCCTGCAAGCCCTACCACTGCGACAATTGTCTCCATAACGGACCACGATCTGATAGTATCCTTGATGCTGACATTGAAAAACTCCTTGTACATCCAAAATCCGGCATCATTAAAGTGGGAAAACATTAAGCTCCCTGCCCCTATCGCTAGCACGACCAAATTAGGATCTACACCTGCCCCCTCGATCAAGGGACCAATAATCCCGGCTGTGGTCAATCCGGCCACCGTGGCGGACCCCACACATACCCTGATCACGGCAGTAATCGTCCAGGCCAGCACCAGCGGATGCACATTCCATCCTTCCAGCCCATCAGCGATCACCTGGCTCACACCACTGTCCAACAGCACTTGCTTCAGCGCTCCTGCCCCTGCCACGATCAAGATGATCATGGCTACATCTTTCACTGAATCCACATAAATATCCATCAAGTGATTCATCTTTGCTCCTTGATGAAGCCCCAAGGTAAATGTGGCCACCAACAACGAAAATAGCATCACCATGCCCGGATCAGCGATAAACTTCACATAACCGTACAGGGTACTTCCTTCATCCGTTTGCATTAGCAATAGGGTCGTGCCCACCAAGAGCACCACCGGAAGCAAAGCTGACAAGAAACTGTTCCATGTACCGGGCAAGTCTTCCTCTGGCTTACTACTGGCACGGAAACTCTTTAGGGGACTGGCGGGAATATTTTTCAGGTACCTTGCAAACCATGGTCCCGCTACCAAAATAGTGGGGATGGCCACCATCATCCCATAAAGCAATGTCATCCCCATATTCGCATCAAACTGCGCCACCAAAGCTGCTGGCGATGGATGTGGCGGCAAAAACCCATGCGTTACGGACAAAGCGGCCAGTAAAGGAATCCCAACATATACTGCCGACAGCTTATACTGATGGGCCACGGTAAACACCAATGGCACCAACAGCACAAACCCTACATTATAAAATAACGGAATCCCTACCACCAAGCCGGTCACCATCATGGCCCAGTGGATATATTTCTTGCCAAAGACCCGCATCAGAAAGTCAGCGATCCGCTGCGCCGCACCACTTTCGGCGACCAGCTTACCAAGCATGGCGCCCATCGTTATGATAATTACCAAATCTCCCAAGAGGCTTCCCATTCCTTGCTGCACGGACACCGCTACTTGCTCCGGTGGAATTCCCAACAGCAGCCCTGCCACGATAGAAGTAATCAAAAATGCCAAAAAAGGATTGAGTTTTGCCCATACGATAAGTAATACAAGCAGTAAAATACTTAGGAGCACAAAGAGGATGGTCACTGGCTGTCTGGGTTTTGGTTAAAAGAACCAATATAAAAATTTCCAAGGAAAAGCACCCAACATGCAATTGATAAACGCAAAAAACTTACATCCAAATCGTATTCACCCATTAATTTCGTTTACAATCACCTACCATTAAACACATGAATCTAATATCTTTGTCGCTTAATTAACTTCTACTATCAATGAACTACAACTCTATTTTAAAGGTATTTTTACCATTTTTCATTTTTCTGAGCTACACCTATGGCTATGCCCAAGTTGCTTTCAAACCAGAATCAATGCCGTTTAGTTAGTGTGTATCTGGAAAATATGGGTTCTATATTTTTTCCTTGGGCAGTTATTATTCTAGCTAAATCCCTAGGTGGTTTTCATCCCTTTACCTTTGTTACTTTTTTGCTTCAGGTCAAAAAAGTAACCAAAAAACCCCGCCGCTGTGCATCTATTGGCCTAAAATTAAAACCTTCCCTCATGCAGGCAAACTCCTCCTTTCTAAAGCCAAGCAGGCCTATCTAAAGCCAGGTACCTTCTTTAGCTGCCAACATTCTTTTTGGGCAGCACTTCGTCAAACAAGCCTGCCTTCTTGCCCACCCGCTTTTTAATTTCTTAACGCCCAATACCTGCAAGGCGGATCCGATTAATAAGTTTCTTATGGATAAATTATCATCATTATTCCATCTAGTCGTATATTTTCTTAAGTAACCAAGTTGAGCCGGAACTATACCCCCCTGAGCCAAAAAAGGTATCGCTTCCTTATTACGGCCCTTGGTATGCCTGTTTTCCAGCCGATGGTGGAGGCCGTTAAAAAAGTGAGT
The DNA here is from genome assembly GCF_005281475.1 of Echinicola rosea. Taxonomy (NCBI): domain Bacteria; kingdom Pseudomonadati; phylum Bacteroidota; class Cytophagia; order Cytophagales; family Cyclobacteriaceae; genus Echinicola; species Echinicola rosea. The sequence continues at coordinate 2,337,084 of NZ_CP040106.1, read as the reverse complement.
TGGCTCGCGTCGTGGAACAGCGAGACCCACTCACTTTTAGGCCGTAGCCATCGGGTGGAAATTAAAATGGGTGACGGATCCCCGTCGCAGGGTAAATCCATGTTCCATTTTAAAAGGCAGACCACCGGCCTAGATTTTTTTCTTTCTTTTTTCATCAATGGAAAAAAGGAAAAGGATAAAATCCACAAAAATGGCCAAAGCCATACAGTTAAAGTCAAATAGAAAGGAAACTCCTAGCAGGTGAAAACAGGGAAATGACCTTAACTAAACGGCATTAAAACCAGGATATTATATAGATAATGAAAACAAAAAAATCGAGGGCTATATCAAAGACCTTGACTGGAAAAACACCCCGGATAGTTTTGATTTCAAACGAAATCAGCAAAGTAACCTAAGCTCAATCCCCATCGACTCCGCCAAAGAATTTGGAATCTATAATAAGAGCCGCTTTATAAGAAGTACTGTTGATATTGATCGCTCCAGTGACAACATATCCTCTCTAAGTGCCTCCCGCGCACCTTTATTTAAAAAGGAACGGTTGTTTTTAGAATTACTGGTAGAGGGAAAAGCAAACTTGTTATATTTTGAGGACAGCAATATCCGGAGATACTTTTACAGTGTTGATAACGATACCATAAAACAGCTAATCTACAAAAAATTCAGGTTTCAAAACCAACCATCCAAGTCAGGCAAAGAAACTAAAATAGGAACTAACAGCAGATTTAGACAGCAGCTATGGAGCGAGGTAAACTATCCTGAAATCACCCCAAAGGAGCTTGAGGGTATCGACTACAGAAACAAAGACTTAACAAATTACTTTAAGCATTACAATAACCGGAACAATGAGCTAAGGAATGTTTATCAAGAAAATCGGCAATCCGGTGATTTCAACCTTACCATACGGCCACGTATGGATATTGCAAACCTTAAAGTGGTAAACGATTCCCATTTAAAAGAAAACAATATTAACAATCATCTTTCAGCAGCTCTTGGGCTGGAACTTGAATATATTATGCCTGGCAATAATAGAAAATGGTCAATCTTCTTCGAACCGACATTTCGTCAGTTTAAAGAAACAACAACTATCGAAAGCACTAATGTTTCTGCAGGCATTCTGACCAGAGATGTGGAATATAACTCAATCGAAATCCCCATGGGACTGCGCCACTATCTATTTCTTCATGAAAAATCAAAATTATATATCAATGCGGCGTTGGTGATCGACCTAGGCTTCAATTCCTCGATTGTAGCCAAGCGTAAGGATGATAGTATAATTAATACTTATGACTATAAATTATCGAAAAGCAGTTTTGCCATCGGATTGGGGTATAAATACCAAGATAAAGTAAGCATAGAAACAAGATACCTAATGAAAAGAGGGCTAGTATTCGAAGAAATCCCTTATTCCTACTATAACGCCATTTCATTCATCCTAGGGTATTCAGTATTCTAAGTTTTCACCCTGTCTGTACGGCCTTGACACTTAAAAACGGTATCCATTCCGCTGCATTTCGCTCTGCATATTCTGTCAAAAAATAGGCTAAAGTGGGCTTAAAAGGCTTCTTACGCATCAACATCCCTACTTCCTCGGGGGTTTTGTCCCCCTTTTGGACATTGCACCGGTGGCAGGCCGTGATCAGGTTGGTCCAACTGCTTTTGCCGCCTTTCGAACGGGGAACTACATGATCTACCGTCAGGTGCTTGGGAGATCCACAGTATTGGCATTCGTTATCATCACGTCTGAAAAGGTTGCTGCGGGTCAGCAAAACACCCCGATAGGGAACATTTTTGTACTCATCCAAACGCACCACTGCCGGATACTTAAACTCCCTGTCTATGGTACGAATGCTCAGCAAAGGATAATCCGCTAGCACACTCACTTTTTCCAATAGCGTGAGAATCATCGCTTTCTGAACATTCACTACAGCGATTGGCGTATGATCCAGGTTTAGCACAAGTACCTTCTTTTCCATTTTTTATAACAAACTCCTGATATCCAAAACCCTATATAAGGGCGAATTGTTTCTTGCCATTATGGAGCCATCGAGCTTGATTTTATCCAATCTCACCAATCCCCACACATGAATCACCTGGTTTTCACCCACATATATTCCTGCATGATGAGGAATATCTTTGTTATTTCCAAATATTACAATATCTCCAAGTTGAATATTCTCTTCAGCAATGCTTTTCCCGACTTCGGTAAGTTTCGATATAAATTTTGGAAGTTTATAACCGGCCATCTTATAAGCCAATTGAATAAAACTTCCAGCCCCAATACCAAAAAAGCCCCTTCCGCCGGACAGAAAGGGCACATGCATAAATAACTTGGCCAGAGAAACAAGCTCCTCGCGGGTAGCCTTCTGCTTGACATGGCGGGCATTTCCTTTAAATCCCATTTGCCCTCCCATATCAAAAAGTTCACTTGATCCTATATGAAGATGGCTACCGGCTAAAATATAAATCTCCTCTCCTTGGTATTTCACGGTGGAAACGGGCGAGGTGACCACTTGATAATCCTCGTGATTATAAAAATCATAATCTTCTTCACTGATGCTATAGTGCTGTGCCCTGAGTATCCACCCGGTGGATGCCCCTTCAGCAGTCTTCACTTTCAACCATTTTTCGTCCCCAGTTACCCCCAGCACTTCATAGGTCTCGCCAAATAGCAGTTGCGTGATCAAGCCAATACCCCGTGATGGCTCCAGATACACGCTCATCAAGCTCATTCGGCAAATTCCAAATTGATGTTCAATAGGCCATTCGGTCAAGTTCTCGTTTTGCATCTTTCTTTTTAATATCCTGACGTTTGTCGTGTAGTTTTTTACCCCTACCAAGAGCTATCTCTACTTTTGCTAAGCCCCTGTCATTGATAAATATACGAACAGGAATTATAGCAAGCCCTTTTTCGGTCAATTTACTTTCTAATTTATCAAGCTCCTTTCGATTTAACAACAGTTTGCGCTCCCTTACCGCATCATGGTTAAAGTGAGCGGCCTGTGTATAGGGTGAAATATGCATTTGTTTGATAAACAATTCCCCTCTTTTAAAATAACAATAGGCTTCTTTCAGAGAGACTTTTCCTTCACGGATAGACTTGATCTCTGTTCCTTTAAGGGAAATCCCAGCGATATATTTGTCCAAAAACTCGTACTCAAAACTGGCTTTCCGATTTTTGATATTTACTATTTTACTAAATCTATTATCTTTTTTCATTTCTTCACTGATTACATAACTCCTACACTACTTGCCTCAAATCTTCATCTTGGCTACAGGACTCACATCGAGACCACAAAACTCCCCTTTCAAGAACTTATAATGCGCTGCCATGGCGATCATGGCAGCATTATCGGTACAATACTCAAACTTCGGCACGTAAACGCCCCATCCCAACTCATCGGCAAGGCTTGTCAGTGCTGACCGCAGCCCGGAATTGGCAGAAACGCCTCCCGCTATGGCTATTTCCTTTACCTTATGCTCTCTTGCTGCTCTTTTAAGCTTTTGCATCAGCATTTTGATAAGGGTAAACTGAACCGAGGCGCAGATGTCTGCCAAGTTTTTATCGATAAATTCCGCATCCTCTTTTAGCCGATCCCGCAGAAAATAAAGCACCGCAGTTTTTATGCCACTAAAGGAATAATTGAGCCCAGGCATTTCAGACAATGGAAACTGAAAAGCATCAGGGCTTCCCTCTTTGGCATATTTGTCCACCAGTGGTCCTCCCGGATAGGGCAGTCCCAGCAGCTTGGCGGTCTTGTCAAAAGCTTCCCCTACTGCATCATCCAGTGTTTCTCCGATCACTTCCATTTCTAAATAATCCTTCACCAGAACCAACTGCGTATGTCCACCACTCACGGTCAGGCAAATGAACGGAAAGGACGGCGTTGGCTCATCAATAAAGTGGGCCAAAATATGCGCCTGCATATGGTTTACATCGATCAATGGAATACCAAGCGAATACGCGAAGGACTTTGCAAAAGACACCCCGACCATCAAAGACCCCATCAATCCAGGCCCGCGAGTGAACGCCACTGCCGAAAGGTCTTCCCGTGATATGCCAGCAGTGGAAATAGCCTCATGAATGACCGGGATAAGGTGCTGCTGATGAGCCCTGGAGGCCAACTCAGGAACTACCCCTCCATATTTTTCGTGTACGGATTGCGTGGCGACAATATTATTAAGTATTTTGCCATCAGATATAATGGAGGCGGAGGTCTCATCACAGGAGGACTCTATAGCGAGTATATTAATATTCTTCATAATCCTTTGGAAAAGAAATCGAAAGTTACGGAATTTTTGCAGAAAGCATGGGGGGGAGCATCACGCATCTTGTCCGTTCCCTATGTTTTCTTTAATTTATTCCTGAAGAAAACCATCAGAAGGATACTAAAAGTTCTCGTTTATCTCCTCATCTTGTTTTTGCTTGTAGCAGGTTCTTTGCACATCCCTTTCATCCAAACCATTGCTTCCCAGTTTTTGGCGCAGCAGCTCAGCGAACGGACCGGCTTCGAGACCACCATCCAAAATGTCCATGTCCGCTGGTGGGATGCACTGAGTGTAAAGGGATTGACCGTCCGTGATCCGCAGGACAGCCTTATGGCCAACCTGGAAAGTGTGTACGTGGATTTTTCACCCTCCACTATACTGGATCCTGACCAGCCCGGTATCGATGAAATCCAACTAAAAGGTGGACAGCTCCGTTTTTTGACACATCATGGCAAACGGCTACCCAATATCTCCCATTTCATCAATGAACTGAACAGCCTTTTTGCTCCTAAAAAGAAAAAAACGGATGAAAGCAATAGTCAGTTTTCCATCAGCAGGATGTCCTTCGAAAAAGTTTCATTGGACATTATGGACTTCAGGAAGGACCCCATAGAAAATGGCTTTGACTATACCCGGCTCCGCTTTCGCAACCTCGTAGGTGGAGCAAGAGATTTCCTGTCAAAGGATGGGGAAATCTCCCTTGACATCAGGTACCTGAGAGGATTGGAAGCCAACTCTGGCGTGGAAATCCAACAGCTCCTCACCCGGTTTTCTTATTCTAAAACCGACATGGAATTTGAAGACCTTTTTTTCAAATCCAACCAGACAGTGGTCAAAAATTACCTGAAATTCAGCTACGACAGTGTCGGTTCCTTGAGTGATTTCAATAACCAAGTGACCATTGATGCCAGCCTGGACGAAGCTGTACTGGACATCAAAGACCTGAAATACTTCACCGATAATTTACCTGATTTTGACGATAGGATTTTCCTGAGCGGGGATGTCTCCGGGAAGGTCAGTGACCTGCAATCCGAAGAGCTTCTGATCCGATTTGGCAGAAGAAGTGCCTTGTTTGGTCAGTTTCAAATCGACGGACTTCCCAAAATTGACAGTACTTTCTTCCAGCTTTCCCTGGTCAACTCCATGCTCACCAGTGAAGACCTATCGCCTTACCTGGACATAAAAACCCGGCAGGAAATCGCCAAATTCAAGGACATTCACTTTGACACTGATTTCTCCGGTTACCTATCACGCTTTAGGACCACTGGTGAGTTCAGGACAGCCATAGGTAATATTTCCGGCAGGTTGGATTACCTGGTAGAAGAAAAGCAGCCCAGGTACTATGGCCAGCTCTCGGTCAAAGCGCTGGACTTGGGCATCCTCCTCAATGATCGAAAAACCTATCAAAAAGTATCCCTTAGCGGGGACATCCGTGGAAGTGGCACGAAACTGGAGTCCATACTTGTAAACCTTGACGCCAAGGTAAATAGCATCGGTATCAATCAATACAACTATAAAGGCATCACCACCAACGCCACCTTTGGTAAAGATTTGTTCCGTGGCCGACTGGCCATCAATGACCCTAATCTCAAGATGAAGGTCAATGGCACACTGGACCTGAGAAACGCCATAGACTCTGCAAGGCTTAACATGCAAGTGGACACTGCATTTCTCCAACAACTGAACTTTACCGAAGAAGAATACTTCGTCAGTGGTGGGGTCGAGCTGGACACGAAAGGTACTGATCTGGACAAAGTGGAAGGTATCGCCCGGTTCAGGGACTTACTGATAAGCCACCAAGGTCGAAACTTCAACATAGACAACTTCTTCTTCCAATCGGTCTTTGCGGACGAAACCAGAATGATCTCCCTAAATTCTGACTTGCTGGTGGCCAATATTTCAGGGAATTTCAAAGCGAAGGAAGTCGCTGGTGATATTCAGCATTTGCTCAGGGACTATGCGGACATTCTCACCAATTCGGAATTGGACAAATCCGATGAACGCAGCGACGGTCCCAACCAATACAATATCGACATCAACATGAGCCTGCATGACATCAACCCCATCCTGCAGCTCTTCGAACCTTCCCTTTACATTTCCAAAAATACCTCAGTGGAAGGAGCCTTTTACCAGACCTCCGAAAATACCATCTTTAACTTTTATGCGGGCATTGACACCATCCGGTATCACGACAAGCTCTTCCTCCAGAATGACCTGGATTTTAACACGGCCAAAATCAAGAATTCAAGGGAAGTGTTGGCGGCCTGTTATATCAACTCCAAAGAGCAACAACTGACCTCGGATATTGTCTTTAACAACCTCAGTATGGAAGCTATCTGGGATGAGTCTGCCATTGATTTTAATGTGGGCATAGATCAACTGAAAACCAACAGTTATGCGCAGATAGAGAGCCAAATTGAGCTATCAAAGGACCAAACTTCTATTGTCTTTGCACCTTCCAACATCAAGATATTGGACAATTATTGGGAGTTTGACCCTGAAAACTCCATCATTATTTCCCAGGACAGAATTGACGTGGACAACCTAAGGCTTTCCAACAACGGACAGTTTCTAGCCCTCAATGGACGAATCAACGAAAACCCAGACGAAATCCTGAGCTTTGAGATGAACGATGTCAACCTTGATTTCATCAATACTTTTGCGACCAGAACGTACAGTGGTACGGCTAATGGGATCTTTGCCTTCAACAATTTTATGCAAAAAACCGGGGCATATGGAAGCCTGACCTTGGACAGCTTGTCGGTCAATAACTTCCTAATCGGAAATATGGAGGCAGCCACTTATTTTGAAAACGACAAGATCAACCTCAGCCTGACCAATACACGAGAAGCACAAAAAAACATTGAAGTCACCGGCTTTATCAATACCCAAAACGACCAATTGTCGCTGAAAGGGGATTTCAGCAAAACCAAGCTTGACATCTTGGAGCCTTTTCTCTCAGACTACCTGACGGAATTTGGCGGGACAGTCTCTGGGGACATCGATGTATCAGGAACAGTGGGCCAGCCCATCGTACAAGGACTCGGCACGCTTACCGGTGGCACCGTGCTTGTCAATTACCTTAATACACACTATACCGTAGATGGCAACATCAACTTCACCCCTAATGAAATAAGTTTTAAAGGCCTTAACATCGCAGATCCCCAAGGAAACACGGCGCGAATGACAGGAGGTATTGCCCATGATGGCTTCAGTAATTTCATTTTGGACATCTCATCGAACCTAAACAACTTCCAGGTGCTGAACACTTCCCTTGAGGACAATAGCCTTTTTTATGGGACGGCCTTTGCCAGTGGCACCTTGGATATTTTTGGCGCTGCCCAAAACCTGGACATCACCGCAAAAGCTACCACACAGCCAAAAACGGAAATCTTCATCCCTTTGGGCGCTACCGAAAACCAAGCTCAGGAAGAGTTTATCAACATCATCAATGTCCGCGACACCACAAGGGAGATCAGCATCGAGGAGGCGGTGGAAAAACTGGAAATCAAGAATGTCCGGATGAATTTCGTACTGGACATCACTCCCGATGCGTACGCCGAAATACAAATAGACCCACGGACGGGTGAAAACATCCAAGGGCGGGGACGGGGAAACCTCACGCTGAACATTGATACTCAAGGCAATTTTAACATGACCGGAAATTATGAAATCGTCGATGCCAAGTACAACTTCTCCCTCTACAACATTATCAATCGACAGTTCAACATTCAACCGGGCGGTAGGATATCATGGTTTGGCGATCCCTATGAGGGAATAATGGACATCACGGCTACTTATAAGGAAAACGTTTCGCTCACCAGTTTGCAAAACAGCCAAACTTCCTCAGAGTTTGAAGATGCGCAGCTGTACAGAAGATATCCTGTCCAGGTGATCATGGACTTGGACGGGCCACTGATGTCACCGGAAATCAACTTTGACTTTGACTTTTCCGAATTCCCGGACGGTGAAGCCCAGACGACCATATCGGCCTTTAAAAATCGCATCGCCAATGACGAGCAGGAAAAAAACAGGCAAGTATTCTCACTTATCATGCTGCGGAGATTCTCTCCGGAAGGGCAGTTTAATAGTGCCGGAATAGGCTTTTCTAATCTCAGCCAGCTGGTATCCTCTCAGCTGAATGCGCTGATCTCCCAAGTGGACCAAAACCTGGAAATCAACATCGACCTGGCCTCCCTGGATGAAACGGCCTTGGAGACCTTTCAGCTGAGCGTCGCCTATACCTTTTTGGATGGCAGGCTGCGTGTTAGCAGGGACGGGAGCTTCACCGATCCCCAAGGAAATGCAGACCTGGGAAGTATCGCCGGGGACTGGCAGGCCGAATACCTCATTACCGATGATGGCCGCTATCGCATTCGCATTTATAACCGCAACAACTTTAACACCTTCACATCTCTCCAGCTTGCCGAACGGGTCAACACCTATGGTGTATCCCTTTCCCAGACACTCCTCTTCAGTTCATTCAAAGAACTCTTCCAAAACCTTGGCAAAAAGAAGAAAAAGGAAAGGCTGCTCATTAACGATTCGGATGATTTCCTCAGAGAAAATTACCAGGAAGAAAACAAGCTGCCCGATTCGGAAATGCCCAATACTCCTTCCGACTCCCTAAAAATAAACATCATCGAGACCAAACCCGAAGAGCAGTACATTGAAAAACAGCCAAACAATTAAGGAATATTTTAGGTTGTAAAGGGGAATGTAACATGCACCGACATCTTTGGCACCTCATCGCCTTCGGATACCTAAACCCTAGAGACAAATGAAAAATATCACGCTTTTTTGGATGCGGAGAGACCTGCGACTCGACGATAACACGGGATTGTTTTATGCCTGTCAGAATGAAAAAAATGTGTTGCCGCTATTTATTTTTGACACCGATATCCTGGACGAACTGGAAGACAAAACGGATGCTCGGGTAACGTTTATTCACCGCCAACTTAAGGGACTACATGAGCAGCTTCAAGCCAAGGGATCATCGCTTTTGATAAAAATCGGCAATCCATTGGCCATTTTCAAGCAGCTGGTGGAGCAACACGCTATCTCCGCGGTCTATACTAACAGGGATTATGAGCCATACGCCATTGCTAGAGATCAGGAAATCAGCGAATTGCTAAAGGAACGTAACATTGACTTTTTGGATTTCAAGGACCAAGTCATCTACGAAAAAAACGAAATACTTAATGAAAGTGGGGATTTTTATAAAGTCTATACACCTTATAAAAATACTTGGTTAAAAAAATTCAAGGCAAATCCCCCAACACTGCTTGAACCCAACCTCAAGCAGTTGCACCAAACCGACCCTTTCGATTTCCCTACGCTCAAGGAGCTGGGGTTCACCAAATCCGACATTGCCATTCCACCTTTGGAAATCAACAAGCCTATCATCCGAAAGTATGATGAAACGCGGGATTTCCCAGCGCAGGACAAGACATCACACCTTGGGATCCACTTGCGGTTTGGTACGATCAGCGTCAGAAAACTTGCCTTGGAAGCTGAAAAGCTAAACGAAACCTATTTGAGCGAATTGATCTGGCGGGAGTTCTTTATGATGATTCTGTTTCATACCCCTCAAGTAGTCACTGAATCCTTCAAGACAAAATACGACAAAATCCCTTGGCGTAACGATGAAAAAGAATTCGAGAAATGGTGCAAAGGAAATACGGGCTATCCTATCGTAGATGCAGGTATGAGGGAACTCAACACCACCGGACACATGCACAATCGGGTAAGAATGATTACCGCGAGTTTCTTAACAAAGCATCTTTTAATTGACTGGCGTTGGGGAGAAGCGTATTTTGCGAAAAAATTGCTGGACTATGAACTGGCGTCCAACAATGGCAACTGGCAATGGGCCGCAGGAACAGGCACCGATGCCCAGCCATACTTCAGGATCTTTAACCCAGAATCCCAAGTAAAGAAGTTTGACAAAGACCTCAAATACATTAAAAAATGGGTGAAGGAATTTGGCTCCGACCAATATCCATCCCCCATGGTAGATCACAAAAAAGCCCGCGAAAGGGCACTAAAAACGTATAAATCAGCATTGGACAAATGAACATCGGCGATAAGGTGCGGCTGCTGCACGGAAATGAAGAAGGTACGATCACCAAAATATCCGGAAACGGAAGGATCGAAATCGAAATAGAGGATGGGTTTAAAATTCCCGCCATGAAAAACGAGGTGGTCGTCATCCATCAAACTGAGAAAGCGTATTTTGGCGAAGAGAAAACCAGTACCCCTTCCAATGCAGAACCCCTTGCTTCTGTCAAAAGCCATCAGACCCAGACAGGGCTGTATATCAGCTATGTCCCACTAAACGACAAAGACCTCAGTGTCCACTTGATCAATAATACGGATAAGGATTACCTTTTTATGGCTTCTGAGGTCTTTGGTGATAACTCCAGGACCTTGGCCTCGGGAAATTTCTCCGCCAAGACCAGTCAAAAAATAGACGAAAAAGCCATTCCCCAGTTTGAAAAATGGCCAGAACTCTTTTTTCGCTTTATCCCCATAAACCACAAAGCCGAAAAGACCATGCTGGCTTTTGAAAAGAAGGTGAAATTTAAAGCCTCCTCTTTTTTCAAGAGCCAACAGACCGCACCGGTTACGGGCAAGAAAAGTTATCTGTTCCCGCTGGACCAGCAGACCAAATCACTGGACATCAACCAGCTCAACCAAGAACTGAACAAAGAATCTGAGCCAAAATCCGTAGAAAAACAATTCAAGCGTCCCGAAAAGGAAATTGACCTGCATATCGAAAAACTGGCAGATGACCATGAATTCATGAGCAACAGCGAAATGCTACGACTTCAGATGGAGACCTTTGAGAGGAATTTAAACTATGCCATCGCTTCAGGAATGGACGAAATTTCATTTATCCATGGCATAGGCAATGGCATTCTGCGGAAAGAAATCCACAAATACCTCAGCCAATTGGAAAATATTAAGTACTTTCAAGATACCCAAAAGAACCGCTTTGGATATGGTGCTACCCTTGTACGTATAAACTAAACGCCCATGCAGGTTCAAAACGTCTCCCCCGTTTTCCAATCATTTGACCAACATTACACGTTGGCAAAAAAGCTATTCACCGATTTGGCCAAGTTCTTTAAGTCCAAAAAGGCCGTGGAGCTGGAAGAAAAGTTGATTTTCCTCGAAATTTATATTGAGCTAATAAGCCGAATTCACTTTAAGGAAGAAAAGCTTAAGTTCACCCTTTTTGGCCCATATAAAGCCCTTTTTAAGAGCCTCAAGAAAGTTTTACACATCAAGCTGGTGACGCAGGCATTGGAGGAAGAGACAGAAAGCACTGGAATTCAATTTGCCAGTTACAAAAAAAAGTTGTGGAAGGACAGGGATGGCATTTATGCCACCGCATACGATGAGATTTTAGCCACTCCTACTAACATCTGGGAAGAACTTTACAAACAGGCATTTGACCACAGCAAGCAACTCCGGCCGCTTCAGATCAACACCGCTACCACCCAACTGATCAACGAGGAACTGGCTTTTTTTAAATTTGACAGTGAACAACAGCTAGAAGCAAAAGAAATCAAGGACATTTACGAAGGCCTGCAGCTAATTATCAGCTTGGAAAATATCCGTATGGTATCAGGTTTAAACCCCACTTTTACGGACCCCATCCATACCTGCATGAATGACCTCAGCCAGTTGCTGTACAAGTGGTACCAAAACCATCTCTTTCTTCAGCACCTCACCTTTAGCCTTTCGAAAGCAGAAAATATACCTTCCAAAAAATATCAATCACTCCTGAAGAAACTAAAAAGCAACAAAAAAAAGCTGACCGCCAAAGCAGTCAGCCAATGTCAACACCTATTTTCCGATATTTTGGGATAGGAACTTAAATCAAATCCAATGCCTCCGACAGGTCATTTTTAAGATCTTCAGCATCCTCCACCCCTACACTTAAGCGAATCAAAGAGTCTGTCAATCCCACTTTCTCCCTTTCTGCTTTGGGAATACTCGCATGGGTCATGGATGCAGGATGGCCACAAAGGGACTCCACCCCTCCCAAAGATTCTGCAAGGGAAAAATAGTGTAGGTTTTCCAGTACCTTCATGGCATCTTCCTGCTTATTCCCAACGATGGAAAAGCTGATCATCCCTCCAAAATCCCGCATTTGACCAGCGGCAATGTCATGATTCGGATGATCCTCAAATCCCGGCCAATACACCTTGTCCACTTTGGGATGGTGTCGCAGATAACTTGCGATGGTCTTACCATTTTGACAATGCCGCTCCATGCGCAAGTGCAGCGTCTTGATCCCTCGCAACACCAAGAAGCAATCTTGGGGGCCAGGAGTGGCACCACAGGAGTTTTGGATAAACCCAAGATCTCCTGCCAACCGATCGTCATTGACAACCAAGGCACCCATTACCACATCAGAGTGGCCTGCCAGGTACTTGGTCACAGAATGCATCACCAAATCAGCTCCCAACTCCAACGGGTTTTGCAGATATGGCGTCGCAAACGTGTTGTCCACTCCAAGCAACAGATCATGCTTATCAGCTATTTTTGCCAAAGCTTTGATATCGATAATGTTCATCATCGGATTGGTAGGGGTTTCGGCCCAGATCAATCGCGTTTTATCATTGATGTACTTCTCGATGGAAGTGGGATCGTCCATAGACACAAAGTGAAACTTAATGCCATACTTGGCAAAGACTTTTGTAAATATACGGTACGTGCCACCATAGAGGTCGTTGGTACTGATCACTTCGTCGCCAGGGCTGAGCAGTTTGATGACCGCATCTATCGCTCCCATTCCTGAGGAAAAACAGAGCCCATGCTTGCCATTTTCAAGCGCGGCGATGCTCTTCTGGAGGGCATCGCGGGTGGGATTGTGAGTTCTGGAGTATTCAAACCCCTTATGCTGTCCAGGGGACTTCTGTACATAAGTGGATGTTTGAAAAATAGGGGTCATGATCGCTCCTGTGGTGGGGTCTGGCGCTACCCCGGCATGAATAACTTTGGTTCCGAATTTCATATTGCTATCGTTTATTTCTTTTAGGCACATGAACGTAAACCAAAGAAAATAAATTTCCTCTTATCCAGACCCATAAAACCTGAAAAATACTTGAACTTCCGCGGGGTGAGTTAGCACGGTGATCCCTATCCCAGTTAGAACCAAATAATTTTACCTATTTTCGGGTCAGATTATATCCAGCCATGGCACAAAAGTCTCCCTTCTTACCCCATCTTGCCTCCCTTTATCGACAAAATCCGCTGATGGCCATTGCTGTCATTTGGGTAATGGCCGTTCCTGCCGTAGGCAGCTTGGTATTGGCCAGCTATGTCTACAGTTATCCGGGAATTTCCGATAAAATTTATCCAACGCTTTATCTAATCGTGATCGTTTCAGGCACTTTTTTGATGGGATTGGCGCTATGTCCTACGACCGTATTGGCCATTCTTACCGGGTATTGGTGGGGATGGGCAATGTTTCCAGCGGTCATCATGGCCTATTCTTTGGCCAGTTTATTGGGTTATTTTATTGGATTGAGCTTGGACAAGAACAGTTTTGAAGCCCTCTTGGGCAATTACCCTAAGGCCAAAGCCCTCTTCCAGAAAAACCGTGACAGAATGGGAACCCTTATCTTCTTCACCAGGATCAGCCCAATCATTCCTTTTGCCTTATCCAATATCCTCTTTGCCATGATCAAAGCGGGCTGGAAAAACATCTTGATTTACGGTTTTTTGGGCATGCTTCCCCGGACGCTAATGGCATTTGGCATCGGGCTGGCTGCCAATTCGCTTTCAGAAGCCTTGGAAAACAGGACTGACACCTTGCAGTTAATGCTGTTTATAACGCTCTTGGCGGTGAGCATTTGGGGAATCGGCCGATTCTTTAAATCCAGCTCCTAAGAGCTCCTATCTTTTCATTTCCCGCTGTACAAAGGCATCCAATCGCTGCTTGTATGCCTCCGCATTATCTTCATAGATCGGCGATAGCCCTTCCTTCTCCGGGAATGTCTCCATGTGCAAGGTCTGGGTAGGGAATGCGAAATTCACGCCCAGTTCGTTTGCTAGCTTAACGATCTTGATCAAAATTTCATGCCTGCCCTGTAGTTCGTCCCCCCACGTGGGCACTTCAAAAAACACATAAAACATGATATCCAGGCTATAGGCCGACATATTATTAAAGTACACATTATAATAGTCCTTTCTGGTCAAAGGATGGCTTTTCACAATTTCCCTCAACCCCTCTACAAACACGTCGATAAGTTCGGGAGGTGTACCATAAGTAATGGTGATGGTCGTATAAAACCTTCGGTATTGCCGCAAACCATGGTTATCGATCGTCGCATCAGCAATACGGCCATTAGGAATGTACATCAGGGAATTTCTGAATGTCCGTACTCGCGTAGATCGAAAACCTACTTCTTCCACTGTACCATCCACATCACCACTGGTGATCCAATCCCCCACCTGAAAAGGCTTGTCGATAAAAATCATTACCGACCCAAAGAAGTTTTTGATGGTATCCTGCGCGGCCAAGGCAAATGCCAGACCACCGATGGATAGCCCCGTCAAAAAAGGCCAAATATCTACTTGCAAGCCATCTTTCAAAATAAACAGCGAGCCTACTATAATGATAAAGGCCTTCAGTGTCTTCCTAACCAATGGCACCAACTGGTCGTCCAAATTGGATTCGGTTTTGTCTGCTTGTCTTTCGAAATATGCCGACAATAAATCCGCCAGTTTATAAAAGACGATGGTAATGATAAGCGGCTTGACGGCATTCAGCATGATCACTATCCAAGAAACCACCTCTATCGGCAGCTGCAATACACGGATGAATATATCCACCAACAACACCACAAAATAGATACTGATCACGCGCGCGACAGGTAGAAGATACGTCTCAGCTACTTGCTTATAACCGAGTTTTTTGGAGACATGAAACATTCCCCGATCTACTATGAAAGTAAACAGCTTATGCGCCGTAAAGACAAAAAGCACCAACAAAAATATTCCACATAATTGCCACAAGTGCAATCCGAGATAAACCTGCTGGCCGATTTTTGGCAACAGGTTCAGCAGCTTGGCGGTGCCGTACGGATAAGTTTCTTTATGAAGTTCATTGATCTGAGAAACGGTATAACTGGAAAACTTCCATTTGTCTCCCGTCTTCTCCAAGAATATCTTCGGCAGCCTATTATTATTAAAAAAGTATTTGGCCTGATAGCTTCTGGTAGAATCCGCATAATTTGCCTCATTTGGCACTTGCTCGACATCCACAAAAACCCCTTGTCCATCAAAAACCTGTTTGAGCTTAACGACCTGTTTCCTGGCTTGCTCGGGAGTCAAATCCCCCCCCAGGGTTTTCGCAGCATTTTCCGGTTTAAAATTCTTTTCTTCCAAGTTCAGGAAAAAAGTAAGCGTAGTGGTATAGGGAGTGGACAGGTTCACATAGGAAGCAGTATCTTGAATTTGGGGAAAATCCTCATCGATTCCTCCAGCAAATCCAAAAAGACAGTTACTCACCAAAAGAGCCAGTCCAAGTAAAATCAATCTAAATCGCGACGCCATGATTAGTCTTTTTTTATTCTTCGCAAAACTACACATTTACAAGGATAACACCCCAACGATCACAGCGGAAGCTTATAGGCTGAAAATTGATTTTGGTGGATAGCATAGATGGTATATTCATTTTTACTCCCTGAGTATTTGATTTCCACTTTATGGCTGCCTCCAAGCGGTCTGGTATTCAGCAGCTCTCCATCCAGATTGTATAAGAATATAAATTCCTGCACCCGGTCGATCACCACAAAAATATTTTTGTCACCACCAAAGCTGAAAAACTGATAGTCCAAGTTTTCGGAAATCATATTTTTCTCAAATACAACTTCAAGCTCACTGTCCAGTACGGTGATTTTATTGTATTCCTGCACCACAAAATAATAGCGGTCACCCAATTGGTCTTTGACCAGCGAAAACCTTGTGTTCCTGTCAGGCCTTAGCAGTTGATCACGGAAGGTCAGTTCTCCCCGAAAGTTGACGCGGATGACTTCGCCATCGGCCGTCACGGTGACGATTTGGGTATCCCCTTTGTCTCCACGCTGAATCAATGCATAATCACTTGCCACTCCTTCGCCGAGGTTGATCGGAGTGCCTGTCTGAAGTTCACCTCTTCTGTTCATGATATATAATTCGCCATTCCTATTGAGCGCAATCATATAATCCCCGACTCCGGAAAGACGGTGGTGTGCAGGAGGTGACGCCAATGCTCCAGAAGTGCCTCGCGGTGTCCAACCTTCCAGGTTATTGCCGCGCTTATCGAATATATAAAGGTCTCCATTGGTCGTGGAGACAAAATACCGGTAATCACGCGTATGGTTATAATCCACCAAACTCATGTGCGTCACTGCTTCTTGCTGGGGCAACCTGATCGGATAAGCTGGCAAAGCGGTCCCTAAGCGGTCAAATGCATAGATCATGCTCTCCGTTGCAAAGACCAGTTGCAGTTTTCCATTTTTATAATAGTCAATCTGAAAAACATCCCCTTTGACCTTGCCTTCCACTTGCTTGTTAAATATGCGCTCTCCTTCGTCATTGAAAAAATGAATCACATTCGAAGCATCCTGAACCACAAAATCGGTACTTTTATCATTGAAGTTTTCAAGTGTTTTGGGCCCATAGGTCAGGACTTCGTTAAATTCCAGCCCCATGCTTTCGGTCAGGACAATGTCCTTCACTGATTTTATGGGCTTCAGGTTATAGCCAAGTTCTAAATTGACATATTGCTCGTCTCCGATCTCACTCAGCTGTAGCGCCATCAGGTCAATGGACTTTAACTGCGGAGCGTACTTCTGAAACAGTCCCTTCCAATGCGCTGAGCTCGTTTCCAAAAGTGTATTCCAAAAACGGGGAATGTTAATGATAAAATTAAACCCAGCATTTTTGGACACTCCCTCCAGAAAACGACGTTGGTTCAGGGACCTGCCCCAAGTATTGTCATTGTAAATATCATCTACAAATATCTTTATGGCCTTCATGGTATTTCCCATGACGAGCATATCTTGGTATTGGGTGATATAGGTATGTGAAAACCCCAAAAACTGGCCATTAAACAAATGGGCAGGAAACTCAGGTTGGTTGATCAAAAACAACTCTTGATCCTTATAATGGTCACTCAGTAATTTGGAGGAGTCTCCTTGGTTAAGGTTTAGCGTAAATCGCTTCAACATGTCCATTCCCTTTTCAGGATCTGTTGCCTTTAGGATCAGCACCTTGTCTGTATCCGCATTAGGTAGTTTCTCCATGACCATATAGCCTACCTCACCACTAAGGTTATCCAAAAAGCCCTGTTGCTTCAGGTTTTTGTCCACTTCTCCCATCAGGGTATTCTTTGGCTCAAAAGCGGCATTTCCAATTTGCGATATCTGACTGATTTCATTTACGTTGTACTGAAAATAAAC
Source organism: Echinicola rosea (assembly GCF_005281475.1). NCBI lineage: Bacteria > Pseudomonadati > Bacteroidota > Cytophagia > Cytophagales > Cyclobacteriaceae > Echinicola > Echinicola rosea. Next base: position 2,319,355 of record NZ_CP040106.1, on the reverse strand, counting down.
CGCGGTCCTATTGGAAATAAAATTACTGAATAGACTTCCTCCTCCTTTCTTGTCATTGGAAAAATCCACTTCATTACCGTCTTCATAAAACGTAAATCCATCCAAGAAAATCTTGCTCTCGGCAAACTTCAATTCCAAATTTGCAGACAAACGGTGCTGTGAAAAGTTATTGGAAAAATCCAGCTGTTCTTTTTGGGCTATTCCATTCATAAAACTGGAAACGCCCGCACTGCCAAGCCTAAAGATGCCCAAGCCATCCTTCGATTCATTTTGGGAAGCATATAGCTCCTTATACGCATCTTTAAAGCTCTTCAGCTGATCCGAATGCACATACCGAATGGCCTCTTCTATCAAGAAAGAATTATAACTGGCCACCACCACATTTTCCAGCATCGCATAGGATAGTGTAGTATTTCGGTCAGGGCCTTTATACTCATAGATCGTCTCGCCGCTGTGGCTCCTTGACTGGATCTGTCCGGGATCCACTTTATCACTTATGGACTGGATAAATTGGTCCTGATTTTTATCCTCAAACGCCACCAAGAACAAAAAATCAAACTCCGACTTAGCCGTTGGATGCAGTGAAACGATAAATTTATTCCCGCTAAGGGTACTCTCCAGCTTCCCGCCCCTTCCTGTGAGGCTATCCAGGACTACCAGCTGATTCTCTACATCTTTCAGCGACGGCACGATAGACAAGCGCTGCCAAATGGGTTGGCTTACCAATTGGTTCCAGACTTTTACGGGCTCCTTGGTTTCAAAAACAAAAATGGCATCATCGGACACCAAATCAATGGCATCCAACTCCCCTGTAAATGCCCTGGAAGTATAGAAAAGATAACCGGCCAAACCAATCACAAGGGCCAACAGGATTACTAATAAACGCTTTAGCATACTCAACCGGGAAAATGTTGTTTACTTATTGATGTAAAATAAAGACATGAAAATGTTCTTACAAATAAATAGGGCGTTAAAAAAACAAAAATCCCGGCACTTGCCGGGATTTTATTAACTAATTCATGCTGCGCAGAACGTGTTTATTTGGAACCGACACTATCCAGTACGGCCATCACTTCTTTCACATGCTTTCTGGAAGTTTCCAGAAGGGCTTTTTCGTCATCATTCAAGTCGAGTTCGATCACTTTTTCGATACCGTTTTTGCCTAGGATTACAGGAACACCCAAGTAGCAATCGTCAATACCGTATTCACCGTCCAGCTTCACACAAACAGGGAATACTCTTCGTTGGTTTTTAAGGATTGCCTCTACCATCTGAGCAGCAGCAGAACCTGGCGCATACCATGCAGAAGTACCCATCAGCTTCACCAGCTCACCGCCACCAAATTTCGTTCTTTCGATGATCGCATCAAGCTTGTCTTTTTCGATAAGCTCCGTAACAGGAATACCTGCCACTGTAGTATATCGAGGAAGTGGCACCATAGTATCTCCATGACCGCCCATCAGGATGGCCTGAATTTCTTTCGGCGACACATCAAGGGCTTCAGCCAAAAACGCACGGTAACGCGCAGTATCCAGGATACCAGCCATACCGATTACCTTGGTGCGAGGAAGCTTAGAAGTGATATGTGCCTGATAAGTCATCACGTCCAATGGATTGGAAACGATGATGATGATGGCATCTGGAGAATGCTTCACCACATTTTCAGTCACAGACTTTACGATACCTGCGTTGGTCTCGATCAGGTCGTCACGGGTCATACCTGGCTTACGTGGCAATCCTGAAGTGATCACTACAACATCAGACCCGGCTGTTTTGGCGTAATCATTTGTGCTGCCTGTTGTTCTGCTGTCATAAGCATTGATAGGAGCTTTCTGCCAAATATCAAGTGCCTTACCTTCGGCAACACCCTCTTTGATATCTACCAAAACGATCTCTTCAGCAATTTCTCTGTAAGCCAATACGTCAGCACAAGTAGCGCCCACATTACCAGCTCCAACTACGGTTACTTTAGTCATGATTTATGATTTGTTTAATTAATTTGTAGATTTTTTAAAAGCTCCGCTAAGATATTAAAGAATGGCTATTATTTAAAGCAATCAATTGATTAGTTGGGGATAGTTTAGGCCTTTGAAGGTTATAAGGTTTGAAAGTTATATGGTTTGGAGGTTGTTTCCCACTTCCCTCTTCGGACTTCAATCTTCAAACCTCATTCAAACATTTGGCTAAGGTTGAAAAAACCAAATGAATTGCGGTAAGAAGAGAAAAGCTGATGATTCCTATTGTCATAATAGGCTGCTAGTGAAGTGAGCATCTTGGCCTTTACTTTGGGTGAGCTGTCAAAGATCTCTTTGATCGCATAGTTGGGGATGACCATCAGCGCTGCCTCTTCAGATTCTACCACAGCAGTATAAATCCGCTTGGCATTGTCCAGCAGGGAGTTTTCACCAAAAGCTACCCCCTCCCGGACTTTGAAGATGGTTTCAAAACTCTCCTTGATGTCCACATTCAAAGACACAATCCCTCCCTTTACAATATAAAGTGCTTGGCTGGGGTCATTCCTGAAAAACACCACTTCGTCCTTGCTGTATTTTCGATAATGGATCGCAGGAAGAAACCGGTACATTTCAGCATATTTTAGGTGATTAAAAAATTGAGTCCTTGCTAAAAACTCAAAAACTTTTAATTCATCCTCCGTGTAAGTCCTTTTAAAAGGATTAAGCATAGAATTATTATTTTAACTTAAAATACAAGACCTCTTTGGTTGTGGAGGTGATCTTAAAACGATCATCCACCCGGTATCCCACTACCCAAACCACTTCCCCATTGGCATCGCAAAGTACCTTTACGTTATTTTTAACAATTACAGGTACTTTCAAATCTATTAAAAAATCACTTATTTTCTTAAACTTTTTCATTCCCAGAGGCCTGAATCGGTCACCTTCCTTCCACTTTCTCAATTTCAGCGGAAATTCCAAGCTATTCCTGTCCAGCATCGCATTTATTTTCTTCACATCCACCGGCACATCTCCTCCCATCACCAACACATCGTACACTTTATCCTCAAAAGAAAGCTCCAAATCAGTCTTGGCAAGCTCAAAGGCCACAAAAGGAGCCTGTTTCCGGCCCAACAGCAAATGATCTCTGTCTATATTCACCATAAAATCCGTTGACTCAAATCGCTGCCCCACCTCGGCCGACCAAAGGACTGCCAGCATATCATCTACCTGTGCAGCGTTAAATCCATAATCCCTTAGCCAATAATAAAGCAAACTGGACTTTCCAGGTACGTTCTCCAGCGAAGCCTTCTCCAGAAAAAACACCTTCCCTTCCTGTTTGACTGCCTGCTTCTTCCACGCGCCATACAAATAAAAGAATGCCTTGCCTGTATCCTTAATCCTCTCAAAGCTCATGTGAAGCTTCTCCTCCACATGGTCATCATGTGACTTCATCAGTGGCAGCACCTCATTTCGCAGGAAATTCCGCTTATAATCACTTTGGCTATTTGAGCTGTCCTCCCTCCATGAAAGCTGCTCTTCTGCCATAAAGACTTCCAGCTGCCGACGGGTAAAGGGCAACAAGGGCCTGATCACATGTTCCCTTATTTCGGCCATCCCATACACCCCTTCGATCCCCGTTCCACGCATCAGGTTAAGCAGGATTGTTTCCAGTTGGTCATCGGCATGATGCGCTACAATAATCCCACAGAGGGCATACTCTTTCCTCAGCGAATCAAACCACGTATAACGCAAATCCCTGGCGGCCATTTGGGTGGATATCCCATGAGCAGAAGCGTAGCGCTTGGTGTCAAACCGACGAACCGAAATAGGGACGCCAAGTTTTTCGGCCAGTTCCCTCACAAACACCTCATCCCCGTCACTTTCCGTCCCTCGCAGCCCAAAATTGCAATGTGCAATCCTGAGCCCCACGCCTGCCTTTTTCAGCAACCAGGCCAATGCCACACTATCCACGCCTCCACTCGTCGCCAATAAATAGGGCTTAGAAGTATCTAAAATATTTTTTGTCCGTATATGATTGATAAACTGATCGAGCATAACCCAAAAATACCATTTTTGATTAATTTTGTCGTTGATAACTATCCAAATGCTACAAAAGACCCTTACATATACACTTACATTTTGCTGTTTGCTTTTCATTGCCCGTCTCACAAATGCACAACAATCAAGGGATTTTCTTGGCCTGACCAAAGCTGACAGCATCCACAGGGTCGAAGCCACACAAATACAAAAAGTTTATGGCAATATCATCATGAAGCAAAGGGAGTTCACCATCTATTGTGACTCGGCTTATTATGATCAAAAGGGCAACAAGTCCGAACTTTTTGGTAATGTACGAATAGAAAACCCTAAAGACACCGTCACCATCACCTGTTTCTATGCAGACTACAATGGCAACAACTACTTGGCCAAATTACGGGACGATGTCGTATTCGTAAAAGCAGGAACGACCTTATACACCGACTTTTTGGATTACAACAGAAAGTCTGGGATGGCCGACTACTTTAACTTCGGAAAAGTGGTGGACAGTACCAATGTACTTACCAGCCAAAAAGGACGGTACGAAACCCAAGAAGAAAAAATCACCTTCACGGACAATGTTATTTTGGTCAACCCAGAATACACCTTAAAGTCAAATATCCTCTACTATTTTACTGTACCCAAAATTGCAGAAACAGAAGGCATCACCAATATCCGATCAGAAAAAGGCGATGAGCTCAACGCCAAAAAAGGCAGCTTCTATGATACCCAAAACAAGCTATTTAGATTCTACGAAGGCGATGTGGAGAATGAAACCAGCAAGGTCTCAGGAGATGAACTTTTTTATGATGAAAACAAAAAATATTACGAAGGAAAAGACAATGTCAGCATCTTTAACAAAGAACGAAACATTGAAGTTTTTGGGGATATAGGCAAGTATTGGGAAGAAAAAAAGTATTCGGAGGTCTTTGGTAATGCCTTGGTGCAGAAATATTTTGAAGCGGACACCATGTACATGACGGCAGACACTTTGATCAGCCAAGATAGTGAGGCAGCTGCAAACCGCCACATGCTGGCCTACCCAAACACCCGCATGATCAAAGGGGAAATGTCAGGAAGGGCTGACTCCACGGTGTACATGTATGCCGACTCCACCATTTTCCTTTATGGCGATCCCTTGCTATGGAACAATAAAAGTCAAATTTCCGCTGACAGCATCCACTTTCTCATTGCCAATGAAGATATTGACCGGGCTTTTCTGAAAGACAATGCCTTCGCCATCACTTCCGACACTATTGCCAATTTTAACCAGATCAAGGGCCGCCAGATGATCGGCTTCTTTGAAGATGGGGATATGAACAAACTGGAAGTGGAGGGCAATGGCGAATCCCTTTATTTTGCCTTGGAAAATGACACCACACTACAAGGTGTCAACTCCCTGCTTTGTGGCAAAATTTTCATGTACTTCGAAAATGGCAATGTGACAAAAATAAACCACACCGTTAATCCCGATGCATCGTTCACCCCACCGCATATGCTAAATGAGGAAAACACTCAGCTTGAGGGATTTGTATGGAGAGCCGAAGAACGGCCTACATTGAAAATGATCCACGCGTGGAGGACTCCCAAAAAACAGCCCAAAAACCCTCAAAACCTCTTTAACGAACCCAATATACGTATCCCTTATCCGGATGAAGATGACATCCAAACCATCATCAATGAATGGATAAAAACACAAGAATAACCTCTAAGATAACCCCATCGTCACCTTAACAAATTTTAACAAACGTTACCGCTTAAAAAAAATTTTAAAGGGGTTAACATTTTTTAACCCACTTTCCTTTAAAAGCACGAACCAAATCGGTATTTTTATACGTATAAGATAAAGGAACCCACTCATTTAAACGAATATCATATCGATAGAGCATCTACATGAAAAATTTTTTATCGCTAATTATGCTAGTTTTCCTACTTTTTCAGCCACCAACAGCTGAAGCCCAGCAGGTGCATGTCTTAAGCGAAAAAATACAGTTTACAGGTAAAATTGACGACATCCAGCGTAAATCGGTCATTCTTCAAAACACTTCTGACGAAAAGAAAGAATACATCATGAAGTTTATGAGAGGGCAAATAGGCTCTTCCCAAGACATTAGTGTATGTATTGGGGACACCTGTCTGGATCCCCGTAAAGACATTTCCAAAATCAAGGTCACCTTAGAGCCCAATGAAATATTCACAGACCTGTATATAGAGTTTAAATTGGGAATTACCGAGACGAAGGGCACCTTTGACCTTCACTTCTCCAATACTGCTGACCTAAGAGATGTGTTCATTATCGAAGGCGTGTACGAAACCTTCGCTCCAAAAGACGACGAAGCGGTAAACCATAGAGATATCTCATTTGGAAGCGTTTACCCAAATCCCAGCAATAGAATTGCGCAAATCGACTACCAAATAAAAAACCCCAATGCAAACATCAAACTGCTCATCAATAGTTTTATCGGTAACCCTATCGAAGAGCTCACCCTTTCTCCCCAACAAAAAACCGTACTCATCAACGTGAGTGACTTCAACCCGGGGGTTTATTTTTACACACTTATGGTGAATGGAAAAAATATAGTCACCAAAAAGCTCGTTGTCAAAAAATAAGTATCCATACATCACCGCAAAGTAACTTTGATACCGAACCAAATTCCCTTATATTTGCAGATTGAAAATATGAAGAATACAATTAAACATATCTTGCTATTGGCAATGGTAGTGACCCTTGGTGCCTGTGGAAAGTTCTACAAACTGGAAAAAAGCACCAATTGGGACGAAGTATATACCGCTGCCAATGAATATTACGAAGAAGAAGAGTACAATAAGGCCATTATCCTGTATGACAAGGTATTACCTGTCATCCGAGGGAGTGAGAAATCCGAATTGGCGCAGTTCAATTACGCATATGCGCACTTTAGGCTAAAACGGTACATTGAAGCAGCCAGCTATTTCAACACCTTTTATGAAAGCTTTAGCCGAAGCCCATTAGCCGAAGAAGCACTTTTCATGCATGCCTATTCGCTGTACCTGGACGCTCCTGATTACAACTTGGATCAACAAAGTAGCCGTGAAGCAGTAGCTGCAATACAGCAATTCATCAACCGTTTTCCGCAGTCGGATTCCTATGAGCGGGCAATGGGCATGATCGACAACCTACAGTCGCGCTTTGAGAAAAAAGCCTATGAAGAAGCCAGCATGTATTACCGTCTGACTGAAGGGTTGTTCCCAGGACAGTTTTATTTGGCCTGCATTGTAAACTTCCAGAATTTCGTAAAGTCCTACCCAAACAGTGAGCATAACGAAGAGCTCTCCTATAAACTGGTAGAAGTCAGTTCTGCTTATGCTGAGCGAAGCATTTTCAACAAAAAAGAAGAACGTCTCAACCAAGCACTAGAATTTGGCAGTGAATTCCAACGCAAATATCCAAAAAGCGAATACCAAAACGAGGTGACAGCCTTAATGGCAGAAACGAAAGAGGAGCTTACTTCTCATCAAAAGACGAAAAAACAATACGATGAGCTCAGAAAGCTAGAGCAGGAGGCGAGAGAAAAACAAGAAAAGGAAGAGGAAGAATCACAAGAGCTTGAAGAGGCCGTTACGCCTGAAACGGAAGTCAATTCCAATTAAAGAGAGAAAATAAACAATTGAATCATATGGCAGTTAATCCTTCAATTATCACTAGAGACTTGGACAAAGTAGCCGAAGTATCCGGAAACTTGTATGAGTCCATCCACATCGTTTCGCAAAGAGCAAAGCAAATCTCTTTGGCCACTAAAGAAGAACTCAACACTAAATTGTCAGAGTTCGCTTCTACTGTGGACAATCTGGAGGAAGTGTTCGAAAACAAAGAACAAATCGAAATCTCCAAATTCTATGAAAGAATGCCTAAGCCTTCTACTTTGGCCATGGAAGAGTACATGGAAGGCAAAGTACACTTCAGAAAGCCTGAAGAAGAAAGCGAGGAAGAACTATAATAGCGGATGCAGCTGCAGGGCAAACGCATATTGTTGGGCATTACGGGCAGTATTGCCGCCTACAAAGCAGCTCATCTGACCAGGCTACTGGTCAAAGAAGGAGCAGAAGTACAAATCATTATGAGTACTTCTGCTCTTGATTTTATCACCCCACTTACCCTTTCCACACTCTCCAAAAGACCGGTCTATCACCAGTTTCACAAGGGGGAGACCGGGGAATGGAACAATCATATCGAACTGGGCCTTTGGGCCGATCTGTTTGTGATTGCGCCATTAAGCGCCAGCACGCTTTCCAAACTTGCCAACGGCAATTCCGACAACCTACTTACCGCCACTTACCTATCGGCCAGATGCCCCGTGATGCTGGCTCCCGCCATGGATTTGGACATGTACCAGCACCCTTCGGTAGCCCACAATTTTTCCATCATTAAAAACTATGGCAATATCCTTTTGGATGCCGAAAGTGGTGAACTTGCAAGCGGATTAAGCGGTCAAGGACGAATGATGGAGCCAGAACATATTCTGGAAATGGCGATTAGGCACTTTGAGGCATCCAATGACCTTAGCGGCACCACCGCTTTGGTAACTGCTGGGCCAACCCAGGAGGCTATTGACCCGGTACGCTACATCGGCAATCACTCCAGTGGAAAGATGGGAGTAGCCATCGCTGAAAACATGGCCAAAAGAGGAGCAAAGGTTAACCTTGTCTTGGGACCATCACAAGAAAAAAACCATCATCCCAATATCACTACTATCCATGTAACGAGCGCTCAGGAAATGTACGAGGCGGCCCTGCAAGCCCACCCTGATGCCAAGATCAATGTTTTCGCTGCTGCAGTAGCTGACTATGCTCCCGCTAATCCTGCCAAGGAAAAAATAAAGAAATCAAGCAACGACCTTAGCATCTCCCTAAAAAAGAATATTGACATCGCCGCTACGCTTGGAGAAAATAAGTCCAATGAACAATACCATGTGGGATTTGCCTTGGAAACCGACAAAGAGGAAGAAAATGCCTTGGCAAAGCTTAAGAAGAAAAACTTTGATTTTATTGTGCTCAATTCCATGAAGGATGAAGGCGCAGGGTTTAAGCATGACACCAATAAAATCACTATCTATCATAAAAGTGGCAAACAAGAGACCTCTCCATTATTATCCAAAACAGACATTGCGGCTTTGATCGTAAACACGATCGTAAAAGACCTCTAGCGGAAAGCCCATTCCGACTTTATTTTTTTATATTTATAGGCAACATTCAGAGCATATGAGAAATAGACTCTTTTTACTCTTATTATTTTTATCCTTCACCATCCAAGTGACTGCTCAGGAGCTCAACTTCACCGTTACCATCAACAGTGAACGAGCGAGAACACAGAACAAGGATATTTTTGATCAAATGAAAAATTCCTTTGAGCAGTTTTTAAATGGACGCAGTTGGACCAATGACCAATACGATGCTTCGGAGCGTATCCAAGGCAATATGCTGATCACGATTAACGACATGCCACAAGTAGGTTATTTTGAAGCCACTGTTCAGATTCAAGCCGTCCGACCGGTATATGGCACCAGCTATGAGACCTTGACCTTTAATTTTGTGGATAGAAACTGGAATTTTGAATTTAAGGAATCCCAGCCAATGGAGTTCAACCGCTATTCCTACTTAAACGAAATCACTTCGCTACTGGCCTATTACGCCTATATCGTCATCGGCATAGATTATGACAGCTTTTCACAGGAAGGAGGCGAGCCCCATTTTGAAATTGCCAACAACATCGTTTCCAATGCCCTGCAATCTTCTAGACTTGGATGGGACCAAGACCCAAGTAATCGTCGAAACCGCTACTGGTTGATCGACGAGCTTTACAGTTCCCAAGTTACCAGAGCGATCCGCGAAGCCTATTATCTATACCATCGCCGGGGCCTTGATCTCCTCACCCAAAACCCGGAAGAAGCCTATACCAATATCTTACAGGCATTGGGAAAACTTGCTGAAGTCAACAACACACAACCCAATAGCATTTTGACCATTACATTTATGGATGCAAAATCTGATGAAGTCACTAAAATTCTCAAAAATGCTCCATTGGAGATCAAAGAACAAGCGGTGGATTACCTCCTACAGGTGGATCCTAACAATGCCAGAAAATACAATGATATCCTGTAAAGGAAAATAATGTAGGACACACCTATGATATAGGAATGGAGGTTAAAAGCAAATGGGTTGAAATTTCACGGTGAACCTAGACAAGGTTACGATATTCCCACTTTATATCCATAAAATTCCTTGTAACTTTACACTCGCTAAGCTGAAAACGGATCTTATTTTATGCTAAAAAACCTGAGCATCACCAACTATGCACTGATCGAAACCCTGGAAATGGGACCTTCCCCTGCACTCAACATGATTACCGGGGAAACAGGAGCCGGTAAATCCATCATGCTCGGTGCTATCGGTTTACTCCTCGGAAACAGGGCGGATACCAAAGCACTTTTCGATGACGAAAAAAAGTGCATTATTGAAGGGGTGTTTGAGATCGGTAATTATGGCCTGGAAAGTTACTTTCAAGCCGAAGACCTGGATTATGAAGCCCAATGTATCATTCGTAGGGAAATAACCCCTTCGGGAAAATCAAGGGCCTTTGTCAATGACACTCCTGTAAAACTGGACATCCTCAAATCCTTGGGCAAGTCATTGATGGACATCCATTCCCAACATGACACCCTGCTATTGGCCGCTGGTGAATACCAGCTGAGCCTGATCGATGCCTTTGCCAATACCCAAGCGGAAAAGGAAAGCTATCTGACAGCCTTCAAAGCCTATAAAAAATCACGAAAAGCATACGAAAAGCTGCTTCATGAAGCAGGAGAATTACGTAAAGAAGCCGATTTCAATCAATTTCAACTGGAAGAGCTATCCGCTCTCCAACTGCAGGAAGGTGAACAGGAAACACTGGAAAACGAACAGGAAGTCTTGGACAATGCCGAGGAAATCAAGTCCAAAATCAACGAAAACCTCCAATTGCTTCAAGGTGATGAAATAGGGGTTTCCACCCTCCTATTGCAAATCAATCAAGGTTTTCAACAGCTCACCAGGTACAGCAACCGCTTTAATGAGCTCAAAGAGCGATTTGACAGTGTATGCATCGAAGTAAACGATATTGCTGCCACGCTGGAAGATGAGGACGGCAAAGTGGAAGTAGATTTTGACAAATTGGAAGAAATCAGGGAGCGCCTCAGCAAAATCTACCAACTCCAAAAAAAGCATGGAATGCAAACAGTGGAAGAGCTGATGACCTTGGAAAAAGAATTGGCGGACAAAGCCTTTCAAATCGGCAACCTCGATGAGGAATTGGAGCAGTTAAAATCAGCTACTGAAGCGGCTTCCCATACCCTTACCAAAGCCGGCGAACTACTTTCCCAAAAGCGTCAAAAGTGCTTTAAAGGCTTTGCAAAGGAGATCACAGGACTGTTGGTTCATTTGGGCATGGAGAATGCCACCATTGAAATTTCCCATCAGAAAGTCGCTCCGACGGCCACTGGGATAGATGAAGTAGAGGTCCTCTTCACAGCCAATAAAGGTGTAAAACCCCAGCCTATCCGTCAAGTAGCCTCCGGTGGAGAATTTTCGAGGCTGATGTTTGCGATCAAATACATCATGGCTGACAAAATCGCCCTGCCCACCTTGATTTTTGATGAAATCGACACAGGAATCTCTGGTGAAGTAGCACTCCAAATGGTCAAGATGATGCAGGAAATTGCCAAAAGACACCAGGTAATCTGTATCAGTCACCTTCCACAAGTCGCTGCCAAAGGGGACAAGCACTACTTTGTATATAAAGACAACAGTGCCGCCAAAACCATGAGTAAAATACGCGCCTTGACCCAGAAAGAACGCATTACGGAAATTGCCAAAATGATCGCCGGAGCCAATCCTTCTGAAAGTGCCATGCAAAGTGCCATGGATTTACTTAGATGATAAGATATTGGCTTGATTGACACCACGAAAACGGCAATATTCAGGAACATACAGTTAGAAAAGGGGAAAATTTAATTAATTTTACCACTTAGCAAATAGGGAATAATCAATTTAAAAATAAATCATGCCTGAGAACCTACTGAAAGGAAAAAAAGGAATCATTACCGGTGCACTGGACGAAAATTCCATTGCCTGGAAAACCGCCCTGAAAGCCAAGGAGCAGGGTGCCAAGTTTGTGCTGACCAATGCCCCTATCGCCATGAGGATGGGTGCCATCAACGAACTGGCCAAGGAATGTGACACCATCGTCATCCCGGCTGACGCCACTTCTGTAGAAGACCTGGAAAAGCTTTATGACGAAGCCAAGGAATACTTAGGGGGAAACTTCGACTTTTTGCTCCATTCTATCGGAATGTCTCCAAACATTAGAAAAGGACGTGCTTATGGTGACCTAAACTACGACTGGGCCATGAAGTCTTATGATGTATCAGCGGTATCTTTTCACAAAATGATGCAAGTGGCAGAGAAAAAAGACATTATGAACGAATGGGGATCGATCGTAGGCCTTTCTTATATCGCTGCCCAACGGGTTTTCCCTTTTTATACGGATATGGCTGACGCCAAAGCGTTGCTGGAAAGCATCGCAAGGGGCTTTGGTTACCGATTTGGAAAAAGTAAAAAAGTACGGGTAAATACCATCTCCCAATCTCCTACCGTAACCACTGCCGGCTCCGGTATCGGTGGATTTGACGCATTCTATAATTTCGCTGATTCTGTATCTCCACTTGGAAACGCATCTGCTGAAGCTTGTGCAGAATACATCGTATCTTTGTTTTCGGACTTCACCAGAATGGTCACCATGCAGAATCTTTATCATGATGGCGGATACTCCAATACGGGTATTTCTGAAGAAATCATGGAAAAGTTTTCTGATCAAAAATAAAACATGAGTGCCTTGGGGACATCGGCATTTGCCTGAATAGTCGCCAAGGCATTATTCCCCTTTGGGTGTTGTCCCTTTACCCGAATGAGACTTTTCTTTGAGCCAAAAGAACTGGCACTTTTCACATTTTTTCCATCGAATTTTTTTCCTTTACGCATCCTACTTTGTACTAAAATTCAAATAAATCTATTAGTTTAGTACTTGCTATCCATAGCAATACCCATTTCGATCTTTCTGCGGAATTCCCCATTACTAATCTCACGATCATTCATCATAAAAGGGGACAATATGAAAAACCACAGGAGAGATTTTCTCAAAAAAACTGCTTTATTCAGTATCGGAGCGGCCAGTTTAGGAGCATGTACCAGTTACGTACCCCAAGCCTCTACCGCAAACTTCTACATTAACCATCCCAAACTGCCAAAGGTAGTCGTATCACGGAAGCGTATCATTAAAGAGACCGTAGGGTTAAGACCATTTCGCCAAAGTGGCCCCAGAATCCAAAGCCAAAATTTAGGAGACAAGACCATTGTCCACAACTATGGTCATGGTGGCAGTGGTTGGTCATTATCTTGGGGAACAGCCATGCTCGCAACGGAACTTATTGAAAAAACAGGAACTAAGGACATTGCAGTGGTTGGTTGTGGTATTAGCGGACTTTCTACTGCCAGAACCCTCCAGAACAAAGGATATCGAGTCACCATTTACACCAAAGAGGTATATCCTAATGTCACTTCTGCTTTGGCCACCGGTACTTGGTCACCTACTTCCAGGTTATTAGATCCTGAGAGGCTTACACCAGAATTTACGGTCAAATTTCAGAAAGCATGTCAATATTCTTATGACACCTTTCAGCGGCTTTTGGGCATTCATCACATGGTGGATTGGATGGAAAGTTACCGCATCAGAAGTGGTAAACCATCGTCAAACTCCTATAACCACCAAGGGCTTCATGATAAGCTTTACACTTCCTCTATGGATTTTTATCCATCCCCCACCCTATTGGGCAAAAGAGAGAACCCATTTAAACAACCTACGGTATATCGCTCGCCGACAACAATCTTCAACATCCCCACCTATATGAAAATGCTACGGGATGATTTCCTCTTGGCCGGTGGGAAAATAGCGATCAGAACATTCAAGCGACCTGAAGATATTGTTGCCCTTCCACAAATGTGTATTGCCAATTGCACCGGACTGGGCTCGCTGGAGTTATTTGGCGATGAAGAGCTTATGCCGATTTCAGGTCAATTGGCATTTTTGGTACCACAGCCGGAATTACACTATCGGGCCAGCATGGGAGGCGTGTACTTTATTCCCCGCCAAGATGGGATAATGCTTGGCGGAAATGGCATCAACGGCAATTGGGACACCACACCAGATGCGGACGTAACCGACCGATATCTTGAAGGGGTGCAAGAGATCATGAGACAATTAAGGAGCTAAGCCCTGTTGATGATCCCTGAGGCGATCCTTGGAGACAAGCGTGAAATGAAATATAATAATTTCACCTTGCCCACATGGATTTCATCCTTGTCAGACTGCAATCCCTTCAGCATTTTACCCACTGCTTCCTTGGCACTGATGGCCATCTTGGGCACCTGGCCGTCATGCCATGGTGTATCCACCACCGGCAGCATCACTTCCCTAATCTTTACCTGCGTCTCTTTTAGCTGTAGCCTCAAGGTCTGGGAAAAACTGTGTAAGGCTGCTTTGGTGGCATTATAAATAGGATACGTCGCCTTTGGAGCGTACACCAGACCGGAGGTAATATTAATGATCTGAGCACTCCTTTGGCGTTCCAAAAGCGGCAAAAACAACTTAGACAACACCATAGGGGCTACCAGATTGGTCTCGATCTCCAATTTTGCTTTGCGATTCATCTCAGGATCGTCCTTAAACGCCGTCCGATGGACCAAAGCTGCGTTATTGATCAGTACGTTGCAGTCTGGATGATGGTGCTTCACCCACTTATAAAGATTATGGCGATCGGTCTCCTCAGCCAGATTACAGGCAAAGGCGTAGAGCGTGGGAATTTGGCGCTTTGCTGCCGCGAGTTTTTCTGCTGATCTTCCACAGATCAGGATGGCATTGTCTTTGGCCAGCATTCTCGCCAATTCCAACCCTATCCCCGAGCTGCCCCCAGTGATCAAAATCGTGTTGTCGTGAAGTTTCATAACGGATTAGTTTTCTGCCAATTTCGCCCTTTATGACCACCTGTACATTAACCTAGGTTAACGAGTCCCATTTTTCTTCGAATACGACTGAGGGCCACAGGGGTAATCCCTAGGTACGATGCAATGTAATGTTGTTTGATGCGCTTGTCCAATCCTGGGTATTCTGTCAAAAAGCCACGATACCGTTCTTCCGCAGAAAGCTGCAAAAGTTCTCTTTCACGCTTTTCTTTTTTGGCGTACCCTTTCGTCAGCATGGCAATCAAAAAATCCTTCCAAACGGGATCGGCACGGTACATCCCCAACCACTTTTTATAATCAATGGTCACCAACTGGGCATCCTCCAATGCTTGAATAAAAAAATAAGAAGGCTTTTCGGTCTGCAAAGAAGTATAAGCAGTAGGAAAACTTCCTTCCTGAAAAAAACCCTTCGTCACTTCATGTCCATCGGCATCGGCATAATAAATCCGAAATAGGCCCTTGTCCACAAAACCAAAAGAGCTCGGCACCTGTCCTTCTCTAATCCAATGCTCTCCACTCGAAAACCTTTTGATTTGGCTGATGGCTTTTAGCCCCCTGACCCCTGTCTCGTCGAGGTAAATCATGGACTGTATCGTATTGACAAGGTTATCGGTCATGGAGGTGAAGTTAGCAAAAAATCACACAACATTTGATGCAGTGGCGCCAGAAACAAACCGAAGCATACCCCTTTCAAATACTACATGGAAGGCCCTGATACTCCTTATCCGTTTCTATGTTTTTTACATATGGGGATTTCAATTCGGATCAAACCATATTTCTGGTGGCTTCACTGCAAGGAGGCATTGCAAATGCCATTCTCGGCAGTTCGCATTTCAAATGCGAAACTAGAGAGTTGAAAAAGGGTGTGGCAATCCCCAAATACGAAGACTGCTACGGCTTCCACTTCTCAAATCTCCCCCTAAGCCCTGTTTGGCTCCAGACAAGCTCGCAGTGCATGTTCCGCACTGTATGGAAACGGTTTTATAATCGAACTGAGGTTTTTGTATTTCCCAGTCGGCCATGGTCAAAACTAAAAAACGGAACCCAACTCGGGCTCCGTCTTCCACTATTCATATCAATTAAATCTCCATTATTTTAGAATCTGCTCAGCCAGCCAGTCCCCTACTTCAGAGGTTTTGCTTGGCTTGCTTTCTTCGGCGATATCTTCAGTCACCACGCCTTCGGCCAGGGAAAGGTTCACCACATCAGTGATGGCCTTTGCTTCTTCCTTCAGGTCAAAGGCATATTCAAACATCATCGCAGCAGAAAGTACCGTCGCCAAAGGATTGGCAATGTCTTTTCCTGCGGCTTGGGGATAAGAACCATGGATCGGTTCGAACAACTTCACGTCGGTGCCCAAGGAAGCAGATGGCATCAAACCCATCGACCCACTGATCACACTGGCCTCATCGGTAAGGATGTCACCAAACAGGTTTTCGGTAATCAACACGTCATAAGCTTTTGGCCACTGGATCAGGCGCATGGCCACGGCGTCCACAAATTCATACTCTACCTTAACATCAGGATACTCTGGCTCCAAATCCTGCACCGTTTCTCTCCAAAGTCGGGAAGTGGCCAATACATTTGCCTTATCCACACAGGTCAATAATTTTCTTCGTTTTTGGGCAAATTCAAACCCCATCCGAGCCAACCGGGTGATTTCCTCTTTGGTATATACATTGGTATCAAATGCCTTGGTGCCTTGCTCATTACGCCCTCTAGGCTCTCCAAAGTAAATACCACCGGTCAATTCTCTCAAAAACACCAAATCGGTGCCTTCGATTCGCTCTTTTTTTAAGGGTGACTTATGGATCAATGAAGGAAAAGTGAAGGTAGGTCGTACGTTGGAAAAAAGTCCCAGTTTCTTTCTCATGGCCAGCAGCCCTTGCTCTGGCCTCACCTTGGCTTTGGGATCATTGTCGTACTTTGGATCACCAATGGCGCCGAATAGTACAGCATCCGCCTGTAGGCATACCTCATGGGTTTCATCAGGATAGGGATTCCCTGTGGCATCTATCGCTGCTGCCCCTACTACGGCTTCCTTAAAAGTCATGTTGTGGCCAAATTTCTTTCCTACGGCTTTAACCACTTTCACCGTTTGTTCGATCACTTCAGGGCCGATACCATCACCTGGCAGCAGCGCTATATTCATTTCCATATAAATTTTTATTTTCTGGTTTTAATCTACTATAAATAATGCTTAATGGTCACATTGAATCTCGCTTGATTGATCATCATGCCTTCGTGAGATGCTCTTGTCCTGCACGATTTCCTGAATTGATTTGTTCGATGATATTGAGCATTTTTTCTGTGGCCATCATGGCAGCCACGGTCTGGTCACTGTCCAAGCCTTTGGTCTTGATGATCCTTCCAAAATCCCATGTGATGACCGTCTCCACAAAGGCGTCTGTTTTACCACCGGGAGGAATACTCACACTAAAATCGGTCAACTTGGGAAGTTTTTTGTCCAGGGACTTATAGATTTTTTGAAGTGCCAGCATAAACGAATCAAACTGTCCATTGCCAGAAGCATGGGCCTCATAGAATTGATCGTAAAATTTCAGCTTCAGCTGCACTGTAGGCTTAAGGCCTTTGGAGTGCGTCATGTGGTATCCTTCAATGCTGATGTCCTTCTTGATGGAGTTGTTCTGAAGTACATCGGAAATGATATACGGAAGGTCTTCCGTGGTCACCCGTTCTTTCCGATCTCCCAACTCAATGATCTTTTGCGTGACCTTGCTCAGCTCTTCAGGTTCCAGTTCTATGCCCAGCTCCAACAGGTTTTTAAGGATATTGGCTTTGCCTGAAGTTTTACCCAAAGCGTACTTCCTTGTCCGGCCAAATCGTTCTGGCAAGAGATCGTTAAAATAAAGATTCTTCTTGTTGTCCCCGTCTGCATGGATGCCAGCCGTTTGGGTAAAAACATTCTCGCCTACCACTGGCTTATTGGAGGGGATATGAAGTCCTGAAAACTGCTCTACCAGCTTACTGATACGGTAAATTTTATTTTCTTGGACATTCAGCTTTACATCTGTAAAGTCCGTAATCGTGGCCACTATACTCTCCAATGGTGCATTTCCGGCCCGCTCTCCAAGACCATTCACGGTGGAGTGCACACCTGACACACCATGGTTTATGGCTTCCAGGACATTTGCCACAGACAGGTCGTAATCGTTATGAGCATGGAAATCAAAACGCACCTTAGGAAAAGAACTGCTTACTAACCCCACAAATTCCGCCACCTCAGCAGGCTTAAGAAGCCCCAAGGTATCCGGCAACATGATCCTTTCTACATTTTGCTCTGCTAAAAAAGCAATCAGCTCTAGGGTATAATCCCTAGAGTGGCGCATTCCACTACTCCAATCTTCCAAATAAACATTCACCGCAATCCCCTTTTCATTGGCATAGGCAATGCACTTTTGGATATCGGCAAAATGCTGCTCAGGTGTTTTTTTTAGCTGGTGAGTAAGGTGGTTAAGGGATCCTTTGGTCAAGAGGTTAAGTACTTTAGCTCCAGCCTCAGTCAGCCAATCCACCGATGCCGGCGTGTCCACAAAACCCAACACTTCTACCTTGTCCAAATACCCTCTCTCAGCAGCCCAATGCGTAATTTTCTTTACTCCCTCAAGCTCTCCCTCAGAAACCCTTGCCGATGCCACTTCAATCCTGTCCACCTTCAGCTCCTCCAACAACAGCTTAGCTATCTGGAGTTTCTCAGAAGGTAAAAAGGACACGCCTGAGGTCTGTTCACCATCCCGCAGTGTGGTATCCATGATTTCTATTTTCTTATCAAAACGCATGATTATATTAGTGTCTGGTATTAAGGATCAAGTGGCTGGACCAACAAAGTATCCAAGCCGTGGTACAGATCACCATGGCTTGGATAAGTATTGTTGGACGTGTTATTATCTCGTTTTCTCGAATTCAACGATCTGATCTTTCATGTTCAGCAAATAGTCGATATCATCAAAACCATTTTGCATGTTTTGTTTTTTGTAAGCGTTGATATCAAACGATTCTGAACTTCCTGTACTTAGAAGGGTGATGGTTTGCTTGGCGATATCTACTTCCACTTCCGTAGCAGGATCTTTTTCTACTTCTGCAAAAATCTCATCCAAAAATTCTGGTGAAATAGTCACTGGCAGAATGCCTACGTTCAGGGCATTGTTTTTAAAGATATCCGCAAAGAAGCTGGACACCACACATCTAAATCCATAATCATAAATCGCCCAAGCGGCGTGCTCGCGGCTGGATCCTGATCCGAAGTTTTTGCCAGCTACCAATACTTTACCGGAGTAGGTAGGGTCATTCAGCACAAAATCAGCTTTCGGATTTCCTTCACTGTCATATCTCCAATCCATGAACAAGCTTTCTCCGAAACCTTTCCTTTCGGTAGCTTTCAGAAATCTTGCAGGGATGATTTGGTCCGTATCCACATTTTCGGTAGGCAACGGTACCACAGTACTTTTTAATAAATTGAACTTATCGTAAGCCATTTTCTTGATCGATTTTTAATTAAACTTCACGAGGATCTGCCACTTCACCTGTAATGGCCACAGCTGCTACTGTCAATGGTGATGCCAGTAAGGTTCTTGCCCCTGGCCCCTGGCGTCCCTCAAAGTTCCTATTGGAGGTAGATACAGCGTATTTACCGGCAGGAATCTTGTCGTCGTTCATGGCCAGGCATGCAGAACATCCCGGCTGTCTCAATTTAAACCCAGCTTCCTCAAGGATGGTTACCAGTCCTTCTTCGATGGCTTGGCTTTCCACTTCCCTTGAGCCCGGCACGATCCACGCAGTAATATTGTCAGCCTTTTTCTTGCCTTTTACAAATTCCGCTACAGCACGGATATCTTCGATTCGGCCATTGGTACAACTTCCCACAAAGACATAATCGATCTTTTTACCTTTAATAGGCTCTCCAGGCTGGAAGCCCATATAATCCAAAGACTTTAGATACGTTTTCTTGTTGCTCCCTTCCATACCGTCAGTGGTAGGAATAATATCTTTGATCTTGATGCCCATACCAGGGTTGGTACCATAAGTGATCATCGGCTCGATGTCCTCGGCATCATAGGTATATTCCAAATCAAATTTAGCACCCTCGTCGGTTTTCAGGGATTTCCAGTAGGCTAAGGCCTTATCCCAATCTTCTCCTTTTGGTGCATGCTCTTTTCCTTTAAGGTAATCAAAAGTCACCTCATCTGGCGCGATCAATCCACCTCTTGCTCCCATTTCGATACTCATGTTACAGATGGTCATTCTCGCTTCCATGCTGAGGCTTTGGATGGCCGAACCTGCGTATTCAATGAAATACCCGGTACCACCACTGGCCGAAATTTTTGAGATGATGTAAAGGATAATATCTTTAGAGGTCACTCCCTTGCCAAGCTCACCGTTTACAGTAATCCGCATACGCTTGGGCTTGGACTGCATAATACACTGGGAAGCAAATACCATTTCCACCTCACTGGTACCTATACCAAAGGCTATCGCCCCGAAAGCACCGTGCGTGGACGTATGGCTATCCCCACACACAATGGTCATACCCGGCTGGGTAATGCCCAATTCCGGACCAATAACGTGCACGATACCATGGTGGTTTGTCCCCAGATCGTGCAGTTCAATTCCGTATTTGCTACAATTTTCGCGTAGCTTTTCCACCTGCATGCGGGAAAGCTTATCTTTAATGGTTTTGTCCTGATCGATGGTCGGCACGTTGTGATCAGGAGTGGCTACCGTGCGCTCGGGAAAGAGCACTTTGTTGCCTCGTTTTTCGAGGTTTAGGAATGCCACGGGGCTGGTGACTTCATGAATAAAATGTTTATCTATGAAAAACACATCAGGCCCACCCGGAACGGATTTGACTACATGTTCGTCCCAGACTTTATCAAATAATGTTTTCTTTTCCATCGCTTCTGTTGTCAATCGTCATAAAGTTCGGGAGGAACAGGTAAAAACATCTCCAATTTTCACCTATTCCTCCCAAAAGTACACTTTGGGGAAAGTCTATTAGCTATAACACAATAGGCCTTAGTTTTAATTCCCATCGCTAGACTTTCCACTAAGTTTAAATTAGTTATTCTCTGGTCTCAGCTTACGAACAGTAGCTCCTGCCTTCCACATCTCAGAATCTCTCAACTCGCTAAGTTCTTCTTCCAGTTTCTCTCTGTAGTCTGCTTTACTGTTTGATTCAATGGATTTAGCAGCTTCTTTGCCGTCTTTTACACTTTTGTAAAGTTGCTCAAACACTGGCTTGGAAGCATCTCTGAAAGGCTTCCACCAGTCAAGGGCACCTCTTTGGGCAGTAGTAGAACAGTTGGCATACATCCAATCCATACCGTTTTCTGCTACAAGTGGCATCAAGCTTTGCGTCAATTCTTCCACTGTTTCGTTAAATGCTTCAGATGGAGAGTGACCATTTTCCCTCAATACTTCGTACTGAGCAGCAAAAATCCCTTGGATAGCGCCCATCAAGGTACCTCTTTCACCAGTAAGGTCAGAAGTCACCTCTCTGTAGAAGTCGGTTTCGAACAAGTATCCAGAACCTACGCCGATACCAAGTGCAATGACTCTCTCCCTTGCTTTGCCAGTGGCATCCTGATAGATGGCAAAAGAAGAGTTCAATCCTCTACCTTCTACAAACATCCTTCTCAAAGAAGTACCGGAGCCTTTAGGAGCGACCAAGATTACATCTACGTCTTCTGGTGGCACGATACCTGTCTGGTCATTATATGTCACCCCAAAGCCGTGGGAAAAGTAGAGTGCTTTTCCAGGAGAAAGGTGCTTCTTAACAGTTGGCCACAAAGCGATTTGTCCAGCATCAGAAAGCAAGAACTGAAGGATAGTTCCTTTTTCACAGGCTTCTTCAAGCTCAAAAAGGGTCTCGCCAGGAACCCAGCCATCTGCTACGGCTTTGTCCCAAGTCTTGGAGTTTTTACGCTGTCCGACGATGACATTAAAGCCATTGTCCTTCAGGTTTAGGGCTTGGCCGGGGCCTTGCACACCATAACCCAGTACGGCAATCACTTCGTCCTTAAGGACTTCTCTGGCTTTCTCAAGAGGGAATTCCTCTCTTGTTACTACATCTTCTTCAACTGTTCCGAATTTCAGTTTCATTGTTTCTAAATTTAATTATTCAAATATTGTTCAATTGTTCCCATTGGTTTGGCCACGGCCACTCTACCTGATCTGGCAAATTCGAGGATATTAAAATCTTGCAAAATCTCCAGTAAAGCCTTGGTGTCTTCTTTATGGCCGGTCATTTCGATCACCACAAATTCTTTCTCGGCGGATATGATCCGGGCATTGTATTGCCTGATCACTTTCTCCAATCCCGGGTCAAGACTGCTGATCGGTATTTTGTACAGGGCAATTTCCTGGTACACCACTTCGTCATCCTTATAATAAAACGACTTGATCACATCTATGATCTTCTCGGTTTGCTTGACGATCTGGAGCACCTGATCTTCTGTGGTGGTCACCTCAATGGTGATCCTGTGCACACCATCTTCCTTACTCTCCGAAGCAGTAAGGGCATCTATATTCACTCCCCTTCGGGTAAAGATCAAGGTAACTCTATTCAGGATACCAATGAAATTTTCGGTAAAAAGGGATACGGTATATCGATTCATAATTTAGTATCTAGTATCTAGTATCAAGTAACTGGTATTTTTGGACTATCCTCCATTCAGGCACCCGGAATCCGCGAGGCCTGTCATGATGACCACTTAGCTCAGTCTGACCTCCTCTACAGAGCATCCTGTAGGAATCATTGGGAATACATTATCCTCTTTTTCTACCACTACCTCAAGAAAATAAGGACCTTCATGGATCATCATCTCCGCTACGGCATCACTTAGATTTTCCCGTTCGGTCACTTTGGTGGCCTTCATGTTATAGGCTTCTGCGATTTTGATAAAGTCTGGATTGTCCAGTTCTGTGAACGAATACCGTTTATCAAAGAACAGCTGCTGCCACTGCCGTACCATCCCGAGGAAGTCATTGTTCAACAAGACTACCTTTACCGGTGCTTTGGTCTGCATGATGGTACCTAGCTCCTGAATGGTCATCTGGATACCACCATCACCTACCACACAGACCACTTGTCGGCTTAGATCCGCCAACTGCGCTCCGAGGGCAGCAGGCAAGCTAAAGCCCATGGTCCCCAGACCACCCGAAGTCACTTGTGTCCTAGTAGTCTTATATTTAAAATATCTCCATGCTATCATCTGGTGCTGTCCTACATCGGTGACCAATACAGCGTCATCTTTCTTATAGTCATTGATATATCGAATTACTTCCCCCATGGTCAAGCCGATTTTGGTAGGAAGCAAGTCAAGGGATACCACTGCACTTTTCTCTTTTTCTTCCAATTTTCTGAACGCTGCCAACCACTCATCGTGGGTTCCTTCGTTGACTTTTTCGGTCAGCATTGGAAGACTTTCTTTACAATTCCCCAGTACAGACACTGCACACTTCACGTTTTTATCGATCTCTGCATTGTCAAGTTCTAGGTGGACTACTTTGGCCTGCTTGGCATACCGCTTAAGGTCACCGGTCACCCGGTCATCAAAACGCATCCCCACCGCGATCAGAACATCACATTGGTTGGTCAGCAGATTGGGAGCATAGTTACCGTGCATTCCCAGCTTACCTACATATTGTGGATGGTCTTCAGAAAGTGCTCCTGAACCTAACAAGGTACAAGCTGCGGGGATTCCTGTTTTGTCCAAAAAAGCCTTGAATTCTTCCTCAGCATTACCGATTACAACACCTTGTCCAAAAAGCACATAAGGTTTTTTGGCGGCATTGATGACTTCAGCGGCTGCAGTGATTTCACTGTCCTTCACTATAGGATATGGACGGTAAGACCTGATGCCCAAGCAAGGCACATAATTAAACTCTGACAATTCATTCTGAGCATCCTTGGTAATATCTATCAGTACAGGCCCCGGTCTTCCAGACCTCGCTATATGAAAGCCTTTTGCAATGGCTGGAGCAATATCCGCTGCTTTTCTTACTTGGATATTCCACTTGGTTCCCGGCATAGAAAAACCCACTACGTCGGTTTCTTGGAAAGCATCTGTACCTAACAGCGGCGAGGCTACTTGACCAGTGATGCAGACCAGAGGAGTGCTATCAATCTGGGCGTCGGCTATCCCTGTGATCAGGTTAGTCGCACCAGGCCCAGAAGTAGCCATGCATACACCGACTTTTCCGGAGACGCGTGCATACCCCTGTGCAGCATGGATTGCTCCCTGTTCATGTCTCGTCAGTACATGTTTGATTTGGTCCGCGTAATCATAGAGTGCATCATACACAGGCATGATAGCACCTCCTGGGTATCCGAAAATGTAATCGCAATTTTCAGATACCAGGGATTTGATCACGATCTCAGCTCCTCTGATTCTCGAATCTTTCATGTGTTTATAATTGATTTTTAAAGGTCACATAGAATCTCACATGATAATGTCACCTCTCTATGTGTCATTGACGTCATGCTTGATTTCATGTGTAACTAAATTATATTTGAGGTTTAGGTCTCATCTTGGTTGGTCTATTGTATCACTGCTTGTCAGTAACACAACCCTCAGACGCGGTAGACACCAATTGGACATATTTCTTTAACGTGCCTTGAAGATGGCTCAAGTCTTTATTTTTCCAGTTTTTCTTACGCTCTGCAAATTCAGCTTCGCTTACATCCACCCTGATCTCCATCGTTCCGGCATCAATAGTAATCTTGTCTCCATTCTGGATCAAGCCTATTGGGCCACCCACATAGGCCTCGGGCGTCACGTGCCCTACTACAAAGCCATGGGTACCTCCAGAGAACCTACCATCTGTGATCAGCGCCACATCCGAACCTAGGCCTGCACCGATAATAATGGAAGTAGGTTTCAACATTTCTGGCATTCCAGGTCCACCTTTTGGTCCGACATAGCGAATGACCACCACATCACCTTTTTGGATTTCCTTGTTTTTCATGGCGGCATTAGCAGAAGACTCATCGTCAAACACCTTAGCTGTCCCAGTGAAGGATTTCCCTTCCTTACCGGAAATTTTAGCCACGGCACCTTCCGGAGCCAAGTTGCCATGAAGCACACATAGATGACCGGATTCCTTGATAGGATTGTCCAATGGATGGATCACGCTTTCTTTGGATACCTTTACAGGTTCTACGTCTGCAAGGTTTTCGGCCATCGTCTTGCCCGTAACGGTCAAGCAATCACCATGAAGCAATCCTTCGTTCAGGAAATACTTCAAGAATGCAGGCAAGCCGCCCATTTCGTAAAGATCCTCCATCATGAATTTACCACTTGGCTTGAAGTCCCCCAACACAGGTGTCTCAGCATTGATTCGCTTAAAGTCCTCAAGGGTAAAATCAATCCCAGCCGTTTTGGCTATCGCCAAAATGTGTAGCGCAGCATTGGTGCTACCCCCGAGTGCTACAGTCACCCTAACGGCATTCTCTAAACTCTTCTTGGTGATGATATCTTTAGGTTTGATATCCAAAGCCAATAGCTGCTTGATGTATTTCCCAATATTTTTGCACTCTTCTCTTTTTTCTTTGGAGGTAGCCGGATAGGAAGAACTGAACGGGAGGGAAAGGCCCATCGCTTCGATAGCTGACGACATCGTGTTAGCGGTGTACATACCACCACATGCGCCAGCACCTGGGCAGGCATTCTTGATCACCCCCATGTAGTCTTCATCAGAAATTTGCCCGTTGATCTTCTTACCGTAAGCTTCGAAAGCCGAAACAATGTTCAGTTTCTCCCCTTTATAGTTTCCAGACCTGATCGTCCCGCCAAAGACCATGATCCCCGGACGGTTTACGCGAAGCATTCCCATGACCACACCTGGCATGTTTTTGTCACATCCCGGTATCGTCACCACACCGTCAAAACTATGCCCTAGGATGAAGGACTCGATAGAGTCTGCTATTACCTCTCGGGAAGGAAGACTAAACCGCATACCAGAAGTTCCCATGGACTGCCCATCAGAAATACCAATAGTATTAAAAATAAAACCTGAAAGGTCTGCCTCGTTTGTGGAAGCCTTGATGTCTTCCGCAAAACTGTTCAAGTGCATGTTACAAGGATTGCTCTCATAACCGCAGCTTGCCACACCTACGAAAGGCTGTTTCATCTTTTTATCAGTGATACCGGTCGCATACAGCATCGCCATTGCCGCCGGATTCTCCTCATTATCACTGATTTCCCAACTATATTTCTTTGAATCACTCATTATATATATAATCTTCTGTTATTCCCTTATAAAAAAAAGTGCCTCACGATATGAGGCACTTTATTGTTTTATGGATGTTTTACAATAGTCTAGCGCCTCATTTACAGTTGAAAATGAGAATGACAATAAGGTTAATGACGCTGACTATTCTTAACATGCTTTTTATGTGTTTAGTGGTATCTGATATTCGTTTTTTCTAATTGCTTAACAAAAGTAAAACCCTAATTTGAGACTTACAATATTTTATTTCTTTTTTTAAAATGAATTAAAAATTAAACTATTGCTTACTTGATAGAATGCTTCAGTTTTAAGGGGCTTTTTTATGCAATACGCTTTTTTATGTTTTATTAGAAAAACATTTTTTCAATTTTCGAAATTTTCTTCTGATTTCCAAAAAAATTAAATTTTTGTTAAAAAAAACCTGAAAATAGATCAGTAAAACCAATATTTAAGGTCGTTTTCAGGCCAAACCCCAACATATCAGTGATACTTTATAAAAAACGCAATAATTAATATCTCCTTTTTCATCGTTTTGAGTTATTTATTTTCAACGCACAGTACCGATTTAATGCCACAAAGGAATTGGCTTTTCCCTCCAAGACAAACGGATTTTATTTATTGAAATGAAACAAGTTTCGTATTGGCATGGCTATCATCCGTACCACTGGCTCCTTCCCCCTTTTGTGCATGTATGGTGCGCGGCTTATTAAAGGACAGTTGGGTTCTATAGTCAGCGACTGCGCATACTGCTGCCTAACCCGCCGTTATCGGAAAATCTTACACGCGGTGAGGGTGTCGAACTGCACCAATAAGGGTTACATACAAAAGGATAAGTTCCACAGGAACGGTAGGTATAAATGCAAATTGGGACATTTTTTTATACATTCACCCTGTTTCTCCCTTTCCTTGGACACTTTTTCTCCATTGCCTATTATCTTTACCTCCGAAGTCTTCAAAATCTTAGAAAATGGTATTATTTCCAAATGCAAAGATCAACTTGGGTTTATCCATAAATGGCAAAAGGAAGGATGGCTATCATGACATCACCACCTGCATGTTGCCTGTTCCGCTCCATGATGCCTTGGAAATCACTTTTGCAGACAAAACCTCCTTCAAAAGTACAGGCCTACCAATTCCAGGCGCAGAAAAAGACAACCTGATCCTGAAGGCATTTAAACTTATGAGAAGGGATTTTAACGACCTTCCGAATGTCCATTTCCACCTTCATAAGGCCATTCCCATGGGAGCGGGGCTCGGTGGCGGATCTGCCGATGCTGCATTTGCCATTTCCATGATGAACAATATCTTTGACCTTCACCTGGAAGACTGGTTTTTGGAGGATTATGCTGCCCAACTTGGCAGCGACTGCCCTTTTTTTATCGAAAACACCCCTAAAATCGCCACCGGTAGAGGAGAAATATTGGAAGATGTAAACATCAATCTAAAAGATTGCCACCTCATCTTGGTCAATCCAAACATACACATTGGCACAAAGGAGGCCTATGCGGGCGTAACGCCCAAACATCCCGAATTTGACCTCAAGGAGACCATTGCTGACCGCAGTCTATGGAAAGACCGATTGGTCAATGATTTTGAAGCCAGCATCTTCCCAAAACACCCCCAAATCGCTGCCATTAAAGAAAAACTATATGAAAAAGGCGCTTTCTATGCGGCCATGTCGGGTTCGGGTGCTACCGTTTTTGGGCTTTTTGATACAGAAACCGCCCTTGGTGAATGGCCAGAGGAATACTTTACTTTTGCTGGGAAATTGTAACTTCTGGCATCAAAGTATTTCCTAGCCTCGGATTTATTGCATTCTTAACAATTGCTTGTTCTTTTTTCTTTTATAAAGGAAATTAAAAACAGGGTACATGATAACAGAAGCCAATATGATCAGTGCGCCCATATAAAATCCTGGGGTCATTTTTTCTTGCTCACCAAAAATCAGCACGGCAAGGACAATCCCATAAACGGGTTCAAGATTTACCGTGAGGTTAATCACAAAAACGCTCAAGCGCCTCATCAATTCCACCGAAACAGAAAAAGCATATACCGTACACACGCCCCCTAGCAGCAGGAGCCAAAACCAATCCATAGGAGCAGGAACTAGCTGTAAACCTTCTTCACCTGCCCATAGCTTCACATAAATAGGCATGAATAACAACGAAAACAAACAGGCGCCTATCATCTCATAAAATGTAATTACATAAGCAGCATGCTTTTTAGTCAACTGGCCATTGCTCACGGTGAAGCAAGCGCCTAAAAAAGCCGCCCCTACCGCCATGGCCAGTCCCTTCCAATGATCCACCTCAAATCTAAAAATCACATACAGCCCCACCAAGACCACTATTCCCAGCATCACTTCATACCATTTGATGTTGGTCTTGTTTACCCAAGGTTCAATGAATGCTGTCCATAAGGAGCAAGTGGCCACCCCAGCCAGACAGACCGAAGCGGTAGACACCCTTACCGCACCAAAAAACAAGATCCAATGCAGCCCTATCAGCATCCCTGTCCCCAGCACTTTCGCCAGTTCCTTCCATGGCAATCTCACTTTTCTCCCTTGGATCAAAAACAAAACGCCAAGAATCAAGGAAGCTAAAAGCGTCCTATAAAAAACGATTTCTACGGCAGGTATGACGATCAAGAGCCCCAAAATAGCGGTAAAACCCCAAATCAACACCGTAAGGTGAAGCATCAAATAATCTTTTACAGCAGTACCGGTCATGGGATTACCGCGGAATGGTTTTGTACATAATCATTCCCGTGACCGCAAATATGATATTGGGAGACCACACGGCAAAGATCGGATAGGCGGTGCCAGCTTCTGCAAATGTCCTGGAGAGCAAAAACAAAATAATGTACACAAAGGCCAACAAGAAGCCCAAGGCTATCTTAAATCCTGACCCTCCGCGCGTTTTCTTAGAGGCCACTATCACCCCAATGAAGGTCAGAATAATCGCGGCAAATGGAGACATAAAACGCACATAACGTTCAATTTTGTAAAAATTCACATTGTCAGCCCCCCTGTCCTCCAGGACCTTAATATGCCGCCCCAGTTCGGGCAGGTTCAAGGTTTCGTGGTGATTTGGCGGAAGATCAAAATCCGCCGGGGTAATGGATAGCACCGTATCCATCTCCTCACCCACTTGATACGCTTCTCCCATATCCTCCAGTGTCCGGATTTTATAATTCCGCACTTCCCATGCATTGGCAGCAGTATCCCATACGATACGGTCAGCAGAAAGCTTGGAAATCAATTTCCCTTCTTCAACATGCTCCAAAGTAAAGGTATAGCCTGTCTTGGGACCTGTATAATACTTGCTGATATAGGCATATACATCGGGGGCTACTTTTACGTGAAAATTCTGATAGTTGTACTGGGCATCATCTTCCAGGTATTCCACCTTAAAACTATATACCCCCGCAGTGGCTCCAGGAAGCACCCAGCCATTGAGCAAAAAACTGGCAATAGCAATCATCGAAGCACCAATCAAAAAGGGCCTTAACATCCGAACAAAGCTCACCCCGCTGCTTAGTATTGCCACTATCTCAGTTCTCCCTGCCATTCGCGAAGTGATAAAAATCACCGAGATAAACACCGTGATGGGTGTCAGCAGGTTATTGAGGTAAAGGCCATAATTAAACATGTACTTGGCGATCTCGCCAGTAGGCACATTGTTTCGGATAAAATCATCATTCTTTTCGGTGAAATCCAACACCAAAACAATCAAGATCAGCATCAGGACCACAAAAAAGTAGGTCTTCAGAAAATCCTTAATGATCAGTTTATCCAGTAATTTTATCATAACCTTGTGCTTACTTTTTTCACCATCACATCCTTCCAAGCGGCAAATTCCCCTGATTTGATTTTCTCCCTTGCTTCAGCTACCAGCCAAAGGTAAAAGCTGAGGTTGTGAACACTCGCTATCTGGGCGGCCAAGATCTCCTTGCTGACGGTAAGGTGGCGAAGGTAAGCCTTGGAATAAAAACTGCTCACATGACTGTTGATATTAGGGTCAATCGGTGAGAAATCATCCTTCCACTTTTCGTTGCGCATGTTCATAATCCCTTCGGAGGTAAATAGCATCCCATTGCGAGCATTGCGGGTAGGCATCACACAGTCAAACATATCCACCCCCAAGGCGATGCATTCCAAGATATTCGCAGGAGTTCCCACCCCCATCAAATATCGTGGTTTATCCTTTGGAAGGATATCGGTCACCAGCTCGGTCATTTCGTACATCATTTCGGCAGGCTCCCCCACGGACAAGCCGCCAATGGCATTTCCTTCACGTCCACATGAAGCCACAAATTCGGCCGACTGCTTTCTCAAATCCTTGTAAACGCTACCCTGCACAATCGGAAAAAGCGCTTGGCTGTAGCCATATTTTCCAGAAGTACTGTCCACTTGGTCAATGCACCGCTTCAGCCAGCGGTGGGTCATTTCCATGGATTTTCTGGCATAGCCAAACTCACAAGGATAAGGTGTGCATTCATCAAATGCCATGATAATATCCGCACCAATGCTCCGTTGGATATCCATGACATTTTCGGGAGTGAATTTATGTTTGGACCCATCAATATGGGATTTGAACAGGACTCCTTCCTCCGTGATCTGCCGTGTGCCTGCAAGTGAAAACACCTGATATCCGCCACTATCGGTAAGAATCGGCTTATTCCAGCCGTTAAATTTATGCAGACCACCTGCTTTTTCCAGTACATCCAAGCCTGGGCGCAAGTAAAGGTGATAGGTATTGCCCAAAATGATCTGGGCTTTGATATCATAGGTAAGTTCGCGCTGATGTACCGCCTTGACCGAACCCGCCGTACCCACTGGCATGAATATCGGAGTCTGAATATCTCCATGGTCAGTTTTGACCACTCCCGTCCTTGCCTTACTCTTCTGATCTGTATTTTCTAGAGTGAATTTCATCAATCATTCTTTCCGAACAAAGTCAAACGACCTTGTGCTGATTTAGTTATCAATTTAAGCACAAAAATATAAGCTTATCCTTAAAAGAGTTGCTGTTTTTGATTTTATCTTTGCAGGGAAATCCAAACGACACATGATCATCGATTTGCTCTGGCTCATTTTCGGGGCTGCTACATTTATACAAATCAGCTACTTTTTGTTTATTTACGGCAAGCTAAGTTTTTTTTATGATGACCAAAGCGATGCCCTTGCCGACCAAAACCAAGAGGGCGTGAGCATTGTGATTGCGGCGCATAACGAGGAACAAAACCTCCGGAAACTTATCCCATTACTCTTCCAGCAAAACTACCCTGCCTTTGAGGTGCTGATCATTAATGACAGGTCATATGATGGCACGCGGCATCTCTTGGAGCAGATGATGACTGAGTACCCTTTGCTCCGTACCGTCACCATCGAATACACCCCTGAGCATGTAACAGCCAAAAAATACGCACTTACCTTGGGCATTAAAGTGGCCAAATACGATGTACTCTTACTGACCGATGCCGACTGCCTTCCCGTATCGGAAAACTGGATCAGGCGAATGACCAACCCTATCCGAAATGCAGGGAAGACATTTTCCCTAGGCTATGGAGGCTATGACAGGGACAAGGGGTTCTTGAATGCCCTCATCCAATATGAAACGTGGTTTACCGCCATCCAATATTTTTCTTTTGCTTTATGGAAAGCACCCTACATGGGAGTGGGACGAAACCTGGCCTATCGCCGAAAGTATTTCATGGACCAAAAGGCATTCAAAGATCTCTGGCAAATCCTTGGCGGAGATGATGATCTCTATGTCAATAGGCACGCAAAAAAGAACAACACAGCAGTGGTCATCCATCCGGAAGGCATTACCCGCTCAATTCCCAAAAAGACCTTTAAAGAATATTATCTCCAGAAGACACGGCATTTCCAAGCAGGGAAATATTATAAGACCACTGATAAAGCCAAAATAGGACTTTATGCAATAAGTCATTTGTTTTTTTGGGCTACAGCCATAGCTTTGATCAGTATTACGCAAAAATGGGAACCAATTGGCGTTATTGTCAGTATTATATTAACAAGGGCAGTGCTTCAATTCTCCATATTCAATAGCGCTATTAAAAAAATCGAGGGTCCGAAGAAAGTGTTATGGACCATGTTTTTCGATTTAATGTATTTAAGTTATTTTTGGATTATTGGGGCTAAAGGTTACCTATCAAAGACAGTTAGATGGAAATAAACGAAAGAGGGTTCTCAGACAAAGCATTAGAAGATTTTGACTTAATAGATCAAGCGGTAGAACAAAAAGACCAACAGGCTTATGCTACACTTATGAAGCGCTATAAGAAGGCGGTCTATTTTATGATCTTAAAAATGATCCGTGACGCGGATGATGCGGAAGATCTTACTATGGAAGCTTTTGCCAAGGCCTTCAGAAATCTTCACAAGTTCAAAAAAGACTATACTTTTAGCACTTGGCTTTTTCGGATCGCCACTAATAATACGATCGACTTTATCCGAAAGAAAAAGCTCAAAACCATGAGCCTTAACAATACCCTCACCGATGACGGGGGAAACTCGGTAAACATAGATGTGGAAGATGACGATAATAACCCGCAGGATGAGTTCATCAAAAGCCAACGGATCGAAATGGTACGTATTTTTGTGGACAAACTCCCCGCGAAATACCGCAAATTAGTGAAGCTGAGGTATTTTGATGAGCTTTCTTATGATGAAATCGCACAAGAGCTGGATAAACCACTGGGAACGGTAAAAGCTCAGCTGCACCGCTCTCGCGAACTTCTCTATGAAATCGCTCAAGGAAAGCAAAAATTCATTTAAGGCTTCACAGAAAGGGGAAAACCATTCAATATGCCCCGCCTTTTAATGCTTGTCCTATGAATCTGTTACACGAATTACGCCTACAACATATATGAACCAGGAATTAGATCTGATCCTATCCTATTTTCCCGACCTATCCGACAAGCAAAAAGAACAATTCGCTGCTTTGGGAAACCTCTACCGGGAATGGAACCAGAAAATAAATGTCATCAGCCGGAAAGACATCGATGCTTTTTACCTCCATCATGTGCTACATTCCTTGGGAATCGCCAAGGTCATGCGATTTGAACCTGGCACTTGGGTATTGGACATTGGCACAGGAGGCGGTTTTCCGGGCATCCCATTAGCCATCTTATTTCCCGATACCAACTTTCACTTGGTGGATTCTATCGGAAAGAAAATCACCGTGGTAAAAGACATCGCCAAAACCCTGAAAATAAGCAATGTGGAAGCCCAGCAAATACGGGCCGAATCACTCCATCGAAAATATGATTTTATCGTAAGTAGGGCGGTTACGCGCATGGCCAATTTCTATCCTTGGGTAAAAGGCAAATTTAAGAAGGAGGATTTCAATGAATTCACGAATGGCATCCTTTATCTCAAAGGAGGAGATGTGGACGAAGAAATGGAAGAACTACCGATCTCTTATGTAACCTACCACTTGGCAGACTATTTCAAAGAGCCTTTCTTCGAAACCAAAAAAGTGGTCTATGTTCCTTATGAAGGAAAAAGGTAGTATTCATTAGCTTTACTGAAGTCTAAGGGTTTGTTTGACTGATGCTGGCCATCGATTAAGCAGCATTGTTCATGGCCAACTTTCAAACCCTACAACATTTCAACTGCACAACCTTCTTACCTTTTCATTTTTTTACTATATTCAGCGTTAACCCAAAGTTGCCTACTTTTTTACACCATTCAACCAAAAATATATGACAAAAAGACATCTTTATGGTACAGGGCTGATCGGAAACTGTGCTTATATCGCCCACATTGAAAAAAACACCAATATTAGTTGGCTCTGCTTCCCACGTTTTGACAGTGACTTCATTTTTGGAGGAATGCTGGATCGAGAAAAAGGGGGAGAGTTCAGCATTTTACCAGAAGACAATGCTTTTACCACCGAGCAAGAATACCTTGAAAACACCAATATTCTAAAAACCACCGTCACGCTCGACAATGGTGAAGAAGCTTATGCAGTAACGGATTTTGCCCCCCGCTTCATGAACTTCGAACGGTACCACAAGCCCCTGATGGTGGTCAGAA
This sequence comes from Echinicola rosea, assembly GCF_005281475.1. Taxonomy (NCBI): domain Bacteria; kingdom Pseudomonadati; phylum Bacteroidota; class Cytophagia; order Cytophagales; family Cyclobacteriaceae; genus Echinicola; species Echinicola rosea. The sequence goes on along the minus strand of NZ_CP040106.1, from coordinate 2,284,957 downwards.
AAATCGAGCCCATCTCAGGCGAGCCGAAAATCAAAATCAACTGTAAACCGGTCACCAACAGGGGGAAGAAGAAGCTCAAACCCAGCATGAACAGCAACCATATTGAATTTTTGGGGGCTGAACAGGAAGTGCGGCTGACGGCAAATTGTTCTGTAAACTACATCATGGAAGACCGTGCCTTCAGGCTTCAACGCCCCATTTACATGTTTTTCACTTATGGTCAGCCGTTGGAAGCACCGGTAGAAAGCACTGCTGAGCGTTTTCTGCAAGCCACTACCCAATACTGGCGAGAGTGGATTAAATCTACCAGCATCCCCCACTTCTATCAAAAGCTGGTAGTCAGGTCTGCACTGGCGCTAAAAATCCACCAGTTTGAAGATACCGGAGCCATCATTGCTGCTTCCACAACCAGCCTCCCGGAATCGCCGGGTTCTACCAGAAACTGGGATTACCGCTATTGCTGGATACGGGACAGTTACTATACGCTAAATGTCTTTAACTCGCTTGGCCACTTCCAAGAATTGGAAAGGTATTTTGAATACATTCAAAACCTACCCACCAATATCAATGGCCGCTATCAACCACTTTATTCCATTACAGGGTCTGCGTTATTGGAGGAAGAACTCAGTGACCTATCAGGTTATCTTGACAACCAACCAGTCCGTTTTGGCAACCAAGCCTACACCCACATTCAAAACGACCTATATGGCCAAGTATTGGTAAGTCTTTTACCCCTTTATGCTGACAAGCGTTTTATTGAATCTGAAAAAAGCCACTCTGCACCTTTTATCCACAACCTGTTGGATAAAATAGAGGAAACCATGAATGAGAAAGATGCGGGGCTTTGGGAGTTTAGAAATTTGGCACAAGAGCATTGCTATACATTTATTTTCCATTGGGCAGGATCATGTGCGGCCATCAAAATTGCCGATCGTCTTCAGGATGACTCCATGAAAGAAAAAGCCGAAAGGCTCCGGCTACAATCGATCGAAAAAATAGAGGCATGCTATGTCCCAGAGATGAAAGCTTATGCGCAGGCTATTGGCACCAAAAACATGGATGCGAGTACCTTACAGCTTATCACCATGGGATACTTCGGCAATGACATCGAACGTGCCAACAACCACTTGAAAATGCTTGAAAAGGACCTCTTGGCCAAAGACTACCTTTTTTACCGCTACAAGCACATGGATGACTTTGGCGTGCCGGAAACCACATTTTTAATTTGTGCTTTTTGGTATATTGAGGCATTGGCCTGTGTGAACCGTCTTGATGAGGCAGTAGAAGGCTTCGAGACCCTTACCAAATACTGCAACCACCTCCAGCTATTTTCTGAAGATGTCGATCACAAAACGGGCAGTCAATGGGGCAACTTCCCCCAAGCCTACAGCCACGTAGGCCTCATGAATGCAGCCTATCGCATCGGCCAAAAACTGGATAGACCTAACTTCTTGTAAAGTAATAAAGAGATCGGTATAATACCGATCTCTTTATTCAAACTAACTATTGATGGTTTCATTCAATTGCCCTCTCCCAGTAGTAATTTGGATACTCCACTCCACTAAGCGCCCTTCGTCCTTCTGGATCCATTTTGGAAAACATGACATAGGCTGGAGCCACATTATTGGCAATCCTGACCTCATCATAGTATAGTACGCGTTCTTCGGGAATGGTCTCCAAAGTACCGGCGCCCCATTGCGAACAATACAACCCTACTTTCCAAGAATAATGGTAATCCAAATCATTGGAATACATGGTAGGCCCTTTATGATCCACCACCAATTCACGGTTCAGCCACAACTTCACTATTCCATCCGTCGGATCGAGCTCATAATAAAGTATAAAGTCATGCCACTTACCAGGGGTTATGCCCTTAAATCGATAATATCTACGCATGGTCTCTTTTAGTTCGGCGTGCTCCTCGACTTTACGATCAAACTCCCCATAACAGACTTGAAGATAGAAACCATCCAATTCTGTTCGTATACTAATTGGTGGTGACTGACTAAACCCTACATGGAGCTGCTGTATAACCTCTGCGATGGTATGTGAAGGATCTATATAGTAGTCCGAGGGAAAAAAGATCGAATAGGACATCCATTTCTTCATCTTGGACATTTCCGTTTCCATCCCGGACATGGACAACACTTCCGTACGGTGCTTTTCTAACTGGTACCTCAATCCTTTCCTAAGGTAAAACCTACCACTGGTGGTCCCTACTCTGGCATAATCAGAACTTACTATAATATCATTAGGGTCTCTATAACACTGTCTTTGAACCCAAGAGTCTGTAGCGCCCTCAGCATCCAGTTCACTGTTCTCAATAATATCCTGAAATGGACAATATTTTAATATCTCAATAGGCTTCTTCTCCAAGCTATACTTATCGATAGCAGCGATCTCATCTTCAGAAAGCACCCTTTTCCAGACAGCAAACCTACTGATGACGCTCCTGTAACTGGTTGTGGTGCCATTTAATTTTCCAAGTGTCCATTCCTCATCATTATAGACATTCATTCCATCCGTGACGTCATTGGATTTATTGAGCTTCCCGTCAGTATAAAACCGCATCGACTCTCCGTCGTATGTAATCACGCACAGTAAGGTATCTCCATCCGTAGGGTAGGAGCCGGATGCCCCCGTTGACCTCCCCCTACCATTACTTCCTTCGGATTCAGGGTTGATGCCCATTTCCATCCTTCCGTCCGAAACAGTACCCAAACGAAAACCATTATTTCCACTGCCCGATGTATAGGAGCCAAAAAATGAACCTGCTGATTTCGATCCTTTACCATACTCCACCAAAACCGTAAACTTCTCTTTAACAAAACTTAGAGATTTGGCAAAAGGTATAGATATATAACTCCTCAATTCCGCTTCTTCATTATTCCCCAATTTCACCTTGAATCCCGTCAGCGTGGACTCCCACTGAATATCTTCAGGATTGACGATCTTCCCATGATTACCATATCCACTCATATCCTCAATATAATCCCTAAACTCAGGATCTTGATTAAAGCTATAGTGGATTACGACGCCGTCGTAAACATCATTTGGCTGATAATCCGCAGTACTCATAACCGAATACAACACAAACCCCTTATCGACAAAATGATATTTAATTATATTCAGTTGGTTGACAGCATATTCCCCACTTTCCTTTATAAAACTCTCCGGCAAGTTGGGTTCGGAAGCAGCTCTATGGAAGATGAAGCCTTCCCCTTCCCCTGGCAAATAATCATCTGACAAATCCTCCGTTATATCTCCGGTCAACGGAGTGGTTTGAGCCCCATAGCGCCTCCGCCGGTCAAAAGCAATCGTACTCCCTCCAGTAAACTCGTATATATATGGATTTCCCTCAGAGGATTCTCTTTCATCAAGAAAAACAACCTTGTTCAGGTAACTAATAAAGTCCTCTATGGAGGAAAAGGGATTTTGATGCTCATCTACAAATTCTGAAAAATGACCATACAAGGCCACTTTCCCCATTTCATTGCTGTTGACCAATACGATTTCCTGCACTCTATAGATAAAATACTGTCCTGCAGGATACGACTCGTCCCCCACCCAAAAAATACCGGAACCCAATTCGCCTGGAGATATCTGAATAGCCATAGATTTTTATTTATGTGATAAAACTAAATTAAACGGTAAGGCACTAGCATTCCTCTTGCCTTACACTTTCAAAATGATTCCAAACATTCGCAATTTCCTCGTCCGACAACACACGGTCCCAAACGGCAAAATGCCTGAAAATAGTAATGGCACTTACCGTCCTGCCATTCTGTTTTCCGATATACCAATCCTCTTCATTGTACATATATTCTCCTTCAGAAATCTCGTTGGATTTATTCAGCGATCCATTGTAATAGAATCGGACATCACGGCCATCATATGTAATCACAAACTTCGATGTACTTCCATCGGTAGGATATAGCGCAGGTGAAGTAGATCTCCCCCTTCCCCCTGACCCTAACGACTCTTCGTTTACCTCAAGCTCCACTCTTCCGTCACTGACAATCCCCATATTGATCCCATTGTTTCCACTACCAGTAGTGTTACTCCCGAAAATCACTCCTGAAAACTGGCCCCGCTTTCCAAAATCAACCAAAATGGTAAATTGATGTTTCACGTACCCTAGGCTTTTAGAGAAAGGCACCCGAATAAAGCTCCGAAGCTCCACATCTTCATTATTGCCCAATGTAATGGTACCCTCTTCTTCATCCCATATGGCATCTTCTGGGTGTTCTATATATCCATTATTATTATATCCGCTCTGGTCAAGCAACGAGTTTTCAATATCCCCGCCTTTGCTAAAATCATAGTAAAGCACAAGCCCATCAAACACATCTCCGCCTTCATATCCCGATAAGTTTTCGATGGTATAAAGCTTAAACCCTTTCGTGAAATATTGGTATCGTATCAAATTCAATTCCCCTGGCGAATAGGTACCTCCACCATGGATAAAACCATTTGGAAAAGTCGGTTCATTTTCGTCTCTGTGAAAAATAAGCCCTTCCCCCCTAGTCGAATCTATCGAACCATCATTATAGTCCATAATCTGTCCGGAGAGGGGATTGGTATGGGAACCAAACATCCTTTTTCTATCATATTGTAGCACACTACCCTCTGTATATTGATAATCAAGCTGGCTCCGGCTCATATTTGCCCCACTCTTCCCGAATATCATATCATTCAGGTATTCCATCAATTCGTCCACGGATGAGAAGGAATTCCCCTGCTCATCTTCAAAGTCCGTATAGTGCCCAAAAGCCACCACAGCTCCCATTTCATTACTATTTACCAAAACGGTTTCCCCTTTCCTGTAAAGAAAAAATTTGCCTTTGGTAAAGGTCCTGTTTCCTACCATGAAGACATCAGAATCAATACCTCCTGGAATTAATTTAATCGCCATAAATATTCTTAATTTCTAGTTTGAATATGTAAAAATCAATACTACAAAACGGTAATTCGTTTCTAACAACTCCCCTTATGGAGAACCTGCTCTCTCTCGAAAGCTCATACTGAATGCACTCAGGCTTACCACCTACACATTATAAAGAATTTTAATCTTTATATAGATTAAGTTTTTAGACTATTTTTCAATAAATAAAAGTGAAATGGTGTATTAAAGCACAACTAATATTGATTAGTTTAAATTTAAAGTTGATATCATTCAATAACAAGAATATAAAAACAATTGTAAAAATATTATCAATAATTAGGGACAAACAAATCAAACTAGTAAACAAACAATATCATATTTTAACTAATTAGGCGAAAAGACCAATTTTAGTATTTCCCCCCTTAACACGGAAAAACAAAAAAACCATGCGGAAGGCCACATGGTTTCTTTTTTGAATGCTAAAAATACAACTGTTCAATACAGGAGATAACCGGACCTTCCCTCTGAAAAGTAACGTAATCCTCCTTCCCAAGCTTGAATGATGGTTTCTGGTGACTTCCCCTTCTTGATCTGTTCTCGAATAGCCGATGTCTTCCACAAACCATCCATCCTTTTCTCCTTCCACTCCAATTGATCGGGATAAAGTTCAAAAAGTGCCTCCAGCATATAGACAGCTGCTTTGGCTGATTCGAAGCTATTTCTGTCCGTAATATGAATACTGGCACTGGAACAGGTATCCCCAAGGAATTTTGGCGGATAGATCTCAATACCATCTACCACCCTGCCTGGCACATACTTGCTTGGCCCAAACGTCACTCCTGCTAATCCATAAGAAGTAAGCTGATCACTTAAGGCCTTTCCATCTATCCATGGCGCACCAATATGCTCAAATGGATGCAGCGTCCCCCTAGCTTCAGAGACATTGGTTCCCTCCAAAAGACAGGTCATGGGATAAAGCGTTGCAGTCGTCAGCGTAAGCATATTCGGTGAAGGCTTGATCCATGGCAGCCCAGTTTCATCAAACCACATGTCCCGACGATAGTTTATCATCTTTACCACGGTCAGATCAGCTTTTGGCAAGCCACTTTTCCCACGCTCCTCGTTAAACATATGGGCCAATTCGCCCACGGTCATTCCATGCACCACAGGAAGCTGATCTACCCCGACAATCGGTTTTAGTTGATCATCGCCGACTGGACCACCCACGTATTCACCTCCAATAGCGTTAGGCCTGTCCAGTACGACGTACGGAATCCCTTGCTCCGCAACGGCTTCCAATACATGGTTCATCGTGGCGATATAGGTATAAAACCGCGCTCCTACATCCTGAATATCAAAAAGCACCACGTCAATTCCTTCCAGCATCTCGGGAGTTGGCTTACGCACCTTTCCATAAAGCGAAACCACTGGCAAACCGGTGTCTTTGTCTTTCCCATCAGCGACATGTGTATCTTCTTCCCCCCGAATCCCATGCTCTGGCCCAAAAAGCAACGTCAAGTCCACTTCTTTATGCTCAAAAAGCACATCTACCAAATGCCTGCCATCTGGCAACAGACCAGTATGATTGGTCACCAAGGCCACTTTCTTTGCTTTTACCAAAGAAAAATAATCAGGTTCCAACAGCCTTTCCGCTCCGATCACTACCCGCGTGGGCTGCCCCTCGGCAGTTGTTCGCTCTTCTTTCTCTGTTGACGTCCTACTACCACAGCCGCCTAGCAGCCCTACCGCAGCACAAAACAACAATGCGCTCATTAATCTATACTTTCTCATACCTTTACTTTTAAGCTTTTTGATATTCCAATAAAAAACTAAAACTCCAACCACTCCACCTTTCCATCCATCGTCGCTACTAACAGGGAGTGATCATTGATCACGTTCACCGTATTGGCCATGGAATTATCGATTTTGTGCACCCAATTGATTTTTCTCGAAACTGGATCAACACTGTAAACCGTGCTGTTTTTTGTCCCAAAATAAACCGCGCCACTATTCTCTATCAGCATCGATGGCACATGTTCATAACCAAAACCGCAGTGCATTCGCCAGGCAAGTTTGGCGGATGCTCTACCTACCTCAAAAGCCACAATTTCATCGTTCATGGTTTTACCATATACCCATTTCCCATTAGCTGAAATACCAATGGATTCCCTTACGGTGGCTTCATTACTTCGCCAAAGTTCGGCCCCAGTAGCCCCATCCAACGCTGTAATGTAGCGATCAGGTGCCACGATATACACCACCTCTTCATGAGCCACTGGAACACACATCGCAGGTGAATACATTCTGTTGGCCGAACCATTGTCCCACTTCCAGGCCAGTTCTCCACTATCGCTATCCAAGGCATATAAGTGCTTATCCCACGCCCCAAAATACACCTTCCCCTCATACAGCAGCGGTTTGCTCACCACTGGCCCTTCCAGTCCGGAAAACTCCCACAACACATCCCCATCCGTAGCATCCAAGGCACGGAATTTACCATCACTGCCACCAATGTAAACAACCCCTTCTTTCACCACGGGAGAGCCCAAAACGGAAGCTTCTGTTGGTGTATTCCATACCAGCTCCCCCTGGCCCAAGCCCAATGCATAGATATTACCATCACCCGACCCCAAAATCACCAAATCATCGTGGACTGCCGGGGAAGAAAAAATCCCTGCCCCTGTCTGGAAATCCCACAGCACTTCTCCACTTTCGCTGGACAGTGCTTCCACTTTTCCCACGCTGTTACCGAAAACCACTTTTCCCTTTGCTTCCACGGGGGTAGAGATCACATTGGCGTCAGAGTGATAGCTCCACTTAACGGTTACTTGATCATATTGACTATTCACGCTAAAATCAGGTCTCTCATAGGGAATGTCGGATGGATAATCCCGATCGCCCAGGGCTACTTTTCGCCATGGCCTGTCGGTCTTCACCCCGGGTGTTCGTTCCGCGAAATAAGCGGTATCCTGCGAGATAGTGACGATATTATACCCACCAACTTCATCTTTCGCACGTAGATTTGACCTTCCCATCACCCCGGGAATGCCTTCAAAATCATAAGGTTTGTTACGGTGTCCATGACCACATATCGAAAACTGCGTATTATATCGCTTCAACCTGTCCGTTAGTTCAAACCAATTGTCCAGGCTATTGTCCAAAGGGTAATGGTTCACATTGATGATCCGTTGGTCTTTTGGCGTGGCCGCTAATACTGAGTCCATCCACACCACCGCATCCCTCGGGATGTGCCCATCAGACATGCGCACATAAGGCCCAGAAGCTGTCCCTATAAACTTGTACCCTTCATGCTCAAACACAAACTTATCATACCCAAACGCCTTGATAAAACTCACCCCTCCCGATTCGGACCAGCCGGTATCATGGTTGCCGGGAATGACATAAAACGGAATGTTCAGCTTGCCTATAATGTCCTTTGCACGCGCTATTTCTTCATCTGTGCCCATCTCCGTAATATCTCCCGTGAGCAGTACAAATTCCAAATTGCTTTGCGCATTAATATCCTCCACCGTTCGCTCCAAATCTTCCTCTGCAGCACCGTTGGGAGAACCAATATGAGTATCTGTCACAAAGGCAAACTTGAAATTTTGGCCAAAGGCAACCCCGAACTGCATCACCAGAAGCAATGCCAGTAAATTTTTCATAGCTTAGTTAATGATTATTGGTTATTTAAGTTATTTATTTTCGCAATTTGTTGACTTCATCCTTCCACTTGCTCAGGACAGGAATTAGGAACAGTTTAATTGTCTCAGCAACTCAAAACTTCCCAGTGCTGGTGCCCCCGCAAAACCCAGCAATCCCACCTAACCTGCCCGCCGCGGGGAAGAATTTGATATACAATTGTCTCAAGTCTCACATCTAAAGTCTCAATATTCCCCACTCACTTCATCGCCTGATATACCACTTCCAATACATTCGTGCGGGTATTGAGCTGGTAGAGTTTAGTGTTTTCCCTAGTAGGATTTACACGGTTGGAAAGGAAAATATAGACCAACTGGTTTTCTGGATCTACCCAAGCGTAAGTACCTGTAAACCCTGTATGGCCAAAGCTGCTCGCTGGTGCGCTGGGGGCTGAATTCCCATTGGGATCACCAGGCTTCCTCGGTCGGTCAAATCCCAAGGCACGGTAGTTTTCAGGACAAAACTGACATTTACCAAATTCACTCACTGTATTCCCTTTGATCAACATTTCTCCGGCATACTCACCATCATTCAGGTACAGCTGCATCAGCTTGGCCAGGTCATTGGCATCACCAAAAAGCCCCGCATGACCGCTGATTCCTCCCAACATCGCCGCTCCCTCATCATGAACGGTCCCATGCAGCAATTGCCGCCTAAAAAGACTATCGTACTCCGTGGGCACTACCCTGTCCACAGGATAGTCTTGATAGGGATTAAAGGTCAAGGTGCTTGCCCCCAAATGGTCGTAAATTGTCTCATTCAGGTAATCAATGAAATTCTCTCCCGTAATATGCTCCACCACTTTAGGAGCCAAGATAAAGGAAAGGTCACTGTAGACGTATTCCTTTTCTGAGCTAACAGGGGACTTCATGATTTCTTTATAGATCTTGTCCGCATAGTGTCGGTGGATGTAAAGATTATCGGCCACCTTGATGGGAAATCGCTTGCTTTGGTGGTCCTTAAAAGTAAACCACTTGAAAGAACCATTTTTCCTCACGGTGTTTTTCCAAAATGCAATCCACGAAGTCAACCCGGCCTGGTGGGTCAAAATGTCCTTGTAAATAAGGTCTTCCTTATTTGTTCCCCTGGCCATGGGGAGGTAATCTCCGAGGGTTTTGTTTTCGTCAAATTCCCCTTCACCATGGAGTTGCATCAACGCCGCAAGGGACGTACTTATTTTGGTCACGGAAGCCAGATCATAGAGATCGGTAATTTGCACTGGCACATTCTCTTCGTAAGTATGATGACCAAATGCCTGTTGATAAAAAACCTTACCGTCCTTGGCCACCAATACAGAGGCACCGGGAATGGCCTTTTCGGCTATGGCCTGCTCCACCAATCCTTGGATGCTGTCCAGGTTCTGCCTTGCTATACCGACTGCCTCTGGCTCTACATAGGAAAAACGAAAACCTCCTGCAGTGGTTAGCCCGTCGCCAAAAGCAAAATGACGATTGATCGTCACGGGCAATTTTCCTTTGGCGCCTACTCCACCGAAGACAAGCTGGGAGACCACATCTTGGGTCAGCTCCGACTCCTGATAAGCAGCGATCACCGCAGACGCCTTCTCCAGATCCTCCAACTTATCCAGGCTGTAAACATTGCCAAAGACAGCCACCACTGTCGGCCGGGAAGCAATCAGTTTTTTCAACATCACATTCATTTCAGCGGTAATACCGAAATTCTTCACACTGGCTTTCAGCCCCAAATGATGCACCCCTACGATCACTTTGGAATAGCCTTGGAGCCTTCCGAGCAAACCCTCCAGCGCTGACAAAGAAGTTTCCTTCGACACAAAAAATTGGTCGGCCTCCACGTAGCGGCTGAGGCCTTGCTGAAAGGCGGTCTCCTCATCGGTGCCAAGGGACACATAGGCGAGCTTTTCATCAGCAAGTTTTTTTATGGGCAGTATTTCCTCTTCATTTCTCAATAGCGTAATGGAGGCCTCCACTAGCTGCCGGTTCAGGTATTTTGCCTTCGAACTGTTCAGGTCCTCATAGATTCCCTCCATGACCACTGGCTGCCAATCACTAAGGCCTTGCCAATCCTTTGCGCGCAACACTTTCATCACACGCTTGTCCACCTCTTCTTGGGTGATTTCACCATTTGCTATGGCCTTCTTTACTTCCACAATGGTGGTTTTTACATCCATCGTGTTGAGCAGCATGTCATTTCCTGCCAGGAGTGCCTTCACATCCACAATACCGGGAGGATAAAACTTCGCTACGCCCTGCATGTTTAGTGCATCGGTAAATACCAGCCCTTCATACCCGATTTCGCCTTTCAGCAAATCCGTGACGATCGGCTTGCTAAGCGTAGAAGCCAAATTGGGCGTATCATCTAGCACAGGGATGCTCATATGTGCCACCATCACACTTCCCAGGCCGTTATTCATCAGCTTCCGGAAGGGATAAAGTTCGGTCTTTTCCAGTCGTTCCCTCGAAAAGCTGATCAAAGGAAGCCCCACATGGGAATCCACGTCGGTATCTCCATGTCCGGGAAAGTGCTTGGCATTGGCCAGCACGTGTTCATCCTGCATGCCACGCATATAGGCCATGGCCTTGGACGCTACATTTTCCTTGTCCTCCCCAAAAGACCGAAAGCCGATCACCGGGTTATTTGCATTGTTATTGATGTCCACGACAGGGGCAAAATTCACATTCACACCGATCCGCTTACACTGGCGGGCAATTTCAGCTCCCATTTCGTAGATCAAACGTTCATCTTCTATTCCGCCGAGTGCCATTTGGTATGGAAAACTCATGGTGCTGTCCAAACGCATCCCCAGCCCCCATTCGGCATCTATCGAAACCATCAAGGGCACCTCACTGATCTGCTGATAACGGTTGGTCATGCTGGCCTGTCTGCCCGGGCCTCCCTGAAAAAAGATCAACCCACCTACCTTGTATTCTTCCACCAACTGGGCAATGGAATCCTCATAAGCCCTGTCGCGATTGGAATAAACTGGAATCATGATGAGCTGCGCAATGCGTTCTTCCTCGCTCATGGTTTTAAAAACGGAATCCGCCCAAGTACTTTTCTGCTGCAAAAATGGGATTTTACTGTCCTTACCATCGGATTGGGCATTGACCATACTCAGCCCACTGACCATGGCCAGTACCAGCAACCCGCTTTTTAGTAATCGGTAGTTCATTGTTTATGTATAATTTGTCCTTTTCTTGTTTAATAATTATCGACTCCGTGCAAGTCGAAGGGTGAATATCCAAACCGCCTACGGTGTCACCCTGAGCGGAGTCGAAGGGCGACACACACGCCCCATAATTCATTCTGGGTGTTATGTGCCTTCCGTGAGAAATAAAATCTACTGGCAAGAATGCCTAAAGTCAAAATTAAGATTTTTTAAATCTTCCAATTTTCCAACCTCCTCACTCACTCCAATGTGTCATCATCAGTATGGCACCTGCCGTACCATCCATCGTGGGCTCATTGGTGCTGTAATCTCCCGAATCATCATGATACACCACTTTCTCGTTCTGAAATTCAGCAAATTCATCCGGTTCCTGCAAATGAAGCCCGAGAAGATTGCTGTAAATAGACGTGTAAACAGGCCCATCTACCAATCCTCCCGGGACCTTCAACCCTAACAAAACATATAAGCTCGTATGTACCGCCTCAGGAAATTCTCCATGGGCGGGCATTCCGGTAAACATGGATGTGCCCCAAGGATTCCTCCCAAAAAGCCAATCCCGCTGACGTGCCAAATAGCCATCATATTGATTGCTTCCGGTCATTTTCTTCAATAGGATCATTTGGGTGATCAAGCCTGTCATCAGGTTATTGGAACACCAGATAAAAGGCACACCAACCTGAAAAGGATTTTTATTGGCCCTATTGAGGGTATATTCGATCCCGACTTGGTAATAACTTTCCAATTTCTCCTGAAATGGTTCGTCCACCAAGTCATGAAGGACAAAATGCCCCATATTGATAAAAGGGTATAGCCTGTAATGGTCTGTTGAATCCTTTACCGTCCAGGAATCGGCTGTATTGCTCTGAAGGGCATAGTCCTTGGCCTGCTCCAAATATCTTTTTTCACCGGTAAGTTTAAACAGTTCTGCCGCTCCCCATTCCATGTCATCTGCCCAAGTGGACTCATTGTAGCGGTAAGGCGCGCTATAGGAATTGCCCTGCTGGAAGCCTTCTTGCTCCCTACCCAAGGCATAGAGGCTCACTGCCGCCTCCCTGTATTTTTTTGCCAAGAGGGGATCCTCCACATCATTCTCCCATATCCGCGCAGCTAAGGCCATTGCCGCAGCACACCTCCCGGCCAAATTGGCCAGACCAGTAGCTTCGCTCTTATACTTTTGTAAACCTTGCGGCTCCCCGGTGGCAAAATAAACCGGACGGTAGCTGTTGGCTCCCCAGCCATAGTCGGAATTGTCTTGGTCAGGGATTTTGTAACCTTTATGATCACGGTCATCGGCTACTTGGTGAAAAAGTTGATCCGGTTCTGGGTGCATTTTTAATATCCAGTCGAGTCCCCATTTAGCCTCATCCAAGATATCAGGAATACTATTTGCACCATCTTGTCCCAAAGCATTTACCCTATCCTGAAAACGATCCGGGTACATCTCGTAGGCAAGCAGCATATGGGCCGTAGCATAACTTGACGTAATGAGGTATTTTAACTGGTCACCGGCATCGTGCCATCCACCACTGACATCCACAAACGTGCTATCGGGCATCGGCCCAAAAAACGCCCGTCCGTCATGCTGGTGACAGACCATATCCAAGGTAGGATTATAACCACAACGCTGCTGCCGCATAAATTCCAGCAAAGTCTCTTGCTGATGGGCATAGGCATTTTGATTAATTTGGAAAGACGGGGACCTGAACTTTGAGCGTTTTGTTTGTAAATAATAGTCGCTCTCTTTCTCCACAGATGAAAAATCTACAGTAGCATAATCAAACGCTCCCCAACCTTCATTTTTGTTTTTTTGCGGTTTGATTTCAAGCTGCACCTCCCCTGTCTCCACACAAATGAGCTGTACACGCTCGCTGATGGTTCCACGGCTAAACACCACGGCACTTTTGGCATCTTCAGGCAGATAGCCCAATTGGTTCACAAGGAAATAAACGGTGTCAGCACTCGATGGATGAGGGGCCGAAAAACCAAGAAAGCTTACTAGTGAAATTAAAATCGTTAACATCGTAAAGGGTTAATGCTGCAAACAAAGCAATTCATCCACGGTCACGAGGTGGTATCCTCTTTGTCGTAATGTACTAATCAATATAGGTAATTTATCATAAAACTTATCGGTTCTTTTGGGGCTTACGCCAATATGCATCAGGAGTATAAAGCCACTCAGTCCCTTGGAGGTTTCCTGATCCATAATACTTCTTAGTATTGCTTCACTGCTCACATAATTCTCCATCTCTGGGGATGTATAATCTGCATTGGAGCGAGTGCCGGGCGTGAAATTCACCAACTGGAGTCCCATTTCTGCTGTCCACTTACTGATCGAATCGTTATACCACTCATAAGGAGGCAAATAGCATCTGGCATCCTCTTTTCCAATACCAAACTTCGCCATCTCACGGTAATTGTTTTTCAGGTCCTCCGCAAATTCCTGCTTGCTGACCAAAAGACGGTCTCGCTGCTCCCAATCACAATAAAGCAAGTGTTTATCCGAATGCGCTCCCAGGTAATGCCCGCGCCGCTTAATATCTTCTATCAGTGGTCGAAAAGCAATCCTTCGATAGAAATCACCCGTAAAGAAAAAGGAAGCCTTGACCTGCTCCTCTTCCAGTGCTTTCAAAATGGCCGATCCGCCTTCCGCAAATTGATGCCCTGTAAACACCAGTGCCAATTGCCTTTTAGCAGTATCCCCTCTAATGACCGCTCCATGGGAAATGAGCTGCCCTTTACCTGGTTGACCAGCCACTTCTAAAGCAAGCAGCCAACACAAGGTCAGCACAGTGGCCCTTGCAGCACTTGTAAACAGCACAGAAGTTTCCATAACCATAAAACGCTTAAAAATGTCCCTCTTCACCATTTGGAAAAGAGGGACATACTTAATACTTCGTACTTAACGCCGCATATTCCCCTACTGCTCCCAGCCTGGATTCTGCTCAAGCGTCACCCCGTGTTCATCATAAAGGGTGATTTGGTCCAAGGGAATAGGATCCAAATACACTTTGGGATCTTCAAACCTCCTTTGTGATGCCGCTGCTGTGGCGGGAATGATATAGCCTGTCTCACCGTCAGTTAGCGTCACACTACTTTGTAGGTCTGGATAATCTGCCTTGTCGATCCAAGCACCACGGTTGATATCCTCATTGGCTTCGGTATCGCTATATTCCAGCTTTTCCCAACGCTTCAGGTCATCCAATCGAAAGCCTTCCATCATCAGTTCAATCCTTCGCTCCCTTCTGATCTCCCAGATCAAAGAAGGCACATCTGGATCTCTTTCCGGATCATCATAGGCCACCCCGTTCACACCTGGCTCATTGCCCACCAGTGTCAAGTGAGGCATTCCTACTCCAGGGCGATCGCGCAGGACATTGATGGACATATCCAAATCAGCCTGAGTCATGGCAGGTCCACCCACAGTGGCCAATTCTACAACTGCCTCAGCATAGTTCATCAGCACTTCACCATAGCGCATTACAGGGGAATCGGTATAGTTCAGGTTAGAGCTGCCTTCTGGGTCGTCCTTGATTTCTTCATTGAGAAATTTAAGGGTGGCATAGCCCGTGGTACTGTAATTTGACAAGATTCCATTGAGCCGCAACTCATCCGTCACCAAGGTACCGTAAACCCTTCCATCGCGATTGGCCATCACATTATCTATCCCCTTGTCTCCCTGATATAGAGGCGATATAGTAATTGGCAGACCATCACTGGCCAAGTAGCTTTCTACGGCATCTTTGGAGACACCTGTTTGTGGTTCCTTGTTGTTATAGCTATTGAGCGCATGTGTTACCAATCCAGGTTCATAGTGTCTATAAAGGATCACTTCAGGATTTCCGGAAAGATTGAGAGAGGTAAAAACTTCCCTGTAGTTGTCCAGTGAATAATTCCCCGCACTGATAATTTCGTTGGCAGCCCATTTGGCTGCTTCCAGATAAGACTGGGCCTTCTCCGTGTTTCCCTCATGGTATTTTTGCCATGTCCCTTCGAATAGCATAATTCTGGACATAAACGCCAACACAACATCGCGATTTACAGAAAGGCCAGGATCTCCATCTACTTGACGGACATTGTCAGCCGCAAATTGAAGATCTTCCAATACCCTGTCCATCACAAACTCGCGGGGATCTCTTGGCCGGTAGAGGTCTTCTTCATTGGTTTCGTCCAGTTCATGGTCGTACCAAGGAACATCTCCAAACTGCTTCACGAGGTCATGATACTCCATAGCCCTAAAAAAACGTGCTACTCCTGACCAATGATTGATGGCTTCTTCATCCATTGGAACAGTTTGAATCCTTTCCAAGAAAATATTGGCCTTTCTTACCCAAGCAAAAGTCCAGTAGGAACTTGTTGCCCCTGTAGGGATATTTTGTCTAAACTGAGACGGACTGGTAGGGCCAAAGTCATCGTTTAGGCTTTGTCCGGAGAAAAAATCTCCCCAGGCATACCCAGAACCGTAACCACTAAAGTAAGCCGTATAAAATCCCCACGAAAAACTTCTTACGTTATTTTCACTGGACCAATACGTCTCGTCTGTTAGCTCATCCAATGGTGGTTTTTCGAGAAAATCCTCACAACTCACCAATGTCACAATTGCTGCTAATAATGTTAATATTCTGATTTTCATGATTTGATGCGTTTTAAAGTGTCACCTGCAAACCGAAAGAAAGGTTCCTGCTGTAAGGATAAACCCTGCCAAAGGTGTTGGAGTCATTTAATCCTGAACTGGTATAATCCACTTCCGGGTCAATAGGAAGGTCGAGGTTATCAAACTCAAACAGGTTTTCTCCACTGAAATAAACCCTCACCTTATCAATGTTTAATTTTCCTATAACGGATTGCGGTAGGGAATAGCCTATAGTGATGTTTTTCATTCTCATATAGGACATGTCCAGCAAGTAGCGTGTCTGCCTCAAGAAGTTACGTGAATTGCTGGATTGGCCAGCATCCGTAGGACGTGGGTAGAAAGCGTCTGGATTCTCTGGCGTCCAGTAGTCTTGCTGATGCGCAAACCATGCCTCTCCCGGACGGTAACCGGGAACGAAAAGCGGCCCATTCGCCCAGTAATCCCGCTTGCCTACACCTTGGATAAAGAAGCTAAAATCGATTCCTTTATAATCTCCTCCTAATCTAAATCCATATTGGTAACGAGGTGTAGAGTTACCGATTACCTTGAGGTCTCCGTGATCTTCTACCGTATTGGATCCATAGGTGATTTCTCCATCCCCGTTAAGGTCTTTGTATTTTACATCCCCTGGGCCATAAAAGAACCACCCGCTTTCATAAAGTGATTGGGAAGGAATACCTTCTTTCAGGACATATTTACCGTTTTCGGTAATCAACTCTCCATTTGCATCCTGCACAAAGTCGTCGTTGGTAAACAACCTGTCCGTTTCATATCCCCAAATTTCGCCAAGAACTCGTCCTTTGCGATTGGAATAAATACTGGTATTGTCCGCAAATTCAGTAATTCGCTCTTTGAAATCCGAAAGCATGGCCGTGGCATTAAGGTTAAAGCCATTGGAAAAGGAATGGGAATAATCCACTGCCAATTCCCAACCAGTGGTCTCCAACTCTCCTAAGTTTTGCTTAGTAGCACTGGTACCGTAGGACGCAGGCAGTACAGCACCGGCACTGTGCATATCACTGGTAGTTCTTCGATACCAGTCAAATGTCACGCCTAGCTTATCCTGAAAAAACCGGGAATCAAATCCAAAATCCAAAGTGGTCACCGTCTCCCAAGTCAAGGATGAAGGCAATGCACCGGGAGTACCAAAGGTCAGCTGATTGTCGCTGCCGACAAGCCACCCTGAAGAATAGGAGTTCATGATCCGGTAAATATCGCTCAAATAAGCATTCTGGTTACCTATCGCACCCCAAGAGGCACGCAACTTCATGAACGACATCACATTGGTTACAGGCTCCATAAACGGCTCCTCCGTAATCACATACCCTGCTGACATAGATGGGAAAAACGCCCATCGGTCTGTCGGGGACAACCTAGAAGATCCATCATATCGTCCATTGAGTTCAAGGAAGTATTTTTGCATGTAGTTATAATTGATCCTACCAAATACCCCCATGGTGGACCATTGGTTCCGTGATCCATCCACAAACTGATCACCGGAAGCCAAGTCCAGCTCCCCACGATCTAGGTCCATCAAGTCCCTTCTTTGACTGCTTTGGTACCAGTATTCGTAAGCTTCTATATCTCCGCCTGCCATAAACTTCATTTCATGGTCGCCGGCACTTTTCTCATAGGTTGCAAAGAGTTTTCCCACATTCCTATTGCTCCAAGAAGAACGGTATTCCACTCTATTATAGGACGCACTTGAATATGGAGCATATTCAAGATCGGCTCCAGTAGCCCAGAAATTATAAGCTGAAATCACGCCTCCTGTTCTATGATCATGGAAATTGTTGGAGTCAAAGGTATAGTTGGCATTAATGCTTAATCCCTCTACCGGTCTAATGGTGGTTCCCAGATTGATTCGGCTCATAGAAGTGGATTCCTCATTCATTTTCGCCTGACTTACTTCCGTCACTGCACTTCTGAAGGGATAGCCTTCATATGTACCATAAGGATAGGTTTTCGGCCATCTGAACAGATAATACCAAGGATCATAGGTTTCAGAGCTAAAATAAAACGGACGGGTAAATTTGGTTTTACTGTAAAGCACTTTTCCCCGTACATCCATCCAGTCCGTTACAGAAGTATTCACACTCAAGTCTACTGAATAGCGATTAAATTCATCGGGATTTACTTTGAGCACACCATTCTGGCCCAAATATCCTACTCCCAAACGGTAAGTGGTCTTGTCACTACCGCCGGACACGGATACATCGTGCTTTTGCTGTGGTGTCCAATCTCGCATAAACATATCTCCTGCATCCCAAGGGCGATAGAAGAAAAGACGACCGTCACGGATCTCAAAATCCCTCCCCAGCACCATTTCGTTGCCAAGGTCTTGACCACCATATTGTTGTTCCCATTCACGCATCTTTTGAATGCCCTCTTGGTCAAAATACATCCCTACTACACCAAAAACATTGGTGGAAGGATTCGTACGTTGAAGTGCACTAAAGGCCATTTCGGCTCCTTCGGCAGCATCCGCGATTACCGGTGTTTTGGTAGGCGTGGCCCAAGAAAAGTTATTGGAATAGCTTACTTTCGGAGCTTCTCCTTTTTTGCCTGTTTTGGTGGTAATCAGAATCACCCCCCAAGCACCTCGGGAGCCATAAATCGACGCCGAAGCAGCATCTTTCAGTACTGAAATGGACTCTATGTCCTCCGGGTTGATCAGTTGCAGGTTGGGCACTTCCACGTTATCCACCAAAATCAGCGGCTGGGCACCTCCAGAATTACTCAAGGTACCTGTCATGCCCCGTAGCCTGATGGATGGATTTTGGCCGATCTGTCCACTCGGCGTGGTGATGGTCAGTCCCGGGGTAGTCCCCTGAAGGCCACGGCCAACATCCGTAATTGGACGTGATTCCAGTACTTCGGTATCCACCGTGGACACGGCTCCGGTAAGGTCACTGCGCTTCTGCGTACCATAACCCACGACCACCACTTCTTCCAGTGACTTGGCCTCTGCTTCCAACGCCACGTTAACAGTCGTCTGGTCTCCTACTTCACGTTCCTGAGCGATCATGCCGATAAAGCTAAACACCAGCACCTCACCACGCTCGGCTTGGATCTGATAATTCCCATCCACATCGGTGGTCACACCCCTGGTGGTTCCTTTTACCAAGATACTCGCTCCGGGCAAAGTCCCTCCATCATCGGCACTGGAGACCGTCCCAGATATGGTCACGGTCTGTGCAAACACCTGCAAATGGAACAGGAGAAAACAAACTGCCACGAAGCAACAGCGTAAAAGTTTTTTCATGTTTGTCATTTTAGTAATAGTTAAGTGAATTGATTTTGGACAAGAGCGGAATAAAAATGGGCACTTTACTGATTTTGGGTTTACTGTCAATTGCCCATCAGAATTCCTCTCTTATTTTCTTTGGTCAAATTTTCCTAAAAAATCGACCTATTCCATCCCTGAAAACAGGGATATTCCAAAATCACCACAATACGAAACCAAACTATCGGGCTTAATAAAGGCCATTTCGAAAAAACATGGACATTTCAGACCTTTCCTCGAGGTGGTCTCAATAATTTTTTGAAGATTGATCATTCATTAGCTTAAAAAACACATACTTCTCATGAGTAACAGAAATTTTAACATTAATATTGATCCCGACATGATCAAAAGGAACCTGAGAAAAATAATCTTGGGGCTTTTGATCATTGTTGCGGCATTCAGTGCTATCCATACGGTCGGGCCTGAAGAAGAGGGCGTCGTCATCCAAATGGGAAAATACAACCGGACAGTACCACCCGGTTTGAACTTTACCCTTCCTTTTGGCATCGAAAAAATGCACAAAATCCCCGTCCAAAGACAGCTAAAACAAGAATTTGGCTTCCGCACCAGCTCCCCCAATCAACGATCCGAATATGTCAAAGAAGGCTATATCGGTGAATCTACCATGCTCACGGGTGACCTGAACCTCACCGACGTAGAATGGGTGGTCCAGTACCGGATCAACGATTCCTACAAGTACCTGTTCAAAGTCCGAAATGCCGACAAGACACTTCGTGACATGTCCGAAGCGGCCATGCGGAAAATTGTCGGCGACCGCACCGTAAACGAGGTGCTGACTGTAGGCAGGCAAGAAATTGCCAGTAGTGTAGAGCAACTCTTGCAAGAACTGTGTGACGAATATGAAAACGGCATTCGGATCGACCAAGTGGTCCTTCAGGATGTCAATCCACCAGACCCCGTAAAACCATCCTTTAACGCTGTCAACGAAGCGCAGCAAGAACGGGAAACGCTGATCAACCAAGCAGAAGCCGATTACAACCGTGTCATCCCTCGGGCTCGTGGCGAAGCATTAGAGACGATCGAACTGGCAGAAGCCTATGCCCTGAACAGGGTAAACCGCGCCAAAGGAGAAGCTGAACGCTTTAATTCACTTTTTAATGCATACCAAAAGGCTCCTGAAGTAACCAAACAGCGAATCTATTTGGAAACCATGGAAAAAGTATTGCCCAAACTGGACAATAAGGTAATCGTCGATGAAGAAGGCAATAATGTTTTACCATTGCTTAACCTGAACAAACAAGGAGGTACCGAAAAATGAAAAAGCGCATTATCATCTATATCGTTGTAGGGATCGCCCTACTGATCACCGTAAATAGCAGCATCTTTATTCAAGATGAAACCCAGCAGTCCATCGTGACACAATTTGGGAAACCCATTGGGGAACCCCGCACTACGCCAGGGATCAACTTCAAAGTACCTTTTTTGCAAAAAGTACAGTTCTTTGACAAAAGGTACCTGGAATGGGACGGTGACCGAAACCAAGTCCCCACCAAAGACAAGAAATTCATTTTCGTGGACACCTACGCCCGCTGGGAAATTACGGATCCATTGCAGTTTTTCATCCGTCTTAGGGACGAAAGGTCTGCCCAATCCAGACTGGATGATATCCTCGACGGAGAGACCCGAAATGCCATTGCCAGTCATAACCTCCTGGATGTGGTACGCTCTACCAACCGCGACCCCGAGGTAACCGAAGACTTTATGGAAGAACTGGAAGTCCTGGAAGAAATCACTGTCGGCCGTGAAAAAATCGAAGAAATCGTGCTTTCCAAGGCCAATGAAAGAACAACAGATCTGGGTGTCCGCATCCTTGACTTCAAATTCAAGCGCATGAATTATGTAAATGAAGTAAGGGACAGGGTATATGACCGAATGATCAGTGAACGAAATCGTATCGCCGATCAGTTCCGCTCAGAGGGGCAAGGTGAAGCCCGAAAAATCCAAGGGGACAAGGAAAGAGACCTCGCCCAAATCCAATCTGAAGCCTTTCGTGAGGCAGAAGAGATCAAAGGCCGTGCTGATGCTGAAGCTACCGACATCTATGCCTCAGCGTATAATCAAAACAGGCAATCAATCGAACTCTATAAATTTCTCCGAACCATGGAAAGCTTCGAAAAATCACTTGATGAAAACACCAGTATCATCCTGTCCACAGACTCTGAGTTTTTCAGGTTTTTAAACAGGTTAAACTAAATGAATAAAACTGGGTGCCAGTAGTTTTTTTCCAAAAACACTGGCACCCCAAAATGTCACTACAACGGTAAAAAAAGATGGCTCTATATGGATTATAGTGGGTAAAGATATTATTCCGGTTAAATTAATGTTGATTCATGTTCCTTTTCAGTGGGCAATTTTCTATTCTGCCTTGAGGTATTTGACGTTAAGAAATCAAAGAAGTGGGCTGGAAAAAGCGCAGGCTTGTTTGACGTGAATCAGTACAAAAAATTGGTATGCTGCACAAATAGAGGAGTTTGCCTGCGTGAGTGCTGGCTTTGATTTTAGTCATATAGCTCACCGCAGCGGGTTTTTTTGGTTACGTTTTTCACCTGAAGGGAAAAAGTAACAAGGCAACAAGATGAAAGGCAAGCTAGAATTTGACATGCAAAGTAATAGTTACCCATAGTAAATCATATAGAACCAAAAAGATCATTGAGGAACTTCCTTCAAGTCCAAATCCGTTAACCGCTTTCTGATTTTTTTCATAAAACCCTCTCCTGGGTCAGTTTTCTGCGTCCGATATCCTTCATCCTTTTCCAGCCACAGTTCGTGACCTTCAAAAGCAGTGTATTCATAATGACCAATCACATAGTCAATCGGATATTTTCTCTTCAGATGTCTTACCAAGGCTTCATTGGCCTTTACCTGTGCCTTGGTAAGAGGAGCTTTCGCACCACCTACATTTTCTACGCCAATGGCGCAATGGTTTAAGCCTATGACATGCCTGGCCATGATCGTATCCGGCAACTGCCTAAAGATGGTTCCATCCCGATCGATCAGGTAATGGGCAGACACATTCAAGGCACCTGCTGCAGCAATCCCTTCTCGACTACCAGGCAGACGAACCGGATTCATCGCATCATATGACCGCTCCAGATCTGGAATAGCCGTCCAGTGCAGCACCACCATCCTTGGATCGATGGTCGGTTCATCCTGCACCAAGCCGTAATGCGAGGCAAGGTATTCCAAGGTCAACTGCTTCCTTTCTTCATCAAACTTGACCCGCTTATCAAACACCCGGTAGGTAGGGCCGCTGCAACCCAGCAAGGCAACCAAAACCACCAGTGCACCACACGGACCAATCCTCATGTTGTTGATATTGCACCTAAATATCATGCTTACAAATTTTTAATTTTCTGCATACTCCCCTATCCCTGAAAACAGTGATTTTTTATTTTTCCGCCAATTTTAAGCAATATTCAATAAACGCCTTGAAGGCGCAATTAAACCTGTATTTTAGGCAAAAATCACTGATTTACCGGGAATATCGTCTTACCGCTAATGTAAATCCTATTTTAAAAAATTGTAAATTAATGTTAATTATTTTCCCAAAAGGATAAAAATGCTGGCACCATGATTAATGTACTGATAGCGGATGACCACCGCATGTTTATAGATGGGCTAAAGGCCATGCTACTTGACATTCCCGGAATCAAAGTGGTGGGCGAAGCCCTAAATGGACAAGAAGCTTTGGATTACTGTATCGACCAACCGGTGGACATTGTCATCATGGACATTAATATGCCTGTAATGGACGGTGTAGCCGCCACCAAACAACTGCTGAAAGCCCATAAGGCACTGAAAGTATTGGGACTGAGCATGCATAACGATAGGCATTTTGTATCTGATATGCTGAAGACCGGTGCGCAAGGCTATATCCTCAAAAACACCGGAAAAGATGACTTGGTAGAAGCCATCAAAACCCTTCATAATGGTGGCACCTATCTGGGAGAAGAAGTCAGCAAGACCCTGCTGAGTAGCTTTATGAAGCAGTCAGGTAAAAATCCGTTTAACGAAAAGCTTTCTGACCGTGAAATGGAAGTGCTGGGCTGCATTGCGAATGGACTTACGACCCAGGAAATCGGCGATAAGCTCTTTATCAGCAAAAACACCGTAGAGACCCACCGCAAAAACCTGCTCTATAAACTCCAAGCTAAAAACACCGCCGAACTGGTCAATAATGCATATAAGAGAAGGTTGATCGGGTGAAGGAGGTTTGGACGTTGATAGGTTTAGCAGGTTTTAAGGTTTGGCTACCGTGGCCTGTGTCCCCGCCGCCCATGGACTTATCCCCCTAAAGTACAATGACCTTTTGGGAACTTATACAAAACCTCCAAACACTACCGCGAATTCCTCCCACTTGCCCTCTTCATCCCTTCGGTAAATATAGATGTTCAGGCTGCCATCTGAGCCAAGTGCCCAGCTGGTGACCCTATACAATATACCATAAATATGCTCACGTTTTTCTCAAAATCCCTGTTTTCGGTGAGCTAAAACCTACTTATTTCCCTGATATTTGTATATTCATTACTCACTCAGGAATCCCCTATGCTGAATAATACCACTTATCAAGCGTTTTTTCTCTTTACCTTACTGGGAATATTGCTCTTTTCATGCAGTCCTAAACCCTATGCGGATATCAACAAGGCCCACAAAAAGCAGGTAGAGGCACAGGTCGAAAAAATCACCGCTACTCCAACAGTAAAGCAGGACGCCTCCGATACCACACACCTCAATGACCTTTGGGTAGGCACGACTAATTTCAGTATTAGAAGACCAAATTTTGTCGTCATCCACCATACTGCACAGGATTCAATTGAACAGACCATCCACACCTTCACTGTCCCTCATTCCCAAGTAAGCTCCCATTATGTCATCAGCAGGGACGGCACCATCGTCCAAATGCTAAATGATTACCTCCGATCTTGGCATGCCGGAAGGGGAAAGTGGGGCCATGACACTGATCTCAACTCCTCATCACTAGGAATCGAGCTGGACAATAACGGCAGTGAACCCTTTACAGATGCCCAAATCGAAAGCCTCATCAAGCTGCTCAAAAGACTCAAGGAAGATTACAATATCCCAGCGGCCAACTTTATTGGTCACGCTGATCTAGCTCCCGGAAGAAAGGTAGATCCCAGTGTCCACTTTCCTTGGAAAAGGCTGGCAGAACAGGGCTTTGGCTATTGGTACGATGACTTTCTCCTGATGGAAATCGATGTCCCCACTGGAGGAGCAGGCTATATAACCGAAACCGTAATGCTGGAAGCTGTTCCAGCATCCTTTAACCCTTTGGAAGCGCTGCGGATCATTGGCTTCGATATCAGCGACCCTGATGCAGCCATCCAGTCGTTCAAACTTCACTTTATCCAGCAGGACATTGAATCGCCACTAAGCCGAAACGATATTCGAATATTACATAATTTATACAAGAAGTACCTTTGAGGATAATCCAGTGATTATACCAAATCCCTATTTTCAGGGATGCCTAAAGGAGCAAATACCAACATCTTTGTAACAGAAGTGACGCTTTGATCCAAGGAAAAGTCACCCATTTTGTCAAATTAAACCGATCAATATGCTGTTAATCGCAGATAGTGGATCCACCAAGACCGATTGGAGATTGGTGGATGAAGAGGGAAATACCATCGATGCAGTGCAATGCAAGGGCCTGAACCCGTATTTTTTAACAGAAAGTGAAATTGCACGAATAATCCAGAATGAAGTAGCTCCCGTCGCCAAGGGAATCGAAAAGGTGATTTTTTATGGAGCCGGTTGCGGGCTCCCTGAAAAGGTTTGCCAAGTAAAGAATGCCATCGAATCCGTACTTCCCTTAAAATATCCTACAGAAGTTTATGGAGACATTCTCGGGGCAGCCAGAAGCCTGCTACAGGATCAGCAGGGCATTACCTGCATCCTCGGAACGGGAGCCAACTCCTGCGTCTATGACGGACACGGCATCATCGACAATGTCCCTTCACTGGGATACATTTTGGCAGATTGGGGTAGCGGAACGGTCCTTTGCAAAGACTTGATTTCTCTTATCCTACAAGAAAAGATTGATTCCGAAATCAAGGATGACTTCCATGCCACCTACCCGATGGATCTCCGGCAAATGCTCGACAAAATCTACAACAAGCCACAGGCAAACCGTTTCTTGGCCTCTTTTACACCGTTTCTTCTCAAATATGCACACCATAAGGCTTGCGAAAAAATCCTTAAGGACAACTTCAGGAAGTTTTTTGAATATTATGTTTTGGCCTATGACCAGCAGCATCTTTCCGAGGCCATTACTTTCACAGGATCCATCGCTTATCACTTTAGTGACTTCCTGCATGCCACCGCGGAGGAGTATGGATTAGAAATCAACAAAATCGTACAACACCCGATGAATGGTCTGGTAAAATATCACTGTCAAACCGTTCCTGCTATCAAATAACACCATGACTGCTCAAAATGCTCTCACTACAGAAACCTCCTCGCTTTATGAGGGATTGGACACCATGAATGCCAGGGAACTCCTGACAAACATCAATAAGGAAGACCAAAAAGTCGCAACGGCAGTACAAGCGGCCATTCCTCAAATCGAAAAACTGGTCACCGCAGCTGTCGCCAAACTGGCCAATGGAGGCCGTTTGTTCTATATTGGTGCGGGGACTTCTGGAAGGCTAGGCATTTTGGATGCCTCAGAGATTCCGCCCACTTATGGCGCTTCGCCGGATTTGGTCTGTGGACTAATCGCCGGAGGAGACAAGGCCATCCGCCATGCAGTAGAAGGTGCAGAAGACAATCTCGACCAAGCTTGGATGGATTTGAGGGCCCAGCAAATCACCGAAAAGGATGTCCTCATTGGCATCGCGGCTTCTGGCAAAACTCCATATGTACTGGGAGGTTTACATACCGCCAAAGCGCACGGGATACTGACAGGAAGCATCTCCTGCAATACCAATTCCCTGATCTCTACCAAAGCTGACTATCCCATAGAAGTGGAAGTGGGACCTGAGTTTGTCACGGGGAGTACGCGAATGAAGTCCGGAACTGCTCAAAAGCTTGTTCTGAACATGATCAGCACCAGCCTGATGATTTTGCTCGGCAAGGTAAAAGGCAATAAAATGATCAACATGCAGCTCAGCAACCAAAAATTGGTCAAAAGAGGCATTGGGATGATCCAGGAAGAAATCCCTGATCTGGACGAAGAAACAGCACTGAACCTATTGACAGCACACGGCTCTGTAAAAAAAGCCATTGAAGCATACCAAAAAACCTAAAACTATCATGACGTTTACCAAGACACGAACGGCGGTATTCTTTTTTATAAGCCTCCTGATATTTGGGTCGGCAATGGCCCAAGAATCTCCCAAACGGGAACTACGAGCCGCGTGGATCGCTACGGTCAACAACATCGACTGGCCAAGCCAACCGGGACTTTCCGCAGCTGAGCAGAAAGAAGAATACGTCCAACTTTTGGACACGCTGGCTGCCGCTGGAATGAATGCCATCGTCATGCAAATCCGCCCTACTGCAGACACTTTCTACCCGTCCAGTTATGAACCTTGGTCCGCTTACCTCACGGGCAAACAAGCCACTCCGCCCAAACCCTTTTACAATCCATTGGCCTTTATGATCGATGAGGCAAAAAAAAGGAATTTGGAATTCCATGCTTGGTTTAATCCCTACAGGGCCTCTAACAGTCCTGATTTTGTCCCTTCGGCTGAGCACCCTTTGGTAAAACACCCGGACTGGTTTGTGCAATACGGTGGAAAGTGGTATTACGATCCCGGTATTCCAGAAGCACAGGAGTTTGTCCTGCAGTCCATCATTGAAGTGGTCAAACACTACGACCTCGACGCGGTTCATTTTGACGATTATTTCTACCCCTATAAAATAGCCGGAGAGGAATTTCCCGACAGGGGCTCATTCGCTCAATATGGCAAACGATTTGGGAATATTGGAGAATGGAGAAGGCACAATGTGGACTACTTTGTCGAGGCACTCTCCAAGAGGATCAAAGCAGAAAAACCCTTCGTAAAATTCGGCATCAGCCCATTTGGGGTTTGGCGTAACGACGATGTAGATCCCAGAGGATCCGCCACTAAGGCTGGACAGACCAACTATGACGACCTCTATGCAGACGTCCTCAAATGGCTAAAAGAGGGATGGATCGACTATGTCACGCCACAAATATACTGGCACATTGGATTTGAACTGGCAGAATACAAAACACTGGTGAAGTGGTGGGCCGAAAACAGCTATAATCGCCACGTTTATATCGGCCAAGGGATTTATCGTGTGGGACAGAAAGGCTGGGAAGACCACCAAGAAGTGGTCAATCAAATCCAGTACAACAGAAATTTCCCCATCGTCAAGGGAAGCATGTTTTTCAGTGCCAAGACCATTGTCCAAGACAAGGAAAACGTCAAATCCCAATTGGAGAAAGTTTACCCCCAACCTTCACTCCCTCCCATAATGCCCTGGATCAACCAATCGACCCCTTCTGCTCCTGATCACATCACGGCGAAAGGCAGCCCTGAAACGGGGATCATCCTGAATTGGCGGGCAAGCTTAAAGGAAGATGCCAGTTATTTTGTAATTTACCGGTGCGAAAATAAAGGAGCCTTGGACCTCAATAATCCGGCGCAGATCATAGCCAAAGTACCAAAGTCTCCATACGTCCTGCAAAACTGGAAAGACACGACCATTCAGCAACGGAGTACCTACCATTATGGCATCACCGCCGTGGACAGGCTTCACAATGAAAGCATGTTATCCCCAATCATCACCGTTGACACCAAGGGCAAAAGAAAGCAGGTTAATGGAGAGTAAAAAATCAAGATTAGCATAAAAAACGAAGTGAAACGTGTCAAAACAAATAATGCATTCCCATGAGCCAATCACTTGTATTCATCGTCATCGCATCTTACTTCTTGCTGCTTCTCTTGATCAGTTACCTGACCTCGAGAAAAACTGATGACCTGACGTTTTATACAGCCAATCGACAGTCTCCATGGTATTTGGTAGCCTTTGGGATGGTGGGGGCATCGCTATCTGGTGTCACGTTTATCTCTGTTCCCGGCGAGGTGGGCAATTCTTCCTGGAATTACCTGCAATTCGTCATGGGGAATATGGTCGGGTATGCCGTGATCGCCATGATCCTGATCCCGCTCTTCTATCGGCTCCATCTTATCTCTATATACGAATACCTCCGGGATAGATTTGGGCCGAAAGCTTACCTTTCGGGATCGGTGATCTTCTTGGTTTCCCAAACGATCGGAGCCTCTTTCCGGTTGTTCTTGGCAGCAACGGTGCTACAAATTGCTTTTTTTGACGCCTATAACATCCCCTTCTTTGTGACCGTATTGACCACTGCCACATTGATATGGATCTACACCTACAAAGGCGGTATCAAGACCATCGTTTGGACCGATACCCTGCAAACGACTTTCCTATTGCTGGCGGTCATCATCAGCATTGTCATCATCAGCCAACAGCTTGATCTTAATGTAGGAAAACTCACCAGTGTCATTCAGGAGAGCCCGCTCTCAACCGTTTTCGAATGGGATCCCTTGTCCAATAAAAACTTCTTCAAGATGTTTTTTGCGGGTGTATTTATTACCATTACCATGAATGGGCTGGACCAAAACGTCATGCAGAAAAACCTCACCTGCAAGGACCAAAAAGAAGCAAAAAAGAACATCCTGTGGTTCTCGATCAGCTTCTTTATTTCCAACCTGTTCTTTCTGTCGCTTGGGGTTTTGCTGTATTACTTTGCTGCCCAAAACAACATTGCCATTCCAGAAAGCACAGATGAGCTCTACCCTATCCTTGCATTGGATCATTTTGGCACCTTGGCGGGCATTACTTTTTTGCTGGGCATTATCGCCGCAGCCTTTTCCAGTGCTGATTCGGCCTTGACAGCATTGACTACTTCTTTTTGTGTGGACATCATGAAATTACCGACCAAACGGCACCTCAACCAAAAAGCCACCCGCCTAAAGGTTCATATCGGATTTACAGTGCTGATCTTCTTGGTCATTGTGGTATTTGACCTGCTCAATGACAGCAGTGTGGTGAGTGCGGTCTTCAAAGCAGCAGGATTTACTTATGGCCCACTGCTCGGGCTGTTCGCCTTTGGCCTATCCAACAAACTCACCGTAAAAGACAAGTGGGTTCCGGCCATTTGCCTGGCTTCCCCGGTCATCTGCTTTATTTTGGACAGCCATTCCGCAGCATGGTTTGGTGGCTATCAATTTGGGTTTGAAATCCTACTGGTCAATGGTGCCTTGACTTATTTGGGATTGTTGCTAGCTATAAAAAGGTAAAAGAATTAAATTGATTGCGAAGAAATCATTTGACCAGAAATGACAATACAGAAATCTGGTCAAATACATCATTATGCAACCCATGTCCTATCCCGCTTCTTCCCCGCCCCTTATCCCCCACCACCCTGAGCTCGCCAGAAAACTGGATGAGTTCATAGGGACTCCTATCCAAACAGGACTGTCATCGCCATGTGGGCTCATCATCACAGGACCTTCCGGAGTAGGGAAAACCCACTTGATAGAGCATTACATAAACACACATAAGGACGAGTATTTGCTGATCACCATCAGTCATTTACAGCAACAACGCAACATTCCGTATGCAGGGATAAAAATCGGTATCGGGGAGTTTTTGAGAAAAGTCTATAGAGAATTGACTCCTGACCAATTCGATGTTTTCTCAGGGCAGTTAAAAAAGAAACTTGGCGAGCACTTCCCGCTTCTTTTTGATTATATACCCGAACTGACCTTACTACTTGGCAAGGACACGATCCCCCCCACCTCTCCCACCCCAAAAGTAGAAAACCAACTCTATTCGCTTTTCACCACTCTTTTTGGTTTTTTAAGTGATTTTCTGGGCAAACCATTTTTGGTCTTTACAGACAATATGCAGTGGATGGACGGATCCAGCGTTAACCTGTTGCACTATCTTTTGCTTCGCTTATCTCCTCAGCAGCTGCGGCTAATCGGCGCCAGTAGGGAGTCCAAAGAAAATATCCTTCGTGTAAACCAATTGATGGAATGGCTAAACTTTGAAACCAAAACCCTGGAAATCATCCCACTCCATGGCCTTCGCACCGAACAGACCCATAGCTTTCTTGAGGAAATCCTGGGAGCATCTGTCATGCCCCATCTCCACCGTTTGTTTCACAAACTTTGTGAGGGAAACCCAAGTTATATGCAAATCCTGGCCGAAAGCTTAAAAGCCGAAAAGCTGATCGTCCGTCAAAAGGGGAAATGGTCCGGGAACATCGACAAAATCCAACGGCGCTACAATGGCCAGAATGCCCGTGATATCCTATGGGATCGCCTAAAAGCACTTAGCCAGCCGTCTTTAAAGCTGCTCACCTGGCTGTCCTGTATAGGCAACTATAACCAAAAAGTATTGCTTTCCTTATTTGAAAGCAATGAGCAACTGCTTCGGCAAAGCCTTCAGGAGTCATTGGAAATGGGGCTGCTCACTTTTCAAAAAGGTGATTACCGGTTTGCAGAAACGTACATTGGCGAAGTAATCTATGATGGCATCCCACTTAGCGAAAAAGCAAATATCCATTACCTCATAGGCGAGCACATTATCCGTAGAGGCTTGGAAATACTCAGCAGTACCGAAAAGGTACTGGTAGCCCAGCACTTCAACCAGTCTCTCGACCTGGTCAAGGGAAAAGGGCATACCCTGACTTGCGCCAAACTCAACTTGGAAGTAGCCAAACTGCAAAAGCAAGACAATGGCCACGAGCAGGCCCGCCATTTTTTAAAGATCAGCTCCGATCTCTTCAAGACACTCCCTTGGGAAGAAATAAAAGATCATTATTGGGAAACCAATATGGAAAGGGCAAAGGTGGAGTATTATCTTGGAGAATATGACCTAGCCGAAATCCACCTGGACCATTTACTGGAAAGATTACTGGATCAAGAAAAAAGGACAGAAAGTTACATCCTTAAAATCACCATCAACAACCATCTCGGAAGATATAGAAAAGTGGTGTCTATCCTGCGTGAGGCGCTTTCAGAACTCGGCCTCATCCTTCCCTCAAGTGAAACAACCCTCCAAGAGGCCATTAAAATACTAAAACACGAGATCGATAACGCAAACCAGCCGCTTGGCAATAGCCCCCGCAAAGCCCGCACCAACCAACACTTCATTCTAAAACTACTGTATGTAGGCGGAATGGCCCTCCACCACACCGCTGATACCTTGATGATCTGGGCAGCCCTGCAAATCATCAACAGGTCTCAAAACAGCGAAGACGAAGGGGTAAAAGCCATTGGTTATGTGAGTTATGGGAGAATGAACATCATCGCTGGTAATATTGACCAAGGATATCAGCTTGGCACCCAAGGACTCCAAATCAATCGATACCGGAAAGACCTGCAGTACCGGTGCCGGGTCTTTGGAGTGTTTGCATTTTATATCCAACCGTGGAAAAAAGCCTTTGACCATAGCGTTGCCCTGCTAAATGAAGGAATGGATGCGGGAAGAAAAACAGGAGATCTCATTGGGCTTTACATTCTCAAAACCCACCTTTTCAACCTTCATTTTCTTTCCGGACGCCCTATCCGGTCTTTGCTTGATTTTGCCTTTGAGGAATCCTATCCCGGAATGGAGCTCACATATTATATCACCCACTACCAAAAAAGCCTAATTCGCTACCTCTGTGGAGAACGTACATTTTTTTCCATTCCCCGACAACAGCCCAGTTGGCTAGCTGCAAAACTGACCATTCAGGAGGAACTCTTTTATCGCAACCACGTTTGGGCAAGGTACTATTTTCTTTTGGGTCACTACGAACAGGCTTCGCACAGTGCCAGGGAAGCCAATGCAAACCGAAAACTACAGGAGGGATCTCCTTTGGTTCCAGCCAATCAGGTACTGCTGTTCCTTTCCCTTACCCAAAATTGGCATAACCTGCCTCCCCATAAAGCAAATCATCACCTTGATGAACTTAGGGATATTCTTGCTGCCTGTGACCATTGGTACCATCATGCCCCCGAAAATTATGCGGCTATCTTTTGGCTCCTTCAAGCGGAGTGGGCCAAGATAAATGACCAGCCATATCATGCAGTAAAAGAGCTTTATCAAAAATCCATTCATCAAGCCGGTAAAAACCATTATGACCTTGCTCTCGCAAACGAATTACTGGCCAAATACCTGCTCGAAAAATCAGAAAACGAGGATGCCACCAAACACCTTAAGATAGCTATCCAAGCCTATACAGCATGGGAGGGAATTGCCAAAGTAAAACAATTGTACCAGCAATACCAAGTACTTCTCAATGAGGGCGCTATCCACCTTGAACCCAACATCGAAACGGTACTAAGGGAACTTAGCGGAGACCTGGAGCTAGATCCTTTGTGCAAAAAACTCATGGTCTTATTGATGAGAATTACCGGAACGGACAGCACCGCTATCGAATGGATCGAAAGCAATGGTGATGTACTGGACCAAAAAAAGCATGCCCTCCTTCCCAAAACCCAGCACGGCGCGTTCGTACCTTCTGGACTGATGCTCATGTGCCACCGTACCCAAATGCCACTTATCGTAAATGACCTTGCCAAGGAAAGTAGTTTCTCTGAAATAGCGACACTGAAAAGCCGTGGAGTGAAATCATTTCTCATTCAGCCCATAAATATCAACGGCTACCTCTCCATGGTCATCTACCTGGAAAACCGTTACGCCAAGGAACATTTTACCGAAGACATGACCCGTTGGATCCGTATCATCGCCAACCAAGGCGGGATGATTATCGAAAATGCCCGAACACACGAAAGAACGCTCATGCTCAATCAGGAGATCAGCAAAGAGATAGAAGAAAAAAAGCAGTTGATTTCCTTTATCGAACAGCAAAAAAACAATCACCTCAAAGACCTGATCCAGACCCAGGAAGACGAACGACAACGCATCGCGGGAGACCTACATGACAGCTTGGGATCCTTGCTTTCCACTATCAAAATACAATTGCAAGGCCTGCAAAGCTTTACCAAGTCTCCATCCAAAAGCAACCTGGACACCCTGAATAAAATGGATGAAGCCATTGAAGAAGTACGGCGAATAGCACATAATATGTCTCCGGTTTCTTTGAGACGCTTTGGCCTTCCATCGGCATTACAAACCCTCATCGAGCACATCAATGCAAGCGGTAAAATGTTTGGAGAACTTCAAATCCTGGGACTGAGCGAACGCTTACCTGAACATACAGAACTTACCATTTACAGAATCTGTCAAGAACTCGTCCAAAACACCCTCAAACATGCACAAGCATCCCACCTTCACCTGCAGCTTATCAACCACGGAGACTCCATAAACATCACCATTGAAGACAATGGGGCAGGCATGGACCAACAAAAAACTTCCAGCGGTTTTGGCCTGCTGGGCATTGAAGCGAAAGTCCAGATGCTCAAAGGAACTTTTAATATAGAAAGCCAGCTAGGAAAGGGCTTTCTGGCGGTAATTGATATTCCTTTGGGAGCACGCTCCCAGATGGAAAGGGCAGAATCATAGGTAGGTCAAAAAAGAATTACGGATGGATTAGGTTCGACTTCGCCAGGTTTGGGCGGATGCTGGACGATCAAATACATCTGTCCATTGGATTTTGAGTGTGGCATATATTTTTCCTCATATCCCGGCACACTAAAGCCTTCTTTGACCACAAACCCTTCTTTGGAATCCCTGTCATAAATAAACAAATAGGGCGTGTTCCGATAATCATATTTGACCAAGGAAAAAATGGTCGAAAGCCATGACATTTCGGAGGTGATAAACTTTCTCCTTTCCATCCCAGACTTTCCTTGAAAATTCAAACCTCACTTTTGGTAAAACACGATCATTCTCCACTTGATACAACGTGTCGCGAATGAATTTACCCCTGTATGCACGAGGAGGAAGAAGTATGGGGTTATAAAAATAATTTATCGAGTCGTATTCTGAAAAAAACATTAGAGAAGGTTGACTCCTCACAGCTCCCGATGAGCCATTTAATTTTAGATGATCTACCTTTATCTTTTTTTGAATATCAAATTCTTCACTAGTGCTAAAAATCTCCGCTGAAATATAATATTCACCATCATCTCCATTGACAAACTTCTCTGCCACCACCTGATAGCCATCAATAGCATTTTTGATAAAAATGGGATTGCTAGGCAATTTTTTGACCGCTGCCATTAACTTCCCTGCTGTATCAAACTTATGCAATGAAAACCGATACATATCTGAAATTAAAACCGCGTGCTCATCATCATCAAATGCGATTGAAGTCGGCGTGAAATACGTCCCGGGACCTTCATCTCCTATTTCCCCAATATTTTTAACAAAGTTACCCTCTAGGTCAAACTGCAAAACTCCATTCTTGATATCGACAATGTAAAGATGCTCATCCGAAACAGCAATATCTTGGACGTATTTAATCATACTAGAATTTGTCAATTCTAATGGAATTTCTACATAATCACTCGCGAAATCCTCCAGATGAACCGCTTTCTTCTCATCGTGATCAATGTGAATAACGGGGATATCCGATGTCGTTTTAGTTGACTTTTGGCATTGAAAAAGAAAAACACAAGCCGTCAAAAGAAAAACCAGATTGAATTTCATAAAGCTGAGGTTAAAAGTTTAGCGATCTAAAACATTAACGTATGACTTAAAAACAAGTTGACCTGAGAACATTATACGTTTCCCAGGTCAACCTATACCGTTAATTGATTTTACAAACAGATGACTTTATACCTTATAACCTCAGGTCGATTTTAAAAACCGTCACTGCGAGGTGTGAGTATGGATTTGCGTGGAGGAGCCGTGGCAGCTCGCCGCGGCGAGTTGCCACACCCTTTTCCAACGCACATGCCTCCCCAAAAAGGGTTCGCAATGACGTTTTCCTATTTCGTCACTGCGAGGAGGAACGACGCGGCAGTCCCCTGTCCCGAAGAGGAGATTGCTTCATTCCGCTGTCGCTGCGTTCGTATGACGGGTAAGTGATGTGTTCGCGGTAAATTTTCACCATTTCTGAATATCATCCCACAAATCTTTCCAGTCAGGATTGAATGAGTTTATTAACTCTTTTTTCTTTTTTCGGCTTCCACCTTTTATTTGTTTTTCTCTAATAATAGCATCTTCAATGGAATGAAAAGTTTCATAATAGACGAGTTTGTTTATGTTATATCTGTATGTAAAGGATTTAGTACTTTCAGTGAATTTGTGTTCGTGTATTCTTTTAATAAGGTTTGATGTAACACCTACATAGAGGGTTGTGTTGTTTTGGTTTGTCAATATGTAAATGCATCCGCCTTTTTCCATTTTTCTTTCCTATCGTTATGTTTCCCGTCACTGCGAATCCGAGGAAGGAGGATGTGGCAGTCTCCTGTCCCAAAGTCCATCCTTTTCGAGGGGGTAATGTCCCTTATACGAGATTGCTTCACTCCGCTGCTCTCCGTTCGCAATGACGTTTTTGACAGTTTTACTTGCATTGTAGTCTCGAACTCAGGTTTATACAATCACGTCAACTTATTCAGCAGATACCGCACCTCTTTTGGGCTCTTGATATTGTAATTGGCTTTGGTATAGCTGTAGCCTACGCGGATGCTGAATGCATTTTCGGGCATGGCCTGGAAGGTATCCTCATCGGTCCAATCATCACCAATGGCCAAGATGAAATCGTACTCATTTCCTTTCATAAAGGCAGTGGCAGCTCGCCCTTTATTGATATCGGGACGCTTGATCTCCAGCACCTTGTTTCCTTCCAGCACTTGTAGATTATGTCCCCTGGCCATGTATTTCAAGTGGCTAAAGAGCTCACGCATCCTCAGATCGCCCAATCCACTTTCCACCTTGCGATAATGCCATACCAAGGAATGGTGTTTTTCCTCAATGTGCGCACCGGGCGTACGCTGCACATAATATTCCATGACCGATTTGATGTCCGGCTTCCAATGGTCATCTATGTCAGCGTAAAGCTCCCAGTCTTTCCCGCCATTGATTTTCAGCCATACGCCATGTTCAGCGATGATATCCACTTTCTGGCCTTTAAACCATTTGCCCAGGGTCTCCTTATCCCTCCCGCTGATAACGACTACTTGAGATTTCTTGGTCAGCTTGCTGACCAAACTTTTCAGTTCTTCATCGGGACTGGCTTCCTCCGGCTTGCCCTTAAACCCGACCAGCGTACCATCATAATCCAGGAACAAAATAGGCTTTTTGGCTATTTTAAAATTCTCATGCAGCTCACTGATCACATCCGCATCCACTTCTTTGGACTGGAGATCCAGCTGTTTTTGCTTGACATATTGCAATCGGTCCATAAACACTTTTACCCACTGGAACACATCATAACGCTGAATGGTCTCCTGCATGGACACGATGCGCGCGCGCTGTTCTTTCTCGGTCATGGTGATGGCTTGCTTGATGGCTTCTGCCACGCCCTTGTTATTGTTTGGATTGACCAAAATAGCGTCCTGTAACTCTTTGCTCGCCCCCGCCATTTCAGAAAGGATCAGCACGCCCTTCTTGTCCACCTTACTCGCCACAAACTCCTTGCAGACAAGGTTCATCCCATCCCGCAAAGGCGTCACCAAGGCAATATCAGACATCGCATAGAAGGCACTCAGCTCTTCAAATGGAAAACTTCGATAGAAATAATGGATCGGCACCCAATTGAGGGTGGAATAGTCACTGTTTATACGTCCCACCAACGTATCGATTTCTTCTTTGAGCCGCTGATAAGACCGCACCTTGTCGCGAGAAGGCACTACTACCATAATCATGGAAACCTTTCCGTGGTATTCGGGATTTTCTTCCAAAAAGCGATCGAAGGCTTTGATACGCTTGGGAATCCCTTTAGAGTAATCCAGCCGATCAATGGAAAGCAGAAGCTTCTGATCGCCAAGCAATTCCAAAAATTTCTTGGCGATGGTCTGCGTCTTTTTGGATTTGGCCGACTTGGCAAACTTATCGTAATCGATCCCCATTGGAAAGCTGTCCACATTGATCAGGCGGTTTTCTGCCTGGATATAGCCACTTTCATTGGACAAGCCCATGATCCGTCCCACGGCACTCAAAAAGTGCCTCATGTCATCATAAGTATGGAAGCCGATCAAATCCGCCCCACACATCCCCGTCAAAATCTCATGCCGCCAAGGCAACATCCTCACCACCTCGTACGAAGGAAAAGGAATGTGCTGGAAAAAGGCTATAGTAGCATTGGGCAATTTCTCCCGAAGCATTTGCGGCAGCAGCAGCAACTGATAATCATGTACCCATATCGTATCATCCGGGTCTGCTTTTTTCAAAATGGCGTCACAAAACATCTTGTTCACCCGCACATAAGCTTCCCAATGGTGCTCGTCGTAATTGATGTTTTGGGTGAAATAGTGAAATGCCGGCCAAAGGGTTTCGTTGCTGAATCCCTCATAAAATTGCTCGATATCCTCCCTCGTCAAAAAAACCGGTGCCATTTTCAACTCGTGCAGTTCAATGATGATTTCAGCACGCTGCTCCGGGTCTTCCACATCGTTGCCTGGCCAGCCGATCCATATATTCTCTCCTTCCTTGTAAATGGAGCCCAAACCGGTAGCCAATCCACCTGCACTGGGTTTAAATTCAAATTTTCCGTTCTTATGCCGTAAACTAACAGGCAGCCTGTTAGAGACAATAATTGTTTTTCCCATAATTATTTTGTGGTTTTCTTAAAAATAAGAGAAGACAAGCTGTATTTTGGTGTGATTTTGACAAGATATCCGCCTAAAATTTCATACTTCAATATAACAAAAATATCGAATACAACAAAGTAAACTTTCCATCAAACATGCCCTAAAAACCTGAATTTTGTACCATTTTTTGGTCATCACACGAAATACCCATTTGCTGTAATCCCGAAACATGTCCTGTGGATTTCCCCAAAACCTTGAGGGTAAACTTCATAATAACAAAGGAGGTATCTTCCTGGATACGGGAATCAAAATACTGGGACAATTCCCGTCTTCCCACTGGCAGATTCAAAAGTTTAGGCTTAATTTAGATTCCCCAATTTCTAAAAATCCAAGGAGTCTATATGTACATTATTTTTGATACCGAAACCACTGGTTTACCCAGAAATTACAATGCCCCGATCACTGATCTGGACAACTGGCCGCGATTGGTACAGCTGGCGTGGCAGCTTCATGATGAGCGGGGCAAACTGATTTCCAATCAAAATTACATTGTCAAACCAGAAGGCTTTACCATCCCCTACAATGCGGAAAAGGTCCACGGCATTTCCACCGACCGAGCATTAAAAGAAGGGCATGACCTGAAAGAAGTTCTGGAGATTTTCCATAAGGATGTAGAAAAAGCCCAATACCTGGTCGGTCACAATATTGGCTTCGACATCAATGTCTGCGGAGCGGAATTTTTACGGGTGGACCTGCCCATGCAGCTCTTGGAAAAGAAAGAGCTTGACACCAAGGATATCTCCACGGATTTCTGTGCGATCCCTGGGGGAAAAGGAGGCAAATACAAATGGCCTACCCTCACAGAGCTCCACCAAAAACTCTTCGGTGTAGGCTTCGAGGATGCCCACGATGCTGCTTATGACGTGGATGCCACCGCCAAATGTTTCTTCGGCCTGATCACTGCAAAGGTACAGCCGCCAGAAGAAGGCCTTGCCGTAGAGGAAGTCATTTACGAGCCGCCAAAACTGGATGCAGCCAACTTTGCAGCGGCCAGGGACCAGCAAAAGGAGGCCGCCCAAGATGTGATCAAGCAGGCCCGAAAAGCTGACATCAGTGATTTGGTGGACACTCCATTCAGCCATTTGCACGTCCATACCCAGTACTCCATTCTCCAAGCCACCTCTGAGATCCCGGCCATGGTCGCCCGGGCGAAGGAGTTTAACATGCCTGCCATCGCCATGACCGATCATGGCAATATGATGGCTGCTTTTCACTTTGTAAAAGCAGCTATGGACAATGACATAAAACCTGTGGTAGGTTGTGAATTCAATATCTGCCGTGACCACCAAAACAAATCCCAAAAAGATGATGGCTTCCAAGCAGTATTGCTTGCCAAAAACAAAACGGGCTATCACAATTTGGCTAAATTAGCTTCTTTTGCCTATACACAAGGGTTTTATTATGTCCCCCGAATTGACAAGGAACTGTTGACCCAGTACAAAGGGGATATCATCGCCACCACTGGCGGCCTTTGGGGAGAAGTTCCTTTTCTTATCCTCAATGTCGGGGAGACGCAAGCAGAAGAAGCCTTCGTATGGTGGAAGGAACAGTTTGGCGATGACTTCTATGTGGAGCTAAACCGGCATGGCATTCCGGAAGAAGAAAAAGTAAACGAAGTCCTCCTCCGCTTTGCCCAAAAATATGACGTCAAGTATTTTGCGGCCAACAACACCTATTACAACACCAAGAATGACGCGAAGGCTCACGACATCCTACTCTGCGTAAAAGATGGAGAGAAGGTAGATAAACCCAAAAGATATATTGGCAAGAAAGGCCGGGAGTTCCGCTATGGCTTTCCCAATGAGGAGTTTTATATCAAAACACCCGAAGAGATGAAAAAGCTCTTTGCTGATCTCCCAGAAGCCATTGAATGCACCAATGAAATCATCGAAAAGGTAGAAGCCTATAAACTGGCGAGGGAAGTACTCCTCCCAAAATTCAATATCCCCGAAAGGTTCCAGGATCCCCAGGACGATGAGGACGGTGGCAAACGTGGTGAAAACGCCTATTTACGGCACCTGACGTATGAAGGGGCCAAGCGCCGCTACCCTGAAATCACCGAGGAAATCAGGGAAAGGCTGGACTTTGAGCTGTCCATTATTGCCAACACGGGATATCCGGGCTACTTCTTGATTGTTCAAGACTTCACCACTGCAGCACGGGAAATGGGCGTATCCGTGGGGCCTGGCCGTGGATCAGCAGCAGGATCGGCAGTCGCCTATTGTATCGGCATCACCAATGTAGATCCCGTTGCGTACGACCTCCTTTTTGAGAGATTCCTTAATCCGGACAGGGTCTCCCTTCCCGATATTGACATTGACTTTGATGACCACGGCCGTCAAAAAGTAATCGATTACGTGATCGAAAAATACGGTGCCAACCAAGTGGCACAAATCATTACTTATGGTACCATGGCGGCAAAATCAGCCATTCGTGACACTGCCAGGGCTTTGGACTTACCGCTCTCAGACGCCGACCGCCTGGCCAAATTGGTGCCCGACATCAAGCTAAAAGCACTCTTTGGACTGGCCAATGACCGGGCAAAGCTGGCCGAGAAGCTTAAAAACAATTCCGAGAACATTGACAAGGCCTATGAGCTGATCAATATCTCCAAAGGCAATGATGACCTTAGCAAAACCATCAACCAAGCCAAGATTCTCGAAGGATCTGTCCGGAATACCGGCATCCATGCCTGTGGTGTGATCATCACGCCGGATGACATCACCAATTTTGTACCTGTGGCACTGGCAAAGGACTCGGACATGTACTGTACGCAGTTTGACAACTCCGTGGTAGAGAATGCTGGCCTGCTGAAAATGGACTTTTTGGGCCTAAAGACCCTCACGCTTATCAAAGATGCCGTTCGTATCGTAAAAGAACGCCATGGTATCGAATTGGATCCGGAAAATTTCCCAATTGATGATAAGGAAACCTATGAGCTCTTTCAGCGAGGCGAAACCGTTGGTATCTTCCAATATGAATCTCCAGGCATGCAGAAATACATGCGAGAGCTCAAACCAACGGTTTTTGCTGACTTGATCGCCATGAACGCCCTTTACCGTCCGGGGCCATTGGAATACATTCCAAGTTTCATCAAAAGGAAACATGGACTAGAGCCCATCGCCTATGACCTGGACGACATGGAAGAATACCTCCAGGAGACCTATGGGATTACCGTTTATCAGGAACAGGTAATGTTACTTTCTCAAAAGCTTGCAGGATTTACCAAAGGTGAGGCCGACGTACTTCGGAAAGCCATGGGTAAAAAGCTTCGTGATGTCTTGGACAAGATGAAGCCAAAATTCGTCAACCAAGCGGCCGAAAAAGGCCATGACAAAACCAAACTCGAAAAAATATGGAAGGATTGGGAAGCCTTTGCTTCCTATGCCTTTAACAAGTCCCACTCCACCTGTTATGCTTGGGTAGCCTATCAAACCGCCTACCTAAAAGCCCACTATCCTGCAGAATATATGGCGTCTGTGCTCAGTAACAACATGAATGACATCACGCAGGTGACGTTCTTTATGGAGGAATGTAAGCGAATGGGCATTGAAGTGCTGGGGCCAGATGTAAATGAATCCAAGGATGGCTTTACTGTAAACCAAGAGGGACAAATCCGCTTTGGTCTCGCCGCTATTAAAGGTGCCGGGGGAGCTGCTGTACATTCCGTAATCGAAGAAAGGGCAGAAAATGGTCCTTTCAAAAGCATTTTCGATTTTACCCAACGCATAAACCTCCGCTCAGTCAATAAAAAGACGCTGGAGTCACTGGCCATGGCCGGAGGTTTTGATTGTTTCCCTGACCACCATAGGCGGCAATACCTGGAAGCACCAGAGCATGACGCTACCCTTATCGAAAAAGCCGTGAAGTATGCCCAAAAGAAAGCCCAGGAAGCCGAAAGCTCCCAAGTGTCGTTATTTGGCGGTGGATCAGGGATGGAAGTGCCTATGCCTAGCATTACCCCTATAGAGCCATTCAGCCAACTACAACAGCTCAATATCGAGAAGGAAGTGGTTGGACTGTACATCTCTGGCCACCCCTTGGATCAGTTTAAGGTAGAATTTGATTCATTTACCAATACCCCCCTGTCTGAATTTTCCAATACAGATGCACTGAAAGCCAAAGGTGAAATCAAAGCTGCTGGAGTAGTCACATCCTTTGCCCACCGTACGACCAAAAATGGCAACCCTTTTGGCACCTTGACCCTTGAGGACTACAATGGTGGGCACACATTCTTTTTATTTGGAGAAGATTACATCAAATACAAGGAGTATTTCATGACTGGATGGTTTCTTTACTTCACGGGGAGTGTACAGGGAAAACGGTGGAATCCTGACGAATTGGAATTTAAAATAGGCAATATCATGCTCCTCAATGAGGTCCGCAGCAGAATGGTCAAAGGCCTCCGGCTAAACATCAGCCTGGATGACCTTACCTTGGACTTAATGGAAAGACTGGAAGCCATCACCTCTAAGTACAAAGGTGAAGCCAAGCTCTTTATCAATATCACTGACGTCAAAGAGCAAATCGCCGTGGACCTGAGGTCCACCAAATTCCTGATCGACCCTTCACAGGACATGATTCAGGAGCTGGAAAGCATCCCGGAAGTACAATACAAAATCATTTAATGCTGCAAATGCTAAGGTATTTGTTGAAATATTTGCTCCATTAAGGAACTAAATAAAACCTAAAATACTTTAGAATATTATATTTGAGGAAAATTGAAACTTAAACAAATAATAAAATGGCAAAAGCAATTGAAATTACCGACGCAAACTTTGAGGAAATCATCAAATCAGACCAACCCATATTAGTAGATTTCTGGGCTGAGTGGTGTGGACCTTGTAAAATGATCGGGCCAGTAGTAGAAGAAATTGCTGGCGAATATGACGGAAAAGCGGTGATAGGTAAAGTCGATGTAGATGCAAACCCTGCTGTAGCCTCTAAATTTGGCATCAGGAGTATCCCTACCCTTCTCTTCTTCAAAAACGGCGAAGTGGTGGACAAGCAAGTAGGTGCAGTCCCTAAAGCTGTACTTGCCCAAAAACTAGAAGCTCAAATTTAATCGTGAGTATATAATTTTAAATCAAAAAGCTCCTTTACCGGAGCTTTTTTTTACTTTTTGGGCTGGCTCAACTCCGAAACACCCCCCGATACAATAAACTTCATCACCTCCGTACTGTTGGCGCCTTTCAGGATACGGACATTCTCTCTTGGAGCCAAAAAGCAATTACCGCTGAAATTATAGGAATGAGGAAGGTAAACAGCCACCAAGTCCTCCTCGTCGATCATGGACAGGTCTTCTTGAGTAATAAAACCCAAGCGGCTAACATGTTCTGATAACTTGACGATAACTGGTGTATTGAATTTCTTTTTGTCTCCGACAAAGGCAGA
Source organism: Echinicola rosea (assembly GCF_005281475.1). Lineage (NCBI taxonomy): Bacteria > Pseudomonadati > Bacteroidota > Cytophagia > Cytophagales > Cyclobacteriaceae > Echinicola > Echinicola rosea. The sequence continues at coordinate 2,241,160 of NZ_CP040106.1, read as the reverse complement.
CATCAAGTCTTTGATACTCGTATAGAGAATATTGACCAATGGGATTCTGAAAAGCCATCTTTCTACAAGTTCAAAAATAGGTCTGGTAATGAATATATTTGCCAAGTAGCCAATAAATGTAATCAACCCAAAAACGATCAAAATTCCCAGCCCTGGCACCGGTACAGGCAATAGATTGTCCAAAAACTGAACGATATAATAAATGATATATACCGTCAATGCCAGGGGAGCCACAAAAAGTAACCCTTTAAAGAAGTAATTTGCTATACGCTTAGAGGTGAATGACATAGATTCCATGTTTTGGTTTTCACATTACCCATAAAAATAATGCCTGAATCAGTGATAACAATAAAAAAGCCCAACCAAAAAGGAAGGGCTTCTCATAATATTTTATGATACTGGAAAATCTTACAGGTCGATGCCCATAAATGACATAAAGGCAATGCCCATCAGTCCAGTAATCAACATCGTAATACCTAGACCTTTAAGACCATTAGGTACATTTGAGTACTTCAATTTTTCACGAATCGCAGCCAAAGCTACAATTGCAAGGAAAAAGCCAGTGCCAGAACCAAATCCATAAACACCTGCTTCAGCCAAGGTATAGTCTCTCTGCGCCATAAAAAGGGATCCACCAAGAATCGCACAGTTTACGGCAATCAGCGGAAGGAAAATCCCCAGTGCACCATAGAGTGCAGGGGCAAATTTTTCTACCACCATCTCCACCAATTGCACCATCGCTGCGATAATAGCGATGAACATGATAAACCTCAAGAAGGTAAGATCAATGGTGGCAAAAGATTCTCCTAAAAAGGACAATGCCCCTTCCTTCAATACAAATTCATTCAAAAGCCAGTTTAAAGGCACGGTAATCGTCAATACGAAGATTACCGCTGCACCAAGGCCTAAAGCGGTACTCACTTTTTTGGAAACGGCCAAGAAAGAGCACATTCCCAAGAAGTAAGCAAATACCATATTGTCAATAAAGATTGACCGGATTCCTAAGCTAAATAATTCCATCTCTTAGCGATATTTTAATGTTCTACATATCCTGTCTTGGTACGCTGTACCCAGATAATCAATCCAAGGATGATAAAGGCACCCACCGGGCTAACCATCAAGCCATTGGTGGCCAAAGAGAAGTCCTCTCCGAACCAAGAAGAAACGGTATCGAAAACAGGAATACCGAATACTGAACCTGATCCCCACAGCTCTCTGAAGAAGGCTACTGCAAGAATGATCCATGAATATCCCAACGCACTGCCAAAGCCATCCAATACAGAATCATAGGGCTTATTGCCCAATGCAAATGCCTCTAGTCGGCCCATCACAATACAGTTGGTAATAATCAAGCCTACGAATACGGACAACTCCTTGTACATATCATAGGCAAATGCCTTCAGAATCTCATTTACCAAGGTCACCAAAGTAGCCACTACTGCCAACTGTACGATGATCCGAACACGGGTAGGAATGGTATTTCTCATGATCGAAATGGTCAAATTGGACATCACGATCACAAAGATCACCGACAGTGCCATTACCAAGGTAGGCTTCATCTGAGTGGTCACCGCCAATGCAGAACAAATCCCCAATACCTGTATGGTAATCGGGTTGTCATCTACCAACGGGTCAGAAATCAATTTTTTTCTTCGCTTGGACAGGAGCGCCTCGGCGGGCTTTTTGACTTCTGTCTTTTCTGCTGTTTCTGTACTCATATCATATTATGTTGAGACGTTCTACAATATTTTTAAAGCAAAACTATTAGGACTTACCTTTTACTTTGTCCAGGTAAGATTGATAATATCCCAAGTAGTTTTGTAGCATTTTGTTCACTCCATCACCAGTAATAGTGGCTCCAGACATGCCATCCACCTTATGTGGCTCTGATGAATAATCCTTCCCTTCACCTTTTTGCATTTCTACTGCCTGCAGTTCTCCTCCTTCACCAAATATCTCTTTACCTTGATACCTTTGTTGCACTTCACCTGAAGTGATCCTGGCACCAAGACCTGGGGTCTCCCCAGCGTGGCTAAAGGTCACCCCTTCGATGGTGTTCAGGTCGGTTTGCAAGGCCAGGTAGCCCCAGATAGCGTCCCATAGTCCTGCTCCATAGAGTGGCAAGATATAAGCGACTACTTTGTCCTCACTACCTTCCTCATGATAAATGTACACAGGGAATAGTCGCTCGTCAGCAGGCTTCTTATAATTTTTGGCCACGTCCACTGTTTCTGCAGTTACTTCTGCACCATCTTGCTCTGTTACTTCCTCACCATTGATATTTACCACTTTTGAGGAAATGGTATTCTCGTAGTATTCATTGATCTCCTTAGGCTTCATGGCGGCGATTTTTTCCGCTTCCATTACAGCTCCTAGGATCTGCTTTTTATTGTCCAGTGCCACGGCTTCCTTCTGAATCGGCCCCAACAGCTGGGAGGTTCCAGAAAGTAAAAATCCGAGCACTACGGTAAGAATTACCGAGAATGTTATGATATATGTATTAGACTGTTGCACGTTGTAACCTCCTTTTCTTGTTTGCTTTTACAACATAATAATCAATAAGTGGAGCGAAGACGTTCATCAATAGAACTGCCAACATAATGCCCTCTGGGTAAGCGGGATTGGTCACCCTTATGATCACGGTCAAGAAACCAATCAGTAGGCCGTATAGCCACTTTCCTTTTTCGGTCTGTGATGCTGAAACAGGGTCAGTAGCCATAAATACGATACCGAAAGCCACACCGCCCATGACCAAGTGGTAGTGTGCAGGCATTGCCATAAACTCATTTGCAGCAAAAGCATTCATGATCAATCCCATGATATAAGTACCTGCAAATCCACTTACAATGATTTTCCAGCTTCCTACGCCAGTAGCGATCAGGATCAATGCACCGATCAAACACATCAAAGTAGATGTCTCACCAATAGAACCTGGGATAAAACCAAAGAACATATTGGCAAAGCTGTAAAGCTGATCACCAATGCTCGCATTATGGGAGGCAAGGGCACTCGTAACTGCCTCGCCACTTTGACCGGCTCCATAAGCTACAGAAAGTGCTGTCGCTCCGGAAAATCCGTCCACGGCGGTTTTCTCTCCCAGATACGTCCAAACCTGATCTCCGGAGATTTGGGCAGGGTAGGCAAAATACAAGAACGCCCTGGCCGTCATGGCCACGTTCAATATATTCATCCCGGTACCTCCAAATACTTCCTTTGCAATCACTACTGCAAATATGGTAGCCAAGGCCACTTGCCATAGCGGCATAGAAGCAGGCACTACCAAAGGAACCAACATCCCTGTCACCAAGAATCCTTCATTGATAGGGTGCTTCCTGATTACGGCAAAGATCGCCTCTACAATCCCCCCTGCCGCATAGGCTACGATAACAATTGGCAGCACCAATTTCAAGCCCAGCAGGAATTTTTCGCCGAAACCAACAGCTTCACCCACCGCTAGATAATGTTGCTCGCCAACGTTATAAATACCAAATAGCAGACAAGGCAAAAGGGCTACCACCACGGTGATCATCATCCGCTTCAGATCGATGGCATCTTTTACCTGAGCACCTTTTATACCCGTTGTATGGTTGGGAGAAAACATAAACGTCTCTCCGGCCTCATACAAGTAATATAAATTCTCAAATTTACCTCCCTTTTGAAAGAGCGGCTTCTGTTTATCTAACAGATCACGTAGAAACTTCATATTGATTAACTATATTGAATTAGTTCTATTCCTTTTCTGACAATGTCTTGAACAGGGTGTTTGGACACATCGATAAATTCACAAAGTGCCAAATCTTCCTCGATTATTTCATAAATCCCCAATTCTTCCATTTCATCGAAATCCTCCGCCATGATGGCTTTCAGAAGATAGATTGGGAAAATGTCCATTGGAGTGACCTGCTCGAATACCCCTGTCTGCACAAATGCCCTTTCCTCACCTCGTGTGTTGGTATCCAATACAAATTCTTTGCTTGGAGAAAGGAAAGACAATAAGCCTAGTGCACGGTGGAAACTCAGTTTACTACTGGTCGGTTTGGCCCAGCCCATAAACTCGTAATAGTCGCCTTCAGGAAGCAAGGTGATCTGGTGGTCATAGTACCCCAAGTACCCATCGTGATTGATTTTTTCTCCTGTAAGCACGTTTCCAGAAACTACTCTAAAATGATCAGACTTGGTGTTGTCCACGACCAATTTATCCACGCAGGCACCTTGATAGGTTTTAGCATAAACAGCCTTCTTGGCTTCAGAACCAGTAATAGCGATCACTTTAGAAGCGTCGTAAATCCCCTCAAGGAGCAGTTTGCCTACCTGAACCACCCCATAAGGATTGATGGTCCATGCCACCTCTCCTTTGTTGATTGGATTTAAATGGTGAATCTGTACACCTACATTTCCTGCTGGGTGTGGGCCTGAAAACTTGTTCACTTCTACACCTTGCACACCGGCATATACGGGTGACACCTCAGAATCCTGGTCTAGGTTGAGGTGGATTTTTCCGGAAGTAAGTTTTTTGAGGATGTTAAGGCCAGCTTGAAAATACTTTTCTTGTCCTTTGAGTAACACTCCATAATCGGGTGCAAGTGGGTGGGAATCGAAGCCAGAAATAAAGATCGCTTTAGGATCATCTTCTGGGTTGGCCACGACCCCATATGGGCGCTGGATGATTTGTGGCCATACACCACCTTTTAGGAGAGCGTCAACAGCTTGCTCTTTTGTGAGGCTTTTGAGGTCTGACTCCGAAAACTTGGTGAACGCCTCATAGCTGATCTCTTTATCGGCCATGATTTTGATCTCCAATAGTTTTCTTTTTTCACCTCTTTTGATCTCGACAATCTCTCCTGAAACGGGAGCTGCATAAAGAACGGATTCAAGTTTTTTGTCAAATAGAATGGGAGTGCCCGCTTTTACGGTATCTCCTTCCTTGACAGTTACTTTTGGACGCTGCATACCTACAAAGTCTGTAGGCTTGATCGCGAAGGTCTGAGCCGGCTGGAAAGCTTCAGTTTTCTTTTCTGCCTTTCCCTCCAGCTTAATATCAAATCCCTTCTTAAGCTTAACTAGTTTTGACATATTTTATTTGAAACTATATGGTCCTTTGAAAAACGCCTCAAATCTAATAAAATACATTAGTTATTAGAAGCTAATTGGCCGAATATTTACAGGCGGCACTTGGTCTTTTTTGATTTTACACCCACTTTTAGACCTGTGTTACGGGCTGGTCCAGCGAGTTGATATACGCCATTACTTGCTCCATTAGCCACATGGGCGTAGAAGTAGCACCACAAATCCCCACTTTGTCATCACTGCCAAACCAATCCGGATCGATTTCTCCTTCATTTTCGATGAAATAACTCCGCGGATTTTGAGCCTTGCAAACTTGGTAAAGCGCCCTGCCGTTAGAACTTTTTTTGCCTGCCACAAAAATAATTACATCATTTTCATTCGCAAATCGTGTCAACTGCGGCTCCCTGTTGGACACTTGGCGGCAAATGGAATCGTTCGCCGTAAAGTCAATCTCCTCCAAGGTTTGGTTAGCTGCGGCCATCTTTTCTTCGATCTTGGCCTTTAGGGCATAAAATCCCTTTGTACTTTTAGTAGTCTGGCTAAAGAGGGTCACTGGCTTGCTGAAATCGATCTTCTCCAAGTCCTTGTCCTCCATCACCACAATGGCTTTCTCCATGGTCTGCCCGGTAAGTCCGATGACCTCGGCATGACCTTTTTTTCCATAAATGACGATTTGGCCATCTTTTTTCTCGATTTTATCAAATGCCGTCTTTACACGGTGCTGGAGCTTGAGCACTACAGGGCACGAAGCATCGATCAGCTCTATGTTATTTTCAATGGCCAATCTGTACGTCTCCGGTGGCTCCCCATGTGCCCTGATTAGCACCTTACAATCTTTCAGTTCCTTGAGCTCATCCCGGCCGATCACGACCAACCCCTTATCACTCAGACGCTTCACCTCCATATCGTTGTGGACGATATCCCCTAGGCAGTACAGACGGCCTCCATCCTCCATCTCATCCTCTGCCATCTTGATGGCAAATTCCACCCCAAAGCAATAGCCTGAGTTTTTGTCTATCGTTACCTGCATCTTTTATTAGTTTTCTTCAATTTTCTTTTTGGCCAAATCCGTAATCTGGCATATCTGCTCTTCAAAATCCAATAAACTCGTGTCGATTTCTACAGCATCATCAGCTTTTTTTAAGGGACTTTCTGAGCGACTGGAATCGATCCTGTCACGTTCCTGTAGGTTGTGGATGATTTTATCCAGCTCTACCAACTCTCCCCTCTCCAACAATTCCTTCTGCCTCCGCTCTGCCCGGATCTTGGTATCTGCAGTCATAAACACTTTTAGTTCCGCACCGGGGAATACCACCGTACCAATATCCCTGCCGTCCATAACCACTCCCTTGTGTTTGCCCAAACGTTGTTGTTGCGCTACCAGTTCTTGCCGGACTTCTTTGATCTTACTTATCTCGCTGACTTTTTCGGAAACTTCCATGCTCCGGATTTTCTTCTCCACATTAAGCCCGTTCAGGTAGGTGTCTTGGTGATCACTTGCCTCATTCTGGTGAAAAGCGATCTCAAGGCTATCCAAGGCTCGCTGGATGTCTTTTGGGTTGGTCAGTTCCGTGAACTTGTTGATGAAATGCAAGGTAGCTGCCCGATACATGGCTCCAGAATCAATATAAGTGTAGCCTAATTTCTTGGCCACCTGTTTGGCCGTGCTACTTTTACCACAGCCTGAAAAGCCATCTATGGCAATTACAATTTTCTTCATTTCAAAAATTCACGGTACTAAACTCTTTTACGGTGCAAATATAAAGTTTTTGGGTGGATAATTATGGATAATCAGGGACTAATACAGCCATTCTACGAAGAAGCAGCCTCACACCCCACTGAATCCAAAAAATCCATGTAAATTCCCTATATTTAGAATTATTCCATCTAAAATCAACCTTAAAATGAGCACTTTTTCCATTAAAGGTCAGCTAGTTAATATCATGGAGCAAAGCATTTCTCCTTCTGAAATAACCATCAAAGACGGAAAGATCTCTTCCATCACACCTATCGACAGTGCCCCTGAACACTACCTGATGCCTGGATTCATAGATGCTCATGTCCATGTAGAATCTTCCATGCTGATTCCTTCTGAATTTGCCCGGCTGGCCGTTGTCCATGGCACGGTCGCCACGGTATCGGATCCTCATGAAATCGCAAATGTCTGTGGCAAAGAAGGCGTGGATTACATGATAGAAAATGGCAAAAAAGTAAATTTCAACTTCTATTTTGGCGCGCCCTCTTGTGTCCCTGCCACGCCTTTTGAAACCGCCGGTGGAGAAATCACAGCCGATGACATCGATGAGCTCCTCAGCCGAAAAGAAGTCGCTTATTTGGCAGAAATGATGAATTGGCCGGGAGTGATCAACAAAGATCCGGCAGTGCTGGAAAAAATAGCTGTTGCAGCCAAACACCAGAAACCCGTCGATGGTCACGCACCAGGCCTGAAAGGAGACGCTGCAAAAAAATACATCGCAGCCGGAATCTCCACGGACCATGAATGCTTCACCGAGGAGGAAGCACTATCCAAGCTACAGCATGGCATGAAAATCATCATTCGCGAGGGAAGTGCCGCCAAAAACTTCGACGCGCTGATTGACCTTATGGATAAAAACGCTGATAACGTGATGTTCTGCTCCGATGACAAACATCCTGACAACCTTGCCATCGGACACATCAACCAACTGGTGGCCAGGGCGGTGAGCAAAGGAAAAAACATGTTCAACGTACTAAAAGCTGCCTGTCTCAACCCCATCGCACACTATCGTATGGATGTAGGCCAATTAAAGCTTGGCGATCCTGCTGACTTTATATGCTGCAAAAACTTGACTGACTTCGAAGTAGCAGCCACCTATATCAAAGGCCAAAAGGTAGCTGAAAATGGAAAATCCCTCATCTCTTCGGTCACCACTTCTCCGATTAATAATTTTGATACTTCCCTAAAAAAGCCGGAAGATTTTAGACTAAAAGCTTCTTCTTCCCTTGCCAGGATCATTGAAGCGAAGGACGGCCAATTAATCACCAATGAGCTCGTTGCTGCCATTTTGGTAAAAGACGGCTTTGCTGAGGCCAATGTAGCCGAGGATATTTTAAAATTTACCGTTGTCAACCGGTATCAAGACGCTGCCCCTGCCATGGCTTTTATCAAAAACTTTGGGATTAAGGAAGGGGCAATCGCCTCTTCTGTAGGACATGACTCGCACAATATCCTAGCCGTGGGCACTGATGACGGAGCCATTGCTAAAGCCGTCAACATGGTCATCAGAGAAAAAGGTGGTATTGCGGCCGTTTCTGCTGCCGAAAGCCTTATACTACCACTACCGATCGCCGGCATCATGTCTGCAGATGATGGGTATGAAGTCGCCAAGGCCTATACAGAAATAGACCGTCTGGCAAAAAAAATGGGCGCCACGCTGGACTCCCCGTTCATGACATTGAGTTTTATGGCGCTGCTGGTCATCCCAGCTTTGAAATTAAGTGATAAAGGACTTTTTGACGGCAGTAATTTTCAGTTTACCACTGTATTTCACCCTAAAAATTAAGCACGATCATTTAGCTATTTCAATAAATCCGTGTATATTACTGAATACAAATCCTTGTATTCAATTTACATTTTCACCGACGTATTCATAGCTAAATTGATAGAAACGCTTAGGAACTTCTGGAATAAAGTCACCTACATGAAGCCTGCCCAGGAAATGGAAACGAAGATTTTCAATTCCGCAGCACTCATCATCGTGATCTACCTCAAGGCAATGATTGTATTCAACTTGATCCTTGGGCAATACCTCCTGAGCATCATCCTCTTGGCGACTTCTGCTATAGTACTGGTTTTTTATCTCATTGGTAAGTCAAAAAAGAATTTTAGATGGGGGATAAATCTTCTTGCATTACTGGGCTATCCCATCCTTGCGATTAATTTTTTCTATAATGATGGCATCCAAGGACCTACATTCTATATATTCTTAATGGTCCACATTATAATCCTTTCGGTGACACAAATCAAAACCTATTGGTTTTGGGGCGCTTACAATTTCATTTTCTTTCTTGGTCTTTTCTATATTGATGCCTACTATCCTGATTTGATTGCCCCAAGCTATCCTTCTCCCTATCTGCAATTCATTGACCATGCCATCACCTATTTCGCTTGTATTATCGGTATCATTGCGATTGTCACGGCCCTTAAATGGAACTATCAAAAGCAAAAACTCGAAAGTGAACAAAAAGGCAACGCGCTGAAAACGGCCATCGGTGAATTGTCCAGCACCAATGAACAAAAAAACAAGATCATCGCATTGATCTCCCATGACCTTAAAAACCCTTTGCTTTCCATTACTACAATATTGGAAATGATCAATGAAGGAGAGTTGGATAAGGCAGAGATGGAAGCCGTACTCAAAGAACTTTACATCATCGCCAATAATGCCCAAAAAATGTCGGAAGAAATACTGGAATGGGCTACATTGGAATTAAAAAACACCTCTCCCAAATTCCGTAAGGTAAATTTAAAGGAATATTGCGATTCTATGCTTCTGGTCTATAAAGGCATGGCCCGCCAAAAAAACATTGTCCTCGACACGCAATTTGGTGGAGACGCCGTAATTGTCACGGATCTTGACAGGCTGATGCTGATCGTCAGAAATCTCCTTCAAAACGCCATTAAATTTACTTCCGAGGAAGGTAAAATATTGTTTTCCTGCCAAAAAACTGAGGAAGAATTTGTCATCACCGTTGAAGATACCGGCAAAGGCATTCCCAAAGAACGCCTCCAGCGATTGTTCAACATGAAATTTGTAACCACAAGCGGCACATCCATGGAGAAAGGGACAGGTGTTGGGTTATATATCAGCAACGAAAACGCAAAAAAAATAGGAGGTTCACTTTCCGTAAAAAGCGAGTTGGGGAGGGGCAGTATATTCACCCTAAAACTCCCCATAACTCCCTCCAAATCCAAGCAAAACACCTCATAAATGCATCCAACTATCTATTTCACCAGTTGCTTTTTCTTTTTCATAATATCTGTAAAAATAGCCTTTGCGTGGACGATGGTGTTCTCAATGAAAAATTCCCGGGTGTTCAACCCTCCACACACTACTCCTGCCAAATAAAGCCCTGGAACATTGGATTCTTGGTTGCCATCAAAGCAAGGCCTTCGCTTCTCATCAAGGGTCAACTCCACTCCAAGCTGGTCGAGCAATTCGAAATTTGGACGATACCCAGTCATGGCAAGCACAAAATCATTCTCGATGGTTTTTTCTCCCTCTGGTGTATCGATCACCACCTCTTGTTCGCGAATCTCTTTAATGGAACTGCTAAAATACGCACCGATGGAACCTTCCTTGATACGGTTTTCGATATCAGGCAAAACCCAATACTTCACATTCTGATCCACCATCGGTTCCTTTAGTACCATCGTCACCTCTGCTCCTTTTCGCCAAGTCTCCAAGGCCACATCCACGCCAGAATTACCACCTCCTACCACAATCACCTTCTGGCCGATATAGGGCCAAGGCTCTTTATAGTAATGCGTTACTTTCGGCAATTCTTCCCCAGGGACATTGAGCTTGTTTGGAATATCATAAAAGCCCGTGGATAGCACCAATTTGTCAGCGAGATATGTATCCTTTTCTGAATACACTAAAAATGCTCCATCCTCCTGTCGCTCCACACGCTGAACGCCTTCATACAAGTGGATATTCAGATCAAAGTGTTTTACGATACGCCGATAATATTCCAATGCCTCCGGTCGGGTGGGCTGCTTATTGACCGACATAAAGGGAATCCCCCCCATTTCCAACTTCTCGGAGGTAGAAAAGAAGGTCATGTTTACGGGATAATTATAGATAGAATTGACCAGTGTTCCTTTTTCGAGGATCACGTAATCCAGCTGGTTTTTCCCAGCTTCTATACCACAGGCCAAGCCAATAGGACCCGCACCCACTATCAAAACATCAATCTTTTTCATAATACTATACAACAGATTTTGCTACTGATGGTTCGTCAAGACACCTAAAATTAACGGAAAACATGGAAGTAAACATAAATGAAAACCGGTACATATTATTTCATGGTAAAAGTAACCCGCTCCTCTTTGGCAAAAACACCATCTTTCCTTACTTACTTTTCCAAAATGGACACTTCACCATCATACCCCCAAAGCATCCCCGTAATGCTTACTGTTCCATAACCTTGGATATCCCTGATAAATGCAGCCGAGAGGGATTGCTCCACTTCAGGCTTTAGTCCTGTGTCGGGCAAATTGCCAAGCTCATCTACCTCCGTGGACAGGTGTAGCTCCACCAACGCTTCCAACGAAACCCCATCCTCTTCCAGAAGCGAATTCAACTTAGATTTGGATTCTTCCACCTTTTTCCAAGACTCATCCAGCAGGCCATTGCTCAGCCCATGGACACCTGGAGAAATATCCTGAGCGCCATCGCCATAATTTGAATAATAATAAAAGTCATCCTGCTCCGCCACCAGTAAATTAAATCCTTCAAATCGATCCTGACATTTCTCTACAGCTACCAAGTACGCTTCAGGAGACTTCCTTCCCTCCAAAAAACCCCTCACCAACTTGCCCCTACTAATGGGATTATTCTTCACATTCCTGAAATCTCTGAAATTGGTCAATGCGGCAAATTTCCCCCCGGGATGGATCCCCATCCAAGTCCCTCCGCCCTTGAGGTCTTTACCTGCGAATATGCCACTTTCCCATTGGTGCAACCGTGCCGTAGGACGCCCGAAAAACTCGTCTCTACTCGCCACCAATATCAACCGGTAGCGTTTGTGGCTTTGCCAGTTAAACGTAATCAAACACATAAGTGCTCAAGATAAAAAAAAGGCCGGATATTACCGGCCTTAGGGTGAATAAACAACTTTCTCCTTATTTGAAATGAGTTGGATATTCTTACATGAACTAAACGTTCAATTTTACATTACTATCAACTATCTAATTGTCTAGATTCAACTAATCAATAAACCCAGTTATATCACCCAAAGTTCAACACACACATCGTAAAATACTCACTTACAGTGTTTTTAACAGATTTTAACAATCATATACGAACTTTGTCGTAGAAAAAATTTGAATTACGAAAAGCATCGTATATCTTTACTACGAAGATAATCGTAATTCATTAATGAAATATAAACCTACAGACTCGGAACTTGAGATTCTCTCCATCCTTTGGAAGCGCAAGCAAGCGAGTGTGCGAGAGATTCATGAAGAGCTTTCCAAAACGAAAGAAACCGGGTACACTACTACGCTAAAGATCATGCAGATCATGTATGCCAAAAAATTGTTGGAAAGGACTGATCAGGGCAGAAGCCATATTTATATGCCAGCCATCACAGAAAGTGAAACACAGAATTCCCTGCTCAGTAGTTTTATGGCTACAACTTTTGGTGGCTCAGCCAAGAAGCTCGTCATGAAAGCCCTTGGTCAAAGCAATCCTTCACAAGAAGAAATCGATGAAATCAGAAAATTGCTCAATGAACTAGAAAACCAAAAATAATGGACTTCATCAACGACTTTATCCATGAATCCTATCTACAGGCCATTGGATGGACACTGATCCACTCGGTATGGCAGATAGTCTTGGTCAGCCTGCTGCTTTGGGGAGTACTTCGGGCCATTCCACACAGAAATTCGGCTCTCCGCCATGGGGCCGGGCTCAGCGCACTGCTGATCATTATCTTGTCCAGTGGGATCACCTTTTCGGCAGCTTTGAAAAACGCTTCAATTCCCCCCAATTCTAAGGCAGTCACAGTGGCAATAGCTGAAACAGCGCACCGGCAAGTGGACACGCCACAACCTGCCACCATTTCAGCTGCCCTGGATACTGAAAAAAAACTACTGGACCGAACGTGGTTTTCCGGACTTGAAAAATACCTTCCCTCCTTGGTAAACCTCTGGCTCCTCGGTGCTTTGTTTTATTTGTTCAAACTCTCTGGAGGGCTTCTTGATTTGAGAAACCTCCACAAAAAGCACCAGCAAACTGTCCCTGCACCACTGGTCAAAAAGGTCAATTCCATGATCGCCGCTATGGGATTTTACAGGGGAGTGAAGGTACTGAAAAGCGACCTTATCCAAGTCCCTGTAACGTTTGGTTTTTTGAAACCTGTAATCCTCATACCCGCTGGGCTTTTGCTAAGTACTTCTCCACGCCATCTGGAAGCGATCATCGCTCACGAACTGGCCCATATAAAACGCTACGATTACCTCGCCAACATCCTCCAACGCATCATGGAAGTGTTTTTCTTTTTCCATCCATGCTTTTGGTGGATCAATGAAATGATCGATGTGGAACGGGAAAATGCCTGTGATGACCTCGTATTGTCCCTCGGCTACTCCCCAGCAGAACTTGCCCATGCACTAGCAGAAGTGGCTGAGCAAGCCCAAACATACACCCCCGAAATGGCCCTTGCCGCCACGGGAAACCAACATTCTTTCCTCAATAGGATCAAACGGATATTGGGAAAGGAACCCGACCAACAAAAAATCTCACCTATAATTACATTGACCATGATCATCTCACTAATGGTAAGCGCTTCCTTGGTAATGGGAGCTATCCCCTCAAAGGAAAATATATTTTCGGATAACTATTTGCTCACGAAAATCACTTATAAATCCATTAACAAAAAAGTATCCCTTCCTTGTGAAGTACGAGAACCACATACAGCGGTAATTAACAGCCATGAAGTCGTTAAGAAAACAATCAAGAGTAAAACCAACACTTATCATTACACTTATAAAACAGACACGTCTCCTGCTCCTAAACCTGCTGTCAAACTAAAAGTAGTTAGCGGCAGTCACCCAACAGACCCAATGCCTGTCCTTGACCTAAGCCCTATGCCGCAGATGGACTTACAGATACCACCAGTGCCTGCTGTTCCTCCGTTTGAAGGGATGAATTTCATTCCTCCGATGCCCGATTTCCAACTGGACATTAACGAAGAAGCCTTGGAAATAAGCAACCTGTCCATCAAAATCAGCCAGCTAGAAGGTGACGACTCCCAAGAAGCGGAACAGAAACGTGAAGCACTAATGGCTAAGCTCGAAGCAGTGCAGGAAAAAATGGAAGCTAAAACCGAGGTTTACGAAGAAAAAATGGAAATCTGGGAAGAAGAGCATGAGGCCCAAATGGAAGAGTGGGAAGCTAAAATGGAAGCCTGGGGCAAAGAAATGGAAACCAAGCAAAGTGAATGGGAAGCGGCCTATGAGCCCCAAATGGAAGAATACGAGAGAAAAATCGAAGCTTGGGAAAAAGCGAACGAGCCTAAAATAAAGGAATTCGAAGCCAAAATGGAGGCTTGGCAGGAGCGGCAACGTGAACGCCAGAAAGAATCCAATCCCTAATTCTAAAGGTGATCAGGAAAAGATACATTAGCCTAATATGTCAAAAAGCCGCCGCGGCCCTTTTCGGAGCATCGCGACGGCTTTTTTTTGACAACCAAAATTTATAACCTGGTTTATCAATGCCGTTTTCCTGACAACAAGAATTCCTTAAACTCACCATAGTCATTACCGATCAATTGGGTCTTTTTCTTTCCTTCCAAAAATGCTGCCAATCGGTCGGGCAATTCCACCTTCTCTTGGTGGACAGCTTCCACCACATCGCCAAACTTACCGGGATGTGCAGTTTCCAAGAAAACACCTGTAAAGTCCGGATGTTCTTTCATAAATTCCTTTAGTCCAAGATAAGCTACTGCCCCATGGGGATCCATGACATACCCAGTTTCTGCTTTCACCGCTGCCATGGCTTCTCTCGTGGTAGCATCATCAAAAAAGTACCCTCTCACCATCTCCTTAAGCTCTGATTCCTCTCCATACAGGTCCAGCAAACGGTAGAAGTTGCTTGGGTTGCCCACATCCATGCTGTTGCTGATGGTTTGCAAGGATGGCCTTGGCCGGAAAGGAACACCTTTCAGGAAATCCGGAACGATCTTATTGACATTGGTCGCTGCCACGAACGTGGTGATCGGCAAGCCCATTCGCTCAGCAAGCATCCCTGCTGCAATGTTTCCAAAATTTCCACTTGGCACGGAAAAAGCCACCTTTCCATGCGTCTTCGGCAACCTGCTATATGCATAGAAATAATACAGGCACTGTGGTATCCACCGGGCAATATTGATGGAGTTGGCAGATGTCAGCAGCATTTTCTCATTCAGATCCTTATCCAAGAAGGCCTGTTTTACCATTTGCTGACAATCATCAAAAACCCCGTCCACTTCAAGGGCGGTTATATTCTCTCCCAAGGTGGTAAATTGCTTCTCCTGCAGCGTACTTACTTTACCCGAAGGGTACAGAATAATCACCTCGACATTGGGCACTTTATAAAAACCATTGGCCACGGCACTTCCAGTATCACCTGAAGTCGCTACCAATACCCGCACCTTTTCATCCTTTACCAAAAGGCTCATCAATTTGGAACAAAAACGTGCCCCAAAATCCTTAAATGCCAAGGTAGGGCCATGAAATAACTCCAAGGTAAACACGCCCTCTTCCACCTTTACCAAAGGAGCATCAAAAGCCAACGTATGGTCAACCAGTTCCTTGATATGTTCACGGCTAAGATCTTCCCCATACAGCGCTCCTATCACTTCATACCCCATCTCCTTAAAGGACAAATGGGGCAATTGATCGATAAAATCCGCAGACAATTGAGGAATCCGCTCTGGCATGTATAGCCCCTGATCAGGCGCCAGGCCTTTGATAACGGCTTCTTTAAGGGAAACCTTATGGCTTTTATTATTTGTACTGTAGAATTTCATGTTATGCTTTATTGATGACGTAGGTCCCTTTGGTGTTTACGGCCGAAACATACAGGTCCACTTCCAGTCCTATTTTATCAAATACTTCTTGGCAAATCTCACTGGCCTTTTCGGCAATATCCCTGCTGGGAGCAAGGATAAAGGTCGTAGGGCCGGAACCTGAAATGCCCGCTCCCAATGCCCCTATTTCCTTTATGGCAGCTTTAATTTCATCAAAGCAGGGAATCAAAACGGACCTTGAAGGCTCTGCAATCACGTCCTGTAGCGACCTGCTGATCAAGCCCATATCTTCTTGGTAAAGTCCTGCCACCAATCCAGCGATATTCCCCGATTGGGTAATAGCGTCCTTAAGCGGCACCTGCTGTCGCAGGACACTCCTGGAATCTGCCGTATTCAACTCTAAATGGGGATGCACCAAAGTGCAATACAACCCTTTTGGGACATGGAGCTTGGTCACATCCAAGGGATGGTAGCTCCTGATCAGTACAAATCCTCCCAGCAGCGAAGGTGCCACATTATCAGCGTGCTCCGCCCCGCAGGCCACGCCTTCTGCCTTCATGGCAAAGGGCAGCAAAGCCTTTTTTTCCAGTGGGTTGCCCAGTAGTTGATTGGCAGCCTCCAATGCTGCGACAGAACTGGCAGCACTGGATCCCATACCACTTCCAAGCGGCAAGCCCTTGTACAGTTCTACCTCCAATCCACCTTTAAATTCTATGGCTGCCGTAAAAGCCTTTAAGGCTACTCCACAAGTATTTTTGTCCACATCAAATGGCAATCTTCCCCCATCACCTTCTATTCCAACAACACGTACCCCCGGCTCATCTGCCAAAGAAACCGTGACCTTGTCTCCCATTTCCTCCACAGCAAAGCCCAGAATATCAAATCCACAAGAAACATTGGCCACAGTGGCAGGAGCAAAAGCAGTTACTTTTTTCATCTTGAATAATTTCCTAACCTGATAATATCAGCAAATACTCCAGCGGCCGTCACATCTGCGCCGGCTCCGGGCCCCCTAACGATCATTGGGAAATCGTTGTAACGCTCGGTGGTGAACAAAATCATATTATCACTGCCTTTAAGGGTAAAGAACGGGTGCTCACTATCCAGGGAATTCAGTCCTACCTTGGCCTTGCCATTCTCTAAAGTCGCCATAAAACGGAGCTTTTCTCCTTTGGCTTTTGCCTCATCCAATAGCTGCTGGAAATGACCGTCGTGCTTTTGCAACTTCTCGAAAAACTCCGGAACAGAAGCCGCATCCTCACAATCCTCCGGCACCATGCTCTGGATCTCCACGTCTTCGAAGTGCAGGTCCTGGCCGGCTTCACGACCAAGGATAAGGATTTTACGCGCCACATCCATGCCGCTCAAATCATCCCTAGGATCTGGCTCGGTATAACCTTTTTCTTTGGCCTGCGCCACCACTTCACTAAATGGCATGCCATTTTCCAATTCGCTGAAAATATAGTTCATCGACCCACTCAGCACGGCTTCGATACGGTGCACATGATCACCACTCAGCATCAAGTCCTGAAGGGTGTTGATTACTGGCAGACCTGCGGCCACATTGGTCTCATAGAAAAACCTAACACCACGTTGGCCCGCTAATTTTTTAAGCTTCTTATACGTATCCAAAGGCCCCGAATTGGCCTTCTTGTTTGGCGTGACGATCCCCACTTTGGAATCAAGGATTTGCTCATATATATCGGCCACATCTTGACTGGCGGTACAATCCACAAATACTGAATTGGAGAAATTCATCTCTGTCATCATGCCAATAAACTTATCCATATCCATCGGCTCGTCATTTTCGTCCGGCGCCCCCACGGTGGCCAGGTCAAAGCCATCCTCGTGAAATTTCATATAGCGGGAATTGGCCATTCCATGGATCTGGATGTCCAGCATATTTTCTTCCTGGAGGTTCTTAAGCTGGTTATTGATCATCTTGGTCAAAGCTTTGCCGATCAGGCCTACTCCTACCAAGAATACGTGAAGCACTTTATAATCTGACAAGAAAAATGCCTCATGCAATGCATTCAGTGCCTTTTGCAAGTCAGCCTGCGTGATCACTGCAGAGATATTCAACTCGGAGCTTCCCTGGGCAATCGCGGCCACATTGACGTTATTTCTTCCCAAGGCCTGAAACATCCGTCCACTGGCACCTGGGTTATGCTGCATGTTTTCACCCACAACAGCGATGACGGCCATTTCAGGAACTACCTCAATCTCGGACATTTCACCGCTTTGGATTTCGTACCTGAACTCCTCTTCGATCACTGATTTGGCCCGACTGGCATCCTTGGAAGCAATCGCCACACAGATACTGTGTTCTGAAGAAGCCTGGCTGATCAAGATGATATTGATGCCATTGCTGGCCAAAGTGCCAAAGAAACGCTGGCTGACCCCAACGACTTCTACCAAGCCCGGTCCCTGGACATTCAGGATGGAGATATTGTCCATCGAGGAAATCCCCTTTATGATCTTTCCTTCACCTGACTCTTTGCTGATTCGGGTGCCCTCTTCCTCGGGTTTAAAAGTATTCTTAATGTATATCGGAATATCCTCCTTCATTGCCGGCTGCATGGTGGCCGGGAAGACCACTTTTGCCCCGAAGTGGGAAAGCTCCATGGCTTCGTTATAGCTGAGCTGCGGGATCGTAAAAGCAGTATAAACCAACCTTGGATCTGCTGTCATCACACCAGAAACGTCCGTCCAGATTTCTACTTGTTCTGCTCCCAGTGCTGCTGCAAAAATAGATGCTGTATAATCTGATCCGCTTCTGCCGACGGTAGTCGTTTCCCCTTTCTCAGTGGACCCGATAAAACCAGTAATCACCTTGATCCCATCGTGCTTTTCAAAATATTCCTGGATCAGCCTATTGGTGGTAGCAAAATCCACCTTGGCATGGCCAAATCGGCCGTCTGTTTTTACCACATCACGGGCATCCACATAGGTTGTACCCATGCCTTTGGCCTGAAGACCTGCGGCTAATATAAAATTGGACAGGCGCTCGCCAAAGCTAAGCACATAGTCCATTGTCCTATCAGAACATTCCTTTATCAAATAGATCCCATGGAACAGGTCCCCCAATTCATTGAAGCGGACTTTTACAAATGTCAAGGCAGTTGACTGCTGCTGTACGGGTACCAGCTTTTTGACAATCTCCAAATGCCTTTTTTCCAGTTCCTGAAGGATGGTATGGTAGCTTTCCTCACTTTGTTGCGCGATATTGGCGCATTGCAGCAATTGTTCAGTGACTCCACCAAAAGCTGAAAACACCAGGGCAAACGCTTCCTTTCCCGATTTCTGCTCCACTATGGAAAACACCTTTTGGATGTTTTCATAATTTGCGATGGATGATCCTCCGAATTTTATGATTTTCATGAAAATGAGTATTTTTTATGGCTTGTTTATGGATTTATACGTCCGCTGGTAGCGGACCGGAATTAGCGGCAATATAATAGATAGACACGGGATTACCCCGTAATGGTGGTCGTAAAAACGGTAGGGATAATGATGGTAAAAAAAGTGGCGCAGTCCACTGGCTCAGGTGTAAAAGAGCGTTCGATGGCGATATGGTTTTTGACTGTGCTAAACATCATTTACTTATTAACGGGACAATCTTAATCACAAATTTCTATTATGCCAAATTTTTCGTTAACAAATCCTCAATATAAAGTTTCATCTATTAAAACATTAACAAAACAACACCATCGTCACCACAGAACTTTACCCAATCTTCGCTAGCCAAGGCGGTACTTTATTGGGCAGACAAATCATTTTTAAGTGTACGGTTTATTTAAATTCTACAATAAATAGAGAAATTAATACCAAATAACCGAAAGAAAGTGCCGTTTATTTTTTAACTTTTCACCAGAACAATAAATCGTCAACCCTTTTAATTATTTTTCCATGAAACAGTTAAAATTATCCACCTTATTGCTTTTCCTATTCTTAGGCTTTAGCTCTTGCAGTTCAGTCTCTAACCTAAACCCGCTCCAAATGCTAACTGGAAACAACTGGGTCCTTTCTTCCTTGATGGGGGGCGGACTGGACATGTTCAGCGGAGGGCTTCCTTCTTTGGGATTTACCGATGATGGCAAGCTGTCTGGTTCTACTGGCTGCAACTCATTCAGCGGTGGCTATGAGCTTAACGGCACCAACATCAACTTGGATCCAGGAGCCATGACCAAAAAAGCATGTCCGGGCAATGGTGAAGGCCAGTTTTTGGATGCCTTAAAAAATGTCTCCAATTTCAAAGTGGGGAAGGACAAACTCACCCTGCTGGACGGAGCTTCTGAATTGATGACGCTGATTCCTCAAGGCAAATAAATTCGGCATCAGCTTACTTGGACCAATTGCTGGGCAGCTCCATTGAAAGTAAATGACTCCCCAGTGGTTTTATCCATCATCAATCGGGCAAGTGGCGCTTGGGGAGAAATCACAAACACCACTTGTCCGTTCACTTCGATTTTCCCAAAACCCACCGCAATAAACATCGCTGCACGATCAGTGGCCACCAAGCTGCCGATTTTTACTTTTTCATGTTTTTCACTGGGATCGATACTTTTTAACCGGTCCATCTGGACGCGGTATTCCCTGTGCATAAGTTCTGCCTTATCGATCTCCTGACGCACCATCTCCCTGCCAGTTTCATACTTATCACCAGCGCTGCTTTTGGTATCCTCAGCAGCTGATTGTTTGAGTTGCCCGATGCTCTCTACGATCTCTTTTTGCTTCTCTAGCAGCAATCGATACAGTTCTTGATATACTTCTTTTTTGGTAATTGACATGGTTAGTGATTTAGCAACAACTTACTTCTACCTGCCTTTTTGAAGCCACACTTTGACGCCTCGGTAGCGATAGACGATATGATAATGTCACTATAGGACATCCCCCCGTTTTTGGTTAATTTGACGATGATATTGGTGGCTTGTGGGAGAGGTGAGTCGTGTCGGTGGATCATGAGATGCAGCCCCCTATTTGATCAAAAGGCTTCCCATCTTGGTCATTTTTTTGTTTCTTTGGGACATGAGCATCAAAAACGGTTTTATAGCCGCCATTGCGGTTTTTTTACTTTTCATCCTCTTCAAAGGAAGTATTCAGAGCGACCAAGCCCAGATTATTTTTGCCGTCGCTTTTGTAGTGCTCGAGATCGCTATCATTACCGCAGTAGCCCTTAATAGAAAAAGGAAAGGGTAGCAAAACATTTCTGCAGGCATGCCAATGGCACTACTACTAGGGCTCACTGTCCTATGCCGCTAGCAACCTTCCTTTCTCCGGGTATCGATCAAATACACAATTTTCCATTTTCCGTCCAGCTTCACCAACTGAAAGGAATTGACGCCACAATGTGACAGCTTTCCATTAATATAGAACGTATATGGAGTCCAAACGGAAGCCATTTCCCCATCTATTTTAATATCATACTCCAAAAGCCTTTCCTCAACTTCCATCTCAGGCGGAATGGCTGCTATGCTATTCACAAATCCGCCAACCGATACCCGCTCCACTGCATTCCCGGAGGCATTTTTCTTCACGGTCTCCAATGAGGCCCTTTCAGCGAAGGCGGCTTTTATCGCTTGGGGATCTTTGTCTTTGAGTCCTTCAAACAGTGCATCTATAGTCGCTTTCACCTCCATTTTGGCTCCAGCTACTCCCTGAGCACTACAGGTGCCAAAGGAAAGCCCTGCCGAAACGAGCAGGGCCATCAAAACAATCTTCAATGTTTTCATATTGTGATTTCATTATTCTTTTCTTGAAATATCACCACCAGTGTTGGTTTTTACATCT
The DNA here is from genome assembly GCF_005281475.1 of Echinicola rosea. Classification (NCBI taxonomy): domain Bacteria; kingdom Pseudomonadati; phylum Bacteroidota; class Cytophagia; order Cytophagales; family Cyclobacteriaceae; genus Echinicola; species Echinicola rosea. The sequence continues at coordinate 2,219,527 of NZ_CP040106.1, read as the reverse complement.
ACCAAGCTAGGATCTCCGATGTACAGGACTTTTCCAGCAGTACCTGCAGACCCTTTTATCGACTCACTAACGCTGATGACCGATTTTGCTGCGGTATTGGTCTTCACATCGGCATTTTTCACTTGTAGGCCTTCGCCATTGATATCCGCCTTGGTATAGGCCTCCAGCCTCAAATCAGCTGCCGTTCCCTCTACAAATATCTTGGCATTGGTAGTTCCTTCCAAGCTCAGTTTGGAGACATTGACGCTGGTTTCGATGTAACTGCTGGTCTCTGCCCTTAGCGCCAATGACTTGCTGTCCAAAACATCTTGCACAAAGACGCTGGCACTGGTGCTTGTCTGTACCTTATCAAGGTCCCCAGCATAGGTAATTGTTACTTTTACGCTCGTGGAGCCAAAATTCCCTTTGCCCATTTTTACCTGCAGTTGCCTATCTTCCACTTCCGTGACCACATTGGCAACCTCCGTTCCGGATGCAGATATCTCTACCTGGTACTGATCGCCCCTTACAAGTTTCGCTTCGATGGAATTGGAAACCTCCACTCCATTGAAGATTGAAAGGCTCCTTACTTCGTCATTGGTCTGGGCGGAGACCGTACTCACTGCCAGTGCCATCCAAGCCACCAGCATGCATTTTAGGGTGTTCTTCATTACTTTTTTAATAGGTTGTTATACACTGCCATAAAGTTTAAAGGTCGTCTGCCTCAAAGATGGGTTTGTCGCCGCAAAATGCATCGATTCGGCTATTTCATCCGGCCGGACCCACTTGGAGAAGTCTTGGTCCGGCATGGCCTCCCGATTGGGCGGAGTATCGATAATGCTCGGCACAAAAACATGGGACCTGATCTCGGTACCTTCTGTTTCTGCTGCTACCAGCGCGGACAAATTGACCACTAAACTCTTACTCAAAGTGTATGCCACAGTGGCTTTGCCTTCCCCGAGGTTCAAGGCAGGTTTTGCTCCCACAAATAAAAACGTTCCCTTCCCGGTCTTCTTTAGCACGGGCAAAAAAGCCTTTGTCAGGTTATATGCACTGAAAAAATTCAGCTGCAGCATCTTTTCCACATCTGCCTTGGACGTCTTGGCAAGGTCTCCCATTGAGAAGCCTCCTACCAACATCGCCACCGCCTCCAGCTCCGAGCCGTATTGAACGGTATATTCCTTTGCAAACTCCGCCACCTGCTCCTCATCGGTCACATCCAGCTCATAGATATCATTTGCTTCCTCCATTTCCTCTCCTTTTCCCGGTGCTACAGTAGCAATTACCCTAAATCCTTCTCGCTTAAACTTATCCACTACAGCACTCCCTAAATTCCCTGCGGCTCCTGTAATAATGATATTCCTATTCATAATAGTTATATGGTTATGTTAGTAATTTTGACTAGTATTGATAAAAATACGGCATCGTTAAAATTAAGACTTTATTTCTGAAAACCGCATGACTACTGACAAATCCGAGATTAAGGAGCGTGAAAAGCGTAAAAGAGTTCTTTTCCTCTTCAAAGTGATCACATTCATCCTCCTCCTTTGGTTTGCCGACGACCTTTCGAAGACATTACTACCGTACATTTCCTTTGTGGACAACATTCTCAAAGCAACCATCTTTTTGCTCAGCAGCCATATTATCATCTCGCTGGGCAGGCTGATCACTGTTCGTATTTACCTTCGAAAAAAAGGACAAGCCCCGTTCAAAAGCAACTTTATATTAGGTATAAACCATATTGCAGGCATCCTTAATGTCGTCGTATTGATTATTTCCATGATGTTTCTTCTGGGAATCGAGCCTAAAGAGTTTTTCACCAGTATCACCATCGTTGCGGCCGCCATCGCCTTACTCTCCAAGGACTATATCACCAATATGATCAATGGGCTCATCATCATGTTTTCGGACCAGCTTACCCTGGGTGACACCGTCAAGATCGGTGACCAGTTAGGAAAAATCCAAGATGTCACACTACTGAATATGATCTTGGTGAATGAAGAGGCAGATACGGTCATGATCCCAAATGCCTCCATCCTTACTTCCCAAGTGATCAATTACTCCAGGCAACACCATAAAAAACTAACGTTTGAATTTGAAATGAGCCTGAAGCCGACATTGGAAATCACAGCACTCGAGGAACGACTCAAAGAGGTAGCATTTTCCTTTGATAAAGCGATTGTCAAGAACACCTTTACCCTGAAAACCACCGAAATCAAGCACCAAACCGTACAACTGAAATGCCAGTTTCTCATGGCAGTGGCCAACAAAGCGACGGAAAAAGATATCAGAAGATCCATCAATCAAACCATCATTGAGATAGCACGTGAAAACTAACAAGGAAAATTTCTTCGACTTGGTGTACCAAGTAGTGCGCCTGATCCCAAAAGGCCGGGTAACCTCCTATGGTGCCATTGCCAATTACCTTGGTGCAAAAAGTGGTGCAAGAACTGTTGGATATGCCATGAACGCCGCACACACCATGGACGATGTACCTGCTCACCGTGTGGTCAACAGCAAAGGCCTCCTTACAGGGAAATTTCATTTTTCCCCGCCCGAAAAGATGCAAGCCTTGCTGGAATCTGAAGGAGTCACCATCAAAAATGACCAAGTTCTTGATTTTCAAACTGTCTATTGGGATCCCAACAAAGAACTGGAATTGTAGGACTTTTAGCGGGTATCAGCTCCCCCTTCATTCCATGGCAGTTCACCTCCCTATTTTCAAACACCCCATTGGGAAATCAAGGATTTGATCATAGTAACCTCAGTTCGATTATAAAATCGTCACTGCGAGGCTTAGCGGGAGATATGAGGGGTGGAAGCCGTGGCAGTCTCGGTATTTCGGGATTGCCACACCCTTTTCCAACCCACATCCTCCTAAAAAGGGTTCGCCATGACGCTTTTTATACTAAAATTAAGTCGAGCTCAGGTTAGTAGCAATCAAGGTTTCCGACAGTCCTCATCTACCGATGGGACATAGTACTTCTCACTAGACTCTCCTCATGTAAAACGGCCAAAAAACGCACAAAATCGGGGATAAATACACATAAAAAAGTCATAAAAAACCTTTTTTACTGCATTTTTCAACTGTTGCGTACATGTGCGTAGCTCATTTTTTGCCCACAATGTGTTGGTTTATTTACATTTATATCATACAAAAAATCACAAAACCATGAATTTTACAATAGTTCATTATCTAATTAGATAACGTTACTACTCCTAAAAGTATTTATAAATCACGTGTTCGGGCCCAAAAACCAGTCGATTTATTCAGAAGGGATCATAGGGATCTCTTCAAACATGTAAATAACACTTGCTCTAAAGTGAATTACTGGAAAACGTAAACTAACACACTTTCGCATGTCGAAAATTGAAATCAAACATATTACCAATATGGAAAAGGAACTAAAACAACACATTGCCGAAAACCTCAGGAAATACCGAGTACTTAGAGGATTTACCCAAGAATACATTGCGGACTACCTTGGCAAAAAAGACTACACCGCATACTCCAGATATGAACAGGGACGTTCGAACCTGAAAATGGATGATGCCATCAAACTCTCCGAGTTGTATGATGTGCAAATCCAAGAACTGATCAATGGAAACCCTGCCATCAAACACAGTCGAATCAATGGAACATCAAAACAGGGAGGTCATTTCTCCGTCATGGTATCACTCGATGGATCCATCGACACGTTGGAGAATCAAATGAAACGCTTAAAGAAGCTCAATACCCTCATCGAGCATGGGGAAGTATAATATCCTAGAAGCCGGCTCAAAATCATGGATCAAGCCGCAATTCTATGGAAACGGCTTTACCACAAGGGTACATTCCAAATGCCTCTCTAGTGCCACATTCCAAATGCGGAACTAGAGAGGTTAAAGGAGATCTTTAAAACCTTTCCTTTTGGCTAAAAATCAACAAGCCTAAAAACATTAGCCCTCCATTCAGAATGAGTACTTCAAACCCAAATTCATAACCGAAAAGCCACTTTTTAGAATTCAAACTTACAATGAAGGCTAAAAGCGGTGCTATGGCAGCTATCCATGGTACCGCTTTATCTTTTACTATCCGCTTCGTAAACAATCCAAAACTGTACAACCCCAGTAATGGACCGTATGTATAGCCTGCAATTACAAATACCGTATTGATTACGCTTTGATCATTGATCCACCTAAATAGAAGGATTACCAAAAACATTATCCCGGTAAAGATCAAATGCACTTTTTTGCGGATTGTCTGCTGACGGTCTTTGGGGTAATTGCGCTCTATATCCAAAAAATCATAGCAAAAAGAGGTAGTCAACGCAGTCAACGTGGAATCTGCACTGGAGTAAGCCGCCGCAATAATCCCCAACACAAAAACCGTCCCAGCAAACACACTGAAATGCTCCGTCGCCAACATGGGATAAAGATCATCCGTCCTAAGGGGAAGCGTGATGTTGTTTACTTCGCAGTATTGGTATAGCAAAACGCCAAGCACTAAAAAGCAGAGGTTTACAAATACCAGGATTATGGTAAACCAAAACATGTTCTTCTGGGCATCACCGATATTCCTACAAGTAAGGTTTTTCTGCATCATGTCCTGATCCAAGCCCGTCATCACAATGGTAATAAAGGCTCCACTGGCAAACTGCTTGAAGAAATTGGTGCCTGCTTGCCAGTCCCAGTTAAAGATCCCCGATCGGGAATCCGCAACTACGTTCGCAGCAAGCTCCCCCGCTCCACTTATGCCCAGGTCTTTTGCCACCAGATAAATACTCGTCCCTACCGCCAACAGCATAAACAAGGTCTGTAGTGTATCGGTCCACACGACGGTTTTGATCCCTCCCCTGTGGGTATATAGCCAGATTAGGGAAACGGTGATCAGTACGGACACCCAAAATGGGATTCCCCAATCATCAAATAAGATCAATTGCAGCACTCCTGCCACCAAAAACACCCTGATAGAAGAGCCCAATGTCCTGGAAAGTATAAAGAAAAAAGCCCCGGTCTTGTACGACCAAAACCCAAACCTATCTTGCAAATAGGCATATATGGACACTAAATTCATCCGGTAATACAGCGGCAGAAGCACTTTGGCAATCGTCAAATAGCCTACTGTGTAGCCCAATACGACTTGGAAATAATAAAAATTGGTATTCCCCACTTCCCCTGGTACCGAAATAAAGGTCACCCCAGAAAGCGAAGCACCGATCATCCCAAAGGCCACCAAAAACCATGGCGACTCCCGATCTCCCGTAAAAAACGTCTCCTGCGAAACTTTTCTGGATGTTAAATAAGAAATAATGAACAACAACAGAAAATAGGATGTTATGACGAGGAGTATTAAATTTGAATTCATAGTATGCTATATCATAAAGGCTGCTAATTTGTTTATAATTATTAACTTTGCAAAATGAGCATGCAACCATTAGAACATACTGTAGAAGAGGAAGTGGAAATCTTGCTGGAAGATTTGGTGGATACGGAAGAGCATGACCTCGTGGTATTTAACGATGACATCAATACCTTTGAACATGTCACCAAGGTACTGATCAAAGTTTGTAAACACTCCCAGGAGCAGGCTGAACAGTGCACCATGATCATCCACTACAAGGGCAAATGTGCTGTCAAAAAAGGCAGTATGAAGCAATTGAAGCCAATGTGCGAGTCCATCTTGGACGCAGGTATCCAAGCAGCCATCGTCTAATCCCCTACAACCGTTGAACTTCCCCTCCAAACTCATCGAAGACGCGGTCAATGAGATCAGCAGGTTGCCCGGTATCGGCAAGAAAACAGCCTTGCGACTTGCCCTGCATTTACTGAAGCAACCAGAAGCGGTTTCTGAAAACCTCACCGAAGCGATCACCAAACTCCGGAAACAAACCTCCTACTGCCGCATATGCCACAATATTTCCGATCAGGAAATCTGCAGTGTATGCCAAGGTGCCCGGCGAGACCGAAGCCTGATCTGTGTCGTAGAAGACATTCCAGATGTCCTCGCCATCGAAAACACTTCGCAGTACAATGGGCTTTACCATGTGCTCGGCGGAGTAATTTCCCCCATCCAAGGAATCGGCCCAGAAGAGCTCAAAATAGAATCCTTGCTGCAACGCATCGACAAACCTCACTCAGACAATCCTGTATCCGAAGTCATCCTAGCCCTGCCTTCTACGATGGAAGGAGACACTACGGCTTTTTACATCACTCGGAAACTCAAAGAAAAAGGCATCAAAGTCAGCACCATCGCCCGCGGCATACCGGTCGGCGGGGAATTGGAATACACTGACGAGGTTACCCTTGGCAGAAGCATTCTCACCAGGATAAATTATTCCGTGGATTGACTTTTCCTTTCTGGAACCATAAGGAAGTTGCTTTTACCAATTTTTCAATACCACATTAAAGAATACACACTACCCATCCCCCAACATAAAAGGACATCAAGTAAGTTATCCTATCAGGAATACACCCTTATTGCCTTCCATTCGAATTTAGCTCAGTATATTTACTTCTATTCGAAAGAAGTATGTTTCCTTCTAAGGCTTATCAACCGATAGTCCGTATAATCTCCGTAATTTTACTTTAATGATACCGGCATTCATCAACAACACTGAAACAGCCACTAAAAAAACAATCAGCAAGCCGCCAATAAAATTGAGCTTAGTGAAGAATCCCACCCAGGAATAGTGATAGGGGATGATTTCTTTGAAAATCATAATGCCCACACTGGCCAAATAGCCAAATGCATCTGCGACATAAAACAAATACCCCACCGTCCCTTTGTACTTCAACACTGCAATAAATCGTTCGAACAACAGGCAATGGAACAGGATATAGGGAAGATAAATGCTAAAACCGGCACTGACCATCCAAGCAACAGCCCCTATCATTCCCGTCTTAAACAAGAGTGTAGATACCAACATCAAAACCGCTCCCAGCACTGTCATCCCCATACCTATATTAAACGCCTTTCTATTATCCCATATCAAAATCCCAAGTGCAGATACAACCAAAACGATTAAGGCAACAGGGATTTCAGTCAAGGTAATCAATTCTGGCTGACCGGAAAGCCCTAATTCCGCCCAGAATTCAACGATAAAATTATCTCGGAAATCCCTGACCACGGTCAGTACCACATAGATCAACACCAAGCCCAGAAAAGCGGAACCATGTTGTCGCAGAAACTCTTTCCGCTCGGCTTTTTTCATCGGAACCCTTTCTGTCCTCAAACGCTTATCATGCGCTGTCGGGCCACCGCATTTACTGAGCCCGTATCCTGCCAAAACCAAGAATGGAAAATAAATCGCTCCCGTCACGAAAGGCATCATCGCCTCACTTACCTGAAGTTCTTGCATCAACCAAACCCCTGTCGTCTTGATAAGGCCTGTCGAAAAAATAAATGTGGCACTTAATCCCGCCACCAATAGTTCTGAATTTTTTCTCCCCTCCAGGTAAACCAACACCAATCCAAAGATCATTCCCAAGGGAAGCCCATTAAAAAACATGGCAATAGGCTTAAGCCAAACCGGAGAGTAAGCAAAAACCAAAAGCATCAATAAGCCAAAACCTACCAATCCCACAAGCGCCATAAAGCGCTTCTGTACAGGCAATTCGGAAACCACCTTAATACCAATAAACTTCGACAACATATAACCGACCACCTGACTTATAATCAACAGCGTCTTGAAATGAAAATCACTCAGTAGCTCCATCCCCTCATATTGGCCTGCTAAAAAGGACTTCCTCACGGCATACATCCCCGTGTATGCCATAAATGCACCCCCCATGAGCAGCAAATCCGTCTTGGAAATGGAGACTTTATTAAGCTTAGTCATATGAATTTTTCGTAACGATAAAACAAGGCATGATTCTACACCATCATGATCCACTAAAGGTAGATTTAACGGGTGGTTGCTAGACCATTAAAAGTATTATGATAGCGTTAATTTTTCATTAATAGAAATTAATTTTCTTATGAGGAAAAATATATTCATATTGCATTCCCAATCGAATTTTCATAGAAGGAAAATCGACCGTACACTCACATTACGACAAAACAGTAGATGATGGAGAATCCTGAATACCTCACCAGCTGGATTGGTGCCAAAATAAAAGACATCCGAAAATCCCATAATTTAAAGCTCGGAGAACTGGCTGACAAGAGCGGGATTAGTATTGCTATGTTGAGCAAGATAGAAAACGGAAGGGTGTTCCCTACACTTCCCTCTTTGATCCAAATCCTCAGTACATTGGAGGTAGACCTGAATGCATTCTTTGCCGATCTCAAGGGAGACAAGGAATTCCCCGGTTTTCTACTCAAAAAACGTAGTCAATACCAGTCTATCAAAAAGGAAGAAGCAGCAGTAGGCTTTGATTATGAGCTGATACTTAACCATAAAATAGAGCGATCGTCCATGGAAATCTCCCTATTGACGATTAAGGGCAATTCCCAAAGGGAACGGGTATCTACAGACGGCTTTGAATACCTCTATATGGTGAAAGGTTCCCTAAAGTATGAACTCGGTGAGCACACATTTGACCTGGAAGAAGGGGACAGCTTATTCTTCAACGGAAACTTCCCCCATGTCCCGGTCAATACCCGAAAATCCGATGCCATCATTTTGGTGATCTACTTTATAGAATTACGGTAATTATGAACTAAGCATGACAGCACCAACCGCAAAGGCAATGGTATTTATAGATGCCAATACGCCTTTTTCACCTACTATAATAGATCTACCTCAATTAAAAGAAGGGGAATTGCTTGTAAGAAACCACTATGCAACGATCTGTGCCAGTGATCTACATACTTTTTATGGCCGCCGTAAATCCTGCGGACATAGCATTTTGGGCCATGAAATCATCGGGACCATTACGGCACTAGCGGGCAAGGGTGTGTTAGATTATTTTGGGAATCCATTAAAGAAAGGGGACAAAATCACTTGGTCTGTTTATGCCTACGACCCTCAATCACCCACTTCAAGAAAAGGATTTCCCCAAAAATCCGAGGCACTGTATAAGTACGGCCACGAGCAGATGAACGAAGCTTACAAACTGAACGGAGGATTTTCCAGCCACTGCCATTTAAGGGAAGGTACGACCATTTTTAAGCTCCCTTATTCGCTCACCGAAAAAGAAGCGGCTCCGCTAAACTGCACGCATGCCACGATCGCTGGGGCACTCCGGCTTGCCGGTAACCTGAAAGGTAAAAACGTACTGGTCAACGGTGTGGGGATGCTTGGACTTTCTGCATGCGCCATGGCAAAAGAAAAGGGTGCTGCACAGGTATGGGCACAGGACCTCCACCCCGACAAATTAGCATTTTCAAAATCCTTTGGGGCTGATCACACCATTCTATTTAAAGATCTGGAAAGCAAGATATTGACCAAACCCTATGGCAAAATAGATATCATTATCGAAACCTCAGGAGTGCCTGAAGCAATGGAAAAATGTATTCAACTATTGGGAATTGGAGGAACAATGATATTGGTGGGCGCTGTCTTTCCCCAAAGAGATCTGTTGGTCAATGCGGAACACCTGGTCCGCAATCTCCTTACCATTAAAGGGCTGCACAACTACATCCCTCAAGACTTGGCAAGCGCCATTGACTTTCTATCCACCGCAAAACGCAAATACCCCTTTGAAAGTTTGGTAGGAAAAGAGTTTGCTCTAGAAGAGTTGGACTCCGCATTTGAAGCGGGCAATGAAGGACGCTATTACAGGGTAGGTATCAAACCATAACTGAATAAATAAACCATCATTGATTGTTAAAACAAAACCATAAATAATGTTTGATCTGATTGTAATTGGCGGAGGAGTATTGGGTACTTTTCATGCTTACCATGCCTTGGAAGCTGGCCTAAAGGTGGCTTTGATCGAAAAGGACAAGGCACCACAGGATGCCACTACCCGAAATTTCGGACAGGTAGTCCCTTCGGGCATGAATTCCAAATGGCAAAATTATGGCCGTGAAAGCCTGAGTATTTATAAAAACCTTCAAACCCAGTTTGATATTTCCGTACGCCAAAACGGAACGATCTACCTTGCCTCTGATGAAGAAGAGATGCAACTCATCGAAGAACTCCATGACATCAATATCCAAAATGGCTATACTTCTGAAATGCTGACCAAACAGACTTGTCTTCACCACTACCCCGGGCTAAAAAGCAGTTATGCAAAAGGGGGACTGTATTTTCCTGATGAAGTGACCGTAGAGCCTCGAATAATGATCCACCGCCTGTTGGATTTTTTAAAAACCGAAAAAAACCTTGAAATCCACACCGGTAAAACCGTAAAATCCTGCGAGCATACCGGTAATACAGTCAACGTGGACACAGCCTGCGGCTCAACCCTAAAAGGCTCCAAAGTGATCATTTGTAATGGAAGGGAGTTTAAAATCCTCTACCCAGCACTTTTTGCCCAGAGTGACCTGCAGGTTTCAAAGCTCCAAATGATGCAGACCAAACCGCAAGGCACTGGATACTCTCTCCCCGGATCTGTCCTTACGGGACTTTCCATTCGGAGATACGAAGCTTTCAGCGAATGTCCTTCCTTTTCGGTCATCAAAAGCCGAGAAGCTCAAGACTCCCCAGAAAAAAAATGGGGCATCCACATTCTTTTCAAACAGGCCAAAGACGGCTCGGTTATCCTCGGAGACAGCCACCAATATGCCGAGGCAAAGGACATTGACGACCTTGGCTACGATCTGGACATGGAAATCGACGATTACATGGTCCGGAAGGCAAAGGAAATCTTTCGCTTACCAAACTACGAAATTGCACATCGATGGTACGGAATGTATTCTCAATGCAAGACAAAAGACTTGTTCCAAACTACCATCAATGACCATATCCACATTGTGACAGGCATAGGTGGAAAAGGCATGACCGGAAGCGCAGGATATGCCAAAGAAAACATTCAGAATTTATTTAACTTAACAACATGAAAAACATCAGGCTTGTGGTCCTCGACATGGCAGGAACCACCGTGGACGAAGATAATGTAGTGTACAAAACCGTCCAAAAGGTAATCAATGATAAAGGGTTCAATATCCCTTTGGAAGAAGTCATGCTGCATGGTGCGGGAAAGGAAAAACATCAAGCCATTACCGATGTGCTAATGGCCTGCACCCATATCGGTAATGTCACCGAAACTGCGGCCAGCGCTTTCGCCAATTTCAAAGCCGAGCTAAAGCTTGCCTATGAACAGATGAATGTCAAAACATTTCCGGGAGTCAAGGAAACTATGGAAGCCCTTCGACATGCAGGGACTGCGGTGGTCCTAAACACCGGTTATGATAAAAAAACTGCATGTTCCCTTCTTACCAAACTCAACTGGCAAATCGGACCTGACATGGATGGACTTGTAACTGCAGATGATGTAACCAACGGCAGGCCAGGGCCTGATATGATCCTTAAAGCTATGGAAATCTGTTCCATTTCAGATCCTCAGGAAGTACTAAAGGCAGGTGACTCCACTATCGACATAGAAGAAGGTAAAAATGCAAAATGCGGCCTTACTGTTGGCGTATTGACTGGAGCCCAAAACACCGCCCAACTAAAAACTGCAAATCCTGATTATATTCTTGAAAGTGTGGCAGACCTCAAGACCCTACTGCTTTAACCCGCATTATACATTAGCCTATCTATTGCGACCTAAAACTACTTCAAAATCAATCGCTTCGCTGCTGTTTTTGATTTCACCATAGCGATGCTATGATTCAATCTCCAAACAGCCTGATTTTCTTGTAGTTTCAGCTCTCATAACGATTCCTAATGCATAAAGCGGGTTCAATGCCGTTTAGTTAGTATGTACCTGGAAATGTTGGTTCTATTGTTTTTCTGCTAAATTCCAAGATGGTTTTCATCTCTTTACCTTTGTCACTTTTTTGCTGCAGGTCAAAGTCGAGTAGGCCTGGGCCCTATGCCCAAGCCTCTCTCAGAACCGTACGTGACAGTCTCCCGTCATACGGCTCTTGACAATCAAATCTGATGTTCCAGATTTTGTTTCAAACAACTCCATCTTCCCTAATTTTAGGTTGTGTAACCATTTAAAACTGATTGCCTCAGTCCCTTCGCTCTTTCTCCGTTTCCAGAGCTTTCAACACTACTACGGACTGATCCGCCCCATCCCTAATAAAGGGGATGGTTCTCCTGTTCCATCCAACCGCCTGTTTCGAACTCCTGCCGCCTTAATGCCGCCTGCCAATAGGCCAACTCTCAGTCTGCGCTGCCTATTTTGTCCCGGAAGTTACTCTAGCCCCCGGTTTTGACAGGAAGTATTTTTCACGACACTTCATCGAACGGTTCACTTTCGTTCAGCTTTTCGAAACGCATCCCTTCTGATCGCTCAGTACCACAGCCTTGAAAGCGCAGCACCATCAGGGGAATTTGACTGGTCTGCCTGATCCAGTCCCAGCCGTCGTGCCAAGGGTTGTAACGCCCTATTCGACATCAGTTGGATAGCATGTCCGGTTTCCCGAACTTCAGGACACACAAAGTAACCAAAAAACCCCGCCGCTACGCCACGGCGCACAGGTGTGCAGCTATTGGGCTAAAATTAAAGGCTCCCCTCATGCAGGCAAACTCCTCCTGTCTAAAGCCAAGCAGGCCTATCTAAAGCCAGGTAAACCTTCTTTAGCTGCCAACATTTGGGCAGCACTTCGTCAAACAAGCCTGCCTTTTTGCCCACCCGCTATTTAATTTCTTAACGCCCAATACCTGCAAGGCGGATTCAGTTAATAACCTGAGCTCGACTTAATTTTTGTATTAAAATCGTCATACGAACCCTTTTAAGGAGGATGTGGGTTGGAAAAGGGGGTGGCAATCCTGAAATACTGAGACTGCCACGGCTTCCACCCCTCATATCTCCCTCTAAGCCTCGCAGTGACGATTTTAAAATCGAACTGAGGTTAATAAGTCCCAAAAAGGTATCGCTTCCTTATTACGGCCCTTGGTATGCCTGTTTTCCAGCCGATGGTGGAGGCCGTTAAGAAAGTGAGTTGGCTCGCGTCGTGGAACAGCGAGACCCACTCACTTTTAGGCCGTAGCCATCGGGTGGAAATTAAAATGGGTGACGGATCCACGTCGCAGGGTAAATCCATGTCCCACTTTAAAAGGCATACCACCGGCCTGGATTTTTTTCTTTCTTTTTTCATCAATGGAAAAAAGGAAAAGGATAAAATCCACCAGGATGATCAGGTTTCCCCAACCAAAGTCAATCAAAAAAAGGACTTTTTGGTATATGAAAAGAACGAAATCCCCTTAACTAAACGGCATTGAATGCGGGTTTAATCTATCGTTCATCAAACCTGGCGCTACCAATAGTGGATCATACAACCTCATCTCTAAGGATGTAAGTATATGGCATCATCTTTTTCATGTCATTAAAAAAAGCTTCGAGGCTACGGGAAGATGATCGAATGGACATCGAATATCTCCGTATTGGTCGAAAACCACGCTGCGGTGAGCGATTTCGGCTACAATCAAAGCCAGTACTCGCGCAGGTAAACTCCTCCGTTTGAGCAGGAAACGAATTTTTTGTGCTGATTCACGTCCTGCCTGCCTAGGCCGCCAGGCAGGAAAGCCTGCGCCTTTTCCAGCCCACTTTTTTGATTTCTTAACGTCAAATACCTTAAGGCGCAGAACAGAAAATTACTCATTGGAAAAGATTATAAATGTAAGTGAAATTGTTTACCAGGTCGGATTCAGAAACCTGTCCTACTTATCAAGGACCTTCAAGGCTGAGTTTGGCATTAGTCCCATGCAGTATCAAATAAAACATGATCGATCCTAATGGATAATCCCATTATGTCTCCGAAACGTATTCCACACGCTCCTTAAAATAGCCCGCCAACGCACTTCCCATAAGCAATTGAAGTGCATGGTAAATCATTAAAGGCAGCATAACTGCCCCTAGAACGGCTGGGTCCGGAAACAGCACACTCCCGATAATGGCACCATGCACCAATGATTTTTTGGAGCCACAAAAAACCAGGGCAATCCTATCCTCCATTGCCATTCCCCAGGCATAGGCCACAAAATCCATCACGGCAACGATCATCAAAAACAAGGCCGTCATCCCAAGGCCAAGAAACATAAGGGCATTGGTAGAAATCCCATCGAACATCCGGTCAAAAAAAGCATTGGAGAAGGAGGTAAAGACAATCATCAGGATGACCCCTTGGTCAAATTTCTTAAGAGATGATCCATGATGAGAAGCCCACTTCTTCAGCTTTGTGTGCAGCAAAAGCCCCAGTGCAAACGGTAATAAAACCTGCACGGTCAATTTGCCAATGGTAGGCAAAAAGTCCATTAGAAAATCCCTATCACCATTATCCATAAACATGCTCATCCAAAATGGCGTGATAAAAATCCCTAACAAACTGGATATGCTGGCATTAAAAATGGCCGCTGGAACATTGCCCCGGGCCATGCTCACCAAGACCACTGAGGAGGATACGGTGGAAGGAAGTGACGCAAGAAACACTACTCCCAACCGCATCTCTCCCTCCAGTTCCCCCAGCGAAACAAATGAATAAACAAACAACGGGAAAACCAGAAAAGTGGTCAATTGAACAACCGTGTGCAACTTCCAATTACCCACTGCAACCTTTAATTGCCTGGGATCCAGTTTAACACCATAGAAGAAAAAGATCAATCCATTTCCGATCATGATCATATATTTCCAGGGCATTATTTGGTGATCGGCACCGATAGCTGGATTCAGGTAAGCCATTAGGATTACCAGCAGTAACGTCAAAAAGAAACCGTTTAACCCTACTTTTGCCAGACGTTGGAGCACGTTGTTCATGTTTGATAAGTTTTAGACTCGGTGATGATCAATGAAAATTTTTGTCCCTTCGGTAAACCAAGTAGTAAACCTGTGGCAGAACGGTCAACGAAAGCAACATGCATACGATCAGCCCTCCCACGATCATGATGGCCAATGGTTTTTGGACTTCCGACCCCATTCCCGTGGACATTGCTGCAGGCAACAGGCCCATTGCCCCCATCAATGCGATCATCAAAATTGGCCTGATCCTGGAATAAACTCCATTGGCGATGGCCTCTTTCAATGGAACACGGTCCATAAGTTGCTGCTTGATATTTCCAATAAGGACAATTCCATCAATGGTGGCCACTCCGAATAAGATGATAAACCCGATTCCAGCCGAAATCCCAAAGGTAGTCCCCGTCAACCATAAGGAGAGGTAGCCCCCAATGAAGGCAAATGGAATGGTCAAGAAAGACACCAAGGTATCCTTGATATTCCCTTGAAAATTCATGTATAGCAAAAACATGATCAAGAGAATGGAAACGGGTACGATCAAGGCCAATTGCCTGGTAGCACGCTCCTTGCTTTCGAATTCTCCCGCCCATACCGTGGTAAGGTGCGCAGGGAAATCAACTTTTTCCGCTACGCGTTGCTTGGCTTCTTCAATGGTGCTACCAAGATCCCGCCCTTCAATACTGAAACCGATTCCAATATACCTGCTGTTATCCTCCCGATAGATAAAAGCCGGTCCCGTATGGAAATCCACCGTGGCAATTTCCTTGAGGGGAACCTTGCCCCCGTCCATCGCAGGTATAAGGATTTCTCTTATCCTGTCCTCATTGTCCCGGTAATTTTCTTCATACCTGACACGGACATCAAAGATCCTTTCACCCTCGTAAAAATTGGTAGCTGCTTGTCCACCGATGGCCATGGACACCACTGCCTGAGCATCGGCCACGTTTACGCCATACCTCGCCATTTTATGGTCGTGCAGTTGGATACGAAGCTCTGGCAATCCAATATTCTTGTACACATTCAGGTCCTCAATGCCCTCAACTCCTTCCAAGGACTTGGCCACTTGGTCAGCATATGCTTCCAGTTCGAAAAGGTCATGTCCGAATATTTTGACGACCAAAGAGCTTTTCACCCCAGCGACATATTCCTCTACGTTATCCTGAATGGGTTGACTAAAACCGAGCACGACCCCGGGATATATAGACAACTCCTTTCTTATTTCTCCAATCAGTTCATCTTTGGAGATGTCCCTTTCCCAATCTCCCTCAGGATACAGCTGAACATGAAATTCGATGTTAAAAAAGCCTGTAGGGTCGGTACCGTCATTTGGCCTTCCCGTCTGGGTGAGCACAAACTTCACCTCCTCAAAGGACCGTACCTTTTCCTTCATTTCCTTGGTGATCCTGACGGACTCGGTGAGGCTTACGCTATTGGGAAGCGTTGCCCTGGCATAGATCGCCCCTTCATTCAATTTCGGCAGGAATTCGGATCCATGCCTTGAAAACCCTATGATACTCGCTATCAACAACCCTCCAAACACCGCGATGGTCACCTTTTTGTTTTTGGCACTCCATAAATACAATCGGTACAATCCTTCCCTGCTTCCCCTGGTAATTCGGTTATCCTTCTCCACAATGTCCTTGGTCAGCATGACCTTACACATGGCCGGCACATAGGTAAGGCTAAGGATAAGGGAACCAAGCAGTGCAAAGCCCAAGGTATAGGCCAAAGGGGTAAACATCTTGCCTTCCACCTTTTGAAATGAGAATATGGGCATCAAGGCCACGATCAAAATGATCAGGGCAAAAAAGATGTATGAGGCTACGCTGCCAGCACTTCTTTTGATGATTCCGGATTTCGAAATCTTGTTGAACCGCTCCATGCCCAAGTGGTGTGCCTTCCGCTCCAAGCTGACGAAGACTGTTTCGGAAATCACCAATGTCCCTTCCAGCAGCAGACCAAAATCCAAGGAGCCCATGGATATTAAATTGGCCGGCATTCCTAAGATTTTCAGCATGATGATCGCAAAAAGGAATGCCAAGGGAATGACACTGGCCACGATTACGGTCATCCGCCAATTGTACAGGAATATGTAGACTACAATGGACACCAGGATGATCCCTTCCACCAAATTTTTGGTCACGGTATTTACCGTGATGTCCACCAGTTCTGTCCGGTCCACAAACGGTTCAATTTTTACATCTTCAGGAAGTATCCTTGAGTTGAGTTCAGTGATTTTTTCCTTCAGACGTCCAATCACTTCATTGGGATTTTCCCCCCTGAGCATGATCACGATACCTTGGACCAGATCGTCTTCGTCCTGAAGCCCCACTTGCCCTAATCGGGGCTTGGCGGAGAGCTCTACGGAAGCCACATGTTTGACGAGCACTGGGGTTCCTTGGTTTTCTTCGACGATGATATTGCCGATATCATCAATATGATCCAATAAGCCTATCCCCCGAACCACATATGCCTGATCGCCACGCTCGACCACATCCCCACCTACATTCACATTACTATTGCCCACGGCTTCAAATACCTCTAGCGGAGAAAGGTCGTAATTGGCCAGTTCGGTAGGATTGATCTTGATTTCATAGATCTTCTCCTCTCCTCCAAAACTCACAATGTCGGCTATTCCCGGAACAGCCAGCAATTCCCTTTCCACCACCCAGTCATGCAATGCGGTGATTTCCTTGATAGGTCGATTGCTGCGCAAAACATATCGGTATATCTCTCCTGTAGCTCCAGATGGCGGCTCTATTTCAGCATCCGCCCCATCCGGAAGGTTTACGGACTGTAGCTTATTGGCCACATACTGTTGGGCGTAAAAGTCATCGGATTGATCAAAACCGATAGTGACCACGGAAAGTCCAAATAAAGAAATGGACCTTACCGAAGTCTTCTTTGGCACCGTGTTCATCACCTTTGAAATGGGCAGAGTGATAAACTTCTCGACTTCTTCGGCACTCCTTCCCGGCCACTGGGTAATGATCCGTGCCCGCGTATTGGTCACATCTGGGAAAGCCTCGATCGGGGTTTTGGTATAGGAAACGATTCCTGCTACTACCAACAGTAGAATGGCAAAGAAGACCAGTACGGTATTTCTAAGGGAAAAAGCAACAATTTGCTGGACCAGTTTATGCATATCGATTAGTGGTTAAGCTGGTTTTTTAGCTGTTCATAGATCAAGAGCTGGTTAGCGGCCACTACTTGTTCGCCTTCCTCTAAGCCACTTTTAACGTACGCTATTCCCTCGTTCATCAATAGCAATTGGATGTTCTTGACGCGAAGGTCACAATCATCCTTATAGGTGACTGCGTAGTAGGTGCTGTTATCGAAAACAAGGGCATTGGAGGGAATGCTGATGGCCGTCTCGTCCCGTTCATTGGCCACGGTAACATCCACTACCATTCCTGGTTTCAGCCGGTGGTTTTGATTGTCCAGCACCACCCTTCCTTTCAGCACCTTTTCTTGATTTTGGAATATCTCCGAGAGGTGATCAATCTGTCCTGAAAAAATATCATCCGGGTAAGACAGGGACGAAACGGCTGCTGGCATTCCTATGTGGATCTGGGAAAGGTTACCTGCATAAATATTGACCATGGCCCATACCGCATCCAAGTCTGCCAAGGTGAATAATGGGGTGTCATCGGCAACAATCTGCATTCCAGCGGTGATATTCTTAGCCGTAACCACACCAGCCGAAGGAGCGAAGACCTGAAAGACGCTCCGTTCGGGACTGGCGCGGTATAGGGATAGATTAGCATTGACTTTCTCCAACTCAGCCTCAAGTGAAAGCTGGAGGCTCTCTGCCTCCATGAAGTCACTTTCTGAGGCAAGTCTGTCCTCAAACATTGACTTTTTGGCTTCTAGTTGTCGTTTTGCTACCCTGATTTCACTTTCCAATCGCTTTTTGTCTGCTTGAAGGGCGCTAAGCTCTGGGCTGACAATGTCCATCAGCAACTGGCCTGCTATTACTTGTTCTCCCAAGGAAAAATAGGTTTTGGTCACCACCCCGCTTACAAGGCTTGTAAAGTGGATCACCCTATCGGGATCAGGCTCTATTTTCCCCGTCAAGGGCAGGGATTCTTTGATTTTCACCTTCTCCGCCCTGACCAGATGCGTTCCTTCTTTGAGCTTTCCTTCCAAGCATAGCCTTGGGGTTTGGACATCAGGTTTGGTCATTTCCCGAGGACCACAAGCAACTAGCGTGGACAACAACAAAACGGACAAAAGCCGATAATTTTTTATATTTCTGTACACTTCCATCTTATTTAAACTTTTTAAATATCCCCGTGAATGGTTGATTGCAATGTTTCGATTTTGTCTTTGATAGACCTTTTGGTATCCAGAAGGATTTCCTTGTTTTCGAGATAGGCTTCCAAAAAATCCAAGTAGTCCACCAGACTGATATTCCTTTCACTGAAATTTCTCGTGTAATTATCCAACAGCCTATCCAGCTCCTCATCATATTGTCCGTCTATGTCTTGATAGAACCCAATTTCCTTCATCAGGGAAAGGTATGCCGTGCGCACTTCAGCCAAAACAGTGGCTTGTTTGTGTTGTGACCGAAGCGCAGCCTGCTGTTGGTGGAGCTGTGCCCGCTTGATATTACCCTGGTTACGGTTAAAAAATGGCAGATCGATACTTGCCCCAAATCCAATAAAATCCAGCATGAAGTTCCCTCCTCTATCGTAGCCTACCTTGAGGTTCAGGTCTGGAACCCGCTGAGCCTTTTCATAGGTCAACTGCTTTTCTTGCATCGTTTCCTCCAGCAAGGCTCCTCTAAGGTCCGGCCTGTTTTCCAATGCCCTGTTCTCTAATTCGCCAAGCGTTACCAGGACTATTTTTTCAAGCTCTGGAAAGCCCTCCTCCAACACCAATTCCAGTATGGTTCCTGAGGGAAGGTTCATGAGTAGGGAAAGTTCTTGCTGTAAGGAAATCAGGTCTTCCTCTTTTTCAAATAAGGCCTTCTTCAGTTCCAATTGGGCAGCCATCAACCGGACATACTCCGCTTTACCGGTATTTCCAAGGGTTACTTGCTTGCCCATGGCAGCTTTTAACTGGGAGAGGGATTCATATTGTCCTGACAAAAGGGCCTTGTTCCTTTCCAGATACTCCCATTGGTTAAGCAGTTCCCTAAAGGACTGTTTGAGCTCTCTGAGAAAATCCTTGAAATAGGCCTCTGATTGGTGGACAGCAACCTCCTCCACCGCGATAAGTTTTCTGCGCTTCCCTGCTGTTTGAACGAGCTGTTCAAGCGCCATGGACATTTGAAGGTTTTTACCAAATCCTCCTACCAGAGGGGGTAATTCCTCCCCAAAATACCCCAGCTGTGCAGGCGATGCCCAAAGGTTTACCTCATCGATTT
This sequence comes from Echinicola rosea, assembly GCF_005281475.1. Lineage (NCBI taxonomy): Bacteria > Pseudomonadati > Bacteroidota > Cytophagia > Cytophagales > Cyclobacteriaceae > Echinicola > Echinicola rosea. The sequence continues at coordinate 2,199,402 of NZ_CP040106.1, read as the reverse complement.
CCAAACTAGGATTGGGCCACAGTTGGGCCTGCCATTTTTGGGCGAGTGCTTTTTCAATCTCCAGCTTTTCGGCCAAAATCATGACGCTGTTTTGGAGGAGATAAGCCTCACAAGAAAACCTGTCCATCCTGAGGGTATCAGCCTGGACTTGATTTGACAGCGATTGACCCCGAAGACTGGGGACACCAATCGCTGTTAGCATGATTGGGAATAATAGGTGATAAATGTGTTTGGTGCGCATCTTTGCCTGTTCTTATACAGGTCAAAGGACAACAAAACGACCTTAAAAAAACCTTAATAGAAATAAAGATTACCTTAAAGGTAAGTGTAAGGTGAATTTATTGGTGTTCTTTTCTGGGATGGAGTAGGTAATATCTCCTTCATAAACCTCCATGATCTTTTTGACCAGGGCAAGTCCAAGACCATTGCCCAAAATACCCTTACTGTTGACGCCTCTAAAATAGGGCTTGAACAGGGACTTCACTTCTTTTTTGGAAAGGGTTTCCCCTTTGTTGGTAAATTCGATGGACAGGGTCTCTTGCCTTACCGCCACCAAGATGTTGGCCATGCCGCTATGCCCATATCTGATGCAGTTGGTAAGGAGGTTTGACAGTGCCGCACGGATCAATGATTCACTTCCTGAAAACACCAATGTTTCAGGGGATTCGATACTGCTTTCAAAATCTATTGAAAACATGAAGTCCGGATAAATGACCGACAATTCTTCGCACAGGTCAAAAAGCAACTCATCCACCCTTAACCTTTTTTCTTCCAGCCCAGTGCCAGTATCTTTTTTTGATATCTCCAGCAATACATTGATCACCTCGGCGATTCCCATGGTCGTGTATTTCTGCTTTGTCAGCAAGTCTTTCAGCTCACGATCTCCTTCCATTTGTTCCATTTTCTCGAAATTGGACACCAGTACTGCCAGTGGTGTTTTGAGTTCATGGGAAATATGATGCGTGGCATTTTTCTGGAACATCAGGGCCAAGTCTATGCGGTCCAGAAGTTCGTTGAACTTATTGATGAGCGCCTCTACCTCTCTGGAACCACCCTTCATGTCCAATCTAAAGCTTTTGGCTCCGATTTTATATTGTTGAATGGCCATGGCCACCTGATGGATGGGGGCTGCTATATGCTTGGAAAGCAAGAATGTCATGACAAACAACAAGACGGAAATGGCAATAAAGGTACCTAAGAGGATATTTCTTAAAAAATATAATTTCGTATACCCAAATTCGTCATAGGCTTTATAAATCCCATAATAGGATTTACCTCCTGATTCAAAATACATCCCGAGCACTTCATAGTCACCCTCCTTGAGGCTGATTTCAGTGGTATTTGGAGACAATCTACCCAATATCATGTTTACGGATCCGATTTGGGTATCATCCAATGACCTATAAACAAGCGATTTGTCCACATCAAAAATAAGTAACTTTTCATTCAGCATGGAATCGATCACCGTCCTGTTAAAGCTCTTCAGCATTTCGGAGTCCATCTCGGTGTATGCTGACAAATACGCCAACGTGGAAGTGATTTTTTCTTGTTGTCTTTGGCGAAATTCCTCTTGCCGATACCCATCAAAGACCAGGTAAACCATTAACAGGCAAACGCCCAATAGAGGAATGATGCTGATGGAAAAGTAACGTAATATTTTGTTTCGAATGGTCATCTTAATCTTTGTAATAATAGCCAAAGCCTACCTTCGTTCTTATGGACTGCTTTCCAAAGGGCTTGTCCAGTTTATTCCTTAAAAAATTGATGTAAACTTCAATGGTATTGGTAGAGGAAGAAATATCCATAGAAGTCCCCCAGATCTTTTTCACCAAGGCTGATTTGCTTACAGGGCTGCCATTTGCATCCAACAAGGCCTCCAGAATTTGGAACTCACGGGGTGTTAGGTCGACCCTGACGTCCTTGTAAAACACTTCCTTATTTTTGCGATCAAGTCGCAACGCTCCCGCTACAACGATCTCGTCCAATGCCTTTCCCTCTGCGAGGAACTGTCCTCTTTTCAACAGCACTTGGACTTTCATCAACAATTCCTTCATGTAAAACGGCTTGGTCAGGTAATCATCCGCTCCGGCTTCGTAACCGGACACTTTATCTTCCAGCTCACCAAAAGCCGTAAGCATCAATACAGGGGTTTGTTGATTGGTTTTTCTAAAATTCCTGCACAGCTCAAAGCCGTTCCAGCCCGGAAGATTGATATCCATGATCACCCCGTCAAAGGACTCCCTTTCCAGCATCTTGGCCGCCAAAAGCCCATCGTATACCGCCACTGGTTCGATTCCTTCAGCTTTTAAGGCCGCGGTAATGTTTCGACTGAGGTCAGGATCATCTTCGACTATCAAAATTCTATTCATCGCTCCTTTAATGTGCTCGCGTAAATATAACCCAAAACAGGCCTATATTTTATGAGCTTGGTAAGTTTAAACTAAAAGGAAAAAAACGAATAATCACATAAAATGTTTCCGGCACCACATATCAACAATGCTGCTTGTTAAATTTTAGCATCCCAAGATTAAATAAATCGAAACCAATAGCGTACTAAATAACGTAACTACCCATTTTCAAAATATCTTCTTTCCAAGAAGAGTCACCAGACATTAATTTTTGATATATGGTTCTATACACTAGATAGACAAGGAGTTACGAAGCAAAAAATAAAAAAAGGAGCGAAATTTTCGCTCCATTCCGGTTGTGTGGAGCTGGCTGGACTGAACTTGAACCATTTGGTGGAAGATTTGAGGTTGTTGAGTTGGGCTTTGTAAGTAAAATCAAGGAAAAATCCCGCTCCCCCGATTCCGGAGACGCGCAGCAAGACTATCCTACTATTTCGTTCAAGATGCTAACAATTTTATCATTTTTGAACTATTGATGATTTGTACCATCATAATAATTATCCATTAAAATCGTAAATTGAAATAGCGTTTATTAAATAATTTAGAATATACATTAATTTTGATGGAGATGTTTTTTTGTGATTTATTAAAAGTATGTAAAATAGTATTTAATCTTTTTATTGTTTTTCTTCTTTTATTTCTATGTCCTTCCTGCGATAAAAGATCCAATAAAGAAGAAAGTAACCTTGTTACTATTGAAAAAGTTGATTCAATTAGAGTAGATTGGGAGACTAAGATTACAATCCTTGATTTTGATCAAAATAAAAGTAGATACCTGGCTGTTGATCAAGTGACAAAAGAATTTTTGATTATTGATAACACAGGTAAGGTGTTGGAGTCAATACAAAGGTTTGGAGATGGGCCTAATGAGTATAATTCTAGTTTGATTGCTGCATCTTTTTTTGAAGAAAAGGGGGGGTATCTTTTACTTAGTTCACGTGACCTTATATGGTATAGTGATGTTTGGGAGGTAAATGACAGATTTAGGTTCGTTTCCGAATGGTATGCAGTTTTTTACACTGGTCCTAGATATGCTGTTCCCTATTATTATCAGAAGAACGGTTCTGATATTTTTGTCTTTACGAACTTTTTTTCTGGTTTTAACTCAAATGCAGGTATTAAGGATACTAATATTGACTTTCTAGTTGAGCAATTTAATCCTGTGGCAGATCGATTAGAAAAAGTTATATTATTTAAAAGTGCCGATATTCCCAGAATTGATTTGCCTAAAGGGAATTCAAGCATGCCTGTTCAGGTTTATCATTTAGATAAAGAAAAAAATTTGATGTATTTAACGTTTCAGCATTCTAATGAAATTGGTGTTTATGATTTACGTGAAAATTTTGAATTGAAATATAATGTAAATTTTAATCATGATGTTTTTAACCAATCTAATAATTCCAAAAATGTTGGCCTTTTTCGGTTTGATCAAGGTCTTACTGGTATTCTTTATTTTAAGGGATTAAATGAATCCTCTGAAGTCGCTAAAAAAAGTGTAGATCCCAACTACGTTCCATTTTTTGACCCAAAATTATATGGATTAATTTTGATTAAAGATGACAAATCGATAGAAGTTGAAGTTCCATTTCCTTTTCCAGATTGTGAACCAAATTCTGAAATTGTGCAATTACCAGGAAATAGAATTTTGATGCGCGATATTTACAATGGGGATGTAGAACCTGAGTTCTCAAGCTACTCCATTTTCGAAGTTAGCGTACAATAGTTTATGTTAATAATCATATTATATATGTAATAAGGTTTACAACGTCCACATGGTGCCTTTGTGGCATTTATAGTTAACCGTGGTTTCCCAATTAAACAAACTGGCCGTCCCAGCTTTTATCCTTAACCCAAAACACACCCCTAAAAAATAAAAAAAGCTTGCATCTCTGCAAGCTTCTCGTGGAGCTGGCTGGACTGAACTCAAACCATTTAGCGGAGGATTTGAGGTTGTTGAGTTATTCTTTTTAAGTTAAACTAAGAGGGTTTCTGTTTCATTAGCTACAAAATAACACCAAAATGTGTTGTTATACCTTTGATTTTAATTGATAATGTGCATTTTTGTTTTGTTATAACGAGTTACACCATTAAGCAGGGCATGGGTATTATTCGAAATTCATGTATCTTTGGAATTATGATTGAATTGATTCAAAATAAACTTGATGAAATAATAACAGCGTGTAAGCAACATCACGTTGAGGCCATTTCTCTATTTGGATCAGCTGCAAAAAATGCCATGCATGAAGACAGCGATATCGATCTGCTTGTCGAGTTTTCTGATGATATTGATGTTTTGGAATATGCCGACAACTACTTTTCGTTATTAGATCAGCTTCAAGATATTTTAAATAGAAAAGTAGATCTTGTGTCTAGCAAATCACTTAAGAACCCAGTTCTAAAAAAAGAAGTTTATAAGTCAAAAGTAGATTTGTATGCAGCCTAAACTACTCAAATACATTTTAGATATTGAAAGTGTTATTGAGGAGATCGAATTTATTAAGCAGAGAACTCAAAACAACTTTAACAATTTTTCTGAAGATATCATTTTGCAGCGGGCAGTTGAGCGGGATTTAGAAATTATCGGAGAAGCGATACGGAAAATGATTGAGATCAACCCTAACATCAAAATTACAGCTTCTAAAAACATTATTGGATTAAGAAATATTATTTCACATGCTTATGACTCGGTTGAATCTGAAATGTTGTGGGGAATAATTCAAAAGAACATTCCTGTTTTAGCTGATGAAATTCGAAATTTAAAAGGTGCATAATCCGGTTTTTATTTTGTAACTGCTTCCATATTTATAGATCAGTATTAATTATAGGTATTGTCTCGTCCTGAAATAGCTTGATAGTTATTCTGGAATATAAAATATAGAGATAGCACATAGGTATAAAATAAAAAAGGCCTGCAGTGCTGCAAGCCTTTCCGTGGAGCTGACCGGATTGAACTCGAACCATTTGGCGGAGAATTTGAGGTTGTTGGCTAGTTTAGAGGGGGAGTGTGCTGTATAAAGGATATACTGCTATATAGGAGGGGATAACTTTTCATTTTTTTTAATGAATCTTACTATTCTATTTTTGTTTTATATTAGATAATTGTTATTTTTAACAAACTTTTAATATATAATGAAATATTTAGTGTTTAAAGAGGCATTTCAAAATTTTCCGGTCTTTTCTGTTAAGGACATTCAAAAGCGGTTTCCGGATTTTGATAACAGGAGATTAGTGGAATGGCAGGAAAAAGGATATTTGTTAAAAGTCAGGCGTGGATACTACTGTTTTACAGAACAAAGAAAAGATGAAAAGTTTTCGTATTTCTTGGCTAATGCTATGTATTCGCCGTCATATTTATCCTTGGAAAGTGGCTTGGCTTTTTATAATTTGATCCCAGAAGGAGTATTTATAACAACTTCGGTAACCACCAGAAATACGGCGAACCATAATACATCGATTGGGATTTTTGATTATAGACATATTAATAAACGCTTATTTTTTGGATATAGACTGTTAAAGGAGCAAAGCTTCACTTTTAAAATCGCTGAGCCCGAAAAAGTAGTGCTTGATTTCTTCTACCTCAATAAGATTGATTCTCCAGAGGAAATGGAAGAACTGCGCTTGAATGAAATTCAAGCCAAAGAAATCATAAACTTCGAAAAGTTGGATAAATATCAAAGAGTATTTGATTCCAGAGTAATAAATAAAAGGATGCAACTGTTTAAAAACATGATTAATGCTTAGTTTAGAAGAAATCAGACCGTATTACCCGGTATCATTACAAGGGTATGAAAGGTTCATGATTCGTGAATACCTGCAATATAAAATTCTTGAAATTATTTTCGACAGCTCATTTGAAAATAAACTGGCATTTTTGGGAGGTACGTGCTTGCGCATTGTCCATGGAAATAACCGGTTTTCTGAAGATTTGGACTTCGATAATTTCAACCTTTCCATGGAGGATTTTAATGCCATCACTGAAATTGTTAAGAACGAACTGGAAAGATTGGGATATGAAGTAGAAATGCGTAACGTACAAAAGGGCGCATACCATTGTTATATTCGTTTTCCTGAATTATTGTATAAAGAAGGATTGAGTAATCATAAAGAGGAAAAAATTCTTATTCAACTTGATACAGAACCACATGATTTTGACTACCAACCTGAGCAACCATTGCTTAATAAATTTGATGTCTTTACTCAAATAAATGCAACACCAAAGGATTTACTATTAGCACAGAAATTTTATGCAGTAATCAATCGAAAGAGAAATAAAGGAAGGGATTTTTTTGATATTGTTTTTTTATTGGGGCAAGGAGAAACACCTAATTATCAATACCTATATACTAAAATTGGTGTTCAAACCCCAGATGAACTCCGGAAACGGATACTGGAGAAGTGTACCCAATTGGATATGAAGAAAATGGCAGCTGATGTCAGCCCCTTTTTATTTGACCAGAAGGATGAAAAAAAGGTGGTTTTATTTTCAAAATACATGGAGCAAGTGAAACTGGCATAACAAATGGTGAATTGAAAAAATCTAAACTGGTGTAATCCAAAAAAAAGCTCAAAGTTGCATATCTTACAACTTTGAACCTTAAAACATTACAATTAATGTTGTGGAGAATATCGGATTCGAACCGATGACCTCTACACTGCCAGTGTAGCGCTCTAGCCAACTGAGCTAATCCCCCATATTTTTATCCGAAAACTACCCCTGATGACCTTCCCGACAGCCGTCGGGACGCTCTAGCCAACTGAGCTAATTCCCCTTAATGAGGGCACAAATATAGAACAGGGTTTTTATTGATGCAAGCGTTTGCAGCTTTTTGGTGCCTTTTTTTATTTCATCTCTATTCCTCCAAAAAGAACTAGCCGGTTGTGCAGCATCGCAGTTCCAGTTACGGGGTTCACATTAGGATAACCTAAACTTAAAACCATATCCAAACTTTAATTTTTAACATTCACTTACTTTGCCTTATCATAGGTAAAACCATGAACCAATCCAATAACAGCACTTCTGATTCCGAACTTTTGTCGCTGTTGAAGCAGGGCGACAATACGGCATTCCAAGTCATCTTTGACCGGTACTGGAAGCGTCTATATGCATATGCCTACAGTGTATATAAGGATGAAGGTGTCTGTGAAGACTGCGTGCAGGAAATTTTCATTAGCCTATGGCAAAACAACAAAGAGACCACCATCTTGCACTTGGAAGGCTACCTTTTTAAAGCCATTAAATACAAACTCTCCGCACACATCAAGAAACTGAAATTTGACTTTGTCCATGAGGAGGAATTAAAGCTGCTCACTAATCCGGAAAGTGAAAAGACAAATATGGAATACCTCGAACTCGAAAAGGCACTTACCAACCAAATCCATAAACTCTCAGGAAAATGCCATGAGGTATTTGTCCTCAGCAGGCTAAAAAACAAGTCCAACAGTGAAATTGCCCAGGAGCTGAACATCTCCAAACGAACAGTAGAAAGCCACATCAGCAATGCCCTCAAACTATTGCGCTCCAACCTCCGCGAAACCAGCTATTTTATACTTTTTATTACCCTAAGATTATGGTAATGTAACCTTCGCGCCCCTGTAATTAAGAAACCTTTAAGTTCACTTTTTCAGCTACGTGTGCCTCCCATTTACAGCACTATCTCTTAAAGAGCACATTTTGAAAAGGGAAGAATTCTTGAAGCTGGTAGAAAAGCACCAGCAAGGTACCGCTACAAAAAGCGAAGTAAAATTAATCGAAAAGTTCTATGATAGCATGCAGCATCGTACCTCCACAGATGAAGTCGAAGGCCTGGTGTCAGACGAAAAAGGACAGCAACTATTTCAAGCCATTTTAGGAAAACTGCCAAAGGAGAAAAACACCTCCTCCAGACCTATGTGGCACATCGTAAAAGCCGCCGCTGCCATAACGCTAATTTTTGTCGTGGGGATCACCATTAAGCACCTAACTGACAACAAAGGCACCACTGTTTCCACAGCAATGGGTGAACAAATCGAAATTCCACTTAATGACGGTAGTGTCGTCACCCTTAGCGAAAACAGTAGCCTGACGTATGCAAAGCAATTTGGGCGGAAAAGGAATGTCACGCTGAAAGGACAAGCCTTCTTTGATATCCAACGTGATATAGAACGGCCTTTTATAGTCCACACCCAAACCACAGATGTCAAGGTATTAGGCACCTCCTTTGACGTGGACACTAAAACGGCTGGAACTACCACCGTCAGTGTAATCAGTGGGAAGGTGCAAGTAACTCCTATAAATCATCCAAAACATAATGTGTTCCTGACCAAAAACCAACAGGTCACCAGTACCTCATCACGGTTGTCGTCAGTTTCCGCTTTCGAAGGCCAACAACCTATCGCTTGGACAAAACTGATTGTATTTAGCAACACGAATCTGGGTGAAGCAGCCAAGCTCCTCGAAAACCGCTTTGGATTGAACATCATATTTGAATCGGACGCATTAAAGGAAGAGCGCATCACCGGAAAATTCAAAGATGAAACGCCTGCTAATATCATGAAAAGTATCAGCCTGCTAAAGGGATTCTCTTATGAATTTCAAAATGCGAACACCATCACTATAACCGAAAAATAAAACGATACACCTTAATGCTAGCGAACAAGGATATCACTTAAATAAACTTAACCCAGTTAATTTCAGTAAAAATGAAAACACCATTACGATTTTTAGCTGCAATGAGCCGAAAGACAGGGCTTTTATTGGCCTGTTTATTCCTCATAGCCGTTCAAGCAAATTCCCATGCAGAGGGGAGCAAGCTCTCAAAGGTCCGATTATCACTGTCCCTGGAAGATGCCAAGATCACCCAGGTACTTACTGAAATCGAGCGTAAAACTGCTTTTTACTTCGTGTTTGATGAAAAAGTAAGTCAAGATGCTGAATTGTTCTCTTTCCAATTTACCGATGAAGCACTGCCGGAGATCCTAAACGAAATCGGCCAAAAAGCGGGGCTATCATTCGAAGCCACCAACAAGACCATCACCGTCTTACCCCTCGAATCTCTTCGCCAAACACTGACCGGAAAAGTCACCGATACATCCGGTGAACCACTTCCAGGGGTCACCTTACTGATCAAAGGCACCTCAAAAGGAGGGGTCACCGATGCCAATGGGGAATTCAACATGGATATCGAATCCTTCCCAGTGACCTTGATCGTTTCTTATCTGGGGTATAATTCACAGCAGGTGCCTGTAGAGAAAGCAGGCGAGCTGAACATCATCCTTGAAGAAAACATCAACGCCCTGGATGAAGTAGTCGTGACAGCATTGGGCATGAAAAGGGAAGAAAAAAAACTAGGCTATGCACAGCAAACCATTGACGCTAGACAGCTTACCGATGCCCGTCCAAACAATTGGTCAGAAGCCCTTCGTGGCAAAGTCCCCGGACTCCAGATCAACGGGCTGGGTGGGCCAGTGGGCTCGCAACAAATCATTCTTAGAGGAAACAGCTCTCTGGATCCTGGTAATAACGGCGCCCTGATCGTTATCGACGGTGTACCTATCCAGAATGAACATCCCGGATCGGGCCCTTCTAACGGCTATATGGGCGGAAGTGCCAGCAATGACACCCCCGTGGATTATGGAAATGCCATTTCTGACTTAAATCCGGACGATATTGAAAGTGTCTCGGTACTAAAAGGCCCAGCGGCATCAGCACTTTACGGCTACCAAGCGGCCAATGGTGCCGTCATCATCACTACCAAATCAGGCAAAGGCCAAAAGGGGCTGGGCGTCACGGTCAGCAGCAATACCAAATTTGACAATATCCAACGGTGGCCAGACTGGCAATATGAATACGGCCAGGGCAGTGGCAAAGGCGGATACTTAAAGCCTGCAACGGATGAAAATGGCAACCCCGTTCCGTATAACGACAGGCTATATTACAGCTATGGCGCCTCTGAAGATGGCAACAGCACTGCCGGTAGCAGTAGTGCATTTGGTCCTAAATTCGACGGCCAATACTACTATCAGTACGATCCGACAGTGGAAGGACAGTCACTTGAAAGACAACTTTGGAGACCCTATGAAAACAACCGTAAGGATTTTTGGCAAACAGGCGTGACCCAAACCACCAACATATCCATCCAAGGGGGAGATGAAAAAGGCTCTATGCGCGGCTCTGTTACCCACTCCAAAAATGACTGGGTCATGCCCAATACGGGTTTTGAGCAGCTCTCGCTATCCGTCAATGGAAACTATCAAGTGACCGACCGCATCAAACTCAGCTCCGTCGTGGACTACAGAAACCGTACCAGTGACAACCTCCCTGGCCAAGGCTACAACAACCACTCCATAGCCTATTTTATGATTTTCCAAAATCCCAATGTGGACCTCGCCTGGTACGAGCCTATCTGGAAAGAAGGCCAAGAGCAGGTGGACATGATCAGACCCTACAGTAGCTACATCGACAATCCCTATGCGATGGTATATGAAATCCAAAACAGCCTGGACCAATATGCCATTACCGGTAATTTCAAAATGGACATTGAACTACACCCTAAGGTCAACTTGATGCTCCGTGGAGCATTGAACATGTACGACAAAAACATGGATCAGGAAAGACCTTATGACATCAACCGTTATGCCCGCGGATATTACCGCAAAACAAACGTATTTAAGCAAGAAGTAAACACTGATTTCCTGCTGACCTATACCGATACCTTTGATGATTGGGAAGTGACGGCCAATGTGGGTGGAAACAGGATGGATTACCGCTACCTTCGTCAGGACTCTTGGGCCGAAGGACTTGAAATCCCCGGAGAATATAACTTGGTCAACGGCTCCCAGCTTTTCACCAGTAAATTTGACGGATATAACAAAGTAAACAGTTTATACGGAATGGTAACCGTGGGCTGGCAGGACAAGGTATTCCTTGACCTTACCGGACGGAATGACTGGAACAGTATTTTGCCCAAACACAACCAGTCCTATTTCTTTCCTTCTGCAAGCTCTGGCATCATTTTGAGTGAAATTTTCACCATGCCAAACAGCATCAGCTTCGCAAAACTACGAGCTTCCATCGCCCAAGTGGGTGGAGCGGGTAAATACGGCAACCGCTACAGCACGGACAAATATTACAGACGTTCTGATTTCCCAGGATCAGCCCTTGCCCCTACTTCGCTTTACAATACGGATTTCAAACCAGAGATCACCACCAGTAAAGAACTGGGCATTGACTTCAGGATGTTCCAAAGCAGGCTAAAATTGGATGTGGCAGTTTACCAAAACAACAGTAAAAACCAAATCTTCAATGCACCGCTCCCCTACTCATCAGGGTACCGAAGTGTCACGATCAATGCAGGAGAAGTACGTAACCGTGGGGTAGAAGTCATGCTTAACGGGGCACCTGTCAAAAATAAAAACTTCACTTGGAATACGACCCTGACGTGGGCCAAGAACAAGGGTACGGTCATGTCCCTGCATGAAAATGCCGAAGGCGGCCGATTCGAAATGCTAAGTTCTTCTGGAGCAAAATTGGTTGCTGTAGAGGGAGGATCACCAGCAGCTCTTTACGGAAGAGGCTATAAAAGAAGCCCGGAAGGAGAGATCATCTTTGACGAAAACGGCTCTCCTGAAATGACCGATGACATCATCTACATCGGGGACACCCAGCCCAAATGGGTCGCAGGGTTTATCAATACCTTCCAGTACAAAAACTTCCGCATCAACGCAGTGATTGACGCGAAATACGGAGGCACCATCTACTCCCACACCCACCATAAGTTGACCCAGCAGGGAAAATTGGACCATACGCTCGTGGGCAGGGAAGAAGGAGAACTTGTCGGCAAAGGTGTCGTGGACAATGGCGACGGTACGTATTCCGAAAACACTACCCCGATCTCCATCGCCAATTACTACAACCTGATGTATCCACTGGCCAATACTGAAGCCAATTCCTTCGATGCTTCTTTTATCAAGCTGAGAGAAGTGACCCTTTCCTATGATTTCTCAGAAAAATTCTTGTCCAAAACACCATTGAACGAAATGCGCCTCTCGGTGTATGGCAGGAACCTGGCAGTCCTTTCGGACTTCCCGATATACGATCCCGAAGTGGCCGGTTTTGCCGGAGGAACCAATATGCATCCGGGCGTGGAAGTTGGACAAATGCCAGTCCCTAATGAATACGGAGTGAATGTCGTCATTGGATTTTAATCAACGCTAAAATAACAGTCATGAAAAAATACATATATGCATTATTTGTCTCTTCCTTCTGTATGTGGGCCAGCTCCTGCTCAAAAGACTTTGAAGAGACCAATACGGACCCGAACAACTTAAGCAAAATCACCGCTGGAAGCACCCTAAACCCTGTTTTATATAGTCTGGCAAGTCAAAATGCAAAACAAATGCGTAGCGTCACAGCGCCCTTGATGCAGATGTTTCTGCAAACGGATGATTTTAACAATTCGCCTTTCTTCTATGACTTTGACCAAAACATCGGGGCTTCCACTTGGAACAATTATTACACCAACCTCAGCAATATCGCGGAAATGGAAGAGGCTGCAGTGCGCGATGGACTGCCCAATTATGAAGCCATTGCCCTGACCTTGAAAGCTTACGCCTATTCTGTCCTGACAGACTGTTTTGGTGATGTGCCCATGGCCAATGCCCTACAAGCGGAAGAAGATGTATGGTATCCGGAGTTTTCTCCCCAAGCAGACATCTATTCCCAGCTACTGGCGGACCTAGAGCGAGCTAACAGTATCTATGATGAAGAACAGGGCATGCCTTACGTAAGTGATATCCTGTACGGAAACGACGTGCAGAAGTGGAAAAAATTCACCAACTCCCTCCACTTGAGGCTGCTTCTCCGGGTGTCCAATCGATCCGAAACGGGAGCTTTTGAAAAAATCACCGAAATGATCAACCAACCGGAGACCTACCCGGTATTTTCTTCAAGTGAGGATGGTGCAGTACTCCATTTGGATGGCGTGGCACCTACCCTTTCCCCTTGGGACAGGCCCCAGGATTTTGGGGTGTTCCGGTATTACACAGCGTTTTTTATTGATAACCTTAATAATTTTGAAGACCCTAGGATCAGTGTCTTTGCCGGTACGGCTAAAGGCCTAGAGGGTGAAGATTATGGCTATATCGGACAGCCTACGGACTTTGTCGAAAATCCTTTACCTGACAGTATTGCTACCGCGTCAGGCGTAAAAAGAAGTTTGGCGGAAGCTCCGCTGATCATCCCTATCATGAGCTATGCCGAAGTGGAATTCATTAAGGCCGAAATGGCTCAAAGAGGCTATACCACTGATGCCCAAGAACATTATGAGAATGGCGTAAAGGCGGCGATAGAGATGTGGAGCCAAGAAGTTCCCGAAGGATATTTTGACAATCCAGCCGCTGCTTACGACGGAAGCTTGGATCGTATTTTACTCCAAAAATACTACGACCTCTTCTTTACCGATTACCAAGCATGGTTCGAGCAACGACGGACGGGACTCCCAGAACTCCCCACATCCGCATCCATGCTAAACGATGGCGAAATGCCATCGCGGTTTTATTATCCCATCGATGAAGCCAACAGTAATTTTCAAAATTACCAAGAAGCAGTCAACCGAATGGGTGGAGATGAAATCAACGTAAAAGTCTGGTGGGATCAAGAAAATTGACCTCATAAATTTCAGAGGGTGATTGTCAACTTAAAAAATGGCAATCACCCTTTTTTTAAACCCATAATCCATAAAACCATGAAAATCAACCATTTTATTTTAGCATGTAGCCTCGTTCTTGGCACTTCATGTACTGATGATGAATTTATCGATGTCGCTGAAGCACCAATCACAGAACCTCTTCATTCCATCAGCTCGACCACCACAACCATCAACAGCAGCTATACGGACGAGAGCAGCTTTGTGTCCAGCTTGGCCTCCCACGGATTTGAGACTCCTGCCACACTGGACCTTAACCGTACCGCCACCACCAACGGCTATAACTCAGTATATGGATTCAATATCCCTGCTGACAGACAGGTCACGGGCTTTAAATGGAACAGTGGAGACCAGCAAACCGAGGACTGGCGACCTCAAGGCATTACAGGATTCCAATGGAGCGGAAGAAACTTCCTATTGGTAAGTTGGTACGCTGTGGGGCCGTCCCAGATTCCTGGCATTGAAAATAAACACAAAGGCGCCAGGGTCTCCCTAGTGGACATCACCGACATGAATGACATCACGTATCGACACATCCTTCTGGTGCAGGACATTGACAATCCTTTTTATACCCCATCAAATGACTACACCCAATTGGGAGAATTTGGACCGGTACGGGTGCATGCTGGTGGATTGGCCTATTTCGACGAAAAGCTTTACGTTGCCTCCACTCAGTTGGGAATAAGGGTTTTTGATCTGAACAAAATCGTGGAAGTCGCTGGTGACAGCTCAAAATCCCGACTGGGAGAAGAAACAGACGGAACGCTGAGGGCTTTTAACTACAGGTATATTTTACCTCAATCCGGCTATTACGACATCCCTAATGCCGAGCCATTTTCCTGTATTGCCTTGGGAGAAGACAGCGCATCCAACCCAAGGCTTTGGACGGGACAATACATTTCATCATCCAGTTCCTCTACACCGACAGTTCACGGATTTTTGCTTAATGGCCAAGGAGAGATTCCTTCCAGTTCACCGGTAGAAGTAGTCATACCAAAAGATAACGCCACCGGAAACAATGGTCCCGTATTCAATATGCAGGGGGTGTACAGAAATGGCACCACTACGATCATGGCCGCCACGGGCAAAAGTACATACAAGGGCTCCACTGCCCGGCTGGTACGGTACCATGACGGTGATGCCAACGGCTCGCGCTACCGCTGGCCTCATGGTGCTGAGGACCTTTATTTTGAACAAAGTTCTGGATACTTATGGAACCTTACCGAATATGAAACTTCCAAATATGGTCAAGATAACCGCTGTGTCTTTGCCGTAAGGTATGCTGATTACGATTAGGGGTTAGACGTGTTTCTTCCAAGATTTTCTATAAAATAGGGATGTTGGAAGAAACACTTCATTCCTGCAAAACTACTCTTTCTCCCTGTTCAGCAGACTTCCTGGCAGCATCCAGGATCTCCATTACCCGCAAATTATTTTCCAAAGTATAGGGACTATATGCTTCCGGAACCCTTTCCCCCACAATTACCTCACGAAAATACTCAAAAGGATTGGTCTCCACGTCCAGCTCGGCCGCAACCGCCTTCATTTGTTTTTCATCGGCACCTTTGGTTCTATAGTAGAGCTGGACATCATCTTTGGTAATGACGTAGCCTTTTTCGCCATAAACTTCCATATCCTTCCTATTGAAAGGCCAGTTCCATGAGGCCTGGATGATACCTTGGCTGTTTTCATAATCTACGATTATGGTGGCTTCATCATCCACTTCGGGGTAAGTTTCCGGCTTATAGGTTTTGGTTATTGCCGTTACGGCAATAGGCTTTTTCCCGTGCATCAGGTAGGTCATGATATTGGCACCATAACACCCAAAATCCACCACGGCTCCTCCGCCATTTTTCACGGGATCGGTCAGCCATTCCAAAAATTCCGATCCCACCCCGATTTCCTTGGGACCCTCATGGCCATGGTGAAACACCATCTTTCGGATCTCTCCAAACCTTGTTTGCTGCTCCTCAAAAAAACGGAAAGCCTGCTCGGTAGCGGGGTACCAAGAGGTTTCATAATCCGTCAACAGGTGAATGGAATTTTCCCGCGCGAGCTGCGCCATGGTCCGTGCATCGGACAATGTAGTGGCCAGTGGCTTTTCTACCATCACATGGATTCCCATCGGCGCGGCCGCCTTCACCGCCTCGACATGATCCGCGATGGCCCCAAAGACCAATATACCATCCGGCTGGGTTTCCTGCAGCATCTTGGCCAGATCCGTGTACATCAGCGTTTCGGGCAGCTGATAGCGCTGGCGAAACGCTCCAGACAAGGATTTATCCGGCTCATAAACACCTACCAATTCCATCCCCTCCTCCTTTCCCCACTCAAAAAACCACGGGCTGTGGCCATGGGACAGCCCCACCATCGCAAATTTAACGGTTTCTTGGGCGGAAAGTGAGAACGTAAAAAGGAGCATAAGGATAAACAGTGTAGTTTTCAGAGAGGCTTTTATCATTGGTATTGGTTATTTTTTCCATTACAATATAGGGGAATATAAACGTTTTACCTACGACCACAGCCCTCCTCCCTTGCAATTCCCCTAAGTCAATGTGACATCACTTTTCGGCTAAGTTTTTCCAAATCCGAACAGGTTTTCTGAATCAACTGGAGTTGCTCGGTAAGGAGTGAAATTTCGGCGGTATTGGTCGTTTTAAGCAAGCTATCTTCACGGTCCAATATCGAAAAATCCAACTCATCACTGGCTTCACCCAAATGCTCTAGACTTCTCATCAGGTAATTACGGATCCGCTTGATCTTTACGACCTGATCATGGGAAGACAGTACCACATCCGAACGCACCAAGCTAGAAGAAAGCGTGGAAAAGTAAGAGGAAAGGATGTGGTTCAGCACCACAAACTGGTGCAAGTCCTGCTTATTCTTCTGTTTGCTCTTTGGTTCATCCAGCATCCGCTGAAAAGCTGCTGACAAATTTGCCGACTGGAGGTACATCTTCCTTCTTGCCAACCGATAAGCCACTTCATCGAACGCAGTAGGATCAAACCTACTGATGATCATGGCGAAGTATTCCAAGTTCGCTTTCAACACCTTTGCTGACATTTGCTTAAATCCTGTGTATTCCCAGCTGGGCAGGAAAAAATTGCTCGCCAGGTAGGCCAATCCAGATCCCAGCACCGTATCAATGATCCGTTCCCTGACGATCAGAAAATTGGATTCAGGGTATAAGAAAGCATACACGATAAAAATAAAGGGCGTCATAAACAATACTGCCAAGAAATACCTGATCCGGAGAAAGCTATAGGCCAACACCATAAACAAAACCAAGAAGACAAACCTCATGGTGAAATCCGGCACTAGGTACAAAATAAGCACTCCTGTAAGTCCTCCTATCAGTGTCCCTAAAATCCGCTGCGTGTTTCTTCGTTTGGTCAAACTAAACCCCGGCCTCAGGATCACCAATATCGTCAACACCACCCAGTAACTGTGATTTCCCAAGGAGAGCTGGAGGGAAATCAAATACCCCAACAAACACGTCACCGAAAGCCGAAGCGCATGGCGAAAGACATTAGATTCAAGGGATAAATTATCGACGATCAACTTCAAGGAGAAACTTTGATGCCCTACAAATTTGGAAAGACTCTGTTCACGCGTCTGGGAAATAAAGGTCAGCTTGTCTTCATAGAAATAATTGTAGATATCATCTATTCGTGCCGTAATTGAAGCCAAATTAGCATAGATTTTACGAAGCATCAGGCATTTTACACCTGTCTTTTCCAACGATTCAATTTGGCTCCGGAGCCCAGCCAAAAAATCAATGGGATAGTGGGGGTGCTTGGGTTTTTCATTATTGATCAAGGCATAGCCGAGCCTGGAAAGCTCCTCTGCCACCAACTGGATCCCACGTCTAAAATCATGTAGCACCGGATATTGGCCATATAGTTCCTGAAGCCTTTTATAGTCGTAGTGGGAAGCCATCATTTGCTCAAAAATATCCACCATATCCACGAATATCACCAATAGCAACTGTCCTGAACTAATGGACTCTCCCACCCGCTTTCGGGTTTTATAAAGTATCTCCCGCACGCTGTCCTGGTGTTCATTGACGCTTACTTGAATGGCGGCCAACTTTCGGTAGTTGGCCTCCACATCGGTATCAATGGCATAAAAAGCCGCCTTGTGCTTTAAAAACTCCGCCACCTTCAGCACACTTTCGCCCAAGGCCTGTTGGGCCACCCGGTAAGGCCTGATTTGCATAATGGATAAACTCAGCAAAGTGTACCATATTCCGCCAATCAAAACCATCAACGCATACAGCCAAAACGCGGAGGCTGTCTTATGGGGATCCATCGAAATGGCCATTCCAAGCAATGCTCCCGCTCCAACAGCAGCAGCCCGGGTGCCATACACGGTAAACATCGCAAACACAAAACCGAAAACGGCTATCTCAACCCCCATCAATATGGGATATTTATTCAGCACCCCTGTCACCAAGGCACTCAGAAACACAAAACCACAACTCGCCAACATCCCTGTCCTCCGGTGCTCCAAAGGTCCTGTGCTGTCAGAAATACTCACCAAAAAAGCACCAAGTGAAATACTAATCCCTGTCCTAAAATCACCTAATAACGAAAATACGACAGCTGGCAACAATACACCAAGCGTCATTTTCACGCCATCCGTGAAATATTGTCCAAAAATAAAACTCTTTAATTCTATAGGTTTGAAAAAAGCCATTCTTTGTTGTTGAATAGCCAATTTATAAAAGGAAAGGCAAACTAACATCCTTGATTAGCTAATTATTCAGGGCAAGCGCTTTTAGTGTTTTGAAGGGAGACAATTTTCGTGTAGGCATAGCTATCATCCGTGCCGCTGGCACTTCTTCGAGAGGTTGAGGAGCGCTTAAGCTCCTGCGGATGAACCCGCAGGTTACTAAATTTATCGTGCCGCTGGCATCTTGCCCCGATTTGTACATTGGTACCCGCAGTGGCCTAGGGTCAAGTCAACGCTTAAATGACGGGTAAGGCGGTAGTGGATTTTGGACGAGATCAAGGCGCAAAAAACGCCCCTATCCGTAGCTAAGGAAGTCTTTTTGCAACGTAGAGATAGACCAAAAGACACACCGGATTACCCGTAGGTTTAGGTTTGGCTTGACACTAGATTGCCGAATGGCTGGATGGGCAGAAAGAATGATGAGTTGATTTGCCTCGTACAAGCCTTCGCAACTATCTGCTCATGTATAGTGGCTGGCTTGGTTGAGGTTAAATCCTGAATCAATGCCGTTTAGTTAAGGCCATTCCCCTGTTTTCACCTGCTAGGAGTTTCTTTTCTATTTGACTTTAACTGTATGGCTTTGGCCATTTTGGTGGATTTTATCCTTTTCCTTTTTTCCATTGATGAAAAAAGAAAGAAAAAAATCTAGGCCGGTGGTATGCCTTTTAAAATGGAACATGGATTTACCCTGCGACCGAGATCCGTTCCCCATTTTAATTTCCAGCCGATGGCTACGACCTAAAAGCGAGTGGGTCTCGCTGTTCCACGACGCGAGCCAACTCACTTTCTTAACGGCCTCCACCATCGGCTGGAAAACAGGCATACCAAGGACCGTAATAAGGAAGCGATACCTTTTTGGGACTTATTATTTTAAAATCGTCACTGCGAGGCTTAGAGGGAGATATGAGGGGTGGAAGCCGTGGCAGTCTCAGTATTTCAGGATTGCCACCCCCTTTTCCAACCCACATCCTCCTTAAAAGGGTTCGTATGACGATTTTAATACAAAAATTAAGTCGAGCTCAGGTTATTAACTGAATCCGCCTTGCAGGTATTGGGCGTTAAGAAATTAAATAGCGGGTGGGCAAAAAGGCAGGCTTGTTTGACGAAGTGCTGCCCAAATGTTGGCAGCTAAAGAAGGTTTACCTGGCTTTAGATAGGCCTGCTTGGCTTTAGACAGGAGGAGTTTGCCTGCATGGGGGGAGGCTTTAATTTTAGCCCAATACCTGCACACCTGTGCGCCGTGGCGTAGCGGCGGGTTTTTTTGGTTACTTTTTTGACCTGCAGCAAAAAAGTGACAAAGGTAAAGGGATGAAAACCACCTAGGGATTTAGCTAGAAAAATAACTGCCCAAGGAAAAAATATAGAACCCATATTTTCCAGATACACACTAACTAAATGGAATTAAACCCTGAATAGGCGTTAGCAACTGAGCATCCTGCCTCATCCGCCTTTGTCGGAGGGTCATATAGAAAGGTACAGGTGACCACCTGCACCAAAAATGATTACACACAAAAGGGTAAGTTCCGTAGGAACGGCAGATATAAATGCAAATAGGAACATTTTTTTAAAATGGGTTTGCCATGGCTAATTATTCTCTGCCTGTGATTGGCGACTACTCATATCTTACTCTTCCATTGGCCATTCATAAAAGTTCAAGTAAAATCGACACATAGAAATAATAATTTATACATATTTTTATGTATTTTAAATAATTAAAAAAGTATTAAACACTGTAAATTCTTTTTGAAACCTTATATTTAATAAACCTTTACCCACACCAACCCCAGGCTTGTTTTAATTTTTCATGAAAAACTCAAAACGGTACTTTTTTCTGTACACTATTTTACTAGCTGCAGGATTTATTCTGGCAACAGTGGCAGCCTATGCGCTGGTGGAAAAGTGGCACCGCCCCCTCATAGCAAACGAATTAGCTATTCCCATTGCGGATTTTGAGTTCGATACCGACGTCCAATGTAGCATGAATGACATTGCCTTTACAGACTTATCCACGGGAGATATCGTTTCTTACGAGTGGGAATTTGGCGACCCCAACGCCGGGGAGCTAAACGTATCCAATGAGCAAAACCCTGTACACCAATTTGTCGGAACCCCTGGAACGGCCACGGAAACCTTCACGGTATCCCTGACTGTCACCGAAGCAGATGGCAGCCAAAGCACCGCCACGCAGGAAATCACGCTTAACCAAGCCCCTTCCTTGGCAGTTGGGACCGAACAGGACGATGTGGACTTTGATGACCTACAATACGTCATCATTTGTGAAAATGATGATTCCCAATTCACCTTTTACAACCAATCCACCACCCAAGAAACCAATGTTTCCTACACACTGGACTGGGGAGACGGTTCTGAACCTTTTACGGGTACGGAATGGACAGAGCTCTCCCATGGCTATAGCATGGGGGTTTACAGGCTCACCTATTCCGTTACCGGCCCCAACGGCTGCACCGCTACAGAAGAATATGGGATTTTTGTGGGATCCAATCCCGCTGTAGGGCTGGGCAATCCCGGCAACACCAATGTCTGTGGGGGGCAAACCCTCACTTTTCCCATCACCGGAACAGAGAACAATCCCACGGGAACCATGTACACGGTGGATTATTCCGATGGTTCTCCACCAGAAATTTTTAGCCACCCACCTCCAGCATCGGTTACCCACACCTTCGAAGAATCGTCCTGCGGGGTAAACAGCGGCAGCTTTCCCAACTCCTACTCTGTCAGCATCACCGCATCCAATCCCTGTTCGGCATCGGCTGCGGTGGTATCGCCAATATATGTTTCAGAAATCCCCGATCCTGAATTTGATGCACCGGAAGAACCTGTCTGTGTAGATGCCCCCATCCCTATCCAAAACCTCACGGAATTTGGTGGAGAAGTAACCACTAATGGGCAATGTGAAGATTTAGGGATTTTTGTTTGGGAAATCAGCCCAGCAACCGGCTGGGAACTTCCCGAAGGTACTTTGGGAACCCAAATCAACCCAGACGCACCTAATTCCTGGACCAATGGTTCCGAAATCATCAACCCGGTCTTTTCGGAAGCCGGCACCTATACCATCCGGCTGATCACCGGAAACCGCTGCGGCATCAATGAAGAGGTCAAAACAATCTGTGTAAACGAAATTCCGCAACCTGCATTTGAGCTAAGTAACACAAGTGGGTGCGGTCCCCTGTCGGTCACCACCACCAATACCTCCTTTGTAGATACCAGTTGTGGAGAAGATGCGATCTACAACTGGTCAGTGCAGTACCAAGGTGAGTTTTGTGGCACTGGCTCCGACTGGGAATTTGCTGAGGGATCTGACCAAAATGCTCCCAGTCCCACGTTTAATTTTAATGGCTCAGGGCGCTACACTATTAACCTGAGCATGATCACCAATTGTGGCACTTTTTCCACCAGTGAGGAAGTAGAAGTCTATGCCCCACCGGTGGTAGAGCTCGCTCCTATCCCTAGTGTTTGCGAACCTACCGTCATCACCCCCCAAGCGACAGTAGAAGGCTGTGACAATGGTGATGTCACCTATCAATGGACATTTGTGGGCGGTACGCCGTCCTCCTCCACGAGCGCTGATCCCGGGGAAATTGATTTTGGAACACCTGGAGAGAAATCCATCACCCTGGCTGTTTCCTCTGGTTGTGGAACGACATCGAAGACAGTATCCTTCTCCTTCGACCTTCCTCCGGTGGCCAATGCCGGTGAAGACGGCACCATTTGCCTCGGTGAGACCATCGACCTGGCGGCTCAAATAACCGACACCGAAAACCTCAGCTTCCAATGGTCCAGCGCCAACAACACCCCCATCACCGATGCCAATTCCCCTGCGGCCACTGCCAGCCCTACGGCAAGCACGGTATTTACGTTGCTTGTCACGGATACCGAGACAGGATGTACTTCCACGGATGAAGTGGCCGTGACAGTGGAGCCAGCCCCTGCCATCACCTTTTCCCAATCTGACCAAGTGATCTGCTCTGGGGAAACCACCACACCCGTAATCCTCAGTTCTGATCCGGGCACGACCTTAGAATGGACAGCGGATTATGGCCCCGTGACGGGAGGAACTGCCAGTGGCTCCACTGAAATCCCTGCACAACCCCTCATTAACCAGACCAATACGCCTGCAGAAGTCACTATAACAGCTATGATCACTTCTTCCACCCAAGGAGCCTGTGCTGTCCAACCAGCTACCTATACCATCACGGTTCAGCCAGAACTGGCTCATCAAGATGCCGCATTAGAGATCTGTAATGGAGAAACGTTCAGCTACTTACCTGAAAACCATATCCCCGGAGCTAGTTATAGCTGGGAGATACTGGATGCTGACCAGATCAATGGAGCCAGCAACAACACTGAGCCTGCGGCGTCCATTGGCCAGTCACTGATCAATACAGGCAATTCAGCTGCAAGTGCTACCTATCAAATCACTCCAATTCGGGGCGCGTGCAATGGGGCTCCATTCTTGCTTACTGTCACGGTCATTCCTTCTTCCAACCTCACACTCACCAGTACAGAACAAGCCATCTGCAGTGGTGGCACCAGTCAAGGGGTCACGATTTCAAGCAACATCCCCGATGCCACGTTCAGCTGGACTGCTTTGGCAAATGGTGTAGAGGGAGTGGTACCTTCTGGCAATTCCGCCACCATTCCTCCCATGGCATTGACAAACCCCACTGACACCCCTGTCGATGTGGTCATTTCGGTCAGCAGTACTGCCCAGTCCCAAGGCGACTGTGCTGCCAATAACCTCACCCATACCATCACGGTCTATCCTGACATTGTCATTCAAGCAGACATCTCGGACGTTAGCGGGTTCCCGATCAGTTGCCTTGGAGCAAACGACGGACAGATCGAAGCCACCATTTCTGGAGGCGACGGGCAGTATAGCTATGAATGGACCGGCCCTAATGGCTTTACTTCCTCAGCTCCCCTCCTAGAAGGCCTGGAGGCAGGTACTTACCAGCTTACCGTTCAGGATGGGACGGGTTGTGCGAGCACGGCTTCCTACACCTTGGAAGAACCTTCCCAGGTACAGGTGAATTTAGTGGGATCCACTCCCGTTTACTGTGCCGGAGAGGCCACTGGCACTATTGTAATAGAAGCTAGCGGAGGCAACCCCAATGTGCCATACACTTATGAATGGCAAAAAGACGGACAGCCCTATCCTGCTACTGGGGCGAGCATCAGTAATTTGCCCGCAGGAACATACGCTGTTACGGTGCTCAATGGGGAAAATTGTCCTACGAACTTCAGTGCAATATCCATTACCGAACCGGACAGCCCCCTGACGATTGGGTACCAAAAAGAGGACATCTCCTGCTATGGTGCAAATGACGGTTCCTTAACCTTGGACATCCAAGGCGGCGTGGCTCCTTACACGGTCTCATGGGATTTTGGATCTTCACAACTGGCCTTCACTGACCTTGGCCCGGACACCTATACGGTAACCGTTGAAGACCAAGCTGGTTGTATCAAAACCGAAAACATTACCATAGAGGACGCCCCGATTTTCCAAGTAACCCCTCAAGTAAATCAAATCTCATGTTCCGGAGCAAATGATGGCAGTATTCGCCTAGACCTTCAGCAGAGTGACCTTGATTACTCCATCCGATGGGATCATGGCCCTGAACTCGAAAGCCTCTTCAATCTCTCACCCGGTACCTACGGCGTATCCATCGAACAAGCTGATGGATGCAGCATCCGTCAGGAATTCAACATCCTGGAACCATCCCCATTGGTCATCGAAAGTCAAATTACTGACGCCATCGACTGTACTGACCCGCAAAGCGGGAATATCTCTATTGGCATTTCTGGTGGCACTCCTCCCTATTCCATCACTTGGAGCAATGGCGCCACTACTACCGACCTTAGCGGACTTACTGCCGGACAATACGAAGTCAATGTCACCGATAACGCTGGCTGTAGTGTCGTTCGCCTTATGGAAATCAAACGGCCATCTCCGATCACGGTCAACAATATCAGGGATACAAGGGTCTCCTGTGAGACAAATCAAGTAACCGAAGAAATCACACTATCCGTCACAGGTGGGACTCCTCCATACGCCATCAATTGGTCCGGCGGAGAGGTCACTGATGGAGGGCTTAAAATGACCACGACCGAATCAGGACTCTTCATCGCAGACATCACAGACGGCAGTGGCTGTGTGGTAAGTGAATCCTTTGCTGTCGAAAATCCCCCGACCCTAGTGGATGCAGCAGTAAACTCTGAGGCCTTTGCTACGCACAATGCCCATTTGGCACATTTTGAAGTAGCCTTCCAAAGCCTCTCTTCCGGTAACATCACCGGTTATTTTTGGGACTTTGGCGATGGCAGTTCCAGTACGGAAGAAAATCCCAGACACATTTATAAAAGCGCCGGGAACTACCTAGCTACATTGCTGGTCACAGATTCCTTTGGCTGTACTTCGGAAACCACGCTAAACGTAGAGGTAACGGACCATTTTGTCATGATGCCCAACGTATTCTCGCCAAATGGGGACGGACTGAACGATCATTTCTTTCCGAAATTCCGGTTGATCGCCGAACTGGAATTTATGGTACTGAACAAGTGGGGAGAGGTCATTTACCGCACGGAGGACCTGAATGCCCTTGGATGGGACGGCACCGTCAATGGCACACCCGCGGATGCAGGCAACTATGTGTACAAACTGAACTTTACGACGCTGGATGGCCGTAAGGACTCGATGACTGATGTATTTATGCTCTTAAAATGATTAAAAAGCTCACCATAGTATTGCTTGCCCTGACCTTGGCCTTCGGAAGTTCCAAAGCCCAGGATTTTCAGTATTCGCAGTTCTATGCCGCTCCACTCTACCTCAACCCGGCAATGGCGGGATCCACCGAGCTGACCCGGATAGGCGCCAACTACCGAAAACAATGGCCTGGGCTTTCCAATGATTTCACAGCCTATTCCGCATACATGGACCATTACAGCTTTGATATGAACAGTGGTGTTGGCATTGCAGTCAACAGCTTTAGGGAGTCCAACCAAAACATCAACACCAGTGACATCTCCCTATTCTATGCCTACAACCTCCAATTCGCAGACACGTGGAATTTCAGGTTTGGGGGGCAAGCAGCAATCGTCAAAAGAAGTGCCGTGCTGGACAACCTTATCTTTGGTGACCAGATCAACCTCTTTTCGCAAACCGTCGCCCCGAATACGTTGGACCAGATCCCGAACTTTGAACCTTACAGTTACTTGGATATTTCGTTTGGGGCACTGGTAAACAACGATGTCTTTTTCTTCGGAATGGCTGCCCATCATGTCAACCAACCGCGCCTGAGTTTCTTCCCTGGTGAAAACCAACACCACCTACCCCTAAAATTTGGGGTTCATGGAGGCTACAGCTTTCCCCTAGGCTCCAACTACCAATGGGGCTCGCAGTTTGACAACCAAATCACGCTTTTGGCCAGCTATAAACAACAAGGCCCTTTCAAACAATTGGACTTGGGCACGCAATTACTATATGGAAAAGTCATCGGAGGGTTCGGCTACAGGGGTATTCCCGGTACCCAAAACAGCCCAAATCATGACTCCATCATTGCCTTGCTAGGGGTAAAACTGGAGTCTGGCTTTGTGATTGGCTACAGCTATGACTATCAGCTATCCCCGATCGGCAGCCAGACCAAAGGCGCCCACGAAATATCCTTTCGGTACCTGTTCCTCTGGGGAAATCCAAAAGACAGAAACCGAAAATCCCGCATCAACGACTGCTTTTATTATATGATGTAAGTCATTATTATAGCAAATCAAATTTTGACTTCCCTTATTTTAGGTTAATTTTGAAAAGAAATTTCCACTATGAGACCATTAAAGACATCCTACTGGCTGGTATTGTGTAGTTGCTTTTTTCTCGGCAGCTGTAGCTGTAATCCTGAGAAGCTGGTGCAGTGGATTGCCAGTAGTGACTTCTTCAAAGGCTCCGAAGAAGTCAGGGCCGTTGGGGGATTTGGAAGAGTGGAATCCAGCTTTCACAAAGATTATAACAGTGACAGCAGCAAAATAGAACTGAGACTCTACGACGGTACCCTTCCTGAATTATACGAAAACGAAGCGAACATTGCCCGAAAATGTGCCAAGGTATTTGTAGAAGCTTCAGACAGTGAGGATTACCAAAACATCGAAGTGTTCATCATCAAAACAGATGAAAACGACCCCTTTAGGGCCATCTACCAAAGCCAATACCTTTTTGAGGTGGCCAGTTTGACCAAGGGAACTACGAGCTCCAATTAGCATTTCAATTAACTCCCCAACCCATAAACAATACTTGACATGGACTATAACCTTCCTCACCAAGCTGACAAAAACCTCCCTATGTCTGTAGGAGACTGGATCATCACCTTACTGATTTCTGGACTGCCGGTCGTTGGATTTATCATGCTGATCGTATGGGCCGTGGACAAAAGCACCCCAACAACCAAATCAAATTATGCTAAAGCTGCCCTGATTCTATACGCCATTACGGTGGCATTAACCTTTCTTTTCATAGGGGTAATCGGATTCAGTTTCTTATCTTACGAAAATTTTGAATCAATAAAGTAAACCATGCAATTCAAAGCCCTCTGTACCGACATTGACGGTACACTATTGGATAAGAACAGGGAAATTTCCGCCAGAACCCTCGATGCCATCGCTCAGCTCCCAAGGTATTTCCCCGTAATTCTGGCTTCTTCCAGGATGCCGAGTGCCATGCGCCACCTACAGGGAACCATGGAACGCCTCCAAAATCCAATGATCTGCTACAATGGTGGATATGTCATTCACTTTAATGGCCATGAAGAGGAGTATGAGCAGTTGGACACGGTAAAGATCCCCTTGAACATCTGTCATCACATCCAAGAAATCTCCGATGGTACGGACATCCATGTCAGTGTTTACCATGAGGATGAATGGTATGCTCCCCAAGATGACTTCTGGACACAACGCGAAATCACCAGCACCAAGGTAAAACCAGTGATTAGAGCTTGGCAAGAAGTCCTTCCTGACTGGCAATCGCGCCAAGCAGGTGCCCACAAAGTCATGTGCATGGGGCCTGCTGAAGAAATAGATGCGCTATTTAAGGCATTGGAAAAGGAGAAAAACGAAGACCTTCACCTCTATCGATCCAAGGACACTTACATCGAAATCGCCCCAAAAGCCATTTCAAAAGCCAGTGCACTCGAACAGCTACTGAAGAAAAAATACGACATTGCTCTCTCAGAGGTCATTGCATTCGGAGACAATTATAACGACATCGAAATGCTCAAGGCAGTAGGCCATGGAGTGGCGGTGGGCAATGCCCGCGAAGAAGTCAAAGCGGTAGCCGATGAGATTACCGCCAGTAACAAAGAAGATGGCGTGGCCATGATGATCGAAAAGCACCTGCTGTAATCGACAATTAGGAAAAACCCCAATTGCTCCTAGGCCATAAAGAGGGTGGAGAAGGATCTCAACTCAGCATATGAATGTCTCACATCTCAAATAATGCCTTCCCCACTCTCAGCATCATCAACTGCACGGGCTAGAAAAGCATGAAAATTTTTCATTTTGAAATAATAACCAAGACAAGTCTCCACCAAGCGATCAGACAACACTTCCTCGTCGGTCAAGGGATGGGTCACCACAAAACTCTTCAGTCGCAACAGGTCGATATGCGGATGATCCGTACTATAATCCCGCGGAGAGGTTTTCAGCCGTTCTCCATGGATCTCCCCAAATGAAGACTTGAATGCAGGCTGCTCAATGACCGCTTTTAATTCATCTCCCGCATAGTCAATTTCCTGTCTTATTTTTTTCAGCTCCTCAGCTGCAGGCATCCAGATTCCTCCAGCCAAAAATGACTCGCCAGGCTGTATGTGCAGATAATATCCAGGACCAAGGGATTTTTTCCCGCCTGGAGAAAAATAGCCCCCCATATTATTTTTATATGGAGCTTTGTTGGCACTAAAACGGATATCCCGATTTTGTCGAAACACACAGTCTTTTGGCCGAAGGCCTTCCAACCCTGGCTCCACCTTTTTCAGCTCTTCCAATAAAGTTCCTACCGTCTCCAGAAAACCTTTTCGAATACTTTGATACCACTCCCGATTGGCATCCATCCACTCTTTGCTGTTATTTTCCGCCAATGCTACCAAAAATTGCAATGTGTCCTTATTCATTTCTTTGAGTTTTATCCCTACCAAAACTATCACAAGTTAGTATTTTTCACGTGGGCAGTTTAGGATTTGAGCGAAAAGCTTACGAGGAATTATAACCATAGCAGGGACGGTTTTAGAAACACCCATTGCTTTGTGTTTTACGTAAAACACGAGTTTTTACGTAAATATTTTTACGTACTTATACGTATTTTAAAAATTATTACTTACCTTAGCACTTGTTAGTAGCACATTAAAATTTTAATCCACTAGCAGCTAAACACATAGACAAGGTATTGAAATACGTAAAAGGAATGCGCCACAATACCTTTCTATGTGCTTTGGCACTAAAAAATAGCTTAAAATAGTCATGGACTTTAGCCTCAAATAACCATTTGGATTTCAGCAAACATCAATTACGTAAAATTGCTGATTATCGTAAAGACAACAATACACTTCATCAGAAGTGCTACTGAGTAGAATAAAGGTTGAGCAAAGAGAGGTGATGAGGCAAGACCGACCTATATGAAGAACAGTTTCGGACAGTTGAGGAAATGCAGGAAACAAACTTCTCTTCAGGTTGGCTTACTTCCGCCTTTCGACCGACCAACTATCGCCATTAAAGTTAAAATAGTTCTCTGCTCTGGAACGGGACGCCGGGCAAACGGCTCGGCTACCGTTTCAACTTGAAATCAACTTCAAACCCCCATCCAAATCAGATGTCCAACGATTAACCAACAATATCATGAAACAAGCAGCAAAAAAAGCCACATCCATTAGATTGCTGGATTTTAAAACTCCGCAAATGCGGGCATTTCACCTTTCTTGGTTTGCCTTCTTTTTATGCTTCTTCGGCTGGTTCGGTGTCGCGCCATTGATGACCGTGGTGAGAGACGAACTGGACCTGACCAAATCACAGATCGGTAACATCATTATCGCTTCTGTATCGATCACTGTCATCGCTAGGCTTATGATCGGCTGGCTAGTTGATCGCATTGGGCCAAGGATCACTTACACGTACCTCCTGATCTTAGGTTCCATACCAGTGATGCTAATCGGGCTCAGCAACAGTTATGAATCCTTTTTGCTTTTCAGGTTGGCCATTGGGGTGATCGGTTCATCCTTTGTCATCACCCAGTACCATACTTCTGTAATGTTTGCACCAAATTGCGTGGGCACTGCCAATGCCACTTCTGCAGGCTGGGGAAACATGGGCGGTGGTGTGACACAGATGGTCATGCCATTGATTTTTGGGCTTTTTGTATCACTCGGCTACTTGGATGCCCAGGCATGGCGATATGCCATGATCGTACCGGGCATCGCCATGATCTTTACAGGAATTGCCTATTACAAGTGGACAACAGACTTTCCAGAGGGAAACATCAGTGACTTGAGCAAAGCAGACCTGGATTATAAGAAAAAGAAAAAAGCCGACGGCCAAGGTGCCTTCAAAGCGGCCATTTCCGATCACCGTGTCTGGGCGTTGTTCCTGATCTATGGTGCTTGTTTTGGCATTGAACTGACCATTAATAACGTAGCGGCCATTTATTATCATGATTTCTTCCAACTAGACCTGAAAACGGCAGGTCTGATAGCCGGTCTTTTTGGTGTAATGAACTTATTTGCCCGCTCTGTAGGGGGAATGTTTGGTGACAAGGCCGGCATCAAATGGGGACTCAAGGGTCGTGTTGGGTTTCTCGGAGCTGTACTCTTGGTAGAAGGGCTTGCACTGACGCTCTTTGCTCAGATGACCGTATTGCCTCTGGCCATCGGCACCATGATTCTTTTCAGCTTATTCGTCCAGATGGCAGAAGGTGCTACTTTCTCGGTTGTGCCATTTGTCAATAAAAAAGCCATCGGCACCATTTCCGGAATCGTAGGTGCTGGAGGAAATGCAGGGGCGGTATTTGCCGGATTTCTCTTCAAAATGGAGGGCATTTCCTATGGGGAGGCCCTGACCATCCTAGGCATCTCGGTAACGGCCATCAGTGCGGTTTCCTTACTAGTGCGGTTTTCCTCTGAAGATGAAAAAGCTGCCAAAATTGAAATGGATGCATCACTTTCCGAGAAAAACCTTCAGCCCGAATACGTAAAAAGCTAACGTAAACTCATCTATCCCATGTCAACGGCGAAACCTGAAAGCTATAAAAGTACTTGTTCTTACTGCGGAGTAGGTTGCGGGATCATTGTCAACAAAGACAATAAAGGAAGGACCACTGTAGAAGGCGATCCCAACCACCCTGTCAACCGTGGAATGCTATGCTCCAAAGGCATGAACCTGCATTACGTGGTCGAGGACAAATCTGACCGACTGCAGTATCCTCAAATGCGCTGGGGCAAATCCCATCCACTTGAACGAGTGGATTGGGACACGGGCCTTGATCGCGCGGCTGCCGTTTTCAAGTCAATCATCAAAAAACACGGACCGGATGCGGTCGCTTTCTATGTCTCCGGCCAATGCCTGACAGAAGAATACTACTTGGTCAACAAGCTTACAAAAGGCTACCTAAAGACCAACAATATCGACACCAACTCCCGGCTTTGCATGAGCTCAGCGGTGATGGGGTATATCAAAACATTAGGCGAGGACAGTGTACCCATTGCCTATGAAGACATCGAATTAGCAGATTGCTTTCTGGTGGCCGGTGCCAACCCCGCTTGGTGCCACCCCATTCTCTGGAGAAGGGTTGAGAAGCACAAAGAAGAAAATCCCGACACTAAAATCATCGTCGTGGATCCACGGGTGACGCAAAGCTGCTCACTTGCGGACCTTCACCTTCAGCTAAATCCTGGTACAGACGAAACGCTCTACTTGGCCATTGGCCGTTGCTTGATCGAAAACGGGGACATTGACATGGATTTCATCCAAAACCATTCCGACGGCTTCGAAGCCTATAAAGAACTGGTAATGGAAACCTCCTTGGAATCAGCCGCGGCCACCTGTGGAGTCCCTGAAGAGGACATCAAGTTAGCAGCATCCTACATAGGCGATGCCAAGGGATTCCTCTCACTCTGGGCCATGGGACTCAACCAAAGCGCAGAAGGGGTCAATAAAAACCTCGCACTAATTGACCTGAACCTGATCACAGGACATATAGGCAAGCCTGGCTCGGGGCCTTTTAGCCTTACCGGTCAACCCAACGCCATGGGCGGCCGTGAAGTAGGCGGAATGGCCACTTTGTTGGCTTCCCACCGTAACCTGCTCAACCCTGAACACCGAGAAGAAGTCGCTGACTTCTGGGGGGTGGACAGCCTACCAGACCAACCTGGAAAAACGGCCACTCAGATCTTTGAAGGACTGGAAGATGGCTCGATCAAGGCGCTCTGGATCATCTGTACCAATCCGTTGGTCAGCATGCCAGATGCCCGACGGGTGGAAGCGGCCATGAAAAAAGCAAAATTTGTAGTCGTCCAAGACATTTCTGCCAAAGCAGAGGCCATTCCATATGCTGACCTTGTCCTTCCAGCTGCTGGCTGGGGAGAAAAAGAAGGTACCATGACCAATTCCGAACGCCGCATCAGTTACCTCAACAAGTTTACCGATGCCCCCGGTGAAGCATTACCAGACGCAGAAATCCTGTTGCGCTTTGCAAAAAAAATGAACTACAGTGGTTTTGATTTTGACAGTATGGAGGAAGTGTACGCCGAATACTGTCAATTGACCAAAGGCACTAATATAGATATTTCGGGTCTGGATTATGATTACCTCAAATCCAACGGCACCGTCCAATGGCCATTTACGGATAAGAGCAAAGGCGGAACTGCCAGGCTATTTACCGACAGGAAATTCTACACTCCAAACGGTCGAGCGCAGATTCTTGCCAATGGCCCGAAAAACCAAACCGAACTCCCTTCTGACGACTATCCATTGATCCTGACGACGGGAAGGATCAGGGACCAGTGGCACACCATGACCCGTACGGGAAAAGTAGCCAAGCTAAACAAACATATCCCTAGTCCCTTTCTTGAGATCCACCCCAAAGATGCCGCCTCCAGAAACATCAAAGATGGCCAAACGGTATTGATCTCCGGTAAGCGCGGGGAAGTGCGCGTGCACGCACAAGTGACAGACAAGATCAAAAAAGGCGTCGTATTCCTCCCCATGCACTGGGGCAAAATATTGCAAAGTGATTTTTCACGTACCAACAACCTGACCGGAAACGGTATTGATCCGGTATCGAAGCAGCCGGACTTTAAGTTTTCGACTGTCCAGGTGGCCAAGTATGTCAAACCGAGGCAAAAAATCGTCATTGTGGGTGCAGGTGCTGCCGCATACCGTTTTATCAATACCTACAGGGAATTTAACCAAGGGGATGATATCCATGTTTTCTCCAAAGAAAAACACCCCTTCTATAACCGTGTACTCCTACCCGACTATGTCAACCGCCACAAAGTCTGGGAAGACCTGCTAAAATTCAAGTCGCTTTCCGAAATGGAAAAGCTGAACATCCAACTATACGTGGAAAATGGCATTGAATCTATCGACCGATCCAATAAAACGGTCACAGACGAAAAAGGGCGTGTCCACCACTATGACACCTTGATCTTGGCGACGGGCAGCAGGGCATTCATTCCGCCAGATATGCCGATGCATCTGCCGGGGACATTCACCATGAGAAGTCGTCACGATGCGGACAAACTTAAAGAATACCTCAATTACGAAGGGGATGTCCTGATCGCCGGAGGTGGTTTATTGGGGCTGGAATTGGCCGCAGCACTTCGGGAAATCAATGTCGGCGTGACCATCGTACAACTTGGATCCCGATTAATGGAGCGGCAACTGGACCCTATGGCCAGCTCGTTGTTGCGTGAACGCATAGAGGAAATGGGCGTCAAACTCTACATGAACAATCAAATCGCACACTTGGACAGCCATGAAAGCGGCAAAGAGGTCAATGTGCTTCTTAAAAGTGGACAAGAAATCAAGTGCAACGCTGTGGTTCTGGCGATCGGCACCAGACCCAACATGGAATTGGCAAAATCTGCCGGACTTAGTTGTGGACGGGGCATTAAGGTAAATGACTACTTACAGACCAGTGATCCTTCTATCTTTGCAATGGGTGAAATCGCTGAACACAAAGGCAAACTGAACGGCATCACCGCTGCGGCCGAGATGCAAGCCGATATTGCCGCGCGCTTTATAACGGGCGATCTCCTCAGCCTGTACAAAGGATCAATCCCGATGAACATCCTTAAATTTGCCGATCTGGACCTTTGCTCCATAGGGATCCCTGAAGTCCCCGCCAACGGCGAAGGATACGAAGAAATTCTCCTGATCGATACTGCACAGACGTATTATAAAAAATGCATTGTCCACAATGATCGATTGGTAGGTGCCATTCTAATGGGAGACAAATCCGAATTCGCGGAATTCAAGAGCCTGATCGAAGAAAAGACAGAATTATCCAAAAAGCGACAAGAACTACTGCGGGGCAACTCCACCAAAGAGGAAATGATCGGAGAGATGGTGTGCTCATGTGGCAATGTGGGAACTGGCAACATCTCCAAAGCCATTCAGGGCGGCTGCCATGAATTCAGGCAGCTTTGCCAGCAAACCGGAGCAGGACTGGGCTGTGGGAGTTGTAAACCGGAAGTAAAGAGTATCTTGGAATCAACACTACCGGAATTGGTCAAAGCATAAGCAACCGAGGAGCATGATGGACGACTATGTGGAGCCTTTGAAAAACTACCACACACCATCTTGCTCACTGCTGCTGCTTCCCCATTTCCCATTACAACATACGTCCTAATTACCTGATGCAGGTGAATGCAAGCTGGAATGGGCCAATCTTTCCTTTTTAAACCTTAACTTTACAATAGCATAAAGTAATCAGAAAATGCAAAAAGCGGACTTAGTAAGGGTATTCGTAAAAGGTGGTATTATCTCACCCGGTGATTTCCTGAAAACCATCAACACGGCCAATGAACTTGGCACCAACTATATCCACCTGGGCTCTAGGCAGGACCTTCTTTTTCCTGTAAAGGACAAAAACCTGAAGACATTGGAAGAGACTTTCAATGCCATCAACACGGCTTATGATACCGATGGAGAAGAATTCCATAATATCGTAACGTCTTATACCGCCTTAGACGTAATGCCGACCACCCACTGGCTGGCTTCCCATACTTACCACTATATCTTGGACACATTTGACTACCTGCCCAAGTTAAAGATCAATATCACCGACCCCGTTCAGAGTTTGGTGCCACTGTTTACCGGAAATATCAACTTCGTGGCTTCTTCTTTTGATAATTATTGGTACCTGTACCTGAGGTTTTCGGAAATCGATGCCAAACCGTGGTGTGCGCCTGACCTTATTTACGGATACGATCTTGCACGAATGGCTAAGGTCATCGAGGAAATCAACCCCGTAAAAAGCGGCTTAAAATATCCTGAAATCTACGAAAAGGCCAAAAGCATCACCGCTCCAAACACCAGCCCGCTCGAACAGGAACTGGACTATCCCGAGGCCACCTCCCCTTACTATGAAGGAATGAACCGCATCGTAGGCGGAAAATACTGGCTAGGCCTGTACTGGCGAAACAACAAGTTTACAATCAGCTTCCTCAAAGCACTTTGCCAACTGTGCATTGACACTAATATTGGGAAAATTTCACTCACTCCGTGGAAATCCATCATCGTCAGGGGAATCGCCGAAAAAGACCGGCTAAGCTGGGAAAAGCTCTTGGGCAAGTTTGGAATCAATATCCGGCACAGTTCCCTCGAACTCAACTGGCACCTTCCGGTGCTCGACGAAGAGGCCTTGGACATCAAAAATTACCTGGTCAGGGCACTCGACAAACAGGATATCAGTACTTATGGACTGAGTTTTTCTGTCAAGACCAAACACATGGCCTTGTTCACTTCCGTGGCCATCGAAAAGGCAAAAAAAGAACAGGAATCTGAACCGGACACCTTTAATATCCAATACTCCAAGGACTTTAATCCTAACCTTTCGGAATATTTCTATTATGCCAAAAAAGTACCTTTGGACACCATCCCACCGCTATTGATCGAGCTTAGTTATAAATATTATGATCAGCTGGAAGCACAAAAAAGCCAAGAAGAAAGCGGTGAGGTCGAAAAAGAAAAAACCCAACGCCCGCACCGGAAGTACCAATGTGCCAATTGCCTGACCATCTACGATGAAAAGTACGGGGACCAAGAAGCAGAAATCCCAGCGGGCACTTCCTTCATGAAACTTCCCAGTAGCTATTGCTGTTCGGTCTGCGAAAGTCCAAAATCCGCCTTTAAGCTTATCCATAAATAAAATTAATTTATGAAACTGCGCATCAATAACAATTCCATTCGACTACGCCTTACCCAAACGGAAGTACAGCAAGTTGCTGCCGGAAAATCCATCACCGAGCACCTCTTGGTTGGCCGTAATAAGCCTGGATTGGAATACAGTTTGATTTTGGAAGGCAATGCTCAAGAAGTTGAAGCGATTTTTGAAGACAACCACCTGAAGATCATCCTTCCTGAGGCCCTGGCCTTTGCCTGGGCTTCGACAGATGAGGTAAGTATTAGACATGTCCAGCATGAAGGTCAATCCTATGAAAACATCCTCTTGATCGAAAAGGATTTCCAATGCCTCCACAAACGTCCCGACGAGGACGAGAGTGATAATTTTCCCAATCCCAAGTCCCTTGAAGACTATAATAATTGCTAGGTTTACCATCCATTCTCTTACAACCCACAACATTATTCATTCGCTTAACTGCTAAAATTCCATCATTTTTTTTTGCGGGAAAAGAAACCACGACTTAACTTTATCACTACCAGCACCTTACTTAGCAACATCCATGAAAAAAGGAATAGCATACACCACCATTGGAATGATGGTCTCTTTGGCCTTGATGGCACTTAGGCCAGTTCCAAAAATTACCGAAAAAGAAGCGCTCATAACCACTGGGATTATTACTGAAATTTCAGCAACTCCTTACAAGGATATTCTTATCAAGCTAAATAATACTGACACCTTTTTCTATATCAACAGAGGTGTTGACCTTGGGCTGAAGCATGACGTGCTTGAAAAAAAACTACTTGGAAATACCGTGCAAATTAAATATCCAGCTTATTGGACACCTTTGGACTGGCAGGGCAAATCCAAGCATTTGTCGCAAATAACACTAGGCAACGAAATTATTTTTACGGAATTAAAAGAATAGCTAAAGTTCCCTTCATCAAATTTTAAAATCCTCTTCCCAAAGCCGGAATCCCCCTTTAAACGCATGCTTATTGGATCCTAGGCGACATCCGTCAGGGATATTCTTGAGTTCTTTGGAATTGCCTCCTCCAAGCACAATTTCATCTGGCTGGAAGGCCCTAAAGAAGTACTCAACCGCTTTGTGGACATGCTTCTCCCATTTTTTTGGGCCCTTTTTGAAATAGTAGGCTTTACCTAAATAGGCTTCAAAAGTAGCCTTACGATAAGGCAAGTGAGCTGCTTCCATAGGAATGACGACGTTGTTGACGACCATTGCTGTACCCAAGCCTGTCCCTAATCCCATAAAAAGCATTTTCCTGCCTTCATAGCTTCCCAAGGCTTGCATGGCAGCATCATTAACAATCTTGATGGGGCAACCAAAAGCAGCTTCAAAATCATACGTTTCCCAGCCATGCCCCAAGTTAACAGGTTCTGTAAGAATATTACTGTTCTTGACAATCCCCGGAAAACCAATCGCTACATGGTCATATTCCCACTTGGAAGCATGCTTCTTTACCAATGGTATCATTTCCTCAGGCGAAAAATCACTACCGGAGGGAATCTTGATGCGGTCATCCGCTCCGGTAGCCAATATCTTAATGTTCGAGCCTCCTATATCAATAACCAGTGTTTTCATAAAACCAAAGATAATAAGTCCCACGAAAAAACCGCGGCCTAGAACAATTTAGAATGATTTTTACAAGAAAAACTACTGGCAGAAGGCTTCCAATATGAAATTAATTGGCATCGTCGATGTCCAGCAAGCCATTGACTTCTTGATATATCCTTGGATGCCCCTTGTAGTCCACATCCGCTTTGCCGTTGATATCGATAAACATGGTTTCGGTGCAGTTTACTTCAAACTCCCCTTTCCCGTTTACTTCAATACTGGTCTCTGCTGACACTAGGCCAAAATTCTCCACCTCAATTTTTCCATCAACTATATAAAACTGACGGACCACGGTGCCAAAAAGCTCCACTTCAGCCTCTCCATGACATTCAATGGTCAGGTCTGTCAGCGACAGGTTTCCGACATTTTCGACCTCACTGTCCCCATCAATGCTGATTTTATGAATATCTGGAATAGTGGCCACTACACGGACTCCTTTTGTACTTTTCAGGCATTTGACCTTATCCCTAAAGCCCACCATAAGCTCCCCCCCTCGCACATCATACTCCAAGGCCTCCATCAACTGGCTTTCCGCTAGGATCGTTAACGACTGTACCTCTCCTTGGACAATCGTCAAGTCTATTGGACCCTCAAGGGCCACTTCATCAAATTCATCTACCTCGAGGTCATATTCTTTTACCTCCCCATCTCCTTTTATGCACAGGTTATTATCTGTGCAGGAAAAAAACAGCACCGACACCATCAGTGCCGAACAAATTGTCTTACGTTTCATCGCTTTTCTAAATTATCTATTGATCAATGGCCGATATCCTGATGCATTTTTGCACAGGGGATAGTTGGCATTACAAAAAAAAGACACGCATAGAAAACCTTACCCTGACACAGGGGCAAAAAAATCTTATTTTTTTTCCAGCGCCCGATTTAAAAACCGCGATTATAGGGAATTCCCTTCATCACTATAAACCTAAAAATCCTGGCTGTAAAAACGGACAATCTTAACATTCATGAACCTTAGCCGAAAATATCGGAGTTTAGCTTGCCCGTACTATCTGAAAAACGCTCCACAGGGATCCCCATGGTATTCAGCATGCTCACAAACAAATTGGACATGGGGTATTCTTCTTTAAAATCGGTATAAGTCCCGTGTTTGACGCCCATATTTTTACCACCAGCCAGCACCAATGGATAATTAATGGCATCATGGGTACTGCTACAGGCACTTCCATAAAGAACCAGGGTATTGTCCAAAAGTGGGCCATATTCATCCTCGGTAGTTTTCATTTTGTCAAGGAAGTAAGCGTATTGCTTGGCCAACCACTGGTCATAGCTTCCCCACTCTTGCCAATGGTTTTTGGACTTGTCGTGACTGATGGCATGATGTCCCTTATTTAACCCTAGTGCAAGTTTTGGGTAATTTTCACCGAACCCCATTCCGTCTTCCCGGGCCATCATATAGGTCATGACCCGAGTAATATCCGTCTGCATCCCAAGCACCATCAGGTCAAAGGATGAACGAATATAGCTCTCAGGATCCACAGCAGCATTGGGGTTGAGATTGATATGATCAGCATTAAAATCTTTCATCGGCACATCCAGCCATTTCTCATTTCGCTTGATCTGTTCTTCGACCGAATTAAGCGATGTCATGTATTCATCCAGCTTCATTTGGTCATTTTTACCTAACCGTTTCTCAAGTCGCTTACTATCTTCCAAAACTAAATCCACAATCTTTTGCTCTTTTTGCAAACTCCTCTTTCTCAACTGAGAAGTTTCTCCACCACCCGGTGCAAAGTAACGTTCAAAAATCTCCCGGTGGCGGTGCTCTGATGGGATCGGCCGACCATTAGGATCAAATGAGAGGGTGGACACCCTCGACTTATACCCAATTCCACCATCTGAAGAAAGTGCCAAATAAGGATACCGAGTATGCTTGGCCAAATGCTGTACGGCTACCTGATCTACGGAAATACTGTTGTTATACTGACTACCCCGCAGGTCTCCACCGGTCAACCAAGTATCCCCCGCCAAGTGGCCTAATAGATGTCGGCTTTTGGGATGGCTTAGCCCTCCCATGATAGTGATCTCCCTTCGATGTCGCTCCAAAGGAGAAAGCGTATTGGTAAACTTATAATCTGCTCCCGTTCCCATTGGAAACCAATTCCATAACGCATGGTTGGGATTGGAAGATGGAGGAAGCCCCACCCCGTTGGGAAAATAAACAAAACAAAGGCGCTTAGGTGCTTCACTCAATCCGCCCAATTTACGCATTGGCCCGCCCATTGCCTCCATATAAGGCAACATGCAAGCTACACCCAGGCCTTTCAAAAAAGTCCTTCTATCGAGTTCCCATGATTTCTTTCCCATGACGTGTTGGTTATCGGTTATGATATTTAGGCTATTCGGTTATGTATTAGGTAAGCTGTGGTCCGCAATCCATCGTAATTCAAAACTCGCCTTTAAACGAGTCACTTATCACGATATTTTCCACCACTGATCGGAAACTATAATTATCGTCGCGAACTTTACTTACAATCTTTTCTATCTCTCTTTCATCCACAAAAGTCACATCCCTGCCCAAAGCATACGAAAACATGTGCTTTACCAAGGAGCGGGTAAATGTATCCTGCTTCATATTCAGAATATACGACTTTATTTCATCAATCCCATTAACCACCTCTCCATTAGGCAGTTCGGACTTGGCATCAATTACATTACCATTGGAAGCCACTGTTTCAAAGCGTCCCACGGCATTGTAGTTTTCGAAAGCAATCCCATACGGATCAATCTTTTTATGACAATCCATACACGCTGCCTTATCCCTATGGACAAACAACTGTTCTTTTAGCGTCAGCTCCTCGAAACCTGGCGTCTCAGGATCCAGCTCAGGAACATTTGGCGGTGGCGGTGGTGGCTCATCACCTAAGATCTTGCCCCTTACCCAAACGGCCCTTTTTATAGCATGGGCTTGACTGCCATCGGAGTGACCGTTAAGGAATGCCCCTTGGGACAATAAGCCTCCACGGTGCATGTCCGGTGTGACCGAAACGGGTCTAAACTGATTCCCCTTTACTCCTTTGACACCATAAAACTCCGCTAGATTTTGGTTGAGCATCGCAAAATCGGATTCGATCAGATTCATAATACTCAAGTCCTGCTGGAGCACATAGTGCATAAACTGATACGTCTCTTCTGTCATGTCCTTCTTCACAAAACGCGTAAAATCAGGATAGGCATTCACATTGGTGCTCATGGCTTCATGGCGGTCCACACGCAGCCATTCGTTGGAGAATCGCCTCACCATCTCCCAGATGCGCTCATCATCAATCATTCTGTTTACCTGCTTTTTCAGGTACCGGTCCTTATGCAGGTCCTCTTCCTCCGCCAACTCCATCAACGCTTCATCCGGTGCTGCATTCCATAGAAAGTAGGAAAGCCTAGAAGCAAGGAAGTACTCTCTATCTTCCTCCTCTGTTTCTTTTTCCGGCTCGGCGAGATATAGGAAATTGGGAGAACATAATGCCGCTATCAACACCTCTTTGATTCCGTCTTCATACCGTGGATAATCATTCCTTATGCTTTCCCAAAATTCCAAATATGGCCTTAACTCCTCATCTTCCACCGGTCGACGGTAAGCCCTTGTCAGGAAGCTTTCGAGGATTTCTTCGGTATAAGCTGCTTTGTCATATTTTTTTGATGATTCAAAGAAAATCGCTTCATGACTTGCCGGAGGCCACTGTGGATAATAAGGTGCTTCAAACTCCAGCTCCTTGATAAGCAAGGGTGGACCAGAGTCTTCATTGTCTTTTACTAGGTAATCATTCCACAATCCCAAGATCATTATATTGGCCAAAATCTCGGTTTCTACAGTATCAATCACCGGAATTGGGAGGTTTTCCAAACGTCCCTTAAAGGTAAAATCCTGCCATTTACCTGTTTCATTGCTTACATTCCTGTATGTATCAAAGGTCTGGTAATCCATACCATCATCCGTCCTTTCTCCGGCAAAGGTCCTGATCACAGGAAGGTCCTTGTCATACTTGGCACGGCTTTTTTCGGCCTCGGCACCAAGTTGCTGAGCCACGGGGTGATCTTCAGGAAAAGGAGTCACGATAACCTTACTAAATCCAGTGAAAAACTTCCCTCCTATCTTTAGGCGATGTTTGCCGGCTTTTAGATAAGCCAAGGTCAGCGGGGTGGTCATGGAAGCTTGCTCCTTGAACTTCTCATCAAAATGGAACCTCTCCTGGAGTTTGTGTTTATCAATTTGTAGCTCCACTGATGGCATTCCTTCTGCCCCTACGTAAGGGTGCTCAAAGTCTATTTGATAATAGCCATCACGAGGTGCCTCAAATGTAAAAGTAGCAGAGGAATTCTCTGTAAGCTCCTTAGGCTTCATCCACTGCCCTTGGATAGACATATTTAGAAGGCCTCTGCCCATGCTTGGTGCGAGCACGACGGTTTCTTCAAGTTTATCAGCTGGCTGGTCGTTTCGAAGTCCTATCAAACCTTCCTTTTGGGCACTCCACTGATAGCCGCGGGACGCTTTTACCCTGAAGACAAAGTCTCCTTCTTCGGGAAAATGTCTCCGAAACAATAGTTTCAAGTTTGGCGATGGCCCTTGCCAGGATTTGGGAGTGACTTCTTTATGTGGCACAGCAGAATAAAGCATGATCCCCTCATCCACTACTTGATAGCGATCAGCATTGGATCCTCGCATTCCTACTCCTATATTCCGCTTGACCTCCTCCAATTGCGATTTTTCCACACTGTCCCTTGCGACTATAGGACGTCCATTTTCATCCAAAACCTCAACGATAAAATCCTCCGAATTAATCGGCGCGCTTTGATAACCACCGATCATGGCAGCAGTCTTGCCTTTTCCAATACCTTTGCCAAAAGTGATCCTATACCGGGTAGCTGTCGGTTTTTTCTCTGGTGCAATGGCCTTGTCAATGGCACTTCTGGCTATTTTTTTATAATATTCTACATGGAGTGGTGACACCCCGAGCACTTGGCCGTTATTAGAAAATCCCATTTCAGATTTGGCATCGTCAGGAAGCACATTTCCAAACTGCACATCTACTTTTAACAGGTCGGTCAGTGTATTGGAATATTGGTCCTTGGTCAATCGCCGGATAACTGGCTCTTGATCGGCCTTCCGAAGCGCTACTGCCCGCTGGATTGAGGCCGTGATCCAGTCCACCAATACCCTTCGTTCCTCATCTGAAAGCTGCTTTTCCTCCTTCGGGGGCATCTCTCCAGAATTCACCATATCGAGCATAGCGCGCCAAGTCTCGGCATCGTGGCCTTTGACCATGTCAGGATCTATATCATCCAGTCGGAGTCCTCCTTTTTGTTCATCTTCTCCATGACAGCTCTCACAATAACTTGCCGTGATCGGATTAATATCTTTGGTAAATTCTATCTGACTAAGCGTCTTGTCGATTTCATCGCTTTCCATGGTAGCAAGTCCTTCTACCCCGTAAGGGTCTTCCCCCAAAAATGCCCGTACATCATCGGGCAGGTCTTCGGTCAAGAAGCCTGAGCCATGTGTCAGCGAACCTCCGTAATGGCCCGTAGCCCCCAAAATAATGGTGGTCATGGCCAAGATACTATAATAGGGAACCGGTGACTTGTCATGGTCTTGAAGGTACCCACGAAGAGCCAAAAGCCATATGCTAAGCAATGCCGTAGCGACACCCAGCCACTTGTGCACCACCAGTACATTGCTGCCATATCCACCGGTACCCGCCAACAGGGCGCCAACTACTAGTGTGGGAATAGCAGTAATTACTGTCAGCCACAAGAGCGCGCCACATGCGGGTCTAAGTGTTCGTTCTGGAATAAACAGATTGGCAATCTCCAAGGCAATCAAGGCCATAAATATCCCTATCGGCAAATGCACCAACAGTGGATGCATCTTTCCAAGAAATGCCAAGCTCCAGTGGAAATCACCTATTGGAATCACCGCAATGCCCAACACCAGCACCGATAGTATTACTGCGCCTATGGGGGACAATTGCCCCTTAATTAATTTATTGATCGTCTCCCTCACTACATTCGGTTATTTTAAGTATTGTCTTCTCTAAAAAGTAACGTGAATCTATTCCGGGTTGTCGAAAAACTTTCGTTTATACACAACAAACCTACACATTACAATCATTTATCCTAATTATATTAAAAAACACCAAATCAATCAACTATTTTAATTTAAACAATCAACATATTATATAAATGGGCAAACATAAT
Source organism: Echinicola rosea (assembly GCF_005281475.1). Lineage (NCBI taxonomy): Bacteria > Pseudomonadati > Bacteroidota > Cytophagia > Cytophagales > Cyclobacteriaceae > Echinicola > Echinicola rosea. The sequence continues at coordinate 2,155,341 of NZ_CP040106.1, read as the reverse complement.
ATCATACCGCCACCCAAAACCTGTCAATAACCACCCCAAAAACCTCCAACCGTTCATCAAAAAACCGAAAGTTATGCATTGGAAACGAAAACAAACCCCAATATTACAGGAGTCAATGTGAAGGAGGAACTGCCACTGATCGGTATCCTTTTTCCCGATCAGCTTAATAAGCTGGATGTGCAACCGCGACTAGTGTCAAGTCAACGCTTAAATGACAGGTAATGTGGTAGTGGGTTTTGGGCTAGATCAAGGCAAAAAAAAGCCCCTAAACGTAGCTAAGGAAGCATTTTTTGTAAATAACTCAGCTATACAGACTCTATGCCAAAGCCTTCTGCACGATCCCCAAAGCTTCATCGGAATGCTTCATGGCCAACGCGGCCTCATGGCCTTTTTCGGACATTTTTTTCCAGGTTTTCTGGACGATGTCCACAAGCTTCTCTTCCTCATCGCGATGCTTATTGATAAAGTCATCAAAATAATATTTTAAAAACACCAAACACACCACATCTTCCAAGGCCTGTGTTTCTGGATCTGTCTTCAGTCTTCTTTTATTGAGAAGATCATCCACTTTTTGAATATCGTCATCAGCATAACCATGCTCCCTCATGATCTCGCCTGCCAATTCACCATGAAATTTTTTCAGTTTTGTGCGCCACATCAGGTAGCCCTTTCGATCCATTGGATACGCTTCCCTCGGAATCTCCCATCGCTTGATATGCTGGCAGCGGGCAGCAAGCCTTAGTGTCTCTGATGCCCCCGGCTCAAAATCCAACAACATCCCAGTCATCCTATGCCCATACACCAATTCCTTTGGGATTTCCTTACCATCAACCTCCTCCTTATGAGGATCTTCTGCATTAATTGCATCAAACGATGCGATGGTGTTTTCAAATCTATCTCCAGCCATTTCGTTGTTATTATTTACTCACATAAGCCAATTTAGGAGGTTTTGGGGAGAGTTGGAAGATATAATGCATTAAAAATTTGAAGATTGAAAAATTATCAAGCCAAGAATCAATCGTGCCATTTGTACTTCCCTGTTCACAAATGACTTTGAATTATTTAAAAGATTCTTAGTAGCCTTTCATCGGAATAGCTATGGCAACTCACCCACCGCGGGAATCCTTGACAATATCCTTCGACAAGCTCAGGCAGGCATCAGGAATAGCTAAAGGTCAATGTTGAAAAACTATTTTTTTCGTTAAATTTCCCTAAATGGCTTTTCCCTTCAATAGCAACAACTTATTTTTAAACTTACAATCAAAACTTCCATCTTTTTAGCATGAATAAAATATACTTTTGGCTATTGCTCTTCCTTATAGGTGCCTGCCAGCAAAAAGAAAATGACGCGATCCAATTCGATGCCATCACGTACTCCATGGATACCGTAAGCATCGATGCCAAAGGAGAGATTTTGGATGTCGATCGCAACTTAAATAATTCAGGCATCACCACCGACGAGCAGTTTCTATACAATTTCAACCATTTTGACAATCACTTGGAGAAAGTCAATCTTAACAAGCTGGAATTGGTCAGTAAAACACCCTTTCAAAAAGAAGGCCCAGAGGGGACAGGAAACAGTATGAGCAGCTTTCAGTTTATAAAGGACGGCCAACTCCTGATCTCAGATGGTTTTTTCAAGCAAAAGGTTTTTGACCTCAATGGAAAAGTGGTACAAACCATCAACCTTACCGCACACAATTGGAATGGAGAGGTCCTCCAAGGTGCTGAGATTTGTAGGCAAAACTTACTTATAGACAAAACCAAGTTACTCTCTTTGGTCACTGAAGAAGGGCTGAATGCCAATTTCAAAGCTGAACTGGCCCTCTTTGACCTAAACACCAAGATGGTCAGCAGATTTGATATTGACCCTCAGAAAAAAATCAAAAGTTACACGCTATCCTCTGAGGATTATACATACATGCCCCCCATCATTTATTTTTCTATCTTAAACAACACCCCAGTCCTTTCCCATCAGTTTACCAATGAAATTTACCGGTTTGACAATGTTGCCAATCAAATTCTCGAAGTGGATTACGAGAGCCGCCTGACACCAAACGAAGTCAGTACTGATCATCCCAACAAGTTCGCTACCACAGAAGAGCTATTCGAAGTCTTCGAAAAAATGAACGAACAAATCAGGTTTGGCCCGTTGGTCTATGATCAAGAAAACGACCGCTACTACCGTTTTTCATTCCAAACTGAGTATAAAACTACATCGGAACGGGAAAGTAGAGTTCCCGAAATCAAAAGTATAGATGCTTACTTGAGCATCTTTGATAGTGAATTCAATATGATCAATGAAGCACTGATTCCTGAAATCGACCATACTATTTCCCATTATTTTGCCAAAGATGGAACACTTTGGATATTGGACAATAAGGATGATGAAATGACTTTTGTAAGGCTCAGCTTCCTGTAGCAGAGATCTATTTAAGAAACAACTCAATTCAGTCAGAGACACAGCACAACCTGGAGCCCGGCACACCCCAGGTTTCTCTTTGCTCCAAAATAACACCACCTAACCTCCCCTAAAAGGAGAGGACTGTTTTAATACAATGTACATTTGTCTCGAGTCTCACTTCTCATATCTCAAGTTCAATACCTCTTGATACTTAATTCTTGGCTCTTGCCTCTTGGCTCTATTCTCTACACATTGCTATTCTGCCAATGCTCTTTCGGCCAAAAATTGCCCTAATGCCTTGCCCTTTTCCTTCACCACCTCGCCGATGACAATAATAGCGGGGGCGGTAAGCTGTTCTTTTTGCTGCAAGGCCAATACGCTTCCAAGGTCACCAACGATGGATCGCTCAGTTTCCTTGCTGCCATCCTGAATGATCGCCACGGTCTCTTCGGCACCACGATATTGCTCAAACAATGCCACGATTTCAGGCAACTTCTTCATCCCCATCAGAATAATGGCCGTAGCGGAAGATTGTGCCGCAAAGCGCAAATCCTTGGCCGTAGAATGGTCCTTCAAGGTTCCCGTCACCACCCAAAAGCTTTCGTTGATCCCACGCTTGGTAAGCGGTATGCCCCCCAAACCGGGTACCGCCATCGCACTACTTATACCGGGTACGTAGTCAGTGGGTATTCCATGCGCTGCGGCATACTCCAACTCCTCGTGTCCACGCCCAAATACATAGGGATCTCCGCCCTTTAGCCTGACCACATGGCCGCAAGTTTCTACGTAATTGACGATCATGCGGTTGATTTCCCGCTGCTGGCGGTAATGCATACCGGCCCGTTTTCCCACAAACACCTTGATCGCCGTCTCCGGTACGTATTCCAATAGAGCCTCATTGGCCAATGCGTCATATAATACTACATCGGCCGATTGAAGCGTCTTAACGCCCTTTAAGGTAATCAATTCGGGATCACCTGGACCGGCACCTACGATAGAAAGCTTCTTATTTAAAGTAGTCATAGCGTGTTTATACTTAGTTACTAAAACAAATTTAAGTAATTTTTTACGTATTTTTACGTATTATAAAAATTAATTTATAACTTAGCCGCTGTAATCAGTCAGTAATTCAGTCAAACTACTTAGAAGAAGCCAAACCTAAAACCAACATTCATATGACAAAGATAATAGTAATCGGAAATGGGATGGTCGGCTACAAGTTTTGCGAAAAACTTCGAGCGCAGGCTACAGAGGGAGAATTTGAGATCACAGTCTTTGGGGAGGAGCCATGGCCGGCATATGACAGGGTACACCTTAGCGCTTATTTTTCGGGCTCCACAGCGGACGAGCTGATGATGGCTCCACGATCTTGGTATGATGAAAACAACATCGACTTACACACCAATGAGATGATCGTAAAAATCGACAGGGACGCCAAAAAGGTCATCGCCCACACTGGCCATGATTACCATTATGACAAGTTGGTTTTAGCCACAGGATCGGCGGCATTTGTTCCCCCTATCGACGGTGTCGATAAGAAAGGCGTATTCGTCTATAGGACCTTGGAAGACCTTGATGCTATTATCAACTATTCCAAGAAGGTAAAATCCGCCGCTGTCATCGGTGGAGGGCTATTAGGTTTGGAAGCGGCTAAGGCGGTGATCGACATGGAACTGGAAGCGCACGTCATTGAATTTGCACCCAGACTCATGCCCCGTCAGCTGGACAGTGCCGGCTCTGCCACCTTACAATCCAAACTGGAAGAGTTGGGCATCAATATCCACCTGAGCAAAAACACCAAAAAGATCACCGGAAATGGTAAAATTACCGGCATGAGCTTCGCGGACAACACCCACCTGAACACGGAGATGCTCGTCATCTCTGCCGGCATCAAACCTAGGGACGAACTGGCCAAGGACGCCGGACTGACCACCGCCCCACGGGGAGGAATCGTGGTCAATGAATTCCTCCAAACGGATGATACGGACATCTATGCCATCGGCGAAGCAGCCTCTTACCAAAATATGGTATATGGATTGGTAGCGCCCGGCTATGAAATGGCCACTCAAGTGGTCAATCAACTGATCAATACCGAAGTGAAGCCTTTTACAGGCTTTGACATGTCCACAAAACTGAAACTGATAGGAGTAGATGTAGGAAGTTTTGGTGATCCATTTGGTGAAATCGAACCTTCCAAACCTATTGTCTATGAAAATAAAAACAGTGGGATTTATAAGCGCATTAATGTATCCATGGACGGGAAACGCCTCCTTGGCGGGATCTTGGTCGGCGATGCGTCTGCTTACAACATCCTGCTGCAAATGACCCAAAACAACATGCCGCTGCCACCTGAGCCCGAAGACCTGATCTTGGGAGCTCGGGGCGGAAAAGAAGCGGTGGGTGCCGGAGTGGAAAGCCTCCCTGAAGAAGCGCAAGTTTGCTCCTGTGAGAATGTCACCAAAGGAGCCATCTGCAGCTTGATCGAAAATGATGGTGTCACCAAAGTAGACGAAATCAAGTCCTGCACCAAAGCAGGAACCGGCTGTGGCGGATGTATGCCAATGGTCAACGACCTACTGAAGCATCAACTGAAGGCCATGGGCAAAACAGTCAAAAATGTGATTTGTGAGCATTTTGACTACAGTCGCCAAGAGCTGCTTGACATCGTAAAGATCAAAGGCATCAAAACCTACAATGAACTCTTAGATCAGTTTGGACAAGGAGACGGCTGCGAGGTATGTAAGCCCGCAGTCGCTTCCATCCTTGCCAGTACTTGGAATGAGCTGATCACCAAACAGGACACCATTCAGGATACCAATGACAGGTACCTTGCCAATATCCAAAAAGGTGGCACTTATTCGGTAGTCCCGAGAATCCCAGGAGGGGAAATCACACCCGAAAAACTCATCGTCCTTGGTGATGTAGCCAAAAGGTATAACCTCTACACCAAAATCACCGGAGGCCAACGCATCGACCTATTTGGTGCCAGAGTGGACCAACTCCCCGATATATGGGAAGAATTGATCAACGCAGGCTTCGAAAGTGGCCACGCTTACGGCAAATCCCTCAGGACAATTAAAAGCTGCGTAGGTAGCACTTGGTGCCGATATGGGGTACAGGATTCGGTCTCTTTTGCCATAGAGGTAGAAGAGCGCTATCGAGGGCTTCGCTCTCCACACAAACTGAAAGGCGCGGTATCTGGCTGCATCCGGGAATGCGCCGAGGCGCAAAGCAAAGACTTTGGCATCATTGCCACCGAAAAAGGCTGGAACCTTTATATCTGTGGAAACGGAGGCTCCAAACCTCAACACGCCCAACTCCTCATCAATGACGTGGACCGCGAAACCTGCCTGAAGTACATCGACCGTTTCTTGATGTTTTATATCCGCACTGCAGAGCCCCTTACCCGTACCGCCACTTGGCTCAACAAACTTGAAGGCGGAATGGATTATGTCCGGGACGTGGTCGTCAATGATTCACTTGGCATCGGGGAAGAACTGGAAAAAGAAATGGCCTTTATGATCGATACCTATGCCTGTGAATGGAAAGAAGTGGTCAACAACCCTGAACTCAGGGCTAAGTTCAAACACTTCGTCAACGCCAATGAAGAGGACCCTAGCCTTAAATGGAAAGAAATGAGAGGCCAAAAAATCCCCGCATCTTGGGGATAAGCAAGACACCAGACAAAAGACTGAAGATATTAAATACAAGAAGCCATGATCTCAGAATTGGAAAAATATAAAACCGCCGACACCTCCAAAATCAACACTTGGTTCAAGGCTGCCCCTGTAAGTGCCTTTCCGGAAAATGGTGGAGCCTGTGTAAAATACAAAGACCTCCAGATCGCCATCTTTAACTTCTCCAGAAGAAACGAATGGTATGCCTGCCAGAACCTTTGTCCTCACAAGATGCAAATGATCCTCAGCCGTGGTATGATCGGATCCACTGAAGGTGAACCGAAAGTAGCTTGCCCATTCCACAAAAAAAACTTCTCCCTCAAAACCGGCAAAAATATCAATGGAGACACCTGTGACATCGCTGTATATCCGGTCAAAGTGGAAGATGGGCATGTTTTTGTAGGGTTCGAAGACTAAGGATAAAATTCAGCTTGGGCTTCAGAAAGATTTCCATTGCCAATTTCACAGCCCAATAGCTCAACCTATAAAGACAACAATTAGTAGTAGACCTATTTTCGTTTTACTAAAGCAGGGTTTGGTTGATAAACCCTGCTTTTTTATTGGCCAATCACGGATAGAGCGTAAAAGTTGGGAGCTGCCAGTTTTCTTAATGGAAAAACCACCGATACATAAAAGTGCCAAAAAGGTATTATGTTTGAAAAGTGCATAAGCCAAAATTCTTAACTTAACAAGAGTATTAAATCATGTAAACGTTAAGAACCAAGCTTATGCAAAGGAAAGATAGTCAAAAGATATTTGAGGGGCAATCTGTTTATGTAGGTATTGACTACCACAAGAAAAGCTGGAAGGTCAGCATCTATGGCGAGCAATACGAACACAAGACGATGAGCCGTGACCCGGATGCGGAGCAACTGGTGCGGTATCTTGAAAAGAACTTCCCGGGAGCTGCCTATCACGCCGTTTATGAGGCGGGGTTCAGTGGTTTTGGGTCCTGCCGGCGATTACGGGACCTAGGTGTAAACTGCATGGTGATAAATCCGGCAGATGTTCCCACCAGCCAGAAAGAGAAGTTGCAGAAGACCGATAAGGCCGACAGCAGAAAACTGGCGCGGTCCCTGAGAAGCGGCGCGTTGTCGGGCATCCACATACCGGACAGGCAATTGGAAGCTGACCGGGGGTTAGTCCGTCAGAGGTTCCGGATAGTAAAAGATATTGCGAGAAAGAAGAACAGGGTCAAGTCGTTGTTGTTTCAATTTGGAATAAGCATGGCTGAACGTTTTACAACAGCACAAACAAGGTATTGGTCCAGGCCCTACACAGATTGGCTGTTAAGCCTCTCCGGTGCAGATCCGATGGTAGGTCCACTCATTGACAACTATGTGCGAATTGTCAATAACCTAAGAAAGGAGCTGTTGGGCATCAACAGGCAAGTCCGTGAGCTTTCCCGGACATCCCGCTATAAGGACAGTTATAATCTTTTGGTAACCGTTCCGGGAATAGGCTTAATGTCGGCGATGGCCTTTCTGACCCAGCTGGGAGATTTTACAAGGTTTAAGCGACTTGATGAACTCTGTAATTATGTGGGATTGGTGCCAAGAATGTATGGGTCTGGCGATAAAATGGTTGTGGGCAAACTGATCAACAGAGGAAGAAAGGAGCTGAAGATCATGCTGATCGAAGCCTCCTGGGTAGCCATAAGGCAGGATCCGGCATTAATGGCCAAGTTCAATGAACTTATCAAAACAATGCCAAAGAACAAGGCCATCATAAGGATTGCCAGGAAACTGCTGAACAGGATCAGGTATGTGATCGTCCACCGGAAAGAATATGTGACCGGAGTAGTATCATAATAAGGAAAAATATACCTTGAAAATCAGGATGGGGGAAGAAATGAAATTTTGGGATTGCAGCACCCTGAACAGGGAGGACCGCTACACAAAGGTTGCATCCCCCTCCTCTTTGAAATGAAAATACGATGCGGCGAGATACAGACCGCTGATAGAAGATTGATTAAAGAGGTAAGTTTGACGGTATAAAAAAGCCGGGCCGTGAAGATCAGGTTTCACCGGTGGGGTTTTCTTAGGCATACCGCTTCTGAATTATACTGAAAACTGCGGACAGGGATTCCCAAGCCCGCAGTTAAAATGAATATAATTCATCGGAAGGACCTATCCCTGGCAAGTTGCCCCCCGGCAGAGCTTGATTCCGTTTCGGCCCAACACTTTCAAGTTAGTCGATTGTTTTGACAAACTATGGGAGAAAACTGTAAAAAAACACCCTATATGAAAGGATTTTGGCTGATTCTCTTGTTTTTCAACATAGAAGGTCCCAAAGACACCAAGTGCATGTTGGACCTGCATGGAACCCGCATTATGCATTAGCCTATCTATTACGACCTGACACTACTTCAAAATCAGTCGCTTCGCTGCTGTTTTCGATTTCTCCATAGCAATGCTATGATTCAACCTCCAAACAGCCTGATTTTCTTGTAGTTTCAGCTCTCATAACGATTCCTTATGCATAAAGCGGGTTGAAAGATTACACTCGAAAGCTAGCCCCAGAGGGACGATATATTTATAACCATGGGTGAAGCCCATGGTAAATTGCCCATCCCACGTTTTCGGTTTTACCCTCATTTCCCTCCCTATTACCCGTCCCCTAGAAACGGATATGGCATGTTGCTTTGCCCCTCGATGAAAACCATACAAAATCGGTAAAAAATACGTTTTTCAATATATATTTTACATTTATATTATTTTTAAGGTATTTTAATCTAACTTGTATAGCTGATTTATATCCGAATCTATGATTAATCTCCCCTCGCTTAGTTACCTGAATAGCCATGCCCTGAAAGCTGTCAAGCGGTTTCCGCTGGCCCTTTTCTCCGCAATCTTGGCATCTTCTGCAGGGAATTATTTATTAGAAGGTGAAAACTGGCTGGACAATGTCTTCCCCTTTATCAACTTGATGCTTACTGCTGCACTAGGGATTTCCTTGTTTTTTTGCATCACCATCTTTAACGAAAAGAAGGCTTTACCAACACCTTTTGTTTACATTAATCATGTATTGGGCATTATTTTTCTTGTATTAATTTACTTTTCACTCCCAAATGGAAGCAGCTCAGAGAGCACCGCCATGCCCTATTATCGATTTGGTATTTTCAGCACCTGCATTCACTTGATGGTCTCTTTCACACCCTACCTAAAAAACACCCACACCTTGGCCTTTTGGAATTATAATAAAACACTATTTATTCGTTTTTTGACGGCCTTGCTCTTTTCAGCTGTACTGTACCTAGGGATCGTCATGGCTATGGCTGCACTGCACCTCCTTTTCGAGGTGAATTTTGACCCTAAGATATACCTTCAGCTCTTCGTATTGATCATTGGGGTTTTCAATACCTGGTTTTTCTTGTCCGGTATCCCCTCGGATCTTCGCCAGATCGACCAAGAGGTGAATTATCCCGGAGGATTGAAAATCTTCAGCCAGTACATCCTCCTGAGCCTATTGGTAATTTACCTGCTGATCCTATATGGGTACAGCTTAAAAATCATCATGGCTTGGGACTGGCCAAAGGGTATTGTATCCTACCTTATCATTGGAGTGGCCACTTGGGGGATTTTGACCGTTTTGCTATTGTACCCCTATCGGGACGACAAGGAGTCTGGCTGGATCGGTCAGTTTTCACGCATCTTTTACTTCCTGCTGTTCCCCTTGGTGGTCATGCTGTTTATCGCTATCGGGATCCGTATCGAGGATTACGGAATCACCATCAATAGATATCTTATTGTATTACTGGGCATTTGGCTTAGCTTGACTTGTTTTTATTTTAAACTCGGCTTCAGAAGTATTAAATTCATCCCCTTGTCCTTGGCATGCATCCTCCTTTTTTCATCAGTTGGCCCTTGGGGGATATTTTCAGTCAGTGAAAGAAGCCAGTACAGAAGATTACAAGCACTCTTGCGAGACCATCACCTGCTGGAAGATGAGCACGCCACGCATGAAATCACTTGGGACCAGTCATATTTCCCCAAATTGAGCCCCATGCAAAAAAGCGCGTCAAATCAACTCATCAAAAAAGAACAGGTAAAGGAGATCTACTCCATCACCCGCTACCTCGAAGCGCACCACGGGCTGGAAGTAATGAAAACATGGTTTGATCAAGATGTGGACCAAATCCTGCAGACCATCAACAAAGACAAGCCAACGTGGAACCAAACTACCGCAGCCACATTTTACCTGGAAACATTGGGGATTCCCGAAACCCCGGATGCCCTCTCCAGTTCCCTGATCACACTGGAAGCAAACCGCCAAGCGCATCAAGCCGTAAAGACCCGAGGATATGATTATTTTACACCTCTCCACATTTACAATCAGGACACCAGTTCTTTTCAAGCTGGCTCATACAATTTCAGCATCCACCTCAATGCCAAGAAAAATGGACTGTCCCTTTCCAATGCCCGAAGTCAAACGGACCTAAACCTCAACAACTTAGTATTGGCCCTCTATCATGAGGCCGAAGCCATGTCAAGCCATACTTTTCACAAAGCTTCAGACATGACTTATACCACTGATGCAGAAGGCTTAAAAATCAAACTCGAACTCAAATCCATCAGGTTTTCTGCTAAAAATGATTCATCCATAACACTTGATTACTTAGATGGGAATTTATTGCTAAGGGACTCCTTACGCTAAAGAAAGCAAGCTTTACTTATTTTTTTAAGTGTATTTACGTACTTTGCCATTGAATATCGGAAGTATGAAAAATCCTCATTTATCGGAAAGGCCCAAATTCGAAAAATTAGTAAGGTACTACTTGATAGCGCTGTGCGCCATCGCCACCAGTATCATCCTAAGCCAGATTTTGGTACAGAAATTCATTAGCGAACAGAAAGACGACTCTAGGGTGGTCAACCTCTCCGGAAGACAGCGTATGCTCAGTCAGCAAATCAGCAAATACGTGCTATTACTTGGGGACAGTCTTAGCAGTGGTAAAAGAAAGGAATACCTCACCGGCCTCAAGACATCACTGCAAGAGTGGCAAGAAGTCCATAAAGGCCTGCAATTTGGCGACAGCACGCTCGACATAAAAGGCCACAACAGCAAAACGGTTCAAGAGCTGTTTGCAGGTATCGAAAACGACCATGTCATCATGGTTCATTCGGCACAACAAATCATTGACAAACTGGAGCAGGACCTTGCCCTTCCCGCAGACAGTCTAAGCCAACACATTCAAACCGTGATCAATCATGAACAAGCCTTCCTAGACGGAATGGACAACATTGTCTTTCAATATGACGATGAAGCCAAGGACAAGGTCACCAACCTACAGAGCATCGAGATATTCCTACTGATCCTATCACTTGGGGTGATTTCATTTGAGATTTTTTTCATATTTATACCATCCGCCAAAACCATCAGAAAGACCTTCAAAAAACTGCTTCTCTCTGAACAAAAAGCCCATAAGATGACCTTGGAGATCAGTTCGCTTTACAGTTCCTTGGAGCAGGCCTATCAGGATTTATTGGAAGTAGATGTCGCCGTGGAAGATTACACTGTATTTGCGAAGAGTAAGCCCACAGGAGATTTCTTCTACTTTTCGGACAAGTTTTCCAGAATCATGGAATTTGACGAAGCCCCAAAAAACATCTTCAAATGGCTGCAACAACAGGGCTATGATTCCAGGTACCTTGACAACATCCGCATGATGACCCTTTCGGGCAAAACGTGGTCAGGAGACATCAAAGTGGTCAACGACATGGGCGACTTTGTCTGGATCAAGATGAACATTACCCCCACCATGGACGATGATGGGGACGTCGAAACCCTCATGGTCATCGCTACCGATGAAACAGAAAAAAAGGAAGCCGAGGCCATTTCACAAGAAATCAATAAAGAGCGCATCGAGAAAAAAGTCAAGGAGCAACAGTTTCGATCTGCATTGATCCTGGAAGGGCAGGAAGAAGAGCGAAAGCGAATTTCCCGCGACATGCACGACGGCATCGGCCAGTTGCTTTCCGCCATGAAGTTCAACCTGGAGGGCATCCACTCGGTAAAGTCCGATTATGAACGCGATAAGTTAAAGACCTCCAAAGACCTCCTGAAAAATGTCATCAAGGAAGTCAGAAGGATCTCTTTTAACCTCACACCAAGTGCCCTATCCGATTATGGCATCGTGCCCGTTCTCAACAAGTTTTGCCGGGAAATCACTAAACTATCGGACCTACAGGTGACCTTCGAAAACCAAACCGGCTTTCTGAACCGATTGGAGGGAAAGGTAGAAAACAACCTGTACCGAATATGCCAAGAAGCCGTAAATAATGCGATCAAATACGCTGAGGCCTCAGAGGTAAAGATCATCCTAACCCACAATTCCCAATTTTTGAATGTGGATATTGTCGATGATGGCAAAGGCTTTGAGGTAAACAAATTGGAAGAAAAAGGACATTTATCAACTTCTGGCCACGGCTTGTTCAATATCCGGGAAAGAGCTAATTTTATCAATGGACAATGTACGATCTCATCCCAAGTAGGAAAAGGAACCACGATCAGCATTAACGTCCCCCTAGACTAATTGAGTAAAACATACGTAGAATGGAAAAGATTAAAGTAGTACTGGCAGATGACCATATGGTGGTAAGAAGTGGCATCAAAAATCTCTTGGAAAATGAAGGTGAAGTAGAAGTGATCGGCGAAGCATCAAACGGAGAGGAAGCCCTCGAAAAAGTAAAGGAAGTAAAACCCGATATCTTGATCATCGATATTCGCATGCCGGTCATGAACGGACTAAACGCTACCAGAAAGCTGACCAGTACTCAGCAAGAAACCAAATCCCTCATTCTTTCCATGCATGACGATGAAGATTATATCCTGCAATCCATCGAATGCGGTGCCGCAGGCTATTTACTGAAAGACACCAGTAAAGATGAGTTTATGAAGGCAATTCGAACCATCCACCAAGGTGGACAGTATTTTAGTGGTGATATAAGCCAAGTACTGGTAAAGAGTTACTTGAACGTAAAGGACAAAAGGGCCAATAAAAGCATCACTCCTGCAAATGATTATGACATCACCAAACGGGAAAAGCAGATATTAAAAATGATCTCTGACGGTACCAGCAACAAAGAAATCGCCGAACAGCTGGGCAAAAGCATCCGTACCATAGAAACCCACCGCTTTAATATCATGAAAAAGCTGAAGGTAAACAACGTGGTAGAGCTTCTAAAAAAACTGGAAGACGAACCTGGACTCAAACAGCACATAGAAAATATTTAAAACCAGCACAGCCACTGGGAGGAGCAAGAAATTATAGCGAATGAAATGGTCATGATTTTCAAAATTCGTGATCTTTGTTCCCGACACCTTGTAATCAACCCCTTTTTATACCTACCTTGAGGAAGCTTTAGGCGAGTGGAAGAAAAGAAATAAAAACTACGTAAATTTACGTATTTCAAAATTTCTTTCGTACCTTGCAGATGTCATTAATAACGAGTGACTTAATCGCTTGGTTAACGTTCAACCGCTCATTAGAAGCAAAAAGTATTACGTATGAAAATTCACACATTTGGTGCAGCAAAGGATATCACTGGATCAGCAATGATAGAATTCCCGGTGGAAGAAACATTTGTAAAAGTAAAGGACCTCAAATCCCTACTTTTCCAAAAGTACCCCGACCTAGTAAAGCTTCCATCATTGGCAGTTTCCGTCAATTTGTTCTACGCCAGTGAAGAAACGATTGTAAACAAACACGATGAAGTAGCCTTGATCCCTCCGGTAAGCGGGGGATAAAATCACCTATGGAACGTCATATCACGATACAGAAAGACATCAACATCAACGAAGCCTATCAGCACCTTATACATCCAGAGAGTGGTGGTATCTGCACGTTCATTGGTACCGTACGGGACCTGAACAACCAGAAAGAAGTAAGCCATCTTTTTTTTGAGGCCTATGAAAAAATGGCTTTATTGAAAATGGAAGAGCTAGCCGAAGAAGCAGGCCAAAAGTGGCCCCTGCATAGAGTGGTCATGGTCCATGCCATTGGCGAGAAAAAAATCACTGACCCTGTGGTATTTATAGGGACCTCATCGGCCCATCGCGATGCGGCCTTTGCCGCTTCCAGACACCTGATAGACCGACTGAAAGAAGTCGTGCCTATCTGGAAAAAAGAAACCTACCAGGACCACAGCACCTGGATCAATGCACACCCCTAAATTATCCCACATGCTTATTGACAATCATGGAAGAACTATCAACTACCTGAGGCTCGCAGTCACAGACAATTGTAACTTGCGCTGTCAGTACTGCATGCCAGAAGAAGGCGTACAATTTGCCCATAAAAACGAACTGCTAAGCTGGGACGAACTGCTGCTGCTCTCGCAGTCCTTCGTGGAAATGGGTGTGGACAAAATCCGTATCACTGGCGGAGAACCCTTTGTCCGAAAAGGACTGATGGACTTTTTGGAAAAGCTCGCCTTCCTCGATGGGCTAGAGGAAATTTCCATCACCACTAATGCCACCCTGATCGGTCCCCATATCCTTCACCTCAAAAAGCTAGGGATTACCAAGATCAATATCAGTTTTGACAGCCTCGACAAATCGCGTTTTAATGAGATTACCCGAAGAAATCAATTCGATACGGTCATGACCAATGTCCAACGGATGATGGATGAGGGCTTTGACGTAAAACTAAATTGTGTGGTAATGGATGGAAAAAACACCCAAGACATCATTCCTTTTGTAAGGTACGCACATGATCACCCCATTACCGTTCGTTTCTTGGAAGAGATGCCTTTTAACGGCCAATCCAGCGGTCCGGCCACCCTAAAATGGGATTACATCACCATTTTGGAACATATCAAGGATCACTTTGGCCCTATCCAAAAACTTCCTGCACCGGCAAGCTCCACTTCCCTAAACTATCAGCTAAAGGGGAGCAAAGGAAAGTTTGGAGTGATCCCTTCTTATTCCCGGACATTCTGTGGCACCTGCAACCGGGTAAGGGTTACGGCCAAAGGTGAAATGCAAACTTGCCTCTACGCCACGGAAACCATTGACCTGAGAGCACTGATACGTGAACACGACCATATTAACGGCCTCAAATTCAGCATATATACCGCCATGCAAGCAAGGCACAAAGACGGCTTTGAAGCCGAAAACCAATCCGAAACCAAAAAATCAATGACACTGATCGGAGGATGAAAGACCCAAAACTCTCCCATGTCGATAGTGACGGAAATGCCAAAATGGTAGATGTTTCCGAAAAATCCGTCACCAAGCGAACTGCAACGGCCCAATCGATCGTTACTTTTCCAGAGGAGGTATTTGATCGCCTCTCCAAGGATAATTTCTTGGGCAAAAAAGGCAGCATCATACAAACTGCCATCATCGCAGGTACCATGGCCGCCAAAAAAACTTCGGACTTGATTCCGCTTTGCCATCCTTTGGCCTTGAGCAAAATCCAGTTGGACATTGCCCCAGGCAATAAACAACTAGAGATCACGGCGACGGTAAAATGCGAAGGAAAAACCGGCGTGGAAATGGAAGCCCTGACTGCTGCCAGTGTGGCGGCCTTGACCATTTACGATATGTGCAAAGCGCTTACTCATGACATCAACATTATGGAAACCAAATTAATGGCCAAAGAAGGAGGAAAAAATGTATTCAACAGATAATTTGTACGGACTTGTTTTGGCCGGAGGCAAAAGCTCCCGAATGGGACAAGATAAAGGTGAACTGCAATACTACCGCACTAACCACCGATCTTACCTTTACCATACGCTTAGGGAACTGTGTCCCAAAACGTTTATTAGTTGCAGGGCTGACCAGGAGAACATCATCACTTCTGGACTAAACCATATCATTGACGAAGACCAATTTAAAGGCCCGCTTAATGGGATTTTATCCGCTCATCACCAACATCCGGACAAAGCCTGGCTGGTGGTGGCAGTGGACTTGCCCCACATCCATGAAGAAAGCCTCAGGGCTTTGGTAAAACAGCGGCAACCACAAAAATCCGCCACCGTATATGCTACCCACGAATCCAAGCTCCCCGAACCTCTCATCGGCATCTGGGAACCAAAAGGCCTGATCGAAGCCAAGAAGTTTATGAATGAATCGGGAAAAAGCTGCCCCAGAAAATTTCTCATGAATTCAGATGTTCACCTCATCTATCCTGAGAACGACCTGGAACTGTTCAACGCCAATTTCCCCGAAGATTATGAAATGGCAAAATCAAGAATAGAAGAAAACTAATGGACGAATTACGCTATCAAAAGCAAATACGGCTAAAAAGTTTTGGAAGAGAATCCCAAGAAAAACTCGCTTCAGCCAGTGTATTGATCATCGGAGCAGGTGGATTGGGAACACCTGCTGCCCAATACCTCAATGGCGTGGGCGTAGGAAAAATAGCCATCATGGATCAAGATACCGTAGCCGAAAGTAACCTGGCACGGCAAACGCTATTCACCCCAGAAGATGTGGGCAAACCCAAAACTGATGTGCTTATCCAGCACTTAAAGCGGCAGAATCCATCTACGCACTTTACCAATATCCGCAAATTTTTAACACCCGAAAATGCCTTGCATGAACTGGCTGGTTACGACCTCATCGTGGATGCCTCAGACAATTTTGGCACGCGCTATTTGGTAAACGACGCCTGTGTGATCCTCGACAAGCCTTTTATTTATGGTGCCCTACACGATTTTGAGGGGCAAGTAAGTGTCATGAACTATCAAAATGGCCCCACATACCGTTGTCTGTTTCCGGAGGGAGGTGATACTTCAGCTATTCTAAACTGTGACGAGAACGGTGTTTTGGGCATCTTACCTGCCCTTATTGGCACCTATCAGGCACTGGAAGCCGTCAAAGTCCTGACGGGAATCGGAGAACTTTTGAGTGGCAAATTGCTGATCATAGATACCCTGGCACAGACCCATCTTAAAGTGGGACTTCCCGTGGTTCCTGAAAACCAATCCATCGCGGCACTCAAAAACAACTACGGGCAGCCAATGTGCAGCACCGATATGGATGTCACTAGTTTGACCAGCGAAGAGTTCTGGAACAAACAGGAAGCAAATAGGCAGCAGCAGGTCATCGATGTGAGGAATGAAGGGGAATTTGAAGAGGGGCATTTGGAAAACGCACTGAACATCCCACTGTCCCAACTCACAGAAAGACACCAAGAAATCAACGAAAAGGCTCCCGTTACTTTGATCTGTCAATCCGGCATGAGAAGTCTTAAAGCCGCCCAATTACTTCAATCCCTGCATCCTGAACAAGTCATATACAACGTAGAAGGAGGCATGAACGCATTAGAAGCAGAAGGATGGGTATAGTCCTTTGCCGTATCCAAGAATTACACTTTCTCCTAAAAAGGCCGGTCTGAACGTGTGCCAGCCTACCAGAAGAGGGATTTGTATTTCCATTTCAGATTAAAAACATAAGTATCCCATGATCACCATCAATGAAGCCCTGCAGTCAGTTCTCAGCCAACAACAATCCTACGGTACAGAAGACATAAAGCTATCTGCAACCACTGGTCGTTTTTTAGCAGAGGACATTTTTACAGACCTGGACGCCCCTCCTTTTGACAGGGTAATGATGGATGGTATCGCTATCCGACTCGGAAACCTGGACAATCCCCTAAAACCTTCCTATACCGTCCAAGGCATCCAATCGGCAGGAACACCGCAAATGGAATTGATGGATGCTGACCACTGTCTGGAAGTGATGACCGGAGCGATCCTCCCCGTCGGTGCGGACACGATCATTCCTTACGAAGAAATAGAAATAAAGGATGGAAATGCCCATATCCAGTTAGAAAAAGCCTCCAAGCGCTATATTCATAATCGCGGAAGTGATTCCAAAAAAGGGGAAAAAATCATTTCGAAAGGAAAGCTGATCACCGCTGCTGACATCGGCATACTGGCTACTGTGGGAAAAGCAACTGTATCGGTAGCCAAACTTCCTTCTGTCGCCATCATCTCTACGGGAGATGAATTGGTAGATGTGAACCAGACACCGCTCCCCCATCAAATCCGTAAATCCAACGTTTATACCCTGTGGTCTGCCCTTGTAAAAGAAGGCATTCTTAGTAAGATGTATCATATCAATGACGACAAAGAAGCCTTGGAAAACACCCTTTCCAAACTCATTGATACCTACGATGTATTGCTTTTGAGCGGGGGAGTCTCTAAAGGGAAATTTGACCATATTCCAGCTGTGTTGAGCGATTTGGGTGTACACAAGCACTTTCATCGTGTCGCCCAGCGGCCTGGCAAACCTTTTTGGTTTGGACACCACCCAGAAAAAGGCACCAAGGTATTTGCTTACCCGGGAAATCCCGTTTCGACTTACGTAAATCACTTGTTTTACTTCCAGCAATGGCTACATGCTTCCATGGGGACACCCCTTCAATTGGAAGTAAAAGCGTTGGGCGAAAAAATCCCCGGCAATCCCAATTTATCACGATTCGTGTCTGTCCGTATCGACGCCAAAACGGGTCACGCCTTTCCCTTCAGCCATAATGGCTCCGGAGACCTTTTCAGCCTCTCCAAAACGGATGGCTTTTTGCTACTTCCCCAGCGAGACGGTGACTTTCTGGAAGGTGAGCAGCTGGAATTCCTGTGTATTAGATAAAAAAACATTGTATTAAACCGGCATTCCATGACTTGGTAAAAAGCAAGGTAAACCAGCTAATTTGTGTAGCTAATACACTGGAACATAAGACGCACGCTAAAGCGTCAAACAGGGTTTAAGATAGGATTTCCGAGCCATTTTCGCTGGATATTTCTGAATGGAGATTGCAGGTCAAACACCAAACGCTATTCACCTTTCTTTATCACAATCTGATCAGTGGTAAAACTATAAAAGTCATTATCCTCTACACCGTCCTGATAGTACTCAACTAAAAATTCAAACCCTGTAGTTATCTCTGGCTCACTGGTCAAAACGAGAATTATTTGAGCTGCTACTAAAGGGTCGGTTTTTAAATAATCGACTAAACGCATTGGTTCCTGTGAATAGTACCAGCCCTCGTTAACCACTACATCAAATAGCCCTGCCAAATCAGTCCCAGCGGGGTGATCTGCATCAAAGTCCCTACTGCTTAAAACAGTAATCCGCTCAACTCTCTCATCCGTTTTGGGCGTAACTGGGGAACAGGCATATGTAGGCTGTATGAAATTCAAGCCCCACCCCTTTTCTCCTTGGCCATAATAGGTTTCTTGCCGTGGAACCATAACGATAGCATATTGATCATACCTTACTGTATCACTGGACGCATCATCAATGATCACCTCATCCTCAGAAAACGATACAATCACATTGTACCAATCCAAGCCAACATTCTTGATTTTATTTGGGAAAGGTCCACATGTAATGCATGAAATCAGCCCAATGAAAAAAAGCAAGCTGTAAACACCTAAAACCACACACAATTTACCCTTCATAATCACAATTTAAATAATTGATATTCAATCATTTAATATAAATCCAGATTTCTATAAAGGCAATATTTTTGACCTATAAAGACATTATAAATAGGGTTGTACATGGTATGACGAAGGTAAATTTTAGACAGGCCTGATTCGCTCTTGTGAACAGACTATAAAATTCAAAAAACCCCGCCGCTACGCCACGGCGCACAGGTGTGCAGCTATTGGGCTAAAATTAAAGTCTACCCCTCATGCAGGCAAACTCCTCCTGTCTAAAGCCATGTAAACCTTCTTGAGCTGCCAACATTCTTTTTGGGCAGCACTTCGTCAAACAAGCCTGCCTTTTTGCCCGCCCGTTTTTAATTTCTTAACGTCCAATACCTGCAAGGCGAATTCAGTTAATAAGTCCCAAAAATGTATCGCTTCCTTTTGACGGCCCTTGGTATGCCTGTTTTTCATCCGGTGGTGCAGGCAGTTAAGAAAGGGAGTTGGCTCGCGTCGTGGAACAGCGAGCCCCACTCGCTTTTAGGCCGTAGCCATCGGCTGGAAATTAAAATGGGTGGCGGATCCACGTCGCAGGGTAAATCCATGTCCCATTTTAAAGGGCAGACCACCGGCCTAGATTTTTTTCTTTCTTTTTTCATCAATAGCCCGCCCCGAAGGCTTTCGGGGGAAAAAAGGAAAAGGATAAAATCCACCAGGTTGATCAGGTTTCCCCAACCAAAGTCAATCAAAAAAAGGACTTTTTGGTATATGAAAAGAAGGAAATCCCCTTAACTAAACGGCATTGCCCGATTTATGGATTAGGAACCGTTATCGTCTGTCCAGACGGATGTCAGTAAAAGCTACAAGTGCAAAGAATGCCTCCTATTTCGGCTAGCCTATATTTTCAACCAGGACACCTTGACCCAAGTAATTTAAAATCACCGTACCCACTCGATCAAACTCAAAGCCTTACTATACCCTAATTTCTAAATCCCTCAGATAAATTCCACCAAACCTTCAAGCTTCATGCCGCGGCTGCCTTTGATCAGGATGAGGTGATCTTCCAGCTTGGAATCTCCCAGCCAATTACGAAGGCTGAAGGGATCAGGAAAATACAGTGCTCTTGGTGCCGTCAGCAAGGCATTTTGAGTAAGCTCTCCTGTAAAGCACACTTTGTCAATAGCATACTCATTCACCCATTCACCTAATTTCTTATGCTCTTCGACGGTGTTGTCGCCAAGTTCGTACATATCTCCCAAAATGACCATTTTATGAGGCTTTCCGGTCATCTTCCCAAATGTCCTGATGGCCTGCTCCATGCTACTGGGATTGGCATTATAGGCGTCCAGCACGATGATGTTACTGCGCTTTTCGATCAATTGGGAGCGCATATTGCCTGGGGTATATGCACAAACAGCCGCTGCCCCTGCCTTTTCCTCTATCCCAAAAAACTTCCCTACCGTCAGAGCAGTAGCAATATTCTCAAAATTATAGCCTCCAAGCATCTTTGTTTCGTACACGCTTCCATCAGCCGTCTTGAATGTCACAAATGGATTGGCCTCCACTAGCTCACAGTGGTAAAAATCACCTTTGGCAGGATAGGTCACGGGACCATTCATCCGCTTCATCATGTTGGCCAGGATTTGATTTTGGCTATTGACGAAGATTTTGCCGTGACGGCTGATCAAAAACTGGTACAGCTCGGTCTTTGCCCGTAACACCCCTTCAAATCCACCAAAGCCTTCCAAATGGGCCCTGCCAATATTAGTGATCAGCCCGTGGGTGGGCTCGGCTATTTCACAAAGTTCAGCAATATCCCCGATTTTATTGGCACCCATCTCCACGATTCCCAATTCGGTCCGCTCATCCATGGCCAGCAATGTCAGCGGTACGCCGATGTGGTTATTGAGGTTGCCCTCTGTGGCATAGGTCTTGAATTTATTTCTCAGCACCACATTGACCAGTTCCTTGGTGGTGGTTTTGCCGTTACTGCCTGTGATCGCCAAAAAAGGAATGTCCAATTGTTTACGGTGATAATTGGCAAGTTTTTGCAAAGCAACCAACACATCCTCCACCAACACATAACGTTCATCACCTTCCACTGCAAAAGCTCCCTCATCGATCACCACAGCAGCAGCCCCCATTTCAAGTGCCTTTGCAGCAAAGGAGTTCGCGTTGAAGTTTGGCCCTTTCAAGGCAAAAAAAAGATTGCCCGCTCCTATCTTACGGGTATCCGTGCTTACGCCTGTTGATTTTTTGTAAATGCTGTACAGAGATGCTATGCTAGACATTTGTAATGATATGTAAACTATTTAATACAGATAAACCGAATCAATCAATATCGAATTTGCGTTTCCTGCAGCCACTTCACCATTGGCTGCCCCAAAGCCCCACTGATCAATTTTTACCCAAAATAAACGATTCCATCACATCTTTATGCAAGATTGTTCGTTTAATTTTAGACGTAAAACTAAAGTTTCTCCATCTTTGCTATAGCTGAATAACCTTCATTTATTGATGAAACACCTTTTATCATTTGTTCTTTTACTGATTACTTTTTCCAGCCAGGGACAAAAAGCCTACCGTTTTACAGAAAAAGAAGTTAGTCAAAACGGGGAAGCCCTGTCCATGGCCTTGGCCGGTGGAATCAATGCCGCACAGATCCAGGCCATGGACGTCAATAGCAACGGAACGGAAGAGCTGGTCATCTGGGACATCAATTCCCGCAACATCAAGGTGTTTGAGCAAAATGGGGACACCTTCAATCACTTACCGTACATGCACCACTATTTCCCAGAGGACGTAAATGGCTTTTTGGTATTGGCGGATTTTGACAGAGATGGCAAAAAAGACCTCTTTACCTCCACTGCTTTTGGGATCAAAGCCTATCGAAACATTACACCATCAGGCCAGTCCTATCCCTCTTGGGAAGTGGCTGAGAATTTCCTGAAATTGGAAAATGGCTCCAACTTTCAAGCAAACAACCTTGATACGCCTGCCATCCAAGACCTGGATGGTGACGGAGACCTGGATGTGGTGATCTTTAACTTTACTGTGGGGGATTACTTGGAGTATTACCAAAACACCAGTGTCGAACGAAATGGCTCCGCCGGAATAGATGGCTTTGCAAACCCAAAAGTGCGCTGGGGCAATTTTGAGTTTTGTGGCTGTGGCAATTTTTCTTTTGGCCGAACCTGTGACGGAGACCTGATCTCCAGAAAACTCCCCCAAAACCACGAAAACAACTCCATAAAACACGCTGGGGGCCATTCCATTCTCCTTCAGGACTTTAACAATGACGGCCTGCTGGACCTGGTCATGGGACAGGATGAATGCAACACGCTCTACTACCTACCCAACCAAGGGACAAACACTACTCCCCTTTTCACCAGCTCGGAAACCTCCATCCCTGGATTTGGAGACCTGCCCAAGTTCCCGATCTTCCACGTAGGGCAGTACCTAAACGGTGAGCTGTTGATCTCCTCAAACAGCTCCCAAACCAGCCTGACTGCCGGAATTGACTTTTCCCAAAGCATCTATCAAATGGCAGCATCTGCCAATCCCGCAATGCAAACACAGGCATTTCTGCAAGAGAAAATGATTGATTTGGGAGAAAATACCAGGCCATTTTTTAAAGGCAACAATACCTCCGGCCAGCTGATCGTCACTGCCAACACCATCTTAAACGGAACCCCAGTCGGCCAAGCCTTCCTTTATACTTGGGATGGCGAAGCCTTGGCCCTTATAGAAACGGATTACCTGAACCTCTCCTCGCTAGATCTGACAGACCTGCAATACTTGGAAGTCACTTCCGCGGCACAACAGCAGCACCTGTTCATTTCAGGAGTGAAAATTGAAGATTTCGTATTGACGAGGGATTTGCTTTACGCCCAAAGCGGTGCAGCAGATAACCTCATACCAGTTGACCTTCCTAATGTTACCCTTCGAGCTAATGATCATTTTGATTTCTATCAACACAATGGTGAAAACTTCATGCTACTGGCTCGCCAAACGGGAGAATTGCTGCGCTACAGAGTGGTTTTTGAAGAAACGCCCACTTTTGAGTTATTAAACGAGGATTATTTGGGCTTCTCGGACAATCCATCGCGTCGAAATTTAGCAGTCAAATCCATCCCTGCCAATGGTAGTCTCGACCTGTACGCCATTGACCAGCGAGGCATTCTCAGCTACATCCCGGATTTCATCAATTCCAACAACCCACAAACGGAACTTTTGACCTTACCAAACGGCAACGTGACGGCCACTCGGCTGGGACGCAACACGTGGATCGCGGCTGTGCCAGAGGCATTTGGCGCCAAGACTCATTTGGTGCTGGGCAACAATGGCGGGGGATTGCAGTTACTGGAGGACATTTCATCTGGCATCGATCCGCCAGTGGATGGCCAGCTTCAGGTAAACCTTTACCCAAATCCCAGCAGTGGCCCTGCCTTTTTACTCAGCAACGAGTCAGGCAAGGCACGAATGGTCAATTCATTGGGGCAAGTGCTCATGGAGGAAGTGGACATTGAAGCAAATACCCCTGTGGAAATGGACGTAAGCACCTTGGCCAGCGGAATCTATTACGTACAATTCACGGCTGATACAGGCAAAGGAACTACAAAAAAACTGATTGTGGAGTAGATGATAGTAACCTGAGCTCGACTTATTTTTAGTATAAAAAGCGTTATTGCGAACCCTTTTTAGGAGGATGTGGGTTGGAAAAGGGTGTGGCAACTCGCCGCGGCGAGCTGCCACGGCTTCCACCCGCTCAGGCCTACCGCTAAGCCTCGTAGTGACGGTTTTATAATCGAACTGAGGTTAGTAAGTTAAAAACTCAATGCTCATGGTTCCGTAATTCAGCTATCGAAACAACAGGTAAAACACACCAGTCTTGCCTAAGCCATCGGTCCGCCGTAGATGGGCAAGCTTGGTAACCCAACACAACAACATCAAGTACCTTCCATTTGCTATAGATACAACAGCTTTCTGCTTGGAAAAAAAGGCATATTTGGATAAAAATCAATTGCGCTGCTCAATCTCAAACTTATCAGCGTCCATCCAAGCTGGGAACTTTTTCCGGTAGCGGACCAGTGCATTTGCATCCAGAGTCACCAATAGCACCTCTTCCTTTTCACTGGAAAAGGCCATCGTACTGCCTTTAAAATCATAAGCTCCAGAATGTCCAGAATAGGCAATACCATTTCCATCTTCCCCTACCCTGTTGACGCCTAGGGTATAGCAGAGGTTTTCTACGGCCCTTGCCTGGAGTAAAACGTCCCAGGCACTGTCTCTTGCCGCCGGCCAAGAAGCAATATAAAAAGCCAGGTCATATTCCATTTGGCCATTACTATTGGAGGTATTTCTGGACCACACAGGAAACCTGAGGTCATAACACACTTGAGGAAGAATCCTCCAGCCTTTTAGGGAAAAAATTTCGCGCTTTCTCCCCATGCTAAAGTGATGCTCCTCATCTGCCATCCTAAAAAGGTGCCGCTTGTCATAATAGGACACTTCACCATCAGGTCGTACCCACAGCAACCGGTTATAAAAACCCTTTCCATCCTTGATGATCACACTGCCAGTCACGACTGCTTTTGTTTGCAAAGCCATTTGCTGAAGCCACTTGGTAGTGGTAAAGTTCATCGGCTCTGCAAGCTTCTCTACCTCCATGGAAAATCCCGTAGGAAACATCTCTGGGAGCACGATAAGATCTACCTTTCCCTGTAGTGGCCAGATTTTCTCCTCCAACATGGCCAAATTGGCACCACGGTCTTGCCAATACAAATCAGTCTGAATAAGTGCTATTTTGAGGTCTTCCATGCGCGCTATATTACAAAAAAAGTAGGTGGAAAGCCTACTTTTTTCAATTTCATAAAACGGTCTAATTTCTTTTCTGTCTCACCAATCGTATTGGTATTGGAGCAGGTGACCGGCTACCTAGTTGGATAAATCATCCTGTAATCCGTTGGTACTTTTCCTTTGCTGATATCGACCAGTTTGCTCTTCACCAACCTTTTTTTGAGGCCTTTAATATAATCTACAAAAAGGATTCCTTCCAGGTGATCATACTCATGCTGGATAACCCGTGCGGTCATGCCTGAAAACGCCTCCTCCTTCAAGTTCCAGTTTTCATCAAAATACTCAATGGTCAATGTCTCCGGACGGGTGATCTCAGCCCTCACATCAGGAATACTCAAGCAGCCTTCTTCAAAGCTATAGTCATCGCCATACTCATCCAGGATTATGGGATTGATAAATGCCTTACGAAAACCTTTTTCTTCGCTGTCCTCGTCAAGCATCAATGAACTGTCTATCACAAAAAGCCGGATTCCTTTGTTGATTTGGGGTGCTGCCAGGCCTACGCCGCTGGCATGGTCCATAGTGTCAAACATATCCGAGATAAGTTCATTGATATCTTCTCCTTCGTTGATCTCCTCTGTTTCTTTCTTTAATATGGGGTTTCCGTATGCTACAATCGGATATATCATAGTTGGTCTAAATATGTTTGTAGTATGATGGCCGCACTGATCTTATCCAGGTTACCAGCCTTTTCTCTTCTATCTTTTTTTTTACTGCCCATGGTAATCATGCTCTGCATGGCCATTTTGGAGGTAAACCGCTCATCTACCAGCACTATTTTTAAATCAGGGTACGTTTTGGAAAGCCGGTCTTTGAGCCTAATGGCAGGCTGTGTCATATTAGTATCACTGCCATCCATGGATTTTGGAAATCCCACCACAATGGCCTCTACATCTTCCTTCTCCACATATGCTTTCAGGTACTTGTCCAAGTCCATCGTACGAATGGTTTCCAACGGATTGGAAGTAATTTTCAATATATCCGTAACGGCCAAACCCGTCCTTTTTGTTCCCAAATCAATCGCTAAAACCCTGCCCATCTAGTTCATTCTTATGGTACTGATAATCTTACGCTTCACTTCTTTCTCTAATTCCACCGCCTTGGGAAACAGCAGCTCATTTTCGATTCTGGCATGGATGATTAATTCCTTTTCGAACTCCTGCATTTCATGGTACAGCACTTTGATGGCCGTAGGTGCCCCGTCTTCGAGCCGGTAGCCATTGGTAAGCTTGCGGATCCCTTCCATCTCATCATCATGTGCATCATGATCATGCGCCATTCCAGCGATGGAAGGCCTGTTGAGAATCTTTAATGCCTCCTCCAGCCTGTACCGATTGTCCTCTATTTCCTGGAGTGTCTTTATCCTGCCAAACACTTTACTTTCTTCCTCATGGATATGGTGGATAAAATCATCCACAAACAACGGAAACATCAACCTCAGATCAGCCAATAGCCCTGCATATTTGCTGGGAAGTTTTACGCCAGAAATGATATTGGACAAGAAAGGCAATTGGTGCCTTAAGAAAAAATGGTGCTTGTTTTTAAGGTATTCTACCAGTACTTCGATCGGCTGCAAGTAAAGTTCGTCTTGGCTGGGATCCTTCCTCCACGCCCACACCTCTAGCTCACTGATGAGCTGCTGAGGATTTACCCTGAATTTACGGCAAACATCCTCCAGTGACCGTTGTTCGTACTTGTAAAAACTAATCCCAAAATAGTGTAAAACACCAGCAAAGACGTAGTTTTCCTGAACTAATTCAGCAATTGATCGTTTCTGTATGTGAGATTCACCTGACATGTATTGACAAAAGTAAAATTTTTTCAGCTAAAATAAGGAATTGAAGTTACCTAAATTGATTTTCTCGCGTTTATTAAAACGAAATAGTGGAAAATCATGTTAAATTGTATATTTGGAAATCAGTCCTAAACTGAACCTTATCTAATCATCATAAAAGAGGATATCGTGAGCGAAGAAAAAAACACTTCACAGCCAAAAGTGAAACCAACCAAAAACACCAAATCACAAATCAGGTTGCCCATTATCCTGGCCTTGGCCATTTCAGCGGGGATTTGGATCGGGGCCACTTTTGCAGAACCAAAGACAGACCAGAACGACCTAAAAGCAGCACTTTATAAGTTACAGGAAATCATCACGTACATCGACAGGGATTATGTGGATACGGTCAATACCACTGAACTGGTGGAACATGGCATCGAGAAAATGTTGGAAGAACTCGACCCCCATTCCAGCTATATTCCTGCCGAAGACGCTCAATTGGCGCAGAGTCAATTGGACGGAGAGTTTGACGGGATTGGAGTGGAATTTGGCATTCTCAGGGACACGATCTACGTCGTAGCTCCCCTTACGGGAGGCCCTTCCGAAAAATTGGGCATCCAATCCGGTGACCAGATCATCACAGTAGATGGTGAAACCGTGGCCGGCACCGGGGTGACCAACCGTGATGTCTTTGACCTCCTTAGAGGACCAAAAGGCTCGGTGGTCGATGTAGGCATCAAACGAAAAAACCATAAAGAGCTGATTGATTATGCAATCACCCGGGATAAAATCCCACAATACAGCATCAATGCTTCTTACATGATCAATGACGAAACGGGCTATATAAAGATCACCCGTTTCGCTGCCACCACTTATGATGAGTTCAAGGAAGCAGTCGAAACGCTGAAAGCAGAGGGAATGAGCAAACTCGTCCTCGATCTCCAAGGCAACCCCGGGGGCTATATGGGAGCAGCTATTAATATCGCCGATGAGATCCTTTCGGACAATGCCATGATCGTTTCCCAAAAAGGGAAAGTCAGCCGCTACAACCAAAAGGCATTCGCCATGCGTCCGGGAGAATTTGAAGACGGATCAGTGGTGGTACTGATCAACGAAGGCAGTGCTTCGGCTTCGGAAATTGTTGCTGGTGCCCTTCAGGACAATGATCGCGCGCTCATCGTGGGAAGAAGGTCATTTGGAAAAGGACTGGTACAAATGCCAATTGACCTTTCAGATGGTGCCGAGCTACGATTGACCATTGCCAGGTATTACACCCCTTCAGGTCGATCCATCCAAAAACCATATGGCGACAATCAAAACGAATACAATATGGACTGGATCAACCGCTATGAGCATGGTGAGTTTTTCAGCGCCGACAGCATCCACTTCAATGATTCATTGAAATACCAGACCGTGAAGGGAAGGACCGTTTACGGCGGTGGCGGCATTATGCCTGACTATTTTGTTCCAATGGACACGACCATGAGCAGCAGCTATGTGGGTCGATTATTCAGTTCAGATTCCCACAGGGAATTTATCATGGACTATTTGGAAGACAATAAAGACAAATTCGAAAACATGAGCTTTGATGCATATTACAATGATTTCGAGTTTTCTGACAAGGCGTTGAGAAAATTAATTGCCATCGGAGAAAAGAACAAGGTGAAGTTTGATGAAAAAGATTACGAAAAATCCAAGTCTTATCTACAAATCCTTCTAAAGGCACACATGGGCCGTAATATTTTTGACGACAATGCATTTTATAAAGTGATAAACGACGTCAATGAAATCTACCAGCAAGGCATCAAACTCTTTGAAGAAGCTGAGCAGCTGGCCTTTTCAAAGGAAGCCGCGACAACAGAATAAAAAAAAGCGGGGCATGTCCCCGCTTTTTTTTATTTTTAGCGAACCTTATTCCCAAAATAACATGAAAAAATCATTTACATTACTTACCATTTTATTATTCTTCATTTGCATGAGTACCTTTAGTCAAACAAAATTGAACCACATTGCCGTTTATGTCCAAGACCTAAAAGCCAGTGCCGAATTTTATGGTGACTTTTTAGCGCTTCAAGAAATTGAAGAACCCTTTAAAGACGGACTGCATGTGTGGTACAGCATTGGAGACAGTCAGCTTCATCTTATCGAACAACAACCGTGGGAGATACCTACCATCAACAAAATCAACCACCTGTGCTTTAGCATGGAAGATTTTGATGGATTTATTGAAAAACTCAAAGAACATGACATTTCATTCGAAGACTGGCCTGGCGAAAAAGGTAAGATCAATATCCGCCCTGATGGTATTCGCCAAATCTATATCCAAGACCCAAATGGCTACTGGATAGAGGTAAATGACGAGCACAATTAGTAAATAGACATCTTGGAAGCGAAATGGGTCAATTTGGTAATTAATAAAAATTATACTTAGTTTTACGAGCCCTAATCGATTTTATTGTAAAAAGAACACTTATTGGCCTTTTATTCCAAAATAGACCTGTTACTAATTGTAAAGCATGATCAAATATTCCAATCAGACTAGAATCCTAACCGCCATCGATTGTATCATTTTTGGCTTTGATGGCTCCGATTATAAACTTTTGCTGATCCAGCGTGGTTTTGCTCCAGAAAAGGAAAAGTGGAGCTTAATGGGAGGGTTCCTGCAGTCTGACGAATCCCTTGACCAAGCTGCCAACAGGATTCTGAAAAAGCTTACTGCCTTGGAAAACGTGTATATGGAGCAGATGCACACCTTCAGTAGACCAGACAGGGATCCGGTAGAGCGCACTATCGCCGTAGCCTATGTTGCCCTGATCGATATTCACAAATACAAACAGCAAATCAGTGACAAATTTCATGCGCATTGGTTTTCCATGAATGAGCTGCCGCACCTGATATTTGACCATGAAGAAATGGTGGAAATGGCCAAGAGTCGCCTGCGGTACAAGGCTGCCCTCCATCCTATTCTTTTTGAGCTATTGCCAAAAAAATTTACGCTCCCTCATCTTCAGGCCATGTATGAAAGTCTCTACGAAACCAAAATCGACAAACGGAACTTCACGAGAAAAGTGCTTTCTACCAACATGTTGATCAAGGAAAAAGACAAGGACAAGACCAGTTCCAAGAAAGGAGCATTCTACTATAGTATTGATGAAAGCAAGTATAAAAACCAATTCCAAACGGTACTGAATTTTATTCCACGGAATGAAATTCCTACTGCAAACGAGTAATTTTTTACGCATTATTTTTTTTTCTGATTTTTTAGGTGTAAATATGACACTTAAATAAATTTATGCGAATACTGCCCAAGCAGTATAGTCAACATAAACCCTCAATATCAAATTATGAGTGCAGGATTTTCGACATTGGATTATGTCATTTTCATCATTTACGCGCTGGCCATCGTTTCGGTAGGCCTTTGGGTTTCCAGGTCCAAGAAAGGGCTGGAAAAAACTGCTCAGGAATATTTCTTGGCAGACAAATCACTCACTTGGTGGGCTGTCGGCGCCTCACTGCTCGCGGCCAACATCTCAGCAGAGCACTTTATCGGCACATCGGGTTCTGGTTTTGCTATCGGACTTGGGATATCAGCCTATGAGTGGATCGCTGGAATAGCGCTTATTATCGTAGCCAAGTATTTTCTCCCTATTTTTCTGAAACACAATGTGTACACCATGCCGCAGTTCCTCAGTGAACGCTTTAACAAAGGAGTAAGCACTGCCTTTGCGGTATTCTGGCTATTGGTGTACGTTTTCGTAAACCTTACTTCAGTAAGTTACCTCGGTGCATTGGCCTTGGATAAGATCATGGGCATTCCCCTTCAGTATGGGATTATTGGCCTGTTGGCCTTCTCAGGAATATATTCCATTTATGGGGGTCTGGAAGCAGTGGCATGGACCGACGTGGTACAAGTCATCATCCTCGTAGCCGGTGGCTTGATCACTACCTTTCTAGCACTGGATGCTGTGGGAATGGGTGAAGGGCTTTTTGCCGGCATGAGCAACCTTTACAACGATGCCAAAGATCATTTTGTCATGATCATGCCTCAAGGGCGGGTCATGGTCCCTGATGGGGTCGGTGGTACCCGGGATGCTTTCCAAGATCTACCTGGACTGGCCGTGATCTTAGGCGGTATGTGGCTGACCAATTTGGGGTATTGGGGATTTAACCAGTACATTATCCAAAAAGGTCTTGCTGCTAAAAGCATTGAAGAAGCCAAAAAAGGACTCTTGTTTGCCGGTTACCTCAAGCTGCTTATGCCGATCATTGTAGTGATTCCCGGTATTGCCGCTTATGTTTTGATCCACGATTATACTCCTGAACAACTATCGGCCATCTTGAATATGCCGGTGGAGCACATCGGCACCATCCAAAAATCCGATGAGGCCTATCCTTGGTTATTGAGGAATTTTATACCGAACGGTATCAGGGGACTAGCTTTTGCAGCCTTGGCAGCGGCGATTGTTTCTTCCCTTGCTTCTATGATTAACAGTACCTCCACCATCTTTACGATGGACATTTACAAGGTATATTTTAAGCCAGATGCTAACAACCACCAGCTGGTCAAAACCGGTAGAATAGTCGCCGTAGTGGCCTTGGCTATCGCCATGATCATCGCACCACAATTGGCCTCTCTTGATCAGGTATTCCAATATATTCAAGAGTACACCGGCTACATTTACCCAGGAGTGGTCGTCGTGTTCGGTATGGGGCTGATCTGGAGACAAGCAACGGCACGTGCCGCACTTTGGACAGCCATCGCCACCATTCCAGCGGGCATTGTTTTCAAAATATTCTACCCAGAAATGCCGTTCTTATTGAGAATGGGATATGTGTTCATCATACTTTGCTTTATCGCATCACTCATTAGTTTTGCCGAGAAAAAGAAATTTGCCAATCCAGATCATAAATCAGACAAACAAGCTACCAAAACGATTGCTTCCAGTTATTTCTTTATTATCCTCGGGATAGTATGCGCAGTGCTCGGTTTTGCCTTGTTCAACACCTATGAACACATCGGGATAGAGTCTATCTTTATGATAGCAGTTCTCTTCCTGATGCTTGGCACCATTCTTTATACCAACGTAAAGATGGAAACGGCCGATCCGAAATCCTTCAATACCGACCCCGCATTGTTTAACACCACCTCATCGTTTAACCTTGGGGCAGCAGGGATCATCCTGATTGTAGGGCTGCTTTATTATTTCTTCTGGATGTAATACAAAAAACAAAATAAAAAAGTACTCAATACATATGAAAAATTTGAAAGAAAACGAGGTTTGGTTCCTTACCGGAAGCCAACACTTGTACGGGCCAGAAGCCTTGCAGCAAGTCGCCGAACATGCCCAAATCATCGCTGAAGAACTGAACAAGTCCGCTAAAATATCTGTCACTACGGTTTTCAAACCCATAGTAACCACTACTGAGGAAATTTATGCGGCCATCCAAGAAGCCAATAATGCTCCCAACTGTATCGGGGTGATCACTTGGATGCATACTTTCTCTCCCGCAAAAATGTGGATCAATGGCCTGAAGATCCTTCAAAAACCACTGCTCCACCTCCATACCCAGTACAATCAGGATATTCCTTGGAACTCTATTGACATGGACTTTATGAACCTGAACCAAAGTGCCCACGGAGACCGTGAATTCGGTTTTATGGCTGCACGGATGAAGGTAAAGCGGAAGGTGGTCGTAGGTCACTGGAAAGATGAGGAAGTACATTCACAAATCGACGTGTGGGCGAGAGCGGCCAGTGGATGGCACGATTGGCAGGGTGCCAAATTTGCCCGATTTGGTGACAATATGCGTTTTGTAGCCGTTACGGATGGTGATAAAGTAGAAGCGGAGCTGAAATTCGGGTTTTCTGTGAATACCTATGCAGTGGGAGATTTGGTCGCAAAAATTGAGGCCGTATCCGACGGTGACTTGAAGGCTCTCATTGAAGAATACGAGGCCACCTACACCCTTTCTGAAGAACTTCAGTCCAACGGAGCCAAGCGCCAATCCCTGGTGGATGCTGCCAAAATCGAATTAGGCATGCGGGCATTTTTGGAAGAAGGTGGTTTCAAAGGATTCTCCAACACTTTTGAAGACCTGTATGGCATGAAGCAATTGCCAGGAATCGCTACCCAGCGCCTCATGGCGGATGGTTATGCCTATGCTGGTGAAGGCGACTGGAAAACTGCGGCCCTGGTGCGAGCCATGAAAGTAATGGGCAGCGGACTGGAAGGTGGCAATGCCTTTATGGAAGATTACACCTATCACTTTGATCCTAACAACAGCTTGGTTTTGGGATCGCATATGCTAGAAGTAGATCCCACACTTACTTCAGAAAAAATCTCCTGTGAGGTACATCCTTTGGGGATCGGCGGAAAAGAAGATCCGGTAAGATTGGTATTCAATGGCGCTGGTGGCAATGGTCTCAATGCCTCGATCGTGGATATGGGCAACCGCTTCAGGCTTATCGTCAATGAAGTAGAGGCTGTAAAACCACTCAAAGACCTTCCTAAACTTCCCGTGGCAAGGGTCATGTGGAAACCTATGCCGGATATGAAAACCGGATGTGCTGCATGGATCTTGGCTGGGGGAGCACACCATACCTGTTTCAGCCAAAACCTTACCACGGAGCACTTAAATGACTTTGCCATAATGGCCGGTATCGAAAGTGTCAACATCGATAAAGACACTAGCTTAAGAGGAATCCAAAATGAGTTGAGGTGGAGTGATGCATACTACCACTTTAACGACAAATAACGATAGATAAGCGTAACGTTAAGCAAAAGGCGGCTCCCTGTGGAGTCGCTTTTTTTTTGTCATATTGATTACTAACCTCAGTTCGGCCATAAAATAAGTCGAGCTCAGGTTTCAAGGATATTGACAATTAACCCAAAAACCAAATGAAACCGATTTCATGAAAGTTTCATATATTCAATTTATTTAGTATTTTTGATAGAACCGAAATAAAACCTAACGTAACCGATATGAACTTACATCTAAACCGATTGGGCCCTGCTGTCACCCTATGGGGCATACTTTGCCTATTCCTACAATGCAACGCCAAAAAAGCTGAAGAAACCACCACTTCTGCTGAATCGATCAAAGCCAGTGATTCCGACACCATCCGCTACCTGTCGGAGCCACTGATCACGGATCACTTTACAGCTGATCCTTCTGCCCATGTATTTGAGGGGAAAATTTATATTTATCCTTCCCACGACATTCCTTCTGAAGCCCAACAAGATGATACCGGGGCGCAGTATGCCATGAAGGACTATCATGTGTATTCTATGGAAAGCCCCAATGGTACGGTAAAAGATCACGGTGAAGTACTCCATGTTTCAGATGTCCAATGGGCGGCACAGCAAATGTGGGCACCCGATGCTGCCCAAAAAGGCGATAAGTATTACCTCTATTTCCCTGCTAAGGACAATGAAGGTATTTTTAGACTCGGTGTAGCAGTAGCAAATAATCCTGCGGGCCCCTTCAAGCCTCAGCCAGCTCCTATCAAAGGCAGCTTCAGCATTGACCCGGCAGTATTTGAAGACAGCGATGGGGCACATTATATTTACTGGGGCGGTATCTGGGGTGGTCAATTGCAGAAATGGCGTACCGGCAAATACTTATCTACAAGCGATAGCCCATTCGCGGACGAACCCGCAGAAGACGAGCCTGCCATCGCCCCTAAAGTGGCCAAACTCAGTGAAGACATGCTGGAATTTGGCGAGGAGCCAAAAGACGTGGAAATCATTGACAAAGAAGGAGAACCTATCAAAGCAGGAGACCATGAAAGAAGGTTCTTTGAGGCCGCTTGGATGCATAAGCATGGAGAAACCTACTATTTTTCCTACTCCACTGGTGATACGCACACGATTTCTTATGCCACTGGAGACAATCCTTACGGGCCATTTACCTATCAGGGCGTCATCTTGAAACCTGTCCAAGGCTGGACCAACCACCACTCCATCGTAAAAGTGGACAAACAATGGTATATCTTCTATCACGACACACAGATTTCGGGCAAAAACTACCTCCGAAACATTAAAATGGCGCCGCTCACCCACAATGCCGACGGCTCTATCCAAACCATCACACCGATGGAAGAATTCTAAAATTAAAAAATTATAAGATTGGAAAATTGGAAGACTTGGTCGAAGTCTGGAGACTGCCGGAAAAAGGTAAAAACTACGCAAAGTCAAAAATATTTCTTATATCCTGTCACGTTTCTACTTATGCATGGGTCATATGGTCAAACCCGCAATCAATGCCGTTTAGTTAAGGCTATTTCCCTGTTTTCACCTGCTAGGAGTTTCTTTTCTATTTGACTTTGGCTGTATGGCTTTGGCCATTTTGGTGGATTTTATCCTTTTCCTTTTTTCCCCCGAAAGCCTTCGGGGCAGGCTATTGATGAAAAAGAAAGAAAAGAATGTTAGGCAGCTAAAAAGAAGGAGTTTGACTGCGTGAGTGCTGGCTTTGATTTTAGTCAAATAGCTCACCGCAGCGGGGTTTAAACCACCGAACAGGTTTTGGTTACGTTTTTCTCCTGAAGCAAAAAAGTATCTACGGTAAAGGCGTAAAAACTATCTTGGAATTTGGCAAGAAAAATAATAGAACCAATATTTCCAAGTACATACTAACTAAACGACATTGATCAACTGGGTTTAAGATAAAAAATCCCCGACTTATGGTAAGCCGGGGATTTTGCTTTTACCTGAACATCATCTAATAGCGAAAGTAAGGAAAGCTGTCAAGGACGTAGCATAACAGCGTCAAAGACCGGCCGGTAAACGGGATCAATGTCCACCGTGCCGCATCAAAGACAGCATCATACCGCCCACATTGTCCGGCCGTCTCCGACGCGGGACTATTCAACTTAGCGCCTCAGGCTCCTTGGTCAGGTGTCTTCGTGCTTAGTACTTCATACTTCTTAATCTATATCAAATATACTGATTGATAATATTTTCGTACATCTCCTGTTTACCGCTGGTACTTGCCGGCTCACCAGTAGCGATGGCATGTGCCCTCAAGTCTTCTAGCGACAACTTCCCTTCTTCAAACTCCTTGCCCTTGCCACCATCAAAGGAAGCATAGCGTTCTTTTCGCAAGGCCTTGTATTCGGATTGTTCCAAGATATCATTGGCGATCAGCAAAGCCCTCGCGAAGGCATCCATGCTACCGATATGGGCATGGAAAAGATCATCCAGATCGGTAGAGTTTCTTCTCAGCTTCGCGTCAAAATTAACCCCACCACCTTGTAGGCCTCCGGCTTCGAGAATCACCAATAGCGACTCTGTCAATTCCTGCAAATTCAAGGCAAATTGATCAGTATCCCATCCATTCTGGTAATCACCGCGATTGGCATCGATACTGCCCAAGAGCCCTGCATCGGCAGCTACCTGCAATTCATGCTGGAAGGTGTGGCCGGCCAAGGTTGCGTGGTTTACCTCAATGTTCAGTTTGAAGTCCTTGTCCAATCCGTAATGCCTAAGAAACCCAACAACAGTCGCCGAATCATAATCATACTGGTGCTTGGTGGGCTCCATGGGTTTGGGCTCGATCAGGAAGTTTCCTTTAAAACCCTGCTTACGGCCATAGTCACGGGCCATGGTCAAGAACTTCGCCAGGTGCTCCGTCTCTCGCTTCATGTCGGTATTGAGCAGGGACATGTAGCCCTCACGACCGCCCCAGAACACGTAGTTCTCACCACCAAGCGCAATGGTCGCGTCGATGGAGTTTTTCACCTGTGTAGCCGCCCATGCCACCACATCAAAATCCGGATTGGTGGACGCCCCGTTCATATAACGCGGATTGCTAAATACATTGGCAGTTCCCCACAGCAATTTCACTCCGGTTTCTTCCTGCTTTTGTTTTGCATAAGCAGTGATGGCCTTCATCCGACTTTCATATTCCTCGATAGTGGCTCCTTCATCGATCAGATCCACATCATGGAAACAATAGTAAGGAGCGCCAATTTTGGTGATAAATTCGAAAGCAGCATCCATTTTATCTTTGGCCCGTTGTAGGGCATCCTCAGCTTGATCCCAAGCAAAGGTCTTTGTCCCCGGACCAAAAGGATCATCACCTGTAGCATTAAAAGAGTGCCAGTAGGCAATGGCAAACTTGAAATGCTCCTTCATGGTCTTTCCGGCCACTGTTTTGTTCTCATCATAAAACTTAAAGGCAAAAGGATTCTTGGAATCCCTGCCTTCGAATTTGATTTTTTCTATTCCTGGAAAATAGGTGTTTGACATGGTATATTTGGTTATTGGTTATTCAGTTAGTTAGTATTTTGTTATTGGTAATCAGAGCGTTGTCTAATGTTGCCCCTGTTTTTTTGTGAATTAGTTGTGATCGTTTCTGGCCGTGCCTTCGACTATGCTCAGTGGACGCAAAAACCTATCGGATTACTTTACCCAAGTTTTCCTCCCATTGCTGGTAAACTTCCTTGTATATCTGTACCAATTTGGAATCGGGTGCAAATGAGGCGACTTTCTCCAAACCGCTGAATGCTTCTTTTGGACTGGCATAGAAGCCTGCTCCTACTCCGGCACCTCTTGCAGCCCCTTGGGAACCATCGGTATCGTAAAACTCCAAATTCACCTCGTTCATATTTACAAAGGCCTCCCTAAACAGTGGACTGAGGAACATATTAGCCCTGCCTGCTTTTACCGTGTCCAGTGTTAGCCCCATGTTTTTCATGATATTAAACCCGAAAGTCAAGGCACTCACAATACCCTCTTGGCCAGCACGGAGGACATGGCGCTTATCATGCTTGAGCAAGTTTAGGCCGCTAAGATGGGCTCCTACGCTTCTGTTTTCCATGATGCGCTCGGCGCCATTGCCAAAGGGAATAAAGCTCAGCCCTTCCGCACCCACAGGTACTTCCTCCGCCAAGGTGTTCATGGATTCATAGTCAATGGATTCCCCTCCCAGCATCTTCTTAAGCCAGCTGTTAAGGATTCCCGTACCATTAACACACAGCAATACGCCGTAATGGGGATTTTCTGATAGGTGATTTACATGTAAGAAAGTATTCACCCTTGACTTGGGATCATGGACAGGAGCTTTGCTCACACCATAGACAGTTCCCGAGGTCCCAGCTGTAGTGGCCAATTCGCCCGCTTCCAGCACGTTCAGGGAAAAGGCATTATTCGGCTGATCCCCTGCCCTGTAGGTCACAGGAACGCCTTCATCGATCCCCAATGCTTTGGCGGCGGCAGCATTTACCTTTCCGCCTTCTGCAAAAGAAGGGATCGCAGCGGCCAGCAATTCCTTATCAATGCCATAATGGTCCAGCAACTCCTGACTCAACCGATTTTCTTGAAAGTCCCAAAAAACACCTTCCGACAGTCCTGATTCAGAAGTGAAAATCTCCCCTGTCAATTTCATGGCGATAAAGTCGCCCGGTAACATCACTTTATGGATTTTCTCATAATTGGCGGGTTCGTTATCCTTTACCCATTTGAGCTTGGACGCTGTGAAATTTCCGGGAGAATTAAGGAGATGGGAAAGACAAAATTCACTCCCCAAGACCTCAAACGCATTATTCCCAATTTCCACTGCGCGACTATCACACCAAATGATCGACGGGCGGATGACCTGCTGATCCTTATCCACCATCACTAATCCATGCATTTGGTAACTGATTCCTATCCCCTGTAATTCGCCAGACTTGACGTCTCCTTGGCGAATGATATGCTGAGTGGTTTCGGTAACATATTTCCACCACATCAGAGGATCTTGCTCTGCCCAGTCCTTTTGGGGAGAATCAATGGGCATTTCTACTTTCGGCTGACCAACGCTGGCCACTACTTTTCCGGAATCGGCATCCAGCAGTGTGGCCTTTACAGAAGAACTCCCTATGTCGTATCCGATCAGTAATCGTCGCATATTTTATTTTGGGTTTGTTTCATTTTTATCCTAATTGTCTTTAACAAATTTCGATTAAATTAGCAGTACTAACTAACACTATTCGATTAAATAATAATACTCTTTGATTAAATTTTTAATCAAAGAGTATTATCTTGTAGCTTAAAACCCAGAATATTGATTAGCCCTTCTGTACCCATATGAAACCGATTGTCCAAAAACTTCCACGGCAGGAATTCAAGTCATTTGTGTCCATAACCATGAGCACTCCACTATTCGAAACACCTTGGCATCGGCACATCGAAAACGAGATTCTTTACATTCAAGCAGGTCATGGCACAGCCATCATTGGAGATTTTGTAGGGGAATTTTCTCCAGGCGATCTATTCTATATCGGCTCAAATGTGCCGCATTGGTTTCGCAAAGCCCAAAAAGATATTTTTTGTACAGTGATCGTCATTCAGTTTGATCAGGCAATATTCGGTCATACCTTTCTGAAGATGCCAGAAATGGCCAATATACGTCGGCTTATACGGCTGAAACAGGGAATGGCCGTGGATTATTCCCCGCAACCATTCGTTTTGGAGCTCATCAAACAATTGGTAGAAGTGGAAGGCTTCACCCATATCGGCATCTTGCTGGATGTCCTTCATCAGATCAGCACCACCACCCAAAACACCCTGCTGACCAATGAACCCATTGACTTTTTTGACTCCAAAGGCATCATTGACGAGGTGTTGGAATATACCTTTAATCATTTCCAGGAAAATATCAAAGTGGACCAAGTCGCCGCCATTGCCAAAATGAGCACATCCAACTTTCGCCGCTTTTTTAAGCTCAACACTAAAAAATCCTTTAGTGGCTTCCTCAAAGAAATCCGCATTGCCCATGCTTGTAAACTCCTCAAGGACAAAAACACCTTTATCTCTCAGATTTTTCACCAATGCGGCTTCCGAAACATCACCAATTTTAACCGGCAATTTAAAGATATCAAAGGCATCACCCCTTCCGCTTACCGAGCAGCGATATACAGATCTTAAAAGGGAGAAAGGAAGACCAAAACAAGGGAAAGGTTCGTTATACTTTTAAGTGCCAAGGGCTTGGCAGATATCCGCTACTTATCTATCGGCCTTTCTCCCCGTACTGTCCCTCGTTTCCAACGAGGAACTGAGGGAAAAGAGGAACAATGCACCGGACAGTGGCAATGCTCACTAGGCCACAAACGGCTCGTCGATGCCCAATGCGAAACGGGTAATACGATCTACATGAATCCTAGTGGTATCAAATACCGGTAAATTAAAATCATCTTGGCCAACTAACATCGGTATCTCTGTGCAGCCTAAAATTATGCCTTCAGCCCCTCTCTTCACCAGTCCATTCGCATACCCTATAAATTTCTCTTTGGATTCTGTCCTCAAAATACCTTTACCCAATTCATTTTTTACGATATCCTGTATCGATGCTATAGCATCACTTCCTGCTGGAACAATGGTCTCAATGTCATACGCTTTCAGTTTGTTTCGGTAAAAGTCCATTTCCATGGTAAATTTGGTACCTAAAAGCCCTACCTTGCTTAACTTTTCTTTT
Source organism: Echinicola rosea (assembly GCF_005281475.1). Classification (NCBI taxonomy): domain Bacteria; kingdom Pseudomonadati; phylum Bacteroidota; class Cytophagia; order Cytophagales; family Cyclobacteriaceae; genus Echinicola; species Echinicola rosea. Next base: position 2,114,787 of record NZ_CP040106.1, on the reverse strand, counting down.
TTAATTTCTAGGGCAGTTGCTTCACCGATATGGATAATTGGCACCTGAATTTTTGACTGTATTTCATCAGCAAACAAATGTGCTGTATTCGCACACAAAACAATAGCATCCACCTTGCATAAAACCAAGGATTTACAAGCCTCAAAGATCAAGTCATACGCATTCGTCCAACCTACCTTTTGAATATCCGAAAAATTCAAGGAATATACGATGCATTCGGCACCGTTTAGTCCACCCAATTGTTCATTGACTCCTTGATTTATTAACTTATAATAATCCAAAGTGGACGTCCAGCTGATCCCTCCTACCAAGCCTATTTTTTTCATCTTTCAATAAAATTCTGTTTACACGACCCTCTATTTAACTGTTCCTCGTTTCCAACGAGGAACAATACACCGGGCATTTGTAATGCCCCCATTTCACATCCCAATCCTATAAAAACGACAAGTCTAAGCCATAACCTTTTTTTACACTTTCACTGTTTAACCGGTATGATCGAAAAATGCTTAATTCCTTTTTTATGGATCAACAACCGTAATATCCCATTGTCGTTTCTGTATGGTAAATTTATTTTGTTATCCGGACTTCTCAAAGCCATAAACTTATGGTCTATCCGGTATTCAAAAACAGAATCCCCGAAGTACTCCATCCCAAATTGCGGATCAATCCTCACGATGGAATTTTTGTTAGAAAAGTCAAATTTATACGTACTGCCTTTCAAAATAGCCATTAGCTTATCTCTGCCAACCGTGTCATGGATAAACTCGGGAGTCATCCTATAATCCACCACAGAATATTTACCGTCTAATTTAATTTGACTCCTTCCTGTTTTAGATTGTTTACACGAAACCATCAGTAGGGACAATGTAACTATAATGATTGCCTTCATGGGTTTAAGTTATTTAGCGCTATTTTCAATTCGTTTAGATTCGCGTTCTTCGATTGGGTGCTCAGCTGACCAGCCATCAATACCCTGCTATTTTTATATGCCTTATCCCCGTCATCACCCTTTAGAATAATGGTATCCCCTTTTAAAACGTAGGTCCCGCTAGCCTTTATTTCCCTATAGGATGGTCCAAATTCCCAAGTAGCATCCTCATAAACCCCTAGCCAGCCCTTTTCACCATTTGAGGCCACTCCAAAAGCCAAAAATCTTAGTTGACCAAGCTTTTGAGGGGGGTGGTAAATGGCATTTTGAAGGGATGCCATATAGATATTGACCAGATACATCATCAGCAAACTCAATCCAGCGATGGCAAGATGCCTTGTCTTATTCCTTTTTTTGGCAAAGACCAAAACAATAAACACTAAACCTACCAACAGGCAGGCTCCTAAGGAAATTACTCTGATAAAATTAAAAACTTCCATAACTCTTTAGTTAACAGCGTTTCTTAGCGTGATGTAAGATGAATTGGACTATTTTTTTCATTCAAACAACAAAAGTTACCCAACCAGTCCAGAGACTTAAGAAACAATGGGCCTACACAGCCTCAATTTAATCTAAACAATACATCTTTGCCCCAATAGAAAGCAGCTTGTCCGCTTGCACCCTCATCGCTAAACTACTGATTCCCTAATCATCAAACAATACCCAAAATTGGGTATTTTTACTCAAAATCAACCATTTACCTTAATCTTCCTCCTTTCCAATCATACTGTTGCTTGTTTCCAACGAGGAACACACGAGCCGGGCATTTGTAATGCCCCGCTTCACTTCCCAACTCCATCAATCGAAAAACCACAAAAAAACGGCGTGAATGCCTTTCCCTCTCCGTGCAACTAGTACAAGAAGGGATCGCTTCACGCCGTTTAAATCGGTTCGTCAATAATGGATTACCAGAACACGCTGTAGAGTGCTACAAGTATCCCGCAGATCAATACTGCTCCTACTTTAAATTTAGTACTGGTGGAAAACAATTCTGCATCCACTTCGATGGCCTTTTTACTGTCCTTTCCTTTACCCTCGTACAAGCTAATGGCAATAATCAAAGCCGCAAGCACCAAGAAAACCACCCCCATCCGATCGATAAACGGTAAGTTTGGCGTAATGACCTTTAAGGCCGCGGACAAAGGGATCGTCAGCACCGCTGCTGTCAAGGCCGCATTGGAGGTAGTCTTCTTCCAGAAGAAGCCAAAGATAAATATCGCAAACACCCCTGGAGATACAAACCCGGTATATTCCTGGATGTACTGAAAGGCCTGGTCAAGTTGCCGCAGCTGTGGAGCCACGATGGCTGCGATAATAAAGGCAACTACAGCGGTAATCCTACCAATGGTAACTTGTTTTCCCTCTGATACATTTTTATTGAAAAACTCTTTATAAATATCAATGGTAAAAATCGTCGAGGTACTGTTGGCCATGGAGGCCAATGAGGAAACGATCGCCGCTGTCAAGGCCGCAAAAGCCAAGCCCTTTAAGCCCGGAGGCAGCAAGTGAAGCAAGGTAGGGTACGCCCTATCAGACTTGGCCAATCCCGTCACAGGATCTGTCATGGATTCGATAAAGCTGGCATCAGCACCTTTTTGCACGATCACATACGCGGCAATACCTGGGATCACCACGATCAGCGGCATCAAAAGCTTCAAAAATCCTGCAAATACCATCCCGGTCTGGGCTTCACCAAGGCTTTTGGCAGCCAAGGCACGCTGGGTAATGTACTGGTTACATCCCCAGTAGCTAAGGTTTACGATCCACATGCCACCGATCAGGACACTTAGCCCTGGTAAATCCAAATACGCATCGCGCGATCCTCCCGTACCATCGGGAATCATCATTTCGCCTTTTTCGATGATCATGCTGAAATGCGAAGGAGCGGCTTTTCGCAAAATCCCAATTCCTTCCCACACATCACCATCCCCCACCAAGCTGAGGGCCAAATAGGTCGTCGCCAAGCCTCCGGCAACCAAGAAAACCACTTGGACCACATCGGTCCAGGCCACGGCCTTCAGTCCACCGTAGATGGAATACACCATCGCAAACAGTGCCAGCCCCATGATCCCGTAGGTCAGCGGTACCCCCATAATGGTCTCCAAACTCAACGCTCCCAAATAAAGTACAGAGGTCAGGTTTACAAATACATAGATCAGCAGCCAGAAAATGGCCATCACGGTCCTTACACGACCGTCATAACGTCTGTTCAGGAACTGGGGCATGGTATATATGCCCTCTTTCAGGTAAATCGGCAGGAAAAATATTGCCACCACCAGCAGGGTGGCCGCTGCCATCCATTCGTAAGTCGAAATCGCCAGTCCCAGCGCAAAACCAGATCCTGACATCCCGATAAACTGCTCAGCGGAAATATTCGATGCAATCAAAGACGCTCCGACGGCCCACCATGGCAAGGCTTTACTTGCCAGAAAGTAATCTTTCGAATCCTTCACGTGGCCCTTCTTTTCTCTTGATACAACGATCCCCATCGTAATGATCAAAAGACAGTAGGCCACAAAGACAACAAGGTCTAATGTGTTAAAGGTCATTTTGTGTAATAGGTTAAATGGTTTTTATTCGTTTCAAATTGGCGCTTAAGTTATTGTTTTTTTTGCAAAGTATTGTCATTCGGGTTTCTTGTAAATCCTAAAATTCCGTCAAATTGATCTGTGATAGCCGTAATTTACGATCCTCCAATGAGGAGAAAAAGGATTTCAGGTAACGGATTCGTCTTGGCTTCATATTGTTGGCTTCCCACTTTTACGAAACAAACCGCTACCATTCCCGCTATTCACTACGACTAACCCAAAATACCACTACAAAACATCACATCCCCGGTAGAATATTTCAAGCCAACCCTGCCCATCACCTTTCTTCCTTTTCTATCCACCACAAATGACTATAAAAATTCCTTCAATTTCCGCAAGACTACATTTTTCTGTACTCTCATATTTTTGGGTGTGCATTTGGTCGCCATGACTCCTTTCACAATACTTGATAATCCTTCCTTGGGCTATTCTACCGAAACCTCAAACGGTGAGGCAGGCAGTCCCTCCGCATTGGCCAAGTTCGCCTTCTCCGGATTATTTGCCCAAGCATAGCGAACCTTGATAGGCTGGGGCACATTTGCGCAGGAGACTAAGACTTTATCACCCGTGATCTGGGCTTCCGCCCAATGAAATTCTCCGTCCTCTCCTGCGACCGCGAAGCCTTCCAATTCACCTCCATCTGTCGTCATCAAGCCACTACCTTCCGTATTAAAGATGAGTTCTATTTCCTCGCCCATTACCGATATACGCTGAAGCATAGGGCCTGAAAAGGGACCATCTTTTTCTCCATAAGCCACCGAAAAGGCCTGCAAGGCCAGTCGATCGCCAATGGTCTCCTTGTCCAGCGGGTGGATGTCATTTGCTTCCCCTGCGTCAATGGCCACTGCAATGCCCGTGTGAGGTACCGTTTTGGCCACTTGACGCTGGGCTTCCCTAAGCTCGGCCCAGTTGCTTTCTTGTGGCACAGTCGATACTTCCATAAAATTGGGCAATTGCACATATAAAAATGGCAAATCTACACGGTTCCAAGCCTTTCGCCAACCATTGATCAACGCTTCCATCTGTGATGCATAAGCGGCAGGTTCACCCGAATTGGATTCACCTTGATACCAAATCACCCCTTTTACCGGAAACTGCTGGATAGGTGCCATCATGGCATTGTACAGCCCCAATGGCTTCCACCGTACAAAGGTCTGTCCCGGCAATGCGGGCATCTGCGCTCCTAGCCGGTAATACCAATCCTTTCTTAAATCCAGAATTTCTCCATTCACCTCTAACTGGTACGGTTTTTCCTCCACAAATCCCCCTTGACCACGCTCGCTGATGAGCCGGATCGTCAAGACATTCTTACCCTGACGCAACACTCCCGCAGGTACTTCATAGCGCCTAGGAGGATAGCGGTAACCCGTGGCACCGACCAAATGGCCATTGATATAGGTAGAATCACTATCAATCATCGTCCCCATTAGCAGTTTTGCCGATCGCTCACTGACATTCGGGTCGTCCAATTCAATTTCCTTCCGGAACCAATAAACGCCGTTAATGGCCCGATCATCCGTCAAGGGCAATAGTGTCAAGTGCTCCATTTTTTCCCATCCCTCGGTTTCGGAATCCAATGAATACCATGGTGCTGTTGAACGAGCATAGCCTTTATCCTTCTGATATACTGTTTTTTGCCAAGTGCCAATACGTTCTCGGTCCTGCTTTTCGATTTGCTTGATCAGATCAGGGTTACTGAATTTCTCTGCTTCCGCAAAGTCCTCCGGAAAACGCTTAAGCTCCTCCTTTCTGATCCAAGACTGAATGGGCGAGCCTCCCACACTGGCATTGATCAGACCAATCGGCACATCATATCTCTCATTCAGCCGCTTTGCAAAAAAATAAGCTACGGCCGAAAATTGGCTGATGTGCTCCTTGTCCACCTGGATCCACTTCCCTCCCTTGGTATCGGTCTGGGCATTGGAAAAGTCATAGGCATCGGGCACATCAAAATACCGGATGGATGGATTGGCTGCCTGATCAAATTCCTCTGGAAACATAGGCCGCGCCCTCGCCATGGTCAATTCCATATTGGACTGCCCGGAACATGCCCACACATCTCCCACATAAACATCCTCTAGGGTCAGGATATTGTCCCCTTCTACCTGCACCCTAAATGGGCCTCCCGCTTTTCTTGGAGAATATATTACCTCCCATTCCCCATTTTCATTGGCATTGGTTTCTTTTTGTTCACCATCAAAAAAGACGGCCACCTTCTCACCTGGATCAGCCCATCCCCACATCCGAATGGGTTGGTCGCGCTGCAGCACCATCCCCTCACTGATCAAATGGGGAAGCCGGACTTCTGCATAAAGGGGCCCTGTCAGTAATAACATCAGTGCCATCAACCTGATATGTTGCTTGATTGACGCATTTTTATGAGTCATCATTTTTTATTATTTATATGTTTGCAAATTGCTTTCTTTTTGTCCACCTGGAGTAAGCTTATCCTGAAATTCCCTGTAGGCTGTCTCCATCGCGGCGCACACATATTGCCGATTGAGACTACTGAAAGTGACTTTCCGGAGGTCCCAAATAACTGGATTTTTGTCCTCCTGTATCCACTACAATTTTTTGGAAAACCACTCCTGGATCTACAAACCAAAGGCGTATAACATGCTCTCCCGGTTGATCCACTGTCATGGAAAGGGTCTGGATATTAATGTGCTCTCCGACCCACTTTCCCCACTGCGCATTATGGTCACCGCTATGCATGTTCACCATCTGTGGAGCACCATCGTCTATTGAAATCGCAAACCGAAGGCCTTTTCCGGAATCCCTGAAATTTAAGGTCGGCGACAAATAGACATTTACATCCACCTCTCCTGAACTGGTAAAATAAGCCTTGTATTCCAAATAGGAAGCAGGCTCATCACTTTGTCCCTGATAACTCACCGGGAAGGCCGTAACCGCCGAACTTGTCTTGCCCATATCGGGAATCACTTTCCAGCGTACCGGTGATGCCTCATTCTTCCCTGTAAAATGGGCCGCTTCCATCGCGATGTATCCATTGCTCTCTACGAAGCCCTCAAAACCTTCTGGCACCTCATATTTCTGCACAGGAACCACCACCGCTACTTCTTTCTCCCCCGACACAATGACCAACTCACCTTCCTCTTTGCCCAAAGGTACTTTTTGCCAATCTACTGTTACTGACAACTGCTGCTCTGTGGCTATCTCACCGGATGATTCTGAAACCTTCAACCAATCCGGTTTTCGGGCTAAACGGTAAGATATGGGTGATTTTCCTCGGTTAAATAAGGTGACCGTAGCAGGAAAAGACTGGAAAGGAGTCATACGATCCAGTGTCAGTTGCTGATGTGCGGGAAAGTAATCGGTTGACCCGGAAATGGCCACTCCCAGGCCTCCCCTCTCGTTCACTTCTGCTGTCCGAATTTCAGGCATGGCATTTTGCTCAGGTTGCTGCCAATAGGTATAGCCGATATGGGTCTGGTCCATCATATGGCTCCACTTGCCATCACTTAATGCTTCATTATAGAATTTCGTCAATGCGGCATCTTTCTCAAAAAGTCGCTGTACTTCTTCTCCCATTGCCTGGGCACTGTTTCGTCCTTGTTCGGCATATAGGTGATTCTTGGCTACTGCCAAATACAGTTCGTGAAGATTGGCTGAGGCCAATGTAGGGAAAAGCACCAATTGGTAATAAGCTGGCTTATATTTTTCGTCCAACACCCCGTAAATCCGTTCCGCCTTGGTGGCTAATTGCTTAAACTCCTCTACCACCCTTTCGGCTTCATTATAGTGCACCAGAGAATAGGTCGTTTCATCTAACATTTCGGGGGTCCTTCGACCGGTGATTTTAGTAGATTGCTCTAAAATACGCGCAATCTCAACGGCATGCTCTTTCCCAAACTGCTTTTTGGCCCACTGTTCTGTATAGGCTGGCAGGCGCTCCGCAGGCCACTTACCGGGATTCCAAGCATAATCCAAAAAAAACGATGTAGGCAATTCCATCGGCTTGATATCACCGACATTTACGATCCAAATACGGTCCACTCCATGCTGGTAGGTCAGGTGCATTTGCTCCCATATCCTGGGAAGCGGATTGGTATTGAGCCATTTATAGTTTCGCGGTCCTCCTACATAATCAAAGTGGTAGTACATGCCATAGCCTCCAGCGTGCTGTTTCTTTCCGATTTCAGGAAGCTTCCGCACATTCCCCCAGTTATCGTCGCATAGCAAAAGCGTAACATCATCCGGCACACGCATCCCTTTGTCATAATATTCCTGTACCTCTTTATAAAGCGCCCACACCTGCGGGGTTGCTGTAATCGGCTTTCCGGTAACATCCTTGATGATTTCCCGCTGGTCGGCCACGATTTTTTCCAGCAAGGCAATATTACTTTCCTCACTCATGGGCTCATCTCCATCTCCTCGCATCCCCAAGGTCACAATACTTTCATGGTCACCCATCCGTTCCATACCTTCCTGCCAAAACGTCCTCAGCCTTTCTTCATTTGTCGCATAGTTCCAATCGCCCTCACCATAACGGCTCCACTCCACGTGGGCTCGCATCAGCGGCTCATGGTGAGAGGTGCCGATCACTACACCGTATTTATCTGCCAAAACAGGATTAAGCGGATCGTCATCGTACAAGGCCCTGCCCCACATGGCCGGCCAAAGAAAATTCCCCTTCAGCCGAAGAATCAATTCATATACCTTTTCATAAAATTGGTGATTGAAGCCACCAAATTTTTCAGTTGCCCAACCTGCCAGGGCTGGCGCTTCATCGTTAATAAAAATCCCTCGGTAACGGACAGCCGGTGTCCCCAAACTGTAACGGACACGAGCGACGTAAAGCGATGGGCTTCTCCGTACAGGCACGTCCGCCCACCAATTCCATGGGCTGACTCCGATTTGCCCGGCCATTTCATAAATGCCGAAAATCGTTCCTCGTTTATCACTGCCCGCTATTACCAAAGCCTCTTCCACGCCCGGAAAAGGATCGGATATCGCAGTGACTACAAATGTCTCCCACTTACCCGCTATGCCTTTCACATCCAGCTTGCCCTGAGCGATCAGCTTGTCCACCAAACTACTTTCGCCAATCGTTCCGATGATCACTACATGCTTATCCGCTCCAATCTCATCGGACTGCAGTATTGCCGGCTCCTTGCCCGTTACCTTATGGAGGTCCATCTGAAAATTCTTGGCGGCAATTAAAACCCCTTCCTGCTCATTATGATCCAGTAAAAGAGGGGCAGCCGCTGTCGCTACCAATGGAAACCTGCCTGAACCTGATTCTGAAAATACTATCGCCTCCTCTTGTTTCTGTGCCTTGACCAATTGACAAGTGAGCAATAGCAGTACGGAAAAAAAGGAAATTGTCTTTTTCTGTAAAAACATTCTCTATGGGTTTATTGTTTTTGAAATTTAAATCCGTTTTATGCATTAGGAATCGTTATGAGAGCTGAAACTACAAGAAAATCAGGCTGTTTGGAGATTGAATCATCCGCCGCGGCGGATGGTGAGATCGAAAACAGCAGCGAAGCGACTGATTTTAAAGTAGTTTCAGCTCGCAATAGATAGGCTAATGCATAATGCGGGTTTAATGCCGTTTAGTTAGTATGTACCTGGAAATATTGGTTCTATTGTTTTTCTGCTAAATTCCAAGATGGTTTTCATCTCTTTACCTTTGTCACTTTTTTGCTGCAGGTCAAAAAGTGACCAAAAAACTCCGCCGCTATGCATCTATTGGCCTAAAATTAAAACCTTCCCTCATGCAGGCAACCTCCTCCTTTTCTAGCAGCCAACATTCTTTTTGGCTAGTATTTCGTCAAACAAGCCTGCCTTCTTGCCCACCCGCTTTTAATTTCTTAACGCCCAATACCTGCAAGGCGGATCCATATTGTACATATTTTAAAAGGCCATGGATTAAAATCATAACGCTCTCAATGGACGATCCGTATTGGAAATTCTTCTTAACTAAACGGCATTAAATGCGGGTTAAAGCACGATCACCGTGACCAACCACGACCACAATCCAAGTGGTAAAGCACAGTGCATGCTTGGTATGTTTTTATGATCAGGGACAGTATGAGCCAATCCTTCCTGAAGGTATCATCCTTTTGACATTCCTCCTGCTATCCCCATTTCCAGGCCACGAAGTTCCGCCAGTCCTTTTAACCTGCCAATCGCCGAATAACCTGGATTGGTCTCCTTCTGCAAATCATCCAGCATCTGATGGCCATGGTCTGGACGGAAAGGAATCGGACTTTTTCGCAGCTGATTTAGTTTGACCAGTCGCTCCATTACAGCATACATATCTACATCGCCATCCAAGTGATCCGATTCATGAAAATTGCCCAGGGCATCTTTTTTCACATTCCTCAAATGGGCAAAATAAACCCGGTCGCCTACAGCTTCCAATATAGCCGGCAAGTCATTATGCTCTCCGGCTCCCAATGAGCCCGTACAGAAACAGATGCCATTAAAAGGCCTGTCCACAGCCTGAATGATGTACTCCAGGTCCTCTCTGCTGGAAGCAATACGAGGCAATCCCAAAATCGGAAATGGTGGATCATCAGGGTGAATGGTCATCAGGATCCCCTCCTCTTCACAAACACCGGCTATGCTTTCTAGAAAATAGGCCAAATTCTGTTGAAGTCCTTGCTTGCCGATCTTACCGTAAATCCCAATGCTTTCCTCCAATTCCTCTAAGGTCACTCCGCCCTCTGTGGGCACACCCATGAGGATGATTTCCGTTAAAGCCTCCATTTTCTCTTTGGACATCGCTGCATACCTGGCTTCCACCTGCGACAGAATTTCCTGCCTGTAAAATGTTTCTCCATCTTTTCTGCCCAAGATTTTCAAATCAAATACCGCAAGATCTGTCCAATCCAAGTACAGGGCTTTGGCTCCATTTTCTAAGGGCCACGCCAAGTCTGTCCGTGTCCAGTCCAAAACGGGCATAAAGTTATAGCAGACGGTTTTTATCCCACATTTGGCCAAGTTCCGAAGGGTCTTCCTGTAGTTTTCCAAGTAAAATTCAGCATGCTCATTTCTGGTTTTGATGGCCTCATGGACCGGTACACTTTCCACGACAGACCATTGCAGCCCTTCCTTTTCAATCGTGGCTTTTCGCTCTTGGATAAGCTGGATAGGCCACTCGTCCCCATGCGGGACCTGATGCAATGCTGACACTACACCAGTGGCTCCTGCTTGTCGGATATCTTGTAAAGTCACTGGGTCATTTGGCCCGTACCATCTCCATGTTTGAATCAAATTCATTGGTTATATTGTTTTTAGTATTTCAATTTCTCGTCCTGACAGCCCCACAATAGGCCCATCCTAAATATATTATTGAAAGTACGCAAAAGATGTCAGGAATACACTTTTGCCGAACAGCCCCATGGCTGAGCTTTAACATCAGAACTATTTTCAAATCTTCTTACCCCTCAGCAAAATAAAGCCTTACCGAAGAGAAACGCTCCGGTAAGGCAACCCAATCTGTAAAGCTTGCTTTAAACATGCCTTACTAAACGATTCATATCTTTCCTAAATTAAAATAACAGTCCTCTTAACCTCAGGGTACAAATGGGTGTTTGACCGGATCACTGGTAGCCTGGGTTTTGGTAACTACTATTATCTCCTTCCATTGAATCCATTTGCCCTTGAGGAATAGGACGCAAGTAATGATAAGGCTCAATGGTCCTGTTGACGGTTTGTGGTGTATGGTCTCCATAATTGGATCCGCCGATCCGATAGGTACCGGCGAGCTCATTCCACTTCTGGGTCCTCACCAGGTCAAACCAACGATAGCCTTCGCCGAAGTACTCTCGAGATCGCTCATCCAATATATAATTAACATCAACCTCAGCAGGAGTTGCTGCCACCATCGCAGCACTGTTATCTTCTATTCTCTCCTCGTTTCCGTTATTGTCCCATCGCCATACACCTGCTCTTGCGCGAATGACATTGATCAGCTCACGAGCACTCTGAGCACCTGTAGCACCTTTCACAGCTGCTTCAGCCGCTATAAAATAAAGCTCCGAAAACTTTGCAATATTAAACGGACGGGTACTTCCCGCATTGGGCTGCCCAAGACCATTGCCACTATCCGTACGGTACGGCCCCAGCTTCCATAAGCCCGGGTACACGATTCTACTGATCCCACTTGGGGGAATCACAAAGTCAGCCCTTCCTGGCAATACACCTGCTCCAATATTGGCTCCCCGGCTTGTGGGAGTCGGATACTGCACTGGAGTAGCAGGCTCTTCATCAAGAAAAGTCAATATCGCATCGCCCGGCTGCACCTCCATCAAATTGGCATTGTACACAGGGCCACTGATGACAGGCTCTCGACCAATATTGGCCCTGTATGAGGTAGTGAAGGTACCGTCATAGCGGGAATCGTTGGATTTATCTGCAAAGGTATTCGTAATGGCCCCAATAGTCGGGCACATACGTGTCCATGGACGTCCTGTCGCCTGTGTCGCGGCACGTCTTACCGACTCGATGTCATTTGCCCATTCCGAACTGGAAGAGCTACTTCTAATGACCGTATAATTCCACGTCATCATCCACCCAGCAAAGTTATCTGGAGCACCACCGCTTCCATACGTCAGGCTACCTCCATTATAAAACTCACTGGTTTCAGTGTGGTCAGCATACAATAGCAATTCATTATTCCGATCATTCTCAGCCACATTAACATCATAGAAGGTTTCCTGAAGCCCAAAAGGTCCTGGATCCTCTATGCCGTCCAATGCTATATCGTATGCCTGTTGGAAATACCATTGCGCATCGTGTCCATCCGGATCCACTCGCTGGGCTTCCGGATAAGTCGGTATGTTGTTGGGATTTTCCAGCCACCACGCATAAGTAAGGTAAGCCTTTGCCAAGTAAAGGCGTGCCAGTGTTTTGGTAGCCGTTCCTGTCAGACGGCTTGTCGCTGGGAGGTCGTTTACTGCGGTAAGCAAGTCTGGAAAGATACTCTTCGTATATACTTCAGGCACCGTATTTCTCACGGAAGTCCTGACCGGATTGGTGTTAAACTCCATTTCCCCTGCTCCCAAATCCAACGGCACTCCACCAAAGGTCTGTACCAACAAGAAATAATCAAAGGCCCTAAAAAATCGGGCTTCCGCAATTAGCGCATCCGAAACGCCCGTTTCCTCGCCAAATTGGATTACGCCATTGGCGGTATTAATATTGGAAAAAGCTGTCCCCCATAAGGCATCGGTACGGCTGCTGGAAGCATCGATCACGCCTTGTCCACTAAGGTCCATGACCAGGAAGTTTTGGTCAGCACTCTGGGCATAGGTTACTTCATCCGTTCCGGTCAGGCAGGTATTATAGTAATATGCCTGTCCATAAATATAGCGTAAATGAGCGTACATGGAGGTCAATCCTCCCAATACTCCTTCTTCTGTCTCAAAGAAACTCGGTTCGAAGCTACTGCGGGGCTGTTCGTCCAGCAGATCTGCACAGGAGGAAAGCAGCACCGTTATCAAGGCCACTCTCATCCATGTTTTTATATGTTTATGTATCGTTTTCATGGTTATTTCAGAATGTCAAATTTATACCTACTATAAAATTGCGAGTGGCCGGTGAGTTGGTACCAATAGTCAACAACCGGTTAGGGTAATTGTCGGTTACTGCGGCATTTTCGTCACCATAGGAATTGGTTTCAGGATCCATTCCTGATTCCTTATGGAAGGGCGAAAACAAGACAAATGGATTCTGTACGGCTCCATAAACCCTCAGCCTGCTAATTCCCGCTTTGTTCATCCAGTTACTGTCCTGGTCAAAATTATACCCAAGCGTCATGGTACGTATTTTCAAGAAAGAAGCATCGAAATACCCCAGTGTATTCCCATATTTTGGGTTATCCCCACTGGCCAATCCTCCTGGAGCGGGGTATCTTGCCCCTGTATTTTCAGGTGTCCAATAATCCACTTTGACATTATTCCTTCGCCCACTGAGCATATTTAGGTACCCAGTTGAAGAATGGAGCGTACTGATCAATATGCCACCGCTCTTAAAAGCCCCCACAAGGCTAAGGTCAAAATTCTTGTACGCTACACGGGTATTAAAGCCTCCCATAAAATTGGGCTGAAGGTCCAGGATCTGACGATCATCAGGGCCTATTGCCCGTGAAGGCGTACCGTCTTCTTCGTATTCGCCGGTATATTTTACCTTAATCATCCCGACATTCCCCCCGGGCTCCAGCACATCCAGATAGGGATCGCCTTCTTGCCATAGCCCTTGGTACTCATAGTCGTATATCACATTGATGGGATGGCCTACAAACCACCAGTTCCCTTCATCTCTTTTTTGTTCAGAGGCCAATGACACCAGTTTATTTCGGTTAGCATATAGGTTAACCCCAGCCTCCCAAGTCCAATCATTATTTTGGATAATGGTGCCATTTAATGAAATCTCGACCCCTTTGTTCTGGGTCTCTCCAATATTGGCAGTATAACTGCTCACCCCTGAGGTACCGGGGAGATTCACCCCCAATAGAATGTCCTTGGTGTTGGTCACATAGTATTCGACCGTACCTGACAAACGATGGTCAAACAGCCGGAAGTCAAGGCCGAAGTTCAACGTTTCAGAGTACTCCCACCCTAAATTGGGGTTGGGAAGGGAGTTTACAAAATAACCCGTTTCATAGGTGTCATCCCCGAAATTATAAGGACGTGTCCCCAAACCTCCCAGTGTTGCATATGGCGCAATGGCTTGGTTGGAAGTCTGCCCATAGCCTGCCCTTAGCTTCAGCATATTGACAAAAGAAACATTGCCCATAAAAGCCTCGTCTCCAATGTTCCACCCTGCTGAAACCGCCGGGTAAGTATGCCACTTATGCCCTGGAGCCAACCTAGAAGAGCCATCTGACCTTAGGGTAGCCGAAATCATATACCGATCATCATAGGAATACATGACCCTACCCATAACGGATTTCAAGCCCCATACCTCATATTGTTGATCATCAGGATTGATCTGGATCTCCCCATTGGCGAATCCAAGGTTATAGAACTGAAACTGATCTGCAGGTATATCCCTTGCCCACATCCTTGAGCGGTTGAATTTATTCTGCTCGGAGCTATATAGCGCTGTCACATTGATGATATGCTTATCTGCAATCGTCTTATCATAGGTCAAAAGGTTTTCGACAATCCAATGATATGTATGGGAATTGCCAACAGCTGCGGTAGATGGTGTCTCAGGGTTTGCGCTGTTGATCCCTTTTCCTGTGTATTCCCCTTGGTTGCTCTGGCGATAGTCCAAGCCCAAATTCACCCTGTACTTCAATCCCTCCACGCCGGGGATTTTAAATTCTCCATACAGAGCATTGTAAGTAGCATAGGACCTGGTCTCATTTAGCCATTGGTCCTGTACGTTGTTGATCACGTCTTTTGTCATTACCCAACTCTCATCCAGAGGCATATTGATAGTTCTTCTTGGTGTACCATCATCCTCGTAAGGAGAAGCGATGGGCGACATGCTCAAGGTGTTGTAAAGCCCCACTTGAGAGCCTTGGCGTTCGTTGTAGTTACTGTTGGAATTAAACCCAATCCTAAAGTGCTTCCCAATCTCTTGGTCCACCGATGCCCGCAAGGAAAATCGATCATACTGCTGGGTAGGTACGACACCTTCATCGTGGTAATACCCCACCCCAAAACTATACGTGCTTCGCTCTCCTCCACCAGTAACATTGACATCGTGACTGGTCATCACGCCTGTCCGATAAAACAAGTCCTGCCAATCGGTATTGACATCATTGGATTCATCTGCTCCATTGGTATATAACCCGGCCGTTTCCCGCATCGCGACAAATTCCGGCCCGTCCATCATGGGGTATTTGGCGAAAACAGTCTTGGGGCCATAAAAACCATTATAACTCACTTTGGCCTCTTGTCCCTTGGTTCCCTTTTTGGTAGTGATCAAGATTACACCATTGGCACCACGAGAGCCGTAAATTGCCGTGGCCGAGGCATCTTTCAGCACATCGATGCTTTCAATATCCTCAGGATTGATATCACCAATGGATCCTGCAAAAGGAATCCCATTGAGCACAATCAGTGGGTCATTGCTCGCAGTTAGCGACCGGTTACCCCTTATACGGATCTGCATGGTAGCCCCAGGCTGCGTAGAAGTCTGCGAGATATCAACTCCCGGCAGTCGCCCTTGCAGCGCCTGGGTAACATTTGCCGAGGCTACTTCCCGCATAGCATCACCTCCTATCGATGCTACGG
Organism: Echinicola rosea; assembly: GCF_005281475.1. Taxonomy (NCBI): domain Bacteria; kingdom Pseudomonadati; phylum Bacteroidota; class Cytophagia; order Cytophagales; family Cyclobacteriaceae; genus Echinicola; species Echinicola rosea. The sequence goes on along the minus strand of NZ_CP040106.1, from coordinate 2,099,050 downwards.
AACCTGTAACAGCTTCCTGGCGCAGGGTACCATACCCGACCACCACGACTTCGTCCAAGGAACTCATATCGGGAGACATATCCACATCAATGGATGTCTGGTTCCCTATCGCTATTTCCTGAGGTGTATATCCTAAAAAAGAAAAAACCAATGTTGCCCCCTCCTGAACAGAAATACTATAATCTCCATCCAAATCGGTGACTACTCCATTGGCTGTCCCTTTTTCCTGCACTGCCGCCCCCGGCAGTCCCATTCCATTTTCATCCAGCACCACTCCTGATACTGTTACATTTTGAGCCGTCGCAAGGTGGGCTACCAGTATAAACACCAGCATCAACACCCATTTCACGAGCCTCTTGCAAGATGGTCGGTCATTCTCGGACCGGACACACTTGGTAAAGGTAGCATTCATATTTTTTGGTTTTTTGGGTTAAACTATCTGTACAAAATCACCAACCTTCCCTCCCGCCTAGACAAGCGATGTCGCAGAAGCGTTGGCATGATAAACCTCACAAAAAAAAACATAAATTACAACCGATTGCAGAAATTTTTTTACAATCAAACCAAGGTACTAATCAATAAATTATGGCAAAAAAAGATATAAAAAATAAACTAAATCGATTAATCAATCAATAGGAGTCATGATTATGTTTTTAAAAACGCCTCCTTGATACGCTGAATCATTTATTATTTCTTTCAAAAGATTTCCTAGCCTTACAATTAGCAATACTAATACGTCAAAAATGCTATATGACGGTATTTTTAATCAGTAAAAAAGAATTTTAAAAATATTTAAAACATGAAATCGATTTCATATTTAGGTAATATCCTGTATATTCGTCACAATAAAAAGTGTTAAATTTGATATTTAGAGTATAACAATCCTGAAAAATTCACCGCATATTCAATCAGAAAACAGCAATATGAAACCGATCGGAATGAATTACATTTATTACGTAGGTCATTTCATTACCCATTATAGTGAAACCGATCCCAAACTATTGCCACTCATTTAGCAACGCACTTTAGCCATCATGAATAAGGACATTACCATATACGACATTGCCAAAGACCTTGGCGTATCCCCCACCACTGTCAGCAGGGCACTTAACGACCACCCCGCTGTCAATGTGAAAACCAAACAACGCATTTTCGAAGCGGCAGACCAAATGGGATACCGCTCCAATGTCTTTGCCTCAAACCTAAGAAGAAAAAGCACCCACAACATAGGCATCATCGTCCCCCGACTCAACAGCTCCTTCCAATCATCCGTATTGGCAGGCATGGAGAAAGTAGCCAATGAAGCTGGATTCAACTTGATCATCAGTCAATCACTCGAATCCTACGAAAAGGAAAAAGCCAATGCCAGATCCATGTTCAACAGCCGCGTGGACGGCTTACTGGTCTCCTTGGCAGGCAATACAGAAAAGACAGAGCATTTTCAGCCCTTTATGGACAAAGGAATACCGGTTTTGTTCTTCGACAGGGTAGCCTCAAAACCCGGGTGTACAGGCGTGATTATAGACAACAGACAAGCAGGCTATAATGCCACCAAGCACCTTATCCAGCAAGGCTGCAAGCATATCGCTCATGCCCTGGGAAATCCGAACATCAATGTCTATGCCGAAAGGCTCAAGGGTTACAAATACGCCCTAATGGATCATGACATCCCCTTTTCGAAGGACAATGTCATTCATTTTGACCTCAACGAGGAAGCTGGAGAGGACATCGCCAAGAGAATAATAGCCATGAAACCAATGCCCGACGGGCTATTTGTATCCAACGACGCCTGCGCTGCTAGCTGCATTCGATCACTAAAGCAAGCAGGCATCGCCATCCCCGAAGACATCGCCGTGGTGGGATTTAACAACGACGTGATCTCCAGGCTAATAGAACCAAATCTTACCACTACTCACTACCCTGGATATGAAATGGGAGAAGTGGCCATGAAAAACCTGATCAACCACCTCAGCGACAGCACTGAAGGCGTTTTGCAAAACACGAATACGATAACCCTCAGGTCTGAATTGATCATTCGGGACTCTTCGCTAAAAAAGAAAAGCAAAGTCTGATCAACAAAACCCAAAACCCTAAAAACCATGAATAGGTCATTTACCTTACTTTTCGTTTGGGCACTGCTGTGCATTGCTCACCATACTTGTTTAGCCAACGATGGTTACAATCTTTGGCTGCAATACCGCCCTGTACAAAATCCCAAACACCTGTCCAACTATCAGAATCAAACCCAACACATCACCATCCCCGGAAGAAGTGCTACCTCAGCAGTCATCCAAGAAGAGCTCCATCTTGCGCTCGGGAAGATGCTGGACTCCTCCCCTGAATTCTCCACCTCTATCCAATCAGAAACCACCCTCATTATCGGCCCCCCCAAACAACTCCCTGATCTCAACGCAACCGTGGACAACATCTCCTGGGATGACTTGGGCAAGGAAGGGTTTATCATCCAAAGCCTCCAACACAACGGAAAAAGCACCATATGGATCGGTGGAAATACCGATCAAGCCTTGCTCTATGGAACATTTGATTTTCTAAAGCTCCTGCAGACGCATCAGGACATCAGCTCCCTGAACATCACTTCCATTCCACAGACAAAGGTCAGGGTACTTAACCACTGGGACAATCCCGACAGGACCGTAGAGCGTGGATATGCTGGCTCCTCGATTTGGGATTGGCACCGACTCCCCGATTACATCAAGCCACAATACCTTGACTATGCACGTGCCAACGCGTCCATCGGCATCAACGGAACAGTCCTCACCAATGTGAATGCAAATGCCCAGGTCCTCACACCGTATTTCCTAAAAAAAGTCGCCGCCCTCGCAGATACCTTCCGGCCATACGGCATCAAGGTTTACCTCACTGCTCGTTTCAGTGCTCCCATGGAAATCGGTGGACTCGACACAGCAGACCCCCTGAATGACGATGTTCAAAAATGGTGGGACGAAAAAGTCAATGAAATTTATAAACACATCCCAGATTTTGGCGGATTCCTCGTCAAAGCTGATTCTGAAGGACAACCTGGCCCGCAAAACTACAACCGAACCCAGGCCGAAGGAGCCAACATGCTGGCAAAAGCCCTTCAACCTCACCAAGGGATCGTCATGTGGAGGGCTTTTGTGTACAGCAACGAAACCCCAGACGACCGCGCCAAACAAGCTTACAATGAATTCAAACCCCTTGACGGCAAATTCGAGGACAACGTACTGGTACAGGTAAAAAACGGCGCCATTGATTTCCAGCCTAGAGAGCCGTTTCATCCGCTCTTTGGCGCCATGCCGGAGACTCCGCTGATGATGGAATTCCAGATCACCCAAGAATACCTTGGCCAAGGCACCCACTTGGTGTTCCTCGGTTCGCTATTCGAAGAAGTATTGGACACCGATACGTATGCAGAAGGGCCTGGATCCACTGTGGCAAAAATAGTGGACGGTAGCCTTGACAACCATTCACTTTCCGGTATGGCCGGTGTATCCAATATCGGCACAGACCGAAACTGGACCGGTCATCAGTTTGGGCAAGCCAACTGGTATGCCTTTGGAAAATTAGCCTGGAACCCCCGCAAAAGCGCTGCTAACATTGCTCAAGAATGGTTAAGAATGACCTTTGGCAATGATGAAGAACTGGTCACCAAAGCCAAACGTATGATGCTTCAATCCCACGAAGCGGTGGTCAACTACATGACCCCACTAGGACTCCACCACATCATGGGGTGGAGCCATCATTACGGCCCTGGCCCTTGGGTCACGGACAAACACCGTGACGACTGGACATCCACATATTATCATCAAGCTAGCTCAGATGGAATTGGCTTTGACCGCACAGCATCTGGCAGCAATGCTCTTTCACAATACGCCCTTGAAATCCAGCGCAAATACGAAGACCTCGATTCGTGTCCAGAAAAATACCTGCTGTGGTTCCACCATCTACCATGGGACTACAAGATGAAATCAGGGAACAGCCTGTGGGATGAAATTGCGCTCCACTATCAAATGGGTGTCGAACAGACGCAGGGTATGCTGGAAGACTGGCAATCCATCAAAGACCATGTGGACAAGCAGCGATATGATCAAGTGCTTGCTTTTCTTCAAATCCAACACAACGAAGCCAAATGGTGGCGGGATGCCTGCTTGCTTTACTTCCAGCAGTTTTCCCAAAAACCCTTACCTGAAGGAGTACCACAACCTGAGTTTACATTAGACCATTATCAAAATTTCAAGCCCCTATTCGTTCCGGGCATATAAGGACAAACAAATGAACATTACCAAAACAAACAGACCAATTGCTATAGTCACCGGAGGAGCCTCAGGGCTTGGACTGGCCACAGCAAAAAAATTTTGTAACAACAACATCAAAACGATTATCATCGGAAGAAACGAAACAAAACTGGCAGAAGCCCAAAAAGTGCTCGGAGCCAATTGTCATTACTATCCTTTCGACTTAAACGACCTGAACAATATCCCGGAATTGATCAACTCCATCATCGCGGAGCATGGGAAAATCGACATCCTAATCAACAATGCCGGCATCAACATGAAAAAGCCATTTATGGCCGTCACTGACGAGGAATTCCAACAGATCATCACCACAAATGTATCCGCTGTATTTTCGCTGAGCAGGGAAGTAGCCAAGGTCATGACCGATCAAAAAAGCGGTGCCATCGTCAATATCAGCTCAATGGCTTCTCAATACGGCATCCCTAAGGTCATCGCCTATACCGCTTCCAAATCCGCCATAGAAGGCATGACCAAAGCCATGGCGGTAGAACTCTCCCCATTGGGCATCAGGGTGAATTGTGTAGCACCAGGATTTATCGCCACAGACATGTCTGCCAAAGCCCTAAACAATGACCCCGAAAGAAAACAGAAGGTGCTCTCCAGAACCCCAATGGGAACGCTGGGAACCCCTGAGCATATCGCCGATGCGGTGTATTATCTGGCTTCGGAAAATGCCAGTTATATCACTGGCACGATTCTTCCCGTGGATGGAGGAAATGCTATAGGGTTTTGACCCTATAGTATTTTCAAGAGGACATATCTTCTTTTAACCCGTTTAGTTAGTGTGAATTTGGAAATATTGGTTCTATTATTTTTCTGCTAAATTCCAAGATGGTTTTCATCTCTTTACCTTTGTCACTTTTTTGCTTCAGGTCAAAGTCGAGTAGGCCTGGGCACTATGCCCAAGCCTCTCTCAGAACCGTACGTGACAGTCTCCCGTCATACGGCTCTTGACAATCAAATCTGATGTTCCAGATTTTGTTTCAAACAACTCCATCTTCCCTAGTTTTTAGGTTGTGGAACTATTCAAAACCGATTGCCTCAGTCCCTTCGCTCTTTCTCCGTTTCCAGAGCTTTCAACACTACTACGGACTGATCCGCCCCATCCCTATCAAAGGGGATGGTTCTCCTGTTCCATCCAACCGCCTGTTTCGAACTCCTGCCGCCTTAATGCCGCCTGCCAATAGGCCAACTCTCAGTCTGCGCTGCCTATTTTGTCCCGGAAGTTACTCTAGCCCCCGGTTTTGACAGGAAGTATTTTTCACGACACTTCATCGAACGGTTCACTTTCGTTCAGCTTTTCGAAACGCATCCCTTCTGATCGCTCAGTACCACAGCCTTGAAAGCGCAGCACCATCAGGGGAATTTGACTGGTCTGCCTGATCCAGTCCCAGCCGTCGTGCCAAGGGTTGTAACGCCCTATTCGACATCAGTTGGATAGCATGTCCGGTTTCCCGAACTTCAGGACACACAAAGTAACCAAAAAACCCCGCCGCTACGCCACGGCGCACAGGTGTGCAGCTATTGGCCTAAAATTAAAACCTACCCTCATGCAGGCAAACTCCTCCTTTTCTAGCAGCCAACATTCTTTTTGGCTAGTATTTCGTCAAACAAGCCTGCCTTCTTGCCTGCCCGCTTTTTAATTTCTTAACGCCCAATAGCTGCAAGACGGATCCATTTTGTACATGTTTAAAAAGGCCATGGATTAAAATAATAACGCTCTCAATGGACGATCCGTATTGATAAATCTTCTTAACTAAACGACATTGATAAAGCGGGTTTAACCATTACTCAATCACCTCTAATCCTGCAGGAAACCACTTGCCATTGAGCACCTCTTCATGAGGCACATACATGCGGAGCGTGAGGTTGAAAGCTGCTTTCTCAGGGGAAGGCAGCCAATTGCTCTTTGGCCAATCCGAATCATATTCTGGGCTAATGTAAAGGGTCAAGGAACCATCCTTTCCATATTCAAAAGCTGAATAATCATTAAAATTGTACCGACCAAGCTCATTTTCGACGACTCTGTAGCCTGGAAAGTCCACCAAAATAACGGACCAAAATCCATTCACGTGATTTTCAGGCAAATTATCAGGAGTAAAAGTCAAGCGATATCGCTTCCCTCCGCCCAAGGGTTGGTCATCCGCACCCTTGGCAGCGATGAAATAGACGACCTCTTTTGAAGTATTCGCCCAGATACCCACAAAATTAGCAGACGTACGTGTCCAATAATCCCCATAATAATTCCCTGCCTTTAGGGTCGCCAACCAGCCATTCTCGAAGGCACCGGCTTTGGTGGTGGCAAATTGAATAAATTCCGGCCATGCTCTGGTCTTGATGATGGAATCTGCATAAGCAGCATTTTCGTCCGACCGCCCCACAAAATCACTCACGGAATTGACCTTGGCTTGAAGGGAATCGGCATTCGGCATTTGTGTATCTGGTGTTCTTAAAAATTCCTCTGCAAAATCAAACAAACGGTGCTCTGGCAGTTGCTTATTAGTAAACTTAGGAAACCCAATGATAGGTGAAATTTCCGGGACCCCTACTGCCGTCACCTTGAATTGCTTTTGCAAAGCCACTGCGCCCTCCAGATCATCCTGAAGCTCCACGCGGGCAAGCATTTTGACTTTGCGATTTTGAATATCGATTGGATAAGCTCCTTCCGGTAATTCCACCTGCGACCCTTTTAGCTTGATCGCAAATGTTCCATAAGGATGAGCTGGGAAATTCCGGTCATTGATATTCGCGACTACCTCCCCCCAACCATCCAGCAATTGAACTGTAAAATAGCGATCCTTAATCTCTGGAACCTCTAGTATAACGGCCGTATTTTCATCTACCGCAATCCAAGCTTCCATATAGGCCACATCCAAATTGGGGTTGACAAAATCCGCCTTTCCCGCTTCATTGTATTTTATGGTATTGTACTCCAAACCTGTGCCCTCAAAATCCATTTGCTCTTGACGCACGACCAACGCCCTGCTCAAAAGATAGACATAACTGTCTATAATTTCCTCATCGGTAACCACTACTTCCTTTTGCTGTGTTTTTTGCTGGCAGCTCCCTAGAACAATAAGTAAAACCACCCCTAAACTGAGTATCTTTTTCATCTTCCTAGTTGTTTTTGGTGATTGCGGGGAGCTTATAACTTCCACTCAAGGCTGCTTCCTCGGGAATGTACATTCTGGCAATAATATAAAACGGTCCATCAGGAGCAGGAAGCCAATTGCTTTTTTCGTCCCCCTCAGGCATTTCATGTTGAATATAAATATCTAAGGAGCCGTCGGGATTATACTCCAAACCCGCTGTTCTGTCACCAATGGAATAGCGCTTTATTGGATTTTTCACCATCAAGCGCGTATCAGAATGGTATATGGTCATGGACCAAAAAGCCTTTACAGGCGGAATTTGGTCAGCTTCGAAATGCAGTAGGTACTTACTTGAGCCTCCGTCCAGAGATTCGTTATCGGCATCTGCTTCTGCAATCGGATAAATCGCCTCTTCGGGGCTATTGGTATAAATGAATTTATACGCCACTGCGGAACGGAAAAGGTAATTTTGCCCATAGTCTCCCATTGGCGGAATATACTCCCAACCGTCCTCACGGGTCCCTAGGCTATTGGCTTTTGCTACAATTTTATCATGACCACTTTTGATTCCTTCCTTTATGGCCTCCTGGACTTCAGGGCTATATGCTGACATCTCAAACACCTGATAGGGACCAACATTGATCTTGGCCAAACGCTTCATCAAACCGATTTCCTCCTTACTGGGGGATTGCCATTCCAAAAATTGGTTTAAAAAAGTGAATAGCAACGGCTTTGAATAGAGGGAATCTGCATTGTACACTGGAAAATCAGGCTTGAAATTTGACTCCTTAGGTTTTGGACCACCCAGAAAATCACTCATTGCCGAAAGTTGTAATCCATCTTGTATCGCAAAGGCCTTTTTGTTACCCTCTTCTGTCCCGTCGGTCGCCGTACGCGTGGCCAAGGCCACATAGCGACTACGGGAAGAAATGACTTTATCAAATCTCCCAGCAGGATATGCCCCCTTATAATCTGGCCCTACCAATAAATAGGTGCCACCGGCAGTTCCTGTGGCACGAGTTCCCAGGTACGCAAAATTATCCGTAAACATATCCACTAATTGAATAACAAAATAGGTGTCTCCAGTCTGGGGCACTTTAATCACCAAAGGCTCTTGACTGAGGTCTGCCCAGGTGGTGGAATAAAAAGTGTCGTTATTGGGAGATACGACGGTCGTATAATCCGGATCGTACAATTTCCTCCCATGAAGGAAGTTATTGAAACCTGAATACGCCGGGGACTGCTTGGCAATACACATCCCAAATACAGCCTTATAATTCTCCACAATTCCAAAACCAAAGATATAAGCCTCTTCGGCCAAATCCCTGGCTTCTTCTACCGTAATTCTGCTTTGGTTACTATCTTGGAGGCTTCTCCCTTGATGTTGGCAGGATAAAACCAAAAGTAACACGCCTAGACACAAGCAGTAAATAATGGGTATTTTCATAAGTATATTATTTATAACTAACCTCTAAATTCATTGAAAAAAAACTGTCAGTCCCCAACTTTTACGCTTGGGCATAATATCCCAAAGCATATCTGTCTGACCACAGGACCTGCACTCCGAACTAAAGAAATGGAAAATACCAGATCTACCTTCATCTGAGAAAACTGTTGTGCAAGTTATCCTTTTGACTATTGACTACTGAAAAATCTGTTTTTTACTTGCACAATTTTATAAAAATTTCCATACGAACCTTAAGGCACAATTAGCGATGTCCCTAGGCTGTTCCAGGTTAAAAAAATCACCTTAATTTGTTTAAATCCGAAAATAATGCGGGTTAAAGGGAATTCCCTCCCTTTCATATACCTAAAAGCCCTTTTTTGATTGACTTTGGCTGGGGAAACCGGATGATCTTGGTGGATTTTATCCTTTTCCTTTTTTACATCTGCGCTTATTTTCGCTTAATCCTGATTGATAAACCTCAATTCGTAATCCTCATGGACCAAACGCAGCAATACCTTGTAAATGTACTCCGCAATCGTCCTTTCCCCACTAATATTGATCAAGTCCATGGTATCTTCAGGGCGATGGTATTCAGGATGCCCCCCTGTATGGAGGCCCACGGCAGAAATCCCCTCTTTGTAAAAAGAAACGTGATCAGACCCGCCGACCTCACCAGCATGTACGATAGGCGTCAATCCCATTTGTATGCCCAGCTCCTTCATAAGCTTAACTCCGCCAGGAAAAGTACCTGCACCGCCCATATAAACTTGCTTTTCGGTGTTTAACCTGCCGATCATATCCATGTTGATCATAAGCTTTACCCTATCCTTATCCACCGGAAGATGCTCCACAAAATACTTCGATCCCAAAAGCCCTTGTTCTTCTGCTCCAAAAGCCACAAATATCACACTCCTATCCAGCATATACCTATTTTTGGCCAACTTTTCAGCTATTTCCAACAAGGCCGACACGCCACTGGCATTGTCATCAGCTCCAGGATGAATTTCATTGCTACCGGGCTTCTTTGATGAAGGACCGCCATGTCCCAAATGATCATAATGGGCTCCGATCACGACATATTCCCTTTTGTAATGATTATCATTTCCCTCAATATAGCCTACCACATTCCAGGTCTTCACCTCCTTGCCAGATCCCTCTGCAGCTTTTAGCTTGGCATTAAATTTCTGAAGAAAATCCCCATTAAAACTTTTAAGGCCATACTGCTCAAATTCGGATCTTATATACTTTACCACCCTACGGTTTCCAGCAGTACCAGGGTACCGGCCTTTTGTTTTGGATGAGGTTAAAAACATCAGATGCTCTTCAATCTCATCCTCTGTAATTTTGGTGTCACTTATCTGGGCCGCTACTGTGCATCCCATAAAAAAGCTATAAATTACAATAACTATCGTGTTGATAAATAATCTCCTCACTTTACTTAATTTTGTGGTGTGTCTCGTCAAGATTAAAAGTAAAAACGAGGCCCAATGTAGAAAAGTTGCTTCTTACTATTGGATGGCTCGTGTTATCCTCTACTTAAGGCTCTGCTTGAACTTTCTGCAAGATTAAATATATCCCACCAATATATCCAAATTTTTCTATTAAATATTTATTCAAATGCATTTTCAATACACCAAACATCTTTTTTAATATAGTTAAATAAATAAATATACACAACAGTATAAATATTTGTCTATACGATCAATATTACACAAAATAGCTCGCCAAGCAATCCATTGACCAAATCCTCCACCCACTCAAACATAATCCCCGAAATATCTACACATACGGCAATTTTCAAGAATTTGGACAGCCCTCAATTTTACATCATGGTCACATAGCGAGAATTAATCAAAACACCGACTTCATTCCAGACTTCAAAGCACCAACATCATCGCCAACAATCTCCCAACAAACAGCCTGGTGTCAACGGGCAATAAATATAAGACCTGAATAAACAACGGTACAGTCAAGCAAATATTTTGTATATCAAAGGTGCCATACTCGAAACTAAACTACAAAACCAGTACACACGAAACATATCGAGATACGACTATAACATTCGCCCTTCCGTCCATCCCATCCTCCTTAAAAGAACAGGGGGAACGTCCAAGTGCCTCAGCCTGCAGTAGCTCCAAACTAATCAGTTTAACGACCCTCTCAGCGCTCCAAGCCACGCTTGATTTATCATATTGGGCAGCATTTTACGTTGCCATTCAGCAATTAGCACCATCAGCACCGTATTCTTCTAAAAAGAATTCACCATTTATCTTAAATATTTTACTATTATTAGGTTTACAAAAATTTCACAAAACCCAAATTCATTCGATGCGCAGCGCTTTACTGTCCTTAGTTTTATTGGTGATACTAGGCAATTATAGCCTGGGACAGCGACAATTGGCGGCTCCCAACATCATCAACTATAACAACTTAGCCTACAAAGCTGGGCTGCAAAATTGGTCCACCGCACAAGATAAAGATGGAATCCTGTACTTTGGCAACAACGAAGGACTGCTCACATTTAACGGTCGCTACTGGAAACTCCATCAACTTCCCAATCAAACCATCATCCGATCGGTAAAACTGGACAAAAGCGGCCGCATATTCGTTGGGGGGCAAGATGACATTGGCTATTTTTCACCACAAGCCAACGGAACGCTCAAGTTCACCTCGCTCAAGCATCTTATCCCTGAAGAGGATCGAAGTTTTGCAGACATTTGGAACATCGTAGTCCATAATGATGAAGTATTCTTTATGGAATACACAAAAATCCTCCACTATACAGGAAACAGCATCCGGGTGTATAAATCAAACACAGAATGGAAATATTTGGGAGCAGTGGACGGACGGATATTTGCCCAAGAAGAAGGACATGGATTGCTAAGCTTTACTGGAGAAGTTTGGCAGCCGGTCTTTGACAGCACCGCTTCCGACCTCCCGGACATCAACGGAATTGTCAAAGCAGGTGAAGATTCTTTACTGGCTTCTTCTCCCGATCGCGGGCTATTCTTAATTAATAATAACAGAATCACCAAATTACAAACCAACTTCGACTCTTTACTTACCAATCAACGTCTCAACTGCATCACCCGTATCAACGACCATTGGATCGGGCTCGGCACCAAGTCCTCGGGGCTTCTGATCATGGATAATTCGGGCAAACTGGCCCAGCAATACGCCTACAGGGAAGGCATGCAAACCAATAATGTCCGAAGCATCTTTGTAGATAAAAACAAAGGACTTTGGCTCGGACTGGATGACGGCATTGACTATATCGCGATCAATGGAGCCATCAAGCAAATCCATCCGGACAAAAACAAAAGGGTCACCGGCTATGCTGCTGCTTACCACCGAGATCATTTGTATATCGGCACGGCTGACGGACTGTACCAATTTGACTTCACGGAGAAAGAAGAGGATCTCAGCTTCAGCAAGGGGAGGTTTTCACCTGTCAAATCCAGCACCGGCCAAGTATGGAACCTCCAAACCATCAACGAAAAGCTACTCATGGCCCATGAGGAAGGTGCTTTCTTTATCGAAAACTCCACGGCATTTCAGATGTATCCTGCACCGGGCACTTGGCTTTTTCAGCCTTCCTCCCCCATACTTCCCGCCAACAAAGTATTTATCGGAACCTACACAGGATTATATGATATTGAGTATGAATCAGGAGCTTTCGAACACCAAAAGCGCCTTAAAGGACTATCGGAATCGTTGCGGTTTATGGTAATGGACTACCAAAACAACCGCATATGGGGATCCCACCCTTACCGAGGAATCTTTAGACTTGACCTTTCTGACGACCAATCCCGAATCACCACCACTAAGATCTATACTGCAAAAGACGGGCTTCCATCAGACCTCTACAATTATATCTTCAGGATCAAGAACAAAATTGTAGTGGCCACCGAAGATGGCATATATGAATACGACCAGCAGCAAGACCAGTTCATCCCTTCCAATATCGTCAACCGAAACCTAAAAGGCATTAGCCTACAGCACCTGAAAGAAGATCGCGAAGGAAATATTTGGTATGTCTCTAACAAGAATGTAAGCGTGATCGATTTTAACCAACCCAACAATGACATCCCGTTTACGATCACCCACCTTCCGGAACTGTCAGGAAAAGTCGTCGGTGGACACGAAAGTATCTACCCCCTTGATCAACAGAACATCTTCATCGGTGCCAACAAGGGATTCTTTCACATCAACTATGATAAATACCGAAAAAACATCACACAACCTGATGTCCTTATCGGAAAAGCAAGCCTATTCGGAAAAAAGGACAGTGTGCTATTCGGAGGTCATAGACCAATAACGGCCTCCCAAGCTCCAGATGAGCCCTCACTACCCTATTCTTGGAACTCCCTTCACTTTGAATATTCGAGTACGGCCTTTGGCCAATTCAGCAACTTAGAATATAGCTACATGCTGGAAGGCTTTGACAGATCTTGGTCCTCATGGAGCAGCAAAAGCGAGAAAGACTACACCAACTTGCCCGCCGGCCATTATTCCTTCAAGGTAAAATCCAGAAACAACCTGGGCAATGAATCCGCAATCAGCAGCTATCAATTCACGGTCTTGCCGGCTTGGTACAATTCCTACTGGAGTTATTCTTTTTATATTCTTATACTTATAGGAGCCATTTATTTTATACTTAAATGGCAAAAGAAAAAGCACTTAAAGGAACAATCCCACCTGAAGCACTTTCACCAGCTAGAGCTGGACAGAAATGAAAAAGAAATCATCAAACTAAAAAATGAAAGGCTTCAGGCGGACATCAATTTCAAAAACCAAGAACTGGCCTCCACCACCATGCACTTGGTACAGCGAGGCAAGGTGCTTACTAAAATCAAAGAGGAACTTATGGTACTGGGCAAAAACCATAAGCTGGAAAACGAATCTGCTGACTTCAAGCGGCTTCTAAGACTGATCAGTGAAGTGGAACGCAGCGACAGCGACTGGGATCGCTTTTCCGTACACTTTGACCATGTCCATTCGAATTTCCTAAGTACATTAAAAGATAAATATCCAGAACTCACCCCCAATGAGCTCAAGATTTGTGCGTTCTTAAAAATGAACCTTAGTTCAAAGGAAATCGCCCAACTGATGAGTATCTCACTGAAAGCAGTGGAGGTAGGCAGGTACCGATTACGTAAGAAACTTCAACTTTCTTCGGACACCAATCTATTTGATTTCTTGATCCAGGCCACCAGTGACCCCGATCAAACTGACACTACCACTCCTCCAAACTAATAGGAGATTTTTTTATCGATCAGCCAAGTGTAGTACACATGTAGTGCCTCATTTTGCCTCTAAGCGCCATTTTTCAGTTTTCTGTAGGGATTATGTAGGGGTCAATAATTTCATCGATCCCCGCCCCCTCACCTATCTTTGGCTTAAGATTTTTGGCCCAAAAGCAGGTCTAAAGTCAGATAATAAAAGTCAATATAACCTAACCCAAAAACCTATGGAAAGAAGAATTACCATTTTCTTCATTTCCTGTCTTCTCCTCCTGCCCATGCTAAGTCATGCGCAGAACAATGAGATCACAGGCAAAGTATCACTCAAAAGTGACGGGGAGCCCCTCCCCGGTGTAGCAGTAATGATCGAAGGTTCCGGCACCGGAACCATCACCGATGTTGATGGAAATTTCACCATCCAAGCCTCCCCAGGCAGCACACTGGTCTTCAGCCTCTTGGGCATGAAACCCCAAAAAGTCACCATCAGCAACCAAACCAACCTTAGTGTCCAGCTTGAAGAAAACCTCAGCGCGCTCGAAGAGGTCGTAGTGGTAGGATATGGTGTCCAGAAAAAAAGTGTCGTTACAGGAGCCATCTCCAGTGTAAAGGCCAGTGACCTGGAGAGCATGCCCATTAATCGAGTGGAACAGGCACTCCAAGGACGGACCTCAGGACTCACCATTGCCTCCAGCTCGGGTCAACCGGGTTCTGGTGCAACCGTGAGGGTTCGAGGACTCACCACTTTCGGCAATAACGATCCACTATGGGTAGTCGATGGGGTCGTGGTGGATAATGGAGGCATTGGCTACTTAAACCAATCCGACATTGAATCCATCGAAGTACTGAAAGACGCCGCTTCGCAGGCCATTTATGGCGCCAGAGCTGCCGCGGGAGTGATCCTGGTCACCACAAAAAAAGGTGAGGAAGGAAAGATGCGCGTCAACTACAATGGCTATTACGGCACCTCTGCACCAGCACAAAAGCTGGACCTACTCGATGCGAACCAATATGCCATGATCAGAAATGAAGCCGCTACCAATGCCGGTAATACAGCGCCTTTTGCCAACCCTGAAAGCTATGGCAAGGGCACGGATTGGCAGGACCTGATCTTTAACAACAGTGCCAAGCGACAAAACCATGAATTAAGCATCAGTGGCGGAAATGAAAACTCCACTTTTTATGCTTCATTTGGCTATTTGGATCAGGAAGGGATTGTGGCCAGTGATATTTCCAGGTACAAAAGAACTAACTTCCGCCTAAACTCGGAGCACAAGCTGACCAAGTGGCTGAAAGTAGGACAAAACCTTGGTTATGCCCATGACAAATCCATCGGATTGGGCAATACAAACAGTGAATTCGGCGGCCCTCTAAGCTCTGCAATCAACCTTGACCCGATCACTCCTGCCGTCATTACGGATCCCAATATTGCGAATCAGCCACCATACAGCACCAACCCAGTGATCCGGGATGCCATGGGACGACCTTATGGGATTTCTACCATTGTAGCACAGGAAATGAGCAATCCCCTTGCCTACACCCAGACTCGGCTGGGCAACTACAGCTGGTCGGACAATTTTGTAGGCAATGTCTATGCTGAGGCAGAACCGATCAAAGGACTAAAACTCCGTTCCACATTGGGAGCAAAACTCTCCTATTGGGGAAGTGAATCATTTACACCTATCTTCTACTTGAATGCCACCAATGTTTCCAACCAAACCAATTTTACCCGTGGCCAAAACAGAAGATTCGACTGGAACCTGGAAAACACCATTTCCTACACCAAAACAATCGACAAGCACAATTTCACGGTCTTACTGGGGCAAGGTGCCTATCTAGACAACCGGGGCAGAAGCACTAGCGTAACGTTCTTCAATGTCCCTGCAGACAACTTTGACGATGCTTCGCTGAATTTCAAAGTCCCCAATGACCAACGGAGCGCAGACGGCTCAGAGGGAGCAGGACATACTGTAAGCTCACTATTTGCACGGGCAAACTACAACTATGCAGAAAAATACCTTTTGGAAGCATTGATAAGGAGGGACGGATCCTCTCGATTTGGCCCCAATAACCGGTACGGGATTTTCCCTTCCTTCTCTGCAGGATGGGTAGTTTCGCAGGAAGCTTTTTGGCCCACCAACGGCGTAGTGGACTTCCTTAAAGTTCGGGGCGGTTATGGTATCGTAGGAAATGACAATATTGGTGACTTTGCCTTCCTCTCTACCGTCGGTAGTGGAAGAAATTACGCGATCGGCAATACCGGCAGCTATGCCATTGGCTATAGCCCCAATGCGCCTTCCAATCCTGACCTAAAGTGGGAAGAGACCAGCCAGGCCAATATTGGACTTGAAGCCACGCTATTCGGTGATTTTAACATCACTTTTGACTGGTACAAGAAAGTCACCAAAGGCATCCTTCAAAACCCCAGGATCCCTGGATATGTTGGCGCCATTTCAAACCCTGCCGCCAATGTAGCTGATATGGAAAACCGGGGCATTGAGCTTGAGCTTGGCTATAGAAAACTACTTGGAGAAGTGGAATTATCCCTTAGCGGAAACGTCTCCTATCTCGAAAACGAAGTCACCAACCTCGGAACCGACATCTCTTACCTTTCCGGTGGACAGAGCTTCCAGGCCAGCTCCTACCCTATCACCAGAACAGCCGTGGGACAATCCATGAATTCCTTCTATGGATTCCAGACCCAAGGCGTCTTCCAGACCATCGAAGAGGTGGAAAATCACACCAATGCCGATGGGGAAATGATCCAGCCAAATGCCCAGCCGGGAGACTTCATCTGGGCAGACCTTGACGAAGACGGCCAAATTACGGAAGCCGACCGAACTTTTATAGGCAACCCCACCCCAACCTGGTCATATGGCTTCACTGCCAGTATCCAGTGGAACAATTTTGACTTGATATTCTTTGGCCAAGGAGTGGCTGGAAACAAAATTTTCCAAGGACTAAGGCGACTGGATATTGGCAATGCCAACTGGCAAACGGAAGTCCTGAACCGCTGGACTGGCCCGGGCACTTCCAATGACTACCCAAGGATCGTAGAAGGTGATCCAAACAAAAATTTTAATAATCCTTCCGATTTCTATCTGGAAAACGGTGATTACTTCCGAATCAAAACCCTTCAATTGGGCTATACACTTCCTAAAAGTATCACCGAAAAAGCAGGCCTGAACCGCGCACGGTTCTACGTCATGAGCGAAAACCTCGCAACTTTCACCAAATACACCGGATATGACCCCGAGATTGGCGGCGGTGTGATGAGTATCGACCGCGGCATCTACCCACAGGCGAGATCTTACATGTTAGGCGTTCAAATCGGCTTTTAAAACCCAAAATCGATCAATCATGAAATCATATAAAAGCAATATTATCGCTTCTGCAATGGCCCTACTAACCCTAGGGAGCTGCGCTGATTCTTTTCTAGAAATACAACCAAAAGGTACCAACCTCGAAGCCAACTACTATCAAAACCAACAAGAGGCATACAATGGACTGGTAGCCGTCTATGACGTAGTGGGATGGACCGGTGATGGTTTTGTCACGAAACAAAATGCTTTGAACGCCGCCTCCGATGACCATTATGCAGGCGGTGGAGGCCCCACTGATATCACGGCCTTACAAGTATGGTCAAATTACACCCTTGACCCTGCCACTGGCCCACAGGGAGAATTATGGCGCAAAGGTTTCTCTGGTGTATTCAGGGCAAACGTATTGCTGCAAAAACTGCCTGAAATCCCCATGGACGAAGGTCTAAAGGCAAGGTTTGCAGCCGAGACGCAATTTCTAAGGGCCTATTTCTATTTTGACCTGGTGAGGCTATTTGAAAACATCCCCTTGCTGACATCGCCTGTCCCTACCAGCGGGATGTATGATGTACCGCAAGCCGACCCTTCAGCAGTGTACCAGCTAATAGAAAGCGACCTTAAAGCCGCCATTGAAACGCTACCAACCACCGTGGACATGGCCACCGAAGCAGGTCGAGCCACGCTGGGCATGGCAAGGGCCTTGCTTGGAAAAGTATATCTCCGACAAGAAAAGTTCGACCTGGCCGCACAGGAATTTGCGGCCGTAAACGGCACTCCCGGAGAAACCAGTCAATATGGATATAAGCTGTTGGACAATTTTGCCGACTTGTGGGTTGTTGACAATAAGTTCAACAGCGAATCCATTTTTGAAATCAACTTCACCAACCAGTCCAATGGTGAGTGGGGCTGTGTCAGCTGCACCGAAGGAAACGTACTGAACATCATGGTCGGCCCTAGGGGATATAACGCCATCAGTCCAGATGCCCCCGACTTCGTTTCCGGCTGGAGCTTCTTGCCCTTTACGGAAGAATTCTTTAGCACCATCCAAGGTGATCCCCGCTCCTACGGCACCGTCGCCAACTTGGACAGTCTCGAAAAAGTCGGCGCGGTCACCTATGAAAAAGGCTATATGAACACAGGATATTTCCTGAAAAAATTCGCAGGAAGGGAGGCTGACCGTTCCACTGGAGGTGGAGTAATGGAGCTCAATTTCCGACAAAACATGTATGAGATCAGATTGGCCGACACCTACCTACTGGAGGCGGAGGCACTCGTAAGAGGGGGCGGAGATACCGGACGTGCTCAGCAACTTATAGATGCTATTCGAGCCAGAGTAGGACTCTCCCCTGTACCGGCCAACTTAGAGAACATCCTAAAGGAACGAAGAATCGAACTCGCAGGAGAAGGACACAGGTGGTTTGATCTCGTCCGAAACGGAATAGCGGCAGACGCCCTGTCCGACCGTGGCTTTATAGCTGGAAAACATGAAATCCTCCCCATTCCATTGCTCGAACTTGACAATACCATTATCGAACAAAACCAAGAATACGGAGGCACAAAATAACCCTATGCCCAAAGGCCCTCGTGACCTTCTATTACAGGCATGGGGGCTTTTACAAACACCTATCGTAATGACCAAACTATCCAACCTGTTATTTCTATTGTTAAGTATGTATGGCATTTTATGGTTTTCAGGATGTACTTCCGGGAACAATGGCCACCATACCGGGCTCCAAGCTCCCCGCAGCTCAATGAGTAGGCTTTCTGCTGACAAAACAAAAGTGGTCAATGAGCAAGGAGAAGAAATCATCCTAAAGGCTATTGGCTTAGGGGGATGGCTGCTTCAGGAAGGTTATATGCTCAATCCACAAGGAAGTGAAATCGGTACTCAATGGCAGATGAAAAAGGCCTTCTATGACCAAGGTCTTACGATGGAAGAAGTGGAAATATTTTATCAAGAATGGCGTGATAAATTCATTACCCAAAAGGACATTGACCACATTGCTTCACTCGGTTTTAATGCCATTAGAATACCCATGCATTATGAGCTATTTCTCACTTCCGGGCAACGATCAAAAAGAAATAACGCGATCAAAGACACCACCCTGCTGAGCGATTACATCAATGGGCTTTCCTCATGGCTGGATGAGGGCATTTTATTTGCCCACCCGGACGAACTTGAAGGCGTTCAAATCCTGGACAGGTTATTGGAATGGTGCGGAGCCAATGGCATGTACGTAATTTTGGACCTGCATGCCGCTCCTGGAGGACAAGGTACGGACATTAATATCGCCGATATTTTGGTG
Source organism: Echinicola rosea (assembly GCF_005281475.1). NCBI lineage: Bacteria > Pseudomonadati > Bacteroidota > Cytophagia > Cytophagales > Cyclobacteriaceae > Echinicola > Echinicola rosea. The sequence continues at coordinate 2,079,350 of NZ_CP040106.1, read as the reverse complement.
AAAAATGACCTTTGGAACAGAAAAGACAAAAAAGGCCGACATATTTATCAAGAGGTTACGGTGGAGCTCTGGAAGATGCTTTCCGATCAATACATTGATGACAACCGAATTGCCTGGTACGATCTAATCAATGAACCCAACAATGTCCCCTCCAACCAACTCATCCATGACTTGTTTGACCGCCTGATCACAGCCATTAGGAAAAAGGGAGACGACCATATGATCATGGTGGAAGGGAATGGCTGGGGAAATAATTATGACCTTATGGAACCCTACTCTTTCACACATCCCGAAAACCTGATTTTCAATGCCCATCGCTATTGGATTCCAGTCGAAGAAGACACTTTATTAGACCCCAATCCCAATCAGATTAACCGGATCATCAACTTGACCGCTTTTCGAGACCGACACCAAGTTCCTGTATGGGTGGGGGAGACTGGAGAAAACGACAACGCCTGGCTGAAGCAAAACATCAATAAACTGGATAAGACTAATATCGGCTGGTGCCATTGGACATACAAGCGATTCGACAAACATGAAAATGCTGCACTGAGAAGGATCAAACCACCTTATCCCACAGAGGGAAAAACCGCCATGGAATCGGTCCTAAAAAACATCCAATTCCGCAATACCATCCCGAACACCAAAACCATACAATCGGTCGCACCTACACCTTAAACGCTATTGATCTATGAACAAAATACTATCAAACCTATTTTGCCCCCTTTTGACTGCTTTGGCCCTTGGTTTTTTCCCAACGGCCTGCTCCGGTCAGTCTGAGGCCCCCGCTCCCAATATCCCTGCGCCCGCCCCTCCAAAGGACTTGGGGTGGGAATTTAAAAAAACGCCAATATGGCAAGACGAGTTTGACTATGAGGGCTACCCAGATCCGGAAAAATGGGGATATGACACCGGTGGCCATGGCTGGGGCAACAAAGAGCTCCAATATTACACCGAAGCGCTGAACAATGCCAAGGTAGCCAACGGTGTATTGACTATCACAGCAATAAATGAAAACAAAGAATCCAACAACTTCACTTCAGCCCGATTGGTCAGCAAAGGAAAGGGGGATTTCCTTTACGGCCGTTTCGAAGTAAAAGCACGCCTGCCCAAAGGCAGGGGCACATGGCCAGCAATCTGGATGCTTCCTACTGAATGGGAGTATGGAGGATGGCCTGCATCCGGAGAAATAGACATCATGGAACATGTAGGTTATGATCAAGATATCGTCCACATCACGGTCCACACAGAAGCCTTTAATCACAAAATGGGGACTCAAGTAGGTAAAAAACGCGAAGTAAAACATGTCAGTGAGGCTTACCACACTTACCGGGTGGACTGGACGCCATACGCTATCAGAGGCTATATTGATGATGAATTACTGTTCACATTCACCAATGATGGTAAAGGATACCCTTCTTGGCCATTTGACAAAACCTTTCATGTTCTGCTCAATCTCGCCGTAGGAGGAGACTGGGGAGGGGCCGAAGGCGTGGACCAAGAAGCCTTTCCTGCTTCATTCAACATTGATTACGTAAGGGTGTACGAGATGATCGAAAAGTAACCGGATATCCACCCCCTATCAATCCCCATACTCCTTTATGGAGTGATGGGGATTTTTTTGATCAAGCAATATTTCTAAGGGACGAATATTGACATGGTCTTATGAAAGAGAATTTCATACCATTAAAACGATGGGCTTCCTCCATCCGCGCGAATGGGTTTTAGCGGGAATTTGTGATGAATAGAATGGTCATGGCTGCTAAAATGATAAACACTTCACATTGCTATTTTACCATGGGCTGTAACCCATGGTTACCAAGATATTGCCCCGCTGGGCCAGTCCAAACAAACACCCAACTTTCATGAAGGCTTCTTTCCTGCCAAATACTATATTCCAATACTAAATACCAGCTACCAAATACTTCTTTGTACCCCCTAACCCCCTAAAAGGGGGAATTGTCCCGCGTAATACTGTACCACATACTAGATACAACTTTTTTGTCATCGTACTTCGTACCTTGTACTTTATACCTCCAAGGCAGCCTCATGGAGCAAAATCCCCCAGCTTATTTGCTTGACCTAGCGCTTCCGCTTGATCCCTACTTGGCTTTTCCAGTTTAAGAAAAAAATCAGCGCAAATCATAATCATCTGCGTTATCAGCGTTCCATGAGTCCCCAACTTTTCCACTTGCCCCCCTATTTTCGGATTGAAACAACACTCCTAAAAACGCAAAAAGCCCGACTCGAAAGTCAGGCTTTAAGTGATCCCGCTGGGGCTCGAACCCAGGACCCATACATTAAAAGTGTATTGCTCTACCAGCTGAGCTACGGAATCATGATGTTTTTTTGAAAATCTTTAATCCTCCTTACAAGAACCGAGTAATTATTCAATAAATAAGCGGAAATTGCTTTCCGCTTGTGTGATCCTGAAAGGACTCGAACCTTTAACCTACTGCTTAGAAGGCAGTTGCTCTATCCAGTTGAGCTACAGGACCTGATACTTATTTTTCAAAGCATTTAAGTCGGGGTGGCAGGATTCGAACCTGCGACCTCCTGCTCCCAAAGCAGGCGCGATGACCGGGCTACGCTACACCCCGTAAGTTTTTCCTGTCCCTCGTTTGGAACGATCAAATGTGATCCCGCTGGGGCTCGAACCCAGGACCCATACATTAAAAGTGTATTGCTCTACCAGCTGAGCTACGGAATCATTATCTTTTCTTTCTTTGGCAATGAAATTCGCCATCATATCGACAGCAAGCTAAAGAAGAATTTATCCTTTTTCAAATTCCAAAAACCGCTTTTGGTTTTCGTTTTTTTGTCAATTTCGACTTGCTTTTTGTTATATCTTTGTCGTAATTGGACTGCAAATTTAAGAGACTATTTTAAAAATGCCAAACATCAATCGAAACTTTATTGTAAAATTTTCAGTCTTTTTAATCGTTATCCTGCAAAGCATTAATTGTCAAGCAAATAACGATAAGCTAATTTTAGCAGATTCTTTGTTCACCGCACAAAGCTATCAAGAGGCCTACAAGCTCTATACAGACATCCTCCAAAACCAAGAGGCCTACTCTCCCGCCATGCTTCTAAAGATGGCCTACATTACCGAAGGAATGGGAAACTACGAAGACGCCTCTCTCTATCTTTCAAAATACTACGACCACAATCCATCTCCCAAAGTCATCAGTAAGATCAAGTCCCTCACAGACCAACCCGACCTGAAGGGATATACTGTCTCTGATAGCGCTCAGTTTTTCAAGCTCCTCACCGACTACCAACAACCCATCACCGGGATCTTTGCTTTGCTATTGGTCCTTTCCCTGATCTATGTCTTGGCTAAAAACAAAACCCGCCAGCCGAAATACCTGATCCCATCCGCCATTCTGATAGTCCTTGCCTTTCTTAGTAACAACTTCCTTTTAGCGCCCCAATCAGGCATCATCAAAGAAAGTCCTACAATCATCATGGCCCAACCTACCGCCGCAGGAAAATTTATCGACAAGGTCAATTCTGGACACAGGGTAATCATCAAATCTTCGGAAGACATCTGGTACAGGATCGACTGGGATGGACAAGACGCCTATGTAAAAAAGAATGCTGTGTCAAAGCTTTAGTAAAGGCAAAAAACTGCCTGTTGGACCAAAACACTTACAGTCCACCTAATAGCCCTAGTATCAAGTCAACGCTTAATTGGCGGGCAAAGCGGTAGTGGATTTTGGACGAGATCAAGGCGCAAAAAACGCCCCTATCCCTAGCTAAGGAAGTCATCATTTTTGCAACGTAGCGATAGGCCAAAAGACGCACCGGATCCCACCTAACCTCAGTTCGACTATAAAATCGTCACTGCGAGGCTTAGAGGGAGATTTGAGGGGTGGAAGCCGTGGCAGTCTCGGTATTTCGAGTTGGCCACACCCTTTTCCAATCCACATCCTCCTAAAAAAGGGTTCGCATGACGCTTTTAATGCTAAAAACAAGTCGAGCTCAGGTACCTAGGTTTAGGTTTGGTTTGACGCTAGAGCCCCTCCAAGATGCCGTTTCTCACCAAGAAGGCTATAGCTTTAAAAATCGCTGCAACACCAGCTTTTGACCTCAGACCGACGTCATAAAACCCATAACCTCTCCACATTAACACCATCAAAAAAGGCAGCCCACCTGAGCTGCCTTTCTAAAGTTTCAATTGGATAAACCGGATTAAATTTCAAGTCCCTTCAAATAGGAAGCATTTTTTTCCGCTGCCTCCATTGGCGTGGCACCAGAGAACTTCTCTTGCTCCACTATAAAATACTGCATACCATTATCCTTTGCTGTTCTAAGTACCTCACCATAATCAATAGTGCCCGTACCTAGCACAGTAGAGGCATTATGCTCTCCAGCTGGCGCTCCTTTTTCGCGGTCTTTCACGTGGCAAAGCCTAAAACGGTTTTTGTACTTCTCAAAATATGCCTGTGGGTCAGCGCCGGCTGTCACCGCCCAATAGATATCAAGTTCAAAATCCACCAAATCAGGATCGGTATTTTCCAAAAGGAAATCTTGCGGCATCTGGCCTTCCAATGCTTCAAACGTATAGCCATGGTTATGGTAAGCAAAGCGCAGTCCGTTAGACTTGCAAATCTCTCCTACCTTATTAAAGCTATCCGCCATTTTTTTCCAATCTTCCATGGATTCCTGTGCCCCCACATATGGTGCGATCAGGTATTTCATCCCAATCTCCCCCGCTTCAGCAGCCAGCTTCTCTGTATTCTCAAAAACATTGGCATGGGAAGCGACAAAGTCAAGCCCCAAATCTTCCGTAAACGACTTGAACTCCGTGTTCTTCATTCCCCAAAAGATCCCTTTGCCACCGTCAAAGCCTTCGATCTGATGATAGCCATACCCTGCTATCTTCTTAATGGCTTCTTGGGCATTCTCTGCCATATCTCCCTTTACCGAGTACAGCTGGATCCCAAAGCTCTCCAACTTTTCCTTAACGGATTCCTTTACCGCCTCCTCTACGACGGCCGTTTCACTTCCACTTTTGGGAGAAGAACAAAACTGTAAGGGCAAAAATGATCCCGCAGTAAAAGCTGCTCCCAGCTTTAAAAACTTCCTTCTTTTGTTCATAATAGGGTTTTGATTAATGATTGTAAAAAAAACGGAACAGCGCACCTGCGTTGTTCCGTTTGCAGGGAGTTAGATAGCGTATGCTTTATCCCCTTTTTTGTAGTCGATGCATGGTTCCCACTTGCCTGGGACTTCCACATAATTCAGCGCTTGGGTAGCGCCTATTTCAGAAGTAAAATACCCCAGTACAGTGAGGTCTTTTAACATGTTGAAATACTTCGGGCCATCTTCATTTTTGGCTGCTGCATTTAGTTTATTGAGATAAGCGGTTCGTTCTTCCTGGGAGGCCTCCACAAAGTCTTTTCCTACCTCCTCTTTGAACCCCTTCCTTAGACTGTTCAAGCCATCCACAAACTGCTTCTGTTCCTCTTCCCAATAAGTATCCTTGACCATCATGACCATAAAGGAACCTATTCCCACAGCCTTCGCCCCAGGGGTATCCGTGGTCGGGATGATTGTATCGCCGATTTCGTCCAGAAAGGCGATTTCTTCAGGGCTAAAGTCCAGCCCTTCTATTTGCTTATCAGGCGTACACCCTGTCAGCAGGGCATTTGCTCCTACCATGGTCCCGCCCATCATGAGCGCAAAGCTCTTCAGTGCATCTCTTCTGTTCATTGCCATAATTCGTGTCGTTTTGGGTTAAAGGTTTCCTTTTTTGAGTTCCTTCACAGCAAAATCTGCTGCTCGGGCCGTCAGTGCCATATAGGTCAGTGACGGATTTACCGCAGCCGCAGACGTCATCGCTGCCCCATCAGTCACAAACACGTTTTTGGCATCCCATACTTGGTTGTTTTCGTTCAGGACGGAGGTTTTGGGATCCCTGCCCATGCGAGCGGTTCCCATTTCGTGAATTCCCTGTCCGAAGGTATAGCCAGAATCATAGGTATGGATATTCTTGACCCCTGCTGCTTCCAGCATTTCAGCGGCATCATTCATCATATCCTTACGCATCTTCTGCTCATTGTCCTTGATCTCAGCATTCATGACCAGTGCATACATGCCCCACTTATCCTTCACATCTTTACTGATCTTGATCGTGTTTTCGTGGTAAGGCAGGATTTCGCCAAAAGCCATCATGCCCATGCTCCAAGGCCCTGGCTCGGTAAGGGCTTCCTTCAATGGCCCTCCGATATTCATTTCTGCGACATTTCTGCCCCATCCACTTCTACTTGCTCCGCCTTGGTAGCCAAAACCACGCACGTAGTCACGCTTGTCGTCTCCTACATTCCTGTACCGTGGTATATAAATGCCTCCTGGCCTTCTACCAAAATAATATTTATCATCGTACCCTTCCACGGAGCCGCTTGCTCCAAGTCTAAAATGATGGTCCATCACATTATGGCCTAGCTCACCAGAACTACTGCCTAGTCCTTCCGGCCAGATATCGGTTGCCGAGCGCATCAATACGTGAGCAGAATTAAGGGCCGAAGCACAAAGGAATACAATCTTGGATTTATACTCGATGGTTTCCATGGTCTCAGCATCCACGATTTCTACTCCCGTCGCTTTCTTAGTGTCTTTATCGTACAATACACGGTGGACAATGGAATATGGACGAAGGGTTAGGTTTCCGGTAGCCATCGCAGCCGGCAGGGTAGAAGCCTGTGTACTGAAATACCCTCCAAAAGGACAGCCTAACCAACACTTATTCCTCGCTTGACAGCCCGGCCTTCCCGGAAGTGGCTCTGTAATATTGGCCACCCGGGAATTGATCAGGTGACGTTTTCCTTCGAATTTTTTTGTTATCCGCTCCTTTACGTCCTTTTCCACACAGTTCATCGCAAATGGCGGCATAAACTGCCCATCTGGCAATACGTCCAGGCCGTCTTTATTTCCTGCAATCCCAGCGAATTTCTCTACATAATCGTACCAAGGAGCGATGTCCTTATACCTGATTGGCCAATCCACGGCAATACCTTCCTTCAAATTGGCTTCAAAATCCAGGTCTGACCAGCGGTAACTCTGTCTGCCCCAAAGCAATGACCTACCACCCACCTGATAGCCCCTGAACCAGGTAAAGGGTTTCTCCTCCACGTAGGGAGAAGTATCTTCATGTGCCCACCAATCCAACACCAGTTCGTTCAGTACATAGTCACGTTTTAGGTTAGGGTGATTTTCGATCATTTCGGTGGTCGCTCTTCCTCTATGGGGTATTTCCCATGGAGGTAAGGTCGCATTCTTATAGTCTTTTACGTGCTCCACATTTTGCCCCCTTTCGAGTAACAAAACCTTGAGCCCTTTCTCTGTCAACTCCTTAGCAGCCCAGCCGCCGCTGATACCTGAGCCGACGACAATTGCATCATACTCTTGATTTGCCATAATTCATCTATAGGTTTTTATTAGGTTATTCTGGTTTATATGTCACATAAGGCGATGGCCTCCCTGAGTGACGCGGCCTTGTCATCAGCCTTTGGGATAAACTCCTGGGCAATATAGCCCTTAAAGCCTGTTTTCGCAATGGCTTTAATGATTGCAGGGTAATTTAGCTCCTGGGTATCATCGATTTCATTTCTGCCCGGATTTCCTGCTGTATGATAATGTCCATAATACTGATGATTCTCACCAATCGTACGGATCACGTCTCCTTCATCGATTTGCATATGATAAATGTCATATAGGAGGTTGAAATTTTCATTGTCCAGCCGCTTGCACAATTCTACTCCCCAAACGCTTTTATCACACATATAATCCGGATGATTCACCTTGCTGTTTAGCAATTCCATGGTCAGGGTAACGCCGTGCTTTTCTGCTAGGGGCAATAATTTCTGTAGCCCCTTTACACTGTTTTGAAGGCCTGTTTCATCGTCCATACCATTTCTGTTCCCACTAAAGCAAATCAGGTTTTTGTAACCGTTTTTGGCCACGAGGGGGATCATTTCCGTATAGTTTTTGATGAGGGTATCGTGGTATTCCGAATGGCTAAACCCCTCCTCAAGACTGATCTCTGCACCATTGCACATGGAGCTGTACACCCCATGCTTTTGGGCCGTAGGCCAATCATCAGGGCCTAGCAGGTCAATGGCATTAAATCCAATATCTTTAATCAGTACACATAACTCATCGAGTGACAGATGGCCATATGTCCATCGGCACACAGAATGGTTTATATTTCCTTTCAACATGTCTTTATTTTTTGCTTTGAGATTCAAGTAGGGCAAGCCACTAAGCACTGCTGACCCCACCATCATTTTCTTTATTGCTGATCTACGAGGCTTCATTCTGACAAAATATTTAAGCCTCTACAGGCGTAGGTTTTTTCTGTTTAAAAGCCACGGCAAAGATCAGGGCTACCAATACGGCAATTCCAGACGGAATCAACCAGATTGTCTTCCAGTCGTGGACTTTGTCACTCATTTCATAGGTGTCATATGCCCATCCTGCTACCCAAAAGCCGATCAGCATGCCCACGCCATAGGTAGCGAGGGTAATCATTCCCTGCGCAGCACTCTTGAACTTTTCGCCTGCTTTGGAGTCTGTGTAAATCTGCCCGGAAACAAAAAAGAAGTCATAGCAAATCCCATGAAGGGCAATTCCCGTCAGAAGCATAAAAGAAAGCTCCCCGACATTACCAAAGGCAAACAGCGCATAACGGACCACCCAAGCCAACATGCCTACCAACAAGGTTTTCTTTACACCGAATTTACCAAAGAAGATCGGAAGCAACAGCATGAAGAGCACCTCACTGCCTTGCCCTAAGGCCATTTTACTGGTAAGATTCGTCATACCGATCTCACCGAAAAATTTACTGGCATTTTGATAATAAAAGGCAAGGGGGATACAAATCAATACCGAAGACAAAAAGAAAACCAAGTAATTCCTGTCTTTTAGAAGTGTAAATGCATCAAGCCCCAGAATCTCTGAGATGGACTTTTTCTCGCCTTTGGCAATTTTTGGAGGCGTCTTCGGCAGCATAAAGCTGTAAACACCCAATACCAACGAGGCGATGCAAGTCATCAAAAAGGTATATTTCAACATTCCAGCTGCTGCATTTTCCGTGGAATCCCAAGCAAACACCAAACTGATCACCAAACCGGCTACGATCCAACCAATCGTTCCCCACACCCGGATGACACCAAATTCCTTTTCAGGATTGCTCATCTGATTAAAGGAAACCGAATTCACCAAGGCCAATGTGGGCATATAGGCCACCATGTAGGCAAACACATAAGGGTAAAACGATTCAAAATCAGTTGCGGTGTACATGAGGTACATCAATACCGCACCAATCAGATGAAGTATTCCCAAAATCCGTTCTGCATTAAAGTACTTGTCGGCAATCAACCCAATAATAAAAGGAGCGATAATGGCTCCCAGCGATTGTGTCGAAAACACAGCTGCATCCTGTGCTCCATTCGTCCCTAAGTTGTTTCCAAGGAATAACCCCAAGGTGACAAACCAACCTCCCCAAATGAAGAATTCGAGGAACATCATAAAGGACAGCTTAAACTTCGTATTGAAACTCATAGGTTTTTAATAGGTTTTTTTGTGCAATTATTAATTCTCAACTTAAAAAGAAAAAGCCAAACTACTTAAATAATAATTTAAATTTTAGTGTTTTTCGCTTAATTTTAGTTTTGCCGAGACAAAGACGTAAGTATAATGGTTCTGTATTACGAATCATTGCCACTCACATTGCTATATCGCTATTGATCAATAAAAAATCATTTGATCTCGAATAAAAACAGCAAGGAGAAGGCAGCAATAACTTTCGTGTCCAAAACAAATTGAAAAAACATATCAAATTCTAAAATAGCAAAAATTATGAATCATCGTAAACTCCGAATGGGTATGATCGGTGGAGGACCGGGCTCATTCATAGGAGCCGTACACCGTATCGCCGCCAATATGGACGGAAAAATTGAATTGGTAGCAGGAGCATTCAGTAGCAAGCCTGAAAAATCCGAGCAGGCAGGAAAGGAACTCTCCCTCGACAGCAGCCGTGTCTATCAATCATACGATGAAATGTATGAAAAAGAAAAACAACTTCCCGAGGGAGAAAGAATAGACTTTGTCAGTATCGTGACACCAAACCACGTACACTTCGACCCGACCATCAAGGCCCTTCAAAATGGTTTTCATGTGGTCCTGGACAAACCCATGACCCTTACACTGGACGAAGCCAAGCAGTTGGAAAAGACCATTGAGCAAACCGGCATGCTGTTTTGCCTCACCCATACTTACACTGGCTATCCGATGGTAAAGGAAGCCCGGCAGCTCATCGCCAATGGCACCTTGGGAAACATCAGAAAAGTGTATGTTGAGTACCCTCAAGGCTGGCTTTGGAAGGATTTTTCTGATGAAGGAAACAAACAAGCGGCTTGGCGTACAGATCCTAAAAAAAGTGGCGTAGCCGGCTGCATGGGTGATATCGGCACACATGCCATGAACCTGGCCGAATATGTCAGTGGATTGAAGCTCGATAAGCTCTGCGCTGACCTCAACACCATCGTCGATGGCAGGACACTGGATGATGATGGAATCGTCCTCCTGAAGTTTGACAACGGTGCCTCCGGAGTCCTCATGGCCAGCCAAGTGGCATCCGGCGCTGAAAACAACCTCAAAATAAGGGTATATGGAGACAAGGCAGGACTGGAATGGCAACAGGAAGACGCCAATTCCCTGATCCTCCGCCACCCCGAACAACCCGATCAGATTTACCGCGCAGGAGGCAATGTGCCCTATCTTTCCAGTTATGCCCTGGCCAACACCAGAACTCCAGCCGGCCATCCGGAAGGCTATTTAGAGGCTTTTGCCAATCATTATAACAATTTTACAAAAACCTTATTGGCCAAAATAAACGGTCAAACACCTGAAAAAGAATGGCTGGATTTCCCGGGCGCCGATGATGGGGTGAGGGGCATGGCCTTTATCGAGCAAGTCGTAAAAAGTGGCCAGTCTGAGCAAAAATGGACAAAACTTGAAGTTTAGGCTGTTTTTCTTCCTGAAAAGGCGCCTGACCGACTACCTTTTGGCCCCAAAAAGGCTCCCTTGCAAAACATTGGTAACAAAAAGCCATCAAAATATTTAAAGAATAGCGTGAAAGAATGTATTTTGCATTCTCAATTCATTTGCTAAAACGATTAATTTAATAAACTTAAAAAAACCCTATCGTATGAAGACCATCAAAGGCCCTGCGTTATTTTTAGCGCAATTTGTAGATGACCAAGCACCCTTCAACAGCCTCAAAAGCATCTGTGAATGGGCAGCGAGCATAGGCTACAAGGCCGTTCAGATACCTTCTTGGGACGGCAGACTAATGGATTTGAAAAAAGCAGCAGAAGACAAAAACTATGCTGATGAAATTCAAAAAACTGTACAGGATGCCGGTTTGGAAATCTCCGAACTGAGCACTCACCTCCAGGGGCAACTCGTCGCAATCAATCCTGCTTATAATGAATTGTTTGATGCATTTGCTCCCGAGGAGCTTAAAGGAGACCTCAAAGGCAAATCAGCCTGGGCCACACAACAACTCATGTATGCTGCCAAAGCATCCAAAAATTTGGGACTGACCAAGCATGGCACCTTCAGTGGCGCCCTGATGTGGCACACCGTTTACCCTTGGCCACAACGTCCAGCAGGGTTGGTAGAAGCAGGATTTGAGGAGTTGGCCAAAAGGTGGATTCCTATTTTAGATGAATTTGATAAAAATGGTGTAGATTTATGCTATGAATTACACCCGGGAGAAGACCTGCATGACGGAGTGACGTTTGAGATGTTCCTGGAGAAAGTAAACCACCACCCCAGGGCCAATATCCTTTATGATCCGAGCCACTTCGTATTGCAGTGCTTGGATTATGTGCAATTCATCGATTTCTACAAAGACAGGATCAAGATGTTTCATGTCAAAGACGCAGAATTCAATCCTACAGGAAAACAAGGCGTCTATGGTGGCTACCAAAGCTGGATCGACCGTGCCGGAAGGTTCCGCTCACTCGGTGACGGACAGGTGGACTTCAATGCCATCTTCAGTAAATTGTCCCAGTACGGATTTGATGGCTGGGCAGTTTTGGAATGGGAATGTGCCATCAAGCACCCTGAAGCGGGAGCAATCGAAGGAGCTAAATTTATCAGTGAAAAAATCATCAGGGTAACGGAAAAGTCCTTTGACGATTTTGCCTCTGCAGGTACTGACGATGCGCTCAACAAAAAAGTGCTAGGAATTTAATTAAATACAAACAAACCTATAGAACCAATGAACTTAAGTAAATTAGCCAGCGCAGGTGCTATCGCACTTGCAGGAGTGGCCTACGCTTGTGGCGGTGGGTCAGACACAAAATCAGAAGAAACGACGGCAACAACTGAAACAGCAGCCCCTAAAAAGGACATGAGCTTTGACGAAATGTACAAAGACAATCCCGATTATGTCGATGGCCTGGCCTTGGTAAAGGAGTCTGACTGCCCTAGCTGCCATATGGTGGAAAGAAAAATCGTAGGTCCCGCCTATAAAGATGTGGCCGAAAAATATGAAAGCACCGACGAAAACATCGAGACCCTTGCCAAAAGAGTAATCGAAGGAAATAACGGGGTTTGGGGACAAGTCCCCATGCCTGCTCACCCGGGCCTTTCTGAAGACGATGCCAAGAAAATGGTGAAATACGTCCTAATGCTCAAGAAATAACCCTAAACCTTAAAGGGGACTTTGACATACCTCTTTTATAAATTAATTTCTATGAAAAAAACGATATTATCCCTATCTGTAATCAGCCTTATGGCCGCAGCATGTGGTTCTGCTGAGAACGGAAACACTGAAAACGAATCCGTCAAAGAAGAAGTAGCGCTAAAAACTGAAACATCCTCCAAGGGAGAATGGACCAAGCTTTTCAATGGCCAAAACCTCGACGGATGGACCACCTATAATAAAGAAACCGTGGGTCCTGCTTGGAAAGTGGAGGATGGCGTGCTCTATCTGGACGCTTCCAATAAAGAAAACTGGCAAGTAAATGGTGGCGGAGATATCGTTACTGAAAAGGCCTATGATAACTTCCACTTGAAACTGGATTGGAAGATATCTGAAAACGGGAACAGCGGCATCATATTTTTGGTACAGGAACTGGATAAATATAAACATTCCTGGAATACTGGGCCTGAATACCAACTGCTGGACAACGACGGTCATCCCGATGGCAAAATCGAAAAACACCGTACAGGTGACCTTTACGACCTGATCAAAGCTACTGAGGAAGCTGAAAATCCTGTTGGCGAATGGAACACCTCCGAAATCATCATCGACCAAGGTAAGTTAACCTTTATCCTAAATGGCGTAAAAACAGTTGAAACCACGCTTTGGGACGATAGCTGGAAGGAACTTATTGCCAATAGTAAATTCAAAAACACGGAAGGCTTTGGCCAATACCAAAAAGGCAAAATCGCCCTGCAAGACCATGGAAACAACATCTGGTTTAAGAATATTATGATCAAGGAGTTGTAGAAAACACTCAGTCAATTGTTTACAAATGTAAAAAGGGCTCCAAAATGGAGCCCTTTTTACATTTGTCAAATATCAGTCAAGCATTAAGCACTCGCCACGACCATTTCCAAAATTCCATTTAAGGTCTGGCTTGGACGCATGGCCTTGGAGGTTTTATCCTCTGCTGGCTTGAAATAACCACCGATATCCACAGGGCTTCCCTGGGCACCGTTCAGTTCAGCAATTACCTGCTCTTCTTTCTCTTCCATGGCTTTGGCCACTTTGGTAAAGATCTCCTTCAGAGCAGCATCTTCATCTTGGTTGGCAAGCGCTTCTGCCCAGTACATGGCCAAGTAATAATGACTTCCTCTGTTGTCAAGCTCATTGACTTTACGGGAGGGTGACTTTCCGTTTTCCAGGAATTTACCGGTGGCAGTATCCAAGGTTTTACCCAGCACAATGGCCCTCTTGTTATCAAATGTCTCACCAAGGTGCTCCAATGAGACGGCCAATGCCAAGAATTCACCCAAGGAATCCCACCTTAAATGGCCTTCTTCAACAAACTGCTGCACGTGCTTCGGCGCAGATCCACCGGCACCTGTTTCGAACAAGCCGCCACCATTCATCAATGGTACAATGGACAGCATTTTTGCCGACGTGCCCAATTCTAAAATCGGGAAAAGGTCCGTCAAATAATCCCTTAGCACATTACCTGTCACAGAGATGGTGTCTTTTCCTTCCTTGATTCGCTCTAGTGAGAACCGCGTAGCTTCCACCGGTGAAAGGATTCTGATGTCCAACCCAGCTGTATCATGCTGAGGAAGATACTGGTTTACCTTTTGGATCAACTGCGCATCGTGTGCCCTGTTTTCATCCAACCAGAACACAGCCGGGGTATTGCTGGATCGGGCACGGTTTACGGCCAATTTCACCCAGTCTTGGATAGGAGCATCTTTGGTCTGGCACATCCTGAAGATATCGCCTTTTTCGACCTTATGCTCCATCAAGGTTTCTCCGGCAGCATTCAGCACTTTAATTGCCCCATCAGCAGCCGCTTCGAAGGTCTTATCGTGGGAACCGTACTCTTCTGCCTTCTGAGCCATCAATCCTACATTGGGCACGCTGCCCATGGTCGTCGGATCAAATGCACCGTGTTTCTTACAGAAATCAATTGTCTCTTGATAAACACCCGCATAAGAACGATCTGGAATGATGGCCTTCGTATCTTGAAGCGCATCATTTTTGTTCCACATCTGACCCGAAGTCCGGATCATGGCCGGCATGGAAGCATCGATGATCACATCACTCGGCACGTGAAGGTTAGTGATGCCTTTATGGGAATTAACCATTGCCAAATCAGGACTTTCAGCAAAACATGCTTCTATGTCTGCTTCAATTTCTTTTCGCTTGTCCGCCGGAAGTTTTTCCAGTGAACTCACCAGGTCTCCGAAGCCATTGTTTACATCCACACCAAGTTCCTTTATGGTGGCGGCATGCTTTTCAAATACTGGAGCAAAAAACACCTTCACAGCATGACCGAAAATAATCGGGTCAGAAACCTTCATCATGGTCGCCTTCATGTGGAGCGAAAACAAAATGCCCTTGGCTTTGGCATCTTCTTTTTGCTCGGCCAAGAAGGCCTGCAGCTTTTTGACACTCATCACGGAAGAATCGATCACCTCTCCTTCCTGGAGCTCCAATGCATCTTTCAGTACCGTCACCGAGCCATCGTTGGCTTCCAACTGGATCTTTACGGTACCTGCCGCGGACATAGTCAGCGATTGCTCACTACCATAGAAGTCTCCTTCTGGCATGCTCGCCACATGGGACTTGCTGTCGGCACTCCACGCTCCCATGCTGTGGGGATTGTTTCGTGCGAATTGCTTCACGGCCTGCGGAGCCCTCCGATCTGAATTCCCTTCCCTTAAAACGGGATTTACCGCACTTCCTTTGATTTTATCATACTTGGCCTTTACACCTTTTTCTTCTTGGTCCTTTGGCTCATCAGGATAATCCGGAAGGGCATAGCCTTTCTCCTGCAATTCCTTAATTGCTGCTTTCAACTGCGGAATGGATGCACTGATATTGGGCAGCTTCACGATATTGGCCTCTGGTGTTTTGGCAATCTCACCCAACTCGGCCAAAGCATCACTAATGCGCTGATCCTCTTTCAGGTACTCCGGAAAATTGGCGATGATCCTGCCAGATAGGGAGATGTCCCTGGTCTCGACAACAACACCCGCTGAATCGGTAAATGATTTGATGATCGGCAACAAAGAATAGGTTGCCAAAGCTGGTGCCTCGTCGGTCAGTGTATAAAGGATCTTCGGTGTTTTTGTAGTGGTCATTTCTATTTTAAAATTTATACACAACCAAGCGTAAGGTACCCTTAAGCTTGGCTGTATTTCGCTAAACAATAAATTCTCCTAAAATGCCTAAGCACTTGATTTTGCCGCTAAATTACGCAAAATATCGCGTATTCAAAGGCACTCAGCTGAATATACAGGAACACAGCCAGTTGCATACATGACAGCCCGGCACACCATACAAAACTTCATTTTGATTTATGGAAGAATACTCTCCCATTCCCCATAAATCCCCGAGCATTCGACGGGATAGAATATTTTAAACTATTAAAATATTAGTTATATTAAAAAAAACATTTTTCTATGCGACATATTCTTTTGACCCTGCTGATCTGTCAATTTTATCCTATAGAAACATTTGGACAGGTAAAGGATCCATTAGAAAAGCTACATTCCTTCAATTCCTTTAAGGGGTATTCTAACATTAGAAATGGCATTCAGCTTCCTTCTGGAAATTTAATTTTTCAAATCAAGCACCATCAGGTCCAACGTTACCTTTTGATCGATTGGAAACACCAGAAAGGTCATGTACTAAAAGAATTTCAAAATGATTTGTTTCTCTCGCCATCAACCATAAGTTTTTCCGGGGCAAACCAACAATATGCATGGTATTACCATACGGCAGAAGAACTCCAGGCATTCTATCAACTTAATAAAGATAAAATCCCGAAAAATGAGCGTCTATGTCCCTCAGAAGGAGAGGCAAATCCAGTAATTTTCATAGCTAGTTTCAAAAATTAAGCTTCATCAGTACCATCAATAACTCTCCTTCTCGTTCGGAAAGTCATTTGCTTTGACGTCCTTGATATAGCCTTCCACGGCTTCTGTCATGATACCGCGTAAATCAGCATACTGCCTTAAAAAACGCGGCTTAAACTCTTGGGTAATCCCCAGCATGTCATGTACCACAAGCACTTGGCCATCCACATAAGGTCCCGCTCCTATCCCAATGACCGGTATGGATACTGTTTCGGCCACTTTTTTGGCGAGCTGCGCAGGAATCTTCTCCAGCGTGATCGCAAAACAGCCACATTCCTCCAACACCTTGGCGTCAGCAATCAATTTAGTCGCTTCATCTTCCTCTTTTGCCCTTACCGTATAAGTACCGAACTTATAAATGGACTGTGGTGTAAGCCCCAAATGCCCCATCACCGGCACACCTGCACTCAATATCCGTACGACTGACTCCTTGATCTCAGCTCCTCCTTCTACTTTCACCGCATGTGCTCCTGATTCTTTCATAATCCTGATCGCAGATCGAAGTGCCTCGGAGGAGTTGCCCTGATAGGAACCAAAGGGAATGTCCACCACGACCAATGCTCGTTTTACTGCACGCACTACAGAAGAAGCGTGATAGATCATCTGATCCAGCGTGATGGGCAATGTGGTTTCATGTCCCGCCATGACATTGGAAGCGGAATCCCCCACCAAAATGATATCCAATCCGGCACCATCCAAAATCCCCGCCATCGAAAAATCATAAGCGGTCAACATGGAAATTTTTTCACCGCGTGTCTTCATTTCCTGTAAGACGTGGGTCGTAATTCTCTTGACATTGGAGGACTGGTGTACGGACATGATTTTTGGGAATATTACGTGGTTTTAGTATCGAATATATGGTTTTGGTAATGGCCTATTGAAGATAAACAGTCGAATCGTGGTCATCCAAGTGCACCTCTATATTTTCACTTAATGTGGTGGCCAGTTCATAACCTGTATAATCAGCGGATACCGGGAATTTCTTGTGACTCCGATTGACCAAAACAGCAATCTCAATCTGCTTGACAGCATACTTCACAAAAGGCTCCATCACATAGGTAAGCGTACGGCCGGAGTTCAGCACATCGTCTATGATCACAAGGCACTGATCGGTCAAATCCACCGCAGGACTTACCGTGATTTCAGGCTGCTCTTTGGTAAATTTATCCAAGGAAACCTCAATCTGCTGTATTGCCAATGGGGAAATCTCCCTGACCTTATCGGCCAATATCCCCGCCAACACGCTGCCCATCCCTGTCACACCTGCAAAGACCAATGCCTGCTCGCCAGCGTTCCTTTCATAAATTTCATAGGCGATCCTTACGATCTTTTGATGGATTTGCTTATGGTTCAGTACTAATGTCTTTATCTCACTCATGATGATCTTATCAATCGTTTTTGCCTGCGAAAATTACTTCAATTGGAAATGGATTCAAAGATTAAACATTTGAAAATTGAAAGATTTAGGGTTTTGACCAAAGTAGAAATCAGGGTTTTGTTTTTATCTGAAAGTATCCTCTTCATTCAAAATCTTCACATAGCTGTCATAGCGATAGGGATGAATATACCCTTCCTCCAGCACCTCCAAAACCTTGCACCCAGGTTCATTGATGTGTTTGCAATTATTGTACTTGCACTGCCCGAGGTACTTCCTCATCTCCACAAAATAGTGCGAAAGTTCTTGGTCGTCAATATCCAAAATTCCAAATTCCTTGATCCCGGGAGTGTCGATCAAGTAGCCTCCTCCAGCCAGCGGAAACATTTCTGCAAAAGTAGTGGTATGCACTCCTTTTGAGGTGAAAGAGGAGATCTCCTTGGTGGACTGAGAAGCTTCAGGAACGACCTTATTGAGCAAAGAGGACTTCCCCACGCCAGAATGTCCACTGAGCAAGGTGGACTTGCCTTCCAAACTGGGCATAAACCTCCCCTTGAGTCCTTCATCATTGAGGGTAGATATCTCCAATACAGGGTAACCCAATGGCTCATAAATCTCACGGATATCCTGAAGAAACTCCTTATCCTTCTCTTTATTAATAAGGTCCATCTTGTTTATCACAATCGTCGTCGGAATCCTGAAACTCTCCGTACTCACAATAAACCGATCGATAAATCCCAATGAAGTCCGCGGCTGCCTCAGCGTCACCACCAAAAATGCCTGATCAATATTGGAGGCCAGGATATGCGAAAAGTTATGCTTCCTGGTGGATTTACGGATGATGTAGTTTTCCCGAGGCAATATGCTTGAAATCACTGCACTCTCCTGGTTTTCCTCTTTGGCCAACAGCACAAAATCACCCACCGCAATGGGATTGGTAAGCTTCAGATCGTCCTGCTTAAACTTGCCCCTCAAACGGGCTTTCACCAGACCGGCATCTGTTTCTACTTCATACCAACTGCCTGTGGATTTTATTACCCTTCCTTTTTGTTCCATTGGACGTTATTTAATACCCCTTTGATGATTTTATCCGCGCTGCCCAGGTTGTCCCTGACCAGTTGTTCGGCCGCAGCCACAGCTTTTGTGTAGGTTTCCTTTTCGTCCAAAGCTAAGACTATTTTTTCAAATGCTTCGGCATTCTCCACCTCAAAGCCACAGCCGTATTGCTGGCTAATCCCCGCTTCAGGAAATTTACTCACCTTCCTGAGCTTGCCAAAAAGGACCGGGATATGAAAAGCCAAGGGTTCCAAAATATTATGCAGGCCTTTACCAAATGCTCCGCCCACATAGGCAGCCCTGGCATACTGGTATAGAGAAGACAGCATGCCAATGTTATCGATAAAGAGCACGTTGATGTCTTTCGAGGGATTATCGGCCAATTCAGAATACCTGATTGATTGGTGTTTGATTTGCTTTTGCCAGCCGGCTATTTGCCCCACATCAATATCATGTGGCGCAATGATATAATGATAATCGGCATGGCTATTTATGAAAGGCAAGAGCACATCCATGTCTTCTTGCCAGGCACTTCCTACTACCATCACTTTCTTATCCTTGAAAAGTGCTTCGATTTCAGGAAACACTTTTGGTGATTGGCTAATGGACTGGACATTGTCATAACGGGTATCTCCTGTCACGGTAGCCTGGGGAATCCCAATTTTCTTCAACAGTTGCTGCGTTTGGACATTTTGGGTGTAAATATGGTCAAAGCACTTCAAGACCTTTCTGAAAAACCCTCCATAAAACTGAAAATAAACCTGTTCTTTTCGTAGTGATGCTGAAAACAAGAACAACGGTACATTCCTTTTCTTGGCTTCAAAGATAAAATTGGCCCATAGGTCATACTTCACAAAAAACACTACAGAAGGCTTCACCAAGGTCAAAAACTGCTTGGCATTCCCTTCTGTATCAAAAGGCAGGTAAGTCACCCCATCCACATTTGGCTGGTTTTTTTTTATGACATTTTCATAACCACTGGGACTGAAAAAAGTCACCAAGACCGCCATCGCCGGACACGCTTGCTTTAACTTGGCAATGACAGGCTTCGCTTGTTCGTATTCGCCCAACGAGGCCACGTGAAACCACGCTACTTCGCCAGAAAAATTCTTCCTGAAAGCTGTCACCTGATCAAAAACAGGCTTCCTGCCCTTTACCAGCCTGGCCAATTTAGAATCCCCTCCACTGGCCATCTTCAGTACGCCTGAAAAAGCCCAAACCGAAAAATCATACAGTACCTTCATACCCAAAAATAGCAAGAAGCAGGTAAACGACCTTATACGGACAGCAGTTTTCTGATCAAGCCTGTAATCCACCAAATTGCTCATTAGGAGAATTTATGATTGCACTTTTCAATAAAAAGTCACAAAAACGCTAAAAGACACCAAGGTGCTTGTGAAACTGTTGCCCCGACAGCTGTGCTGCAGAACCACGTAATTTGAATTTTTCAATTGGTAATACACTTTGCATATTCCTATGAAAAGCTAATCCTGACGCTTGAAAAAGTAAGATAAGCCCCGCTTCAATGCCGTTTAGTTAAGAAGATTTTCCAATACGGATCGTCCATTGAGAGCGTTATTATTTTAATCCATGGCCTTTTTAAACATGTACAAAATGGATCCGCCTTGCAGGTATTGGGCGTTAAGAAATTAAAAAGCGGGTGGGCAAGAAGGCAGGCTTGTTTGACGAAATACTAGCCAAAAAGAATGTTGGCTGCTAGAAAAGGAGGAGTTTGCCTGCATGAGGGAAGGTTTTAATTTTAGGCAAATAGCTGCACACCTGTGCGCCGTGGCGTAGCGGCGGGGTTTTTTGGTTACTTTTTTGACCTGAAGCAAAAAGTGACAAAGGTAAAGAGATGAAAACCATCTTAGAATTTAGCAGAAAAACAATAGAACCAATATTTCCAGGTACATACTAACTAAACGGCATTGATCCCCCCTTGATACTGCAGTGTCTTTGTGGCTAAAAAACTAAAAAAAGCCCTGAATTTCTCCAGGGCTTTAAAATAGTTGCTGCATTCAGCAATGATTAGTTTTTCGCAAGGTATTCAGATACACCTTCTTTGGTCGCTTTCATGGCTTCCTTACCCTCTTCCCAGTTGGCAGGGCATACCTCACCGTGCTTTTCTACGTGATGAAGGGCATCTACCAATCTGATCATCTCGTCGATGTTTCTTCCAAGCGGAAGGTCATTGATGGTTTCGTGTCTTACCACGCCTTCTTTATCGATTAGGAATGATCCTCTGAATGCCACTGGAGCACCTTCATAGATCAATTCACCTTCTTCGTTATAGTTCCACTCACCGGCCAACACGCCGAAGTTATGGGCGATGGTTTTAGCTGGATCAGCTACCAAAGGATAAGTAACCCCTTCGATACCACCGTTAGCCTTAGGAGTGGCCAACCATGCAAGGTGGGTTTCTTCTGTGTCGCAAGAAGCACCTACTACGGCTACGCCTCTTTTTTCGAATTCGGCCAATTTCTCTTGGAAAGCCAGGATCTCAGTAGGACACACAAAAGTGAAATCTTTTGGATAGAAATAGAAGATCACTTCTTGCTTACCGACATACTGCTCCAAAGAGAAGTTTTCGACGATTTCTTCACCATTGATTACTGCTGGTGCGCTAAATAATGGGGCTTTTTTTCCTACTAATGACATACTTTTTACGTTTAAATTGATTAGTTATGTTTAGAAAATTTGATTTCGATCGTTACTTGTTGTGGCCCTTGATGACCACCGAGATATCCTCCACTTCAAAGTCCCGGATTTCGTTTTTGTCAAAGAATTCCTTGATCAATTTCTCCAGTTCTTCGTTGCGGTAATCCCGGATTTCATTGGTTTCCTTGTCATACAGGTGGCTGTGCGCCTCCAAAATGGCATCAAAACGCATCACACCGTTATTGTCTATAAACTTTTGAATGATATTGGCATTCACAAAGGTATCCAAGGTCTTATATACGGTCCCCAACGAAATGGATGGATTCTGTTTATGGACTTGCTCATACACCCATTCAGCCGTCGGATGATTATGGGTCTTCGATACCGCCTCATAGATCACCATTCGCTGATGGGTGAATTTCAGTCCACCTTGTCCTATTTTTTCTTTTATCGCTTCCGTATCCATTCCTTGTTGAGAATGATTATTATCTAGTAATAGTTCCGCAAAACTAAGAAAGTTATGGGAAAATGCAAAAATTATTTCTTTCCGTCGTTTCTACCTTGGAGAGTTTACTCTAAATTTCATTACCTTTAATCTCTAAAACCAACTGACCTGATGAAAAAATTATTATATTTTTGTTTAGCAGGATTGATTTTCAACGGATCATCTGCCTTGGCACAAGGCAACGTCAATGTGGAAGAAATCTTAAAGGCAGGATTAAATGACCTGAACACCTACATGGGATACTATGTAGAACCTGCGGCAAAAGGCTTTATATACAGCATGGGATCCGGCTGGTCTCAAACGGCCAAACCCCACGGGGTACTGGGATTTGACTTGAAGTTTGCGGTCAGTGGTGCTGCTGTCCCTTCCCGGTATGAAACATTCACCTTTAACCCTGCTGAATTTGAAAAAATCCGCGTAGTAGGCGCAAATGGTAGCCCTGTGCAGCTTCCTACACTATATGGTGATCCCAATACAGGTGGAACACTTGAGATTTTTGACAAAGAAACTGAAATGACATTGGCAACTGCTGATATCCCACCAGGGATCGACATTCCCGTAAAATATGTCCCTGCTCCACTCATCCAAGGAGCGGTGGGATTGCCTGCGGGATTTGAAGTCATCGGGAGATTTATCCCAAAGACTACGATTGAAGATACGGAGGTTTCCCAGTGGGGAATTGGCGTGAAGCACGACCTCAAACAGTATTTTGAAGGAATAAACATTATCCCCGTAGATTTCTCGGTGTTGGTCGCCTACAATTCTCTGGATGCCAGGTACCATATCGACGAAGTCCAAGGCCAAGTGGCCTCTATGAACGTAGAAACATGGACTGTCCAAGGATTGGTCAGTAAGAAAATCGCTATCCTGACAGTCTATGGAGCGATCGGGTATAATTCGGGATCATCCGATTACAACATGCTCGGAACGTATGAGATCAATGGCACTTCTGAGTCGTTCACTGATCCCGTAAAATTAAATTATGAAGCTAAAGGCGCCATGGGAACATTAGGAGCCAGACTCAAGTTTGGCCCGATCTTCCTCAATGGAGACTATACTTTCCAAGAGTTTAACACCGTGAATATAGGATTAGGAGTTTCAATTAGATAAACATGATTAAAGTTTTATTTGTTTGCTTAGGCAATATCTGTAGATCACCGCTTGCAGAAGCGATTTTTAACCATCAAATCAATGAAATGGGGCTTCAACACAAGTTTCAAAGTGATAGCTGTGGCACTTCTGATTACCATATCGGCGAATTGCCGGATGAACGCAGTCAGGCCAGTGCAAAAAAACATGGCATTGCCATTTCCCATCGGGGGAGGCAACTGAACCATGCGGACATCAGGGATTTTGACTACATTATTGCCATGGATAGGTCAAACAAAAAAAATATCGTCCAACTGATGGACAGCTACAACCTCAGCCATGACCGTATTTATCTAATGAGGGATTTTCAGCCACAAGCAAACGCTGATGAAGTCCCTGACCCATATTATGGCGGAGAAGATGGATTCGAAAATGTCTATCAAATCCTCCACGAATCCATTCAAGAATTCATTGTAAAATTGAAAAAAGAACATCAGGTGTATGCATAAGTCAAATTCTTTCTATGAAGAAGTCTTGCTCGATGCCATACCGGAACCTACCAAACTAAAATCTGTCCGGCTGATCTCTGCCGGAACCATGAACCAAAGTGTACTCTTGGACACCGACAAGGGCGCACTTTTTTTAAAATCCAACCACCTTCCCTCATCGGATATGTTCCAGCAGGAAATAAAAGGCCTTACCCTCCTGCACAAACACGCTCCACTACAAATCCCCAAAACCATCGGCGCTGGCCATGTCGCTTCCCAAAACTACATGCTCATCGAATGGATCCATGGAGGCTATCCAAACGGCAACTACTGGGACAATTTAGGCCATGGACTCGCAGAACTGCACATGGCCACCTCTCCTCGTTTTGGGCTGGAGGAGGATAATTTTATCGCAGTGCTCCCCCAAATAAACACGCTAAACGATAATTGGGCGGACTTTTTTGCTGAAGAAAGACTCGAGCCTATGGCTGGAAAAGCCTATTATGATGGGCTGATCAGCAAGGATTTTTATAAGAAATTCCAGAAGATCTACCCCAAACTAAATGGGCTGATCCCCAGCGAAAAGCCTGCCTTGCTCCACGGTGACTTATGGTCAGGAAATGTTATTGTCAATTCCAAAGGCGATCCCTGCTTGATCGATCCGGCGGTCTATTACGGCCATAGGGAAATGGACTTGGCTTTCTCAAAGCTATTTGGAGGCTTTAGAAGTGAATTCTATGAAGCCTATCATGAGATATTCCCTCTCGAACCTGATTTCGAATCCAGGGTGGATATCCACAACCTCTACCCACTGCTGGTTCACCTCAACCTCTTCGGCCAAAGCTACCTGCCAGGCATCAAAAAGGTCGTCAAAAAACTTATCTAAACCTGTTTGCCGTTTCATACCCGCTGATCCCATTCGTCAGCCAGCACCCTTCTTCATCCTACAGACCATTTGGAAGGCACTTCGTGTGGTCTGCTCCAACAGTATTTCACGATGATCCAAAAATCTTTTCTTGGTTTGCTCATCATAATTTTTGACAGTGACCAGCTGAAGATTTTCATTGTACCTGACGTGAAAGACCGACTTCATTTCGGCCAAGAGCTGCTCAAGCTTAAACACTTCCCTATCGGTGCAGATAGAAATCGTAATCGCTGAAGACTGGATCAAATTGGCCCGTAGCTTAAGCCTATCCAATTCAGCGTACACCTGATGCATGTGTGACTCATTGATAAAGGTAAAATCGGTCACCTGGAAAGTCACCAGCACCTGTCGGTCCTTCACCACTATGGTAGGAAAAGAAACTTTACTGCCGCCAAAATCGCCAATAACAGTGCCCTTCCCATCGGGTTCTACAAATGATTTCACATACAATGGGATTTTGGCATTTGCTAATGGCTTTATGGTCCTTGGATGGATCACTGATGCTCCGTAAAAAGTCATTTCTGCCGCTTCCTTATAATCAAGCTGATCAAATTTCACCGTATCTTCAAAGCGCTTGGGGTCGGCATTTAGCACACCAGGAACATCCTTCCAGATGGTCACCGCCTCGGCCCCTAAACTCTTCGCAAAAATAGCCGCTGTAAAATCAGACCCTTCCCTACCTAATGTGGTCGATCTTCCTTCCTGGGTACTCCCTACAAATCCCTGGGTGACCACTGGCAGCTGTTTGAGCACCGGTACCAATTTCTGATGACACAGCTTGGCGGTTTGGTCCCAATCTACCTTGGCAGCTCGGAAATTGCCGTCTGTGCGGATAAAATCCCTGGCATCCTGCCAAATACAATATTGCTGGCAAAGACAAAGGTAAGCATGGATGATCTTTGAGGAAAGAAGCTCTCCAAACCCTACCACTTGATCATAAAATTGATCGTAATTGTCCTTGGTCAATTCTCCTTCCAATGCCCTCGCCAGTTGTAGAAAAACATTCTCGACCATACCAAACACCAGGTCTTCGTCTTCAAAAAGCTCCTCACATATTGCTAAATGGTTTTTTCTCAAAATGGTAAAATTCGAATAAAAATCTTCCTTCTCATATTTCAGTCTTAAAATTTCTTCCAGTGCATTTGTGGTTTTGCCGATTGCCGAAACGACAATAACCATTGGGCTCCGCAATCGATTGAATAGAATACCTGAGAGGTTTTTGATCGCTGCGGCATCTTTTACGGAAGCCCCTCCAAATTTGTATATAATTGCTTTTGTCATAAAAATATAAGTAGTAATTTACACTGGGTTATATTTCAAAATTTACTTTTTCAAAGATATGAAGACAAAACCATATGAGCCTAATAACTCTGCATTAGGCTATTCAGTAGGCGTCACCCTTGACCGATTTATCAAGAGTAAACAGGACGATTTTCCGTTTGCATCCGGAGAACTGTCACAAATCCTCAGGGACATTGCATTGGCATCCAAAATCGTCAACCGCGAAATCAACCGCGCCGGACTCTCAAACATCAGCGGGGCTTTCGGAAACACCAACGTGCAGGGAGAAGAGCAGCAAAAACTGGACGTCGTGGCAAACATTCGCTTTTGCCGCGCTCTGACCAAAGGCGGAGAAGTCTGCGCTATTGTATCGGAAGAAGATGATGAGGTGATCGATCTGCAAAACAGTAGCGGCAAATACGTCGTGGCCATGGATCCGCTAGACGGCTCTTCCAATATCGATGTCAACATCTCTATTGGGACGATTTTCTCCATTTACCGACGCGTTACGCCAGTAGGAAGTCCTATCCAGCCCGAAGACATTATGCAGCCGGGCACCAAGCAAGTAGCTGCCGGCTATGTACTGTATGGCTCATCTACCATGTTGGTATATACTACGGGCAAGGGTGTGAATGGATTTACCTATGAGCAATCATTAGGCGAGTTTTTCCTCAGCCATCCTGATATGACAGCTCCGGAAGACGGTAACATCTACAGCATCAATGAAGGATTAAAATCCCAAGTGAATGAGGGGTTAAACAATTACATTGAAGTCTGTAAAGAAAGAAATTACAGTGCAAGGTATATTGGGAGCTTGGTGGCGGATTTTCACCGTAACTTACTAAAAGGAGGGATTTATATCTATCCTAGCACCATTAAAGCTCCTCAGGGAAAACTGCGTTTACTGTATGAGGCAAATTCCTTAGCCTTTATTGCAGAACAGGCAGGTGCTGTCGCCACGGATGGCAAGAACAGGATATTGGACATCATTCCCACTTCACTGCACCAAAGGACACCACTTTATATTGGTTCTAAGGTAATGGTCGAAGAGTCTCAGGAATTCCTAAAAGAATCGGAGATCAGCCAGTAACTCAATGGTACTTTCTGCGGATTTCGATCTTTTGGAGCTGTCTGTCCACCAATGCTTCGCTGAGCTCTTCAGCCATGGTTTCGGGGTTTGCTTCATGAAGCAATCGCTTCAGACGCTCTTCCCCTAAATCGATGCGGTAACAGATCTGTAGCAAACGCTCCAAATCCCTGTTGAGCAAATTCCCTACTATTGGGGTAAGTAACCTGACAAGCTGCTCTCGACTGACCTCTCCATCAGGAACACTAAGGTCAAAATCCTTTTGGAGCAGGGCGATGCTTTCTGATATATATGCTGAAGTATTCATAAAAAAAGCTACTTTTTAGGAACACCTATGTGATCCATAAAAGTAGCTATTTCTTTTTTTTGTCATCAAGAGATCAATCTTCTTTTTCTTCGCCGTCTCCCTGATCCGCTGCTCCCTCCTGCAAGACCTCAGGAGCCTGCTCACGGATAATTCTATACCAAGAGATCAGCTTTTTGATGTCGGATGGGTAAACCCTCTGCTCGTCAAATTCCGGAAGAATATGCTTCATAAAAGCAATATATTCATCGTTATCCGCTCCTTTTGCCAGACCAGTATCACCTTCAAATTCTTTCTCGACAGTAATCAATACCTCCTGAAGTGGACTGGAACCTTCTTCGGTCATGGTATAGATAGAAATCTCGCTCAGAATCGAGACCCTGTGGTTTGCCCCCACTACCAACTTGGCTTTCTTGGCATCCATTGATTCCAAGATCACACCACTTCTGCTAGGTTTGAGCACTTTATAAAGTCCAGGCTTTCCAGCCACGGTAGCTATTTCTTTAAACTCCATATTTCTTGTTTTAAAATCAGCTTGCAAATATAGGCTTTCGACTCAAAAGCCCAAGTCAAATTAATTTTCAGAATCAAATTCCTCTGACAATTCCGCCATAAATGTGACCAGTTCCTCCCTCCCTACAGCAGTAGTCGAGGAGGTCACAAAATACAATGGCACTTCCTCAAATATCGTCTGCGATGCAGCCAAAAACTTATTGACATTTCCTTTCACCTTACTGACAGACAGTTTATCTGCTTTGGTAAACACCAACACAATGGGCACCTCATTTTGCGCGCACCAAAGAATAAAATCAAGGTCCCTCTTTTGGGGTTCCAGACGGCTGTCGATGAGCACAAAGGTAGCTTGGAGATTCTCTCGGCTGGTCAGGTACCCTTTGATCATTTTCTCCCAATCTGATTTCAGGCTCTTACTCACTTGTGCAAAACCATACCCCGGCAAATCCACGATCCACCATTTCCCTTCAGCATCAAAATGATTGATCAGCTGTGTTTTTCCCGGCTTACCGGAAGTTTTTGCCAAGTTTTTATTATTGGCCAACATATTGATCAGAGAGCTCTTCCCTACATTGGATCTGCCAATAAAGGCAAACTCCGGCTTGGTGGGCTCTGGGCATTTTCTGAAATCCGAATTACTGGTTAAAAATGTCGCCTTTTTTATCATCTCTAATTGATTTTGTACAAAGGTAAGCCTTTCCTGTTAAAACCTGACAACCAATTAATGGTAAACATTTTTCCATTGCTCGTGTTTACTTAGTAATATTGCGCTCTCAAACAGTATTTTAATCCCATGTCAGTAGTTCCCTACAAAGATCAGCAAGAAGGTAAAAAAGCCCAAGTGGCCAATATGTTTAACAATATCAGCAAGCGTTATGATTTGCTGAACCACCTCTTGAGCTTGGGAATTGACATTACTTGGCGAAAAAAGGCCATCAAGATGCTCCAGAAGGACCAACCGAAGGTTATCCTGGATATTGCGACGGGCACGGGGGATTTTGCCATTGAAGCCTTGGCACTCAATCCGGAAAAAGTGATCGGCGTGGACATCTCCGAAGGGATGCTCGCGGAAGGCAAAAAGAAGATCAAAAACAAAAAGCTGGATCACCTGATCGAAATGCAGATGGGGGATTCCGAAAAGTTGCTTTTTGAAGAAAATAAATTTGATGCTGTCATCGTTTCATTTGGGGTAAGGAACTTCGAAAACCTAGAAAAGGGACTGGCGGACATGTACCGAGTGCTGAAGCCAGGTGGCAAAACGGTCATCGTGGAGTTTTCCAAACCGAAAAAGTTTCCGCTTAAACAAGGATACAACTTTTATTTCAAGTATATTTTACCCCAGATAGGAAAACTTGTCTCCAAGGATCAGTCCGCTTATACCTATTTACCAGAATCTGTACAAGCATTTCCCGATGGGGATAAATTCCTTGCAGTACTGGATAAAGTCGGCTTTAAA
The DNA here is from genome assembly GCF_005281475.1 of Echinicola rosea. Lineage (NCBI taxonomy): Bacteria > Pseudomonadati > Bacteroidota > Cytophagia > Cytophagales > Cyclobacteriaceae > Echinicola > Echinicola rosea. The sequence goes on along the minus strand of NZ_CP040106.1, from coordinate 2,049,978 downwards.
AACACAAAATGCAGACCATTAACATTTGGCATAAGTTCGATTTATATTGGAGAAAAATAACCCTTACTTTTTTTCTTCTTGCTGGCATCACGCTGTACGGTTTTGCCCAAGACAATTATAGGCCAATCAATAAATCGGGGCAGGATGACCAGTTTCTCAGCTATGGCTTCTTCCTGGCAGCGCACACCTCCAGCCTGAGGCTGAAGTACAGTGACGCCTTTATGGATCCCGAAAATCCTGATTTTGCCAACATCCAAAGTATTCAGCCGGTATTTTCCCCTGGTTTTTCCTTGGGCTTTTTACTAAAAATGCGCTTACATGATCAGTTAACCTTCACGGGCACACCAAAGGTCGGCTTTTATGAATTCCGCACAGATGTCTCCTACTTTGCCGAGGAAGCGGATTTTTCAGGAGACATCATAATACCCGGAAATGGTGAACCATACACAGAAACCGTGATCACCGAAATGACTATGGTCGAGATGCCCTTGCTCATCAAGTACAAGTCCATGCGATTTGACAATACCCGCATGTTTTTCATGGCTGGCGCCAACCCAATGTTCCGTACCAAATCCCAAGATGAAGCCGATGCAGACCAGCTGGTGCTCAATAGCAAAGATGTGGCCCTTGAACTCGGCATGGGATTCGACTTTTACTTTAAGTTTTTTAAATTTTCGCCAGAAATCAGGTTTTCACATGGCCTGAGCAATATCTATAAAGCAGAAACTTCAGACCAAAGTTTCGCAGGAGCCATTGATGAACTGCGTCGAAAGTCCATCACCATTTACTTGAATTTCCAATAGGCAAATTTAAATACCCAAAAATCGACATGTCCTCCTCTGGGCATTCTTTCAGCTGTATTTCCCACCATTCTTATAAGTTTCTTTTTATAAGATGCCTATTTGCGCTAAATTAAGCACATGAACAAAATTGCGCTGATTACAGGAGCGACCTCGGGTATCGGTAAGGAGTGTGCCATTGCTTTGGCCAAGTCTGGCTATGATATTATCGCCACCGGCAGAAGAGAGGAGCGTCTCAAGGAACTCAAGAATGAACTTTCACCACAAGTCGATTACACCTATTTGGTTTTTGATGTGCGGGACAAAGCTGCGGTAGATGCTGCCATTGACAGTCTTCCCAATCGATGGGCCAATATTGATGTATTGATCAATAATGCTGGAAATGCCCATGGCCTGGCCCCGATCAACGAGGGAGACACTGCAGATTGGGACGCAATGATGGACATTAATGTCAAAGGATTGCTGTATGTTTCTAAAAAAATCATGCCCATCATGATCGAAAAGGAGGCTGGACATATTGTCAATATCGGTTCCATTGCGGCTAAAGAGGTTTATCCCAATGGCAACGTTTATTGTGCTTCCAAACACGCCGTGGATGCCATCACCAAGGGAATGCGACTGGACCTGACCAAGCACAATATACGCGTAACAGGCATTCACCCAGGATTGGTAGAAACAGAATTTTCACTGGTCAGGTTTAAAGGTGATGAAGAAAGAGCCAAGCAAGTCTATGAGGGCTTTGATCCTTTAAAACCCGAGGACATTGCCGACATCGTTCACTTTGCGGTCACGAGGCCAGCACATGTGGTCATGACGGACATCACCATTTTAGCTGGCAAACAGGCCAATAGCAACACCGTTTATAAAGACCAGAAATGATGCGGGTTTATCTGATTATTTTAGCGCTATCCGTATGTGTCGGATGCAATGGAAAAAAAGACGACCAATCCCAGGCTATGGTGGATACGACAGAAGAAGATTCCACGCTCATGGTTGCTACTTCAGACAATGAAAGAGCGATTCCCCTGCGAGATTCCATTGGCCAGCTGGAAAGAGGCCTCATAGAAGCAGGGCTTGAAAATGTAAAATCTCACCTTCCGGATGTGTACGTGACCCTAAAATACAGCACGACAGATAATTTTTTCGGAAAGGACGTGTACGGAGAGTTGGTCAATTGTTACTTGCAGCCAGCAGTGGTCAAAATGCTCGAAGAGGCATTGGAACATTTGCAGGAAGAAAACCCTTATCTAACATTTCTTATCTATGACGGTGTCCGTCCTAGGGCTGTACAACAAATCCTATGGGACGATCTCGACAAACCAGACAGCCTGAAACCCTTGTACGTCGCCAATCCACAACGAGGCAGTCTTCATAACTATGGTGTGGCAGTGGACCTGACATTGGCAGACCGTGCCACGGGCAAGCCTTTGGACATGGGCACGCACTATGACTATTTTGGCTACCCTGCCTATCCCGATCGTGAAGCACAAATGCTCGCAGCAGGGAAGATCACTTCCCAGCAGGTAAAGAACAGGAAAATACTCCGAGCGGCGATGAATAAGGCAGGATTTACCGAAATCGGATCAGAATGGTGGCATTTTAATGCCTTTAGCCTTCGAGAAGCTAAAGAACGCTACGAAATTGTAGAATAACAAACGATAACTTTAAACCAAAAAAAACCATCCTATGAAGCTCATTAACCGGAAGTCGATGCTCATTGGCTCCTTTTTACTAATCACCACCCTTTTATTTTCTGGTCAATCCTTTGCCCAGCGTGGTCAATTCAAGGCCCTTATTTTCAGCAAAACCCAAGGGTTTAGACACCAATCCATCCCCAACGCCGTAAAGGCCCTAAAAGACATGGCCAAAACCCGTGTGTTCAGTGTGTACGCTACAGAAGACGCTACTATTTTCAATGATGATGCTTTAAAGGATTATGATGTCATCATCATGGCCAGTACCACAGGGGACATTCTTAATGACGATCAAAAAGCCGCATTCAAGCGGTTTGTGCAAAGCGGAAAGGGAGTGGTAGGCATCCATAGTGCTACGGACACGGAATATAATTGGGACTGGTACACTAAATTGATCGGCGGTCAGTTCATGCACCATCCTGCTCAGCAAACCGCCAGGCTAAACGTAGTGGACAGCAACCATCCCGCCACCTACCACCTGAACGAAAAGTGGCTTTGGACAGACGAATGGTATGCTTTCAAGAACTTCAATGAAGATGTCCACATACTTATCCAGTTGGACGAGACATCTTATGACCCAGGTTCCAGGGATGGAAAATCAATGGCAATGGGTGACGTACACCCGATGTCCTGGTACCATGAATACGACAGTGGTCGGGTATTTTACACCGCGCTGGGCCATGTGGAAGCAGCCTATGAAGATGATGACTTCTTAGATCACGTCTATGGAGGCATCTGGTGGGCCGCCAAAGGATATCCCATCCAGTAACTCCTAGTGTCAAGTCAACGCTTCAATGACGGGTAAGGCCCCCAGTGGACATGGGACGGCATCAAGACGCAAAAAAAGTGCCTATCCGTAGCTAAGGAAGTCTTTTTGTAACGTAAAGATATACCAAAAGACGCACCCCGGATTACATGTAGGTTTAGGTTTGACACTAGACTTCTGCCTGACGAACGATCTTATCCAGTGGCTCCTCATAAATATCATGACCGCCACTGTATAGGATCGTTTCTTTTTTGATGCTCATTTTAGAAAGGATTTTCGCTTGTTCCTGCTTTCGCTCATCAGTCAAAAACGCATCGCTATCACCCTCTACTGACCAAATCCGTGTTTTTGACAACTTTGAAGAAACCATGCTGAAATCCAGGTCATGCGCAAACCCACCTCCCCAAAGAACCAAGCTCTTAATAGGAGATGAAAGTTGTGCTGCCCACCGGGTGGCAGTAGCACAGCCCTGCGAGAAACCCAAAATATGAACCGCTGGAAAGTCGGCAAACTGTTCTAAATTCTTGGCCAATACTTGATTTAAAAAACGGTGATTGTTTGCAATGGCTTTTTCCCTCTCGTGTCTGGTCATCCAATTTGCCCCTACACGACCAGCAAAACCTTTTAAATAACCGTGATTTTGTGCTTCTGGGGCAATAAAAAGACGCTTTTCATGAAATTGACTTTTAAATTTCCTGATAAAGTAAGGAGCCAATTGACCGTATCCATGCAGAATTACCCAAAGATTCTTCTCATCTCCCAAGGGCAATTGGGAAGTAGCATAAGCGCCAATGGATTCGTAAGACACGTGTTGGTACATGGTGATTTAGCTATTGAGATCATTGAACTTGAACGGGAGCAACTGGCTGATATTTTCAGCCTTGAGGACATTTCCCTCCGGTGTGAGCATTAGGATTTCTATGGCACAGCCAAATTTAAGCTCATATTCACTGATGGTTTGGCGACACAGCCCACAAGGGGTGACCGTAGCATAGTTCGATTCCTGGCTTCGCTTGGCTACAATCATGATTTTCAAGGGCGTTATATTGGGGAAATTGGCATTGGCATAGCTCAAAAGTGTCCTCTCTGCACAAACTCCCACAGGAAATGACGCATTTTCTTGGTTATTGGCCACAAGGATCTGCCCGTTTTCCAACAACAATGCTGCGCCTACATTAAAATTGGAATACGGGGCATAGGCGTTTTTCACCGCCCCCTTTGCCTTTTCCAAAAGCTCCCCTTCCTTTTCGGTAAGCTCACTTTTTTCCAGCAAATGCAATACGACCTTTTCTTCTATTTTCTTTCCCATTACATGGATCATTAACATGAAAGCTGATAAGCAATTTAACAGCTTTTCATGAAAGCCAAATGCACCTAGTCCTTCAAAGGTATTTATTTATCGCCAAAGGGCGGATTAGTTAGGCTGATGCCTATGCGGGTTTAATCCCCATACAACGATACCCGCAGCTAATTTCCACTAAAATATTTTAAGGTCAAAGATTAAATGCTCATCTTCATATACCCCAAAGTAGTAAAATCGTGATGAAGAAAATATTGATCATCGGAGCTGGCAAGTCCTCCAAAGTCCTGGTGGATTTCTTGTTGAAGGATGCTCAAGCCAAAAACCGGAAACTCATCCTTGCCGACATGGATGTATATGAGGCCGAAAAGAAGCTAGAAGGGCACCCAGCCGGAACAGCTACGGGCATAGACATTCATGACAGCGAAAAACTTGGTAAGCTAGTCCAGCAAGCAGACATAGTGGTGTCCATGGTTCCTGCTTTTTTGCATCCTTTGGTGGCCAAGGCGAGTGTAAAAGAAGGGAAGCATTTTTTCTCTGCCTCATACGAATCCCCTGAAATGAGAACATTGGCAACAGAAATCGACCGAAAAGGACTGTTTTTTTTAAACGAATGTGGCTTGGATCCTGGAATTGACCACATGTCAGCCATGAAGCTGATTGATGCCGAAACGACAGCAGGGAATAACATCGTCCTATTTAAGTCCTATTGCGGCGGGCTGCTCTCGCCTGAAAGCGAGTCAGACAATCCTTGGAGGTACAAGTTTACCTGGAACCCCAGAAATGTTGTCTTGGCAGGACAGAGCACCTCTAGGTTTATCAGAAATGGCCGTTACAAATTCATCCCCTACCACATGCTTTTCAGGCGGACTGATCTGGTTACGTTCAAAACGGTGGGTGAATTTGATGGATATGCCAACAGGGATTCCTTGAACTATAGAAAGGTATATGGACTGGAAGACATCCCCACCATTATACGCGGCACCCTTCGAAGGGCAGGTTTTTGCAAAAGCTGGGACGTGCTGGTGCAGCTAGGCTTGACGGACAATTCATTCGAGGTGGATTTGCCCCGAGATTTCACCATGCGCATGTTTACCAATTCCTTTTTACCTTACGACCCTGCCCATCGCGTAGAAGAAAAAATCAAGCGGCTTTTGCCTTGGGTGGACGCTGTGATCATGGAAAAGCTTGCTTGGCTGGGGTTGTTTGATGACACCCCACTTCCACTACTCAAAGGAAGTCCAGCGGAAATTCTCCAAATCATCTTGGAAGACAAATGGAAGCTTTCTCCTTACGATAAGGACATGGTGGTCATGCAGCACCAGCTTGAAGCAGATACGCCTGCCGGCGAAAAAAGAAACATCACCTCCAGCATGGTCATCAAAGGAGAAAACCTTGAATATACCGCCATGGCCAAAACCGTTGGTTTGCCTTTGGCAGCAGCGGTAGATTTGTTTTTGGAAGGAGAAATTCAGCTAAAAGGACTACACCTGCCCATTAGAAATGAGATCTACGTGCCCGTGCTGAAATTATTGGCAAGCAATGGCATTCATTTCGAAGAAGAAGTGGTTCTCTCAAAAAACCAGTAGAAAATCCTTCAGCAAACACCGATAGCTATCCCCGTAAGAAAAATCCTCTTTTTTAATACAGATGGTACTGATTTCCGGCATGGGAGCCTCAGCAAAGGAATAGGCCTTGATGTGCCGGAGAACTTTGGTAGATGGTCGGTCCCTTAGCGCGTACCACTCGTGGGTATAGAGCCCAAAAAAACGAGCAACCTTGTCCAATTCAAGCATTTGCTGGGCCGGTAAGATCACCCAAAAGACTCCTTCTTTATCCAGCAGCTTAACGACCCCTTTGATCAAATCTCCAAAGGACAACTCATCATTATGGAGTGCGAGGTTTCGCTTCGCATCAGCCGACTTGTTATGCATGGGAAAATAAGGCGGGTTGCTGACAATAAGTGAGTATGCGCCAGCCATATTTTTTACAAACTCCTGAAAGCGCACATGGTGTATCTGAACACGGTCACGCCAAGGACTGGCTTGGCTATTTCCGACAGCTTGTTTGGCAGCTGCTTCATCTATCTCAACGGCATCAATGAACGTATTAGGATACCGTTGGGCAAGCATCAGGGAGATCACACCCGTGCCGCTCCCTATATCCAAAATAGCACCAGGACTGGAATGCCGGGCGAGTGCACCCAGAATGACTGCATCTGTGCTTACCTTCATGGCACAATTTTCTTGGTGAACCGTAAATTGTTTAAACTGAAAGTAGGTGTTTGCCATGACACGTATATTCCGTAACGTTTGACTTTTGCGAGCAGGTTGGAAAACCCAGATAATGCTTCATTTCGCCTCTCTCTCGTAGGCCTCATCCACTGATAACTTGGAAGATTCCGCTGCATCGACAGCTAGCTGGTCGCAGCGTTCATTTTCAGGATGACCGGCGTGTCCTTTGACCCATTGAAACTGGGGTTTATATTTATTATGAAGGGGAATGTAGCGCTTCCAAAGGTCCACGTTTTTCTTGTCCTTGAAACCTTTCTTCTGCCAGCTCCAAATCCAGCCTTTGGTTACGGCATCTACTACATATTTACTGTCTGAGTAGATCTTTACGGGAATCCCATCTACCTTGATTGCCTCCAGCCCCTTGATGACAGCCAATAGCTCCATCCGGTTATTTGTGGTCAGTCGAAAGCCTTCTGACAGCTCTTTTTCATGCTTACGGTATTTTAAGATCGTCCCGTATCCGCCATTTCCGGGATTTCCTTTGGCTGCGCCATCTGTATAAATCAAAATCATGCCCAAAAGTAAAAAAAAATGTCAGCCATTTCTAGCTGACATTTAAATTGTCGTTCATTGTTTCAGAAGGAATTGCCTATAAGTTATCAAATAAATTGGTTTTGAAAATCTTGATCGCAATCGACAAAAGAATTATCCCGAAAATCCTTCTGAGGACGTCCAAACCTGTTTTTCCCAGCTTTCTCTCCAGCCACGTAGTACTTTTCAGCACCATGTAAACGACCAGCAAATTGATCAAAATGCCTACGGCGATATTGATCTGGGAAAATTCAGCCTTCAGCGTCAAAATTGTCGTCATCGTCCCTGCTCCGGCAATGAGCGGAAAGGCTATGGGCACAATCGACGTGCTGGAAGCATCTGCTTCCGGATCAGGTTTGAAAATCTCCACCCCCAAAATCATCTCTGCCCCTAAGGCGAAAATGATCAAGGCACCTGCAATCGCAAAATCATCCACACCTATCCCAAACAGATTCAAGATATTTTTCCCTAAGAGCAGGAATAAAACCATTAAAATCCCCGCCACGATGGTCGCTTTCTCCGACTGGATATGCCCTGCTTTCCGGCGCAAATTGATAATGATGGGAATAGAACCCAAGATATCAATTACCGAAAATAAGATCAGCGTAACCGAAACAACCTCTTTGAAATCAAACATTATCTAAATTTTGGCGCGAAATTAGAATTTAAATTTTGAATAATTTCAATTTATGGATTAATATTCCTTTAAGAATCTCAATAATTTTTGAAATTCCTCATCAGTAATGGCAGGGAAATTGGCGATACGGAAGCTAGTAGGCTTTAAAGGGCCATAGCCACTGCCCATTTGCATACCATGCTGTTCCGCGGCTTTTTTGATTTCTTGGATAAATTCTTCTTTACCAGAAATGCCCATGACAGTTTTACTTCTGGTGTTGGCATTTTGTACCAGCATCATCAGTTTATCAGACTGAGCAATTGTATTTTCTAGCTGTCGCATACGATCACGAAGCATTTGATCGGTTTCCTGTATCTCAGGGCGATCTTCCAAGCTGCGCTTAAGCAGGTAAACGCCCAGCACATTTGGCGTGTAGTGTGTTTGATAATTGGCTGCATTTTCGAGCATGAAGCTCAGGCTATTGTACCGCCCTGATTCACCTTTGTTTTTGCATTTTTCGATGGCCTTGGGAGACAGGATAAGCAGGCCCAGCCCGGCAGGAAGCCCAAAGCACTTCTGCACAGAAGCATACCAAATATCCGCTGCCGTAAAATCAATCGCTATCCCGGCCATAGACGAGGTAGTGTCCACGGCGATCATCTTGTCTGGGAATTTGTCACCTACTTGCCGGATCAGCTCATTGCGTACCTCTGTCGCATTGGAGGTTTCATTTTGGGTGATCGCGATCAGGTCAAATTTCTCATCGATCTCCAATGACGCTATATCCAACTCCGTTTCAACATCCAACTTTAGGGAGGCTGTTTCCGCATTCAAGTGCTGGGCAAAGTTCAACCACTTTTTCCCAAATGACCCTGAATAGATATGAAAACTGGCACTTTGTACGATGGACTGGGCGATGATTTCCCAATTCTCAGTAGCACTGGAGGTAAAGAGCAATTTATAATCTTCAGGGACATGGAGTTTTTCCTTGATCAGTGTTTCTGTTTCCTGATAGAGGTTCATGAAGGTAGCGCTTCTGTGATTGGCGCTCATGATGCCTTGGTCAAAAGCATCCTGAAGGTATTGCGCTAATTGGTCATAGACCTTAGATGGTCCTGGAGCGAATGTAATCATTTTTGGTAGGAGTTAATTTTCATGAAAATACCGAATGCCCAACTCGTAGCCTTTCAGTCCTAGGCCGGAGATCATTCCGACGCATTCTTTGGAAATGATGCTTTTATGCCTGAATTCTTCTCTTTTATAGATATTGGAGATGTGGATTTCCATTACTGGCGTGGTCACCCCGGCGATGGCATCAGAGATCGCGACTGAAGTATGCGTATAAGCTCCGGCATTTAGCAATATGGCATCATATTTAAATCCCACTTCGTGAATTTTATCGACAAGCTCCCCTTCGATATTGCTTTGGTAATAAGACAAAGAAATCTCCGGGAATGCTGATTTCAACTGCTCGAAGTAGTCTTCGAAAGATTGGCTGCCATAAATTTCCGGTTCTCTTTTTCCCAAAAGATTGAGATTAGGCCCGTTAATGATCAGTATTTCCAAAATTTTTAATGGTTTATAGTGTACTGTCCAAAATTTTGCTCAAAGTTAAGCATTGAAAGGAGGATTTGAACAAAAATGCGGGGCTTTAATTTTATCTTTGGACATAAAAAAGTGCGCATGTCGAATATGTGGGAGAATTATATCAAGCAATTTGAGCATTACCTGAAAATAGAACGCTCTCTAAGCAAAAACTCCATCTCTGCTTACCGAAGTGATATGGAAAAGCTCTCTGCTTTTATGTCCGGCACCTTTCCTGACATCACTCCTATGACCACACAACTGCCCCATCTCAGGGCTTTTGTAAATGAGCTGGCTGCACTAGGCATTTCAGAATATACCCAAGCCAGGATCATCTCAGGTGTCAAGGCTTTTTTCAGGTTTATGGTTTATGAAGATCGATTAGAGGAAGATCCTGCCATCTTGCTGGAAGCTCCCAAATTGGGAAGAAAGCTACCGGACACACTTAGCTATGATGAAATTGTCCAGTTACTCGAAGGGATAAAGCTCGGAGAGCCAGAAGGCCATCGGAACAGGGCCATGCTAGAAGTCCTGTACAGCAGCGGGCTGCGGGTATCCGAACTGGTAGAACTCAAACTGGGAATGGTTTATGCCGACATTGGTTTCCTAAGGGTTATTGGCAAGGGAAACAAGGAGAGGCTAGTACCCGTGGGGAAAGATGCGCTGCACTACCTAAACATATACCTAGAGCAAGTCCGCAATCACCAAAAGATAGCGCCAGGCCATGAAGAGTACGTATTCCTGAACAGGAGAGGAAAAAAACTGACCCGTGTTATGGTCTTTATATTTATCAAAAAACTGGTAGAAGAAGTCGGCATCAAGAAGAAGGTAAGCCCGCACACTTTCAGGCATAGTTTTGCAACGCACCTGATCGAGGGAGGAGCGGACCTTAGGGCTGTCCAAGAGATGCTGGGCCACGAAAGCATCACTACCACGGAAATCTACACGCACCTGGACAGGGAATATTTACGGCAGGTATTGACCGATTTCCACCCACGGAAGTGAAGACTTCGCCCTGATAAGTTGAGTCCAAAAAAAGCCAATCCTTAAATATTGGATTGGCTTGGTAATTCTCGGATAATATTTCGCAGGATGCTTATTCCTTGCGCTTGGTATAAGGAATTTTCATTCTCAAATCCCAAGTCCCTGTATCATTGATTTTAATACCCCAACGAATGTAAGCATGGTTTCTAATCTCTCCGGTATCAGGATCCTTAAATGGAGCCCAGAATTCCTCCCATTCTGCATCAGTCTTAGGACCTTTATCTGCTTGATAAGCCTCCTTGTCCACGATAAAAGCACTTCCTTTGGAAAGGTAATACATTAAATATGTACTACTTCCACTATAGTCCCTGCCATATTGAGGAAAAGGAGGTGCCGGGAGGAAGAAAGATGTCATTTGGTCTCCTTCAACAGTTTCCACGGAGTTGTCATGGTAATTTTGAAGATATCCTGACCCACTTGGGTAAAAGGTGATTTCATCCGCATCTACTGCATTCCCATAACTGTCCTGAATGATCATATTTACTTGAACAGAATTGGCAGGTTCATCACTGACTTTCTGAATAGAGAAATAGGGATTCGTTCCATCCAGCACGCTGGGGATATTGTCATCTTCTGGTCCAGTAATGACCCCTGTATGAGCGATTGTATTGCCATTATCCGAATCCAATAACAAACGAGACCTCATTTCAGTAGGGAACTCTACAGCTTGAAAAGGCTCCAGTTTGATAATAGTAAAGTCCTGAAGAAGTTTTTCTCCTTTCACATTGGATACCGCTACATCCACTTTAAACATGTCTCCCTCTACAAACTTGGTGGACTGGGTAAATGCAAATTCGCCGCTCACCTCATTCAGCAATACAGAGGGCTCTTCAGAAAGCTCCAGTTTCTGCTCGGCAAGAGCCAAGGTGGTATCCGTGTCGCCGTTATATGCCTCTTTCCAAACTCTAATCTCGTGTTTCTCCAGTAGTGCATTGTTGGGATTTCCATCCATATCATTAAATCCTACGATCTCCCAATGCATCGGAGCGGTTGAGTTCTCGATCATTGGTCGAGCGCCGACTGTAAATGCTCCTCTGGGAACTGAAATGGTGTCTTGGGCGGAGTGAATGCTATCACTTAGGTATCCGATTTCTGGGGGAGTACAGGAAACAATCCCCAAAAATGATAACGCTATGATTTGATATATGGTCTTTTTCATGGTTTAGGTCTTTTTAATTTCCTTCGTAGTCAAATAAGATATGATTGCCCTGCAAAGCGTGAATCACCCCATTGGTGGACAGCAGGTTTGAACTCCTGACACGGACTAGCCTATCATCTACGATCCTGTCCCATTCATCCCAGTCTTCTCCTTTTTTATAGGTGTAGAAGACGTACTCTGGGAAACTGCTTAGTTTGTCCTCGTAGGGTTCCTCATCCCTTGGCTCCAAGGATATCCTTCTTTGCTCCCCATTGATGGCCGTTAGGATATCCCCCTCCAATGTCATATCATCCCTGGTGATCTTTCCCGGAAAGATGTATCCCCCCATGTACTTTTCCAATGTATCTACGGGGATGTCATTTACGGTATATTCAGCTTCTGGATCCACTTCTCTCATTTCGGAGAGGACCTCATCGACATACCTTTTAATAGAAAGATTGTTGGGAGCAAAGAGGGTATTTTCACCGTTAACATCATCTATAAGCCCAGCGCGCTCAATCAGCAGCGCCAAGGTGTCCAATTGCGGATGAGATTGTAAGAAAGTATAGGTATCAGTTCCTATTTCTTGGCTGCTTACTCCTCCATCCACTAAGTAGTCATCCTGAATGCATGACATCATGCCAAATGTGCATGCTAGAATATATATGTATCGTTTCATGATTTGTCCAATTTTTAGATTCGATTATAAACGTCCTTGCCAGTACTCAGTCTGTACGATGGAAGGGTTTTTGATAATGATACTTGGAGCTACTGGCCAGAAATACCCCTTTTTGGCTTTCCTGTCACTGCCCATCCAAGACACTCCTTCGAAGTAGTCCATCCGTATCCGATCAAATGCAACATGCCCTTCGGCAACTAGCTCAATGGCCCTTTCATCAAAAATGGCCTTAATGAGACTTGGACGGTCCGAAGGCCCTTCATACGCAGGAACGCCCGCCTTACTGCGTACCAAGTCCAGGTCTGAGAGGGCACCCGCATAATTACCTTGTCTGGTATAAGCCTCTGCTCTCAACAGGTAAATGTCGGCCAATCTAAAAATCAAGATATTTGATTCCGAAAATACAGCATAGACATCTTCAGAATCTGGATCATCAGAACTCAATGCGTACTTCATTGGAAAGGTACTTGGCCCCACATCCTCAAAATCAAAGAAGAAAAGGTCCTTTCTCACGTCCGTATCCCTTTCTGCCTGTGCCATAAACTCAAATCCATAGAAGTCAGGGTTGCCCACCGGCGCAGTCCCATTGTTCCCTCCAAGGATGGGTTGGTTAAGGGTTAATCCAGGGGCTGTGCTATTGCCATTGGTCACTCGGTACGACTCATCGACATCTGTGCTGACATTGAGCTCAAAAAGACCGGTTTTGGATTGACCCCTTACCATGTTTTCAAACCCTTCATTGCCTTCGGCTACATAATCGATCAAGCTAGCGTTACTATTATTGATGACCGAAGTAGCCGCATCGATGCTCTGCTGGATCATTTCGGGATTTTCGCCATCCCTACTGGCATACCAAAGTGATACGTGGGCTTTCAAGGCCTCAGCACTAGCTTTATTGGCAAAAATAGCCCACCGCTGATTGCTTGGGTTTGAATATTGCAATAGGCTAATGGCTTTATCTGTGGCTTCCAAGATGTACTGCAGCACTTCCTTCTCGTCTGATCGGCCTATTTCTACGATAAAACCATCCTCCGTAATCAGCTGATCAGAGGTCTCTATCGATTCATGGACAATCGGGACATCGCCCCATATTCGCGCCAAATAAAAGTAAGACAATGCCCTTACAAAAGCTGCTTCTCCCAATATCCTGTCCTTTTCCTGACGGGTAGTAAATAGCTCTTCAGGCATCTCATTTACATATTTTTCTATCGTAAAGGCCCAGTTGGCGGCCCTATAAAACAACTTCCACTCAGCCGTCTCTCCTCGATAAGGAAGGCTATAGTTTCCACTGTTTTCGATATAGTCCATTATCCAGAACTGACTGTCCATAAGGGTCATGGCAGGGAATTCACCCCATATCAAGAAACTTGATTGTGTCAATAATGCATTTTTAAGCAAGGCATAAGACCCCGCCAAAGCTTGTTCTGCTTCACTCTGCGAACTCCAGTACACATCTGGATGTGTGATGGTAATGGGCTCCTGATCCAAAATGCCCGAACAACTGGAAAAACCAAGAGTGAAGGCCGTCAGAATAGTTAAATATATTTTTAGGAATTTTTTCATGGTATTCAGTTTTTAGAATCTTGCATCTAGACCAAAGAAATAAGTTTGCGCTTGAGGGTAGCCATTACCCAATACATATCCTCGGGCATCTACCATTGAGGCATCTACGACGTTCTTGGATTTTTGCCATTGGTAAGGATTCAACACTGAGATATAAACCCTTAGTCGGCTCAGGCCTAAGTTTTTAATGAAGGAATCCTTATTGAACATGTGGCCTACAGAAGCATTGGTGATCTTCCAGTAATCTCCACTTTCTATCCATAAAGACTGATTTCCCCTGAAAGCATAAAAGGGTGGTTCGCCTCCACCAGCAGGGAACAAAGCAGGAAAGCGCACACCTGCAGCCCCATCACCCGGCTTTTCCCAGAATGTATGCTCGCTAAGATCTGCAAGCCCAAATGTGGCCCAGTCTGTACCACCTCTGTCATACCTATCCATATAGCTGTTCAATACCGTGTTCATAATATCCGCGCCAAAAGAGAACTGACTGTAGGCCTGCAGGTACCAGCCCTTATAGCGGAGGTCAATATTGAAATTGCCCTGTATGTCAGGAACAGGAGAGTATTCCAAGGCCATGATCTGATCACCTGCTTCGTCCAACAAATAATCTCCATTAATATCTTTCCAAATCGGAAGCCCAGGACGGATAGCAGCCCATGCTGATTTTCCAGTGAGGGGTTCTCCCGTGTATGGATTGACTGGCAATTGCTCCAAGTTGTCAATGATATAGTCATTGAGGAAGATGTTGTAAAGGTTTAGCGGGCGCCCAACGATATAGCCATAGGATCCGATTAGGTAATCCCTGTTGCCATTTGGCAATTTGCTGACATAATTCTCGTTTTTGGCAAAACCAGCAGTAAGCTGAAGTTTCCAGTGGCTGGCTCTGGGGAAAATATCATATCGAATCTGGCCTTCCCAACCGTAGTTCAGCACTCCGGCCACGTTAGCCTTGGCTGTGTTATACCCAGAATAGGATGGAAAATCAATATCAAAGAACAGCTGGTCCGTATCCTTATGATACGCATCAAATGTAAGGTTTAGCCGCTGATCCAGCATGGCGATATCAAACCCAATGTTCCACTGTTCTGATTCTTCCCAGGACAGTTTGTCATTGCCAATTGAGCCATAGTTTGGTATAATACCGGTTACTCCACCGTAAGAAGAGACATTCATTTGGTTAGTGTTGTAGCCAGCAGATGGCGTACCACCATATCCCAAGCTATAAGCCCCGAATCGAAGGTAATTTTGGCTAAATTGCTTACCGTTTCTGCCCCAGCTGGCCCGAAGTTTTGCAAAATCCAACCAATGTCCGGCCAGCTCCTTCAGAAATGGCTCGTCCGAAATCACCCAACCGGCGGACAAGGAACCGAATTTGGCCCAACGGACGTCCTTACCAAATCGAGAAGAACCATCTGTACTGAAGTTTGCACTCAATAGGTACTTGTCTTTGTATTTATAACTTAATCGGGCATAATAAGAAAGAAGGGCATTCTCACTGATGTCCGTATAGCCATCGATATTGTCTTTCTCATACCTGTTGTTGATTACCTGAATGGCATCACTGCCGAAACCTACTGCTGACATCCTCATGTCTTCATACTTGTTATAATCCACCCGGTTACCTACTATAGCAATGACCTCATGATCTCCCAAGGTCTTAAAATAATCCAAATAGAGGTCGGACGCATGATTCTTCCTAGTGTACAGGGAATAGGCTGCAAATCCATCGCCGTTTGGCCTGATGGAAGAAGGCTCATAAAAGTTCTTCTTGTTCAGGTCGTACTGAAAGGTAAGCTGGGAATTAAGCTTCAAACCTTCGATGATCTTCAATTGCGCAAAGTTGGAGAAGGTGACTTTCAGCTGTTCGTCGGTATTGAGCTTTTCATCCAGCTCTCCCTCCAGGGACTTTCGCTTCGCCTCCGTCAAATAAAACAACGATGAGTTCAGGCTATTGGGACTTGTAGGGAGACTGTTGTCCAAGTTAAACGATCCACCGCCCGGGTTTCCCTGGCCGGTTTTGTTTTCCGTAAAGGAAGTGTTTACCAGAAATTGGTTCGTGAATTTCTTTCCCACCTTAGTATTTACATGGGCGTTAAGCGTGTATCGCGTAAAGCCTGTGGCCTTCACTACACCTTTGTCATCATTGTACCCAAATGACAAACGGTAATTGGTCTCCTCGCTGCCTCCTCTCATGCTCAGGTTGTACCGCTGTGAGACGCCTTTTTGATAAAACAGCCCTTGGTAATCCACATTGTTATTAAATGCAGGATTGAGACTGTCCGTCAGCATAATGGGTACCTGATTAGAAAGCAAGAACTCATGATCCCACCATTTTTCAAGCATACCCATTTTTTCTCTTCTTTCTGCAGCCCCGACCAGCATGGGCACCAAATTAGGAATTGGCTGAAACCCTATACTTGTGGAGAAATCAAACTGAGGCTTATCCAAAGCTTGTCCACGCTTGGTCTTGATAATGATCACACCATTCGCCCCTCTTGATCCATAAATGGCAGATGCTGAAGCATCTTTCAATATATCAATGCTTTCAATGTCATTTGGATTCAGTGAAGCCAAATAATCCGTGTTGGAAACCCCATAACCTGCCAAGTCCTCTAGAGAGGTCTGGACACCATCGACTACGTAGAGCGGGCTACTAAATGCCGTAAACCGCTCTCCTCCATCAAGACCACTGGATACTGCCGTATTTCCCCTAATGACCAAAGCACCCCTGGCACCCGCAGCACCACTTATATTGACACTTTGAATACCGGTGCTTTGGGTACCGATCAAGGTCGCTACATTCGTAACAGGAATGGCTTCTAACTGTTCACTTTGAATATTGTTCACAGCTCCTGTCACATCCCTTTTGACTACCGACTGATACCCAACGACCACGAATTCATCAAGGTCGGACGCGCTCGATTTTAAGGCAACATTAACCTCCTCTTGATCTCCTACTACGACTTCCCGGGAATCATATCCTATAAAGGAAAACACCAAGACCTGACCTGCTTCAACGGAAATCCGATAGGATCCATCCACATCTGAAACCATCCCTTTAGCGGTTCCTTTTATTAAAATATTTGCCGCGGGAATAGGCTCTCCCGAATCAGCATCGGTGACTGTTCCAGTCACCGGGACTGTTTGCCCAGCAACGATGCCATACAAACAAAAAGTACATAGAAAAACGAGTACATTTTTCATCATAATGTTTAGTGTTTAGTTGTTATGATTGAAGTATTTTCTTATAAAATATCCAGGGGTGAAACTGGATATTCTTTAAACCTTACCCCATTCTAGAGGTGGAGGCATTAGCCTGTTGGCCTACTTCCTTCTTATAATTTTTACAAGGCTATTTGAAGAAGGTTTACAAGACCACACTGCCTTTGGGCAAAGTACCGACAGCTGAAACATGTCACCTTATTTTATTTCGACGGCAACACGCTCTATTTTTATACTTTTCATTTCCTTAAAATGAAATTACTTTTGAATAATTTCGATTCATAAGTTTAATCGAAATTAAATATAGTATTAATCACCAAAAATATGAACTAAAAACAATATTTATTTTCAAAACATTTCACTATACACAACTATATAAAAACAGGAAAACTTTCGAAACTACATTTAAAACCAAACAAAACTAAAAAACAATGTATATTTAGTCACTATAAACGTAAAATCAGTTAAAACACATCATTTAAACATGGAATTTTCAAAAACACTCCCTAATCAAAACTAAAAAGATTTCGAAGAAAATATTTTTAAAACATAACTATTTACCTGTAGAAACAGCCAGCTTATAGCCCTGACCTTACAGAATATTGAAAAGGGATCAACCATTCAGCTATTAAAAATTACAATTAGGCCCATTACTTCAACGCAGTAACATCCCCCTTGGTAAATCACATATTTTTTGGCTTATTCTCGGAGATGCATGCATTACCTCTAGCCTATTCCTTCTAGCCAAAGCGCAGCCCGTAAAATAATAAAATCTACTTCTTCAAAGTTCAGAATTAACCCGAACAAAAAATAAGGCTGCCTCTACCCTCATCTGGAAACGCAAAATGGATGAGGCAACCTCTTATTTCACACTATAATACAGCATCGAATCTATTTCACCAAATTCAAATCCTTATCCAACCAAATCCATTCATTCGCCGATAGGGTTAGGGCCAGTTTCTTATCATTATACAGAATAGGCTTGGTTTGGTTGGTCGCGCTCTTTAGCCCAAGCTTTAATAACTGCCCGGCTTCCCAGATGATGTCCACTTCAATGTTTCCCCTGGCCACTAAGCCTTTTACAGAGCCATTTTGCCAACTTGCCGGCAGGGCGGGAAGAATACGGAGGAAGCTTTCGTGGGATTGCAGCAATAGTTCCGCTACCCCGGCAGTATAGCCAAAGTTGCCATCTATTTGAAAAGGAGGGTGCTCATTGAACAGGTTCTTACCGGTGGAAACCTCAAGAAGCTTGTACAGGTTCTCTTCAGCTGATTTTTTATCCAATAATCGCGCATTAAAATTAATCATCCAAGCACGGCTCCAGCCAGTACCTGCCCCGCCATGCTGCAGGCGGTAATCGATCGTCTTTTGCGCTCCTGCAAATGCTTCAGGAATGCTTTCCGTAATGTCATCCCCTGGGTGAAGGGCATAAAGGTGTGACATGTGTCGGTGGCCTTTCTCTGGTTCCTCATAGGGTTCGTTCCATTCCAATATTCTACCGTCCGGACCAATGGCCACTCCGGGATACAACATGCCCATTTTTTCTTCGAGTTCCTCGGTAAAGTCATTTTTGACGGAGAGCACCTTTGCAGCAGCGAGGGTATTCTGAAACACATCACTGATGATCTGGTGTCCCATAGCGGATCCGTATGAAACCGCTGCAGGCTTGCCATCAGGAGCCAAATAGGAATTTTCCGGTGACGTTTCAGGATAAGAAATGTATAATCCTGTCTGTTCGTCTTTCTGGATCCAATCCATATAGAAAGAGGCGAACTCTTTCAATGCTGGATACCCTCTCTCCTTAAGAAAAGTCGTATCGCCAGTAAACTGGAAATGCTCCCAATAGTGCCTGGATATCCAGCCTCCTCCGTGGATCCACGCACCCCAATAGGCCCTGTTTGCACGCATCCAAGGTGCCGCCCACAGGTCTGAGGCATGGTGCACCACACTTCCTCGCTGGATACCGTACTGCTCCTTCGCGGTGACCTTACCCCTCTCTATCAATTGATCCACATAATCAAATAACGGAAGGTGCATCTCTGAAAGATGGGTAGGGCCTGCCGGCCAATAGTTCATCTGAAGGTTAATGTTAAGGTGGTAATCTGCATTCCAAGGGGCTTTGATGTCCTTGTTCCAAATACCCTGTAAATTTGCCGGATTGGTACCGGGACGAGAAGAAGAAATGAGCAAGTATCGACCATATTGGAATAAAGTGGCCGCTAATCCTGCGTCTTTGCCCCCTTCCTGAACCCTTTTCAAGCGCTTATCGGTAGCTAAGCTATCGAGTTCATGCCCTCCTAGGTCCAGCTGAACCCTTGAATAAAACTCATTAAAGTCTTTTTTATGGGCAGAAAGCACCTCCTTGAACCCTTTGGATTCCAACGCATCGAGAACCTCATCGTTTATTGAAGCATAATCTTCGTGATAATAAGACGTGTTACAGACCAAATAGATCGTAGCTTCCTTGACGCCTTCCAGACGCAACGTTCCATTTTCAGCCGAGGTGCTGCCCCCGACTAGCATGACTTTAAGCTTAGTCTGGAATTTAACCCCATAATCCAAAGGTGTCGGCTGATCTCCTTTGACCGCTTCGTATTGGGTCAATTCTCCATCCATGACCAATTCATTATCTGAAAGGGCATTTACCTGTACAGTGGAGTGACCATTATCTTTTGGACGATCTAAGCGAAGGTCAAAATCCATCCCCTCCGCATCCGTCGTAGCGAGGCGAATGGCCAGCACGTCATCTACGGCAGAGGCAAAAACCTCTTCGGTGAATTGCGCTCCACCCGACTGATAGCTCACCGTGGCCAAGGCATCATCCAAGCTTAGCTTTCGTGTATAGTTTCTAATCTCCCTTTCCCCATCAAAGTCAATGTAAAGATCTCCCATCGTCTGATGGGAGCGTACGATTCCTTTATAGGAAAACATATCGATGATGCTTTTGTCCGCTTGGTGGATCTTTCCCGTTTTTACCAGGTTTCTAAGCTCAGCCAAGTCATCTGGCGTACCTTTGCTATCTCCCCAATCGGCTGCCCCTGGCCACATGGAGTCCTCGTTTAGCTGGATTCTTTCGGTATTGGTCTGCCCAAAGACCATGGCGCCTAACCGTCCGTTTCCCACCGGCAAAGCTTCTTCCCATGCAGCTGCGGGCTGCTCATACCAAAGCACAGTGGAAAGGGTATCTTGATGCTCATCTGAACTATCAGGAGAACAGGAAAATAAAATACCTCCCGTAAAAAGCGCCAGAACAATGATAAATTTATGCATAACAATCGTTTTTCTATAGACCATAACAATCAGATAAAATGGAGAAAGGATTGTAAATATAAATAAAAATAGTGCTTCTGGCTTAACCTGTATTCCCCATAGCCTTTCCCAATCATGATACAATTTTTGCTATTATTAAAAAAACCATCAAAAAAGTCCTACTACCATCAGGAGCTTGCCTTTCAGGCTTTAGGCACATAAATAGTACGGATGATTCACCATTGATTTTTATATATTAATTATTCCATCATGAAGGTTTCGTCTAATTCAATTAATTTAGCGGATAAATCAATCGACAATGTCTGTGTACAAATCCCTTTTAAAGCCATTTTTATTCAAGAAAAGTGCAGAGGAAGCCCACCACTTTACCTTTTCACTGACTAAAAACACGTTCAATTTGCCTTTGGTAAAAAGTGTCATCAACAGTATGTATGGGTACGAACACCCTTCACT
Organism: Echinicola rosea; assembly: GCF_005281475.1. Taxonomy (NCBI): domain Bacteria; kingdom Pseudomonadati; phylum Bacteroidota; class Cytophagia; order Cytophagales; family Cyclobacteriaceae; genus Echinicola; species Echinicola rosea. The sequence continues at coordinate 2,029,024 of NZ_CP040106.1, read as the reverse complement.
GGAGCGGGAGGTTTTTGGCCTGAAGTTTAGAAACCCAGTGGGATTGGCAGCTGGATTTGACAAAGATGCCAAATTGATCGATGAGATGGCTATGTTAGGATTTGGCTTCATCGAAATAGGCACACTGACCCCAAAACCTCAAGATGGGAATCCACTTCCGAGGCTTTTTAGACTTCCTGAAGATGAGGCGCTGGTCAATCGCATGGGCTTTAACAACGGCGGTGTGGACGAGGCTGTAAAAAGATTGAAAAAGCGGACTTCCAAGGTTCTGATCGGTGGCAATATTGGAAAAAACAAGGTCACCCCCAACGAAAACGCGGCATCTGATTATTTGTATTGCCTGGATACTTTACATGCCTATGTGGACTACTTTGTGGTGAATGTCAGCTCACCCAACACACCCAATCTCCGTGATCTGCAGGAAAAAGAACCGCTCAAACAATTGCTTTCCTTGGTAAAGGTGCGCAATGACGAAAAGGACCATCCCAAGCCTATTTTGCTTAAGATTGCCCCAGACCTAACGGACGGACAGCTAGATGACATCATCGAAATCGTCAAAGAAACAGGAATCGATGGCGTGATAGCGACCAACACGACCATAGACCGGTCTGGGCTAAGGACAGATGCCAGCAAGGTGGACGCTTTGGGTGCAGGAGGGGTCAGTGGAAAAGTCCTTGGTAAAAGAAGCACAGAAGTCATTCGTTACCTATCTGAAAAATCCGGAGGCACTTTTCCTATTATCGGCGTGGGAGGGATTTTCAGCGCTCAGGATGCGATCGAAAAGCTTGAAGCTGGAGCTTCATTGGTACAGGTTTATTCTGGAATGATTTACGAGGGCCCAGGATTGATGAAAGCCATCAAAAAGGGCCTAAAAGAGCATTACAGCAAATGATGCTTTAATTATTAGTCGATTACAATTAACTTACCTTTTATACCAAGGACATATTGAAGAATTATGGCTTCAAACACTTATAAATCAAATACATTTAGAAAAAAAGAAAAAGCCAAAAAGAAGAAAAGCACGTTTAACTTTTCCTTAGGAGCACTAAAAGACAAGAAAATAGGGCTGTCATTCGGGATATTGTTTATGATGATCGGGCTATTTTTGTTTTTTGCTTTTTTGGGATATTTATTCACGGGCCCCGCTGACCAGAGTGTGGTCACAGGAGGGGATCCAGCGGTCACTTTGCGACAAAATGCCGCCGAAGCGAGAAACTGGCTGGGATATGCTGGAGCCTATGTGTCCCATTGGTTGATATTTAGGTGGTTTGGATTGGCAGCCTTTTTATTGCCCCCTTTTTTATTTTTGCTTGGCTTCAAATGGGCCTTCAAAAAATCCCTGATCCCCATGACGCAATACAGCGTTTTTGGGCTGTTCTTTGTGTTTTGGCTGGGGCTTTTGCTCGGTTATGTGGTACACATTCTGAAAGGCTTTAGCTACTTGCAATTCCTAAGTGGGGGCTTTGGCTATGAAATGGCCGTACTAGCTGATGAATTCTTGGGCTGGGGAACTTTCATTTTGATTTTTGGGTCATTACTGATCTTTGTCGTTTTCTTTTTTAACATCACGCATATTGACTGGCTACAGTCCGATCTAAAATCCGATACTCCAATATCGGATCCTGAGCCCGCTGCACCTCTGGCAAAAGAGGCCAAGGGCAAAAAGGATCCAATCGAAGAAGAAATGGTCGAAGAAGAGGAGTTAATGATAGAGGAAGAGGTGAAAGAAGAGGAAGAAGACGAACAAAGTTGGACCATCAAGTCCAACCAAGCAGAGAAGAAAAAAGCACCTGCTTCAGAACCTGCCTTCAATATCGACGAGTTGGAAACCGCTGATGATCTAGAAGAAGAAAAAGCCGCTGACGACAAGAAGTTCACCGTAGAGACGAGTGCGCAAGAGGAGAAGAAAGTCAGTGAAGTAGAAAACCTCGATCCCTACGATCCCACTCTCGACCTTCCGAGTTACCAATATCCGAGCATTGACCTGCTTAATGAATACGACCAGCAAAAAGTAACCGTGACCCGGCAAGAGCTGGAGGAAAATAAGAACAAGATCGTCGAGACCCTGGTCAACTTCAAAATCGGCATCCAGGAAATCAAGGCGACCATTGGCCCCACAGTGACGCTCTATGAGATTGTCCCAGATCCCGGGGTGAAAATTTCCAAGATCAAAAACTTGGAAGACGACATCGCCCTTAGCTTGGCTGCCTTGGGAATTAGGATCATTGCTCCCATTCCTGGCAAAGGCACCATCGGCATAGAGGTTCCCAACAAAAACAGGGAATTGGTAGCCGCAGGATCTGTACTCGGTACGGAAAAATTCATGAAGAGTGACAAAGACCTTCCTGTTGCTCTGGGCAAAACCATTAGCAACGAAGTATTTGTTTTCGATCTGGCCAAAATGCCCCACCTGCTTATGGCGGGCGCTACGGGACAAGGTAAATCAGTCGGCCTGAATGTGATCTTAGCGTCATTGGTTTACAAGAAACATCCATCACAATTGAAATTTGTATTGGTAGATCCCAAGAAGGTGGAATTGACTTTATTCAATAAAATCGAACGCCATTTCCTTGCCAAGCTGCCCAATGCAGATGATGCGATCATCACCGATACCAAAAAGGTCATCTATACCCTAAACTCACTGTGTACCGAAATGGACAACAGGTATGACCTCCTGAAAGATGCGGGCTGCCGAAACCTAAAAGAGTACAATGCCAAATTTGTGGCGCGTAAACTCAATCCCGAAAAGGGGCACAAATTCATGCCATACATTGTACTGGTGATTGACGAACTGGCCGACTTGATGATGACCGCCGGTAAAGAAATTGAAGGGCCGATTGCCCGGCTGGCCCAGCTGGCAAGAGCGATCGGAATTCACTTGGTAGTGGCCACCCAGCGTCCTTCTGTAAACGTAATTACCGGTATTATCAAAGCAAACTTCCCTGCCAGGCTATCATTTAGAGTGACATCCAAAGTGGACAGTAGGACAATTTTGGATGCAGGTGGTGCCGAACAGCTCATTGGTATGGGGGATATGCTGCTTTCTCAAGGCTCCGATGTCATCCGTCTTCAATGTGCTTTCCTAGACACTCCCGAAGTGGAAAGGGTCTGTGAATGGATAGGAGAACAACGAGGATACAGTGATGCCTATCTTTTACCTGAATTTGAAGGAGAGGATGGTGACAGCAGCGTCGGAGAAGTGGACCTGGCCGATCGTGATCCGCTTTTTGAAGATGCCGCCAGACTGATCGTAATGCATCAACAAGGAAGTACATCATTGATACAGAGAAAGTTAAAACTTGGATATAACCGTGCAGGAAGGATTATCGACCAATTGGAAGCTGCAGGTGTAGTAGGCGCTTTTGAGGGAAGCAAAGCCAGGGAAGTATTAATTCAAGACGAGGTTAGTTTGGAACAGTTATTGAGTAGCCTCTAAAAGCGAGAGCTTATTAACTGGATTACAATTATGTTGAAAAAGATTATACTACTCGGTCTGCTTATAGGCTGTTTACAGACCAATTTATGGGCACAAAAAGATCCTGATGCTAAGGCGTTGCTGGATCAGATGAGTGAGCGATATCAGTCTCTAGACGGGCTAAAAGCCACCTTTGAATATTATTATTACAATGACCTGGATGGAGCCAGTCAGCGCAGCACTGGTGAAGTGGCCGTCAATGGCAACCGATACAAGTTAGTTCTGCCGGACCAAGAGGTTTATAATGATGGCAAAACGGTCTGGACTTTTATTAAATCCAATAATTATCAGGAAGTCACCGTCAATACCGTCAGTAAAGACACGGACGAGCTCACCCCATCCAGTATCTACAACCTGTACAAAAAAGGCTATGATTACGAATTAAAAGGCGAGAAAATTCAAAATGGCAAGAAAGCCCAAAAAATCTTGCTGACTGCCGAAAATTCCAAGGCACAATTTCAAAAGATCATTCTATTTGTGGATAAGGCCAATAAAGATTTGCTCGCATGGGAAGTATCGGATAGTGACGGGGGAACATTCAAGTACGAGTTTAACGAGGTGGATACTGATGTCAATTTAGGATTATCCTTTTTCACATTTGACCCAAACAAACATCCCGGCGTGGAAGTCATTGACTTACGTTAGCCCATTTTCATTAAACCAAATAATTCTATGAGCCAGCATTTACGTGCTGGCTTTTTTCTTATATCTTATTTTGCGCATAGGAGACCTGAATCTAGTGTCAAGGAGACTACGCCCAACCCGACCAATCCTTTCCTGGAAAACCCCATGGTTTATACGCAACCTGTACTATCTGCTTCCCCTCAACTTTGCCGCTCAGTTCAAAAATCACTCAATTAGGAACAGGGAGTTTCAGATTGGCGGGTTATTTTATATTTTTGCGGAAACCTTCGAAAAAAATGGATAAGAAAACCCTATTTGGCAATATTCAGAAAAAAGCATCATTTCTATGCGTTGGCTTGGATACTGACTTGGGAAGGATTCCCCAGCACCTCTTAAAAGAAGATGATCCGATCTTTGCATTCAACAAAGAGATCATCGACAAAACTGCTGATTTTGCAGTGGCCTACAAACCCAACATTGCTTTTTATGAAGCCCTAGGGCCAAAAGGTTGGGAAAGCCTTCAAAAGACCCTGGAATACATTCCAAAGGACATCTTTACCATTGCTGATGCCAAAAGAGGCGATATTGGCAATACGTCTATGTTGTATGCCAAGGCATTTTTTGAACAGATGGATTTTGATTCTATTACGGTGGCGCCTTACATGGGTAAGGACAGCGTAGGGCCTTTTTTGGAATTTGAAGGGAAGTGGGTGATCCTTTTGGCGTTGACCTCCAATGAGGGAAGCAAGGATTTTCAGGTGCTGGAAACAAGTGGAAGAAAACCGCTATTTCAACAAGTACTGGAAAAAAGCCAACAGTGGGGAACTGATGATAACCTCATGTATGTGGTAGGAGCTACTCGCGGAGAGCGGATTGCAGAAGTGCGAAAATATGCCCCAGAACATTTCTTTTTGGTTCCTGGCGTGGGGGCTCAGGGAGGAAGTCTTGAAGAAGTGGCCAAATACGGCATGAACACCACCTGCGGTCTTTTGGTCAATTCCTCTCGTGGAATCATCTACGCCTCTGAAGGCAAGGATTTTGGAGATCAAGCAAGGTTAGAGGCCGAAAAACTTCAGAAGGAAATGGCCAAGCTCTTGGAGCGGTACTGCTGAAGGTCGATATAAGGAGATTTCCCTTCTTTCTTCCAATTGACTATTACCAAGAATAGATGTAAATCACCTACTTTACCGCTCTTCAGGAGGATATTTTTTTGATTCATCGATTTTATCCTAAATTCTCCCATTGATCAACAGGGAATTTTGATTTTTTGTTTGGATATGCACTTTAAGGAAGATTTTATTCATGCGGTCTGGAAGTACCAGTATTTCGACAAACAAGGGCTGACCACCGTCACTGATTCGGTACTGGAAATCAAGAAAATTGGTTTTCAAAATTCCCACGAAGGCCCAGACTTTTCAGAAGCACACATTGTCATCGACCAAATGGACTTTTTTGGTAATATTGAAGTCCATATCCGGTCTTCCGATTGGAATGTCCACGGACATGAATCAGATAAAAATTATGATTCAGTCATCCTGCACGTCGTTTGGGTGCATGATACAGAAGTGCGTCGAAAGGATGGAACCACCATACCAACTTTGGCACTCAAAGGGAAAATATTCCTGGATGTGCTAAGAAACTATCGACGATTGATCAATACGCGTAAACAGCTGCTTTGTAGCGATTTTTTGGATGAGGTAAAGCCTATCATCAAATTTTCTATGCTCGAACGGGCATTAATAGAGCGACTCCAGCAAAAATCACATTTGATCCATGAAGAAGTTAAGTCAACCTCGGGAGATTGGGAAGAAGTGGCTTACAGATGGCTGTTCCATTGTTTTGGTTTTAAAGTAAACAGTTTACCGATGCTGAAACTGGCCAGGGAAATGCCCTACCGGTTAGTAAAAAAACATGCCAATCAACCCCTTGTGCAGGAAGCACTTCTGATGGGGCAAGCAGGTTTCTGCTACCAAGACAAACCAGATGACTATACCCTTTTCATGAAAAAAGAATATGAGTTTTATCGAAAAAAATACCAGTTAAAGGAAGCCATCTACCCAGCAGAATGGAAGTTTATGAGGGTAAGACCGGGCAATTACCCACCTGTCAGAATCAGCCAGTTGGTCGCAATACTCTCCAAAAGCCCCAATTTATTTTCATTACTGACCAATCAGGTGCGTACCATCTCTGACCTGGAGGGGCTTTTCAGGGCAAAACCCAACGCCTATTGGGAACACCATAACCAATTGAGCAAACCAAGTGGAAAACCTCAAAACAGGCTATTGACCAAACGTACCTTAAATCATTTGGGCATAAACTTCATTGTTCCCCTCTGGTACGCCTTTGGAAAGTTTACGGATGACGAAGGTTGGCGGGAACGGTGTTTTGATTTTCTGCAAGAAATCCCCGCAGAAGATAACCGGATAATTGCAGCCTTTGAAAAGGAAGATTGGTCGCCTGAAAACGCTTTTGATACACAAGGGATGATCGGCATCCACCACTCCTATTGTTACCCTAAAAAATGCCTGGATTGTAAAATTGGACAAAACCTCTTGAGACCGGCAAAATGATATTTTGGTTCCAACCGGAATTTAGCGTAATTTTGCGGACTAAACGATGGAGACTATGGAAAAACCAGTAATAATATTAGGCGCAAAAGGCATTGCACAGCCAGCTTTAGAAATATTCAATAGTAATGAAGTGACAGTGTATGGCTTTTTGGATGAGGATGAAAGTCTCCACGGCACGGAGATCAATGTGGTGCCTGTATTGGGAAATCCAGAAGATGATGGTTACCTGAAGCTTATCGGTAAAAAATCGGAAGCTTTTGTAGCCGTTGATGACAATGAATACAGACAGTTTCTGGTAAAATTGCTCAACGAGAGAAGGAAAACCCAGCCGATCAATGCTATTCATAAAACTGCCAATATTTCCTCTGATGCGATCATTGGCCACGGTAATTTTATCAATGCCCGTGTACATATCGGTACTGGTGCGGAGGTAGGCAGCCATGGAATATTTCACACAGGAGCAATCATAGACCATGGAGCCAAACTCGATGATTTTGTCCAAGTCGGTGCCGGTGCAGTCATCAACTCAGGCGTAACCATCAAAAAGGGAGCCTTCATAGGTTCAGGCGTAACAGTAGTTTCTGGTGTGAAGATCGGGGCAAATGCACGTGTAGGTGCAGGATCTGTCGTGATTGCAGACGTGGAAGAAGAGGCCACCGTATTCGGTAATCCTGCCGTAGCCATGAACAAATAGTATTGAAGCGTCCACAATATAAATTGGTTTCCTAATAGGAAGCTTGCGACAAGTAACCAAAAAAATTAGTAACTTATTAACTTAACCTTTTACCAAAACACCCTGCCGGAAACAGGGCTTTAGTTATGGAAAATTCAGATTACAGCGTTTTACTTTATTACTGCTATGCTGAGATCAAGGATCCTGAGGCATACAGAGAAGAACACCACTTATTCTGCGTTGAGAACAATATCCGTGGACGAATCATCATCTCACCCGAAGGCCTGAACGGTACTGTCTCAGGCTTGAAGGAAGATTGTGGCCGATACATGGAATATGTAAAATCGGATCCACGATTTGCTAAAACGGAATTCAAAGTAGATCATTTTGACAAGCATGCATTTGCTAAGATTCACGTTAGGGTAAAACCAGAGATCGTCCATTCCCGTCTTCGACATATCAATCCCAACTTACGGACAGGAAAACACCTAGAACCTGCTGAATTTAGGGCTTTGAAAGATCAGGAAGACGTGGTCATATTGGATGTCAGATCAAATTACGAACATGAGCTTGGCCACTTTAAAAATGCGGTGAGACTCGACATCGATAATTTTAGGGATTTCCCAGACAAAATAAAAGAGCTGGAGCACTTAAAAAACAAAAAGGTACTCACCTATTGTACTGGAGGAATCAAGTGTGAAAAGGCATCTGCGTACCTGCTGGAGCAGGGATTTGAAGACGTGTACCAATTGCACGGAGGGATCATTAAATATGGCATGGAGGCAGATGGAGCGGATTTTGAAGGAAAGTGCTATGTTTTTGACAACAGGGTGGCCGTAGATGTCAACAAAGTAAACCCTAAAGTTATTTCCAAGTGCCATTGTTGCGGAACCCCATCTGACCGAATGGTCAATTGTGCCAATCCGGAATGTAACATCCATGTACCAATTTGTGAAGAATGTGGGTGGAAATATGAGGGAGCTTGCTCTGATGAATGTAAGGAGCATCCAGAAAAGCGTCCATATGACGGCACCGGGTATTATCAAAAAAACACCAACGGCTACAATCCTTATAAAGGATTACACAGGAAACCAGAAAAGGAAAAAACATAATTTACCATCAATGACAAAGGTAATTCCAGCATCTGAACTTATTATTAATCCTGATGGAAGCATCTATCATTTAAACTTGAAGCCAGAATTTCTGGCTTCAAGTGTTATTACAGTAGGTGATCCTGAGCGCGTGGCCAAAATTTCGCAGTACTTTGATCACATAGAGGTTAAAGTAGCCAAGCGAGAGTTTGTCACCCACACGGGTACGTACAAGGGGAAAAGACTCTCTGTGATGAGTACCGGAATGGGCACGGATAATATTGAAATTTTTATGACGGAATTAGATGCGTTGGTCAATATTGACCTACACACACGTAAGATCAAGCCCAAGCATACGGCTCTCAAGATTGTCCGCGTAGGCACATCAGGAAGCATGCGTAAAGAGATCCCTGCAGGAGCATTGGTTGCTTCTAACTTTGCAGTGGGCTTGGATACCCTAATGCAATATTATGCTGCTGACTTTAGCCAAAAAGAACTGGCCATTGGGAATGCTGTTCAGCAATCACTGGGATTAGGATTCCGTCCTTATTGTTTTGAAGGTTCTAAACCACTACTTGAAAGGTTATGTACAAACGATACGATACTGGGAAATACCGCTACTTGCCCAGGATTTTTCGGCCCGCAGGGAAGAGAAGTTCGGCTCAAGCCTGCCATCCCAGACATTATCGAGCGGCTGGCAGCTATTGATGTGGAAGGCGTCCAACTCACCAATTTTGAGATGGAAACAGCCGGGTATTATGCTATGGGAAAAATGCTCGGACATGAGGTTCTCAGCCTCAATGCCATCGTAGCCAACCGTATTACGCAGGAATTTGTGGATGATCCAAGCGAAGTAGTGGAACGGCTGATCCACCATACGTTGGAAAATATTTAGCGTTGGCACTTTCTTTCTGAAAAAAATCCTTGCAGACTACATATTGTTAATCGGAATTACTAGCATGTCTTACGATAAACTCGGCATCCCGTTGGCCTCCATAAATAAGATGTGAACTCCTACTACGCTGAAAGGGGATGCCCAGAAAGTAAAGTCCTGGAATTTTCGAAACGCCATGCTGCTTTCTTAGTACATCCATGTCATTTTCAAATCCCTCAATGTTTATAAAGCTGTAATCAGGAATAAATCCTGTGGCAAAAAGTACAAATTCAAACTGCTCTGTTGTTTGATTGGAGAAAGTAACCTGATTACTTCCTGCTCCAATCACCTCCGGCTGTTTTTTAGCTTTTTTGATTTTCTTTTTGAGGTCATCAAACAGGTAAACGGGTTCTTGCCTTTTAATTCTTTTTTCTTTAAGAGGCTTTTCCAATCTATTAAATTTATCGCCCCACCAAAGGATGTTTTTACCAAAAACAATTAAAGATCGCATTTTTGGTTTGCGAAGTGTTGACCAGTGAATGTCAAAATAGTTGGTAAGGTCGCCAATGATCTGAGCGGCAGAGTTTCCTCCTCCCACTACCAATACCTTTTTCCCTTTTACAGAGATCGGCGTACGGTATTGACTACTGTGGATATAAGGAATGTTCAGCTTATCAGCCCATTCAGGGATAAAGGACTTTTGGCACATTCCATTGGCAATAATGACTTTTTTTGCCCTAATTTGCTCGAAAGTAGTCTTAACGAGAAATGTCTCTGCTTGCCTGGAAATTTCCGTAACCCTATTATTGGTATGAACAGGAAGGTCAAAATGGCTAGCGTAACGAGAAAAGTAATCCGCAAGTTGATTTTTTGTAGGCCGCACGTTAGGCGGCAAAGCCATCTTTAAATCAGGTAATTGACAGTACGCAGCAGGAGTAAACAGCTTAAGGGATTCATACCGATTTCGCCAAGAATCCCCTACTTCAAGGTGTTGGTCCAAAATGATGAATTCCTTATTTGCTTTTTGCAAATGTCTTCCGGCTGACAAACCACACTGCCCAGCACCAATGATTACGTACTCTATTTCTTTCATTCTAATCCATAATATCATTCAGCTCGCTCAGCTCGAGCCACCTGAATTCAAGTTCTTCTAGTTGCTCATCAATCCCCTGTATGGCGGTAGACCATTCCAAAAGCAATTCATGGTCCTCTGTACCTAAATTGATTTTATGAAGAAGGCCTTCTTTCTCTTCCTCAAGGCGATTGATATTTTGCTGTACTTCTTTGAACTCCTGCTTTTGCTTGAAAGAGGCCTTACTGCTCTTTTTCTCTGGCGCAGAAGCCTTTTCCTGAATTTTTCCCTGCTCCTTAGCAGGAACTTTCTCTGCTACAATCTTTGCTTCCTCTTCCTTTTCCCACTCTCTTAGATCACTATAATTACCAGGAAAATCCTTAATTCTGCCATCACCCTGAAACACAAAGATATGATCCACCAAACGGTCCATAAAATACCGATCATGTGAAACAATAATCATGCAACCCGGAAAGTTTTCCAAAAATTCTTCCAAAGTATTTAGAGTGACAATATCCAAATCATTGGTTGGCTCATCAAGAATCAAAAAATTGGGCGTTTTAATCAAGACCATCAATAGCTGTAACCTTCTCTTTTCGCCTCCAGAAAGTTTGGATATTGGAGTATGTTGTTGCTTAGGAGGAAAGCCAAATTGATTAAGAAACTGGGAAGCCGTAATGGTGCTACCATTGGACAATGTGACGACTTCTGCCACTTCTTTTACCAAATCAATCAGCCGTTTGTTTTCATCAAATGAATGCTCCTCCTGCCTATAATACCCGAAAGCAGTTGTTTGGCCAATAACAATAGCCCCACTATCTGGCTCTAACGCCCCTGTAAGCATATTCAGGAAAGTAGTTTTTCCGGCTCCATTAGGGCCCACTATCCCTATCTTATCACCTTTTTTAAAGGTATAAGAAAAATCGTTCACTATTTTTTTATCTCCATAGCTTTTAAAAAGCTTTTCGAGTTCAACAATCTTCCCGCCAAGCCTTTTTGCGGATACCTGAAGTGCCACCTCACGTTCTTCTTTTCGTTGAAAAGCCTTTTCCTTGGTGGTTTCAAAAGCATCTATTCTGTATTTCGCTTTTGTACCTCTTGCTTTAGGCTGTCTTCTCATCCATTCAAGTTCCTTTTTATAAAGACTCTTGGCTTTCTCTTGTTCGGTCGCTTCGATTTCCCTTCTTTCCGCCTTCTTGTCCAAAAAATAGCTATAGTTCCCCGTGTATTTAAAGATTTTCCCGGCATCCAGCTCCAAAATTTCATTGGTAACCTTTTCTAAAAAATAACGGTCGTGCGTCACCATAAATAGAGACAAGTTAGCTTTAGAAAGGTAATCTTCAAGCCATTCAATCGTTTTTAGATCCAAATGGTTGGTGGGCTCATCCAATAACAGTAAATCCGGTTTTTCCAGGATGGCCTTGGCAAGGGCTACACGCTTTCGTTGTCCGCCAGAAAGATTCCCTACAGGAAGATCAGTATCATGAAGCCCCAGTTTACCCAATACTTCTTTTATTTGATATTCATAGTCCCAGGCTTGAAGCCTGTCCATCTTTTCCATAATACTATTGAGCTCGTCAGCATTGTCTTTGCCCGACTGGGCTGCCAGCATTGCTTTCTGATATTGGTCTATGACCTTCAATGGCTCACTGGATGAATCAGAAAACAAGGTTTGGTAAATAGAAAGGTTGGCTTCAAATACGGGATTTTGATGTACATAAGCCACTTTAATGCTCTGGTTTATGGCCAAATTTCCCTCATCAGGGATTTCTAAGCCCATAATTATCTTCATCAAGGTGGATTTACCAGCCCCATTGATGCCTACCAAGGCTATCTTTTGCCCTTGATCTATACCAAACGAAATGTGATGGAAAAGCGACTTATCTCCAAAACTCTTGGAGAGATTCTCTACAGATAGGTAATTCATGTCCAAAAATAAGGAAAAACTGGAACATAAAATCACTTAAAGCTCTAATATGGGGCATGGAAGAAGTCTTCATCTTAACAATGCACATTATAACCACAAAAAATATATCAAAATTAATGGCTCTATAAAATATTATGGCTCTATATGGATTGTAGTGGGTGAAGATAAAATGCCGGTTATTTTACCGTTGATTCATAATCTTTTCCAATGGGGAATTTTCTGTTCTGCCTTAAGGTATTTGACGTTAAGAAATCAAAGAAGTGGGCTGGAAAAGGCGCAGGCTTGTCTGACGTGAATCAGCACAAAAAGTTGGTTTGCTGCTCAAATGGAGGAGTTTGCCTGCGCGAGTGCTGGCTTTGATTTTAGCCGAAATCGCTCACCGCAGCGGGTTTTTTTGGTTACTTTTTTGCTTCAGGCCAAAAAGTAACAAGGTAACAAAGTGATAGTCACGCTATAATTTTGCAAACAAAATAAAAGTTACCCACAGCAAATCATATAGAACCAATATTATGTAAGCCATTACAATTTAATTTTAAAAAAGTTAAAACGGATCTTAAACCGTCTGGATCAAATCATCTATTACTGATAAGCGTTTTAAATGCACCAGTAAGTTCTTTGAGTCCAGCTAAAAAATGTTCCTTTGATTTCTCAAGCATTGGGCTAACAGATGCCCTTTTTGAATGGTACTTTTCTTCAAATTCTTTTTTTCTTTTTTGAAATTCTTTCTCAATGGAAGATCTGTCCTTTTTAAGTTCTTCCACCTTTTTCTCTACTTCCACTTTAGCATCACCACTCATTTCAGCACCTTTGGTGATCAGCTCCTCAATTTTATGTCCAATTTCTTGAAGCAATTTTTCTACTTCCTCAAAAGATGTGTTTTTAGTGGCCATAGTTCCATCTGTTTCGTTAAAAATAATATTTTCAATATACAAACCACAACTGACTTTTAGTAGATTAAGGGGAAATATTGAACGAAATCATATAGTAAACAGAAATCATAAACCAAGTAAAAATTTGGATGTTGCACTTGCTATTAGCCAGCAAATGCGACAGTTTATAAAGATATAGCCGCGCGGTCCCTACTATCCCCCATAAAACCCCGCCACCCTTATTAAGGGTTTTTAAGGATTCAAGCCATATTTCCAGGGAAACGAATGTTGACTTGGCCTCATTCAGGAAAATTTCATACCGTTAAAACGATGGGCTTCCTCCAACCGCATGAATGGGTTTTAGCGGGAATTCATGGGAAAAGGAAGGGAAATACGGCTAGAACCGTAAACGTTGGATGGGCAATTTACCATGGGCTTCACCCATGACCATGAACATGTCACCCCTCTGGGGGCTAGCTTTCAAGTGCAGTCTTTTAAATCCTTTTCCTTTTTCCCCCGAAGGCTTTCGGAGCAGGCTATTGATGAAAAAAGAAAGAAACCATGCCTTCCGGCAGGCAGGACATCTAGGCCGGTGGTCTGCCCTTTAAAATGAAACATGGATTTCCCCTGCGACGTGGATCCGTCACCCATTTTAATTTCCAGCCGATGGCTACGGCCTAAAAGCGAGTGGATCTCGCTCTTCCACGACGCGAGCCAACTCCCTTTCTTAACGGCTTCCACCATCGGCTGGAAAACAGGCATACCAAGGGCCGTCAAAAGGAAGCGATACATTTTTGGGACTTATTAACTGAATTCGCCTTGCAGGTATTGGACGTTAAGAAATTAAAAAGCGGGCGGGCAAAAAGGCAGGCTTGTTTGACAAAAGGCTGACCAAAAAGAATGTTGGCAGCTAGAAAAGTTTACTTGGCTTTAGACAGGAGGAGTTTGCCTGCATTGGGGGAAGGTTTTAATTTTAGGCCAATAGCTGCACACCTGTGCGCCGTGGCGTAGCGGCGGATTTTTCGGGTTACTTTTTTGACCTGAAGCAAAAAGGCAACAACGGTAGAGAGATGAAAAACCAGCCTGGAATTTGGCAAGAAAGATAACTGCCCAAGGAAAAAAGACAGAACACATTTTTCCAAATACACACTAAACTAAACCGCATTAAATGCGGGTTAACCGCAGGTCCAGCATGCACTTGGAGCCTTCTATGTTGAAAAACAAGAGAATCAGCCAAAATCCTTTCATATAGGGTGTTTTTTTACAGTTTTCTCCCATAGTTTGTCAAAACAATCGACTAACTTGAAAGTGTTGGGCCGAAACGGAATCAAGCTCTGCCGGGGGGCAACTTGCCAGGGATAGGTCCTTCCGATGAATTATATTCATTTTAACTGCGGGCTTGGGAATCCCTGTCCGCAGTTTTCAGTATAATTCAGAAGCGGTATGCCTAAGAAAACCCCACCGGTGAAACCTGATCTTCACGGCCCGGCTTTTTTATACCGTCAAACTTACCTCTTTAATCAATCTTCTATCAGCGGTCTGTATCTCGCCGCATCGTATTTTCATTTCAAAGAGGAGGGGGATGCAACCTTTGTGTAGCGGTCCTCCCTGTTCAGGGTGCTGCAATCCCAAAATTTCATTTCTTCCCCCATCCTGATTTTCAAGGTATATTTTTCCTTATTATGATACTACTCCGGTCACATATTCTTTCCGGTGGACGATCACATACCTGATCCTGTTCAGCAGTTTCCTGGCAATCCTTATGATGGCCTTGTTCTTTGGCATTGTTTTGATAAGTTCATTGAACTTGGCCATTAATGCCGGATCCTGCCTTATGGCTACCCAGGAGGCTTCGATCAGCATGATCTTCAGCTCCTTTCTTCCTCTGTTGATCAGTTTGCCCACAACCATTTTATCGCCAGACCCATACATTCTTGGCACCAATCCCACATAATTACAGAGTTCATCAAGTCGCTTAAACCTTGTAAAATCTCCCAGCTGGGTCAGAAAGGCCATCGCCGACATTAAGCCTATTCCCGGAACGGTTACCAAAAGATTATAACTGTCCTTATAGCGGGATGTCCGGGAAAGCTCACGGACTTGCCTGTTGATGCCCAACAGCTCCTTTCTTAGGTTATTGACAATTCGCACATAGTTGTCAATGAGTGGACCTACCATCGGATCTGCACCGGAGAGGCTTAACAGCCAATCTGTGTAGGGCCTGGACCAATACCTTGTTTGTGCTGTTGTAAAACGTTCAGCCATGCTTATTCCAAATTGAAACAACAACGACTTGACCCTGTTCTTGTTTCTCGCAATATCTTTTACTATCCGGAACCTCTGACGGACTAACCCCCGGTCAGCTTCCAATTGCCTGTCCGGTATGTGGATGCCCGACAACGCGCCGCTTCTCAGGGACCGCGCCAGTTTTCTGCTGTCGGCCTTATCGGTCTTCTGCAACTTCTCTTTCTGGCTGGTGGGAACATCTGCCGGATTTATCACCATGCAGTTTACACCTAGGTCCCGTAATCGCCGGCAGGACCCAAAACCACTGAACCCCGCCTCATAAACGGCGTGATAGGCAGCTCCCGGGAAGTTCTTTTCAAGATACCGCAGCAGTTGCTCCGCATCCGGGGCACGGCTCATCGTCTTGTGTTCGTATTGCTCGCCATAGATGCTGACCTTCCAGCTTTTCTTGTGGTAGTCAATACCTACATAAACAGATTGCCCCTCAAATATCTTTTGACTATCTTTCCTTTGCATAAGCTTGGTTCTTAACGTTTACATGATTTAATACTCTTGTTAAGTTAAGAATTTTGGCTTATGCACTTTTCAAACATAATACCTTTGTGGCATTTTTTAAACGGTGGTTTTTCCGGTAAGAAAACCGGCAGCCCCAACTCTTCCGCTTGATCAAAATCCCCCATGCCGGATCCCCCGGTCCTGCCAGGGGCATATAAAAATGAAAAGGCCCACCGCTTGTGCGGTGGGCCTGTATAAAAGCGGGCGGCGACCTACTCTCCCGGGTGTAACCCCAGTACCATCGGCGCGACAGGGCTTAACTTCTCTGTTCGGGATGGGAAGAGGTGGATCCCCCGTGCCATACCACCCTAAGCTCTCCGTCCCATCGACATTTCTCGGGCGACGGAACAATATCTTTATTTCCTTTTTGGTCTTTCGACATTACCAAAGATAATACAACTCCGAACAGGCAAGCTTTCGGGCTATTAGTACTGCTCGGCTATGCCGTCTCCGGCTTTACACCTGCAGCCTATCAACGTCATCGTCTATGACAACCCTGTACGGAAACCTCATCTCGAGGTGGGTTTCGCACTTAGATGCTTTCAGC